>NZ_JACHLR010000004.1 GCF_014204535.1 Novosphingobium chloroacetimidivorans
GCTCCGGGCTGGAAGTGCAGTGTGTCGCATCCAGGCGGGATAGTGCGTCGCATCGAGGGTGCAGGCGCCCGTCTCTAGGCGCCGGCCGCATGGTGCGGGGTTGGTCGAGCGATGCACCGCTCACCCGCACCCGCCGTGTACCGAAAGCCAAGCTTTCACCTGGCTCCAGTGCTGCGGCATGTAACCCAAATGGTTATGGATGTCAAGCCTGCACGTCAGGTGATCACGTCAGGTGCGCTACGGCCGGTGTGCCGGGCGATGCCCGCGATCTGCTCGGCGGCGTCGATCTGGTGCTTCAGCATCGCGCCGGTCTCCGCATCGAGATCGCCCGAAGCGTTCACATAGCTTTCCAGGTATACGCGCAACGTGGCGCCCTGGGTGCCGGTGCCCGATAGGCGGAACACCACGCGGCTGCCGTCTTCGAACAGGACGCGCAGGCCCTGGTTGGCGCTCACCGACCCGTCTACGGGATCGGTGTAGGCGAAGCTGTCCGCCGTGGCGACGGTCAGGGGGCCGAACGACTGGCCCGGCAGCGTCGCGAGCCGGGATTTCAGCTCTTCCATCAAGGCGTTGGCGCCCGCCGTCTCGATGCCCTCATAGTCATGACGCGCGTAGTAGTTGCGGCCGAACCGAGCCCAGTGCTCGCGCGCGATGGCATCGACGCCGATGCCGCGCGCCGCCAGGATGTTGAGCCAGAGCAGCACCGCCCAGACCCCGTCCTTCTCGCGCACGTGATCGGAACCGGTGCCCGCGCTTTCCTCGCCGCAGATGGTGACCTTGCCGGCATCGAGCAGGTTGCCGAAGAACTTCCACCCGGTCGGCGTCTCGAACAGCGGGATGCCGAGCGCCTCGGCCACGCGATCCGCCGCGGCGCTGGTCGGCATCGAGCGGGCAATGCCGGTGAGGCGCCCCTTGTAGGCGGGCGCCAGTTCGATGTTCGCCGCCAGCATCGCCAGAGAGTCGGACGGCGTTATGAACCGCCCGCGCCCGATGATCAGGTTGCGATCCCCATCGCCGTCCGAGGCTGCGCCCAGGTCGGGCGCGTCCGGCCCCATCATCAGGTCGTACAGCTCCTTGGCGTGGATCAGGTTGGGATCGGGGTGGTGGCCGCCGAAATCCTCCAGCGGCACGCCGTTGACCACGGTGCCCTGAGCCAGGCCGAGGCGGTTCTCGAGAATCTCGGTCGCATAAGGGCCGGTGACCGCGCCCATCGCATCGAAGCGCATGGTGAAGCCGCTCGCGACCATCGCCCGGATGGCGGCGAAGTCGAACAGGCTCTCCATCAGGTCGGCATAGTCCGCCACCGGATCGATCACGGAGACGGTCATCCCGCCCACTTGCGTCTCGCCGATCGCGTCGAGATCGATGTCGTCGGCCTCGACCGTCAGCCAGCGGTCGATCGTCTTCGTGCGCTCGTGCATGGCGCCGGTCACGCTCTCGGGCGCGGGGCCGCCGTTGGCGATGTTGTACTTGATGCCGAAATCCTCGTCCGGACCGCCGGGATTGTGGCTGGCCGACAGGATCAGCCCGCCACTGGCCCCGTACTTGCGGATGACGTGGCTGGCGGCGGGCGTCGAGAGAATGCCGCCGCGCCCCACCAGCACCCGGCCATAGCCGTTCGCAGCGGCCATGCGGATGACCTGCTGGATCACCGTGCGGTTGTGGAAGCGCCCGTCCCCGCCGACCACCAGCGTCGCGCCGGGCTCGGGCGAGACCACATCGAACGCCGACTGCACGAAGTTCTCGGCATAGTTGGCCTGCTGGAACACCCGCACTTTCTTGCGCAAGCCCGAGGTGCCCGGCGCCTGACCATCGAACGGCGTGCTCGCGACTGTAACGATCTGGGGCAGGACACGTCTCCGTAGCAATAAGTGTGACGGAACCCGCGAAGGTATCGCCGGTTTCGCGATCTCTATCCTTGTTCCGGAGCCGCCAAGCAACACCGTCCCGCATCCGTCATGGATGATGACAGTTCCGTGTTCGATCTTCACGGCGCCGTCACTTGCCACACGCACATTGTGCCGCGCACAACCGCCGCCTACGAGACGCACGAACGACAAGCGTGCCGTGCCCGTCCTACTTCGTTCTGCCCATTTTCATCTGCTGGAGGTTTTTGACATGAAGCAACTGGTCGCCTTCGACCTTGACGGCACTCTGGCCGAGAGCAAGCAGGCCCTGCTGGAGCCCATGGGCGAGGCGCTGGCCGACCTGCTCGACGTCGCGCATGTGGCGGTGATCTCCGGCGGTGACTGGCCGCAGTTCGAAAAGCAGGTCGCCAGCCGCCTGCCCGTGCGTGCCGACCGCACGAAGTTGTGGCTGATGCCCACCACCGGCACCAAGCTCTACCGCTATCAGGATGGCGCCTGGACCACGATCTACGCCGAGCTGTTCGACGAGGCGCAGAAGGCGGCGATCCTGACCGCTTTCGACGCCTCGCTGGAAGCGACCGGCTTCGTGCCCGAGCAGACCTGGGGCGAGCGGATCGAGGATCGCGGTAGCCAGATTACCTTCTCCGCGCTTGGCCAGCAGGCGCCGATCGACGCCAAGGAGCATTGGGATCCCGACTTCGCCAAGCGCAAGGTGATCCAGGCCGACCTCAAGCAGCGCCTGCCGGGGCTGTCGATCAACATGGGCGGCGCGACCTCGATCGACATCACGCGCGAGGGTGTCGACAAGGCGTACGGCCTCAAGAAGCTGAGCGCGGAGAGCGGCATCCCGCTCGACGCGATGATGTTCATCGGCGACGCGATCTTCCCGGGCGGCAACGACTACCCCGCGCAGCAGCTGGGGCTGGACGTCGTGCGGGTGAAGAACCCCGAGGGCACCCTGACGGCCATCGCCGCGATCGTGGGCTGCCTGAAGTAGGAATGGGATCGGCGCCGGCCGCGCGGCCGGCGCCGCGAGGTCGGCCTTGTCGAGCTCATGTGCAGGGATCGCGTCGGTTCCCCCTTGCGGGGAGGATCTACGCATTGAGTTCTCTGCCGATTTGCATCGCCCCAGCGATACGCCTATGGGGTCCGACCGCGTCGACCCAACGGCGCAGAAGAACATGGCGTCGCAAGGCATGAGCTGGATCACCAAGGTACGCAATTCGCTGGGCTCGCTCGGCAAGCGCGACACGCCGGACAACCTGTGGGTGAAGTGCCCCGGTTGCCAGGAGATGGTGTTCACCCAGGCCTGGCAGGACAACCTCTCGGTCTGCCCGCGCTGCGCGTACCATGGCCGCATCGGCGCGCAGGCGCGCTTCAGCCAGGTGCTCGACCCCGGCTTCGCGATCCTGACGGCGCCCAGCGTGCCCGAAAACCCGCTGAACTTCCGCGACAGCAAGAAGTACTCCGACCGCCTCAAGGCTGCGCGCGCCGCCAACCCCTACCCCGACGCACTGACTGCGGCCGAGGGCGCCATCGACGGCCAGCCGGTGGTGCTCGCCGTCCAGGACTTCGCCTTCATGGGCGGCTCGATGGGCATGGCGGTGGGCGAGGCTTTCGTCCGCGCCGTGGAGCGCGCGATCGAACGGCGCTGCGGCTTCGTGATGTTCACCGCGGCCGGCGGCGCGCGCATGCAGGAGGGTATCCTTTCCCTCATGCAGATGCCCAAGACCACCGTCGCGCTGCGTCGCCTGAGCCGCGCCGGCCTGCCCTACTTGGTCGTGCTGACCGATCCCACCACCGGCGGCGTCACCGCCAGCTATGCCATGCTGGGCGACGTTCACATCGCCGAGCCCGGCGCGCTGATCGGCTTCGCCGGCCAGCGCGTCATCCGCGACACGATCCGCGAAAAGCTGCCCGAAGGCTTCCAGCGCGCCGAATACCTGCGCGAACACGGCATGGTCGACCTCGTCGTCGACCGCCACGAGTTGAAGGCGACACTGGCGCGCCTGCTCGATTATCTGACCCGAAAGGACGTAGCGTGAACATCGACAGCGCCCTCGTGCGCGAGCTGGCCGAGCTGCTGGCCGCCACCGGCCTCACCGAGATCGAAGTGGAAGACGGCGAGCGCAAGATCCGCGTCGTGCGCCAGCTCGCGCCCGTGATGGCGAGCGTCGCCGCACCGGCTCCCTTGGCCGCTCCGGCACCGGTCCCGTACAACGATCCGATTGATACCCCTTCAGCCGCAGCTGCAGCCCCGATCGACGCTGTGAAGTCGCCGATGGTCGGCACGGTCTACCTCGCCGCCGAACCCGGCGCGGCGAACTTCGCCAGCGTGGGCCAGCAGGTCAAGGCCGGCGACGTGCTGCTGATCGTGGAGGCCATGAAGGTGATGAACCAGATCACCGCGCCCAAGTCAGGCACCGTGCAGGCGATCCTGGTCGAGAACGGCCAGCCGGTCGAGTACGACCAGCCACTGGTGGTGATCGGCTGACCATGGCGAGCGTCGACCGGCCCATCAGGCGCCTCCTGATCGCCAATCGCGGCGAGATCGCGCTGCGTATCCACCGCGCCGCGCGCGAGATGGGGATCGAGACGGTGGCGGTGCACTCCACCGCCGATGCCGACGCCATGCACGTGCGCCTGGCCGACCACGCGGTCTGCATCGGGCCGCCGGCCGCCAAGGACAGCTATCTCAACGTCGCCGCGATCATCTCGGCCGCCGAGATCACGCAGGCCGACGCGATCCATCCCGGCTATGGCTTCCTGTCCGAGAACGCGCAGTTCGCCGAGATCGTCGAGGCGCACGGGCTGATCTGGGTCGGCCCCAAGCCCGAGCACATCCGCACCATGGGCGACAAGGTGGAGGCCAAGCGCACCGCCGGCGCCCTCGGGCTGCCGCTGGTCCCCGGCTCGGACGGCGCGATCGAGGATGTGGCCGAGGCCAAGGCGCTGGCCGAACGGATCGGCTATCCGGTGCTGATCAAGGCGGCCTCGGGCGGCGGCGGGCGCGGCATGAAGGTGGTCCAGCATGCCGACGAGCTGGAAAGCCAGATGGGCCAGGCCCGCTCCGAGGCGAAGGCCGCCTTCGGTGACGCCACCGTCTACATGGAAAAGTACCTCGGCAACCCGCGCCACATCGAATTCCAGATCTTCGGCGACGGCAAGGGCGAGGCGATCCACCTGGGCGAGCGCGACTGCTCGCTCCAGCGCCGCCACCAGAAGGTGCTGGAGGAGGCTCCCTCCCCCGTCATCACCCCCGAAGAGCGCGAGCGCATGGGCGGAATCGTGGCGAAGGCGATGGCCGACATGGCCTATCGCGGTGCCGGCACGATCGAGTTCCTGTGGGAAGCGGGCGCGTTCTACTTCATCGAGATGAACACCCGCCTTCAGGTGGAGCATCCGGTGACCGAGGCGATCACCGGAATCGACCTGGTGCGCGAACAGATCCGCGTGGCGGAGGGCCACCCGCTGACCTTCACCCAGGAGCAGGTCCAGTTCCGCGGCCACTCGATCGAGTGCCGCATCAACGCCGAGGATGCCTGGACCTTCGCGCCCTCACCCGGGCTGGTGCAGAACTATCATGCGGCCGGCGGCCTCAACGTGCGCGTCGATAGCGGGTTGTACGCCGGCTACCGCGTGCCGCCCTACTACGATTCGATGATCGCCAAGCTGATCGTCTCGGGCCGCACCCGCGAAGGCTGCATCATGCGCCTCAAGCGCGCGCTGGAGGAGATGGTGATCGACGGGGTGAAGACCTCGATCCCCTTGCACCAGGCGCTGATGGACGAGCCCGACTTCCGTTCGGGCGACTACACGATCAAGTGGCTCGAAGAGTGGTTGGCGGAGCGCTCCGCATGAGCGGGTTCACGCGGAGGCGCGGAGACGCGGAGAAAAAGGAACTGGCGCGCGCAGAGGCGCAAAGGCGCGGAGAGGGCGTTGAGCGCCGCAGGCCCCTGCGCCGATCTGGCCTTACGCTCGCCGCAACGTCGAAGGAGAAGGCGGCTTTGCCGCAAGCTTCTCTCTTCTTTCCTCCTCTGCGCCTCTGCGACTCTGCGCGCGCAATCCCTGCTCTTACTTCTTCCTCCGCGTCTCCGCGCCTCCGCGTGAAACCCTTTGCCGGAGCGACGGCATGATCAGCTTCCTCGACTTCGAAAAGCCCATCGCCGAGCTCGAAGCCCGTATCGCCGAACTGCGCACGACGGCCGAATCCGGCCAACTCGACCTCGCCGCCGAGATCGACAAGCTCGAGAAGAAGAGCGCCGCCCTGCTCAAGGGTACGTACGGCAAGCTGTCCCCCTGGCAGAAGACGCAAGTCGCGCGCCATCCGCAGCGGCCGCATTTCCTCGATTACGTGCGCCTCATGTTTACCGACTTTATCCCGCTAGCCGGCGATCGCCGCTTCGGCGAGGACGAGGCGATCCTGGGCGGACCGGCGCGGCTGAACGGGCGCAAGGTCATGCTGATCGGGCATGAGAAGGGCAACGACACCGCGAGTCGCCTCAAGCACAACTTCGGCATGGGCAAGCCCGAAGGCTACCGCAAGGCCATCCGGCTGATGGAGATGGCGGGCAAGTTCGGCCTGCCGGTGGTGACGCTGGTCGACACGGCCGGCGCCTTTCCCGGCGTCGAGGCGGAAGAGCGTGGCCAGTCCGAAGCCATCGCGCGGGCGACCGAGGCGTGCCTGTCGCTGCCGGTGCCGATGGTCGCGGCGATCGTCGGCGAAGGCGGCTCGGGCGGCGCGGTGGCGATCGCCAGCGCCGAGCGGGTGCTGATGCTGGAGCATGCGGTCTACTCGGTGATCTCGCCCGAGGGCGCATCCTCGATCCTGTGGCGTACGCCGGAAAAGGCGGCGGATGCGGCCGAGGCGATGAAGGTGACGGCGCAGGACCTGCTGGCCTTGCGCGTGATCGACCGGATCGTGCCCGAACCACTCGGCGGTGCCCACCGCGATGCTGGCGCGGCAGCAGCGGCGCTGAGCAGCGCGATCGGGGAGGAACTGGATGGGCTGACTGGGCTATCTGCGGATGAGCTGACCGAGCGGCGAGAGGAACGGTTCCTGCGCATCGGGCGACTTTGACTTGGCGTCAGGCGTCGACCCGGGCTTGACCCGGGTCCGGTTTCGGCAACTCGAGAGCTCTCAGAAGCGCGCCAAGCGAACTCGCGACATGGCGGAACCGGACCCGGGTCGAGCCCGGGTCGACGCTGACCCTCTACGTCAATGCACCGGCGGATCGACCGGCGGCACCGCGGCGACCGGCGATACCGGCTCCTCCGGGCTGCGCGGCGGCAGGGCGTCCTTGGGCACGTCGTCGATCTGCATGTCGGGCGTCGCGACCTTTTCCAGGTTGCGCGCCTCGACGACGACCTTGGTGCCGTCGATGGTGATCTGGTTGAAGCTGCACGGCGTCGAGCGCACCCGCTTGGACAAGGTGCCCGCGCCGATCATGCGCACCGGCCCCGACGGGGTCTGCTCGATCAGGTCGAACGGATCGTGCACGTGGCCCGTCAACACGCCCAGCACCTTGCGCCTGGCCAGTTCCTCCAGCGCCCGAGAGCCGCGCTTGGTCAGCACGTTGCCGCGTGAGTTGACCTCCACCAGCGGATGATGCGCGGTGACCAGCACCGGGGTGCCCTCCGGCAAGGCATCGATCATCGCCAGCGTCTTCTTGAGCGCAGGCCGGGTAATCCAGCCGCGCGACCAGTTGGTGCGCCACTGCGCGCGCGCCGTGGTCTTCAACGGCACGATGGCGAGGCCGCCCAGGTCCAGCTCGCGCTCCAGCACCGCTTCGATGCCGCGGAAGCGCTTGTAGGGATCGAGGAAGCGCTCGATCGGGTTGAAGTACGGCATGTCGTGATTGCCGATCTCCACCGTCACCGGCACGTCGAGCGAACTGATCCACTTGCACGCGGCGATGAACTCCTTGTGCCGCGCGCGCATGGTGAGGTCGCCGGTGATCGCCACGGCGTCCGGCCGCTCGGAGCCGATGCAGTCCTCTACCCAGGCGAGCGCTGCCGGATCTTCGAGGCCGAAGTGAATGTCCGAGATGTGGAACAGCTTGATCGGACCCGCCTTCGCCGCCTGGCGCATATCGCCCGCCTTACCGTGCATCGGCCGTGGCCCAGAAGTCGACACGGCTGGTTCCCAATTCGAACTCCTCTTCCACGCCGCCCTCGTACGATTCACCATCGATCAGCAGGCCCATCGGCTCCTTGTCGGAACTGGCGAGACGCATCTTGGTGTGTCGGCCTAGCGGCTCGTTGGGACCATTACGGAAGTCACGTTGCAGCAGGGCGACACCCTGGCGCGCATAGTCCGCCAGCGATGCCGTGTAATAGCCCGCGCCCTCGATTCCATCGTCGCGCGGAGTGAGCGTGATGGCGGTGTAGCCTTCCTCCCGCCCGCAATCGACATCCAGGCACAGGACCTTGGCCCCGCCGGTGGACGAGGAGATCGCCTCGCTCGCGGTGCTGACCAGGTCCTTCAGGTTCGGCTCGCGCATCGCCTCGCGCACGTCGGCCCAGGCGGTGCCGGGGCCGGCCAGAGCGCCCGTCAGGCCGATCGCATGACGCGATTGCAAGACCGTGGGCCGGACGCGCTGAACCAGACCGCCCCGGAAGCGGGCGACGATCTCGGGCGCGGTGGCATCGCCGTGGAGGCGGCGGGCGAGCATGTTCATCGTGCCGCCAGGGAGCGGCAGGACCGCGCCCTGCCAGCCGTCGAGACCCGCGACCACCGAGCTGATCGTCCCGTCGCCGGCAAAGATGGCGATGGTGTCGGCGCCCGCCGAGTCGAGATCGCCCGGGCCGGGAGCATCGTCACGTGGGAAGCAGGTGTCGCCGACGAGGCTGATCCCGGCCGTCCCGAATGCGTCCCGTAACGCTGCGAGGGCATCGTCGTCGTTGCTGCCGCTGGACTTGTTGTGGACCAGCCAGACCTTTGCGGCTTGGGAGCCTGCGTCGGGGCTTGCGGCGGGTGCGCTGGGGTCGGTCATGCCGCTGCAAACCGGGAGCGGGCATGCAAGTTCCCCATCACGCCTTGCCCGAGAGAATAAGCCACGCGGCCAGCCCGTTCATCGCGCTGTAGCCCAAGTATGCAGTCGCCCATCCGGTCGAGCCGACCGACACCATCCACAGCGCGCCGAGCAGCAGCGCGAACTCCACGATCAGGCTCATGCGGCCGCCCAGCAGCTGGAAAGGCCGCGGTACGAGGTCGACCAGCGGGTGCCCGCTTTCGAGCACCGCGCGATGCGCGGCGAAGTTGGCGATGCCGAGTAGGAAGACGATCACGATGGCCATCTGCGCAACCGATGTAGTGCCTCAGGCCGGCGCTGGCCAGCGGCAGCGCTGCGAATCATGGTGGGCACGCTCCCCATGCATTTCGTCGGCGCGGGAAAGCCGCTCGTCCGCCCCGCTCATCGCTCGTCGACCGCTGCCGCGCGGCAGTCGAGCACGCGATGCATGCCGGGGCGCCCTTGGGCACAACACACTCATCGAGCCGCTCACCGCCCCTTCGCAGCCGGCTCCACCGCAAGGGAGATTACCGATGATCAAGACCGCACTGTTCGCCGCTGCCGCCGCTCTCGCCACCGCCGCCACTGCCGCGCCGGTCCTCGCCAGGGACGTCGTCGTGTCCTATGCCGACCTCGATCTCGCCAGCGAGAAGGGCCAGCGGGACTTCGCCCGCCGCATCGACCGCGCCGCCCGCAAGGCTTGCGAGTTCGAAGCCAACGGCCGGCTTCCCAGCCACTCGTCCATGACCTGCTACCGCACGGCCCGAATCAAGGCGAAGACCGAGATGGCCTCGATCGTGGAGAACACCCGCCTCGGCGGCTAAGCCCTCCGAACGAGCCGACAATACCCAGGCGGGCCCAGGCGGCCCGCCTTTTTCGTTGTGCGCTTCGCCAGCGGATCGGCCTTTGAGCTTGCCCATGCCGTTCGTCGATCCGCCAAGTCGCTCGTCGCCGCCCATGCATCCCGTCGAGCGTCGCCACACGATCGTCGAGCAGGACGTGCGCCGGACCGACGCGGGCGCCAGAACGGTTCCAACGAGCCGCCAACCGCATCGTCCGGCTCGATCAGCAGAGGACCAGACCCATGATCAAGATCGCCCCCGTTGCCGCCGCCATCGCCGCAGCCGCCCTGGGCATCGCGGCTCCCGCTTTCGCCAACGACGTCACGGTGACCTACAAGGATCTCGATCTCTCGAGCGCCAAGGATCAGAAGACCCTCGCACGCCGCATGGACGCCGCTGCCAAGGCTGCGTGCGGCCTGGATGACACGACCACCGGATCGCGCCTTGTCCCGCCCTCCGCCAAGGCCTGCTACAAGGACGCCAAGAGCCGCTCGCAAGCGACGCTCGCCACCCTCATCGGCGAAGCCCAGGTCGGCGGCTGAGCTCACGTTACCGTCGGGGACCACGCGCCTCCGACCCACGACGTCCCTTAGAACAGAAACCGGATACAGACTGGCGGGCTCGCAAGGGTCCGCCATTTTCTTGTTTGAAATCAGAGTGGACGGACGATGCACTTGGCGGATCGTCATCCTCGCGAACGCGGGGATCCATCTCCTGAGGCTCGCATCAAAGGAACCACCTGGGGATGGATTCCCGCCTTCGCGGGAATGATGAAGATAGAAGCGACGAAGATAGAGGGGACGAGAAAGACCTTCTGCTGCCTCGATCTCACGTCATCCTGATTTAACGCCCGGCCATCTTCTTGACGTTGGGAAGATACGTCCGGCCGATCCGCAGCACCTGGCCATCCGCCGTCTCCACCGACCAGACGCCCAGGCCTTCGTGCCGCAAGCCGGTGATGCGGTCGCGCCGCAGGATGCAGCTGCGGTGGATGCGTATGAACTGCTCGGGGTCGAGCCGCTCCTCCAGGCTGGTGATCGTCTGCAGCAGCAGGAAGTTCTGCCCGCCCCCGGCCTGGGCGCTGACGTGCAGCCGCACATAGTCGCGCTCGGCATCGATGCGCTCCACATAGGTGGCGCCGATGCGCACCAGCTCGGAGCGGTGCGGCACCCAGAACTCGGTGAGCCACTGGCTCTCCTGCGCGGGCCGGTCCTTGACCTTGCCGCGGCGCGAGCCGACGCGCTGGATCGCGCGCTGCAGGCGGTCGGGCGAGACGGGCTTCAACACATAGTCGATCGCCTCGAGATCGAAGGCCTCGACCGCGAACTCGTCGTGAGCGGTGACGAAGATCACGGCCGGCGGATTGTCCTGCGTGCCCAGCTTGCGCGCCACCGTCAGCCCGTCGGTAAGCGGCATTGTCATGTCGAGCAGGACGAGGTCGGGGCTCAGCGCCTCGATCAGGCGCAGGCCGGCCTGCCCATCGCCCGCAGTGCCGACGACTTGCACGCCATCCAGCCGCGCGCAGATCACCTGCAGCCGCTCGACCGCCAGCGGCTCGTCGTCGACGATCAGGGTGCGCAGCGCCGGCGCGGGGGCCGGATCAGTCATGCCGATGCTCCAGCGGCATGCGCACGACCGTGCGGAAGCCGCCTGCAGAGGGTTTTCCGAACTCCACCCGGGCATTCTCGCCAAAGCGGGCGCGCAGGCGATGACGCACGTTGGCCAGGCCGATTCCGCATCCCGGCGTGCCCGGTTGCGAGGTCCCCGGTCCGTCGTCGCTGACGGTGACGACCAGGTCGCTGCCTTCGGCCCGGGCGGCGATGGTAATGGTGACTTGTGCCTGCGTCGCGGCGACGGCGTACTTGACCGAGTTCTCGACAAGCGGCTGCAGGATCATGCCGGGCACCATGGCGTCGGCGACATCGGCGTCAACAACAATTTCGGTTCTCAGCCGATCCGGAAAGCGTACGGCCTCGATCGCGAGGTAAAGCTTCTGCAGTTCGATCTCGTCCGTCAGCGCCAGGTCGTTGGTCGGATCGCCGGACAGAGTGTGCCGATAGAACGTCGACAATGTCTGGATCATCTGTTCGGCGTCGTCATGCCGCCCGGTCATGACCAGCGCGGACAACGAGTTGAGCGTGTTGAACAGGAAGTGCGGATTGATCTGGTAGCGCAGCGATCGCAGCTCCGCCTGTTCGGCGGCGCGGCGGTACTCGCCCTCGCGCCGCTCGGCCGCGCGCGCCTCCTCGGCCTTGGCGAGCGCGAAGTAGAAGGCGGCCCAGGCGAGCACCAGGAAGTACCGGCCGAACGCGGTATCGGCGATCATGCCCCAGCGTTCGTGCTTCGCGTCGGCTCCCTCGCGCGTCTTGCCGGTGTTGATGGTGATCGTGCGCTTGCCCTCGTCACGCGTGACGATCGGGACGGCCGGCGGCACTGGCGTGGTCGTGGCGCCCGGTGCCGGAGGAGCAGGAGGCGCTGGGGGCGCAGGCGGCGGCAGGTCGACCAGGATGTTGCCGGCCGCGTCGCGCGAGACCTTCACGTTCCTCTGCGCATCCTCCTTGTCGATGATGATCTGGATGTCGGAGAAGATCGCCTCGTTGATGAAGCTGAGCGCCAGGCTGACCGGCAGCGCGCCGATCACCACCACGGCCAGCCGCGTCCCGAACGACTTGCGGTCGAACAGCTGCAGCACCGGCCACAGGGCGGCCATGACCAGCATCGAGATGATGCAGATGGTCAGCCGGCGCGAGACGATCGGCCAGACGAAATCGAGGCCGAGGAAGATGCCGCGCAGGGTGGCTACCAGGAAATAGCAGGCCCAAAGCGCACCGAGCGAGGCCAGCACCAGACGTGCCGGCACCCGCGGCTGGGTGAGATCGATCATCGTCAGACGTGATAGCCCGGTCGGCCTGCTGCTGGCCATGTCGCCGGTCGACGCGCGTCTGCGGTTGGTCGAGCCGGGCACGTAACTATCCTCCCCGACGCTCCGCCCTACCTTCGTCATTCCCGCGAAAGCGGGAATCCATCTCCAGGTGGTTCGGTTTACGCCATATCAGGAGATGGATCCCCGCCTGCGCGGGGATGACGAGGGTTCTTGGGCGATGCCTCAAACCGTCTCCGCCTCGCGCGCGATGCGCTCCTTCCACACGAGCGGTGCAAGCTGGTGGACGTTGTTGCCCTGCGAATCGACCGCCACCGTCACCGGCATGTCGGTGACCGTAAACTCGTAAATCGCCTCCATGCCCAGGTCCTCGAACCCGACCACGCGCGCCTCGCGGATCGCGCGAGCGACCAGGTAGGCCGCACCGCCGACCGCCATGAGGTAGGCGACTTTGTGCTTGGCGATGACTTGGGTCGCGCCCTGCCCGCGCTCGGCCTTGCCGATCATCGCCAGCAGCCCGAGGTCGAGCATCATGTCGGTGAACTTGTCCATGCGCGTCGCGGTCGTCGGGCCGGCGGGGCCGACCACTTCGCCGACCACCGGATCGACCGGGCCGACGTAGTAGATCGCACGGCCGCGGAAATCGACCGGCAGCTCCTCGCCCTTCGCCAGCATGTCCTGGATGCGCTTGTGCGCCGCGTCGCGGCCGGTCAGCATGGTGCCGTTCAGCAGCAAGCGATCGCCGTGCTTCCAACTCTGCACTTCCTCGTGCGTCAGCGTGTCGAGATCGACGCGCTTGGCTTCCTTGTCGGGAGCCCAGGTGACGTCGGGCCACTCGTCTAGCTTGGGCGTCTCCAGGAAGCTCGGACCCGAGCCGTCGAGCGTGAAGTGCGCGTGTCGCGTCGCCGAACAGTTGGGGATCATCGCCACCGGCTTGCCAGCGGCGTGGCACGGCCACTCCTTGATCTTCACGTCGAGCACGGTGGTGAGGCCGCCCAGACCCTGCGCGCCGATGCCCAGCGCGTTGACCTTCTCGAAGATCTCCAGTCGCAGCGCCTCGGTGTCGGTCTTGGGCCCGCGTTCCTTGATCTCGTGGATGTCGATCTCTTCCATGAGCGACTCCTTGGCCAGCAGCACCGCCTTTTCCGCAGTGCCGCCGATGCCGATGCCGATCTGGCCGGGCGGGCACCAGCCGGCGCCCATCTGCGGGATCATCTCCAGCACCCAGTCGACGATCGAATCGCTGGGGTTCATCATCTTGAACTTGGACTTGTTCTCGCTGCCGCCGCCCTTGGCCGCGACGTCGACGTGGACCTTGTCACCCGGCACGAACTCGACGTTCAGCACGCAAGGGGTGTTGTCCTTGGTGTTGCGGCGGGTGAAGGCCGGGTCGGCCACGATCGAGGCGCGCAGCTTGTTCTCGGGGTGATTGTAGGCCCGGCGCACACCCTCGTCGACGACCTCCTGGAGCGACTTGTCGCTCTCCAGCCGGCAGTTCTGGCCCCACTTCAGGAACACGTTGACGATGCCGGTGTCCTGGCAGATCGGCCGGTGGCCCTGCGCGCACATCTTGGAGTTCGCCAGCACCTGCGCCATCGCGTCCTTGGCGGCGGGGTTCTCCTCGCGCTCATAGGCGGCGGCGAGCGCGCGGATGTAGTCCATCGGGTGGAAGTAGCTGATGTACTGGAGCGCGTCGGCCACGCTCTCGATTAGGTCCTGTTCGCGGATGGTGACCATTTCGGCCATGATCGTTGCACTCCTGATACGCTCTTGCGCGATTCCATAGGCGTGCGACGGGCGTTCCGTCAAAGCGCTTGGCCACGCGTGGACCATGACTTAGAAGGCGCCGCATGCATGCCCGCGGCCAACCGCGGACGGTGAGGGAACTTTGAAGCCAATGACGGTTACCCCAATGACGGTTACCGAGGAACGGTCGAGCGAAGCGGCGCGCCGGGCCATGATCGACAGCCAGCTGCGCACCAGCGGCATCAACGAGCCATGGATCCTGGACCCGATGGGATCGCTCCCGCGCGAGGACTTCGTGCCCGCCACCATGCGCGAAGCCGCCTACATCGATCGCGCGATTCCGCTGGGCGACGGCCGCATGCTGGCAGCCCCGCTGTTCCATGGCCGCCTGCTGGCGGAAGGCCGTCCGACCAAGAGCGATAAGGCGTTGCTGGTCGGCGACGCGCAGGGCTACTTCGCCGCATTGCTGCGCCCGCTGGTCGGCTCGCTCGACGTGATCGCGCCGGCCGAGGCGAACGAAAGCGGCACGGGCGATTACACGCTGCTGGCGATCGACGGCGCGGTCGAGGTCGTGCCCGAGCGGCTGGCCGATCGCCTGGCGGACGATGGCCGCGTCGTAACCGGTCAGGTCCTGCGCGGCGTCACCCGCATCGCCACCGGGCGCAAGTCGGCCGGTACGATCACGCTGCTTCCCCTGGCGGAGATCGGCATCCCGATCCTGCCGGAGTTCGCCGCGCCCAAACGCTGGACGTTCTGACGGTGGCCCGGTTCGCAAGGCGCACCGGGCTCCGGACGGGGGTGGGACTTCTGGCACTGGCACTCGCGGGGGCGAGCGTCGATGCGGCACAAGCCGATACTCTGACCGAGGCACTGGTCCAGGCTTATCAAAGCAACCCGACGCTCGAATCCTCGCGCGCGCAGCAGCGGGCGAACGACGAGAACGTGCCGATCGCCAAGGCGGCCGGGCGGCCCAATGCCGATGTGACGGGCACTTACACCGAATTCGTGCAGCGCCCGGTCAACGCGTTCACCGCGCCTGTCAGGGTTGTGCAGGCGCAGGCGCAGCTGGGCGTACCGATCTATTCCGGCGGCGCCGTGAAGAACCAGATCAAGGCGGCGAAGCTTCGCGTCACCGCCGGGCAGGCCGACTTGCGCGGAACCGAATCGTCGCTCTTCAACGATGTCGTCGCCGCCTACATGGACGTGATCCAGAACCAGGCGATCGTCGGCCTGAACCGCAGCAACGTCGCGGCGCTGGGCACCAATCTGCAGGCGACCAGCGATCGTTTCCAGATCGGCGACCTGACCCGCACCGACGTGGCGCAGAGCGAATCGCGGCTGGCCTTGGCGCGTGGCGACTTGCGGACGTCCGAAGCCAATCTCGCCAACGCACGCGAGCGCTACATACAGCTCGTCGGCAAGCCGCCCGTCGATCTCCAGCCGCCGCCACCGCTGCCCAACTTGCCCGCCAGCGCGGAGGATGCGGTCGCTTACGCGCTCGACAACAATCCCGACCTTGTCGGCGCGCGCGAACGCGTGAAGGCGGCCGAGCGCGACATCGACGTTGCCGGCGCCAGCCGTCTCCCGACCGTCAGCCTGTTCGGCACCGGGACTTACAGCAACTACCTGGACACCCTGGCAAGCGGCGTCGCCGGCGTCTCGCAGACCGATCGTCAGGCTCAAGTCGGTGCGCAGCTCTCGATCCCCGTCTTCCAGGGCGGACGACCCGCGGCCCAGCGCCGCCAGGCGCAAGCCAACGCCTCCGCTACGATGGAAACCGAGATCGCCACCGAGCGCGGCGTGATCGCGCAAGTGCGCTCGGCGTGGCAATCGTACATCGCCGCCAACGAACTGATCGCGCTGAACCAGACCGCAGTCGATGCGGCCGCGCTCAGCCTCGAAGGCGTCCAGGCCGAGAACAGCGTCGGCAACCGCACCATCCTCGACATCCTCGATGCCGAGCAGGAGCGGCTGCGGGCGCAAGTCCAGCTCGTGATCGCCCGCCGCAACGCCTATGTCGCCGGGTTCAGCCTGCTGGCGGCGATGGGGCGGGCCGAAGCGCGTGACCTCAACCTGGAAGGCGGCACGCTCTACGACCCGCAAGTCAACTACGACCGGGTGAAAGGCAAGTTCTTCGACTTCGACGACGATCCGGCACCGAACCCCAAATCGACGCGCACCGTTGACACGCCGGTGCAAGGTGCGGACATTCCGCAGGCGGACGTACCGGAACCCGCGATCCAGCCGGGCGATGCCGGGACCGGGGTCACGGCCTCGCCGACAGGGGCAGCACGACCGGCAGGGGCAATTGGGGCGACAAGGCCATGAAGCAGAACGGTGAACCCAGCGTCGAGGAGATCCTGGCCTCGATCAAGCAAGTGATCGCACGCGACACCCGCGTCGGCACGGCATACGAAGCCGTGCGCCGCGAGCCGGTGACAAGCGCTCCTGCGGAATCCCACGCCCAAGCCCACGTTCAGGCCCACGCCCAGGCCCACCCCGGACCCGATCCGGCCGACGACGTGCTCGAACTTGCCGAGAGCGATTCGGTGGCGATCGACCATGCCGGGCCGGACGAGATCTCGCCGCTGCTGACGGAGGGCACCCGCGCCGCGATGCGCGACTCGCTGGCGGCTCTGGCGGCGATCTCGGGACCGGGCGCCGCGCCGCAGATCGTCCGTTCGGGCGAGACCTCGCTGGAGGGCCTGGTGCGCGAAATGCTGCGCCCGGCCCTTTCCGAGTGGCTCGACAAGCACCTGCCCTCTCTGGTGGAGCGGCTGGTCGCGGCGGAGATCGCGCGGATCGTCGGCAAGAAGCTCTGACGCTGGACGTAGGGAGCGCCGCTTCCTACTTGCGTGGCAATGGCCAAACCCGATCCCGCGCTGCTCGACCCGGCACGCTATCCCTTCACCTGCCGCATCGAGCCGCGCTTCGGTGACCTCGACGTCAACCTGCACATCAACAACGTCGCCATGGCCTCGATGCTGGAGGAATCGCACGTGCGCCTCCACCGTGCCAGCGGCTACCGGCAGGCGCTGCCGGCTGGGGTGACCACCATGGTGGCAAGCGTGACGATCGAGTACCTGGGCGAAGGCGCCTACCCTGATCCGGTCGACTTCCACCTCGCCGTTTCCCACGTGGGACGCACCAGCCACGAAGTCGTGAAGCTGGTCATGCAGAACGGCCGCGTCATCGCCTTCTCACGCACGGTGATGGTGACCGTCGGTCCCGACGGCCCGGTCGCGATCCCACCGTCCTTTACCAAGCAGGTCGACCGATGGATGCTGCGCGCATGACCGCGACTCGCCGAGAGATCGATCAGGCCCGCCACGCCTTCGCCAAGGCAGGCGGCACCGGCATCCACAACCACATCTTCCTTTGCGCCGAGCCGCAGAAGGGTGAGTGCTGCCGGCCCGAAGTCGGCGCGGCCGCGTGGAAGTACCTCAAGAAGCGGCTGAAGCAGCTGGGCCTGGACGGGCGCGGCGGCGTCGCGCGGACCAAGGCGGACTGCCTGCGCATCTGCGTCGCCGGACCGATCGCGGTCGTCTGGCCCGATGGCGTCTGGTATCACTCGTGCACCGACGAGGTGCTGGAACGCGTGATCCAGCAGCATCTGATCGGCGGGGTTCCGGTGGAGGAGTTTCGCTTGCGTCCCGCTCAGGACCCTCAGATCGAAAGTCTGTCGATCGAGGACTGATGCGGGCCCACGTCAGCGGTTTCGCTCTTCCTCGAGCTTGTCGGCGATCGCATCGTCGTGCCCGGTGCCGCTCGACAGGAACAGCAGCCCCATCAGCGCGGACGTCAGCAGCATGGTGAAACCGATGCCCAAGGCCGCGGCGATGTACATGTGGATCGAGACCATGCCGTTGCTCTTGTAGAGCACCCAGAGCGAGCCAACGACCAGCGTCACCGTGACCAGCATCATCCAGCGCATGATCTGGCGGTAGCGCGCCCAGGCGTGCGCTGCCTTTTCGGGATCGTCGAGGGGGGAACGGGGAATCATCCAGGCCTATGTGCGACCCCCGAAGCCCGCCTGCAAGGGCCTGGCGACGGGACGAGCACCGCAAGGTCTCAGGTGGTTTGGCGGCAGGCCGTGGCTGTGGTACTCTCACCGTCACAACAAGATATAGGCCACAACAAGATACAGGAGAGCACGCCATGACGGTCGGTCGTCTTATCCAGGGCCGCGATGCGGCCGTCTTGACCTGCAGCACCGACACTCCGGTCAGCGAGGCCGTGGCCATGCTTGCCGAGCGGCGCATCGGCGCCATGCCGGTGACCGAAGGCGAACGGCTCGCCGGCATGTTTTCCGAGCGCGACGTGATATACGGCCTGCACCAGCATGGCCCGCAGGTACTCGCCAAGACCGTCGGCGAAGTCATGACCGCGCCGGCCGTCACCGTCGACCCCGATACCACGGTGCTCCAGGCCCTTTCGCTGATGACGCGCCGTCGCATCCGCCACTTGCCCGTGCTGTCCGACGGCGAGATGATCGGTTTCGTTTCGATCGGCGACCTGGTGAAGCATCGCATCGATCAGATCCAGTCCGAGGCCGAGGCAATGCGGACCTACATCCAGATGGCGTGAGCCTGACGGAAGGTTGCGGGCCGGCGCTTGCCGCTGCACCGGCTGAGGCCTACATCAAGGCCATGACCACCGATCTCCAGACCGCGCCCGTGACTCTCAGCCCCTCCGCCGCGGCGCGTGTCGCGGCGATCGCCGCCAAGCAAGGCAAGGCGGCGATCCTGCGCCTGTCGGTCGAAGGCGGCGGCTGCTCGGGGTTCCAGTACAAGTTCGGCCTGGCGGAGGCGGTGGACGGCGCGGACACGGTGAGCGAGACGGACGGCGTGCAGTTGGTCGTCGATGACGTCAGCCTCGATCTGGTCGCCGGCTGCGTCGTCGATTACGTCGAGTCGCTCGGCGGCGCCGCGTTCCGGGTGGAGAACCCGCAGGCTGTCGCCGGCTGCGGTTGCGGCTCCAGCTTCGCGATCTGAGCGCCCGCATGCTCAAGGTCGCGTCGTTCAACATCAACGGCATCAAGGCGCGCCTGCCGCGGCTGCTCGAATGGCTGGAGGAGACGCGTCCGTCCGTCGCCTGCCTGCAGGAGATCAAGACGCAGGACGAGGGCTTTCCGGCCGACGAGTTCGAGAAGCTGGGCTACAAGGCGGTCTGGCATGGCCAGAAGGGCTTCAACGGCGTCGCCATCCTGGCCGACGGCGAACAGCCCGTCGAGGTCCGGCGCGGCCTGGAGGGCGAGCCCGAGGACGAGCACTCGCGCTATATCGAGGCGCAGGTCTTCGGCATCCGGGTGGCGTGCATCTACCTGCCCAACGGCAATCCGCAGCCCGGCCCCAAGTTCGACTACAAGCTGCGCTGGATGGACCGCCTGCGCAGCCGCATGCGCCAGATCGCGGCCGAGGAAGTGCCGGCGATCGTCACCGGCGACTACAACGTCATCCCCAACGATTGCGACGTCTGGGCCCCCAAGGCGATGGACAGCGACGCGCTGATGCAGCCCGGCTCGCGCGATGCCTATACCCGGCTGATGTACGAAGGCTGGACCGACGCGCTGGCGACGCACAACCCGCGCGGTGGCGTGTGGACCTACTGGGACTATCAGGCGGGCGCCTGGCAGCGCGACCATGGCTTTCGCATCGACCACGCGCTGCTCTCGCCCGAGCTGGCCGATCGCCTGGTCGCCTGCGGTGTCGACAAGGTGCACCGCGGCCGGGAAAAGGCCAGCGACCACGCTCCGGTGTGGGTAGCGCTGCGGACCTGAGGACCATTCCGGACTGGGCTGACCCGGGTCCGGTTTCGGCATCTCACCGGCTTTCGTAGCGGCGCCCTGACGAAAGGTTCGTTATTGGCGAAACCGGACCCGGGTCGAGCCCGGGTCGACGCCGGTTTTCGACGCCTGACTTCAGCGCCGGATTTCAGCGGTAGAAGATGTGGTTGTCGACGCGTGCCAGGCGCGTCAGCCGCCAGCTGGGCGAAACCCGCGCCGCGTGGAAGAACAGCGCCTCCGGGGCTTCGCTGTTCCATGCGTTCTGATCTGCGATGCGCGCGACCGCCACCGCTTCGCGCCAGTCCTGCGAACCGGTGCGCACCGCGGGCATGCTGCGCCCGCGCACGAACGAGAACTGCGAGGGCTGGTAGACGACGCCGCAGTAGCTGGCGGGGAAGCGGCCCGACTTGGAGCGGTTCACGACCACGCGGCCGACGGCAAGCTGGCCTTCCAACGTTTCACCGCGCGCTTCGAAATAGATCGCGCCTGCCAGGCAGCGCATTTCGGGAGAGAGATCGCCCTCGGTGGGCTGCGCATCGACGAGAGCGCCGAGCGTGCCGGCCTGTCGCGCTGCCGCGAGCTTGGCCTCCGGGTCAGTGCCGGTGCCGACTTGCGGCAGGGGCTGCACCACGGGATTGGCGACGAACTGGGTGGATGTATCCGGAAGCACGATGGTCGGGATCATCACTTCGGCTGCTGCGCCTGCGGCTCGGAAGCCGAACAGACCGGTCAACAGCATTCCGGCAAGCGCCACTGCGCTCGCCGCTGGTACTTTACGTAGCATTTAAGACGTTCAAAAAGCGGTGAGCATCCGTCGCACGCGGGAACGCTTTGCCCCTCAAGCACGTATAGTACGTGCACGCCTGCCGATGGCCCCCCGTCTGCGTGCTAGCCGGACCGCTGAACTGCGCGTCCTGGCCGCTTCCGCATGTGAGCGAAAGCGCCGATGGCCTACCGCAACTGCGAAGTCAATCAGCCAGGGGACAGCTCTTCGATGAAGCGTTCGCCATTGCGGACGTCCAGTTCCACGATCCAGAGATCCGGATCCTGATCTTTCCGACGCTCCAGGTATTCGCCGAAGGCGAGTGGTGCATCGGCCTCCTGCGTTCGCGACAGGCTCCAGCGGCGCGTGCCGTCGGCTTGCGGCATTCGCTCGTAAGCGGTTGATAACGTACCACGATCGGTCAGAACGACCATCAAGGTTCCGGAGTCGCGGTCGCCTCGGGCGAGCACCGTGGCGAACCCCCCTTCTCCCTCGACGCGGCGGATCAGAGCGCTGACTTCCAGGTGCGTTGGGAGCCGCACGCGCCTGCTCAGCCGGGGGCTTTGACGGCGTAGCCGCGCAGGCCGGACAGCGCGATGCGCGAGCGCATGAAGGTGCCGGTACCCCGGCCGATCTCTTCCCCCTCCTCGTCCACCAGCCGCGATTCGGCGACCAGCACACGCCTGCGACCGCTGACCCAGTGCCCTTCGGCGACGATCGTGCCGCCGCGCACCGGCTTGGTCAGGTGGAGGTTGAACGCGGTGGTCAGCAGGAAGCGGTCGGTCACCAGCGAGTTGGCCGCGTAGAACGCCGCGTCGTCCAGCATCTTGAAGTACATGGTGCCGTGCGCGGCGCCCGCCGCATGGAACACCTCGGGCTCGACCGGGAAGACGATGCGGGCTCGGCCCTCGCCGGTGACCGTCAGCGAAGAGCGGAACAGCTGGTTGATCGGAGCGGACGCATAGAGCCCCTCCAGCGCGCGCCAGTGAAGCTCGGCGCCCGAAGCCGCCTCAGGCGGCGTCGCGATCGATGACATTGGACAGCAAGCTGTAGATCGCATCCGTGCCCGGCGCCGCCACCAGCGCGGCATGCATGCGCTCGTCACGCATCATGCGCGAAACGGCGGCAAGGGCCTGCAGGTGAGTGGCACCGGCACCGTCGGGTGAGAGCAGGCCGAATACGAGGTCCACCGGCATGCCATCGGCGGCGTCGAACTCGACCGGACGATCGAGGCGGATCACGGCGGCGACCGGGCGGCTCAGCCCGGCAATCCGCGCATGGGGAATGGCGACGTGACGGCCGAAGCCGGTGCTGCCCAGACGCTCACGCTCCGTGATCCGCTCCAGCACCAGATCGCGGTCAAGCTGATAGACTTGCGCGAAAACGTCGGCGAGGCGCGCCAGGATGCCCGCCTTGTCGTCCCCGCTCGCCGTGGTGACGGCTTCGGGCAGAAGAATGAAAAGAGCACTCATTCAATCATCAATCGTGTTCGAGCCAGGCTGGTCTGCCAGGACCACCCGACCCCATGATCGCGACACCGCCGGAACCACGAAACCCCCGGACGAAACCGGGGGCCTCGGCCCACTACTTCAAATCCGAAGAGCGTGACGCCCACTCAGGGGGTCGAAGAAGGCTCGACCCAGCCGATCGATCCGTCGCCGCGGCGGTAAACCATATTGTGGCGTCCAGTGCCAGCGTTTTTGAACAGCAGCGCGGTAGTATTGCGCAAGTCGAGCATCATCACCGCGTCCGAAACAGTCGCTTCGGGAACGTCGACCCGCGTCTCGGCGATGACCAGCGGAGCATCCACCTCGACTTCGTCCTGCTCGGCCTGCTCTTCGAAGATCGTATAGGACGCGTCCTCCACCGCCATGGCGTGCGCGCTCTGTTCATGGCGATCGACCAGGCGACGCTTGTAGCGGCGCAGCTGCTTGTCGATCTTCTCCGCGGCCTGGTCGAAGGCGACATGCGCATCCTGCGCGGCGCCGGTGCCCTTCAGCACCAGGTTCTGCATGACGTGCATGATGATATCGCAACGGAACGCATTGGCCGGAGCCTTGCCGAAAGTCACATGGCTCGACAATGCGCGGCTGAAGTACTTCTCCACCATGGTGCTGAGGCGGTCGCTGGCATGGGTTTGCAGCGCCTCGCCCGTGTCGACCTGATGGCCAGAAACGCGAATATCCATGGGCGTTGTCTCCTCTTGGTTGGAAATTAGTTGGACCAGATCGGCGTGTCCACCGTAGCCAGAAACGCCATGTGCGCGGCCAGTTCCTCCGCGCTGGCACAATGAGGCCGAGCCGGGCGCGGCGGACGTTCGCGGCGCACCAGCACCGGTCCTGCCGTCACGGCCTCGACCACCTCGGCCACGAGCTCCAGCCCGATCTGCCGCCCGCCACGCAGTTCCACGTAGACTTGCGCCAGCAGCTCGGCATCGAGCAGCGCGCCGTGCATGGTGCGATGGCTGCGATCGATGCCATAGCGCGTGCACAGCGCATCGAGCGAGAGCTTGGCGCCAGGATGCCGCACGCGGGCCAGCGCGACGGTATCCACCATGCGGGTGCGGCAGACCGGCGGATGGCCGCAGATGGCCAGCTCCGCATCGAGAAAGCCGAAGTCGAAACCGGCGTTATGCGCCACCAGCGGACTGTCGGCGATGAACTCGAGCAGTTCGTGCACGCGTTCGGCGAAGGCCGGCTTGTCGGAAAGGAAGATGTCGGACAGGCCGTGCACCGCCTCGGCCTCGGCAGGCATCGGCCGACCGGGATTGAAGTAGGCGTGGAAGGTGCGGCCGGTTGTGACCCGGTTGATCATCTCGATACAGCCGATCTCCACCATCCTGTCGCCCGTGCGGGGGTCGAGGCCGGTCGTTTCGGTGTCGAATATGATCTCTCGCATTCCACTCCATATCGACCCGCCGCCAGCGGGGCGCAAGAGCGCGTCGGCTTAATCGTGCGTGACAAACCCTTGCGTGAACCCGTGCACGATACGCTCCACCGCAGCGCGGGTGGAGGCGAGATCGGTGCCGGTGTCGATGACGAAGTCGGCACGCGTACGCTTCTCGGCGTCGGGTACCTGCAGCGCCAGGATCTGCGCGAACTTCTCCTCCGTCATGCCTGGCCGCGCCAGCACCCGCTCGCGCTGCGCGGCGGCCGGCGCGGAGACCACGGCGACCGCATCGAGCCCTTGTGCGCCGCCCTTCTCGAACAGCAAAGGTATGTCGAAGACGACCAGCGGACGCGCGGCATGATCGCGCAGGAAGTCGCGGCGCAATTCCGCCACCGCGGGATGGACGATCGATTCGAGCCGGGCGAGCTTCTCGGGATCGCCGAAGACCAGCGCGCCCAGCTTGGGTCGATCGACACCGGCCGCTCCGGTGGTACCCGGGAAGGCTGCCTCGATCGCCGGTAGCAGTGCGCCACCGGGGCCTTGCAGCGCGTGCACCGCCGCGTCGGCATCGAAGACGGGCACGCCCAGCGCGCGCAGCATGGCGGCAACCGTTGACTTGCCCATGCCGATCGAGCCGGTGAGCCCGAGGATCTTGGGGCGAGTCTTGCTCATCCCCCTTGTCCCGACAGGATTCGTTCTCGCAGGCGCTGGTCCTCGCCACGCGGCGGGTGCGTGCCGAAGAAGCGAGCAAAGGCCTGGTCCGCCTGGCCGATCAGCATGGCGAGGCCGTCCACCGTCGCGAACCCGCGCTCGCGGGCCTCGCACAGCAGCACGGTGTCGAGCGGACTGGTCACGATATCGTAGACCACCGCACCGTCCGCGACATCGTCGAGCAGATGCGGCAAGGGCGGTTGCCCGGTCATGCCGAGCGCAGAGGTGTTCACCAGCAGGTCGGCGGCCGGGACCTGCTCGCCCAGGCCATAGGCGCGTCCCGGCACGTCGAATTCGGCAAGCAGCGCCTGCGCCTTGTCGAGGCTGCGGTTCTGCAGCGAAATCCACCCCGTGCCGGCGTCGGCGAGCGCCGCCAGCACCGCGCGGGCTGCACCCCCCGCCCCGATCACCGTCACCGTCTCGAACCGAGCCGATCCGAGCGGTTCCATGAACCCGGCCGCGTCGGTGTTGGTGCCGGTCAGCGTGCTGTCCGCACCGCGCACGATCGTGTTCACGGCGCCGATGCGCCGTGCGATCGGTTCGACGGCATCGAGCAGAGGCAACACGTCCTGCTTGTGCGGCATCGTGACGTTGCAACCGCGCCATGCGGGATCGGCACGCCGCAGCGAGAGGTAGCGCTCCAA
The DNA here is from genome assembly GCF_014204535.1 of Novosphingobium chloroacetimidivorans. Taxonomy (GTDB): domain Bacteria; phylum Pseudomonadota; class Alphaproteobacteria; order Sphingomonadales; family Sphingomonadaceae; genus Novosphingobium; species Novosphingobium chloroacetimidivorans. The sequence goes on from NZ_JACHLR010000004.1 coordinate 25,143, forward strand.
GCCATCGGCCGTGACGTGGCAACGATCGTAGCGGCCATCCATCCCTAGCTCGGTAAGCCAGAACCCATGGATCGCCGGAGACTTCGATTGCACGATCGGATCGCCGATCACCTCGGCATAGGGCTCGTCCGAAACATGGCTCACCGCCGCAGCACTCCCAGCTCGCGCAGGAAGGCCAGCACACTCAGCAGCGGCATGCCCAACACGGTGAAGTGATCGCCCTCGATCGCCCGGAAAAGCTGAACGCCGCGCCCTTCGATCCGGAACACGCCGACGCAGGCGGACACGGCAGGCCACTCGTGATCGAGATAGTCCTCGATGAAGCGCTCGGACAGGTCGATCACATGCAGGCGGGCGACCCGTGCCTCGCCGCACATGACCTCGCCGTTGCGCGCCAGAACGGCGGCGCTGTGCAGGTCGAGCACTTTGCCCGAGAAGAAGCGCAAGTGCTCTGCCGCCGCATCACGACTTTCCGGCTTGTCGAACCGGCGACCCGCACACTCGACCAGCGAATCGCTGCCCAGCACGAGTTCCCCGGGGACTTGCGCGCAAACCGCCAGGGCCTTGGCGCGGGCGAGTGCCAGCGCCACGTCGGCCGGGCTTGCACCGACCAGCGCCGCCTCGATGCCCCGCTCGTCCACGTCGGCGGGGCGCGCGGTAAAGGGCACGCCGGCCGCGGCCAGCATGGCCTGTCGCGACGCGCTCTTGGAGGCGAGGACGAGGCTCATCGGCGGTTCGCTCTTAAAATCATATCGGGCGCGGATCGCTGCCGCTCTGGCCACTGGCGGCGTGGCGCTCGTTGTAGAGGTTGATCACCGCGGCTGCGGTTTCCTCGATCGAACGGCGGGTGACGTCGATCACCGGCCACGAGTTGTCCGCGAACATGCGCCGCGCGTACTTCAGCTCGGTCTCGACCTTGTCCTGGTCGACGTAATCGGTGTCGGGCGACTGGCTGAGCGAGAGCAGGCGGTTGCGCCGAATCTGGATCAGCCGCTCGGGCGCGGTGGTCAGACCCACCACGAGAGGCCGCTTCAAGTCGTAGAGCAGCGAGGGCGGCGGGCTTTCGACCACGATCGGGATGTTGGCGACCTTGTAGCCGCGATTGGCGAGATAGATGCTGGTCGGCGTCTTGGACGAGCGCGAGACGCCGGCCAGCACGATATCGGCTTCCTCCCAGTTCTCCCAACCGATGCCGTCGTCGTGGGCGATGGTGAACTGGATCGCATCGACGCGCGCGAAGTAGGCTTCGTCCAACCGGTGCTGACGGCCTGGGCGTCCCTTGGCCTCCTGGCCCAGCAGGTCTTCCAGTGCGTCGGTTACGCCATCGAGCACGGCGATCGCGGGCAGGCCGAGCACCTGGCATCGCGCTTCCAGCTTGCCGCGAGTCTCGTCGTTGACGAGGGTGAAGAACACGAGGCCCGGATTGGCGGCGATCTCGCCCATGATGCGGTCGAGATGCTGCTGCGAGCGCACCATCGGCCAGAAATGGCGCACGACTTCGGTGTCGTCGAACTGCGCGAGTGCCGCCTTGGCGATCATCTCGAGCGTCTCTCCGGTGGAGTCCGACAGCAGGTGAAGGTGGAAGCGCGCCATGACCCTTTTCGCGAACCCGTGCTGTCCGGCAGCCGCTCCGGAAACCCTGTGGATACGCGTGGCATAAACCACGGGAGAGGGCGGGTGACAACTCGGCATCGGGATTCTGCCCCCACTACCGGCGTGTTCGCGGCCGAGTTACGGACAGGGCAGGGCGGTTCTCGACAGGCTGGGGATAAGGCGCACAACCTTTGCTTGACCGCCAGGGCGTCGGGAGTCGGCAGCAGGCGAAGGACTGTTCAGCGCCGGACAAATCGGGCAAGGCGCCGCCGTCCCCAGTTTCCACAGGGCCAACAGACTCCATCATCCTTCTAAGAATCTAATATTATTTAAGTGGGACCAAGCCGCGATGCCCGGAACTCTGCTGAACGTGCTCAAGGGCGAAGCCTCCCCGAGGCGGCCGGTGTGGCTGATGCGCCAGGCGGGGCGCTACCTGCCGGAATACCGCGCGCTGCGGGCGGAGAAGGGCGGTTTCCTGGCGCTGGTCTACGACACCGATGCCGCCGCCGAGATCACGCTGCAGCCGATCCGCCGCTTCGGCTTCGATGGTGCTATCCTGTTTTCCGACATCCTGATCGTGCCTTACGCGATGGGGCAAGACCTGACGTTCCTGGCAGGGGAGGGGCCCAGGCTGGCGCCGCCGCTGGTCGACGCGACGCTCGCCAGCCTTGAGCCCGTGCCCTCACGCCTGTCGCCGATCTACGACACGGTGGCGAAGGTCCGCGCGCAGCTTGGGCCGGAGACCACAATGCTCGGCTTTGCCGGCAGTCCCTGGACCGTCGCCACCTACATGGTCGCGGGCGAGGGCAGCCGCGACCAGCACGAGGCGCGCGCCATGGCCTATCGCGACCCGGCCGCTTTCCAGGCGATCGTCGATGCCATCATCGCGGTCACGGTGGAGTACCTTTCGGGCCAGATCGCCGCCGGAGCCGAGGCGGTCCAACTGTTCGATTCCTGGGCAGGCAGCCTGGCCCCGGCCGAGTTCGAGCGCTGGGTCATCGCCCCTAACGCCCTGATTGCGACTGCCATCCACGAGCGGCACCCGGGCGTGCCCGTCATCGGTTTCCCCAAGGGCTCGGGCGAGAAGCTGCCTGCCTATGCCCGCGAGACCGGCGTCGACGCGGTCGGGCTGGACGAGACGATCGATCCCCTGTGGGCCGCCGAGGCGCTGCCGCAGGGCATGCCGGTGCAGGGCAACCTCGACCCGCTGCTGTTGCTGGCCGGCGGCGACGAGCTGGACCGCCAGACGCGGCGCGTGCTCGATACTTTCGCGGGGCGCCCCCATGTCTTCAATCTGGGGCACGGTATCGGCCAGTTCACCCCGATCGAGCATGTCGAGAGATTGCTGGCAGTGGTGCGCGGCGCGGAAGGCTAGACGGAGAGGGCCGAGGTCGTCGCGGGTGTGACCCGGGACCGGTTTCGGCATGTCGCAAGCTCTCGTCATGGCGCCTTCGGCAAGGTCGGCTCGTCGCAAAACCGGCCCCGGGTCGAGCCCGCGACGGCGTGACGCGGCCCTTCAACCGCGCTAAGGGCGGCACATGGACCAGCTTTCCGCAATCTACCTCTGGCTCAAGGCCGGGCATGTCATCTTCGTGATCTTCTGGATGGCCGGGCTGTTCATGCTCCCGCGCTTCTTCGTCTATCACCAGGAGAGCGAGCCGGGCTCGGCCGAGGAAGCGCGCTGGCTCGATCGCGAAGCCAAGCTGCGCAAGATCATCCTGACGCCGGCGCTGGTGCTGGTCTGGGTTCTTGGCATCGCGGTGGCGAGCGCCGGACAATGGTGGGTCGCGGGATGGCTGCACGCCAAGCTGCTGCTGGTGCTGGCTCTCAGCGGATATCACGGCTGGATGGTCGGCTATGCCAAGAAGCTGGCCAAGGGCGAGCGGCGGCTCTCGGGCAAGGCACTGCGGCTGTTGAACGAGATCCCGGGCGTTACCGTGGCGCTGATCGTGATCCTGGTGGTCGTGAAGCCGTTCTGAGGCCTTCCGGGGCACCGGCGTACGGCGAAGCAACCCTCCGGCCCAGACTGCCCGATTTGCCCTGAAACAAGTTCAGGGTGACGCGGTGCCGGAAGGCCGGGCGTTCCCGAGCCCCGACCTGCCGCGAGTCGATTGACCGCCAGCGGCACAACGTTTATCTACCCGACGTTCCGGCACAGGGCCGCGAGGGTTCCCTCGCCTTGCCCGGATCCGCTTTCCCCAAGCCCATCGGTCCGCCGGCCATCCCGATCCTCACGGAAAATCAAGACACCACATCATGCACCTTAAAGAACTCAAGCAGAAAACCCCGGCCGAGCTGGTCGAAATGGCCGAGGAACTCGGCGTCGAAGGCGCGTCCACCATGCGCCGCCAGGAACTCATGTTCGGCATCCTCAAGGAAGTGGCCGAGGATGGCGAGGAGATCATGGGGCTGGGCACCATCGAGGTGCTCACCGATGGTTTCGGCTTCCTGCGCAGCCCCGAGGCGAACTATCTGGCCGGACCGGACGACATCTACGTTTCGCCGAACCAGGTCCGCAAGTGGGGCCTGCGCACCGGCGACACCGTCGAAGGCGAGATCCGCGCCCCGCGCGACGGCGAGCGCTATTTCGCGATCACGAAGCTGACCAAGGTCAACTTCGACGATCCCGACATGGTCCGCCACCGCACCAATTTCGACAACCTGACGCCGCTCTATCCCGACGAGCGCCTGAACCTCGATGGCCTCGACCCCACGGTCAAGGACAAGTCGGCGCGGGTCATCGATCTCATCAGCCCGCAGGGCAAGGGCCAGCGCGCCCTGATCGTCGCTCCGCCGCGCACCGGCAAGACCGTGCTGCTGCAGAACATGGCCAAGGCCATCACCGACAACCACCCCGAGGTGTTCCTGCTCGTCCTGCTGGTCGACGAACGCCCCGAGGAAGTCACCGACATGCAGCGCTCGGTGAAGGGCGAGGTCATCTCCTCCACCTTCGACGAGCCCGCCCAGCGCCACGTCCAGGTCGCCGAGATGGTGATCGAGAAGGCCAAGCGCCTCGTCGAGCACAAGCGCGATGTCGTGATCCTGCTCGATTCGATCACGCGCCTCGGCCGCGCCTACAACACCGTGGTGCCCAGTTCGGGCAAGGTGCTGACCGGCGGTGTCGATGCGAACGCCCTGCAGCGCCCCAAGCGCTTCTTCGGCGCCGCGCGCAACATCGAGGAGGGAGGCTCGCTCTCGATCATCGCCACCGCCCTGATCGACACCGGCAGCCGCATGGACGAGGTCATCTTCGAGGAGTTCAAGGGCACCGGTAACTCGGAAATCGTCCTCGACCGCAAGGTCTCCGACAAGCGCATCTTCCCGGCGCTCGACGTCGGCAAGTCCGGCACCCGCAAGGAAGAGCTGCTCGTCCCCAAGGACCAGCTCAGCAAGATGTGGGTCCTGCGCCGCATTCTCATGCAAATGGGAACCGTCGATGCGATGGAGTTTTTGCTCGACAAGATGAAGGACTCGAAAACCAACGAGGACTTTTTCGCAACGATGAACCAGTAAGGGGCAGTGGCCTTGGATCTTTTGCTGACGCTGGCCGCTGCCGCTCCCTCGATCGGGGGACCGGCCGAGATCTGGCAGCATATCGTCAACGACTTCTCGAACATCGGCACGCCATCGGCGATGGCGGCGTTCCTGCAAGTCATGATGATCGACCTCGTGCTCGCGGGCGACAATGCGATCGTGGTCGGTGCGCTCGCTGCGGGACTTCCCGCCGAGCAGCGCAAGAAGGTCATCCTGATCGGCGTCCTCGCCGCGCTGGTCCTGCGCATCGGCTTCGCGCTGATCGTGACCTGGCTGCTCGGCATCGTCGGCCTGGTCTTCGCCGGCGGCCTGTTGCTGCTGTGGGTCGCCTGGAAGATGTACCGCGAGCTCCACACCCATGGCGGGCAGGACGTGCATTCGCATGGCTCTCCCGAGGTCGCGGGCGACGAGCGTTCCGGCTTGAAGCCGGCCAAGAGCTTCGCCAGCGCCGCCATTTCCGTGGCGGTCGCCGATGTGTCGATGAGCATCGACAACGTGCTGGGCGTGGCGGGTGCGGCGCGTGAGCATCCTGGCATTCTGATCGTCGGCCTGGTCTTCGCCATTGCCCTGATGGGCCTCGCGGCAAACTTCATCGCCCGCTATATCGAGCGCTTCCGCTGGATCGCGTGGATCGGCCTCGCGGTTATCGTCTACGTTGCTCTGAAGATGATCTACGAAGGCTGGGTAGACCCGCAGCTCGGCATCGGCACCCTGTTCTGAGCCTTGAGCGTCGTCCCGGGACTGACCCGGGACGACGTGACTCCTGCTTCAGGGGATCAGCACCGTCGATCCGGTCGTCTGCCGTGCTTCCAACGCCCGATGCGCTTCGGCGGCATCTGCAAGCGCGTAGCGTTGCCCGATGACGGGCTTCACCACACCGCGCGCGATCCTGTCGAACAGCCGCTCGGCGGTATGCGCCAGTTCTGCGGGCGTGCCGATATAGTCCGCCATCGTCGGTCGGATCACCATCAGCGAACCCGCGCGCATCAAGTCGGTCAGCGCCACCGGTGGAACAGGGCCCGATGCATTGCCGAAGCTCACCATCAGCCCGCGCTTGCGCAGACAGGCCAGCGAGGCGGTCCAGGAGGCCTGGCCCACCCCATCGTAGACCACGTCAGCCCTGCGCCCGCCGGTCGCCTCCAGCAGCGCCTGCGGCAGGTCCTGGAACCTGCAGCTGAGCGCATGGTCCGCGTCCACGCTTGCGGCCTTGTCCGCGGTTCCGGCATGCGCGACGACGATCACGCCTTTGTCTCGTAGCCAGGGCACCAGCAGCGAGCCGACGCCGCCTGCTGCCGAATGTACCAGGGCGATCTGTCCGGCCTCCAGCGGGATGATATCTTCGGCAAGATAGCACGCGGTAAAGCCCTTGAGCATGGTAGCCGCAGCCATCTCGGCGCTGACCGCCTCGGGCAACCGAACCGCCTGCGTTGCCTTGATGACCCGATGCGTGGCGTAGGCGCCGTCGCCCTGCGCGCAGCCGACACGTTCGCCGCGAGCAAAGCCATCCACGCCTTCACCCACGGCCACGACTGTCCCGGCACTTTCGGAACCGAGCGTGATAGGCAGCTGCGCCGGGTAGAGCCCGATACGATAGTAGACGTCGATGAAATTGAGGCCGACTGCCTCGGTTTCGATCAGCAGCTCGCCCGGTCCCGGATCCGCGAACCGCGCGTCCTCTCGCATGATCGCCTCGGGTCCGCCGTGGTCCCGGATGACCAATCGATAGCCGTCTGCCATGCCTGAACCTGTTGCTGGCGCGATGGTCATACAACCATCGCGCTCAAGGATTTGCCGGTGAGGGGATTGAGGGCGCTCGCTTAACCCAAGTGCTCGGCGAAGAACGCTGCTGTGCGCTCATCGGCAAGCTGTGCTGCCGCCTCGTCGCGACGTGAGCCGATCTCGGCGGCGAAGCCGTGGTCGAGCCCTTCGTAGTCGTACAGCGTGACCTTCGGGTGATCGTCCAACCCTTCGTGCATGGCCTTCTGGGCATCGGGACTGACGAAGTGATCGGCGGTGGGAATATGCAGCATGAGCGGCTTGGCGATGGCATGCTTTTCGCCCAGCATCTGGTCGATCATCACGCCGTAGTAGCCGACCGAAGCATCGATGTCCGTGCGCGCTGCGGCCATGTAGGCGACGCGGCCGCCCATGCAGAAGCCGACCAGCCCGACCTTGGCCACATCCGCATCGCGACGGATCCAGTGGATGACGGCCTCGATATCGCGAATGCCCAGGTCGAAGTCGTGCTTCATCATGTAGCCGACGGCTTCCTGGAATTGCTCCGGGATGTCGGCATCGAGAGCGACGCCCGGCTGCTGGCGCCAGAACGTATCCGGCGCCACCGCAAGGTACCCGCGATCGGCCCATTGCTGCGCCTTCTTCTGGATACCGGCGTCCACGCCGAAGATCTCCTGCTGCACGATCACAGCACCGCGCGGCGTGCCCTCCGGCTTGATGACCAGGACCGGGATCTGTCCGTCGTCGTCGAGAGTGGGGATCTGGGTGTTCGTGGTCATGGGGCTCTCCTTGCCTGTGTCACCGGGCGTCTTCGCTTGCATGGGATTAGGCTGCCGCAATGGACTTTGCCAAGCGCATGTGTCAGCACAACGGAAGGAAAGCGAGGCAGGAGAGCCCGATGAAGGTCAATGTCGAGGTGGACTGCTCGCCGGAAGAGGCGAGGCGCTTTCTGGGCCTGCCGGATGTGACTCGCGCCAACGAGGTCTATGTCGATGCGCTCGCCAAGGCGATGCAAGGTGTCGGCAGCGTCGATCAGATGCAGGACCTGGCCAAGCAGATGGCACCGATGGGCCAGTTCGGCCTCAAACTGTTCCAGCAGTTGATGGAAGGCGGCGCGGCGATGGCGATGTCCAAGCCAGGCGCGCCAAAGCCCGAGGATCGCTAAGCCGCTCCTCTAAAAGTTTCCGTGACGCGACGGCATGAACGACACGATCTTCGCCTTGTCCAGCGGTGCGCCGCCGGCCGCGATCGGCATCGTGCGGATCAGCGGGCCCGCGGCTGCCGGTGCTGTCGAAGCATTGGCCGGCCAGGTCCCTCAAGCGCGGCATGCCAGCCTGCGGCGCTTGCGGGATCGGAACGGCGATCCGCTGGATCAGGCGCTGGTCCTGTGGTTTCCAGGTCCGGCAACGGCCACCGGTGAGGACTTGGCCGAATTCCACCTGCATGGGGGAAGGGCGGTGGTTGCGGCGGTCGAGCGGACCTTGGCCGAACTACCTGGGTTACGCTGGGCGACACCCGGAGAATTCACCCGGCGCGCTTTCGCCAATGGCCGGATCGATCTCGCGGAAGCGGAAGGTCTCGCCGATCTGCTGACCGCGGAGACCGAACTGCAGCGGCGCCACGCTCTCGCGCTGGCGAGTGGTGGCTTGTCCTCGCAGATTTCCGAGTGGCGCGACCAAGTGCTGGTGTTGTCGGCACAAGTCGAAGCGGTGCTGGATTTCGGCGACGAGGATGATGTCGCGCATCTCCCACCCAGCTTCTCCCTCGATCTGGCCCGCTTGGCCACCGCAATCGATGCGCTCGTGGCCGGACCGCGCGCGGAATCTCTGCGCGAGGGTTTTCGCGTGGTACTCGCGGGGCCGCCGAACTCCGGAAAAAGCAGTTTATTCAATTGCTTGGTTGATGCCGATGCTGCCATAACCACGCCCATCCCGGGGACGACACGCGATGTGCTGACCCGGCCCGTCGCGCTGCAAGGCATTCCTTTTCTCTTCGTAGATACCGCGGGCCTACGCAGCGATACACAGGACGCCGTCGAACTTATCGGCATCGACCGAGCGACACAGGAGTTGTCGCGAGCGGACCTTGTGCTCTGGCTGGGGCCGGAAGGCGAGGGGCAGGGCAGGTGCGTCTGGGAACTCGACAGCTTCGCCGATCTTGCCTCGCACAAGGGCAAAGTCCGTCCCCGTCACCGCGTCTCGGCTGAAACGGGCGCGGGCATTGCCGAGCTACAAAGCGATCTCATCGATCTCGCGCGCACCGCGCTGCCGGGTCCAAACCAGTTTGCCTTGAACCAACGTCAGGGCACTCTGCTTTTGGAGGCGGCAGAGGCCCTGCATCAGGCAGGTTCTCAAGTCGATCCGCTCCTGATTGCCGAGTTGTTGCGCAATGCCAGAAGCGCATTCGATCGGCTGCTCGGGCGTGCTGCAACCGAGGACATGCTCGATGCCTTGTTCGGACGATTTTGCATCGGCAAGTGATGTTCCACGTGGAACATGGATGAGCTTTGACCACCGGCGACTGTCACGCTAAAAGCCGCGTCATGCACACATACGATATTGTGGTCGTAGGCGGCGGTCATGCCGGCTGCGAGGCCGCCGCGGTTGCGGCTCGCATGGGCGCGCGTGTCGCCTTGGTCAGTTTCGACCTGACGACGGTTGGGGCCATGAGCTGCAATCCGGCGATCGGTGGCCTGGGCAAGGGGCACCTTGTCCGAGAGGTCGACGCCTTCGATGGGTTGATCGGCCGCGCGGCGGATGCGGCCGCAATCCATTATCGCATGCTCAATCGCTCCAAAGGCAGTGCCGTCCAAGGTCCCCGGGTGCAGGCGGATCGGACTTTCTTCAAGGCATCCATCCAGCGGCAGCTTGCAGCGACCGCGGGCCTCGACCTGGTTGAGGGGGAGGTCGCATCGCTCCGTTTGGTAGGTGGACGGGTAGAAGGCATCGAGCTCACAGGTGGCGAGCAAATTTCCGCTGCAGCCACCATCCTGTGCACGGGCACCTTCCTGGGAGGAACTCTGTTCCGCGGCGAGGAGAGGCTTGAAGGTGGCCGCATCGGCGAGGCATCGGCGCAGCTACTGGCGCGCCAGATGCGCAGCTTCGACTTACCCATGGCCCGCTTGAAAACGGGGACGCCGCCGCGACTGGATGGTCGAACCATCGATTGGTCACTGTTGGACGAACAGCCGTCGGACGCCGATCCGTGGACCATGTCACCCATGGTCCGTGCTCGCGCCAACCCCCAGGTGTTTTGCGCCATCACGCGCACCAACGTACGGACGCATGATATCATCCGCGCCAACCTTCACCGCTCACCGCTGTTCAGTGGAGCGATCGGTGCGCGAGGCCCGCGGTATTGTCCGTCGATCGAGGACAAGATTCATCGCTTCGCGGATCGGGACGGCCACCAGATCTTCCTGGAGCCGGAAGGCTTGCGATCACACCTGGTCTATCCCAATGGCATCAGCACGTCCTTGCCAGCAGACGTGCAAGCCACGATGCTGCGAACGATCGAAGGTCTCGAGAGCGTCGAGATCGTGGTCCCCGGATATGCCGTGGAGTACGACCACATCGACCCACGCGCGCTGCGATCGACCTTGGAGCTAAGAGACCTTCCGGGGCTTTACTGTGCCGGCCAGATCAATGGAACGACCGGGTATGAGGAAGCGGCGGGGCAGGGGCTTGTCGCGGGGATGAGCGCAGCATGCGCGGTTCTGGATCGCGACCTGCCAGCGCTCGATCGAACCAACAGCTATCTGGCCGTGATGATCGATGATCTGACCTTGCAAGGTGTGAGCGAACCATACCGCATGCTCACCGCACGGGCGGAATATCGGCTCCGGCTTCGTGCCAACAATGCTGCAACGCGACTCACCGGGTTAGCGACGCAATTGGGTGCCGTTGGTGCCGAACGCGCGTCCTGGTTTGCCGAGCGGCAGCACTGTCGGTCCGAACTGGAGAGCCACCTGGATGCGGAAGTGTCCGCAGCCCAGCTGTCGGCGTGCGGTCTATCGGTTCGCCAGGATCTCGGCACTATGCCATTGCGAGAGTGGACGCGCTTCGACGGTGTCGATCTCGCAGCGCTTTCACCGTGGCTGCCACAGCTCGAACAAGCGCACGATGACTTGGTAGATGAGATGACCGAAGATCTGGCGTACGCGCCGTACCTTGATCGGCAGGAGCGGGAACTACGCGAGCTTCGAGCGAGTGAGTCTCTGCGCCTTATCGATAACTTTCCCTATGCCGACGTGCCTGGGCTCTCATCGGAGATGGTGGAGCGACTTTCCGGTGCACGGCCAGAAACGCTGGCCGCGGCCGGCCGCGTTCCCGGTGTGACGCCTGCGGCATTGTCGGCCTTGCTGGTTCACGCACGCCGAAAGCTCGCTGCATGACCGAGGCAGGCGCTCGATCGCAGACGCTTGCACTTGCACAGAGTGATGAAGCTGAGGCGAAGCTCGATAGCTTCATCAGTGCATTGATCGAAGAGAACGAGCGGCAGAACTTGGTCGCAAGGGCAACGCTGCCAAGTATGTGGGCGAGGCACATTCTCGACAGCGCGCAACTCTTGGCACATGTTCCACATGAAACATCGACGTGGCTAGATCTCGGCACTGGCGCTGGATTTCCCGGGCTCGTGATAGCGATCCTAAGGAGTGACTGGAACGTGACGCTTGTCGAGTCGCGCACCAGACGCGTTGAGTGGCTGACCCAGATGGTAGATCGCCTTGGGCTCACAAATGTCGATGTTGAAGGTCGGCGCTTGGAAACCGTGCCGACGAAGGTATTCGATGTCATATCGGCAAGAGCGTTTGCGCCTTTAGCCGAGCTCCTGGACTTATCCGCTCGGTTTTCGGCAGCCACGACGTGCTGGGTCTTGCCCAAAGGCCGGTCGGCGGGCCAAGAAGTGAATGAGCTCCGCGGATGGAATCACAAGTTCCACGTGGAACAATCCTTGACCGATCCTGAGGCCGGCATCCTTGTCGGTCAACTCATCGGCCGGAAAGGTACGGCAGCATGATCCGCATCGCTATCGCCAACCAGAAGGGTGGGGTCGGCAAGACCACAACCGCAATCAACGTCTCGACGGCGCTGGCCGCGACGGGGTGGAAGACCTTGCTGATCGATCTCGATCCGCAGGGTAATGCCTCGACGGGGATCGGAGTCGGCACAGCACAGCGCGACCGATCGAGTTATGACGTGCTGGTCGATCAAGCGAGTATGGAAAGCTGCATCGTTCCGACACCGATCCCCAAGCTCGACCTCTGTCCAGCAACGGTCGATCTTTCGGGAGCCGAGGTGGAATTGGTGGGCGTCGATGATCGAGCCCATCGTTTGCAGAAGGCCTTGCAGCCCGATCTGGGCTACGATGTTTGCCTGATCGATTGCCCCCCGTCGCTCGGTCTGCTGACGCTCAATGCGATGACGGCTGCGGATACATTGCTGGTGCCGCTTCAGTGCGAGTTCTTCGCGCTCGAAGGGCTGAGCCAGCTGCTGACGACAGTCGAGCGCGTGCAGCAGCGCTTTAACCCAGACCTGGGGATCATCGGTATTGCACTGACCATGTTCGATCGCCGCAACCGGCTGACCGATCAGGTCGCGGATGACGTGCGATCATGCCTTGGCAAGCTCGTGTTCGAGACGACGATCCCGCGCAATGTGCGCCTGTCGGAAGCGCCGAGCCATGGCGTCCCGGCGCTGATCTACGATCACGCATGTGCAGGGAGCCGTGCGTACATCGCGCTCGCGCGCGAACTGATCACGCGCTTGCCCGAAGAGAGGAAGGCGGCATGAGCGAGGAAGCCAGCATCGTTGCAGCACCTGCGGCAAAGTCGAAGGCCAAGGGTCTTGGGCGTGGCCTTGGCGCCCTGCTCGGCGAGACACGGCGCGAGGAGCCTGTCTCACGTGGAACTGATGCGGGGGCGCGGGAAGGGCTGCAGAGATCGGGCCTGGCGCTTCTGCCCGTTTCCTCCATCTCTCCCGATCCACACCAGCCCAGGCGGCACTTCGACGAAGCGGCACTGGACGAACTCGCGGCGTCGATCGCGCAGCGGGGTGTCATCCAGCCTGTTGTCGTGCGGGCGCTGGACACTGGCCGCTATCAGCTGGTCGCTGGCGAGCGGCGCTGGCGGGCAGCCCAGAAGGCACAGCTCCACGACATCCCGGCGCTGATCCGAGAGCTGAGCGACCGTGACGTCATGGCACTGGCGCTGATCGAGAACCTCCAGCGTGAGGACCTCAATCCGATCGAGGAAGCGCGCGCCTATCAGCGCCTGGCCGAGAGCGAGGGGCTCACCCAGGCCGAGATCGCCAAGATGGTGGACAAGAGCCGCAGCCATGTCGCCAATCTGCAGAGGCTACTGGCCTTGCCCGCGCCGGTGATGGATCTGGTGGAGCGCGGCTCGCTATCGATGGGTCACGCCCGCGCCTTGATCGGTGCGGATGATGCCGAACAGATCGCGCAAGCCGCTGTGGACAAGCAGATGTCGGTGCGCGAGGTGGAAAAGCTGGTCCGCCGCCAGTCAAAAGTCGATGCCGCGCCGCGCCGCGCCCGCACTGCCCGAAACGCAAGCGACGATGCCGATATCGTCGCCGTACAAGGCCACCTTGAAGAATTTCTCGGCTTGCCCGTGCGTATTCAGAGCGATGCCGACCCGAAATCCGGATTGGTTACCATCAAGTATGCGACGCTCGATCAGCTGGATCTGATCTGTCAACGGTTGACCGGCGGCTCCATCTGAACCGCCGGTCAACTGTACGTACTCCCGAGAATGTGATTACTTGATCCGCACCCGCTTGTCCGGGACGATCTTCACGCGCTTGTCTGGTACATGCCGGCGAGTACGAGGGCGTGCCGGAACATCCTCGTAGACGTACTCGACCGTTTCGGTGCACTGCGGCGCAGCTGGTGCCGGAACCATCATCACCGGCGCGCTGGTGCAGCAGCCCGCAGGATAGCCATACGCCGGTGCATATCCGGAATAGCCGTAGCCCGGGTATGCCTGACCGCCATATCCGGATTGCGGATAGCTTGCGGTGTAGCGCGCGTAGTAATCGTCCAGGTACGCCTCGCATTCGTCGCGCGCGCGGCCGCGATCCTCCGCGCGGTCGATGGCGGCCCCGGCGACGGCTCCTACCGCTGCACCCGCGACCGTGCCGACGGTGCGGTTGCCGCGCCCGGCGATCCGGTTTCCGGCAACACCACCCACGACGCCGCCGATGACCGCTCCACCGATGCCATCGTCGCGTGCGGCAACGCGCTGCCGGCAGTCAGCCAGCCATGCATCGCGCGCACCGGCATGGAACTGTGCTTCCGATTGAAACGGTTGGCGGGGATCAGGGTAGGGCGCCGGCGCCTCGGGCGGCGGTGCATCGCCGTACCAACTGCCGTTGTGCCAGCCCGAACGCGATGCATGGTCGTCCTGCGCCGCGGCAAGCCCAGGCGATGCGCCTGCGGCCAGCACCATCAGAGTGGCCAGCATTCGTACCTGTGAGTAACCTTGAGCCATGAGCGGTCCTTTCGCGTCCACCGAATGCCGGATCGTTCGGCCTTAACGCGAAATTTAGCATCTTGGCTGCGCCAGCACCAAGGCCGCGATCACGGCATCGCAGCGCCTGTGCCGATTTGGAGCAACAAGGTCGGGTAGTAGATCAAAGGAAAGTGCTGGCGACACGGGCGACAAGTTCGATGCCGGCCGCGTCCTCCTCGTCGAAGCGAGCGAGTTCGGGGCTATCGAGATCGATGACCGCGCGCACGCGTCCGTGGACCAGAACGGGGACGACGAGCTCCGAGCGGCTCTGCGCATCGCAGGCGATGTGGCCGGGGAAGGCATGCACGTCGGTCACCAGTTGCGTCGCACCCAGCGCGGCGGCGGTGCCGCAGACGCCCTGGCCGACCGGGATCCGGATGCACGCAGGCTTGCCGATGAAGGGGCCAAGGACGAGCTCGCCCTCTACCATACGGTAGAACCCCGCCCAGTTCAGTCGAGGCACCGACATCCAGATCAGCGCGGCCAAGTTCGCCATGTTGGCCACCGGATCGTGCTCGCCCTCGATCAGGGCCGCAGCCGATTGGGCGAGGGCGGTATAGGCGAGGGGCTTGGGAAGGTCGGATGGGGGAGCGATGTCGAACATCCGCGCGACATAGCCCGCTCGGCAGTTGTCGCCTAGAGCGTGCCGGCCTATCTCAGGTGGCATGAAAAGCTGGCAGCGCACCGCGCTTATCGTTCTCGTCGTCATCGTCGTGCTGGGAGCGGCGCTGTTCGCCTATCTCAATCTCGCGCACCGTTCGGATCGCGATCCGGCCGCGACCACCGGCATAGATCCGGTGCTGGTCGAACCGGCGGAGCAGACCATACCCAGCGTAAGTCTGGCCAAGCCGTCGGGCTGGGGCGAGAACCTGGCGCCGCAAGCGGCACGCGGCCTCACCGTCAGCCGGTTCGCCACCGGTCTCGATCACCCGCGCACGCTGCTGACGCTGCCTAACGGCGATGTTCTGGCCGCGCTCACCAATGCTCCGGCCGGCAACAAGCAGGGCGGGATCACCGGCTTCTTCATGAAGCTGTTCATGGGACGGGTGGGCGCGGGTGACCCGTCACCCGACACGATCATGCTGCTGCGCGATGCCGATGGCGACGGCAGGGCGGAGACACGCGCGGTCTTCCGCCAGGCAGACATGCACTCCCCCTCGGGAATGGCTTACGGCAACGGCAAGCTCTACATCGCCAATCACAATGCCGTGCTGGAGTTCGCCTTCACGCCGGGCGCGACCAAGCTTGAAGGCAAGCCCCGGCAGCTGATGGAGCTGCCGGCGGGCGGCAACCACTGGATGCGCAACCTGCTGCTGAGCCCCGATGGCGCGCACCTCTACGCTGCCGTGGGCTCGGCCACGAACATCGCCGACAACGGCATGGAGGCCGAAACCGGGCGCGCCGCGATCTGGGAGATCGACACCGCCACCGGGCGTCGCCGCCAGTATGCCGCCGGCATGCGCAATCCCAACGGGATGGACTGGAACCCGTCCACGGCGGAGATGTGGGCCGTGGTGCAGGAGCGCGACATGCTCGGGCCCGACCTTGTCCCGGACTACCTCACCAACGTCCCGGTCGGCGCGCAGTACGGCTGGCCCTGGGTCTACTGGAAGGACAAGTTCGACGAGCGGGTGACCTGGCCGATGGACACCTACATGCTCGAGTACACGCGCAAGCCCGAGTACGCGATGGGCGCGCATACGGCGGTGCTTGGACTGAAGTTCGCGAGCGCGGGTAACCGGCTGGGCGATGCGTTCGCCAACGGCGCCTTCGTCGCGCGCCATGGCTCATGGAACCGCAAGCCGCCGTCGGGCTACGATGTCGTGTTCGTGCCGTTCGATGCCAACGGCAATCCGCGGGGACGGCCTGTCGAGGTGCTGAGCGGCTTTCTGGAGAAGGGCGGGGACAAGGCGCATGGACGCCCGGTGTGGCTCGCCTTCGACAGGGCGGGCGCTCTGCTGGTCAGCGACGATACGGGCGGTGTGATCTGGCGGGTGATCGCACCGGGAGCGGCGCCAGCGGTCGGTCCGCGCGCCGTGGTTACCGAGCACCTGGAGCCTTCCAAGGAACTGGTCGACCCCACGCAGCCGCGTGGATCCGAGGCGAGCTTCAAGTCCGGTCCGGATCGCCTGCTGCCCTGAACTTGGCTGCGGCTCAGAGCGGAACACCTGCCCGTCCGGCGAGCTCGGCGATGTATTGCCAGGCGACCCGGCCCGAGCGCGCGCCACGACGCTGCGCCCACTCCAGCGCGTCGGCTTCGTGCCAGCCCAAGCCGAGCGTCTCGGCGTAGCCGGCGATGATGGCCAGGTAGTCGTCCTGGCTGCAGTTGTGGAAGCCGATCGAGAGGCCGAACCGATCGGCCAGGGCAAGCTTGTCGTCGACCGCATCGCGTGCGTTGATCGGATCGTCCTGCTCGGACATCGAACGCGCGACAATGGCGCGGCGGTTGGCGGTGACGGCCAGACGCACGTTGGCAGGCCGCGCCTCCACCCCGCCTTCCAGCCAGGAGCGCAGCAGGCGAGGGCCCGACAGGTCTCCCTCCTCGAACCCCAGATCGTCGATGAAGACCAGGAATTGACGTTGCGGGCGGCCCAGTTCGGCGAAGAGCTCGGCCACGCCGCCGAGCGCATCCTGGCCGACCTGTACCAGCGCGATGGACCGGGGTGCCTCGGCTTGTGCTTCGCGGATGGCGGCGCGCAGCAAGGCAGACTTGCCCATCCCCCGCGAGCCCCACAGCAGCATGTCGTGCGCCGCGTGTCCGGCGGCGAGACGCTGCACGTTGGTGACGACACGGGCCTTCTGGCTGTCGATCCCTTGCAGCAGGTTCAGCGCGGGCGCCTCCAGCCGATCGACCGCACGGACACCGTTGGCCGACCAGACGTAGGCAGGGGCGCCGAGCCAGTCTACGGCGGGCGCGACCGGCGGAGAAAGCCGCTCCAGAGTGCCCGCGATACGGGCGAGCAAGGTGCCGATCTCGGCAGCTTCGATGGTCATGGGCGGTACTTTTCCCTGGCAAGTGATCCCGCGCGGCTATAGCGGCGAGCCATGACGCCGGCCAGCCGATCCCCCATCCTCGCCGCCGACGCGGATGGGATCCGCCGCGCGGCACGGCAGCTGCGCGATGGCGGACTGGCGGCACTGCCGACTGAAACGGTCTATGGCCTGGCGGCGCGAGCGGATACCGACGCGAGCGTTGCGGCCATCTATCGCGCCAAGGGGCGGCCGAGCTTCAATCCGCTGATCGTCCATGTCGGCAGCACCCAGCAGGCGGAGGATCTGGCCCATTTCGACGAGCGCGCGAGGGCGCTTGCATCCGCGTTCTGGCCGGGTCCGCTGACGCTCGTGCTGCCGCTCCGGGAGGGGGCGCGCCTCGCCAAGGCCGTGACGGCTGGCTTGCCGACGGTGGCGTTACGCTGTCCTGCCCATCCGGTCATGCGCGCGGTTTTGGAGCAGGCCGGTGTGCCGGTTGCCGCTCCCTCGGCCAATCGCAGCGGGGCGGTGAGCCCGACCACGGCCGAGCATGTGGCCACATCGTTGGCGGGCGCCGTCGATCTGATTCTGGATGCCGGTCCTTGCGCTGCGGGCGTCGAATCGACGATTGTCGCCCTTCGATCGGGTGGGTGGGAGATCCTGAGACCCGGGCCGGTGACCGAAAACCACCTTGCCGCCGTGCTCGGCGTGGCACCGCTCGCAAGCGGCGGTCGTCACGGCATCGAAGCCCCTGGCCAGCTTGCCAGCCATTATGCGCCTGGCAAGCCCGTGCGGCTGGAGGCTACCTGGGCCGACCCCGATGAGTTCCTGATAGGCTTTGGCGACGTGGCCGGCCACCTCAGCATGTCGGCACGTGGCGATCTCGAAGAAGCGGCATCCCGGCTCTACGCCGTCCTCCACGAAGCGGCATCGGCAGTGCAGCCGCGGATCGCCGTGGCCCCCATTCCCAAGTCAGGCGTGGGCAGCGCCATCAACGACAGACTGCGCCGGGCTGCCGCCTGAAAGACCGTCGCGACGGTCCAGGACGGCTCCTCGTCGCTTTCGTCGAGGCGAGCAGCGATGCCCCGACTTCGTGAACTCAGCGCGGCTCGCGCGGCAGTCCGGGCAAAAGATCCTGGATCTGTTCGTATTCGGCGCGCGCGGTGTCGCACGCGCTGCGATCGCCGTTTTCGCACTGGCGGCGGTGCTTGTCGTAGCTGCGCTGGAGCTTGCCGACTTGTGCCTCGCGGCGACGAAGGTCCCGGCCTCGCTTCTCGTCGGCCTCCGACTGGCTGGTGGTCGCCCAGTCCGCCGCCTGGGACGCGACCCGCACGGGCGCGGTGACGACGCCGACAGCGGCACGGGCCAGGCAGCCGGACAAGGCCAGCATGGCAAGAGGAGCGAGCAGGAGGGCAGGGCGGTTCATAAGTCTACCGCTGCCATGCTCCCGGTTGCGAGGCAATGAACAACACGGGGGGCAGTGCGTCTCGCACAATGCAAAAGAGCCGCCCCTTGCGAGGGCGGCTCCTTTGAGTTGCTGGAATGCAGCCGATCGGCGAGATCAGGCGGCAGTCTCCGGCGTGTCGTAGTACTTGGGGGCATGCTCGTTGAGGATCTCAAGGATCTTCTTGAGCGCTGCCGGCTCTTCGGTCTTCTCCATCGCTGCCAGCTCACGCGCGAGACGCGAAGATGCGGCTTCGAAGATCTGGCGCTCCGAATAGCTCTGCTCCGGCTGGTCGTCGGCGCGGAACAAGTCGCGGGTCACCTCGGCGATCGAGACCAGATCGCCGGAATTGATCTTGGCTTCGTATTCCTGGGCACGGCGCGACCACATGGTGCGCTTGACCTTGGGCTTGCCCTTGAGAGTGTCGAGCGCCTCACGCAGGGTCTTGTCCGAGGACAGCTTGCGCATGCCGATCGATTCGATCTTGTTGACAGGCACGCGGAGCGTCATGCGCTCCTTCTCGAACCGCAGCACGTACAGCTCAAGCTGCATGCCTGCGATTTCCTGTTTCTGAAGCTCGATGACCCGGCCGACACCGTGCTTGGGATAGACGACGTAATCTCCAACATCGAAGGCATTGGCGTTGGTTGCCATGTAACGTCCTTTCACCTGCAGGTCCGCCGGATGGTGAAGATGGTGCGACCCAATTACAGACCCTGCAGAGACAAGGCCGTGCCGCCGGTCAGATCGCAATCTCAACCGTGTGCTGTCGAACCCTGCCTCATACGAAAATGACTGCCGTGAGGGCAGAACGCCCCAGCAGTTGATCCGTATATAGCACCGGTGTCACAAAATTACCAGCACCGAAGCCACGTTGCCGGGCTCGGCCTGCCGCTTCGATGCGCGGATGGCGATGTCGGAGGGGCGGCGAAGGCCGCGCCCGCTCAGTCGCCCTCGCCGGGCTCGGGCGAGAAGAACTTCTCGAACTTGCCTTCGACCGACTTGAACTCGTCCGCATCCTCGGGCGAGTCCTTCTTGGAGGTCAGGTTTGGCCATTCCGCCGAGTACTTGGCGTTCAGCTCCATCCACTGCTCCAGGCCGCTCTCGGTATCCGGGAGGATGGCTTCGGCGGGGCACTCGGGCTCGCACACGCCGCAATCGATGCATTCGCTGGGATTGATGACGAGCATGTTCTCGCCCTCATAGAAGCAATCGACCGGGCAGACTTCCACGCAGTCCATGTACTTGCAGCGGATGCAGGCGTCGGTGACGACATAAGTCATGGCTGCGGAAACCCCTCTTGGAACGCACTCGGTGCGGCGGCTGCTATGGGATCAACTGCGGTCCCGTCAAGCACTCTGTAATGCGTGCGCGCTTCGGATGCGGGGCCACGCCGCATGGGCATGGCCAGCACTTCCAGGACGTGCACCTCGCGGCCGACCGGCACGGTCAGCACGTCGCCGATCACGATCTGCTGGTGCGCGCGTTCGATCCGGCGGCCGTTCAGGCGGATATGGCCTTCGTGGGCCATGGCTTGCGCCACTGCCCGGCTCCTGGCGAGGCGCAAGTACCACAGGACCTTGTCGATCCTCACCGCGCCATCCGCGCCGGCGGGGCGGCCCTGCGGCTCAGCGAACCAAGTCCGACAGCGCCGCAAAGGCGCTGTTGCGAGGCACGGCAGGGGCACTCACCGGCTCGGTCTGGGGACGGGCAGGGCGCCAGCGCCAGCGTGTCGGCGCAATCGGACCGTGCATCTCGGGCGTGAGCACGCGGGCGCCGATCGGCTGGAACCCGGCGAGCCGCAGCAGCCGCTCGTAGCTGGCCTGCGTCAGGCTCATGGAAATCGCCTTGGCCGAATCGAGCACGAATGGTCGTCGCCCGGTGGCGCCACGCACCTGATGCGCCTCGCGCAGCAGCTTTTCGGCAAGGTCGAGCCGGATCAGCTGCTTGCCCACCGCCCGGTACCCGCGCGGAGGAGGGCCGCGCCAGGCGGTGAGCGCAGGCGGCATCGAATCCGCTGTCGATTGCACGTCGTCCGGTGCGTTCCTTTCGGGCGACAGTGCGCGCCAGAGCCGAACGGCGTCCGGGCGCAGCATGGCGGGCGCGAAAATGTCGAGCGTGCCGACTTTGACCGCCAGGCGCGACAGGCGCACCCGCTGGTCCTTGTCGAGGCGTTCGAGGCCCGAGCCTGCGCGCTCCACCATGCCGCCCGAGTCGACCAGCGCGATCAGCAAGGCGCGCAGTTCGGGGCCTGCTTCGCTGCTGCGGCTTGCCTCGGCGATGCGACGCAGGGGTTCGAGCGGCTGGAGCGATGCGGCCAGCCACTGCTCCAGCGCCGCCAGCAGGTCCTTGCGTGCGGGGGCCGGCACCATGTCGAGCGTGCGCTCTGCCTGGAGCTGCGGCGCCAGCGGCGAGCGACCGGGGGCGAGGCGCGCGATCCGCTCTCCGTCGAGCGTGACCGTGCCCGCCTCCAGCTGCAGCCCGGCGCTGCCTTCGTGCACGGCCACGACCAGCTCGGCCGCGCGACGCTCCAGCAGCCCCGGCAGGTGCCGCTCGGCCGCGGCGAGCAGCAGCTTGCGATCGGACAGACGCGCGTCGGGATCGACCTGGAAGGTGAACCCGCGCAGCGATCCGATATGCTCACCCTCCACCAGCACTTCCTCGTCTTCCAAGCGAACGGAGAGCAGCCCGGCATCGGTGCCGAGCTTGCGCATCAGCACTGCCGTGCGGCGATTGATGAAGCGCTCGGTCAGCTTGCCGTGCAGCGCGTCCGACAGCCGAGCCTCGACCGCTCGGGCGCGCGCCGCCATCTCGTCGCGGGCAAGCACCCAGTCGGGGCGCTGCGCGATGTAGGCCCAGGTCCGGATTGCGGCGATGCGGCCCTGCAGCGTGTCGATATCGCCGCTGGTGACGTCGAGCTGGGCGATCTGCTGTGCCATGTAGTCGGCGCCAAGCTCGCCGTGGCGCAGATCCTGCCACAGCCGCGAGACGAAGCGCGCGTGCATCTCGGGACCCTGGCTGCGGAAGTCGGGCAGGCGACACACTTCCCAGAACCGCCGGACCATGCCGACCGTGCGCACGCTGTCCACCACTTGCTGCTCGTCGGCGAGCAGCTTGAGCACGGCAAGGTCGATGGCCTCTGGCGCGGCGGCAAGTTCGGGCGTGCGGGGTGGCGCCTCCAGGTCGACGATCAGCGATCCCAGGCTGTCGAACCGCGGCTCGGGTTCGCGCCAGAACAGCTTGGTCAGCGGCGGGAAGCGATGCTCCTCGATCGCGTAGACTTCCTCGTCGGTGAATTCGGACGCGTGATTGCTGCCGGCGAGGGTGCCGAAGGTGCCGTCCTTCTGGTGCCGCCCAGCCCGCCCCGCGATCTGCGCCATTTCGGCCGTGGTGAGCCGGCGCTGGCGCAAGCCGTCGAACTTGGACAATCCGGCAAATGCGACATGCTCGACATCCAGGTTGAGGCCCATGCCGATCGCGTCGGTGGCGACCAGATAATCGACCTCGCCCGATTGATAGAGCTCGACTTGTGCGTTGCGGGTCTGGGGACTGAGCGCGCCCATCACGACGGCTGCACCACCGCGGAAGCGCCGCAGCATCTCGGCGGTGGCGTAGACCTGCTCGGCCGAGAACGCGGCGATGGCGCTGCGTGGCGGCACCCGGCTGAGCTTGCGGGCACCGGCGTGGCGCAGGGTCGAGAAGCGCGGGCGGGTCTCCACTTCCACGCGCGGGATCAGTGCCTTGACCATCGGCTCCAGCGTCGAGGAGCCCAGGATCATCGTCTCTTCGCGGCCACGCGCGTGGAGCAGCCGGTCGGTGAAGACGTGGCCGCGCTCACGGTCGGCGGAGAGCTGGGCCTCGTCGATCGCCACGAAGGCCAGCTTGTCCTGCACCACCGGCATCGCCTCGGCCGTGCACAGCAGCCAGCGCGCGTCCTTGGGCTCGATCCGCTCCTCGCCGGTGATCAGCGCGACCTGGTTGGGTCCCTTGATCGCGCAGACGCGGTCGTAGACCTCGCGTGCCAGCAGTCGCAGGGGGAAGCCGATGGCGCCGCTCGAATGGGCGCACAACCGCTCGATCGCGAGGTGGGTCTTGCCCGTATTGGTGGGGCCGAGCACGGCACGGATGCGGCTCGATCCCGGCTCGCGGGCACCAGCGGTTCGAAGGTCGGCCATCGCTGGTCAAATGTGGCATCGCCGGTGGGCAGGCACAAGGTACCTGCGCCGATACCACGCTCTGGCTTGGGGAAATTAAGCACAGTTATTTACGTAGATCATGCATGTGCAGGGTTGCCGCGATCTCGCTCGCACCTGTGCCTGTCGGTTCGTCGCCCCCCATACTCGCTTCATCTCCGTACATGCACCGAATCGCTAGGTTTGACAGGATGTTAACCTTGAGAAGGCAGATTCCGCTCGTGAACGCCCTGGGGGCGATGAAGCGGGGCAAGTCGTGTTCAGGGATCGGGACCAGTTCGATGACGCGAATGCGCGCGGGCATGGTCCGGCCGCTCTCGTGGCCGACCAGGTCATCGTCGATGAGCCTTCGGTCACGGATCGGCGCAACACGCACCGACTGGCCGCCTGGCGCTGCCGTGTGGAGGATTGGTGCGCATCGCTGGACCTGGCGCCCGATCTCGCCACCGACATCGGCAGCAAGCGCTGGCTGCATGGGGCGGGGACCATGCTGGGGCTCAGTGTGTTCGCGATCTCGCTCTGGCCCGACTTCGCGCACGTAGAGGCCGCGGCGATGATGCCCGAGCAGCCGGCCGTCCGTGACGAGTTCCGCAGCCAGACGATCATGCCGCTGGCGCTCGGCGCAGATAGCGGCCGCCACATGGGCGCCACGGCCAGCATCCGTCCGCTGACCGGCGCGCCCGAGCGACCGACCTTGCAGCTCGTGGCGACGCTCGGCCAAGGTGACAGCCTGACCCGCATGCTGGCGCGCGCCGGAGTGGGCGAGGGCGATGTCGCGCAAGTCAGCCGGCTGGTCGGCACCGCGATGCCGGGAAGCGCGATCGCGCCGGGCACGCAGTTCGACATCAGCCTGGGCCAGCGCCCGCAGCCGGGCGCGCCGCGCGTGCTGCAGAGCATCGATTTTCGCGCCCGCTTCGATCTCGACCTCACGGTCAAGCGGCAGGGCGGCGCGCTGGCGCTGGTGCGCCGTCCGATCGCCACCGATACGACCCCGCTGCGTATTCGCGGCGTGGTCGGCTCCGGCCTTTATCGATCCGCGCGAAATGCCGGTGCGCCCATCGCGGCGATCCAGTCGTATCTGCGCGCGATCGACTCGCAGGTGAGCCTCGAAAGCGATCTGGCGCCCGGCGACGCCTTCGACATCGTGGTTGCCTACAAGCGCTCCGCCAAGGGCGAGCGGCAGCTGGGCGACTTGCTCTATGCCGGGCTGGAGCGTGGCGGCAAGCCTCGCCTGCAGCTGTTGCAGTGGGGAGCGGGTGGCCAGATGGTCGCGGCGGCAGGGCTGCAGCAGCCCACCGAATCACGCACGATCGGCGCGCCCGTGGCCGGCCGCATCACCTCGACCTTCGGCATGCGCCGTCACCCGATCCTGGGGTTCACTCGCATGCACGCGGGGATCGACTTCGGCGCGAGCTACGGCTCGCCGATCTACGCAGTGGCGGACGGGGTCGTCTCGTTCGCCGGGCGGCATGGCGGCCATGGCAACTACGTGCGGCTGGATCATGGCGGCGGCAACGGCACCGGATATGGCCACATGAGCCGTATCGCGGTGAGCCCCGGCGCTCACGTCAGGGCGGGCCAGGTGATCGGCTATGTCGGCTCAAGCGGCCTTTCGACCGGGCCGCACTTGCACTTCGAGGCTTATCAGTCCGGGCGCACCGTCAACCCCATGGGTCTGCGCTTCGTCTCGCGACCGCAGATCGACGTGCGCCAGGCCTCGGCGTTCAAGCAGCGTCTGGCCCAGATCCTCGCGATCCGGCCGGGCGCGGCCCTGGGCAGCATTGCCGCGAGTGCGCCACCGGAGACGCGGCATGGCGGCGACCGAGAGATCGACCGCCTGGCCGACCAGCGCGACGTCGTGCAGACGCTGCCGAATGCACGGGCCGCGATCGGGCTTGCCGTCGCCGGGAACTTGCCGAACCACAATTGAAGCGCGTGCCGATTTGCGGCAAGCGGCCACGATGACCGCAGCTTATCCGCACGCTCGCCTCCGACGCACTCGCACGACCACGTGGAGTCGCGCGATGCACCGCGAGAACGTGCTGACGCCGGCCGACCTGATCTGGCCGCTGTTCGTCACCGACGGCAGCGGCGTCGAGGATCCGATCGCCTCGCTGCCCGGCGTCTCGCGCTGGTCGCTCGACGGGATCGCGGATCGTGCGCGTGAAGCGGTCTCGCTCGGCATTCCATGCCTGGCGCTGTTCCCCAACACGCAGCCCGAGCGGCGCAGCGAGATGGGCGAGGAGGCGCTCAATCCCGACAACCTGATGTGCCGCGCGATCCGCACCATCCGCGATGCGGTGGGTGACTCGCTTGGCGTGCTGACCGATGTCGCGCTCGATCCTTATACCAGCCACGGCCAGGACGGGCTTATCGACCAGGCCGGCTACGTCCTCAACGATCGCACGGTGGAGGCGTTGGTCGGCCAATCGCTCAACCAGGCGGCGGCGGGCGCGGATATCATCGCGCCGTCCGACATGATGGACGGGCGCATCGCCGCGATCCGGGCGGCTCTGGAGGGCGAGAGCCACGTCAACGTCCAGATCATGGCCTACGCGGCCAAGTATGCCTCGGCCTTCTACGGTCCGTTCCGCGACGCGGTCGGCTCGCGCGGGCTGCTGAAGGGCGACAAGAAGACCTACCAGATGGATCCGGGCAACAGCGATGAAGCCTTGCGCGAAGTCGCCATGGACCTGGCCGAGGGCGCCGACAGCGTGATGGTCAAGCCCGGCCTGCCGTACCTCGATATCGTGCGCCGGGTGAAGGATCGCTTCGAAGTGCCCGTGTTCGCCTACCAGGTCTCGGGCGAATACGCGATGATCGAGGCGGCCGCCGCCGCCGGCGCGGGGGACCGCGACGCGCTGGTGCTGGAGACGCTGCTGGCCTTCAAACGCGCCGGCTGCTCGGGCGTGCTGACCTATCATGCCGCCCACGCCGCGCGGCTGCTGAATGGCTGACTTTCGCCTCGAAACCGAACGGCTGGTGCTGCGCAACTGGAAACCGGGCGACATTGATCGCTATGCCGCGGTCGCCAACACGCCGGAAGTCACGCGCTGGCTGGGTCCTCCTCTGGACGCGGCCGGGCTGGCCGCCACCGAGGCGCGCGTCATGGCCTGCCACCAGCATCACGGCCATTGCTTCTGGCTCGTCCAGCGCCACGACGATGGCGGGCATCTCGCTGGCGAGGTGCTGGGCTTTTGCGGGATCAAGCGCGACGATGCGCCGGGCAGCCCTTACCTGGGCGGGTTCGAGATCGGCTGGCGCCTGCGCACTGATGCGTGGGGCAGAGGCTATGCGCGGGAAGCGGCCACGGCATCGTTGGACGCGGCATTCGGCCGTTTCGCGGCAGGAGAGGTCATCGCCTATACTGTCATCGAGAACACGCCCAGCTGGGGCTTGATGGAGCGGCTCGGCATGCGCCGGCGCCCCGATCTCGACTACGAGGATCACCGCTTCGTCATACCCGCGCAACTGGCGTGGACGATCTCGGCCGAGAGCTGGAGCGCACGCGCGGCATGAGCACTTCGGCACGGCGCCCCCTGTTCGTCGCGACGATCCTGGCGGGCAGCTTCCTGTTGTTCCTGGTGCAGCCGATGGTGGCGCGCATGGCGCTGCCCCGGCTTGGCGGTGCGCCTAACGTCTGGAACAGCGCCATGGTGGTTTACCAGGCGCTGCTGCTGGCCGGGTACGGCTATGCGCATGGCCTGTCCAAGCTGGCGCAGCGACGGCAGATCGTGGTTCATCTCGCGCTGCTGGCACTCGCCGCGCTGACCCTGCCGATCGTGTTGGCGAACCTCTCTCCACCCGCATCGGGGTGGGAAGTGCTGTGGGTGCCGCTGCTGCTGCTGGCGACCGTGGGTCCGGTCTTCGTCATCATGTCCGCGCAGGCGCCACTGATGCAGCGCTGGTATTCGGCCGCACCCGATGCCGGTGAGCCGTGGGCGCTCTACGCCGCGTCCAACATCGGCAGCTTCGCCGGCCTGCTCGCCTATCCGCTGCTGGCCGAGCCCTTGCTCAGCCTGCACGACCAGAGCCTGGCCTGGAGTCTGGGCTACGGCCTGCTCTTCGTGCTGGTGGCGCTTGCCGCCCGAGCGCGGTGGAATGCCGGTCCCGTCGCCACGATCGAGCACGGCGACGAACCGCAGGAGCGTATCGGCGCACGCAGGGTACTGCTGTGGCTGGCACTGTCCGCGGTGCCGTCCGGCTTGCTGCTCTCCACCTCGACGCACCTCACCACCGACATCTTCGCCATGCCGCTGCTGTGGGTCATCCCGCTCGGCCTCTATCTTCTGAGCTTTGTCTTCGCGTTCTCCGATCGGCGCGCGATCGCGCATGTCATCTCGATCATGGCGCCCGCTGCCGTGATATTTGCCGGCAGCTTCGCGATGGTTTCGACCTCGGCCGGGACGATGGCGGCGGCGCTGGCGGCGCTGCTGCTGCTGTTCGAGGTGTCGGTGGCCTTGCACGCCAGGCTCTACGACTCGCGCCCCGGTACCTCGCGGCTGACGTTCTTCTACCTCGTCATGTCGGCGGGTGGCGCAATGGGCGGCGCGTTCACTGCGTTGGTGGCGCCGGTGGTGTTCGACTGGGTGTGGGAGCACCCGATCCTGATCCTCGCCTCGGCCATGCTGCTGCCGCTCCCGCGCGAGCTCGACTGGCGGCGCATGGGCGGGCTGGACCGCGGCATGTCGTGGATCGCGCTGGCGGTGCTGCTGGTCATCGCCACGTTCCTGACCGCGCAGCTGATGTCGCTGGTCAGCGACCAGGAGAACGAGCTCCTGCAGATATTCCTGCTGATCGCGCTGACCGGGCTCGGCCTGCTGCTGCTGCCCTGGCGTTGGGCCTACGTGCTGGTGCTGACGGGCGCGATGCTGGCGCAGGGCGGGGTGAGCACCTTTAAGGCCTCGCTCGAAGGCCAGCGTACCCGCAGTTATTTCGGCATATACAACGTCTATGACAACCAGGTGGAGCGCACCCGCCTGCTGGCGCACGGGACGACGCTGCACGGCAAGCAGTCGCTCGATCTCGCGCGCCGCCGCGAGGCGACGACGTACTATGGCGATACGTCCGGTGTCGGCCTCGCTCTCGAAGCCGCGCCACGCCTGTTCGGGGCGGGGGCGCGGATCGGCGTCGTCGGCCTGGGTAGCGGCACGCTGACGTGCCGGCACAAGCCCGGCCAGACCTGGACGGTGTTCGAGATCGATCCCGCGATCGTCCGCTATTCGCGCGACGGCACGTTCACCTTCCTGCAGACCTGCGCGCCCGATGCGCAGATCGTTCTGGGCGATGCGCGGCTGGAGCTGGAGAAGGTGCCGCGCGCCAGCCTGGACGTGCTGGCGGTGGACGCTTTCTCGTCCGACGCGATTCCCTTGCACCTGCTGACGGACGAGGCCGTCGGTGTCTACGAGCAGGCCCTGGCGCCCGACGGCCTGCTGCTGATCCATATCTCCAACCGCTTCATCGACTTGGAGCCGGTTCTCTCGGCCATCGCCGCTAAGCGCGGGCTCGTCGCCATGATCCGACGCGACACGCCGAAGGGGGATCTCACCGTCGCGTCGAACTGGGTCGTGCTCGCGCGCAGCGAGGCGCGATTGGCTCGATTGCGCGCCGAGAGCGGCGGCCGCACGTGGAACGCACTCGATCCCGCGACGGGCGCGGCCTGGACCGATGACCACGCCTCCGTCCTGCCCTACATCCGCTGGGGCGCCATCATGGGGAAGCTATGACCGACCACACCCAGCGCCGCGACGTGACAGTCGCCGCCTTCAACGGCAAGGCGCCGCAAATCCACGCCAGCGCCTTCATCGCGCCCGGCTGCCGCATCATCGGCAACGTCGAGATCGGGCCCGACGTGAGCATCTGGTACAACTGCGTGATCCGCGCGGACGTCAACCGCATCGTGATCGGCGCGCGCACCAACATCCAGGACGGCAGCGTCGTGCACTGCGACAGCCCCAAGCCCGGTCGGCCTGAGGGCTTTCCGACCATCATCGGCGAGGACGTGCTGATCGGTCACCTCGCCATGGTGCACGGCTGCGTGCTGCAGGACCGCGCTTTCGTCGGCCTGGGCTCGATCGTGATGGACGGCTGCACGATCGAGAGCGAAGGCATGCTCGCGGCAGGCGCCATGCTCTCGCCGAACAAGGTCATCGGTGCGCGCCAGCTGTGGATGGGCCGCCCTGCCAAATACGCGCGCGATCTCGATGAAGCCGCCCTGGCGGCGCATCGCGCGGGTGTGGAGGGGTATGTCGTCAACGGCCGGCTTCACGCCGCCGCTCTTAGCCAGGCGGATGATCGCGCATGACGACGTTCCACATGCCGCCCGAGTGGCATCCGCAGGATTGGCTGTGGATCGGCTTTCCCCACGATCCGGTCGAGTGGCCGGGTTATCTCGGTCGCGCGCAGGAGCAGATGGCCGCGTTCGCCAATGCCGTGGCCGACAGCGGCCAGCAAGTCAGGCTCCTGGTCCGCGACGAGGCGAATCGCGCGCGGGCGGCCGAACTGTGCTCCGCCAGGGTCACTCTGGAGATGCGCCGTTTCGGTGATGTCTGGCTTCGCGACACCGGTCCGCTCGTGCTGCACGAGAGTGACGGCACGCAGCGCGCCATGCGCTTCGGCTTCAATGGCTGGGGCGGTAAGTACCTGATGGACGGCGACCAGGAGATCGGCGCCGAGCTCGCCGCGAGTGCCGGGCTGGAAGTCCGCACCGCCGACTGGATACTGGAAGGCGGAGCGATCGATGGCGACGGGACCGGCCTGGTCGTCACCACCGAGCAGTGCCTGCTCAACCCGAACCGCAACCCGCAGCTCTCGCGCCGGGACCTCGAAGCGCGCCTGCACCGCGATCTCGGCTACGAACGCGTGCTCTGGCTGGGTGACGGGCTGATCAACGACCATACCGACGGCCACGTCGACAATCTTGCGCGCTTCGTGGGCCCGAACACACTGGCCCTGCCTAGCGCGACCGGGCCGGACGATGCCAACGCCGCAATCTACACCGATGCCAGGGCCCGCGCCGAGGCGGCGGGCGTGACCGTGCGCGAGGTCCCGTCGCCTGGGCGCGTCGAGAACGAGGGGCGGATCGAGCCGGCAAGCTACATGAACTTCGCCGTGACCACGAAGCTCGTCGTCGTGCCGACCTACGGCACCGCGCACGACGAGGACGGAGTGGCGGCGATCGCGGCGCTGTTTCCGGATCGAGACACGGTTGGCGTGCCGGCTGACGCGATCCTTGCCGGCGGCGGATCGTTCCATTGCTCCAGCCAGCAGATGCCGCGGCGATCTTAACCGTTCCACAATGATCCGTCGGGCATGGTGGCGACATGCCCCGGGTCATCATCCTTGCATCGCGCATGCCCCGCACTGCCTTCCATGCGGGCATGCTGCGCACAATGATCGTGAGTGGCTGCGCCCTGGCACTGGTTCTCGCGCGGATGCCGCTGGGTTTCTGACGACGGTTCGACCGGCAGGTTTGGCCGGTACAGCGCTGCGCTGCGCTGCGGGACTGTGTAGGACCTGGGCTGCAGCCCCATACATGCCGATCCGCGAACGACACCGGCATCGCAGCTGCTGCACCGCACATTGATTATGCTGCGTCGCAGCAAAACTTCGATGCAGAAACCTAACGCATGTGAAAAAGGACGCTCCCACTTTCCGGTCTCTCGTTCGTTAACGCCGGAGAATGACCATGCCCAATTCCGACCAACCTACTGCCCAGCGCACCCGAGAGATCCTCGTGGGTCGGCTCTTGCTGCTCGTTTTCGGCTTTGGCGTCCTGAGCTTCCTGGTCGCCATCGACCATCCTGACTGGTTTGCCATTCGTCCCGCGACCGGCACCTCGGTCGCCATGGCCAACGCGGCCGCACCTGTGAACAGCGAGGATCCTGCCACCCGATGATCGTCAACGCAGCCCCCAGCGCCCGCCAGATCTTCAAGGAGGTCTGGAAAGTGCTGATTGCCCTGTTCGTTTGGGACGTGATCGTCACGATCACGTACTTCGTGCTGCCGTTCACGGCGCCCAGTCTGCCACTCACCATCTTCGGCTCGGCACTGGCGCTGTTCCTCGGCTTTCGCAGCAACTCGGCCTACGAGCGCTGGTGGGAAGGGCGCAGCCTCTGGGGTCTGATGATCAATGCCAGCCGCAACCTGGCGCGCTCCACCCGCAACTACATGCCCGATCCCGAAGCTGCCGACATGAAGCGCCGGATCGTCAAGCGCCAGATCGCCTACGTGAACGCATTGCGCTGTCAGCTGCGCCGGCAGAGCCCGGATAGCGAGGTGCTGCGCATGCTCTCGAAGGGCGACGCCGATCTGGCGCTTGCGCGCACCAACGTCGCCAACGGCATCCTCGACGGGACCGGCCGGCGCATCAACGAGGCGCGGCTGGCGGGCTGGATCGATACCATCCAGCAAGCGCAAATGGAGGCCGTGCTGGTCGACATCGCGAATGCCCAGGGCGGCATGGAGCGCCTGAAGAACACGCCGCTGCCGGTGCAGTACCGCTTCCTGCCGACCTTGTTCACGCACTTGTTCTGCATTCTCCTGCCGATCGGCCTCGTGGAGACGTTGCAGTATGCCACGCCGCTGGGATCCACGATCGCGGGCCTGATGTTCCTGGCGGTGCTCGCCATCGGCGACGACCTTGTCGATCCATTCGCGAACACCGTGCATGATCTGCCTCTCAACGCGATGTGCCGCACCATCGAGATAGATTTGCTGCAGTCCATCGGTGAAGAGGCGCCCGAGCCGATCAAACCCGACCGCGATGGCGTGCTGTGGTGAGCTGCGCGACGAGGTAACGCGCAGCGGTGCGGTCTAGAGCGCCTTCACTATGAGCGAAGACGCTCTAGTTTTTTGATGCCGCATTTTCCGAGCCATCGACCGTGAACGTTCAATTTGAAAATGCTCTAACGCTTCCGCGCGAACCAGATCACGTGCTTGGGCCCCTTGCCGTTGCTGCGCGAGGAGACTTTGACCTCGTCGACCACGAAGTCGCACTTCTCCAGTCGCCGGGTGAAGGTCGGATCGGGGCCGGCCGACCAGATCGCCAGCACGCCATCGGGCGTCAGCGCCCGCTTGGCGGCGCGCAGGCCCGGCGTGGAATAGAGGATGTTGTTGTCCTCGCGCACCAAGCCGTCGGGCCCGTTGTCGACGTCGAGCAGGATCGCGTCGTAGTCGGCATGCGCGCCGGCGATGAACGGCGCGACGTCCGACATTACCAGCGTCACCCGCGGATCTTGCAGGCAATCGCCGGTCAGCTCGGCCATCGGCCCGCGCGCCCAACCGATGATCTCTGGCACCAGCTCGACGACGGTGACATGGCCGTCGGCCGGCAGGGCTTTCAGTGCCGCCCTCAGGGTGAAGCCCATGCCGTAGCCGCCGATCAGCAGGCTGGGCTGCTTGGCATTGCCGATCTTGTCGATCGCCATGGTGGCCAGCGCCTCTTCCGAGCCCCACTTGCGGGTGCTCATCAGCTCGTTGTGGCCCAGCACGATCATGTGATCGCGGTCATGCCGGTAGAGCTTGAGCTCCTCGCCGCCGGGGACTTGCGCCGTGGCCAGGTGTTCGCGCTGGATCATGATCAGGTCGTCCTATCCTCCTCTCCCCGTCGGGGAGAGGATAGCGAAGCTTGTTCCGCCAGGAACTAGCATAGCTTGGAGAGGGCTGAGTGCGCCAACTGCCCTCTCCAACTTCGGCTAAGCTCCTGCGGAGCCAAGCCTTCGTATCCTCTCCCCGGCGGGGAGAGGATGATGTCACTTCAGGTCCGGCGCCATGCTTGCGTCCTTGAGCAGCGCCAGCGCCTCGTCGACCGAGACGAAGCGCTGCTGCTGCTCGCCCAGGGTGCGGATTGCGACGGTGCCTTCCTCGGCCTCGCGCTTCCCGACGACCAGCAGGAAGGGGACCTTCTGGAGCGAGTGCTCGCGCACCTTGTAGTTGATCTTCTCGTTGCGCAGGTCGGTTTCGACCCGGACGCCAGCAGCCTTCAGCTTGGCCGCGACCTCGGCGGCATAGCCGTCCGCGTCCGAGACGATCGTCGCTACCACGGCCTGAACCGGCGCGAGCCAGACCGGCAGCTTGCCGGCGAAGTGCTCGATCAGGATGCCGATGAATCGTTCGTAGGAACCGAAGATCGCGCGGTGGAGCATCACCGGGCGGTGCTTCTCGCCGTCCTCGCCGATGTAGTGCGCGTCGAGCCGATCGGGCAGCACGCGGTCGGACTGGATGGTGCCGACCTGCCAAGTGCGGCCGATCGCGTCGGTCAAGTGCCATTCCAGCTTGGGCGCATAGAACGCACCCTCGCCGGGCAGCTCTTCCCAACCGTACTCGGGCGTGGCCAGGCCCGCCTGCTCCACCGCGTTGCGCAGCTCGGTTTCGGCCTTGTCCCACATCTCCTCGGTACCGAAGCGCTTGTCAGGACGCAGCGCCAGCTTGATCGCGTAAGTGAAGCCGAAGTCCTTGTAGATGCGGTCGGCCAGCTGGCAGAACGCCTGCACTTCGCTGACGATCTGGTCCTCGCGGCAGAAGATATGCGCGTCGTCCTGCGTGAACTGGCGCACCCGCATCAGCCCGTGGAGCGCGCCGTGCGGCTCGTTGCGGTGGCAGCAGCCGTTCTCGTAGAGGCGTAGCGGCAGGTCACGGTAGGACTTGATGCCCTGGCGGAAGATCAGCACGTGCGCCGGGCAGTTCATCGGCTTCAGGGCCATCCAGTCCGCATCGTCGCTGACGATCGGGCCTTCCTCCTCGACGTTAGGCACTTCGTCGGGGATGACGAACATGTTCTCGCGGTACTTGCCCCAGTGGCCGGACTGCTCCCACTGGCGCGCGTCCATCACCTGCGGGGTCTTGACCTCGCGATAGCCGGCGCCGTCGATCGCGCGGCGCATGTAGGCCTCCAGCTCGCGCCAGATCACGTAGCCCTTGGGGTGCCAGAACACCGACCCGTGCGCCTCGGCCTGGAGGTGGAACAGGTCCATCTCGTTGCCCAGCTTGCGGTGGTCGCGCTTGGCGGCTTCCTCCAGCCGCGTCAGGTGCGCGTCGAGCTGCTTCTTGTTGAGCCAGCCGGTGCCGTAGATGCGGCTGAGCATCGCGTTCTTCTGGTCGCCGCGCCAGTAAGCGCCCGAAACGCGCGTCAGCTTGAATGCGGCCGGGTCGAGCTTGCCGGTCGAGGGCAGGTGGGGCCCGCGGCACATGTCGAGCCAGGCGCCTTCGGAGTTCGGCGAGCCCGACCAGTAGACGCTCAGCTCCTCGTTCTCGGGCAGTTCGCCGGCCCATTCGGCCTTGAAGGTCTCGCCCTCCGCGCGCCAGCGGGCGATCAAGTCCTCGCGGCTCCAGACCTCGCGGTGAAGCGGCTTGTTCGCGGCGATGATCTTGCGCATCTCGGCTTCGATCGCCGGCAGGTCCTCCTCGGTGAAGGGGCGATCCTTTGGTGCGAAGTCGTAGTAGAAGCCATCGTCGGTCGAGGGACCGAAGGTGATCTGCGTACCTGGAAACAGCGCCTGGACCGCCTCGGCGAGAACGTGGGCATAGTCGTGCCGAGCCAGTTCCAGCGCGTCCGCCTCGTCGCGCGAGGTAACCAGCGACAGCTGCGAATCGCCCGTGAACGGCCGCGAGAGGTCGACCAGCTCGCCGTCGACCTTGGCCGCGATCGCCGCCTTGGCGAGGCCCGGCCCGATCGCCGCTGCGACGTCCGCCGGGGTCGCACCCTGCGGCATCTCGCGCACGGAACCGTCGGGCAGGCTGATCTTGAACATCTCGGACATCGGTGGTCGTCTCTCTCGATACTGCCGCGCGCCATGGCACACAGGCGCGCAACACGGAAGGTCCGGCGCCATTTTCAGCAGTCTCGGGAGGTGACGCCAGCCGCCCGAACTCGGGCGGTGCGGCTGCGCTTAGCGCGTGACCGAACAGCCCGGGAGTGTCCGGGTAGTCGTGGTCGTAGTGGTGGTCAGCGACTGAGCCATGATGCTCATATAGCTTGCCTTCTCTCGTTCGTCATCCCCGCGAGGGCGAGGATACATCTCCCGAGCTCGCCTAGACCGACAAGGCCGGAGAAGGATTCCCGCTTTCGCGGGAATGACGAGTTTGGGAGAAGCGGGCGAGGAGGTCAGCCGCCAGCCATCCGCAAGCCAGGCACACGAACGGCATCACCGGATAGTGGAACCGAGACTGGCCCGAGAACACCACCGCGATCAGCGATGGGTAGAGCGCCACCCCCCAGGGCACCAGCCACCAGCCGACCCACCGCTGTCCTTCGGCGCGGCGGCGGATGGTCATGGCCACGAAGGCAGCCGCGAAGCCAAGCATCAGCAGCATGTAGTACGCCTGGTTGGCCACCCGGACCGCGCGGTACAGCAGCTCGAACCGGGGGTAGGAGGGCGCAGCGGCCTGGTAGGCCCACTCGGCCTCGCCATCGGGCAGCCACAGGCGCATCAGTTTCCTGGGGGCGAGAGCGACGAATCGGCCGGGATGCTCGGCGATCCATTGCAGTCCCAGGCGCTTGGCTTCGGCATCGCGGCTGACTTCGTTCAGGTCCCGGCGCGCCATCAACGCGGTCACCGTCGTGTCGTCGGGCGTGTAGTCTCCGGTGGCGCTGTCGTTGTTGCCGGTGAGCAGGGTGAAGCCGCCGTTGGTCGAAACCGCGACCCAGTGGCCAAGCTGCGCATGGTTGCGCAGCGTCCAGGGCAAGACGGTGAGCGCCGCGACTCCGAGAACCAGCGCGGCGTGGCCGATGA
The DNA here is from genome assembly GCF_014204535.1 of Novosphingobium chloroacetimidivorans. Lineage (GTDB taxonomy): Bacteria > Pseudomonadota > Alphaproteobacteria > Sphingomonadales > Sphingomonadaceae > Novosphingobium > Novosphingobium chloroacetimidivorans. The sequence continues at coordinate 60,873 of NZ_JACHLR010000004.1, forward strand.
GTTTCGGCAGGCGGCGCCACACGTCCCCGGCGCGCAGCCAGTCGATGGCGAACAGCAGCGGCACCATGACCAGCGTCTGTGCCTTCACCAGGGTAGCGAACCCGAACACCAGGCCGGCGCCGACCAGCCACAGCGCCGACTTGCGCGCGATCACCAGCCAGCAGCCGAGCAGCAGCAGCGCGGTGTAGAACACCTCGGTCAGGCCGAGCGGAACGTAGCCGATCGCATTGGGATAGATCGCCAGCAGCAACAGCCCGATCCGCGCCGCCGCCTCGCTGCCGAACAAGCGCCGACCCAGCGCCAGCGCGAGCCAGCCGGTCAGCACCGCGCTTGCCAGGTTGAACAGGCCCAAAGCGAGCAGCGAGGGGCCGGTCACCCGGAACAGCACCGACATCGCCATCGGCCAGCCTGCGGGCCAGAACGCGGTCGGCTGGCCTGCGTTGTCGAGGTAGCCCTGGCCTGCCGCCAGGCTGGTCGCGCGCAGCACGTACCACTCGGCGTCGGAGCTCGGCGCGACCGGGATCAGCAGGACGAGGAGACGCAAGCCGATGAACACCGACCAGATCGCCCACAATGCGCGTGGGCTCGTTGCGAAGCGGTCCAGCAGGGTGGATCGTGTCTCGTGCATCTCGCGCAGTGCCCTTGCTTGGATTGTGCCGGCATCTAGGGGAAGGCGCTTAAGATCGGATTGATGCCGGGACGGAGATCCTCCCCTGCAAGGGGAGGGGGACCGCCAGCGTAGCTGGAGGTGGAGGGGTATAACCCTCTCGTCCGAGCAATATGCCAGGGGGAACACCCCTCCGTCAGCCGCTAGCGCGCCTGCCACCTCCCCTTGCAGGGGAGGATCGAGGGCAAGCGCGCCTTGTACCGCCTCGACCCAATCGCCACTACCGTCTGCATGGGCGACATCGCTTTCCTCACCATGGCCGACGGCCGCCGCATCGCGCATCGCTTCACGCCGGGCGAGGGGCCGACCTTGGTGTTCCTCCCCGGCTACAAGTCCGACATGGCCGGCAGCAAGGCGACTGCCTTGCTCGATGCCGCGCGGCGCCAGGGCCGGGCGGCGCTGCTGCTCGACTACTCGGGCTGCGGCGCGAGTTCGGGCGAGTTCGCCGACGGCACGCTCTCGCGCTGGCGTGACGAGGTGCTGGCGCTGATCGATGTCCATTGTCCGGGCCAGCTGGTGCTGGTCGGTTCCTCGATGGGCGGGTGGCTGATGCTGCTGGTCGCGCTGGCGCTTCCGGTGGGGAAAGTCGCCGGACTGGTCGGCGTCGCGCCCGCGCCCGATTTCACCGATTGGGGCACGCCCGCGGCAGACCAGGCTCGCCTCGCCGCCGGTGAGACGCTGCTGGCGCAGAACCCCTACGGCTCCGAGCCCACGCCGACCCACCCCGGCTTCTGGGCGGATGGACAGGCGCAGCGCCTGCTGGGCGGCGAGATCGCGATCGATTGTCCGGTGCGGCTGCTCCACGGCCAGGCCGATGGCGATGTGCCCTGGGCCATCTCGCTCCGTCTGGCGGAAGCCCTGCGTTCAGACGCAGTGCAGGTAACCTTGCTCAAGGACGGCGACCATCGCCTCTCGCGTGAGGCGGACATCGCGCTGCTTCTGGCCACCGTGGGCGAGCTGGCCGGCTGGCCGCGCTGATCCCACCGGAGAATCCCCTGATGCTGCCGCTGCTCCTCCCCATCCTGCAACTGGGCGCCTCGGTCACTTCACTGCCGCCCGAGATGCTCGACCAGAAGTCGATCGCAGCCAAGCGCGAGGCGCGGGAAGCGGCCGCATCGAGCGGGCCGGTGATCCCCTATGCGCGCACCGAAGGCTGCATCGGCGAGATGGAAGCGAGCCCCGCCGCCGGGGCGCTTGCCGCGCAAAAGGCGCTCGACCGTGCCACCGGCGAGCAGCGGGTGCGCGCCGGCCTGTGCCTGGGCGTGGCGCTGGGTGCCATGGAGCGCTGGAGCGAGGCGCAGAACGCCTTCCTGCGCGCACGCGACGCCGCTTCGCCGACCGACAGCGCTAGCCGCGCGCGCCTCGGCGCCATGGCCGGCAATGCCGCGCTGGCGGGTGGTTCGGCCGCGAGCGCATTGCCGCTGCTGGAAGCGGCGCAGGCCCAGGCCAGGTCCGCCGGCGACGCCGATCTGCTCGGAACGATCGCGATCGATCGCGCCCGCGCGCACGTCGCGCTCGGCCAGCAGGCGCAAGCCGCATCCGCGCTGAACGAAGCGCGCGCCGCGACCCCCGACAACGCACAGGCCTGGCTGCTTTCGGCCACGCTCTCGCGCCGCCAGAACAACCTTTCGCAAGCGCAAGTGCAGATCGAGCGCGCGGCGCAGATCGCGCCTCAAGATCCGGAGATCGGCCTGGAGGCCGGCGTGATCGCCGTGCTCTCGGGCCGTGACGCGGCGGCGCGCAAGAGCTGGCAATCGGTGCTCGCGACCGCCCCGGACAGCGATGCCGCGAAGACCGCCAAGGCCTACCTTGCGCAACTCGATACCGGAGGCACCAAGCCATGACTTCTCGGGCCATGACCCCCTTGTCCGTCCTCGACCTGATTCCGGTGCGCGAAGGAGGCTCGGTCGCCGAGTCGCTCACCGAAGCGGCCAAGACCGCGCAAGTTGCCGAACGTGCCGGCTATGCGCGCTACTGGGTGGCCGAACACCACGGCATGGATGGCATCGCCGGTGGTGCGACGTCGGTCGTGCTGGCCCATATCGGCGCCGCGACTTCGAAGATCCGCATCGGTGCGGGTGGGATCATGCTGCCCAACCACACGCCCTACGTGATCGCCGAGCAGTTCGGCACGCTCGACGCCATGTTCCCGGGCCGGGTCGATCTCGGCCTCGGTCGCGCTCCGGGCGCGGACGGGCGGCTCGCCTATGCGTTGCGCAAGGACATCCGCCAGGCTTCGGAGGTGTTCCCGCAAGACGTGGTCGAACTGCGCGCCCGCTTCGAAGGCCAGGCGCTCCATGGCGTCGCCGCCCCGCAAGCGGCCGGTGCGAAGGTCGAGATGTGGATCCTGGGATCGAGCACCTTCGGCGCGCAGCTCGCCGCCATGCTGGGCCTGCCCTATGCCTTCGCCTCGCACTTCGCACCCGCGCAGCTGGACCAGGCGGCGGCGATCTATCGCGAGCGGTTCGAGCCGTCCGAGACGCTCGACAAGCCGCATTTCATGGCCGCGATCAACGTGATGGCGGCCGATACCGACGAAGAAGCCTGGTACCTGGCGTCCACCAACGACCAGGCTTTCGTCGCGCTGCGCTCGGGCACGCCAGGCCGCGCGAAGCCGCCCATCCGTGGCTATCGCGAGACCTTGCGCCCCCATGAGCTCGCCATGCTCGACCAGATGCGCTCGGTCAGCGCGATCGGCTCACCCGAGACGGTGCGCGCCGGCCTGGAAGCCTTTGTGCGGCGCACGCAGGCGGACGAGCTGATCCTGTCGGGCTCGACGTACGATCCCGAGGCAATGCGCCGCTCGCTGCAGTTGACGATGGACGCGGTGCGCCAACCGGCGTGACGATCATCTGCGGCCAAGCGCTGTCGCGCGTCTGAGCCATTGACGCGCGCGCGGTTTTCTCCGAACCACGCCGGCCATGGAAAAAGCAGACGTCGTGATCGTGGGGGCAGGGCATGCGGGTGCGCAGGCTGCGATTGCCCTGAGGCAGAACGGGTTCACCGGCACCGTCGTGGTGATCGGGCGCGAGCCGGAGTATCCTTACGAGCGCCCGCCGCTCTCCAAGGAGTACTTCGCGCGCGAGAAGACCTTCGACCGGCTCTACATCCGTCCGCCGACGTTCTGGGCCGAGAAGGAAATCCATTTCGAACTCGGCGTCGAGGTCACCAAGGTCGATGCCTCGGCGCATGAGGTCACGCTCTCGAACGGCAACAAGCTGGCTTACGGCAAGCTGATCTGGGCGGCCGGCGGCGATCCGCGCCGGCTCTCGTGCTCGGGCGCGGACCTCGCTGGCGTGCATGCCGTGCGCACGCGGCAGGACTGCGATCTGCTGATGAGCGAGATCGACGCGGGCACCAACCGCATTGTCGTGATCGGCGGCGGCTACATCGGCCTGGAAGCAGCGGCGGTGCTCAGCAAGCTGGGCTGCCACGTCACGCTGCTCGAGGCGCTGCCGCGCGTGCTGGCGCGCGTCGCGGGCGAGGAGCTTTCGGCCTTCTACCAGAAGGAGCATCGCGATCACGGCGTCGACTTGCGGACCGGCGTCGCGGTCGATTGCATCGTCGGCGACGGGCACAAGGTCACCGGCGTCAAGCTGGCGGACGGAGAAGTGCTGCCTGCCCAGGCCGTGATCGTCGGTATCGGCATCGTGCCCGCGGTCGGCCCCCTGATCGTCGCCGGTGCGAGCGGCGCCAACGGCGTCGATGTCGACGAATACTGCCGCACGTCGCTGCCCGACATCTATGCCGTGGGCGATTGCGCCGCCTTCGCCTGCGAATTCGCCGGCGGAACGGTGATGCGCGTCGAATCGGTGCAGAACGCCAACGACATGGCCAGCTGCGTCGCCAAGGCGATCTGCGGGGATGAAAAGCCGTACAAGGCGTTCCCGTGGTTCTGGTCCAACCAGTATGACCTGCGCTTGCAGACCGCCGGCATCAACGTCGGCTTCGACAAGGTGGTGGTGCGCGGCGAGCCCGAGAGCCGGTCCTTCAGCGTCGTCTACCTCAAGGAAGGCCGCGTGCTGGCGCTCGATTGCGTCAACATGGTCAAGGACTACGTGCAGGGCCGCAAGCTGGTCGAGAATGGCGCCAGGCCCGATCTCGCTGCCTTGGCCGACAAGGACAAGCCGTTGAAGGAACTCGTCTGAGGCGGGATGATCCGAGGCGGGTGGGCGCGTGAACGTCTATCGCACTCACGCGCGCGTCCTGGTCGCCAGCCTGGTCGGCACCGCTGTCGAATTCTACGACTTCTACATCTACGCCACCGCCGCCGCGCTGGTGTTCGGGCCGCTGTTCTTTCCTGCCGAGTCGGCCTCGGCGCAGCAGCTCGCCGCCTATGCCAGCTTCGGCATAGCTTTCGTCGCCCGGCCCCTGGGCGCGGCACTGTTCGGACACTTCGGCGACAGGATCGGTCGCAAGTCGACACTGGTCGCCTCGCTGCTGCTGATGGGCGGCGCGACGGTGCTGATCGGGGTGCTGCCGACGTACGAGAGCGTCGGCTGGTACGCGCCGCTGCTGCTATGCCTTCTGCGATTCGGGCAAGGGCTGGGCCTGGGCGGCGAGTGGGGCGGAGCGGCGCTGCTGGCGGTGGAGAACGCGCCGCCGGGCTGGCGCGCGCGCTTCGGCATGGCGCCGCAGCTTGGCGCTCCCGTCGGCTTCCTGGCCGCGAATGGCCTGTTCCTGATCCTGAGCACCAGCATGAGCGAGGCGCAGTTTCTCGCCTGGGGATGGCGCCTGCCGTTCCTGCTCAGTTCGGTGCTGGTGGGACTCGGTCTGTGGATCCGTTTTCGCCTTGCCGACACACCCGCGGCTGCGGCGATCGAGCACGATCACCCGACCAGCATTCCGTTCGTCGAGCTGCTGGCGTCCCACTGGCGCCAGACGCTCGCCGGCACCTTTGCCGTCGTCGCCTGTTTCGCGATCTACTATCTGACCACGGCCTTTGCGCTGGGTTATGGCACCACCGAGCTGGGCTACGACAAGCGCGAGTTCCTCGGTGTCCAGCTGTTCGCGATCCTGTTCATGGCGCTTGGCATCGTGGTCGCCGGCTATGCCGCCGACAAGCGCAGCTCGCGCGGGGTGCTGATGTTCGGCAGCGGCGTGGCGGTGCTGGTCGGGCTGATCATGGGGCCGATGTTCGGCTCGGGATCGCTTGGGATCGTGGCGCTGTTCCTGTGCCTGGGCCTGTTCACGATGGGGCTGGTCTACGGACCGCTGGCTTCGCTGCTGCCGCAACTGTTTCCGGCGCGGGTTCGCTACACCGGCGTGTCGATCGCCTTCAACGTCGGTGGGATCCTGGGTGGCGGCTTCGCACCGGCTGTCGCGCAAGGGCTCGCCGACCGGGGCGGGCTGGCGTTCGTGGGGCTGTATATCTCCGGCGCGGCGGTGCTGACGCTGGTCGGCCTGCTGGCGGTGCCGGCGCGGACCGAGCGGGAGTTCAGGGTTTAGATCAAACCCCAAGATCCGTTCGTGTCGAGCGAAGTCGAGACACGGTAGCGCGGGATCAGCGTGTCTCGACTTCGCTCGACACGAACGGGGAGGGAGGAGGTGTCTTCCGCCCCAATTGGTCGACCGCCCACTTCGCAGCATCGGCCACCACCTCGTCCGGATCATCGCAGAGCGGCCGCACCTGCTCAAGCAACTCGACCCGCCCACTATTCCCGGCCGCATAGAGGCAGTTTCTCACAAAGCGGTTCCGGCCGATGCGCTTGATCGGCGAACCGCTGAACAGCCGCCGGAAGCCCGCATCGTCGAGAGTCAGCAGATCGCGCAACTCCGCAGCGGTGAGTTCGGCGCGCGGCAGATACGCGCGGAAGGCATGCGCGTCGCGAGCGAACTTGTTCCACGGGCATACGGCCAGGCAATCGTCGCACCCGTAGATGCGGTTGCCCAGCTTCGCGCGCAGCTCGGGATCGACCGGACCCTTGTGCTCGATCGTCAGGTAGCTGATGCAGCGCCGCGCATCGAGGCGGTAGGGTGCGGGGAAGGCCTTGGTCGGACAGGCATCCTGGCACGCCCGGCACGAACCGCATCGGTCGCCGAGCGGGCGCTCGGGCGGCAGTTCCAGCGTAGTGTAGATCTCGCCAAGGAACAGCCAGGACCCATGCTCGCGGCTTACCAGGTTGGTGTGCTTGCCCTGCCAGCCCAGGCCCGCAGCTTGCGCCAGCGGCTTCTCCATGACCGGCGCGGTGTCGGTGAAGACCTTCACCTCCGGCGCACTCAGTCCATGCTTCGGCGCCTCCGCCACCATCCAGCGCGCGAGGGCCTTCAGCGCCTTCTTCAGCGCATCGTGGTAATCGGCTCCTTGCGCATAGGCGGAGATCCGCGCCCGCTCGCCATGCGCGGCCAGCTTCAACGGATCGCCGGCGGGCGCATAGCTCATGCCCAGCGCGATCACGCTCCTCGCCTCGGGCCAGAGCGCCTGGGGCGCACGTCGCTGGTGCGCGCGTTCGGCCATCCACTCCATGGTGCCGTGCATGCCTTGCTCGAGCCACGCAGAGAGGCGGTCGCCGTAAATCGGATCGGTGCCGGCGGGCGCGATCCCGAAGGCGCAGAAGCCAACCTCGCGGGCTTGCGCCTCAAGGCCGGCGACGAAGCCGCTTAGATCGCCCTTAACCACGCTTGCCGATGCTGGTGTTGACGTGCCACGAGGTAAGGGCGACTGCATGAAGGTCGAGATAGGAGACACAAGCTTGGCGGGCAACGCAGCCGCGACCGGCCGGTCAAGTTCACCTCCCCTGGCGATCGAGGCGCGTGGGCTGGTCAAGCGTTTCGACGGCTTCACGGCCGTGGACGGGGTCGACCTGTCGGTGCCCGAGGGCGCGGTCTACGGCATCCTCGGACCCAATGGCGCGGGCAAGACCACCACCTTGCGCATGCTGCTGGGCATCATCGACCCGGACGCCGGCTACCGCCGCATTCTGGGCGCCGAGCGGCCGCACGATGTCGCCCGCGCGATCGGCTACCTGCCCGAGGAGCGCGGGCTGTACCCATCGATGAAGGCGTACGAGGCGATCGCCTTCATCGGCGCCCTGCGCGGCTTGCCGCTGAAGGAAGGCCGGCGCCGCGGGCGTGAGCTGCTCGAGGCGCAAGGCCTGGGCTATGCCGCGGACCGTCAGATCCGCCAGATGTCGAAAGGCATGGCGCAGCAGGTGCAGATTCTGGGCACTCTCGTCCATCGGCCAAGGCTGGTGGTGCTCGACGAGCCGTTCTCCGGGCTGGACGCCCTCAACCAGGGCAAGCTGGAGACGGTGATTCGTGGCCTGGCGGCGGAGGGCACCACCGTGATCTTCTCCACCCACGTCATCGCCCATGCCGAGCGGCTGTGCGACGAAGTGGCGATCATCGCCGGTGGCAGGGTGCCCTTCGCGGGACCGGTGGATGTCGCGCGCGATCGCATTCCCCCGCAAGTGCGCCTGGAAACCCGTGCCGAGGATGGACCCTGGCGCGCGGCGCTGCCGGACAGTGTCCGGCGAGAGGGGCGCTACTGGCTCTTCGCGCTGCCCGAATCGGGCGTCGAGCCGCTGCTGCGCCGCCTGATCGAAGGCGATGCCGGCATCCTCTCGCTCTCGATCGAGCGCGCGGGCCTGCACGATGCGTTCGTGGCGATCGCGGGCGAGGCAGCCGCCAGGGCGCTCGAAGCGGGCACGCCGGAGGAGGAAGGCAAGTGAGCACCGATCGAGCCCATGCCGAGCGCCTGTCGCTGTTCGCCGCCGCCTTCGTCATCGCGCGGCGGGACTTCATGGCGATCCTGTTCAGCCGCAGCTTCTTCTTCTTCCTGCTCGGCCCGCTGTTTCCGCTGCTGGTCGCCGGCCTTGCCGGGGGCGTGGGCGAGAAGCTGAACGATTCGATGCGCCGCCCGCAGCTGGGTGTCGCGATGGCAGCGCCCGATCTCGACGCCGCGCTGGGCGCGCGAGCGGCCTTGGCAGGCCATCTCGGCGACGGGGTGCCGCCGATGGTGGTGCTGAAGCGGCTTGCACCCGGCGAGACGTTCGATGCGCGCGCTGCGCTCACCGGCGGTGGACATGCCGACGTTGCCGCCGTGCTCACCGGCACGCTCGCCCACCCGGTGCTCACCGGCACCAAGGGGCAGATCGCCGAATGGGCCGGACCGGTCGGCCTCGTCGCGGCCGCGGCCGTTCACGGCCTGCCCGGCCCGGCGCCGCAAGTCGCGCTGCAGAGCACGGCCTCCAGCGGCGCGAGCGAGCACAAGGGCCAGATGATGACGGCGCAGGCGGCGCAGACGCTGCTGTTCCTGCTGACGATGCTGCTCGCCGGCATGGTGCTTTCCAACCTGGTGGAAGAGAAGGGCAACAAGGTTATCGAGATCCTGGCCGCCGCGATCCCCATGGATGCGGTGTTCTTCGGCAAGCTGTTCGCGATGCTGGGCATTTCGTTCGTCGGCATCACGGTGTGGGGCGCGGCGGCCGGACTGTTCACGCTGGTGACCGGCGGCAGCCTGGCCGCGTTGCCGCCTCCGGCGGTGGGCTGGCCGGCGCTGGCGGCGCTCGGCGTGATCTACTTCGCGATGGCCTACCTGCTGCTCGGCTCGGTGTTCCTGGCGATCGGCTCCCTGGCGGCGACGGTCCGAGAGGTGCAGACGCTGTCGATGCCGGCGACGATGATGCAACTGGTGGTGTTCTTCCTGGCCACTTACGCGATGACGCAGCCGGGCAGTCCGGCCGAGATCTTCGCGATCGTGTTCCCGTTCAGCTCGCCCTTCGCGATGCTGGCGCGCGCGGCGCAGCAGCCGGGGCTGGGCCAGCACGTGCTGGCGATCGGCTGGCAGGCTCTTTGTGTGCTGGTCATGGTGCGCGCCGGCTCGAAGCTGTTTCGCAAGCGGGTGATGAAGTCAGGCCCGGCAAGCGTGAACAAGGCAGGTCTGTTCGCGCGCCTGAGGCGCAGCGGCACTTGAGGGCAGCGGATTGAAACTCCTGCAGCGCGTGCCGATCTCGTGAGCATGGACAAGCCCGTCATGCATGCGCCCGCGCCCTCGCGTCGACAGTTCCTGCGCTGGCTTGGCGTGGGTGCCGCAATGCCCGTTGTAGCGGCTTGCGGGAGCGGCGATGCCGAAGCCAAGACCTACCCCGTGCGCTTCACGCCTGCCGAGTGGCGCAAGCGGCTAACCCCGGCGCAGTTCCACATCCTGCGCGAGGAGGGGACCGAGCAGCCGTTCTCCTCCCCGCTCAACAAGGAGCATCGCAAGGGCACGTTCCTGTGCGCGGCCGACGGCCATCCACTCTATGCATCGAGCACCAAGTTCGACAGCGGCACCGGCTGGCCCAGTTTTTGGAAGCCGCTGCCCGGCGCGGTCGGAACCTCGACGGACTTCAAGCTCGGCTACCCGCGCACGGAAGTGCACTGCATGCAGTGTGGGGGCCACCTGGGCCACGTCTTCGACGACGGGCCCAAGCCCACCGGCAAGCGCTACTGCATGAACGGCGCGGCGCTGACGTTCCGCGCCGGCTGAGGACCGCCTATTCGGCGGCGAGCGAGCGTTCGGGCCGATCCATGCGCTCGGCGCGCTGGGCGAGTTCTTCCAGGCCCATCAGCTGGCCGAACACCAGCCCGTATTCGGGCACGCGGCGCCAGCACACGGTCGCCTCGAAAAGCGGCAGTTCGTCGGCCTCCAACCAGAACTTCTGTCCGATCGCGAGCTTGGTCGAGATCGCGATGCGCGCGCCCTGGCGCGAGATGTCGAGGATGGTCGCGTCGTGCGACTGGTTGTTCATCCGAACCGTCGCGGGGTGCTGCACGCGTAGCCGTAGCGGCCGCTTGGGGTAAGGACCGGACTCCTTGACGAACGCGTCGACGTCGATCGGCTGCAGGAAGCGAAAGCCAGCCTCGCCGTTCGCTTCCCACACCAGCTGCATAGGATAGTGCTGGCCGCTGGCGGTCTCGATCATCATCAGTTCGGCACGCGGTGCGGCGTGGAACAGGCGCAGCTTCACGCCGGTTTCCGAGACGTCGCGGATGATGCAGAGGAATTCGGTGCCGTCGGCGATGAGCTTGGCGCTGCGCAGCATAAGCGCGAAGCGCGGCGCACCGCGCAAGTCGGCGCCGCTTTGCAGCGTGCCCCTACCGTATGCTTCGCCTTGTGCAGAGTCCTGCATTGATGCCCCCAGCTACCCCGCAGGTCCTGAGCTGGCGACGAGCAGCACGGCGAACCTGCGGGTACGCTGCCGTTACTATCGCGAGCGTCCCTAAGATTCGGTGAAAACCCACAGCCGAGCTGAGAATAATGGACTGTGCAGGCCCTTTGAATGACTTAGCGCGTGTCCGTCAGGTTGATCACGGTTCCCAGCGGTCGAGGGCCTCGCGATACGCCGCCCGTGCGGCCTCCAGCTTTCCCTGAAGTTGCTTGCGCTCGCGGGAGAGACGCGACTCCATCGCGTCGCGCTCGGCTGCCAGGGCACGCTCGCGCTCCTGCATGGCGTGCTCTGCCTCGGCCTGTTCGCGCTCGTGCTGCGCGATCGCCGCCTCCGCTTCCTCGACTTCGGCACGGCTGGGGCGGGGGATGGGCGGCTTGGCCGGTTCAGGGGCGGCCGTCGCTGGGGCGGCCTTCGCAGAGACAGGCTTCGTTGCGGCCTTGGCAGCCTTCCTTGCAGGCAGCTTGCCGAGAGCCGCGACCTGCTCCTTCAGTCCGCCCCGCGTGCGGTAGACGACGTCTCCCGGCTTCTCGAGCGCTTCGGCGCCGAGCTCGGCATCGGTCACCTCTTCCGCCGCGCCGCGGGCGAACAGGTCCTTCTCGGTGCCCCAGGCACGCAGCGCCGCCGCCCGGCTGGGCGCCGCGACATAGGCGTCGCGAAAGCCGACGGCGGTGCGGAAGACCTTCAGTTTCTTGGGCTTGCGTGCCATCGTGCGCTCGCATCCTTGCGGTGCGAGGCCTGGTGCGGGCGGCGGGACTCGAACCCGCACTGGGAACCCCAAGCGGATTTTAAGTCCGCTGCGTCTACCATTCCGCCACGCCCGCACGGAGCCTCGCCCCGGCCACGTTCATCGTCGTGCCGGGATGAGGGTAAGCATTGGCAGATCAGTCAGGCACGGGCAATGCCGTGCCGGCTCACTCTTCGGAGACGTTGAGCCGCTGGCGCATTTCCTTGCCCGGCTTGAAGTAGGGCACGCGCTTTTCCGCCACTTCCACGGTTTCGCCGGTACGTGGGTTGCGACCCTTGCGCCCGTCGCGGTGACGGGTCGAGAACGCGCCGAACCCGCGCAGTTCGACACGCCCGCCTGCCGCCAGCGTCTCGCCGATCTCATCGAAGAAGGTGTCGAGCGCACGCTCCACGTCGTCGAGCCGCAGCTCGGGATTTTCCTTCGCCAGCGCTTGCAGCAACTCAGACCGGATCATGGAGCCCCCAGCACAAAGCGGCCCCGGACACCCCGAAACCGCCAATCCCACCTTTGTTAAGGTGCCATCTTTTGAAATTTTCCGCAATGGAAGATACTTCGCACGTCCGTGAGGCCGTGGCTTCTTAAGTTTGCCGCGCAACTACGGGGCAGCCGCACGCCCGACAGGGCCGCCAATGTTCTTTGCTTGGCGCACAACGAGCGCTAACCTGCGTCGTTTACGCATGCTCGCAAAAGCACAAGGACACTGCATGAAGGACATGGGGAGCTGGAACGAAGGCGACTGGATCGCGGCGATCGCCGCGATCGCGCTCTTCGCGGTGCTGGCGATCGGCGGGATCATCGCCACGCGCAAGAGCGATGAGTTCGCCGGCCATCCCCGCGGCCTGTTCGTGCTGTTCTATGCCGAGATGTGGGAGCGGTTCTCCTACTACGGCATGCGCGCGCTGCTGGTGCTCTATCTCGCCAAGTTCTGGCTGTTCACCGACGGCAAGGCCAACCTGATCTACGGCGCCTACACCGCGCTGGTTTACATCACCCCGGTGCTGGGCGGCTACCTGGCCGACCGCTACCTGGGACAGCGCAAGGCGGTGTTCTATGGCGGCGTGCTGCTGGCCATCGGGCACCTGTTCATGGCGGTGGAGGGCATGCACGGTGTGGCCGATCCTGCGGTCAAGCAGGCGGATCCGGCGATCAACGTGTTCTGGCTGGCGCTGTCGCTGATCATCGTCGGCTCGGGATTCCTGAAGGCCAACATCTCGGTGATCGTCGGCCAGCTCTATCGCATGACCGACCCCCGGCGCGATGCGGCCTATACGATCTTCTACATGGGCGTGAACGTCGGCGCGGCGATGGGCACGATCCTCGTCGGCTACCTGGGCGAGACGATCGGCTGGTCGTGGGGCTTCGGCCTTGCCGGCATCGGCATGGCGCTCGGCCTCGTCATCTTCACCTTCGGCCGTCCGGCGCTGCGCGGCAACGGCGAGCCGCCGGTGCCGCTGGCGCGCAGCCGCGAGTGGATGCTCTACGGCATCGGCCTCGCTTCGGTCGTGGTGATCTGGCTGCTGGTGCAATACCAGGACGTGATCCAGACGCTGCTGATCATCTCGGGCGTGGCGATGCTCGGCTACACGCTCTACGAGGCGTTCAAGCTGCCCAAGGAGCCGCGCGAGCGGATGTTCGCGATCCTGTTCCTGATCGCGCTCAATCCGGTGTTCTGGGGCCTGTTCGAGCAGGCGGGCGGCAGCTTGAGCCTCTATACCGACAAGTACGTCGACCGCGGCGGGGTGCCGACCAGCCTGTTCCAGTCGATCAACCCGATCTACATCGTCCTGTTCGCGCCGATATTCGCGGCGCTGTGGCAGTATCTCGGCCGCAAGGGCATCGAGCCGAGCGCGCCGGCCAAGTTCGGCTATGCGCTGATCCAGGTCGGTCTTTCGTTCCTGGTCTTCGTGTGGGGCGCGAACTCGGTCGGGCCGGCGGTGATGACCCCGGTGATCTTCGTGTTCCTGATCTACCTGCTGCAGACCACCGGCGAGCTGTGCCTTTCGCCCGTCGGCCTTTCGGCGATGACGCGCCTGTCGCCGGTGCACCTGGGCAGCTTCATCATGGGCGCCTGGTTCTACATGACGGCGGTCGGCAACTTCGTCGCCGGCAAGATCGGCGAGGCGACCGGCGGCGAAAGCGGGGCGATGAGCAAGGACCTGACCCTGGCGATCTATTCCAAGATCGGCTGGATCACGATCGGCGTCGCGGTCGTGGTGCTGGCGCTCTCGCCCATCGTGAAGCGCTGGATGCACGTCGACACGCTGCAGGACCGCGATCCGGGTGATGACCTGGCCGGACAGGCACAAGCCGGGATCGACAACCAGGAGGCCGGCATCCACCCGGCGGTGCGGCCGAACTGATCGACCGAGGAGGGGCACGCCTGCCCCTTCGCGCAGGTCCTGAACCCACGTGCGGGCTCGTGCATTGAGCAGGCATGACCCAGGCCCGCACCGACACGCCCGACAAGACGCCTTTGCTCGAGCTGTTGCTGGGCTACGGCCCGGCGCTGGTGATCCTGGCGGCGGGAGCGCTGGCACTGGCCGGCCTGCCATACGCCCTGACCTTCGGATCGCTATGGGCCGCGGCGATCCTGATCTTCCTGGCAGGGGTGGTGCGAGGCTTGAGCTTCTTCACCGAGGGCGGGCCGCGCCTGAGCCAGGTGGCTGTCATGATGGTGCGCTTCTCGTGCGGGCTCGTCTCGCTTGTGCTGCCTCCGGTGCTTGCCATGCCGGTGCTGGCCGCCGGATACCTGAGCTCGCTCGTCTACGACCCGTTTGCTGCCCGCAACGGCGCGGCGCCGCGGTACTTCGCGAGGCTGCGCCCGCCGCAGATGGCGATTGCGCTGGGTGGATTGGTGCTGCTGTGGCTCGCATCGACGCGGGTTTGATCGGGAGCCCGGTTCCGGCAGTGACTACTCTCGCGTCGGGGCGCCCTGACGAAGGCTGGCGGCATGGCGAAACCGGTCCCGGGTCGAGCCCGAGACGACGTCGACCGGCTTGGCCTAAGCCCGCGCCTCGTTCACGCCGGCGCTGTTGTGGCGCAGGGCCTTGAGTACCGTCTCGACGATCTGCGGCGCGTTCAGGCCGGCATCGTCGTATTGCTTTTCCGGCTTGTCGTGGTCCTGGAACACATCGGGCAGGCGCATGGTGCGGATCTTGAGGCCGGCGTCGGTGAGGCCCTCGTCGCTCGCCATGGTGAGCACATGCGCGCCCAGGCCGCCGATCGAGCCTTCCTCGACCGTCACCACCACTTCGTGGCTCAGCATCAGCTTGCGGATCAGCGCGGTGTCGAGCGGCTTGGCGAAGCGCAGGTCCGCGACGGTGGTCGACAGGCCCTTGGCCTCCAGCGTGTCGGCGGCCTTGAGCGCTTCGGCGAGACGCGTGCCGAGCGAGAGGATCGCCACCTTGGTGCCTTCGCGCACTACGCGGCCCTTGCCGATCTCCAGCAGTTGCGGCGTCTCGGGCAGTGGCACGCCGACGCCGTTGCCACGCGGATAGCGGAAGGCGATCGGCCCGGCGTCGTACTCGGCGGCGGTGTGGACCATGTGGACCAGCTCGGCCTCGTCGGCGGCGGCCATGACCACCAGGTTGGGCAGGGTGGCAAGGTAGGTCACATCGAACGACCCGGCGTGGGTGGCGCCGTCCGCGCCGACCAGGCCGGCGCGGTCGATCGCGAAGCGCACCGGCAGGTTCTGGATGGCGACATCGTGCACCACTTGATCGAAGGCGCGCTGCAGGAAGGTCGAGTAGATCGCGCAGAACGGGCGCATGCCTTGCGCGGCAAGGCCGGCGGCGAAGGTGACCGCATGTTGCTCGGCAATGCCGACGTCGAAGGTGCGCTCGGGGAAGGTCTGGCCGAACTTGTCGAGCCCGGTGCCGCCCGGCATCGCCGCGGTGATCGCACAGATGCGGCTGTCCCTCTCCGCCTCGGCCAGCAGCGCCTTGGCGAAAACGTTGGTATAGCTGGGCGGACCGCCCGCGCTCTTGACCTGCTCGCCGGTAATGACGTCGAACTTCTGCACCGCGTGCAGCTTGTCGGCCGCGGCTTCGGCAAGCGCGTAGCCCTTGCCCTTCTGCGTCACGACGTGGATCAGGATCGGGCCGGCGGCGGCATCGCGCACGTTCTCCAGCACCGGAACCAGCGCGTCGAGATCGTGGCCGTCGAGCGGGCCGACGTAGTAGAAGCCCAGCTCCTCGAACAAGGTGCCGCCCATGGCCATGCCGCGCGCGAACTCGTCGGTCTTGCGCGCGGCATTGTGGAGCGGGCGCGGCAGCTTGCGGGCGAACTTGCGCGCGAGTTCTCGCAAGCCGAGGAACTGGCCGGAGCTGACCAGACGCGCCAGGTAGGCCGACAATCCGCCGACCGGCGGCGCGATCGACATGTCGTTGTCGTTGAGGATCACGACCAGGCGATTGCCCGCGTCGCGTGCGTTGTTCATCGCCTCGTAGGCCATCCCGGCGCTCATCGCGCCGTCGCCGATCACGGCGATGCCGCGACCGGGCGAACCGGTCAGCTTGTTGGCGATGGCGAAGCCCAGTGCCGCCGAGATCGAGGTGGAGCTATGCGCGGTGCCGAACGGATCGTACTCGCTCTCGCTGCGCTTGGTGAACCCGGAGAGGCCCCCGCCCTGGCGCAGCGTGCGGATGCGGTCGCGCCGGCCGGTCAGGATCTTGTGCGGATAGGCCTGGTGGCCGACGTCCCAGATGAGACGATCGTCGGGCGTGTTGAACACGTAGTGGATGGCCACGGTCAGCTCGACCACGCCGAGCCCGGAGCCGAAGTGTCCGCCGGTCTGCCCCACGGCCGAGATCATCTCGGCGCGCAATTCGTCCGCCAGCTGGCGCAACTGCGTCGGCTTCAGCTTGCGCAGGTCGTCAGGGGTGTTGACGGTGTCGAGGAGTGGCGTTGCCGGATCGGCTGTCATGTCAGGCTTCTACACGTGCGTTGTCATGCTGTCGAATAGCGACATGGTGCCTTATGAGTGTCATGCCCCGAAGGACAGGAAAAACCGCTAGGGCGGCGCCGGTCGCCCGCAGCCTCAGTTGCACGCGGCGCAGGTGCCGCGCAGCTCTACCACAGGGCGTACATCGGCGAAGCCATTCTCGCGCGCGGCGCCGATCAGCGCCCCGGTGAGCCGGTCGTCGTCGATATGGACGGCCGTCCCGCACGAGTCGCAGATCAGGAAGATGCAGTCATGGCGGCATCCCGGATGGCTGTTGGCGACGTAGGCATTTGCGCTTTCGACTCGCCGCGCCAGGTTGGTGCGCACGAACAGGTCGAGGATGCGGTACACGCTGTTGGGCGCCACCCGCTTGCCGCGCAGGGCGGAGACGTTCTCGGCCAGGTCGTAGGCCGAGGCCGGGCGCTCGCGATCGGCAAGAGCCTCGAAGACGTCGGCGCGCATCTCGGTCCATTGCTCACCGGCCTGGACGAGTGCAGCCTGGGCGGCGGCCACGAGGTTGTCACCCGAGTGCTCGTGATGCGTGTGGTGGGACATGAGCGCGATATGGGCCCGCAGCGCGCCAGGCGCAATCGCCCGTTCGACCGCTGCTCAGCCCCGTGTGCCAGTCCTACTGTGCTCAGCCGTCGGTGAACGCGGCCTTGTAGAGCGTCGGATAAGTCTGCTTCAGAGCCACGACCTTGGGTGCATCCCAGCGGCGAATGTAGCCATGGTCGGGATTGCGAGAGGCGAAATCCTGATGGTAGCTCTCGGCCGGGTAGAAGCCGCGAAAGGGTTCGATACGTGTGGCGATCGGGCGGGACCATAGGCCAGACTTGGCCAACTGCGCGACATAGGCCCTGGCGACGCGCGCCTGCTCCGCGTTCAGCGGCATCAGCGCGGACCGGTACTGCGTGCCGACGTCCGGACCCTGCCGATCGCGCAGCGTGGGGTCGGCGATCACGGAGAAGTAGACGCGCAGCAGCTCGTCATACCGCACCACGCGCGGATCCCAGGTGACGCGCACGGCCTCGGCATGGCCGGTGGTGCCACCGCTTACGGTTTCGTACTGCGCCGTGCTCCGCGCACCTCCGCTATAGCCCGATACCGCGCTGGTCACGCCCCTGACATGGCTGAACACCGCCTCGACGCCCCAGAAGCATCCGCCGGCGAACACCGCCGTCTCGCGCTTGCCGGTATCGTGCGACGTTACCGCCGCGGCTGGCGCCTGGACCGCATCCGCATGGGCCGCCGCACTGCAGGCGGCGAGCAGCGGGAGGATCGCGATGGCGCCGCGCCTCATGGGATCAGTGGCTCGCAGTGGCCGCTTGCGCGGGCGGCACGACGCCGTTCGCGATCTCCGTCGCCGCATCGATGCCGAGCACGCCAATCACCAGGGCAGCGCCGCCGGCAAAGCCCAGCACGAAGAAGCGCGTGAATTCGGTCTTGAGAAACGACATTTGTAAATTCCGATCGTGGTCTGTTGCAGCCCGCCGTCCAGACGGGATCTGCTCTTGTGACGATTGCGCTGGCCTGAATGCGGCGTGCAGATCGCCTTCATCTCGACGAACGCCATCGAGTTGGCGATCAACGGCAGGACTGCAACCAGCCCTGCCTCATGGTGGCAGGGGGCGCGAGCTATGCTTAGTGGCGGAAGTGCCGCATCCCGGTGAAGACCATCGCCAGGCCCGCCTCGTCGGCGGCCTTGATGACGTCCTCGTCGCGGATCGAACCGCCCGGCTGGATCACGGCGGTCGCACCCGCTTGGGCGGCGGCAAGCAAGCCGTCGGCGAAGGGGAAGAACGCGTCCGAAGCAACGGCGCTGCCGACGGTGCGCGGGCTTGTCCAGCCGTAGGTCTGCGCCGCTTCGGCCGCCTTCATCGCGGCGATGCGCGAGGAGTCGCGGCGGTTCATCTGGCCCGCGCCGATGCCGGCGGTGACACCGTCCTTGGCATAGACGATGGCGTTGGACTTCACGTGGCGCGCCACGGTCCAGGCGAAGAGGCAGTCCTTGAGCTCCTGCGAAGTGGGCGCGCGCTGGGTGACGACCTTGAGGTCGGCTTCGGTGATCGCGCCGTTGTCGCGGTCTTGCACCAGCACGCCACCGGCGATCACCGCCATTGTCTGGCCGGCGCGGCGCGGGTCGGGCAAGCCGTCGGTCAGCAGCAGGCGCAGGTTCTTCTTCTTCGCGAATGCGGCGCGCGCCGCCTCGTCGGCGCCGGGCGCGACGACCACTTCGGTGAAGATCTGGCAGATCGCCTCGGCAGTCGGGCCGTCGAGCGGCACGTTCGAGGCGACGATGCCGCCGAAGGCCGAGACGCTGTCACACTGCAGTGCGCCGTTCCACGCTTCGAGCAACGAGGCTCCTTGCGCGACGCCGCAAGGGTTGGCGTGCTTGACGATCACGATCGCGGGTGCTCCGCCGCGGAACTCGGCGGCCAGTTCCAGGGCGGCGTTGGCGTCGTTGTAGTTGTTGTACGAAAGCTCCTTGCCCTGAACCTGCTCGGCCTGCGGAAGGCCCTTGGCCTCGACTTGCGCAGGCAGGTAGAGCGCGGCGTTCTGGTGCGGGTTCTCGCCATATCGCAGCGTACCGGCGAGCACGCGGGCCTGGCTGACGCGGGGCGGGAAGGTCTCGCCCTGGTCGACTGAGGCGAACCACTGGCCGATCGCCGAATCGTACGCGGCCGTCGCGGCGAAGGCGCGCGCGGCCAGGCGCTTGCGGAACGCGAAGTCGGTGGCGCCGTCGTTCGCGTCCAGCTGGGCAAGCAGTTCGGCGTAGTCAGAGGCATCGGTGACGATCGCGACATAGGCGTGGTTCTTGGCGGCCGAGCGCACCATGGAGGGGCCGCCGATGTCGATGTTCTCGATCACTTCGTCACGCTCTGCGCCCTTGGCGACAGTCGCCTCGAAGGGATAGAGATTGACCACCACCAGGTCGATCGCGCCGATGCCGTGCTCGGTCATGGCGGCCGCGTGCTCGGCATTGTCGCGCACGGCCAGCAGCCCGCCGTGCACCATCGGGTGCAGCGTCTTGACCCGGCCGTCCATCATCTCGGGAAAGCCGGTCAGATCCGACACGTCCTTCACGCTCAGCCCGGCGTCGCGCAGCGCCTTGGCGGTGCCGCCGGTCGAGACCAGCTCCACGCCACGCGCCGCGAGCGCCCGGCCCAGCTCGGCAAGCCCGGTCTTGTCCGAGACGGACAGGAGGGCACGGCGGACGGGGACGAGCTGGGTCATGGCAGGCTTTCGACAACGTGGCTTTCGCGCGCGCTCCTAGAACGGGTTGGGCCTGAGTTGAAGCGGTTCATTTACGTTCGTGTCGAGCGAAGTCGAGACACGCTGGTTTTGCGTCGACGTGTCTCGACTTCGCTCGACACGAACGGAGGAAGATACTGGACTTTTTTTCCACCGTGGCGGCGTCTCAGCCCATCTTCTTGAGCAGCCAGCCGAAGTTGCCGCCGCCGCGTGACACCAGGCCTTGCAATACCAGCTGCTGCGTCGCCACCGGGCGGCCCTGGCCATCGACCCAGAGGCTGTCCTCCAGCGCGATGTCGCAGCCCGACGCGATGAACTGCCAATAGCTGCCGTCCGGCAGGGCGAGGCCGGCGCCCTGGCCGTTCTCCGACAGGCCGACTTCGACATCGGGCCCCAGGTGGAAGCGGATGGCGAAGCCGACCTTGCCGCGCTTGGCCTTGCGCGAGGAGGGCAGCAGCAGGTCCTCTCCGCGCAGCTCGGTGCCATCGTCGCGCAGGATCAGGATGCGGCGGTGGGTCAGGCCGTAGCGGCTGGCATAGCCGTTGTGGCTCGCCTCCAGGCGAGTTGCCGAGGCGCCGCCGCTCTCGATCGTGCGGCGCTCGATATCGACTTCCGAGACACCGACGCCGATCGCGCCGTTGATCAGCACGGCGGTCGAATTGGCATCGTCCAGCGTCAGGGTCGAGTGCGCCGCCGTTGCCCGCAGGCCTTGCTCCAGGCGCACCGGCACCAGTCCGCCAGCCGCCGCCGCGCCGCCGCAGTTGACGATCAGGCGCTGGCCGGCATGCGACATCTCGAAAGCCAGAGTCGAGGCGCAGCCGAAGCGGGCGTGCCTGGGCATCGGCGGCGGAGCGGCATCGAACTGCAGCACGGTCCTAGCCGCCAGCACGCGCTGGTAGCCCCACTGGCGCACGTCGCGCAGGGGCCGGGTGCGCACGCCGCTCGCCTCGACGAGCGTGACGACTTCGTCTTCCTCGATCGCCCAGCCGCCTTGCCAGTTGCCCAGCGCGCTGTCGGTGTGGACCAGCGCCAGCAGCGGCGGCACCAGCAGGCCGATCATCGTCTCCACCGCCTTGGGCGGTTCGCGACGGGTGGCGCGGTAGCAGGCGCGCAGGCGGACCAGCAGCGCGATGGCATCCATCTGCGCGATCGGGCTGCGCGAGAGGACGCCGCCATCCTCGCCCACCAGCTCGCCCAGTGCCTTGATCAGACCCGCCTCGGCATACAGTCGCCGCGGCTTGCCGTCGGGCAGCAGCAGTCCGGCCGCGACGATCGCCGCCCAGCCGCCCAGCTCGGCCAGGCCATCCTCGGCGTGGTGGACATTGCGATCGAGCCAGCGTGCCGTCTCGTTCATCGCGCGCAGCGCGCGGCTGCGCAACGGCTTGTCGCCAGAGAGGATCAGCGGGGCATGGACCAGCCAGTTCAGCAGCCGCATGCCGGTGTTGCCCACCGTCCACGCCGGTCCCTTGCCGGGCCGGGTGGGCGGCTTGGGATTGGCATTGAGCCAGGTGTTGAGGATCCGCTCGGCGATCGGGGTGACTTGCGCGCGGGGTGCGCTGGCTTCCAGGTCGGCGAGCCAGGAGAAGCCGTGCACCACGCGTTCCAGCGGCGGGGTGACGCGCGCGGCGCCGGCATAGTCGACCTGCGCGATCGGCGTCTTGGCGCCATGGATCAGGAAGTGCCCCGCGCGCAGGGCCGTACCGGAGACGCGATTGCCGGGCAGAGGGCTGGTCACCGTGGCGAGCAGGCGCAGCTTGGCCTTCTTGCCCATCGGCGAGACCAGCATCGAGCCGGGCACGCCGATACGATAGGCGAGGCGGATCAGACGCTCTCCCGTGCCGATTTCGGGCGGAGTGAAGTCGGTCAGCGCAAGGGCGCGGCCAGGCTCGATCAGCTCGCCGTTCGCAGCGGTGACGTGCGGCTCGCCGTCAAGGGAAGTGCCGCGATCCTCGTCCTCCAGCACGCCCTCCTCGACCCGAAAATCCTTGGCTTCATGCAGCGGTATCGCCCGAGGCTCGCTGCGGTTCCAAGGAACCGGGCGGCTGCTCGAGCGCACCTCCTGTTTCACGCCGGTCAGTCCAGACCCTTGAGCGTTCGGATGTTGGCGGCGTAACGTTCCGGTCCACCTCGGAACGTCGCGGTGCCGGCGACCAGCACGTCGGCGCCGGCGTCGACGCAGGAGGATGCGGTCGTCGCGTCCACTCCGCCATCGACCTCGAGGCGGATGTCGCGGCCGGTCTTGTCGATCATCTTGCGCACCGCTTCGATCTTGCGCAGCTGGCTGGAGATGAAGCTCTGTCCGCCAAAACCCGGATTGACGCTCATGATCAGGACCAGGTCGATCTCGTCGATCAAGTAGTCGAGCATCTTGGCGGGCGTGCCGGGATTGAGCGAGATGCCGGCCTGCTTGCCCAGCCCCTTGATCGCCTGCACCGTGCGATGGACGTGCGGGCCGGCTTCGGGGTGCACGGTGATGATGTCGGCCCCGGCGGCGGCGAAGGCCTCCAGGTAGGTGTCAACCGGCGAGATCATCAGGTGCACGTCGAACGGCTTGGTGGTGTGCGGGCGCAGCGCCTTGACCACGGCGGGACCGATGGTGATGTTGGGCACGTAGTGGCCGTCCATAACGTCGACGTGGATCCAGTCGGCACCGGCTTCGTCGATCGCGCGGATCTCTTCGCCCAGGCGGGCAAAATCGGCGGACAGGATGGAGGGGGAGATCAATGGCACGGGCATGCGAAGAAATGTCCTTTATCGGCGACTAGTACACCATATCTTGTGGCGACAAGCTGTGCCGCTGCGTTTTCCACACGCGATGGTGCATGGCACAGGAATCCTTCGCAGAGGACCCGCATCGTTGCACAGGGCAACTGGAGCGTGACGGTCAATTCAGAGCGGATTAAGCGGCCGTCGCGCAAGACGAACGGATGCGTGGGGCCTCACGATCGATACGGCTCCATCGACATGGCGGCTCGAACATCGACATGCGCTGGCCGCAGAAAGACTATCAGGACATGAACATTCACAACCCGTCTGGAATTTTCTCCCGAACTCTGGCTGCTGCCGCCCTGGGCGCCGTGGCCCTCGCCGGCAGCGCGCCGGCGGCCGCGCAGTACAAGCAGGAAGTGCGCAACGACATGCGCCGCTGCGAAACGGGCGACGGCCCCGCGGTGCTGGTGACGGTCGAGGGCGTCAAGAGCTCCACCGGAAAGCTGCGCATCCAGACCTATCGCGGCACACCGGGCGACTGGCTGCAGAAGGGACGCTGGCTCTCGCGGATCGAGGTTCCCGCGCGTGCCGGGCGGATGACCTTCTGCCTGCCGGTCCCGGCCGCCGGGTCCTACGCGGTGGCGGTGCGCCATGACGTCAACGGCAACGGCGATACCGACATCCGCAGCGACGGCGGCGGCATGTCGAACAATCCCAGCATCAACATCTTCAACCTGGGCAAGCCGAGCGTGAGCAAGACCGCGTTTCCGGTCGGCAATGGGGTGAGGCCGATCCGCATCCAGATGAAGTATATGTGACGCCCTAAGCAAATCTCTTCGTCATTCCCGCGAAAGCGGGAATCCATCTCCAGGTGGTTCGTTCGGCGCAAGGTCAGGAGATGGATCCCCGCGTTCGCGGGGATGACGAATGCTTTGGTTGCCGAACGGGGTCTGATTCCGAGAGGCGCTCCTAGAAGAAGCCTTCAAGCCACCAACGCGCGGACTTGCCTCAGGTCTTCGGGCTTGTCGACGTCGACCGCGGCCAGGCCGTCCCGCGCAGGTACGGCGGCGGCCGTGATGCCGATCCGCCGGCCCAGGCCTGCAATCGCCTCGGTCATGGTCAGCTTGCCCGTGGCGTAGCGCCACAAGGTGCCGACGCCCAGACGCGCGGCGATGCGCCAGGGGCGCTTGCGGTCAGCTTCGACCGCGCTCCAGGTGGCGATCGC
Source organism: Novosphingobium chloroacetimidivorans (assembly GCF_014204535.1). Taxonomy (GTDB): domain Bacteria; phylum Pseudomonadota; class Alphaproteobacteria; order Sphingomonadales; family Sphingomonadaceae; genus Novosphingobium; species Novosphingobium chloroacetimidivorans. The sequence continues at coordinate 84,564 of NZ_JACHLR010000004.1, forward strand.
GGCTTCGGCTCGTGGGCTGGCCAGCAGGAACAGGTTGCATCCCGACCAGCCCCCGTCGGCAAGCTTGAGGTAGGTCCGCCGCGTGCCCGGCAGCGCGCGCTCCACCGCATCGCGATGGGCGAGCAGCACGGCGACATCGGCATCGTCTGGGGTGTCGGCCAGGAAGTCGTGGATCCACTCGGGCCGCAGCAGTGCATGATCGGCGGTCGTCACCAGCATCGGCGCGCCGAGGCGGTCGAAGGCGGCAGCGACGCTGGCACTCGGCCCGCGACCGGTGGGCAGGACGATGCAGCCCAGCGCTTGCGCAAGGGCGACCACGGCGGGCTCGTTCGCGCTGACCGCGATCGTACCGCTGCCGGCCTGTCGCAGCGCCTCGACGACGCGGGCCAGCATCGGCGCGCCGCCTACGTCCACCAGAGCCTTGTGCGCCACCCCCTCTGCGAGCGCCACGGGATCGGGGGCGCCCGGGCGCGAACCGGCCAGGACCAGAGCGGCTGGTCCCGTCACGGCTTTGCCTGCCGCGCGCGCCAGACCTGCCAAAGCACCGCCGGCGCGGCGAGCACCGGGTGCTTCTCGCGCCAGGGCGTCAGTTTGACGGGCACGCCGGTATGCCGCTCGATCTTCCATGCGCCATAGCGCGCCGCGCCTTCGAACGTGGTGGAGGCGCGGATGAGGCGCACGAGGTTGTACGGCTTGCCCAGCCGTTGCCGGCGCGCCCACCAGCGCAAGAGTGCGGCGCGGCGCGACGGCGCGAGAGCGGGGCGCAAGGTGCCGTCCGCATCGCGCGAGAAGCCGATACCCTGGGCATCGAGGGCAAGGGGCAGCAATCCGTCGAAGTGCTCGCGATTGGCCGCCAGGATGGACTCCTCTCGCCCACCGCGCTCGACCCGGAACTCGGCAGCGTAAGTGGCCCGGAACAAGGCGCGCCAGTATGCGTCTGCCGTGCCTTCGTTGGGCCCGAGCGCCACCGCTAGCCGCGCGGCAGTCTGCGCCGCCTGCGCCACCGCGTCGCGGATCGCCAGTGCCGAAGCCTCGTCGCGGCTCCAGGCCAGCGCACTCGGCTGGACGAAGCGCGCCCAGATCGTGGTGTCGAGCAGGCGTCCGGCGGCGGCGGCGGCAAAGGTCGCCAGCGTCATCGTCGCGACCTTGGCGCGCAGCACCACGCCTTCGTGCTCCCACTCATGATAGCTGACGCGCGGCCAGATCCCACGCTCGATCGGTCCGGTGGTGAGGACATAGAAGTCGAGCACGCCCTCCAGCAACCCGGTGCGCAAGTTCGATCCGTAGAACAGGACGCCATGCACGCGTCCATCCGCCAGCCGCTCGGCAAAGGCCCGAACTTCGGGAACGACCGGGCGCGCAAGTGCCGTCGCGATTCGCGCGGCGAGAGTGTCGCTCATGGCACGACGAAAGTGAGCTGCGGTCCTTCTTCCAGCACGTAATGCCCCGCCGGAAACGCCTCGCCATCCAGGATGAAGGCGCCGCCGAGTTCGAAGTCGACCGGCCCCGACGCCACCCGGTGCGTGCCGGCACGCTGCATGAACTTGGGCAGGAAGCCGAGCAGGATCATCGGCAGGAGCATCAGGACCCAGCGAATCGGCGCGTCGAGCACCGCCAGCTTCAGCCCGGCGGGAGGATTCTTGCCGAACAGCCGCAGGCCCAGCGGAAACCGCTCGAACGTGGAGGCGACCGCCAGAAAGCGCTCGTCCGGCTTGCCGGGGCCGCGACGCGGCAGTTCGCGGCCGGTGACGAGGTTGCGCAGGCGCATGCGGGTGCTGGCCCGCCAGGGGTTGCCGGCGCGACCGAACACGATCTGCAGGATGCACCAGGCAATGGTGAGCCCGACGGCAAAGCTGTTGAAGGCACCGCGACGGTGCGCCGCCTGGCCAGCTTCGGTGCCGATCGTGAACACGCCGGAGCCGAGGAAGAAGCCGAGCACGCTGCCGCCTTTCTCACCCTGGTCGCGGTCGGTGATCCGCATCGGGCGGCGGTGGATGATCCCGCCGCTGCGTGCGGCGACCAGCGCCTCGGCCAGGCTCCAGTGGTTGGGGAGGCCGAGGTCGACCGCAAGGGCGTTGGTCTTGCCCTTAGGCAACACGATCATCGTGGGCCAGTTCTCACCGAAGATGTCCGCGCCGCAGGTGAGAACGTCGCGCACGGTGCCGTCGCCGCCGTCGATGACCAGGTAGTCGATGCCGCGCTGCGCGAAATCCCTCAGGCTGACCCGCAAGGCTTCGCGGCTGCGGGGTTCTTCGGTCAGGATGTTCGAGCAGTCGGCAAGCTCTGCTTCAAGCCCCTTGTTGCGGTGGCTGCGAGGATTGCGGACGATGCCGACCAGCGGCACGGCGCGCGCCCGCGGAGCGTAGGACGTCACCCGGGATGCCGCCGTGGGCCCTTGTCGCCCGACGCGGGGGAGGGCTTCGAATTCGTAGATCGTTCCGTGCACAACCCGGCCTACTTAGGGACGGTGCCCGCCAAAATCACCTGCAAATGGCGAGCGGACACACGCTTGTTACAGTTTTGTTGCGGTTCGGGCGCCTTGCCACCATGCTCCCGCATTGCCGCAGCGCCGCCCCTGGACTAGGGGCGCAACGATGGTTCAGACCGAAACATCGCTCGCTTTCGCGACCGTCGGCACCAACCCGACGCGGCTCTGGGGGCTAAGCGTCGAGGAGCGCGTGCGGCGCATCGCGGTGGCCGCGAAGCTCACCCCGCGCCAGGGCATGGCGGCACCGGTGGTTCTCGCCAACGCGGCCTACGCCTTCGATCCGGCCTGGTTCCGCCATGTCGCCGCACAGCCCGGACTGGTGCTGACGGTCGCCGGGGTGCCCGTCCTTGCCCACGCTCGCGACGCGGCTGAAGCCGAGGCGATCGAGGCGGCGATCGCGCAGGAACGGGCGCTCGTCCAGGCGGGTTCGCTCCAGGTGCTCGCCTACGAGGACGACCCCACGATCGAGAACAAGGCGCTTCGCAAGCGCGAGACACCCTTCGTGATGCCGCTGCGGGCGGACACGGTGCGTGACATCGAGCGGGCCAGCTACTTCGGCGCCTACAAGGGCGTCACCGATGTCCTGACCAAGTATCTGTGGCCCGAGTGGGCGCTGGTCCTGACGCGGATCTCGGCCAGGCTGGGCCTCACCCCCAACATGATCACCACGATCGGCGCGGCGCTCTGCGTGCTCGCCACCTGGTGCTTCGCCGAGGGCCGCTATTGGCTGGGCATGCTGCTGGGGCTGGGATTCATGGTGCTCGACACCGTCGACGGCAAGCTGGCGCGCTGCACCATCACGTCCTCGGCCTGGGGCAACGTGTTCGACCACGGCATGGATCTGGTACACCCACCGTTCTGGTGGTGGTTCTGGGCGACCGGGCTGGTCCACTGGAACCTGGGCTATGACGACACGACTTTCTGGTGGGTGCAGGGCGTCATCCAGCTCGGCTATTGGGTGCAGCGCCTGATCGAGGGCGTGTTCATGCGTCAGAACGGCATGATGCACATCCACGTCTGGCGCCGGTTCGACAGCCAGTTCCGCCTGATCACCGCACGGCGCAATCCGAACATGGTGATCCTGTTCGTCTCTATGCTGTTCGCACGACCCGACATCGGCCTGATCGCGGTCGCGTGGTGGACGGCGATCTCCTGCCTTGTTCATGCCATCCGGCTGGTCCAGGCGTGGCTCTTCCGCAGCCGCGGCGGCACGATCGTCAGCTGGCTGTCCGACGAAGGAGCCGCCGCGCGATGAACGCGACCATATCGAAGTTCGGCTATCCCGCCACGCTGGTGGCCGAATACGAACACTGGGTCGTCCTTTTGCGTCCCGCGCAGCCGACACTGGGCAGCCTGGTGCTCGCCGCCAGGTCGGACGCAACCGCCTTCGGCGACCTGCCGGCCCAAGCCCATGCCGAGCTCAAGACCGCCACGGCCGCGATCGAGCGGGTGCTGGGCGCCTTCGTCGGCTATGCCAAGCTCAACTACCTCATGCTGATGATGGTGGACCCGCACGTCCACTTCCACGTCATCCCGCGCTACGAGGGCACGCGCGAGTGGCAGGGGATGAGCTTCGCCGACATCGGCTGGCCCAAGGTGCCCGATCTCAACGCCGCGACAGCGCTGGCGCCCGAAGCGATCGCCGCCCTCTCTGGGGAGCTCTCAACCCGCTTCTGAAGTCTGCCGGACGTGCCCAGCCTCGCCATCTTCCTGCACCAACTCGTCGCCACCGGCGTCGCGCGCAATGCCGTGGCCATCGCCCAGCACATGCGCGAGGCGGGCTGGCGCGTGACTCTGGTGACCGTGCGACAGGGAGGCGAACTCGCCCACCTCGCGGACGGCCTCGACCATGTGGTGCTGGGCGGCGCGAAACTGCCACGCAAGCTGGAGCTGCTGCGCGCGGTGCCGGCGCTCGGCCGTGAGCTCACCGCTCTCGCGCCCGACATCGTCATGTCGGCCGGCAACCATGCGCATCTGGCCATGGTCTATGCGGCTCACGGACTGCGGCCGACGCCCCGCATCGTCTACCGCATCAGCAACGACCTGTTACACAATGCGCGCAACGGCGATCCGATCGCCACCTTGAGCCCGCGGCGGCTGATCGCCAACCTGGTAGTGCGAGAGGCCTCCCGGCTGGTGCTGGTCTCGCCGCATCTCGCCAGCGACGCGATTCTCACCACGGCGTTGGCGGAGGGCAGGGCGCAGGTCATCGCCAACGGTGTCGACATAGCCGCTGTGCGGGCCCGCGCAGCCGAGCCTTGCGATCATCCCTGGACTCACGAGGCAGTGCCGATCGTGCTGGGCATCGGCCGGCTGGCGCGGCAGAAGAACTTCGGGACGCTCGTCACCGCCTTCGCCCACGCGCGCGCCGAGCGCCCGCTGCGGCTGATGATCGTGGGCGGCGGCAAGCGCGCCTCGCGCGAGCGGTTGGAGCAGCAGGCGCGCGAATTGGGTGTGCTTGAAGACGTGGCTTTCGTCGGCCGGGTCACCAACCCCTTCCCCTATATGCGGGCTGCATCGGTGCTGGCGCTGCCATCGGTATGGGAGGGCGCGTCGAACGTGCTGCTGGAGGCGCTCGCCTGCGACGTGCCGATCGTGGCTTCGTACTCGGCGGGCAATGCCGAGCAAGTGCTGGACGGTGGCCGGTTCGGGCTGCTCGTCGACCCTTGGGACGCACAAGCCATGGCGCAGGCGCTGCTCGCGCAGGTCGATTCCGTCCGTGCGATCCGGCCAGGCGCGCGCGCGGCCGACTACGACCGCTCACGCACGCTGGCCGAGTACCAGGCGATGTTCGAGGACCTGATCCGCAGCTAGAGCGCCTTCGCTACGAGCCAAGACGCGCCGGGTTTTCGATGCCGACATTTCCCGCGCATTGACCGTGACCGGTCGACTTGAAAATGCTCTAGCGCGACGCCCAGCGGTCGGTCAGGGCAGTCGCGATCTCGATGTCGTTGAGGAAGTCGACTTCGGCCCACTCCTGGCCTTCGATCGAGACGGTGCCGACCTTGCCGGTGGGCGCGATGCTGTCGATCACCTTGAGGTACCAATGCTGCACGCCCTCGGGCGTGCGCATCGCCTTGCGCACGGTTTCGCGGAACAGTTCGACGCCTTCGCCCCGGAATGCCAGGAAGCCGATCGATTCGGCATTGGATTGCGCCGCGGTGAGCGTCTTGCCGATATGGACCAGGCGCTCGCCCTCGCGTTCGACCTTCATGTCGTCGCTGTCGTAGGCAGGCTTCACGTCCACAGTGACCGCGATCGGCCACCCGCGATCCTCCTGCACCGTGCGCACGATCTCCTCGGAGACCAGCGTATCGCCGTTCAGGATCAGGAAGTCCTGCGTCATCTGCTCGCGCACGATCCAGCATGAGCCCAGGTTGTCGGCGACCTTGAAGAACGGGTTGAAGCGCGTGGTGATCGTCACGCGTGGATCGTCGATCTGGGCGACGACATCGTCGACCATGTCGGTCATGAACCCGGTGACGACGTCGATGTGCCTGACGCCGCCGCGCGCCAGCATCTCTATCTGCCACTCGAGCAAGGTGCGGCCGGAAAAGTCGATCAGGCACTTGGGGCGTTCGGCCGTAAGCGGAAGCATGCGTGAGCCTTGCCCGGCGCTGAGGAGAATGGCGTGTTCGATCATCGCCACGCTCTACCCGCCTCGCGCCGCGAGCGGAAGTCGCGGCGTGTGTCCGCGCTCGGTACGGGGACGGCGCCCGGCTTGCCAGCATGGGGCGAAAGGCGCAAAGGAGGCGACAATGCCCGCCGGTCGCGCCAAGCCTACGCCATCCTCCAGTTCACCCATCGCGCGGATCCTCGCCAACACGGCCTGGCTGCTGGGGGGCAAGGGCTTCGGGGCGCTGTGCTCGATCGTCTACCTTGCGATCCTGACGCGCACGCTGGGCCTCAAGGGCTTCGGACACTTCTCGCTGATCTTCGGCACTGCGCAGGCGCTGATCGCGATCGCCGGCTTCCAGACCTGGCGCGTCGTCGTGCGCTATGGCGCCAGCCATGTGCATGAAAGGAACTGGGCGGCCTTCGGGCGGCTGGGCATGTTCGCAGGCGTGCTCGACGCAGTCGGCGCGGCATGCGGGTGCCTGATCGCCGCGGTCGTGTTCTTCGGCTTCGCGCACCTCCTCGATCTCAACGAGGACTATATCGTCCCGGGATTCCTGTTCTGCTGCGCGCAGCTGTGGGCGCTGGTGTCGGCGCCCACCGGCATGGTCCGGGCGATGAACAAGTTCCAGATGGCCGTATACGTCGAGGCGGTGGTGCCCGTCGGGCGCCTGCTCGGCGCGGTCGCGGTCTGGCTGATGACGCCCAGTGTCGGCTGGTTCCTGTTCGTCTGGGCCCTGGTCGACCTGATCGAGGCAGCGCTGTACTGGGCCATGGCCCGCAAGTTGTGTCCGGAGGCGGTGCGGTTGGCGCACCTGAAGGACTACCGTCGCGCGCTGGATGAGAACCCGGGCCTGTGGCACTTCTTCCTGGTCACCTTCGCCGGTTCGACGCTGGACGCACTCACCAAGAATGGGCCGCTGCTGATCGTCGGCGGCATCGTCGGGACCCGGGCGGCCGGTCTCTACCGCCTGGCGAGCCAGCTCAGCCAGGCGCTCAGCAAGTTCTCGACCATGCTGACCCGCGCCGTCTACGCGGAAGTCTCACGCATGCGGGTGGCCTCCAGCCTGCAGGAGTTCCGCAAGCTTGCGGTGCAGACCAGCCTGATCGCCGGCGCGGGCGGCCTGGTGGTGGTCGGCATCGCCCTTGTCGTCGGGCGTGGGCTGCTGGGGCTGATCGGTGGCACGGCCTTCGAGGGCGGCGCGGCGATCCTGGTGCCGCTCGCGGTGGCCGCCAGCTTCGACCTTGCAAGCGTCGCGTTCGAACCCGTGCTGCATTCGACCGGCAAGGCGCAGCTTTCGCTGACCGCGCGCCTGATCGGCCTGGCGGTGCTGGGGATCGCCATGGTGCTGCTGATCCACAACGGTCCGAGCGGCGCGGCCTGGGCAGTCGCGATGGGGTCGGCGGCGCTCTACGTGGTGATGGGGGGCATGGCCTTCTTCACCTTGAGGCACATAAAGGGCGATGAGCCCCTGCAACCGGCCGAGCAGTCCACCCTGTAAGCGACCTCGACATGGGCCGGCGCAAGCCTATGCTGCGGCCATGACCACAACCCTCGTCGCCGAAGCCGTTGCTGTGGCGGACCGGATCACGGCCTTGCGCCGGGCCGTCCATGCCGAGCCCGAGATCGGGCTGCACACGCCCAAGACCCGTGACAAGATCCGCGCCGCCCTCGCTCACCTGCCGCTGACCTGGAGCGAGGGACCATCCACCACCGGACTGGTCGCCACGCTGAAGGGCGGCGCGGGAGAGGGGCGCTCGGTCCTGTTGCGCGGCGACATGGACGCGCTGCCGATGCCCGAGGAGACCGGGCTGGAGTTCGCCAGCCAAGTGCCCGGCGTCATGCATGCCTGCGGCCACGATGCCCATGTCGCCATGCTCGCCGGCGCGGCCGAGCTGCTCTGCGCCCGGGCGGATGAGCTGAAGGGCGAAGTGCGCTTCATGTTCCAGCCCGGCGAGGAGGGGTACCACGGCGCGCGCTTCATGCTGGAGGACGGGCTGCTCGGCGGCGGCGAGGATGGCGTGCCGCTGCCCGACGCTGCCTTTGCGCTCCACGTCATGCCCAATGCGCCGCATGGTGTGTTCGGCGGGCGAGCCGGCGCGCTGCTCGCCTCGGCGGACCAGATCGGCATTCGCGTCAACGGGCGCGGGGGCCATGCCTCGATGCCGCACGGCACGCTCGATCCGATGCCGGTCGCCTGCGAGATCGTCACCGCGCTGCAGGCGATGGTGACGCGCAAGTTCAGCGTCTTCGATCCGGTCGTCGTCACCATCGCCAAGATCGAATGCGGCACCGCGCACAACGTCATCGCCGATACCGCGCAGCTCACCGGCACGATGCGCTCGCTCTCCCCCACAAGCAGGGCACGGCTGCGCGACGAGGTCCACAATCTCGCCGTCGGGATTGCCGGCGCCCATGGCCTCACCGCCGAGGTGACGATCCAGGAGGGCTTTCCGGTTACCATGTGCAACCCCGGCGCCGTCGACTTCGGCGAACGCGTTGCGCAGGGCCTGTTCAGCCAGTTCCTGCGCCTGCCAGACCCGATCATGGGCGCGGAAGACTTCGCCTATGTGCTGGAGAAGGTGCCCGGCGCCATGTTCTTCCTGGGCGTCAGCCACGAAGGCGAGGACTGGCAGCATTGCTGCGGCATCCACTCGACCAGGATGCGGGTGGACGAAAGCACGATGCCGCTGGGTGCTGCCTACCTGGCGGGATTGGCCGAGAGCTTCCTGGCCGAGGGGTTCTATTCGTAAAGGTTTTTGGCCCGCGGATCAGGGCGAAGGCATGCGTTTGACCCCGTCATCGGTTTCGTCATTCCCGCGAAAGCGGGAATCCATCTCCGGCTGCTTCGTTTGACGCCAGGTCAGGAGATGGATCCCCGCCTTCGCGGGGATGACGAATGATGGGGACGCGGCGCGATCAGCTCAGGCCCGCACGTCGTTCCACTCCGGGTGCCGCTTGAACGCCACCGCGACATAGCTGCACATCGGCTCGATCTTGAAGCCGCTCTCCCGCGCGTCGGCCACCAGCGCCTCGACCAGCCGGGCGGCGACGCCGCGGCCGCCGATCTCGGGCGGGACCAGGGTGTGATCGGCGATGTGCACGTCGCCCCGCTCGACCCAGGTCAGCCGGCCGATCGAATCGCTGTCGGCGAGGTGCGCCTGGTATTCGCCCGCACCCCCGCGGTCGTGCTTGGTGATGGTGAGGCCTACGCCTTCTCCACTTGCCATGTTCGCTCCTGTCTAGCCCGGACAACCCGTTGGCGCGGGACTTGACGCGCCTATCGTCCGGTAACAGGCGATGTGGCCATGCAGTTCCTCTCCGACAATGCCGCCGCCGTCCATCCTGCCGTGTGGAGCGCCATGCTCGCGGCGGATGCGCCCGATTCGCCGTACGATACCGATACGCTCAGCCGCGAGCTCGACGGCGCATTCTCAAGCCTGTTCGGGCGCGAATGCACGGCGCTGTGGGTGGCGACCGGCACCGCGGCGAACTGCCTGGCGCTCGCCGCCATGGTGCCCCCGCATGGAGGCGTGGTCTGTCACCGCGAAGCGCACATCGAAGCCGATGAAGGTGGCGCGCCCGGCTTCTATCTGCACGGTGCCAAGCTCATGCTCGCCGAAGGGCGGAGCGCCAAGCTGACGCCGGAGAGCATCGCTGCCGTCATCGATCCGATCCGCGACGACGTGCACCAGGTGCAGCCCCACGCGGTCTCGATCACGCAGGCGAGCGAATACGGCTGCGTCTACCGGCCGCAGGAGGTCGCCGCGATCGCCGCCTTCGCGAAAGCTCGCGGTCTGAGGCTCCACATGGACGGCGCCCGCTTCGCCAATGCCGTGGCGTACCTGGGCTGTGCTCCGGCCGAGGCTTGCGGCGGGGTCGACGCGCTGAGCTTCGGCTTCGTCAAGAATGGCGGCCTTGGCGCCGAGGCGATCGTGTTCTTCGAGCCGGGCCTTGCCGATGTGGTGCGTTACCGGCGCAAGCGGGCGGGGCACTTGCAATCCAAGGGCCGCTTCCTCGCCGCGCAGATCCTGGCGATGCTCAAGGACGACCTGTGGCTGCAGAACGGCCGGGCGGCCAACGCCGTCGCCGCCGAGATCGCGGCCGCGGCGGGCCCTCGCCTGCTGCACCCGGTGGAGGCGAACGAGATCTTCCTGACCGTCTCGGACGAGGAGCGGGCGGAGCTGCGCTCGCAGGGCTTCTCGTTCTACGATTGGGGCGTCGACGGCGCCCGGCTGGTAACATCGTGGAACGCCGATCCCGATCATGTCGGGGCGCTTGCCAAGGCAATCCGGGCGCTATGAGCGCGTCGGAGACGCCTCCGCCGCCGCATGCGCTGCTGCGGCCCGCGATCGCCATTCCCTTCCTGATCGTCGCGCTGATCTGGGGTTCGACCTGGTTCGTGATCCTGGGCCAGAACTCCGCGGCGCCGGTCGGCTGGTCGGTGACGTGGCGCTTCGTCATCGCCACGCCGGCGATGTTCGTCGTGGCCCTGGCGATGCGTCGATCCCTGCGGCTGGGCGCGGCGGGCCAGCGGCTCGCCTTCTTCGTCGGGCTGACGCAGTTCTGCGGCAACTACAACTTCGTCTATCGCGCGGAGCATTACCTCACCTCCGGCATCGTCGCGGTCATGATCGGACTGCTGCTGGTGCCCAACACGCTGTTCGCGCGGGTGCTGCTGGGGCAGGTCATTTCCCGCCGCTTCGCGCTGGGCAGCGCCATCGCGATCCTCGGCATCGGGCTCTTGCTCCTGCATGAAGCCCGCATGGCACCACTCGGGGGACAAGTGCCGCTGGGCGTGTTCCTGGCGCTGATGGCCATGCTGTGCGCGTCGATCTCGAACGTCATGCAGGCGAACGAGACCGGGCAAAACCTGCCCGCCGTCAGCCTGCTGGCCTGGGCGATGCTCTACGGCACCTTGTGCAACGCCGGCCTGGCGCTGGTGCTGTCGGGGCCGCCGGTGATCCCGCTCGACGGCGAATACTGGTGGGGCACGGCCTATCTGGCGATCGCCGGCTCGGTGGTGACCTTTCCGATGTACTACACGCTGATCCGCCAGCTCGGCGCCGGACGCGCGGCCTACAACGGCGTCGCGGTGATCGTCATCGCCATGGTGATCTCGACCCTGTTCGAGGGCTATCGCTGGTCGCTGCTCGCGGCGATCGGAGCGGGACTGGCGATGGCCGGGCTGGTCGTGGCCCTGAGGGCGCGCAGGCCCGTCGCGTAGTCGGGATAGCGCGGGCTCCAGCCGAGGACGCGCCTGGCCTTGCCGTTGGCGACGCGCCGGTTCTCGGCATAGAACCCGCGCGCCATGGGTGAGAGCTGCGCCTCCTCGAGGCTGAGCAGCGGTGGCGGCGCCTGCCCCAGCAGTCGGCAGGCCTCCTCCACCAGCGTGTTCTGGCTGCAGGGCAGGTCGTCGGCGAGGTTGTAGGCGCCCGCCGGGGCGTTCAGGCCGGCCAGCACGCCCGAGGCGATGTCGTCCACATGCACCCGGCTGAACACCTGGTCCGGCAAGTCGATGCGGTGCGCGCGGCCTTGCGCGATCCGCTCGAACACGCTGCGGCCCGGGCCGTAGATGCCGGGCAGGCGGTAGACCCTGGCACCGCGTCCGAGCCATGCGGCATCGGCCTCGGCCCGGGCGGTACGGCGGCCGGTGCCGACCGGTGCGCTCTCGTCGACCCAGGCGCCGCCGGTGTCGCCGTAGACGCCGGTGGAGGAGAGATAGCTCAGCGGCTTGCCGGCCAGTGCCTGGCCATAGCGGTCGAGCACCGGGTCGAGGCCTTCGCCGCCCGGCGGCACCGAGGACAGCACGTGGTCGCTGTCGGCGAGCGCCAGGCGGATGTTGCCCTCGTCCTCGAACCTCAGAGTACCGGCGCTGCCGGTCGAGACCACGTCCCAGCCTTGCGCCTGGAGGGACCGGGCGATGACGGAGGCGGTGTAGCCGAGGCCGAAGATGAACATGCGGGGCATGTCGGATTCATGCGGCCCCGAAAGCTATGGCGCAACCCGGTTGCCGGCAATCCGACCTCTACCTTCGTCATTCCCGCGAAAGCGGGAATCCATCTCCCGCAGATCCGTTTGACGCGAGGTCAGGAGATGGATCCCCGCGTTCGCGGGGATGACGAAGGAGGAAGGTGTGCAGGGTCGGTGATGGTCACCTTCGCTCCGACCGCCTGAACCGAACAGGCGCTTACATTCGCACCCCAAAAGCCTAAGTACAGCCCCATGGACATCGCCAGCAGACCCTCCGAAGCACCCGAGAACCCCAAGATCGCCGACGCCGCCCCGCCGCCGCATGCGCCCAGCGTGATTCGGCGCGAGGATTACCAGCCACCGGCCTGGCTGGTGCCGGAGATCGCGCTCGATTTCGCACTCGGCCTCGATGCGACTCACGTCACCAGCAAGCTGAGTGTGCGCCGCAATCCGGATGGCAACGGCAGCCGGACGATGCGCCTCAACGGCGACCAGCTTGCCCCGCTGGCCGTGCGCGTGGACGGACAGGCGGTGAACGACTGGCGGCTCGACGGGCCTGACCTGCTGCTCGACCTCGCCGGAGAAGCGCACGAGGTGGAGATCGAGACCCAGCTCAACCCCGCTGCCAACAGCCAGCTGATGGGCCTCTATGCCTCGCACGGCATGCTGTGCACCCAGTGCGAGGCGGAGGGCTTCCGCCGCATCGCCTTCTTCCCCGACAGGCCCGACGTGCTGTCGACCTACCGGGTACGGATGAGCGGCGACAAGGCGGCGTTCCCGATCCTGCTCTCCAACGGCAACTGCGAAGCCACCGGCGAGAGCGCAGACGGCACGCACTGGGCCGAGTGGCACGATCCCTGGCCCAAGCCCTGCTACCTCTTCGCGCTGGTCGCGGGCGATCTGGTCGCCAACCACGACAGCTTCACCACCCGCTCGGGCCGCGAAGTCGAACTGAACATCTGGGTTCGCAAGGGCGACGAGAGCCGCACCCAGCACGCCATGGACTCGCTCAAGCGCTCGTTCCGCTGGGACGAGCAGGCGTTCGGGCGCGAGTATGACCTCGACTTGTTCAACATCGTCGCCGTGTCCGACTTCAACATGGGCGCGATGGAGAACAAGGGCCTCAACGTCTTCAACACCCGTTACGTCCTCGCCGATCCGGAAACCGCGACCGACAGCGATTATGACGCGATCGAAGGCGTGATCGGGCACGAGTACTTCCACAACTGGTCGGGCAACCGCGTGACCTGCCGCGACTGGTTCCAGCTGAGCCTGAAGGAAGGCTTCACCGTGCTGCGCGACCAGATGTTCAGCGCCGACATGGGCAGCCCGGCGGTGAAGCGGATCGAAGACGTGCGCGTGCTGCGCGCGGCGCAGTTCCCCGAGGACTCGGGGCCGCTCGCGCATCCGATCCGGCCCGATTCGTACCAGGAGATCAGCAACTTCTACACCGCCACGATCTACAACAAGGGTGCCGAGGTGATCCGCATGATGCGCACCATGGCAGGGCCCGAGCGCTTCCGCGCTGGCACCGACCTCTACTTCGACCGCAACGATGGGACTGCCGCGACCTGCGAGGACTTCGTGCGCGCGATCGAGGATGGCGCCGGGCTCGACCTCAAGCAGTTCCGCCTGTGGTATTCGCAGTCGGGCACGCCGCAGGTGACGGTGACGACCCAGCACAGCGGCGATACGTTCACGCTCAAGCTCACGCAGCTGGTGCCCCCCACCCCGAACCATGACGGGGGGGCACAGCCCGAGAAGCAGCCGATGCCGATCCCGCTCAAGCTCGCGCTGTTCGATCGCGAGACCGGCACGCATCGTGGCGAGGAGTTGCTCGTGCTCGACCAGGCCGAGCAGAGCTTCAGCTTCGCAGGCTATGCAAGCGCGCCCGTACTCTCGATCAACCGCGGCTTCTCGGCGCCGGTGGCGATCGACTTCGAGCGTCCGGTCGAAGACCTGGTGTTCCTCGCCGCCCACGACGACGATGCCTTCGCCCGCTACGAAGCCATGCAGAGTCTCGTCGTCCGCCACCTCATCGCGGCGGTGAGCAGCAACCTCGCTGAGGAAGCCCGCACTGCCGAGCGCGAGGCCATCGTCCAGGCGCTCCGCTCGATCCTGCTGGACGAGGCGCTCGACGATCTCATGCGGGGGGAACTGCTGATCCTGCCGGCCGAGGGCTACCTCGCCGAGCAGTTCCTGGTCGCCGATCCCAGTGCCATTCATGCCGAGCGCGAGGCGCTCAAGGCGTGGCTGGGCACCAAGCTGCGCGGCGATCTGGAGGCGCTGCACGACCGGGTAAGCGCCGTGCCCTATTCGCGCGATGCCGCGGCTCGCGGCGCGCGCAAGCTCAAGACCCAGGCGTTGACCTACCTCGCCGCCGGAGCTCCGGATGAGGCCCGCAGGCGCGCGATTGCGCAGTACTGTGCCGCCGACAACATGACCGACCGCCAGGGTGCGCTGATGGTTCTCGCCGGGCTCGACGGTCCCGAGCGCGGAGAGGCGCTGGCCGACTTCCACGGCCGCTATGCCGGCAATGCTCTGGTGATCGACAAGTGGTTCTCGCTCCAGGCCGGCTCCCTGCATCCCAAGGTGCTGGAGCATGCCAAGGCCCTGGCCGAGCACCCGGACTTCACCATGAACAACCCCAACCGGGTGCGCGCGCTCTACATGGCACTGGCGGTGAACCCGCAGGCGTTCCATGCGCCGAGCGGCGAGGGCTATCGCATCATCGGCGATCTCATCCGCCGTCTCGATCCGATCAATCCGCAGACCGCTGCTCGCTTCGTGCCATCGCTCGGGCGCTGGCGCCGGATCGAACCGGCGCGCGCGGCCCTGATGCGCGCCGAGCTGGAGCGGATCGCCGCCGAGCCGTCGCTGTCGAAGGACGTGCTCGAGCAGGTGACCAAGAGCCTTGGTTGAGGGCTGGCCCATGCCGGATCGCCCATGACCGTGGTCGAAGTCGTCCGCTCCTCGCTCCTGGGTGACGTCGCCCACGGCTTTCTCGGTCGGGCCGGCGGCGTCTCGCAAGGCATCGTGGCCGGCCTCAACGTCGGCCTGGGCTCCGGGGACGACCCGGAGCACATTGCCGAGAACCGCAGGCGCGCCGTCACCGCCGTCGCCCCTGGCTCACGGCTGGCGACCGTCTATCAGGTCCACTCCGCAGATTGCGTGACGGTGGCCGAACCCTGGCCCGACGACGCTCGCCCTCATGCCGATGCGCTTGTCACCGACCGACCCGGCCTGGCGCTGGGCATCCTGACCGCCGACTGCGCGCCCGTCCTCTTCGCGGATCGGAAGGCGGGCGTGATCGGCGCGGCTCACGCCGGCTGGAAAGGTGCGATCGGTGGCATCACCGATACGACGATCGCCGCCATGGAAAGGCTGGGCGCCGACCGCTCGCGGATCGCTGCCGCCGTCGGACCCTGCATCGCCCAGCAAAGCTACGAGGTGGATGAAGCGTTTCGCGATCGCTTCCTCGCGCAGGACGCCGCGCATACCCGGTTCTTCGTGCCCGGCATGCCGGAACGCTGGCAGTTCGATCTCGAAGGCTATGTCGTGGCGCGGCTGCGCGGTGCGGGACTGACTCGGGTCGAGGGACTTGGCCTCGACACGTATGCCGCGCCCGAGCGGTTCTTCTCGTTCCGCCGCGCCACACACGCCCGCGAGCCGTCATATGGCCGCCAGATTGCCTTGATTGCCCTGGCCTGAGCCGCTCGAAAGCAAGCACCCACGCCCATCCGAACTGCCCAAAAATGCGGTTGGCATGTGGGATATTCACGGCTATCAGCGCGCCAAGTCGGCATCGGCCCGGGGTGTCCGTGCGCCCGGCGTTTGCCGGCACGGGGGGATTCCAGGCAAAGATTGACTAGGAATTCAGCCTGCGCCGTTCGGTTGCGGGTTCAAGAAGAACTACGAGAGTAGGGCAAGGGCGAACATGGCAGAAGAAGCGGTCACGGAGTCTCCGGACCTGGTCCACGCAGACGGTGTGCGCCGGCGCGATTTCATCAACATCGCGGCGGTCAGCGCGGCCGGTGTTGCCGGTGTCTCGATTCTCTACCCGCTGATCAGCCAGATGTCCGCTTCCGCCGACGTGCTTGCCGCTTCCTCGACCGAGGTGGACATCTCGTCGATCAAGCCGGGCCAGGCGATCAAGGGCGTGTTCCGCAAGCAGCCGGTCTTCATCCGCAACCTGACGCCGAAGGAAATCGCCGAAGCCAATGCGGTACCGGTCGATTCCTTGCGCGATCCGCAGTCGCTCGCCGAGCGGACCAAGGAAGGCAAGGAGAACTGGCTCATCACCATGGGCGTGTGCACCCACCTGGGCTGCGTGCCGCTGGGCGCCGGCGAGGGTGAGAGCAAGGGTGAGTTCGGCGGCTACTTCTGCCCGTGCCACGGCTCGTCCTACGACACCGCCGCCCGCATCCGTAAGGGCCCCGCGCCCAAGAACCTCGAGGTTCCGGAATACGCATTCACGTCCGACACCGTCGTCAAGATCGGCTGAGGTAAGAGATCATGAGCTTTCCCTGGGCCCAAGAATACAAGCCGGCCAATGCGTTCACGCAATGGGTGGATGAGCGACTGCCGCTGCCGCGCCTCGTCTACAACGCGGTGGGTGCCGGCTATCCGGTGCCGCGCAACCTGAACTATTTCTGGAACTTCGGCATCCTGGCCGGCCTGTGCCTGGGCCTGCAGATCGTGACCGGCATCATCCTCGCGATGCACTACGCCGCCAACGCCGGCGTGGCGTTCGACAGTGTCGAGCACATCATGCGCGACGTGAACTGGGGCTGGATGCTGCGCTACGCGCACGCCAACGGCGCCTCGGCGTTCTTCGTGGTCATCTACATCCACATCTTCCGCGGCTTCTTCTACGGTTCGTACAAGGCCCCGCGCGAGATGGTGTGGCTGCTGGGCGTCACCATCTTCCTGCTGATGATGGCGACCGCCTTCATGGGCTACGTCCTGCCCTGGGGCCAGATGAGCTTCTGGGGTGCCAAGGTCATCACCGGCCTGTTCGGCGCCATCCCGCTGGTGGGTGAGCCGATCCAGCAATGGCTGCTTGGCGGCTTCGCGCCGGACAATGCCGCGCTCAACCGTTTCTTCTCGCTGCACTACCTGCTGCCGTTCGTGATCGCCGGCGTGGTCATCCTCCACATCTGGGCTCTGCATATCCCCGGCTCGTCGAACCCGACCGGCGTCGAGGTGAAGACCGAGAGCGACACCGTGCCGTTCTACCCCTACTTCGTCGCGAAGGATGGCTGGGCGGTCGGCGCGTTCGCATTCCTCTACTGCCTGGTGCTGTTCTTCTTCCCCAACGCTCTGGGCCACCCGGACAACTACATCCCGGCGAACCCGATGAGCACGCCGGCGCACATCGTGCCCGAATGGTACTTCTGGCCGTTCTACGCGATCCTGCGCGCCTTCACCGCGGACTTCTTCTTCATCCCGGCCAAGCTGATGGGCGTCCTCGCCATGTTCAGCGCGATCCTGGTGTGGTTCTTCATGCCCTGGCTCGATCGTTCGCCGGTCCGCTCGGGCGCCTACCGGCCCCTGTACCGCAAGGCGTTCTGGATCCTCGTCGTCGACGCGCTGGTCCTGGGCTACTGCGGCGGTGCTCCGGCGGCCGAGCCCTACGTGATGATCAGCCAGATCGCGTCGATCTACTACTTCGCGCACTTCCTGATCATCGTGCCGATCATCTCGGCGATCGAGCGTCCCGATCCGCTGCCGTATTCGATCACCGAGGCGGTGCTGGGCAAGGATGAGAACGTGCCGCTGAGCGCCAGCCCGACCGCGCCCTTCCCGGGCACCCAGCACCCCAACGCCCATGGGCACGCCTGAACCGAGCGAGACGGAAAACAAGCCATGATCCGCATCATTTCCATCCTCGTCGGGCTGTTCTTCACGGTCGCGCTGGCGTGGTCGTTCGGTAACGGCGCCTATACCGCCATTACCGAGCCCGCCCCGGTCACCGCCGAGCACGAGTTCCACAAGCATCCCAAGGAGGTGCACTTCGCCAGCGACGGCGCATTCGGCAAGTTCGACCGCCAGCAGCTGCAGCGCGGCTTCCAGGTCTACAAGGAAGTCTGCTCGGCCTGCCACTCGCTCAGCCACGTCGCCTTCCGCGACCTGACCGCGCTCGGCTACAGCGACGCCGAGGTCAAGGCGATCGCCAAGGGCTTCCAGGTTCCGGGCATCGATCCCAACACCGGTGAAGCCGCGATGCGCCCCGGCATGCCGACGGACTACTTCCCCAAGCCCTTCGCCAACGACATCGCCGCGCGCGCCGCCAACAACAACGCGGTCCCGCCAGACTTGTCGCTGATGACCAAGGCCCGTCACGATGGTGGCAAGTACGTCTACTCGCTGATCACCGGCTACCAGCCTCAGCCAGCCGCGCTGCTGAAGGAATTCCCGGACGCCAAGACTCCTCCGGGCCTGCACTACAACCCTTACTTCGCGAACCTGAACCTGGCGATGGCGCCGCCGCTGACCAGCGAGGGTCAGGTGTCCTACTCGGACGGCACCAAGTCGACGGTCGACCAGATGGCGAAGGATGTCGCGTCGTTCCTGATCTGGACCGCCGAGCCCAAGCTCGAGAAGCGCAAGCAGACCGGCTGGCCGGTCCTGGGCTTCCTGCTCTTCGCCACGGTCCTGGGCTTCCTGTCGTACAAGAATATCTGGCACGACAAGAAGAAGCAGCTGCACAGCTGATCTGCGCGCCAAGCCGCAACATGCAGCGCCCCTCCATCCGCAGGATGGCAGGGGCGCTTTGCATTCGGGGGCACTCATGACCGCAGAGCAGGTCCCGTCGCCCTGCAGCGGTGTGTGCCGGCTGGACGATGCGAGCGAAATGTGCGTCGACTGTCGGCGCACGCTGGACGAGATCGCCGGCTGGTCGCGCTTCTCGCCGTTCGAGAAGCGACGGGTGCTGGAGGATTGCCTATCTCGGCTCCGCTCGACCGTCGACTGATCCTCGGTCGCCTGAAGGGCGTAAAGGTGTCTTTCGCAATTCGCCCTGTGCGTCTGCCGCTTGCAGGGTGGGCGGGCCTGAGCGCGGCCCGGTGGATCGCCTCGACGGGAGCGATCTGGATCCAGATCAACGCCTCTACGGCCTCATCCAACTCAGCTGGCCGGGCGAGGCATCCCATGCACCGCCCGGCAATCTAGCCTGTGGGCGCGGTAGGTCAGGCGAGCGCAACCGCTGGTGCAGCGTCGATGCGAGTGAATCCAATTTCAGGCCAGCTTGACGGCCAGATGCGTGAAACCCCCTTTAGTCGCCATCTGGATCATCCGATCGGTCCCGGCAGGGCTACCTGGAAACCTCTCCCACATGCCGCAAACGCGCTCTTGGACGCTCGAATGAGAAGCTCCTCATCCAATAGCGATGGACAGATCGCTCGGCTCCATCACCCCGTGCGCTTGCACTCTAGATACGCAGTCGGGCAGCGCGGCCGCATACCCTGCAGGTAGCGCATGCGATATTGACCTGAGCCACCGGGACTCCGTAGAGGGCCGCTCAATCGCCAGCCATACAATCCGGCTTGGCCTACCCTTCCCGGCCCCATTGCACCGTGTGAGGATCCGCGCCGGTCACCAGGCGCCGCAGCGCGGCCCGGGCAAGGCGCTCGGTTTCCACCTTGCGACGCGCCGCGGCGAGCTTGCGGGTGGGTGCAGGGCGCAGGATCTCTGCGTCGTATCCATCGGCGACGATCACTCCGCAGCACTCGGGCATGAAGGCCTCTGTCCCTAGGCATGCCCGATCGAGCTCAGGCGACAGGCCCCAGTAGAACCGGTCGCAGTAATCGAGATAGTCGGGCCACTTGGCATCGCCCAGCAAATCAGCCCGGCTCACCTTCACCTCGACGATGACGATGTCGCCCTTGGCGTCGATCCCCATCAGGTCGGCGCGCCGGCCGCAGCGCAGCGGCATCTCGGGCAGACACCAGATGTCGTTGCGTGCGAACAGCCGGCAGATCCCGCGGACCACGTCCGCAGCGATCACCGGAGACTTCGTAGGAGCGGTACGGGCGAGCGAATCGATTGAAGACATCGCCCCACAATAGGAACATAGAGGGAACTGACAAGCCATAGCATCCTCACGCGCGGGCCGCACCGCGCCCCCGCGAAATGCCACTGGCGCGCCCGCGCCCCCTCTGCTAACCGCGCCTGCACTGCACCCGTAGCTCAGCTGGATAGAGCGCTGCCCTCCGAAGGCAGAGGTCACAGGTTCGAATCCTGTCGGGTGCACCATGTTCCTGCCACCATAGCGCGCCCGCCGGTCAGGTGGCGAACAGCTGTTCGAGCTCCTCGAAAGCCTTCATTTCGATGGCGTTGCCGCTTGGATCGCGGAAGAACATGGTAGCCTGCTCGCCAGGTTGTCCGGCGAAGCGGATGTGGGGTTCGATCTCGAATGTGACACCGGCGGCGTTGAGCCGCTCGGCCAAGGCCTTCCAATCGGGCATCGTCAGGATCACGCCGAAGTGCGGAACCGGGACGTGATGGCCGTCGACGGCGTTCCCGCCGGCCACGGTGCGATTATCGTCCGGCATCAGGTGGGCGACGATCTGGTGGCCATAGAAGTCGAAGTCGATCCACTCGGCGCTGCTGCGGCCCTCCGGGCAGCCAATCACGCCACCCCAGAATGCCCGGGCCGCGTCGAGGTCATGGACAGGGAAGGCGAGATGGAACGGGCGTAAGGCCAACGCGGTGTACCTTCTGTGAGATGCTTGTCCGCGCGGCGTTCAGGCGGCGAGCGATGTCAGCAGCCGCCGGGCCTCGTCACAGTCGCGATCCATCTGCGCGGTGAGCGCGTCGAGGCTGTCGAACTTGGCTTCGGGGCGCAGGAAATGGTGGAAGGCCACTTCGATTTCCTGCCCATAGAGATCGCCCGAGAAATCGAAGAAGTAAGGCTCGAGCAACTCCTTGGGAGGATCGAAGGTGGGGCGCACGCCAAGGTTCGCCGCGCCCAGCACGGTCCGGCCCCCCGGCAGCCGTGCCGTCACGGCGTAGATGCCGTAGCGGGGACGCAAGTAGGCGCCGAGCGCCAGATTGGCGGTCGGATAGCCGATCGTGCGCCCGAGCTTGTCACCGTGCTGCACCGGGCCCCGGATCGCGAACGGGCGTGTGAGCAGGCGGGTCGCGGTCTCGCAATCGCCCGCTTTGAGCGCTGCGCGGATGCGGCTCGATGAGATTGGGCCCTGCTCGTCCGAAACGCCAGGCACGGCGCGCGTCGCGATACCCAGTGGCTGGCCGAGAATACGGAGCGAGGTGGCGGTGCCGCTGCGATCCTTGCCGAACACGAAGTCCTCGCCCGTGGTCACGCCCGCTGCGCCCAGTTGCGCGTGGATCATCTCGCGCACCCAGCGCTCGGCCGCCATGCCGGCGATGGCGGCGTCGAAGTGGAACACCAGCATGGCGTCCGCCCCCGCGGCGGCGAACAGCTCTTCGCGCTGGTCCAGCGTGGTCAGCCTGAATGGCTCGGCGTCCGGACGGAAGAAGCGCACAGGGTGCGGGTCGAACGTGGCGACGATCGCCGGTCGGCCCTGCTCGCGCGCCCAGCGCACCGCTTCACCGACGACGGCCTGGTGACCCTGGTGGTACCCGTCGAAGTTGCCGAGTGCCAGGATCGCGCCGCGCAGCGAATCGGGAACGGGCTCGCGGTGGTCGAGGCGAATCATGCTTGGCGCTATAGGTCGCGTGCGAGCGTCACGAAAGCGTAGCCCGGCCGACCGTCCGCGGGGGCATGTTCCTCGCGCGCCAGTTCGCGCCAAGTGGCGCCGGGCGGCGGCATCGTGATGTCGCCGGGATAGTCGGCGTGGATCTCGGTGAGTTCGATGCGATCGGCGAGAGGCTCGAAGACGGCGAAGATCTCGGCACCGCCGATGACGGCAATGTCATCCTCGCTGGCAAGCGCCAGTGCCTGCTCGGGCGTGTGCGCGACCTCGGCACCCACCGCGTGCCATGCGGCGTCGCGGGTCAGAACGATGTGACGGCGGCCAGGCAGGGGCGCGGGGAAGCTTTCGAAGGTCTTGCGGCCCATGATCATCGGCTTGCCGGTGGTCAGCGCCTTGAAGTGTCTGAGATCGGCCGGCAGGTGCCAGGGCAAGGTGCCATCGCGGCCGATCACGCCGTTGGCGGCGCGGGCGTACACGAGGGTGAGAACGGCGCTCACGTCACGTCCTCAGCGCCTCGGGTCCACTGGCAGGGGAGGGCAGGGTAGGGCTCAACGGTTCAGCCTCACAGCACCAACCGGGTCACGTGGCCCATCTTGCGGCCGGGGCTTGGCTCGCCCTTGCCGTAGAGGTGGAGATGGTTGGCCGGATCGGCCAGGATATCCGCCCAGCCAGCGGCCTCGTCACCGATCAGGTTGCGCATCTCGGCGATGCTCGCGGCAAGACCCGGCTCGCCGAGCGGCAGGCCGCAGATCGCGCGAATGTGGTTTTCGAATTGCGAGGTAACGGCGCCTTCGATGGTCCAGTGGCCTGAGTTGTGCACGCGCGGCGCCATCTCGTTGAACACGGGCCCGTGTTCGGTCGCGAAGAATTCGAGCGTGAGCACGCCGACATAGTCCAGCGCCTCGGCCACCGCCGCGGCCAGTTCGCGTGCGGGCGCGACCTGGCTGGCGATCGGCTCGCCGGCGGGAATGGTGGAGAGCGCCAGGATGCCGTTCTCGTGCACGTTGCGCGCCGAATCGTAGTAGCGGACCTGCCCGTCCGCACCGCGGCACAGGATCACCGAGAACTCGGCGAGGAAATCGACGAAGCCCTCGTAGATCAACGGCTGTGCCGACAGGTCGAGCGCCTCGACGTCGGCCGCCGACTGGATGCGCCATTGACCCTTGCCGTCATAACCCTCTCGCCGGGTCTTGAGGATGCCCGGCAAGCCGATCGCGGCAATCGCCGCATCGAGTTCGGCGAGGGTGTCGACCGGGGCGAATGGGGCAGGAGTGCCGCCGAGGCCCTGCACGAACTGCTTCTCGGTCAGGCGGTCCTGTGCCGTCTCCAGGGCGCGCGGATGGGGGAGCAGCGGCACGGTACCGAGCGTCAGCAGCGGGGTCACCGGTACGTTCTCGAACTCGTAGGTGACGACGTCGCAGGCGCGCGCGAACGCGGCCATGGACACGGTGTCCGACCATTCGGCTTGGGTGAACGCGTGGCTCACTTCCGCGGCGATCGAGTCCGGTTCGGGTGCGTAGATGTGGCAGCGATAGCCCAGCTGCGCCGCGGAGGTCGCCAGCATGCGGCCGAGCTGGCCGCCGCCCAGGATGCCGATGGTGGAACCGGGTGGGATCATGGCGCGGCCTTGCGACATGGCGCGCTCAAGCCGGCCGCTCGGCGACGCTCGCCGTCTGCTCGGCGCGGAATGCCTTCAGCCGCTCGGCCAGGGCATCGTCGCTGGTAGCCAGGATCGCCGCGGCGAGCAGGCCTGCGTTCGCGGCGCCTGCCTCACCGATCGCCAGGGTGCCCACCGGTATGCCCGCCGGCATCTGCACGATCGAGAGCAGGCTGTCCTGCCCCGAGAGGGCCTTCGATTGCACCGGCACACCCAGCACCGGCAGGTGCGTCATGCTGGCGACCATGCCGGGCAGGTGTGCCGCGCCGCCCGCGCCGGCGATCACCACCTTGAAGCCCTCTGCCGCCGCCCCTTGCGCGAAGGCGACCAGACGCTCTGGCGTGCGATGGGCCGAGACGATTCGCGCGTCGTACGCGACGCCCAGTCTGTCGAGCATCTCGGCGGCGCGCGTCATCGTCGGCCAGTCCGACTGGCTGCCCATCACGATCGCGACCGGCACCGCCAGGGTCATCTCACCGCTCCGAAAGGTAGTAGCGATCCTGGACTCCCAGATCATCGTCGAGATCGTAGACGATCGGCTGGCCGGTCGGGATTTCGAGGCCGGTGATCTCGTCGTCCGAGATGTTCGACAGGTGCTTCACCAGCGCCCGCAGGCTGTTGCCGTGGGCCGCGACCAGCACTGTCGCGCCGGCCTTCAGGTGCGGCACGATCGAGCCTTCGTAGTAAGGCAGAACACGCGCGATGGTGTCCTTCAGGCTTTCGGTATTGGGGATCGGGATGCCGGCGTAGCGCGAGTCGGCGCCGAGATCGAACTCCGATCCGCTCTCCAGCACCGGGGGCGGAATGTCGAAGCTGCGGCGCCAGATCTTGACCTGGTCGTCGCCGTGCTTGGCCGCGGTCTCGGCCTTGTCCAGGCCGGTGAGGCCACCGTAATGCCGCTCGTTCAGGCGCCAGTCCTTGGTCTCGGGGATCCAGAGGATGCCGGCCGCTTCCAGCGCCAGATGCAACGTCTTGATCGCGCGGGTCTGGAACGAGGTGAAGGCGACATCGGGAAGCATGCCCTTGTCCTTGAGCAGGGTGCCGGCGGCGCGCGCCTCGGCCTCGCCCTTCTCGGTCAAGCCGACGTCCCACCAGCCAGTGAAGCGGTTCTCGAGGTTCCACTGGCTCTGGCCGTGGCGGACAAGGATCAGACGAGGCAAGGGGGCATGCTCCTTGGCTGTGGCCCTACATGCGCGAGGGCCGTTGCGCGTAGGGGCCGGCCCTAGCTTTCCGGCGCCGCGTTGGGAAGAGAGCCCGAGTCGTTTTCGGCTATGGACGCCGCCGTATCGGAGGCGGTCGTACAGCCGATGGTACCCAGGGCGCGTGCCTGTGCCTTGCGGCGATGCAGGTTCTCGCGCAGCTTCGCGGCCAGGCGCTCCTCGCGCGATTGCGGGTCTTGTCGCTTGTCCATGTGGAAGCCATGCCGCGCCCTCGGCCAAGCCGCAAGCCGTGCTTGACATTCCAGGCCGCCGAGACGATAGGGCGCGCCTGCCTGGCGGACCCTTTCTCGTTCGCCGGATGCACGCTGCTGTAGCTCAGTGGTAGAGCGCACCCTTGGTAAGGGTGAGGTCGGGAGTTCAATCCTCCCTAGCAGCACCATCCTTTCCATTGGTGGTGTTCTCGGCCGTCCGGGGCGTGGCCAAGCCGCGCCTGTCTGGTGTGCGCGCGCTTCGCGTATCTCCTGAGCCGGAATGACCGTACCCGTCGCGCAACCTGCCTTTAGTGGCTTGAGCCGCATGGCGCGCTTGCGGTAATGGGGCCGCGGGAACGAGTTGCGGATCGGGGAAGCATTCCTTTGAAGAGCATGCATGTCATCGCGGCGATGCTGGGCCTTGCGGCGGTCGCCGCGCCTGTATCGGCCAGCGCCGATGTTCTCCAGATCGAGAGCGAGGGCGCGCGATGGGTCGCCGGCGGGCCCGTGATGCCGGAGCCTGAGGTCAGCATTGCCGCGGTCGATGGCGACACGATCGAGCTGCTGCCCGATGGCACCGGCTTCCACCCCGCCTCGTTCACCGGTGTCGCCGATGCCGCCGGTCCCGAGCGTTTTCGCGCCCGTGTCGCCGAGCTCGCGGCCAAGTACGACATCAGCCCGACTCTGCTCGAAGCGGTCGTCTGGCAGGAGAGCCGCTGGAACACCGCCGCGCGCTCGCCGGTCGGGGCTCAGGGGCTTGCTCAGCTGATGCCGGGCACGGCGCGCCAGATGGGCGTCAATCCAGCCGATCCGATGGCCAACCTGGAAGGCGGCGCGCGCTATCTGCGCATGCAGCTGGATGCTTTCGGCGGCGATATCGAGCGTGCGCTGGCCGCCTACAACGCCGGACCTGCCCGCGTACAGCGCGCCGGGGGCATACCCGCTATCCGCGAGACACAGCTCTATGTCGCCTCGATCATGTCGCACCTGACCGATCCGGTGCGCAAGTGAGCGCGCGTCGTCTCCTCACGGTCATTGCCGGACTGTTCGCCGCTGCTCCGCAGGCCGCGCTCGCCCAGGCGGTGACCCGCGATCCCGCCGGCAGCGGGCCGATCGTCGCCGCGCTCGGCTGGCTGCAGGGCACGCTGCTGGGCAATGTCGCGACCGCGGTGGCGGTGATGGCCGTGGCCGCGGTCGGCTTCATGATGCTGACCGGCCGCATGAACTGGCGGTTCGGCGCGACCGTGATCATCGGCGTCTTCATCCTGTTCGGCGCCGGGGCGATCGTCTCGGGCATCCAATCGGCCGCGGTCGGAGGATAGCGGGTCCACGGACCACTCGCCCCTTGCTCATAGCCATGCTGCACTGCACAAAGGCCGAATGCGCATTGCCATCATCGATGAAAGCGCTGCCCGCGCCTCGGTGATCCGAGAAGGCCTGGCGGCCTTGCCCCAGTGCGAGATATTCGTGCTGACCGAACGGCGCGGCATGGTTGCGCGAATCGGCGAGATCGCGCCCGACATCGTGCTGATGGACCTGGGTAATCCGAGCCGTGACGTGTTGGAGGAATACTTCGCCGTCAGTCGGGTGCTCGACCGGCCGATCGCGATGTTCGTGGATGAGAGCGACAACGAGTCGATCGCCGCTTCGGTCGAGGCCGGGGTGTCGTCCTACGTGGTCGACGGGCTCGCGGCGAACCGCATCAAGCCGATCCTCGATCTGGCCGTCATGCGGTTCAACGCCTTCGCGCGGCTGCAAAAGGATCTGGCCGAAGCCAAGGGCAAGCTTGCCGAGCGCGAGACGATCGACAAGGCCAAGCGCATCCTGATGGATAGTCGTGGGCTCCCCGAGCCGAAAGCCTACGCCGAGATGCGCAGCGCGGCGATGAGCCAGAGCAAGCGCATCATCGATATTGCCGAGGCGATCATCACCGCGCATCGCCTGATGGGAGGCGCCTGACATGTCCCAAGAGCTGGTCCTGGGCTTCCTGCCGCTGGTCGATGCCTGCCTGCCGATCCTGGCCCACGAGCACGGCTTTGCCGAGGAGGCGGGCGTGAAGCTGCGCCTCGTCAAGGACATGAGCTGGGCAACGGTGCTCGACAGGCTGCTTTACGGCCACTCGGACGCGGCGCACATGGTGGCCCCACTGGCGATCGCCGCCACTCTGGGGCGAGGGCGTCCGGCCCAGCCCTTGTCGGTGCCCTTCGTGCTCGGCCTCAACGGCAACGCCATCACCATGCGGCCCGAGATCGCGCGGCGCGTCCGTCCGGAGAACACTTTGGGCGCGGCGGCACACGTCGGCGCGGAATTGCGCAAGATCGCCGACGAGCGGCGTGCGGGAGGCGATCGCCTGCGCTTCGGCGTGGTCCACCGCTATTCCAGCCACAACTACATGCTGCGCTACTGGCTGGCCGGCTGCGGCATCCGGCCGGACCACGATGTCGAGATCACCACCGTTCCCCCGCCGTTCTGCGCCGATGCGCTGCGGGCGGGCGAGGTCGATGGCATCTGCGTGGGCGAGCCATGGAACAGCGTGGCGGTGGAGCAGGGTGCGGGCGAGATCGTCCTCGCCACGGCGCAGATCTGGCGGCGCGGCGTCGAGAAGGTGCTGGCGCTGAAGGAGAGCGTGCTCGAGGAGAAGCTCGACGCCGTCCGCCTGCTGATCCGCGCGTTGTGCAAGGCGGCGGCGCACTTCGTCGACCCGGTGAACTGGGACGCCAACGCCGCGATCCTCGCCCGGGCCGAATACCTCGACGGTAGCGCCGAACTGATCCGCCGCGCGATCTCGGACCGGCTGCTGCTCTCGCAAGACGGGGCGCTGGTGCACTATCCCGACTTCATGTTCCAGTACCGCGAGGCGGCGAACTTCCCGTGGGTCAGTCAGGCCGAGTGGCTCTACACCCAGATGGTGCGGTGGGACGGCACGCCGTTCGATGCCGACGAAGCCCGCCGCGCCGCGCGCGTATTCCGCCCCGACATCTACCGTTCGGCGTTGATGGGGACGGGCGAACCGCTGCCTGGTGCCAGCTCCAAGGTCGAGGGCAGCCTGATGCAGCGCACCGCCGTGAGCACGCAGCAAGGCGAGATGGTGCTGGAACCCAACCGCTTCTTCGACGGCGTCGCCTTCGATCCAGCGCACCTGGAGGACTACCTCAAGCGCCTGCCATGAGTGCGTGCCCGAGGGTTCCTCGTCACCCAGTTCGAAGCCGAAGTGGCCGGCCTGGGGCATACCGAAGTCGACCGCATCGTGCGCCGGCGCATCGGCCAGGGCCTCTTCCGCGCCGCGCTGATCGACTACTGGGATGCCTGCCGTTCACCGGCATCACCGAGCCCGCGCTGCTGCGCGCCAGCCATATCGTGCCCTGGGCGAAATGCGCCAGCGGTGCCGAGCGGCTCGCGCGCACTCGGACGCGGCCTTCGACGCAGGATGGTGAGCTTCGCCGCCTGAAGATCGAGGGGGCGCATCGCGCGCGCATCGAGGATGATAAGTTCAACACTTTGGAAGTGGTTTCAAAAAACCGTTGACATTTTTGTTGCAGCAGGCACAGATCCTGGCGATCCGGAAGCCGGCCAAGATCATCTCCAAGCTCTATCGAAGGTGTTTTCGGGAGCGTTTGCGCCTCCTCAATTCGAGCCGGGCGCCCTTGCTGGACAGCTGTGGAAGACACGATGATGGCCTTCGTTCTGACCATTGCAGGCATGATGGCTGCGGCAGGCCCAATTGGGCCCTCGCTCGAAATCGACCTGTCTCCCCGTGCCGTCTCCGGCAAGGTCGAGGCCATCGATGTGACGCTGGTATTCGAAGGCGTCACGGCCGGGGCGGACGCTCCGCTGCTGCAGATACCCCTGGTGTCGAGCAACGTCGATACCGTCGCGACCGGCCTGACCCGGGTCGACGCGCGCGACGCCAAGGGTCCCATCGCGCTCGTCCTGCACGATGTCGAGCGCCCGGTGCAAGCCGCGGGCGACGCCGAGATCGGCGGGAAGATGCGGGAGTGGAACGCCGTGCGCGCGGTTTCCGGGCGATTGACGGTGCGTTATACGGTGCCGGCGCATGCGACTTTGCCGCCGCGCGGCGCGGCGCCTCCGTTTGCGTTCAGCAACGATGGTCAGGCCACGTCGGGGGCGGGGCACATCTTCCTGCTGCTCCCTCCCGGAAATGCCGCATACCGAACGACGGTGAAGTGGGATCTGTCCAAGCTGCCCGCCGGTAGCAAGGGCGTCAGTTCCTATGGCGGCGGCAATGCGACCGCATCCGAACCGCTGAACGCCAGCCAGTTGCGCATGGCTTACTACATGGCCGGGCGCATCGGGACATGGCCCTGGCCCACGCCGCAGCGGGGCTTCTTCGCGGCCTGGCAGGGCACGCCGCCGTTCGATGCGCAGGCGCTGATGGGCTGGACGCGCGACCTGTACGATCGCTACGCGGCGTTCTTCGGCCAGAAGGAGCCGCCGCAGTACGGCGTGTTCCTGCGCTACAACCCGATCAACGCCGGCGGCGGCGTCGGCCTTTACCATTCGTTCGTGACCACCTTCGGAAAGCCCGGTCTGCATGGCTCCGATGTCGACGAGGTCAAGTCCACTCTCGCGCATGAGATGTTCCACACGTTCTCGCCTTACATCGAGGAGCCGGCCGGGCTGGAATCCTCGTGGTTCGGCGAGGGGCTGGCGACGTTCTACCAGCGGCGGCTGCCGTTGCGGTTCGGGCTGATCACGCCCGCCAAGTTCCTGGAAGACCTGAACTTCCATGCCGGACGCTACTACACCAGTGCCATGGGAGACGCGCCCAACGGCGAGGTGCCCAAGCGCTTCTGGGCCGACACCCGCATCCGCACGCTGCCCTACGATCGCGGCATGCTCTATTTCGCCGACGTCGATCAGAAGGTGCGCAAGCGCTCGGGCGGCAAGCGTTCGGTCGATGACCTAATGCTGGCCATGCTGGCGCTGAACAAGGCGGGTAAGACCACCACAAACGCCGATTGGGAGCATCTGCTCGAGGCCGAACTTGGCGCGTCGGCCGTGCAGGAATTTCGGGCGTTCTTGGCCGGCAAGGCCCCGGTGCCCGCCTCCGATGCATTCGGGCCGTGCTTTCGCAGCACGACCCGGCCGATGCGCCGTTACGAGCTGGGCTTCGACAGCGCGGTCCTGGCCGAGCCTCGGCGCATCGTGCGCGGCGTCACGGCCGGAAGCGCCGCAGCGGCCGCCGGCCTCAAGGATGGCGACGAGATCCTGGTTCCGGTTCCGCAAGACCAGATCCAGGGCGAGCAGGGCGCCAGGCTGAAGCTGCATGTCCGCCGCGACGGTCGCGATTTCGATATCGAATATCTGCCGCGGGGCGAGACCGTGGACGCACGCCAGTGGGAGCTTGTCCCGGGTGCGGACACGCGAAGTTGCGGCATCTGAACCACACGAATTCACGCAGGGAGTGAACACGCACGGGCACAGGCAAGAGCCTGGCTGGTGCAATTTTCGAAAAAATGAGGGATTGCAATGACACGCCTTGATCGAGTTATCTCCACATCGCTGTTCGCGCTCATGGTGGGCGTATCCGGTTCCGCGCACGCACAGGACGCATCGCGCGCCAACGACACCGGCGCGTCCGCCGGTACGGGCGAGGAAATCATCGTCACCGCCCAGAAGCGGCAGCAGCGCCAGATCGACGTGCCGCTGGCGATCAGCACCATCGGCTCGGAAACGCTGACGAGCCAGAACCTGAACCGCATTTCGGACTACTTCGACCGCATCCCCGGCCTGCAGTTCTCAGGCCCGCGCATCGCGGCGCTGTCGCTGCGCGGCGTGACCACGGGTGCGGCCAGCAGCCCGACGCTGGCGGTGCTGGTGGATGACGTGCAGTTCGGCGGCTCGACCGATGGCGGCCAGACGCCGATCCCGGATTTCGATGGCAGCACCTTGCAGCGCATCGAAGTGCTGCGCGGGCCCCAGGGCACGCTGTACGGCGCATCGAGCCTGGGTGGCCTGATCAAGTACGTGCTGAAGGAGCCCAGCCTCGACAAGCTGAGCGGCCGCGTGGAAGTGGGCGGCACGCACATCTCGCACGGCAACGAGGGGTGGGTCGCGCGCGGCTCGGTCAACGCGCCTCTGACCGACTGGCTGGCGGTGACCGCAAGCGGCTTCTACCGCGACGATGCAGCCTGGCTCGACAACGTCAATGCGCGCGCGCGGGACGCCAGGGATACAAACACCCGCAAGGTCTGGGGTGGTCGAGCCGCCGCGCTGATCCAGCCCGCGCCAAATCTCAAGTTCGTGCTGTCCGGGCTTTACCAGAAGCAGAAGGCGATCAACAGCGACCTGTCGACCAGCTCGGGCGGCGTGCCGATCTGCAGGGCGTGCCAGACCGATCCGACCGCGCGCGTCACCACCGATCCGGTCTTCGGCGACCTGACGCTCAACA
Source organism: Novosphingobium chloroacetimidivorans (assembly GCF_014204535.1). Classification (GTDB taxonomy): domain Bacteria; phylum Pseudomonadota; class Alphaproteobacteria; order Sphingomonadales; family Sphingomonadaceae; genus Novosphingobium; species Novosphingobium chloroacetimidivorans. The sequence goes on from NZ_JACHLR010000004.1 coordinate 115,801, forward strand.
GCCTGGATTCGTTCAACAACGCCAAGTACCAGATGTACAGCGCCAGGGGCGAATGGGACCTGGATCAGGTCAAGCTGACCTCCATCACGGCCTGGAGCCGGTCCGACAACAGCTTGTCGAACGATGTCACCAGCACCTTCCGCCCGTTGTTCCTGCGTCCCTTCTCCTACGGTGCGGCATACGCCGGCGGATCGGTGACGATCGACAATGCCGATTACACGCACAAGTTCTCTCAGGAGCTGCGCGCCACCGGCACCGTCGGCATCGTCGACTGGCTGGTCGGCGGCTTCTACACCGTCGAGCATTCGGGCGTCGATCAGTCGCTCACGCTGGCCGATGCCAGCGGTGGCCAGGCCGTGGTGCCGTATATCGCCGAAGGCCCCGACAAGTACCGCGAATATGCCGGTTTCGCCGACGCGACGGTGCACCTGACCGACAAGTTCGAGGTCCAGTTCGGCGGCCGCTACGCACAGAACAAGCGGACGTCCTCGTCCGCGCAGATCACGACGCCGCAAGCCGCGGTGTTCTTCGGGCCCAGCAGCGTGACTGCGGCGAACTCGAAGGACAATGCCTTCACTTGGCTGATCTCGCCCACCTACCACTTCTCGCGCGACATCATGGTCTATGCCCGGATCGCGACCGGCTATCGCCCCGGCGGCCCGAACATCGATACCACGGTGACGTCCAGCTACGGGCCGGACCGAGTGACGAACTACGAAGTCGGCTTCAAGGGCGTGGTCGTTCCCGGCGTGCTGACCATCGATACCGCGCTGTTCCAGATCGACTGGAAGAACATCCAACTGGGCGGCACGGCGGAGTCCGGACTGACCTTCACCGCCAATGGCGACACTGCGCGCAGCAGGGGCTGGGAGTTCTCCGCAAATCTGACGCCGTGGCAGGGCATGACCGTTTCGGGCAACTTCGCACTGACCGATGCGGAACTGACGGCGACGCTGGTCGACCTGGGCGAGGGCAGCCTGGTCGGTCGTTCCGGCACCGACCTGCCGTTCACGGCCAAGTTCACCACCAGCGTGTCGGCTGACCAGACGCTGCCGCTGAACGATCGCCTGACTGCCACCCTGGGTGCCAGTTTCACCCACGTCGGCGACCGACCCGGCGGGTTGGTCAGCAACCTCGCCACGCGCCCGCGTCTGGAGATACCCGGCTACTCGACCGTCGACTTGCGCGCCGGGCTCGACTTCGATCAGGTCTGGTCGCTGAGCGTCTACGTGCGCAACGTGTTCGACAAGCGCGGCGTCACCTTCATCAACGACCGGAACGGCACGAGCACGCCCAACGCGCTCTACGTCATGCCGCGCAGCTTCGGCCTGACCGTGGCGCGCGATTTCTGAACCATGATGCCTGTACCCAGCCTCTTGCCATCGGCAGGATCGGTGGCGAGGCTGGGTGCCGACCCGGATCGGCGAGAGGATTTGAGATGACGAAAGCCGAGGCAGGCAGCCTCGACCATGCGGCGATCATGAACGTGCTGGGCGCGGTGCTGGAGATCCTGGGCGATCACGTGAACTCGTGCACCGAGCTCGTCGTTCACGACATGACCCGGCCGGACTCCTCGATCGTCGGGATCGTCAACGGGCAGGTCAGCGGGCGCCTGCGCAACCAGTCGATCCTGGCCGGCCCGAGGGAGGATCGCGGGTTCGAGGCGCTGATCGGTGCAAGCGAGAATACCGGCTCGGTTTCGACCCGGGTGATGCGCAACTATGTCTCGCACACACGGGATGGACGTGGTCTCGATTCATCCACGGTCGTGGTATTCGACGCCGACGGCAGGCCTGCCGGGGCGCTGTGCGTCAACGTCGATACCGACAAGATCGTACAACTGCGCCAGCAGCTCAACGACTTCATGTCGCCGGCCGCCCCGGCGGAAAGTAGCGAAGACGTGGCTTCCAGCACCATCGACGGATTGATCGAGGAGATCGTCCAGGATGCGATCGCGACGTCGGGCGTCGGCGTGTCGCGGATGAGCAAGGCGGAGAAGGTCGCCGCGGTTTCCGCCATGAACGCGCGCGGGCTGTTCCTCATCAAGGGTGCGGTCGAGACAGTCGCCCAGCGACTGGGAACCACCAAGTTCACGATCTACAACTACCTCGACGAGATCGGCGCCAAGCGTCGCTGAGGCGACTTGGCGCATCGACTCGCACTTCCTCGGGAACACGATCTTGAAACATGTCCGAGCGATGCTCCGCATTACGGCCGCGATCATCGGGGCGATTGCGCTGCCTGCCGCTTCGTTCGCGGACGCGTCATCGACGCTCACCATTGCCCTGGGTGGGGACCTGATCGGGCCATATCAGGTCCAGACGGGCGAGCCCGCACCCGACATCGCCGCAGTGAACACGATCTTCCGCAACGCGGATGCGGCAATCGCCAACTTCGAAGGATCGAGCTTCGACCTGAGTACCTTCACCGGCGTGCCCGCTGCCGAGAATGGCGGCGGCTATCCGGTGATTCCTCCCGCAAACATGCCATACCTGACAAAGACGATGGGCCTCGACCTTGTTTCCAAGGCGAACAATCACGCGACCGACTGGTCCTACGACGGCCTTCTCGCGACCCTGGCGACGACCGCGGCGAACGGCCTCACTCAAGCTGGCGCGGGTCGGACCGAGGAAGCGGCGCGGCGCGCGGCCTACTTCGACACCGCGAAAGGCCGGATCGCACTGGTCAGTGTCGCGACCTCCTTCACGCCGATGTCGGTCGCGGGCGCTCCGGTGGAGCGTGGAGGCCGCACGTTCGATCGGCCGGGCATCAGCGTGCTGCGTATCCAGCCTGTCCGGGTGCTGACACCGGAGCGCTACAGCTCGGTCGTGAGTGCCGCCGGTCCATTGGCGATCCCGGTCCCGGATCGGCCGGACGAGATCCGCATCAGCGACCAGCGCTTTCGCAAGGGCGATGGCGACAGCGTTGTCTGGGAAGCCGATCCCACCGACCTCGCCGCCGTACTGGGGGCGGTGCGTGCGGCGCGCAAGCAGGCACGGGTCGTCGTGCTGGCGGTCCATGCGCACCAGACCGAGGGCCGGGACGAAACCATGCCGCCCGCCGCCTTCGCGCCGCTCGAACTCCACCGCGCCAACGAGGAGCCGAGTGCGGAAGATACCCGCCCGGCACCGATCCTCAAGGACGTGTTCCGCGCCGCGATCGATGCGGGAGCCGACGTGGTCACGCGCACCGGCCCGCATGTGGTGAACGGCATCGAAGTTTATCGCGGGCGGCCCATCTTCTATTCGCTGGGCAGTCTCGTGTTCAGCTTCGGCGGACAGCGCAGCTACACGACGCCCGCCGGCCAGCGCATGAACTTTCCGGATGGTTGGTTCCACACCATCGTGCCGGTGGTGTCGATGGATGCTGCGAACCGGATGACGGTGCGCGTGCGCGGCGCCACGTTGACCAGCAGCAAGGGCAATGACGACGGATTGCCGCGGTTGGCCTCAGGCGCCCAAGAACAGGCTATGCTTCGCCAACTGGCAAAGCTGTCCGCATCCTACGGAACGCGGCTGCGGATCGGCAAGGGCGGCGCGGACATCCTCTTTCCACCGGAGCCGGCGGCCGTCCCACCGCGCTGACACCCCGGGCCAAAGCTGCCGCGCCTTTTCGATACGGAAATCACCTCATGGAAATTGCCTACTACGATGCCGAAGCAGTCGAGAAGGCGCTCGATTATCAGACCTGCGTCGGCGTGTTGCGCGAGGCCATGCAGGTTCTGTCTACCCGCCACGCGGTACAGCCGCTGCGGCAGATCATCGAGCTGGAGGAGCAGGGGCTCTTCGCGATCATGCCCGGAGCGCTCGATCGCGCGCGCGGGTTCGGCGCCAAGCTCGTCAGCGTTTTCGCCGACAAGGAGCGTCAGGGACGATCGCGCCACCGGGGCGTGATCGCGGTGTTCTCGGGCGAGACGGGCGCGATCGAATGCCTCGCCGATGCCGAAGCGGTCACGACCCTGCGCACTGCGAGCGCCAGTGCGCTGGCGACTGCCACTCTGGCGCGTGGCGATGCGCAAGTGCTGACGGTCATGGGAACCGGTACGCAGGCGCGGGCGCATGTGCTGGCGCACCGCCATGTTGGGAACTTCGCCGAGGTCCGTATCTGGGGCCGCACTTTCCCGCATGCCCAAAGCCTCGCCGAGAGGCTCACAGGCGAATTGGGCCGGCCTGTGATCGCATTGGCCGATGCCCGCACAGCCGTGCGCGACGCCGATGTGATCTGCACAACGACCAGCGCGGCCGAGCCGATCCTGCTGGGCGAATGGGTGCGGCCCGGCACCCACGTCAATCTCGTCGGCTCCAGCTTCCTCGGTCCGGTAGAGGCGGACTCCGCGCTGGTCGTCGCCAGCCGCTACTTCGCGGATTACCGGCCGAGCGCGCTGGTCCAGGCCTCGGAGCTGGCCGTAGCGCGCGAGGCCGGGCTGGTCGACGACGCGCATGTCGTCGGCGAGATCGGCGAAGTGCTCGCCGGCATGGTGGCGGGCCGCCAGAGCCCTGAGCAGATCACGCTCTACAAGTCGCTCGGACACGTCGTGCAGGACCTTGCCGCCGCCGCTCACGTCCATCGTGCCCATGCGCAGATTGAGGAGCCCGCATGACCCTCGCTTCACAACGGCTGACTTTGCCCTCGCGGCTCGCGTTGTTCGGCGCGGGCATCCTGCTGGCCTTGCCCGGCATTGCCGACGCAGCCACGCAGGACAACCTCTCGATCGTGTCGGGCGGCGAAATCGTCGGCAGTCTCGACGCGGTGACGGAGGGGAACCACGTGTCGGTCGACTACCGGGTCGACAACAATGGCCGTGGCCCCAAGCATCACGAGGATATCGATCTCGACGCCAGCGGCGTGCCGCTTTCGTATCGCGTCACGGGCACCTCGCTCATGGGCGGCAAGGTGGAGGAGCAATACCTCTGGAAGTCCGGTCTGGCGACTTGGCACAGCCAGGCCGATGCCGGCTCGGTCAAGGCCACCAAGCCTCCGCTGTACGTCCTGAACGACGACAGCCCGTTCGCCATGGCCATCTATGCGCGCGCCAGTATCGCGGCACGCGGTGAAGAGGTGCCGGTTCTGCCAGGCGGAAAGCTGATGGTAAGCAAGGTGCGCGATGTCGGCATCGGCGACAAGACGGCAGGCCTCGCGCCGGTGTCGGCAGCGGTGTACCGCGTCACCGGCCTGCAACTTGCGCCCACCTATGTCCTGTTCGACGACAAGGGCGGCCTGTTCGCTGTATTCGACGCGGACGCCGGCGGCGGCGACATGACCATCCGCAAGGGCTACGAAAAGGCGGTTCCAACGCTCGCCAAGCTGGCCGGCGATCTCGATCTGGAGCGGGTCAAAGCGCTGCAGGGCAAGCTGGCGCACCGCTTCTCCGGTCCGATCCGGATCGAGAACGTGCATGTGTTCGATCCGGCATCGGGCCAGCGCTCTGCCCTGTCCACGGTCGTCGTCATGCGCGACCGGATCGTGCGGGTCGAGCCGCAAGGCGCACCGTTTGCGCAGACGAGCGAAACGGTGATCGACGGGGCGGGGGGCACGCTCTATCCCGGGCTGCACGACATGCATTCGCATTCGACGCTCGACATGGGCCTGTTCTATCTGGCGTCCGGCATCACCGCCACGCGCGACATGGGCAACGACAATCGCTTTTTGCAGGAGCTTCTCGATCGGATCGACGCGGGCGAGATCGCCTGGCCGCGGATCGTCCCGTCCGGGTTCCTTGAGGGGCGTAGCGCTTTCTCGGCACGCAACGGCTTCATCCCCGACACGCTCAAGGACGCGCTGGCCGATGTGAACTGGTACGCCGACCATGGCTATGCCGAGATCAAGATCTACAATTCCTTCACGCCGGAATGGGTACGCCCCGTCGCAGCGGAGGCGCATCGCCTCGGGATGCGCGTGTCCGGGCATGTGCCGGCCTTCGACACGCCTGACCGGGTGATAACCGACGGCTACGACGCGATCGCCCACCTCAATCAGCTGATGCTCGGGTGGATCCTCAAGCCGGGCGAGGACACCCGCACGCCCTTGCGGCTGACCGCGATGTCGCGCGCCGGCGCGCTGGACCTGGCTTCGGCCCCCGTGCGCAAGACGATCGCCCTGATGAAGAGCCACGGGACGTCGCTCGATACGACGGCCGTGATCCTGGAAATGCTGCTGCGGTCCAATGCCGGCGAGCGGCCGAGTTTCGCGGAGAACTTCTTCACGCACATGCCGATCGGCTGGCAGCGCTTCCGAAAGCGCAGCTATGTCGACAAGAGCGACCCCGCGCTCCGCCTCGCCTACGAGCAAGGTGCGGACAAGACGCTGGAGGTCATCAAGCTGGCGCACGACGAAGGCATCCGGATGTTGCCCGGCACGGACGACGGGACGGGGCTTACCTTGCTGCGCGAGATCGAACTCTACGTAAAAGCAGGGCTCTCACCGGCCGAGGCCCTGCGGACTGCGACTCTCGGCGCCGAGGAGTATTTCGCGAACACGGCCGACGTCGGGACGATCGCACGCGGAAAGCTGGCCGACCTGGTGCTTGTGGCGGGCGATCCGACGAAGGACATCCGCGCGATCTACACGCCCCAAATGGTGATGCGTGGCGGGATCGTCTATTATCCGTCCGAGATCCACAGTGCCCTGGGCATCGCGCCATTCGCGTCGCCACCCAAGATACGCCCGGCCATTTCAGCCAATCCGCAAACCGCAGCTAACGTCCAGGTGCGTAAATAGAGCGGGATGGCGGTGCTTGGGACTGTCGTTCGGAGGCAAGGATCCGCGACAACAGGGTGAAAAGGTCATCGAGGCTTCGCGGGCGGTCAGAGGAGAACCGCACGCATCAGATCAATCGAAGTAATGAGCGATCAAGATAAATCGTCCGCTAGACGGACATAAAGAATAATTCTTGACAGCCAGTGCTGGTCTTACGATCCCATGGGCAACATGACGGCTGGGCATGCCCGTCGAGCGCTGGAGTTGGTCGATGAGAACATTGCTGCTTGGTTCCGCGATGTGCAGTATCGTCATCGGCGGCCTTGTGCATGCACAGCCTGCGATCTCGAGCAAGGACACAAGCCGGGGCACCCTGCAGGAGGGGATCGATCCATCGCGCTCCCGGCCCGAAGTGACGGCACCCAAGGGCAAGACCCGCAATATCGATTTTGTCGCTACCGAGGGCACTCGGATGTCGGTCGATATCTCGCCCGACGGTCGGTGGATCGTGTTCGACTTGCTCGGCCACATCTACCGTATGTCCACGAAGGGAGGAAAGGCGGTAAGCCTGACGCAGACCAGCGGCGTCGCGCTCAACCTGGAACCCCGCATCTCGCCCGACGGCCGCGAAATCGCGTTCATCACCGACCGCGGTGGCCAGTACAACTTGTGGGTCATGAACGTGGATGGATCGCGCCCCCGCGCTGTTGCTTATGGGCTCAAGACCTTGTTCTTCGAACCGGCGTGGACGGCGGATGGCAAGTCCATCGTCGTGCGCAAGAGCACCACGCGCGACGGCGGCGGCGAGACATCCGATGGACTGTGGCGTTATCCCAAGGAAGGCGGCAAGGGCGAGCAACTTGTCGCCAGTCGCCCGGGCGGCAGCGGCGGCGATCCCGCGTGGCCAAGCCTGTCTGGCGACGGCAAGTACCTCTACTATCAGGTGACGATGCCGGCGCCGGAGAAGCAGCCGATCTTCGGCGCCTACCAGGTTCGTCGGCTCGATCTTGGCTCTGGAGAGGTGCTGGATATCACCGCCGGCGAGGGTGGTGGTCTGTCGAGCGGCGGGGGCGTAGCACCCGAGGTTTCCCCCGATGGCCGATGGCTGGCGTTTGCGCGCCAGATTCCGGATGGTCGACTGTCGTTCAAGGGCCACGAATTCGGCCCACGTTCGGCCTTGTGGCTGCGCGATCTCCAGACCGGCACCGAGCGGTTGCTGATGGATCCGATCGAACCGATGGGATGGTCCGGCGGCAAGATTATCAGTATCCTGCCGCGGTATCGCTGGGCGGCGGACGGCAAGTCGATCGTGATCGCGCAAGGCGGCAAGCTGCGGCGGCTCGACGTAGCCTCGGGGCACGTCGGCACCGTGCCGTTCGCTGCTCGTGTGCACCGCACCATCTCGCAGATGGCGCGCAAGGAAGTGAAGATCGACGATGCGGCGGTGCACGCCCGTTACTTCGGCTGGCCCACCGCCAACCGCGATGGAACCGCGCTGGCGTTCCAGGCCGTGGGCCGCATTTATGTTCAGGCCACCGGGCAGGGTACTCCGCACCGGGTGACCCCCGGCGACTTCGCGCCGCTGGAATATGCGCCCTCGTGGAGTCCCGACGGCCAGTGGCTGGCGTTTGTGACTTGGGACGACGCGGCGCGCGGGCAGTTGTGGAAAGTGCCCGCAAGCGGCGGCACTCCGGTGCGGATCGCCGCGGAGGCCGGTGAGTACGCCAACCCGATCTGGAGCCCGGATGGCCGCTCGCTGGTGGTGATGAAGGGTGAGGGCGCGACGGCCCGGGGCCGGACCCTCACTCACGACGCCTGGTTCGACGTGGTGACCTTCCCCGCCGATGCCGGCGCTGAAGGCGCGACTGGCCAGGCGATCGCCCGGGTCGCGCGACCGAGCGGGGCGAGTTTGTTCGACCAGGCGCGCCGCCAGATCCCGCGTCCGTCGTTTGGACCCGGCGGGCGGATCTACTGGCCCGACGTCGAACCGCAAGGCGACAGCCCGGTGCGCTTCGCGGGCGGCGGCCCATCCGCGCTGGTGTCGGTGAAGCCGGATGGGAGCGACCGGCGTCGCCATGTCGGCTTCCCTTACGCCGACGAGATCGCGCCTTCGCCCGATGGCAAGTGGCTGGCGTTTCAGGAGGGCGACAACGTCTATGTGATGGCGATGCCACCAGCGGACTCGCCGCCGGGCACTCGGATCGACAAGCGCGATCCCGCCGCGGGAGTGAAGGCGCTGACGACCTCGGGCGGCGGCTATCCCCGCTGGCGCAATGCCGATACGCTCGAATATGGCGCCGGTGCGCAATACCGCGCGTACAATATGGCTACGGGCAGGACCGAAACCACGCCACTGGCGGTCAGCGTGCCGAAGCGCGTCTCGACCAAGACCCTGGCGCTGACCCATGCGCACATTGTCACGCTGCAGGACCGCAAAGTCATCGACGACGGCACCGTGGTGGTGAAGGGCAGCCGGATCACCTGCGTCGGAACTTGCAGCACCGTTGGCGTCGATCGGGTGATCGATGCTGGCGGCAAGACCATTGTTCCGGGATTCGTGGACGTCCACGCCCACCATTATCGCGACTGGCGCGGGATGCGTCCGCGGCATGACTTCGAGCAGGCGGTCTATCTCGCATATGGCGTGACGACGACGATGGACCCCTCGGCCTACAGCCTGAATGCCTTCCCAACCGCCGAACTGACCGACGCGGGCGAGATGATCGGTCCGCGATCCTACACCACCGGCGACAACCTCCTGCCCGACGATTCGGCTCGCATCAACGCGATCAACGATCTGCCCGCGGCGGTGGCCGAGGCTACCAAGATGTCCAACTGGGGCGCCAACACCATCAAGCAGTACATGCAGCCCCGCCGCGACCAGCGGCAGTGGCTGGTGGAAGCGGCGCGGGAGGTCGGGCTCAACATCACCTCCGAAGGACGCTCGCTCTACGATGATCTGGGCGCGGTTATGGACGGGCAGACCGGGTGGGAGCACGCTTTCGGCGAACTGCCGATCTACTCCGATGTCGCGCGCTTCGTCGGTCAGTCGGGCACGCACTTTTCGCCAACGATGGGTGTGGCGGGTACCGGTGCCCCGTCGATTGAATATTGGTTCAGCCGCAGTGACGTGTGGAAGGATCCCAAGCTGCGGCACTGGTTTCCCTGGCGCCAGCTGATGATGAAGGCGGCCCGCACTCGCAAGCTGAGGCCGGCGACCGACTACAGCTATCCGCTAGTGGCCCAGGCGGTGAAGGACATCATCGATGCTGGTGGGTGGAGCGCGATGGGTGCTCACGGCGAACTGGACGGTCTGGCCGATCACTGGGAAATCTGGATGAGCGCGTCGGCGCTCGACAACATGACCGCTCTGGAAGTCGCCAGCCTGCACGGCGCGCGCTTCCTGGGGCTCGACAAGGAGATCGGCTCGATCGAAACCGGCAAGTTGGCGGATCTGCTGGTGCTCGATGCCGATCCGCTGGTCGACATCCACAACACTGAAAAGATCCGCTACGTGCTCAAGGACGGCAAGCTTTATCAGGCCGACACGCTCGATGAGGTCTGGCCCAATGTGGTGCCGTTCGGCCCTTATTACTGGGTGAACGAGGACGAGCTGCAGGACAACGTCAAGCGCAGCGACGTGTTCGACACGCAGAAGTGATCGTGGTCGTGCGCGTCAATCGCGCACGACGTGTCCGGTTTTCATGACGAAGCTTACCTTCTGCAGGATGGAGACGTCTTGCAGGGGGTTGGCGGAGACGGCGATCAGATCGGCATCGTGGCCCGGGGTCAGCGCGCCGGCCTGCGCCGAGAGGCCGAGGTGATCGGCGCCGTTGACGGTGGCGGTGCGGATCGCCTCCAACGGCGAAAGCCCCGCCTGCGTCAGCAACACGAACTCGCGCGCGTTGGCGGTCTCCGGCCCATTGCTCACGACATCGGTGCCGAACGCGATCCGCGCTCCGGCCGCGTGCACGCGGCGGGCGGCGTCGATCATCTTGGGGCCGACCGCCAGTGCCTTTTCTCGCTGTGCGGGCGACATGCCGCCCGGTCCCGGGGCCTTGGCCTTACGCGTGATGATCTCTCCCACCAGTAACGTCGGGATAAAATAGCGATCGGTCTTCTGCAGCATGCGCACGCCTTCCGCGTCGATGAAGGTGCCATGTTCGATCGAGTCCCCGCCCGCCCGCAGAAACGCCTCGATGCCGTCGGCGCCGTGCGCGTGCGCGGTGACGCGGCGACCCATATGGTGCGCGGCGTCCACGACGGCGGCGATTTCCGCGTCGGTCAACTGCTGACCGAGGCCGGCATTGGTGTTGGACAGCACGCCGCCGGTTACGGCCACTTTCACCAGGTCCGCGCCCATCATGATCATCTCGCGCGTGGCACGGCGGCAATCGTCCGCCCCGGAGCACACCGACGGACTGCGCAACGCAAGCACGACCTCGCGGCGTTGGCCGTTGACATCGCCGTGTCCGCCATGAGCGGCGATCGCCGCGCCGGCCGCCAGGATGTGAGGCCCCATGACAAGTCCTTCGTCGACGGCATCGCGCAAGGCGAACACCGCCTCGGCTTCGCCGTTGAGGTCCGCCACTGTGGTGAAGCCCTGGTTGAGCATGATCTGCGCCTTGCCGATGCCGTTCATCGCCTGAGCGGCGGCGGACAGGGTTCGGCCGCTGCCTTCCTCCACATCGGAGGTCAGGTGCACGTGGCTGTCGATCAGGCCGGGCAGGACCCAGCGATCGCGCAAGTCGATCACATGCGCGCCCGCCGGCACCGCGAAGCCATCGACGATGCCGGTAACCTTGCCATCCTGCACGACAAGGGTCTTGTCCGTCTCGAACGTGCCGACCGCCGGGTCTAACATGACGTGGCCAGCCTTGACGTAGAGTGGCTCGGGCATGGCTTGCGCGTGCGCTCCTTGGCTCGAGAAGGTCAGGGTGGCGGCGCCCAGCAGAAGCACCCGCGCGAGGGGCGGGCGTCGCGAAAGGGCTGTCTTGCGCGTCATGTTGGTCCTTGAGTTCGGATTCGGTCGTCAGTCGCCAAGCTGCGGTTCGAGGGCCTTGGCGCGCTCGGCGCACAGCTTCGCATAGGTTCCCAATTCGGCGGTGGTGGTCGCCGGGGACTTCTTGCAGTTGAGGCTCAGGGCCCCGAACAGCGACCCGTCGCTGCGCCGCAGCGGATAGGCGACGGCCCACCAGCCCGCGATGTACTCGTCCTCCATCACACAGAAGCCCTGCGCGCGGGCAGTCACGATACCTTGCCGGATCGCTGCCTTGTCGAGCACTGTGGCGTCGGTCTGGGCCACCGGCTCAAGCTTCGCCAGGAAGGCGTCAAGCGCGTTGTCGTCCATCTGGGCAAGGAGCAGCCGACCGGGCGCCGTGCAGAACGCGGGAAAGCGTGCGCCGACGCCAAGGTAAGGGGCCATGAGCTGCTGGGAGATGGCATAGGCGACCACCAGCACCTCAGTGTCGTCGAGGACGGTGGCGAGGCAGGCCTGTCCGGTGGTCTCGCTGATTTCGTCGCACGCCACCTGGACGAGGCGCGACTTGCCGCCAGCTCCGAAGAACGAGGTGGCCAGGCGCACGACCTTCGGCGTCAGCGCGAAGTTGCGGCCGACATTGCCCACATAGCCCAGTTCCGACAGCGTGTAGAGGATGCGTTTCGTGGTCGGGCGCGGCAGGTCCGCCATCTTGGCGATGTCGCTCAGCGTAAGGGCCGGGCTGCCCGATCCCATCTTCTCGATCACACGAATGCTGCGATCGAGCGCATCGAGGAAATCCTTGCTACGTTCCCCCTGGTCTTCGGTCGTCTTCTTCACCCGCGGCATCGGCATCCTCCCTGGTCGTGGGCCGGGGATAGCAGCAATCGGGCTCGTGGCAGAGCCCGGCGCGCGCTGGGGATGTCGGCGACCGACGTCACCGCCTGGGCTGCGCCTGGAGGACAGAGGCGCGGTGCGCGGCGATGGCGTCGTCCACCTGCTGTTCGAGCATGTCGAGCGGTAGGGCGCCGCTGCCCAGCACGATCGCGTGGAACTGACGGATGTCGAAGTCGGCACCGAAGGCCGCCGCCATGCGCTCACGCAGTTCGATGATCTTGCGCTTGCCGATCATGTAGCTTGTCGCCTGACCCGGTACGGTCAGATAGCGCGCGACTTCGCTCTCGGCATCGTCCTCCGACAGGAGCGTGTTGGCCTTGAGAAAGGCCAGAGCCTGCTCGCGCGACCAACCCATCGCATTCACCCCTGTATCCGCCACCAGGCGGGCGGCACGGCGCGCATCCCCCGATAGCCGGCTGAACAGCGAGTAGCCGTCCTTGTAGACGCCCATCTCCTTGCACAGCTGCTCGCTGTAGAGACCCCAGCCTTCGGCCCAGGCGCCATAACCGGCGCGGCGGCGGAACAGCGGCAAGTCTCGCGCGGCGTTGCTGTAGGCGCTCTGGAAGTGATGCCCGGGCACGCCTTCATGGCAGGCGATGCCGGTCAGCGATGTCTTGAGCACTTGCGAAAGATCGCGCAAGTTGACGTAGAAGATCCCCGGCCGGCTCCCATCGGGCGAGCCATCGGCGTAGAACGCGACCGGCGCGGTCGCCTCGCGCCACTTCTCGATCCGTCTCACTTCAAGCGGGGCGTTGGGCACCGGGTCGAAGAACCGCGGCGCCCTCTGCGTGGCATCGGCAAGAACCGCTCGGGCGTCCGCCAGGTACTGCTCGCGCCCTGCGTCGGTGTTCGGGTAGTGGAACTTGGGATCGGCGCGCATCTGAGCGAGGAAGTCACGCAAGGTCCCGCGACCGCCAAGCGACCTGGCGACGGCTTCCATCTCGGCCCGGACCTTCGCGAGTTCGCTTAGGCCGATGGCATGGACTTGCTGCGGAGTCAGGTCGGTGGTCGTGCTGTCGCGCACGGTCCACGCGTAGAATGCCTTGCCGTTGGGCAACCGCGCTACGCCGCCGTCACCGGTAGCCTTGCGGCTGGCAGCCTCCAGCTCCGCGATGATCCGGTCATAGCCGCGCCGCGCCGGGCCGCGCAGGGCCGCGGATCCTTGATCGAGAAGTTGCTGGCGTGTGGCCGCGTCGGTATCCAGTTTCGCAACCTTGGCCTTGAAGTCGGCCCACAGTGCCGAGTCGGGGCCGTCGTCGAAGGGAGCGCCGGTGACGACGCGGCGGGCCGAGGCGAGCGCCGGCGCGAAGACGAGCTTGGGTTCGATCACGCCATGCGCGACATGGTTGCGGTAGTCCGCTGCGATCTCGCCCATCGCACGCTCGATGTCGGTCAGGCGCGAGATATACGCCCGCGCGTCGGCGACCGAGGTCACCTGGTGGTTGTTGATCAGGAACGAGGGGATGTCCGTCGTCGGGGCGCGGATCGCCGTGAAGGTATATTCGTGGGCACGCCAGCGCATGGCCTCGCGCGCCGATACGAGATCGCGGCGGAACAGATCAGCCGAGACCCGCGCTTGCGGGCCGAGGCGATCGCGTGGGAAGCGACGGTCCATCTCGCGCACCTGGCTTTCGCGCAGGCGAAGCGCACGCAGTGCGGCAACCGGGCGATAGTCGTCGAGCTTGCCGTAGTTGGCCTTGCTCGCACCTTCGGACGTCTCACGCTGAGGGGAGAGGCTGAGCTGCGCCTCGTACGCGCGATCAAGAAATGCGTTGAATTGCGCGTCAAGGTCGATGGTGCCGATCGTCTGTGGCGGAGCCGCGCGTGTGTTCGCCGCTGTCGCGCTTCCCATGACGGCGATGCCGAGTGTGACGACGGATCTCAGCCACGGCAGCGTGCGGGATGGGCGATGCGGTTTGCAGATCATGGAAAGAGCACTTCGTGGCCGGTCGATGCACCAACACAGCGCCAACCCGCGCCCATGTCAATAATATTACATTCGTCCGATTGGCGTACGATAATGTTTTAGACAAGCAGCGGTTGAAGGTCGCTCGCGGCTTGTGCGCATTGCGCTGCGAGGTTCTGGAACGTCACTTCGTCCAGATCGGCCCTCTTTTTGCAGTTCAAGCTGATCGCGCCGAACAACTCTCCGTCGTAGCGATAGAGGGGGCAGGCGAAGGTGCGCCATCCGATCACGTATTCGTCGTCGGACGTGCTGTAGCCCTGCTCACGCGCGGCGTGGATTTGTGCTTTGACCTGCGCCATGTCACCGCCAAGGTCGCGCAGCGCGGAACTTTGTTCGATCCGCGCCATCAGCGCAGCCAAATCGCCCGGGGCGAGCGCAGCCATCAGGACGCGGCCAGCCGCGGAGGCGATCGCCGGGATCCGCGAACCGATCCCGCGGAAAGGGGCCATCAAGCTTTCCGGCAAGGCGTAGGCGATAACGAGGATCTGGTCTCCATCGAGAACGGCCACGAGGCTGGATTGGCCGGTTTGCTCGCTGAGGCGGTCACAGGCTTCCTGCAGGATCCTGGCATGGCCATTCGCACCCAGGAATGAGGCTGCGAGGCGTACTACCTTGGGGGTGAGCCGAAAGGCTCGCCCAACCGATTCGGCATAGCCGAGGTCGCGCAAGGTGTGCAGTACGCGGCGCACGCTGGGCTTGGGCAAGTCAGTCAGGCGCGCGACGTCGCTGATAGACATGGCCGAGGCGCCGGCGCCCATCGCTTCCATGACGCGGATTGCGCGCGCGAGCACCTCAAGGAAGTCACCGCTTCGGCCACTCTCGCGCCGCTGCACCGCGTCGGATTCACGAAGCTTCGTCAATGATCAATGCTCCCGGTCTGAACGACGGTGGTTCTGTTGCATGTGCAAACTTCGTCGACAAGTTCGCTCTTCGGACAGATCGACCATGACTTTCTATGAAGTCACTCGATATGGTCGCTCATCGGACAAATGTAATGATATTGACATTATTCCTGCATGTGTCAGTTTTGCGAAAGGAGGAGTGCGCAGCTGGACGCTGGTCGAGCAAAACACACAAAGGGGTGGCTACTATGAGGAAATTCAATTCCCGGCGGACGTTGATGGCGGTCACTGCATTGACAGCCACCATGTCGGCGATCACGCCGGCCAGGGCGCAGACCGACGCGGGGCCTGCGCCGGAAGCGAACGGCGCAAACCAGACGAACGGCGACATCGTCGTCACCGCCTTGCGGCGCACCCAGCGCGTTCAGGATGTGCCGGCTGCGATCAGCGTGCTCGACGCCGCGGCCATTCAGGCCAAGGGCGCACAGGACTTCCGCGACTATCTCACTTCGCTTCCGGGCGTGAACTTCTCCGAGGCCGGCAACCTGGGCGGCATGCGGGTAACCATCCGCGGGGTGTCTGACGGCAGTAGCGCCAGCGATCCGCTCGCCGGCATCTACCTTGACGAGGCTCCGATCACCGAAAGCTTCTTCGGCACTCTCGACCCCGATGTCTACGACATCGATCGCGTCGAGGTGCTGCGTGGGCCGCAGGGCACTCTCTACGGTGCCAGTTCGATGGGCGGCACCGTCCGTGTGATCACCAAGAAGCCCAAGCTCGACGAGATCGAAGGCGCGGTCGAGGGAACGATCGGCGACGTCGCTCATGGTGGTTGGAATCGCCGTATCGATGGCGTGGTCAACGTACCGATCCTCGAGGACAAGCTCGCGCTGCGCGTGTCGGCCGGTTACCGCAAGGACGACGGCTGGATCGACGATGTCCAGCTCGGCCGCAAGAACGTCAACGATATCGAGAAAAAGAACCTTCGCGGGCAGCTTCGGTATCAGCCGGGTCCGGACACCAGCATCACCCTGGGCGTCCTGTGGCAAAAGGAAGACCTGGGCGCGCAGCCGCAGGACGACGTGGCGCTGCCCGACTACCAGACGCGCCGCTACTACCAGGCCTACACCAAGTCGGACGCCAAGCTGTTCAGCCTCACGCTGCAGCAGGACTTCGACACGGTTTCCCTGATCTCGGCCACGAACTATCTCGACAAGAGCCTGCAGCTGGGTTCCGACAACACGGCCCAGTTCCGCGCCCTGCTGCCGCGCCTGATCGGCGTGGGTCCGACCGGCAATGATGGCCTGGGCTCGATTTCCGATAATGAATTCAAGCTGTTCACGCAGGAAGTCCGCGTAGCGTCGGTGGGGAGCAATCGCGTCGACTACGTGCTGGGCGGCTTCTACTCGGATGCGACCACCGACTTGCTGCAAACGTACGACTTCACCAAGGCGCCGCAAGTCCAGGCGCGCACGAACGGCTTGGCATTCTATACCTACGACCAGGAATACCGCACCCGCCAGATTGCCGGCTTCGGTCAGCTGACTTTCAATGCGACAGAGAAGTTCGCGCTGACTGCTGGTCTGCGCGTGTTCAACGTAGAGCAGACGACCACGACCTTTGCCAGCGGCATCCTGAACGGCGGGGCGACCTCGTCGATCCAGAAGTCCAAGACCACTCAGGCGCAGCAGAAGTATCTGGCAGAGTACAAGGTGACGAAGGACAACCTGGTCTACGCTCAGGCCGCGCAAGGTTATCGCAATGGCGCGCCGACCGGCAACGGCCTGCGCTCGGCATGCGCCGCCGAGCTCGCGTCGCTGGGCTACAGCACGTTCCCAACCTCGTACGGTCCGGACAAGCTGTGGAACTATGAGATCGGTTCGAAGAACACGCTGTTCGATCGCAAGATGACTCTGAATGCTGCGGCCTACTACACCGACTGGTCGGACATTCAGACCTCGATCACGCTGTCCTGTAACTCCGGCTTCGTCAGCAACGCGGGCAAGGCCAGGATCAAGGGTCTGGAGGTCGAGAGTTCGGTCGAGCCGTTGGACGGCCTGACCCTGACCGGCTCGGTGTCCTACACCGACGCCAAGTTGAAGGAGCCCGCTCCGGGTGCTCGCGGCGTCTCGGCCGGCGATCCACTGCCGCAAGTGGCCAAGTGGTCGTGGAATGCCAGCGCGCAGTACCGTCGGCCGGTGGCGGAAGGCGTGAACGCGTTCGTTCGCGGCGAAGTGAACCACGTCGGCAGCCGCTGGAACCTCTATCGCTCGGCCGGTGCTTCGGCGGTGCTGATGGATCCCTACACGCTGGTCAGCGCTCGCCTGGGCGTCGGTTCGGAAAACTGGTCGGCCGCCGTGTTCGCGACCAACCTGTTCGATGAGCGCTACGTGCTGAACCGCGTCGCAGGCGCGGTGCCGTTCGAGCTGGTCGGCCGCCCGCGCACGATCGGCGTCAACGCAAGGATCGGTTTCTAGAGCGACTTGCAACAAACCCGAATAGAGTGCCGTCGACAGGCATGGAGCATGCTGTGAGATATCGCTTGATGCATCGGCTGCTGCTGTCCGCGGCGGCACTCTACCATCTCCCCGGCACTGCTGTAGCCGCTCCACAGCCGTCTACGCCGACGCTGACCTCGCTCTCTGCGGCGATCGGCAGCAGCGTCCGGGATACGAACGGCGACGATCTGCCTGACGTGGTCACTGCGCAAGTGATCGTGCCCGCGCAGCCTTCGTTGCGCGATGTCCAGGCAGCGGCGAACATCGCCGGGAGGCTGGGATACGAGACCACGGCGGCGACGCTGTCGTTCGTGGTGAAGGATGACGCGAGGCGGCAGGCCTCGTCGCTGCCGATTCTGGTGGGCCGGCAGAACCGCTTCGTTCGCGATCTTGTCGCGAGTGGGCGGCTCGATCTGTCGAAACTGGCGCCGGGCCAAGGGCTGGTGGCGCTGGTGCCCGATGCCATCGGTACGTCGTCGGCGATCGTCGTGGTGGGTGTGGACGACGCGGGCACCGCCGCGGCATCGGTCGAACTGGCCGCGCGCCTCCCGCGCTTGTGGAACATGACAGGCATCGCGCTGCCCGCGATCGAGGCGCAGACCGTTGCCTTCCTGCAGCAGCATGAGCTCAGATCCGCTTCAGCCGCCGTCACCCGGATCGTCGTCGACAACGATCGGCGTGGCATCGCGGTAGTCGGTCTGCAAGTCACGGTCGCGCCGGATCAAGAGGCGGCGGCTGCGCGGGCCCTGCGTGACCTCGACGCGGCGCATCGCTTGGGCGGGCAGGTGGGCGTGCTCGACTTCGGCCCGGCGGCAGTGCTGGACTTCACGGTGGGAACTGGCCCGGCGGCCCAGACCGCGACGGTGCACCGCGTCGGTCCCAACTGGCGCGCTCTGACCGCGCCGCCACCCACACCGGTGCGCACGGCCGGAGTTGCGCCTTCTCGCAGCAACGGCAGGCGGATGAATTTCTACCGCGCCTTCCACGACGGCATGACGCCGGGCGGGGGCGGCACCAGCTATGGCATGCCGGCGCCCCCTGCCGTGGGCAAGCCTTTCGATCTGGCCGACGCCTATACGATCGATGGCTGGTTCGGCGATCTCTACCAGGACCTGACGCCCGACAGTACCGAGACGAGCGTGATCCTGGGTGGTGATGCCATCGCCGCCCTGGGTGCTGCGAACATCGCGGCGCGGCTTGGACTCGAATCGACCGGCATCACCCTGCCTATCGCCAAGCTGGACGCCGACGTCGCTCAGCCGGATACCGAGCCGAGCCCGATCCTCGTGGGACGCGACAATCTTCTGGTGGGTGATCTGGTCGCAGCCGGCAAGCTCGGCCAGGTCGACGCAGCGCCCGGTCTTGGCGTGATAGAGATCGTCCCCCGGGCATTCGGGGCGGCGACCGCGACAGTTGTGCGTGGTGCGGACGCGGCGGGTACCGCTGCGGCCGCCGAACACCTGAGCCGCAGGTTGCCCTACCTGTGGGACATGAGACCCGGTGCTCCCACCTTCGCGGACGCGAGGGCGCAGGCGACCGACTTCTTTGCAGCGCGCACTCCCGCCGGCCAAGCAGCCCGCGCCGTCCAGGCCGCGCAGGCAATCGCGGCCGAGATCGGCTCCGGCGCCGCGGCGGGGAAGGTCGATGCGACGGTTTACCTCGACGGACCCGACGCTGGCCTCTCGACATACCTGGCAGGGGCAATGCGCAAGGCACTGCCCGGCACGTCGGTGGCGGTGACGGCGCAGGCCGTGTCCGACCCGGTCAACGTCTTCGACGAGGCGGTCACGCTCGGCTGGGAAGGCGACGCCGTCCGTGCGGCACTACGGACCGAGGTACTGCCAAAGGTCAAGCCGGGCGCCAGTGTCACGCTGGAACTGCGCGTCAACGAAGGTCCCGAGATCCGTGCGCAGCTGGCGAAGGAAGCGCAAGCGCAGCTGTCCCAAGCGGGCGCTGCCCATGCCGAAGTGAAGGTGCGGTCGGCATACAAGCAGGGCTACTTCTGGCTGGTCGAGGACGTCCTGCCGCAGCTGAAGGCGCGCGGTGTCACCGGTGTACGCATCAAGGTGAGGGCGGCGCGGCACAATCCGTCCGCGACCGCGCGCTTCCAGGCCATGCCGACGCAGTGGATCAAGGCGCTCTACCCCGCGGACGAGGCCTTCCATCGCGAGCTCGGCATGCCGATTGCAGCGTTCGCGATCGAGCAGGTCGAGGACGCGCCAACAATCTATGCATTGGAGGCGACCGACGCGTCCGGGCGCGTCGTCTATTCGGCGTCGTTCGACCCTTCGGTGGTCGACCGCGAGTTCCTGGAAGCGCTTCCGGGCTACGCCAAGCTCGAGGCGGAAACCGGGCACATCCATGCGTCGGTGAACGATGCGGTTGTGCTCGACCGCCGGCTGCCGACCGATCTCGATACGTTCTGGGACCATTACCAGCAGCAGGTCCTCCCCAGGCTGCGTGACACCATGAAGGCGAGCGCGGCCGCCAGCGGGCCCCAGCCGATGTACCGCGACCTGAAGATGTCGATCGCCATGAGCGAGCCCGATTACGGTATCGGCGAGGGCGAGCACATCTCGACGCTGGAGGGCTTGAGCCAGGATCTCTACATGATCACCAACACCTTCCTGCGCCAGGCGGGGATCGCGGGCGGGGTCCGGGTGATCCCGCTGGTAGAGGCGACAGCGACGAAGCCGACGCGGGCGCGTTTCGTGCTGACGCGCAATGCCGCGGCCGGCAGCCGCATCGATGTGGTTTATGGCTCCGGCGCCGGCCGCCGCACGGTTTCGCGCCCGCTCGACGCGGTGAAGGTGGAAACCCCGCGTGTGACCCGGATCGTGACGGGGGCAGAGGGTGTCCGCGAACTCGGTTTGCGGGTCGCGGTCGGCGACCCGGGCGCGGCGACCCAGGCCGAGCAGGCGGTCGTGGCGCTGGCCGGGCTCCATGCTGCCGGGCTCTACCGCGATGCGCTTTCGTTCGATCATGTCGACCGCGTCACTCTGACGGTCGAGAGCTCCGGCGCGCCAGCTCGCGTCGCATCGCTCGTGCATGTGGACGGCGCCAAGCCGTCCTCGCCGCGCAAGCTGGCGAAAGCAGGCGGCAAGCCGCTCGTCACGTACGACCACATCATCGATCCGCCAGAAGCCGAGGCAATCGTCGGCGAGCTGGGGCGCTATCCCGGTGTCGCGGCCTACAAGGCGGGCGCATCCTACGAGGGGCGGGACATCTCGGTGCTGGAAATCACCGCGTCGACGCCGAGCGAGCTGGTCTCGACCGCCAAGCTTTCCGCGTACAAGCCGTCGCTGATGCTGGTCGGTCGCCAGCACGGCAACGAGCCGTCCTCCACCAGCTACATGCTCAAGCTGGCCGAAGACCTCGCCACCGACCCGGCCTACCGCGACATCGCCGCCAAGGTGAACGTCGCCATCCTGCCGGTCATGAACCCCGACGGCGCGGCGCTGGCTGGCAAGATCCGGGCGACGCGGCCTTACGACATCGCGCAGCCCGGATACCTCAATGCCATCGGCCGGGACGTGATGTATTCGGGCATGCAATCGTCGGAGGCTTCGGTGGAGCCGAACCTATGGCGCCGCTGGTTGCCCGACATCTACCTCAACGCCCATGGCGCCTCCTCGCACGAGGTGGTGCGGCCGTTCTCCGGCTATGCGGCCACCGAGGCGCCGACTTACAGCTTCCGGCGCGGCTGGTACTCGCTGTCGTTCCAGATGCCGCGTGATCCGCGCTATCCGGAGTGGACCGAGGCGGCGCTGGCGCTGCACGATGCGATGGCGCGCGAGGTCTCCAGCGACCCGGTCGCCCATGCCGGCAACTTGCGCGACTACGATCGCTTCCGCCGGTGGGGACATCGCTACGGTCCGCACCTGGAGCCGATGGAAGTCAGCGGCGACACGATGCTGTTCTACAACGACCCGGACTCGGGCGAGCTGCTGGGCAACCGCAGGATCGGCGTGTCGGACGCCGATCGCCAGCGCAAGATGGGTGACTGGCCGTTCATCACCCTGGATGGCGGAACGTTCGAGGCGGCCGACGAGGGGCTGGCCGATTACTCGCTCGACCTTGCGGCACGCAATGGCTTCGCCGCCGTTCTCGCGCACCTCAAATATCTGCGCGACGGACAGTACCACGTCGATCTGATCGAGGAGGACGCGCCGCTCGAAGGTGCCAAGCGCACCAGGTTGCGGGTCCGCCCCGTTCTTCCGCCCAAGAAGTGAGATGGTCATGAAATTGCGTTTTCTCCTGATGGCTGCCGCCGCCCTGGCGTCGGTCCCGGCAGCCGCACAGACGGTGGAGCGCATCCCGGAAACCACGCCTTCACTGATCCTGCGCGGTGTGAAAGTGTCCGCTGGCTCCGATCTCTTCATCCTCAGCGGGCTGGTGGCTCCGCCGATCGACCCCGCGAAGACGGCGACGCCGGCTGATTTCGGCGACACCCGGCGGCAGACCGAGGCGGTGCTCGGCCGCATTCGCGAGACGCTGCAGGCGCAAGGCTATGAAATGAGCGACGTCGTCAAGCTGACCGTCTTCCTGGTCGGAGATCCGGGGAGAGGCGGGGCGATGGACTTCGCCGGCATGAACGAGGGCTTCAAGCAACTCTTCGGAACCGCGCAGAACCCGCAGACGACCGCGCGCTCGGTGGTGCAGGTCGTTGCCCTGGCCTCGCCCAACCATCTGGTCGAGATCGAGGCGATCGCCGCCAAGGCACCGCGTCGATGACGCGGCGCCGCTTGGCGCTTTGCTCGGCGGTCCTCGTCGCAGCACTTGTGCCGGGCGGCACGCGCGCGCTCGCTGCGCCGGAGATTGCGGGGATTGCGGTCGACACCGGAACTCTTGCGCTTCGCTGCGGTGCGGTGTGGGACGCAGCTGGCGGGCATCGCCGCGGCCCGATCGCGATTGTCGCCGACAAGGGCCGCATCGTCTCGATACAACCGGACGGCTCGGCACTGCGACCCGGAGAAACCGACCTTCGCGGCGAAACCTGCCTCCCCGGCCTGATCGACGCGCATACCCATGTCATGCTCGAAAGCGATCGCCTGGAAGGCGACTACGACGCCCAGCTGCTGAAAGCGTCTCCCGAATATCGCACGATCGTCGGCGTGGGCCATGCCGGAAGGCTGCTGCAATGGGGATTCACCGCGGTCCGTGACCTAGGCGCGGAAGGCGGCGGCTGGGGGGACCTGGCGGTGCGGGATGCAATCGATCGTGGCATGGTTTCCGGACCGCGCATGCAAGTGGCGACACAGGCGATCGTTGCGACCTCGGCCTATCCCTTGCTCGGCTATGCTCCGGGTGTGTCGGTGCCCGTGGGCGCAGAGCAGATCACCGGCGCGGACGAGGGACGCCGCGCCGTTCGCGCGCAGATCGGGCGGGGCGCCGATGTTATCAAGCTCTATGCCGACCGAGGGCCGCGGCTCGGTGCCGACGGCAGTGTCCAGTCGGTGCCGACACTTACTCCCGATGAGCTGCGGGCGATAATCGGCGAAGCGCACCGCCAGGGCCGCAAGGCGGCGGTCAACGCCCGTTCGGCGCAAAGCGCGCGCGACGCGACCGATGCCGGCGCCGACTCGATCGAGCATGGTGACTATCTTGATGCGGACAACATCGCGGCCATGGCGCGGCGCGGTGTGTA
Organism: Novosphingobium chloroacetimidivorans; assembly: GCF_014204535.1. Taxonomy (GTDB): domain Bacteria; phylum Pseudomonadota; class Alphaproteobacteria; order Sphingomonadales; family Sphingomonadaceae; genus Novosphingobium; species Novosphingobium chloroacetimidivorans. The sequence goes on from NZ_JACHLR010000004.1 coordinate 139,325, forward strand.
CTACGTCCCGGACTTCGACACCGATGCCAGCATCTCGGCGCGGCGGGCCGCCGGCGGCAACGCGGTCTGGCGGGCCATGCCGCAGATCAAATGTGCGACGCTCGCGCGGGCGGTGCGTGGCGGCGTGAAGGTAGCTTTCGGTTCCGGTATCGGCGGGGCGGACTGGTCGTACAATCCCGCCGCCGCCTTCGCGCCGATGGCTGCCTGCGGGATGACGGTCGCCCAGATCCTGACTTCTGCCACCCTGGGATCGGCGCGGCTGATGGGGATCGACGATCGGGTGGGATCGCTGGAGCCCGGCAAGCTCGCGGATGTCATCGCGGTTCCGGGCGAGCCTCTGAGCGACATCAGCGTCCTGCAGCGCGTCTCGTTCGTGGCGAAAGGCGGGGTGGTGCACAGGGTCACCGGCAAGCCGGTCAAGAGCGGAGGCGAATGATGCGCACGATGATGAGCCTGCTGATGGCAGGGGCGAGTCTGGCGATCGCTCCGCCGGCCATGGCCGATCGCTATCCGCTCCAGCATGGTCTGCAGGTGCGAGACTATGCGTTCGATATCGCCCTGTCCGAGGAGAGCGACGACATTCGCGTGAACGAAACGGTCGAGGTCTCCTTCCTCGCCGACGGTCTCAAGGCGATCGACCTGGATCTGTGCAACGTCGTCGCGGCCTCGGCCAAGCCCGATCCGCTCGAACCCTGTGAGGCGACCGAGCGCCAGAACACCGACCTTGGCCCGGGGAGCGGTCCCGTGCCTGGCGTGGGGCGGGGTATGACGATGATTTCGGCGACGGCGGGCGGCACGCCACTGCGTTTCACGCACATTGGCAATCGCCTTCACCTGACCCTGCCGCAGCCGTCGCGCAAGGGCGGCCGACTGGCGATCGACCTTGCCTACCACGGCGTCCCGGCGGCCGGACTGTTCATCGGCAAGAACAAGTATGGCGACCGGGTGTTCTTCTCGGACAGCTGGCCCAATCGCGCGCGCAACTGGCTGGCGACGGTGGATCACATCTCGGCCAAGGCGACCAAGACGGTCACGGTGACGGCCCCGTCGCACTATCAGGTGATCTCGAACGGACTCGAGACGCGCGTCGCGGACCTGCCCGGCGGGCTGCGCGCGACGACCTGGCGCGAAGCCGTACCGATACCAAGCTGGCAATTCTCGCTCGGCGTCGCGCCGATGACGGTGACCCGGTTCGATCAGGTCCGCGGCGTGGACTTTGCCGCGTGGCTGGCTCCGCAAAACCAGGCCGCCGACCTCTCGCAAGCCGAGGCGACGAGCCGCGCCGCTTTCGACTTCTACAGCGACTACATCGGGCCCTACGCGTTCGAAAAGCTGGCTCACGTCGACGCCACGGGCGGTCGCGGGGCGATGGAGCTGGCGACCTCGATCTTCTACTTCGGCGACTTTCGCGCCATGGCGCACGAAATGGCGCACCAGTGGTTCGGCAACGCCGTGACCGAAGCGACATGGGATGACGTCTGGCTGAGCGAAGGCTTTGCGACATACTTCGACTTGCTCTTCACCGAGCACAGCCGTGGGCATGATACGTTCCTTACCTCGCTGCGTCGCGGGCGGGACGGCGCGGTCAAGTATGCGCTGGCGCATCCCGACAGCACCGTGGTTCACCGGGATCTGGCTCGCGACAGCGAGGTGCTCGGCAACGCGCCGCAGATTTATGCGGGCGGGGCGATGGTCTTGCGCACACTGAACGGCGTCCTGGGCGATCGCGTCTTCCGGGCGGGCATCCGCAGCTATTACGCGCGCCACGTCAACGGTCTTGCCACCAGCGACGACTTGCGCCTGGCGATGGAGGACGCGTGTCGCGCCGATAGTGGATGCGAGTCCGAAAACAACGATCTGACGTGGTTCTTCGACCAGTGGCTGCGGCGCGGCGGGGTCCCGCAAGTGCAGGGGACCTGGCGTTACGATCCCACCAGGAAGGTTCTGGAGGTGGCGTTCACGCAGACCCAGAAGCAGGGCCTTTACCGACTTCCCACCGAACTCGCGGTCAGCTTGCCGGGAGTTGCCGGCGAGCGCCGCTTCAAGCTGGTGATCGACGCTCCCAACACCAAGCTGGCATTCCGGCTCGACGCTGCACCGCAAGATGTCGCGCTCGATCCTGACACCTGGACGCCGATGCTGAAGGCCGACGTGACGCAGGCCCGATAGGCAGCCCTGACCACTGTGGCGAGGCTTGACAGCACCACGGCAAGGCTGAATAAAAGATCTAAATGACGGACATATGTCCGATAAGCGTACTTTCCCTTTTAGGTAATGATGGATGATCAGGAAGGACGGTTTTCGCAGTTGGGGTGTGATCGTGCTCGTCGGGCTGGCCCTGACGATCGCCCACTCCGATCGCGTACTGCTGGCAATCGCCGCTCCGCACTTGATCGAGCAACAGCACATCACCGGGACCGGACTGGGTCTGCTGCTTTCCGCGTTCTCGTGGACTTATATGGTGGCGCAGCTGCCCTCGGGCTGGCTCGTGGATCGCTTCGGTCCCAAGCGGGTTCTCACGATCGGCTTCATCGGCTGGTCGCTCGTTTCGGCGATGACCGGCCTGTCGACCGTCTTCAGCGTGCTGTTGCTCTGCCGGATGCTGCTGGGCGTGTTCGAGGCGCCGCTCTACGCGGTGGCCCACGCGGTGATGGCTTCGCTGTTCACTGACCGCCGCCGGGCGCTGGCGACGGCCATTTATTCCAAGGGTGTCAGCCTGGGTCCGGCGATCGGCACCGCTGCCGGTTCCTACGTGATGATGGCCTACGGCTGGAGCGAGATGTTCGTGATCGTCGGGCTCGGCTCACTGCTGTTCCTGATCCCCTGGATCGCCTTCGCGCCAAGCCGGCAGGCCCTGGCACCCAGCTCGCAGGAGAGCCGCAAGATCGATTGGAGCGAGGCACGCAAGCTGCTGATGAACCGTTCAGTGCTGGGCGTTTCGGTCGGCTACTTTGGGTTCCTCTACCTCTATTACATCTACGCCACCTGGCTGCCGACTTATCTCTCCAAGGAGCGCGGTCTGGACACCGAGCAGATCGCCTGGATGGCCACGGTGCCGTTCCTGATCTCGATGGCGGCCGGACCAGTCACGGGCTGGTTCACCGACTGGCTGATCGGGCGCGGCATGTCGCAGACGGTGGTGCGCAAGTGCGCGATCGGCCTTGGCCTGCTGCTCGGCGGCGCGATCGTGCCTGCGGCGTTCGCTACCGATGGCTACGAGGCGGCAGTTCTGTTCGTGATCGCGCTGGTAGGCCAGTCGATCTCGGCCGCCAACATGCTCGCGCTGCCGTCGGCGATCGCGCCGGAAGGGCGGGCGGGCCTGGTCGGATCGTTCCAGCAGATGTTCGGCGCCGCGGGCGGCGTCGTGTCGCCGCTGCTCACCGGCATCCTCTATGACCAGGGCCACGACTTCAAGGCCGCGATCCTGTGCGCCGCGGCGATGCTGGTGCTGTCGGGCTTTTGCTTCCTCATACTCCTGCAGCGGGTGGAGCGCATCGCATCCCCCGACCTTGCAGAGCCTGCGTGATGGGCCTCCACGCCCGACCCCGCTCGCTTTGCCGCTGCCTCTACGAACTGGTGCTCTTTTGACCGATGATGTGAATACCCTGTCGCTGTCCGCCGATATCGGTGGGACATTCACCGACCTCGTGCTGACCGGCCCATTCGGTCGCGTCACCCGCAAGGTGCTCACCAACGTGGGGCATCCCGAGATCGGGCTGCTGGACGGTGCCCGCCAGCTGCTGGCCGAGCAGGACGTGAGCTTCGCCGACGTCGGCACGTTCGTCCACGGGACCACACTGGCGACCAACGCCTTGCTGGAGCGCAAGGGAGCGCGGGTCGCCCTGATCACCACCCGCGGGTTCCGCGACGTGTTGGAGATCGGCACCGAGGGCCGGTTCGATCAGTACGACATCCAACTTTCCAAACCGGTCCCGCTGGTCTCGCGTGAGCTGCGCATCGGCGTGGGCGAGCGCATCGCGGCATCGGGTGAGGTGCTGCTGCCGCTCGATCGCGCCGATGCCGAGCAGGCGATCGAAACCTTGCGCAATGCCGGGATCGACAGCGTCGCCATCGGGTTCCTGCATGCGTATGCCAATTCGGCGCATGAGTTCGAGATCGCCGAGATGATCGCGGCCGCGCTGCCTGGGATCTCGCTGTCGCTTTCGTCCGATGTCTGTCCCGAGATCCGCGAGTTCGAGCGGATCTCCACCACGGTCGCCAACGCGTTCGTGAAGCCCATGGTCGATGGTTACCTGGGTCGCATGGTCCATGCACTGGAGAGCGACCGCTTCACCGGCAAGCTGTTCCTAGTGACCTCCGGCGGTGGCCTGACCTCGGTGGAAACGGCGCGTCGCTATCCGATCCGGCTCGTCGAATCCGGTCCGGCCGGGGGCGCGATCTATGCCTCGCGCCGCGCACGCGAAATGGGCCTCGAGCGGGCGATTGCCTTCGACATGGGCGGCACCACCGCCAAGGTCTGCCTGATCCGCAAGGGCGAGCCGACGTCGGCCAGCTCCTTCGAAGTCGACCGCACGCATCGCTTTATGAAAGGCAGCGGCATTCCGCTGCGCATCCCCTCGATCGAACTGGTGGAGATCGGCGCGGGCGGCGGCTCGATCGCCGGGGTCGATGCATTGGGGCGTGTCACGGTGGGCCCTGAAAGCGCGGGTTCTGAGCCTGGTCCCGCCTGCTATCCCGGCGGCGGCACCAAGCCGACGGTCACGGATGCTGGCCTTGTTCTCGGCTTGCTGGACGGTGGCAACTTCGCCGGTGGCCGTATCGTGCTGGATCCGGATCGAGCTGGGCAGGCGCTGGAGAACGTTGTCGGCACGCACCTCGGCCTGACCGCGACGATGGCTGCGCACGCGGTGTTCGAGACGGTGTGCGAGAACATGGCCAGCGCCGTGCGCGTCCATGCCGCCGAATGCGGGGAAGCCGTCTCCGAATACGCCATGATCGCGTTCGGCGGCGCAGCGCCGCTGCACGCGGCCACGGTTGCGGAAAAGGTGGGGATCGAGCGCGTGATCGTCCCGTTGGGTGCAGGCGTCGGATCGGCGGTGGGTTTCCTGGAAGCGCCAGTCTCCTTCGATCTGGTGCGCAGTCTGCGCATGCCGCTTGCCGCGTTTGACCGTGAACAGGCCGAAGCGCTGCTCGACGCCATGGTGGTGGAAGCGCGCGGCTTGCTGGCGGTCGATGCCGACACGGTGAAAGTCAGCGTCCGCCGCACCGCGTTCATGCGCTATGTGGGGCAAGGGCACGAGATCCCGGTCGCGCTGCCGGATGCAGGTGAGCCGCTCGACGCAGCGGCGCTGCTCTCTCTCTTCGAGGCGGAGTATGCGCAGCTCTTCTCGCGCTCGATCCCGCATGCCGCGGTCGAAATCCTCAACTGGTCGGTGCTGGCAACGGCCGACACCGAAAGCGCAAGCCAGGCCGCTGCGGCGTGGGACGCCGACGATGGCGGGCGCGAAACCCGGCGGGTGTTCGACGGCAACCAGTCCGGCTGGATCGACGTGCCGGTCGTCACCCGCGGCAGTCTCTCGCGGCATGGTCTGCTGCAAGGGCCAGCCGTGGTGGTGGAGGCGGAAACCTCCACGTTCGTGCCCCAGTCCTTCCAGGCCTCGGTGGACGAGCGCGGGTTTATCATCATGCAGCGCAAGGCGGTCTGAAGCGATGACGGCAAGGATGAACAACACGATCCGGCTCCAGGTGCTGTGGAACCGCCTGCTCGCGCTGGTCGAGGAGCAGGCGCAAGTGCTGATCCGCACGGCGTTCAGCCCGCTGGTGCGCGATTGCGGCGATGTGTCGGTCGGCATCTTCGACACCCGCGGCCGCATGCTAGCTCAGGCGGTGACGGGCACGCCCGGCCACGTGAACACGATGGCGGCCTCGGTGCAGCACTTCCTCCAGCAGTTTCCGCTGGAAACCATGCGCGAAGGCGATGCCTTCATCACCAACGATCCCTGGAAGGGGACCGGCCACCTCAACGACTTCGTGGTGCTGACGCCTTCGTTCCACGAGGGACGCTGCGTGGCGCTGTTCTGCTGCACCAGCCACATGATGGACGTGGGCGGGCTGGGCGCCGGTACCGAGGCGCTCGATGTGTTCGCCGAAGGGCTCTATCTGCCCGCGCTCAAGCTGATCGACCAGGGTATCGTCAACGAGACGCTGATGGCGGTGATCTCGGCCAATACCCGGCTGCCGATCGACACCGTGGGCGACACGTACTCGCTGGCGAGTTGCAACGACATCGGCGTGCGCCGCCTGTCGGAGACGATGGTCGAGTTCGGCCTGCATGGCATCGACGATGTCGCCGACCACATCGTCGACACCTCACGCAAGGCCGCGCTCGAGACGATCCGCGCCCTGCCGCGGGGCACCTGGCACAACGAGATGATCGTCGACGGCTATGACGAGCCGCTGCCGCTGCGCGCGACGATGACGATCGACGACGATGGCATCGTGATCGACTTTTCGCAAAGCGCCGACTGCATTGCCAAGGGCATCAACGTCCCGCTGACTTATGCGGCGGCCTATGCCAGCTTCGCCATCAGCTGCGCGATCTCGCCCGACATCCCCAACAACAGCGGGTCGCTGTCGCCGGTCAAGGTCGTCGCGCGTGCCGGATCGATCCTCAATGCGCAAAAGCCCTCGCCCGTCGGCGCGCGCCACGTCATCGGGCAGATGGTGCCCGACCTGGTGTTCGGCTGCCTCGCGCAGATCGTGCCGGAGCGGGTGCCGGCCGAGGGTGCCTCGTGCATGTGGAACATCTCGCTGCGCGGCGTGCTGCCGGACGGCCCGTCGCAAGGCGATCCTTTCGCCCTGTCGGTCACGACCAGCGGCGGCATGGGTGCACGCTTCGGCAAGGATGGGCTGGCCGCGACGGCATTCCCCTCCGGCATCAAGACCACTCCGATCGAGATTGCCGAGGCTCAGGCTCCGGTTATCTTCTGGCGCAAGGAACTGCGGCCCGACAGCGGTGGGCAGGGGCGGACCCGGGGCGGGCAGGGCCAGTTGATCGAGCTTTCCAGCGCGCGGTCGTCGCGCCTGCGCCTCAACGCGGCGTTCGACCGGATCAAGTACCCAGCTCGCGGCCGCTCCGGGGGCGGGGCCGGTGCGCCGGGCGAAATCACGCGCGAGGACGGCACACCCGTGCCGGGCAAGGGGCAGGTGTTCATCGAGGCCGGCCAGCGCCTCCTGATCGCGACGCCGGGCGGCGGCGGCTGCGGCACGCCGGCGGAGCGTTCCCTCGAAGACATTGCCCGAGACCTGGCCGAGGGACGTATCTCCGAGGATGCCGCCCGCTCCGACTATGGTCATGTCCAACCTGTGGCGGGTGGCGCACGATGATCGATCTCGCCCCTGAGTGGCTGGAAGCGCTGCGCGAAAGCTCGGCGGCGACGGTCAGCACGGTGCTGCGCAAGCATGGGTTGCACCGCGTCTCGCTTCGTGGCCCGCGTCCCTTGCGCCAGGGCCAGCCCCGGCTGGTTGCGGCTGCGGCGACAATGCGCTTCATTCCGGCGCGCGAGGATATCTCCACCTCGGAATCCGCGACCGGACCCAAGTCCGCGCGTGGCATCCTGCCGCATCTGCCGCCCGGTTCGGTGATCGTCGCGGCGGCGCATGGCATCACCAATGCCGGCGTGTTTGGCGACATCGTTGCCGCGCACATGCGCAACATGGGGTTTGCCGGCCTGGTCACCGATGGTCCGATCCGCGACCTTGCCGGGCATCTCGCTTCCGACTGGCCGGTCTGGGCCGACGGCACCGTTCCGCCGCCTTCGCCCGAAGGCCTGTTCCTGGCCGACTACCAGGTCCCTGTCGGCATCGGCGGAGTGTCCGTGTTCCCCGGCGACGTGATCATCGCCGACGATGACGGGGCTGTCGTGGTGCCCCGGGCGCTGGTGGAGGCGATCGCCCAAGAGTCGCGCGACACCGAACGGTTCGAGGCCTGGGCACTCGCCGAAGTGAATGCCGGCGCCGCACTGGGGGGGCTCTATCCGCCCAACGAACAGACGATGGAGCGCTACCGGCGCGAGATGGCGGCACGATGAGCACGACTTCGACTATCGCCTCTCAGGCCATGCTGCGGATGCAGCCATCGGCCACGATCGCCTTCACCGAACGCGCCAGGGCGCTGAAGCAGTCGGGCCGCGACGTGGTGTTCCTGACGGTGGGAGAGCCCGATCTCGATACCCCGCAGAACATCCGGAACGCCGCGATCGAGGCGATCCATCGCGGCGAGACGCGCTATCCACCGACGGCGGGCATCGCCCCGCTGCGTGCCGCGATCGTCGAGAAGTTTCGCCGCGACAACAACATGGATGTCACCACCCGCGAAACGATCGTGGCGCCGGGCGGCAAGAACATCATCTTCAACGCCTTCGCCGCCACGCTCGATGCCGGCGACGAGGTGATCATCCCGGCGCCATACTGGGTGAGCTATCCCGATCTGGTGGCGTTCCCTGGCGGCGTTCCCGTGATCGTGCAGACCCGCCGCGAGGATGGGTACAAGCTGACCCCAGCGCAGCTGGAGGCGTCGATCACGCCGCGTACCAAGTGGCTGGTGCTGAATTCGCCCTCGAACCCGACCGGCAGTGCCTATACCGCCGATGAGCTGCGCGCGCTTGCCGAGGTGCTCGATGATCATCCGCACGTCTGGGCCATGAGCGACGATCTCTACGAGCACATGCTTTATGACGATTTCCGCTTCGCCACGCTGGCCGAAGTTGCACCGTCGCTCGCCTCGCGCACTCTCACCGTCAACGGCGTCTCGAAGGCCTATGCGATGACGGGCTGGCGGGTCGGCTACGCCGCGGGGCCGACCGACCTGATCGCGCAGATCGAGAAGCTGACCGGCCAGCAGACCACAGGCACGTGCACCATCGCCCAATGGGCCGCGCTCGAGGCGCTGACCGGCCCGCAGGACTTCCTGACGACAAGCCGGGCGCTGTTCGCCGAGCGCCGCGACCTCGTGCTCGACTTGCTCGGCCGGACCGACCGCCTGGAGTGCGACAGGCCGGAAGGCGCCTTCTACGTCTTCCCGTCCTGCGCTCGCACGGTGGGCCTCACCACGCCCAAGGGCCGGGCGATCGGCAACGACCTGGCCTTCGCCGAGGCGCTGCTGGAAGAAGCCGACGTCGCCATCGTGCCGGGCTCCAGCTTCGGCAGCGAAGGGGCCTTCCGCCTGTCCTATGCCGCATCGACCGAGACCCTGGTCACCGCCTGCAACCGTATCGTCGAATTTTGCGAAAGCCTGCGCTGATCCGCAGGCGATCCTAAGAAGGAACACAAGAATGGATCTGGGAATCAAAGGGCGTACCGCGCTGGTCTGCGCCGCCAGCAAGGGCCTGGGCCGCGCCTGTGCCATCGCATTGGCCGATGAGGGCGTGAACGTCGTGATCGTCGCGCGTGGGCAGGAAGCGCTCGAGGCGACGGCCGCCGAGATCCGCCAGCGCCGGGCCGACGTGACCGTCACCGCCATCGCCGCGGACATTACCACCCTCGATGGCCGGCAGCGCGCCCTCGAGGCATGCCCCAGCCCCGACATCCTGGTCAACAACGCCGGCGGCCCCCCGGCCGGCGACTTCCGCAACTGGGATCGCGACACCTGGATCGCCGCGCTCGATGCCAACATGCTGACGCCGATCGAGCTCATCAAGGCCACCGTCGATGGCATGATCGAGCGCCGCTTCGGTCGCATCGTCAACATCACCTCTGGCGCGGTGAAGGCGCCGATCGACACGCTGGGCCTGTCGAATGGCGCGCGCTCGGGCCTGACCGGGTTCGTCGCCGGCCTGTCGCGCAAGACCGTCCGCGCCAATGTGACGATCAACAACCTGCTGCCGGGACCGTTCGATACCGATCGCCTGAAGGTGACCAACGAGGCCGCAGCGCGTGCCTCGGGCAAGACGGTGGAGGAAGTGACCTGGCAGCGTCGCGACGGCAACCCGGCTGGCCGCTTCGGCGATCCGATGGAGTTCGGCGCCACCTGCGCGTTCCTATGCAGCAATCAGGCGTCCTTCATGACCGGTCAGAACGTGTTGCTCGATGGCGGCGCGTTCCCCGGCACGTTCTGAGGCTTGGATCGGAGTATGGCCGCGATGATGGGCAGGGCAGTGACGATCATCGCGGCGATCGCCGTGTCGAGCGCGGGACTCGCGGACAATCCCGCTGACCTCAGCGATGCCGCCGTGGAGCGGCAGCTGGGTGAAAAGGCGACTGTCGAGATGCTGGCGATGGTACCGATGCGCGACGGGGTCGAGCTTGCCACCAACATCTACCGGCCCAAGGGCGCCAAGGCTCCACTGCCGACGCTGCTGGTGCGCACGCCCTACGGCGAACTGCCCTACAAGACCGCGACCAGCCGCCGCGCCCTGGATGCCGTCGCGCACGGCTATGCCTTGGTCGTCCAGAACGAACGCGGCCGCTACTTCTCGCAAGGCAAGTGGGAGATCCTGGGGCGGCCGCAGACGGACGGCTACGACACGCTGACCTGGATCGCCAAGCAGCCGTGGTCGAATGGCACGGTGGGCACCATCGGCTGCTCGTCTTCGGCGGAGTGGCAGCTGACGCTCGCGGCGCAGCACCATCCCGCCCACGCGGCAATGGTGCCGATGTCCTACGGTGCGGGTATCGGCAAGGTCGGCCGCTATTGGGAGCAGGGCAGCTTCTACATGGGCGGCGTGCCGCGCACGCTATCGCCGGTGTGGCTTTACAGCGTGGACAATCCGCTGCGCCCGGAACTGCCCAAGGGTCTCGATGCCAAGACGCTCGCCCGGCTGGCGCGCTACAACGATCTCGCGCCCAAGAAGCCCGAGGTGAAGTGGAGTGCGCAGATCAACCATCTGCCTTATGCCGACATGCTGAGGGACCTGGGCGAACCATCCGGCCTGTTCGACACGATGATCGCGCGCAAGGGCCCGGCCGACCCGGCCTGGCGCAGCGGCGGGCTGTTCTTCGACGATACCATGAAGGGCTGGAGCGTTCCGTCGCTCTGGTTCAGTTCCTGGTACGACATCACCGTCGGACCCAATATCGAGTTGTTCAATCACGCACGCGCCGCTGCCACCAGCGAGAGCGTGCGCAAGAACCAGTTCGCGGTGATCGGCCCCAACACCCATTGCGCCTTCGACAACCTGGGGCCGAACTTTCGCTCGGGAGACCGCGACCTCGGCGATGCCACGTTTGATACCGCAGGCCAGACTTACGCCTTCCTCGATCGCTGGCTGAAGGGCGACACCCGCGCCTTTGCCGCAAGCACCGCGCCGGTGCGGTTCTTCACCATGGGCGTGAACCGCTGGCAGCAGGCGACGCAGTGGCCGCCCAAGGAAGCGCATCCGCTGCGCCTCTATCTACGCTCGCAGGGCAAGGCGAACAGCCTGTGGGGGGATGGCCGCCTCGATCGCGCCGCACCCGATGGATCGGAAACGGCCGACGCCTACACGCATGATCCCAGCAACCCGGTACCGACGATTGGAGGCGCGGATTGCTGCAACGGCGGTCTGTCGTCCGCAGGCGCCGCGGACCAGCGGCAGGTGGAGGCACGCGACGACGTGCTCGTCTACACGAGCGAGCCGATGACCAGCCCGCTGGAAGTGACGGGCGCGGTCGAGGCGGTGCTGGCGATCTCGTCCGACGCGCGCGACAGCGACTTCGCCGTCAAGCTCGTCGACGTCGCGCCAGACGGCAAGGCGTTCATCCTGGGCGATACGATCCTGCGCGCTCGTTACCGGGACGGGTACGTCGACCCCAGGCCGCTCGTGCCCGGGCAGATCTACCAGATTCATCCGACGCCGATCACCACCAGCAACACCTTCCTGCCCGGGCATCGCATCCGCATCGAGATCGCATCCTCGAACTTCCCCAAGTTCGCGCGCAATCTCGGCACGGGCGGCGACAACGAGCGCGAGGCGACGCCGGTGATTGCGCATAACAAGCTCCATCACCTGGCGGGAAGCGCTTCGTACATCGAACTGCCCGTGGTCGATCGCTAGATCCATCCGGCCGCACTCCCTCATCGACAAGGCAATCCACATGGCAAACGAGATCATCCACGCCGAGCGGGTCGTCCGCCTGAAGGACGCTGCGAGCGGCCTCGACGGCGTCATCGTCATCCACTCCGACGCGCTGGGACCAGCGGCGGGTGGCTGCCGATTTTGGCGTTACGCCGATGAGGACGCCATGATCGCCGATGCCCTGCGCCTGGCGCGGGGCATGAGCTACAAGAACGCCATGGCCGATCTTCCGCTCGGCGGTGGCAAAGCCGTCCTGCAAATGCCCGGCGGACCTTTCGACCGTGACGCCCTGTTCCGCGCCTTCGGCCGCGCCGTCGCCGACCTGGATGGCGCTTATGTCACGGCCGAGGATGTGGGAACCACGATTGCCGACATGGAAACGGTGGCGCGCGAAACCCGCCACGTTGCGGGACTGAGTGCACGTCCAGGCATCGCGGGCGGAGATCCTTCGCCCTGGACCGCCAAGGGCGTGTTCGAGGCTATGCGCGCCGCGGCCCGCTTCGCCCATGACGCCGAGCTGTCGGACCTCACCGTGGCGGTGCAGGGTGCCGGCAACGTCGGTGCCGGACTATGTGCTTTGCTGGCCGAGGCGGGTGCCCGCGTGCTCGTCGCGGATATCTCGCGCGAGCGATGCGAAATGGTCGCGGCGCGGACCGGCGCGACGATCGTCAGTCCGGACGAGATCGTGAACGTGCAAGCCGACGTCTTTGCCCCCTGCGCGCTCGGCGGCGTGCTCGATGCGGCGGCGATCGCCGGCTTGCGGGCGCGTCTGGTGTGCGGCGGCGCGAACAACCAGTTGGCTGACGGCGGTGCGGAAGCCCTAATGCTGGATCGCGGTATCGCCTACGTACCCGACTATGTCGCCAACGCCGGTGGCATTATCAACGTCTCGGCCGAGTACCTGGGCGAGACGTCGGAGCAGGTGGCGGACCGGGTCGGCCGGATCGCCTCGCGGGTGCGCGACATTCTCGAGCGTGCGGCCCACGATGGCATCTCCCCCGCGACGGTGGCCGACAGCCTCGCGCGGGCGCGGATCGGCGAAGCCGTGCCCGCGACTGCCTGAACCGACAGAAAAAGGGAGGAAGAGCCATGCGTAACTGGAACCGCCGCAAGTCGATCGCGGTCGAGGCCCTTCCTTCCGAGCACACGCTGCGGCGGACGCTGAGCTGGTGGCACCTGATCGCCATGGGCGTGGGTGCGATCATCGGCACCGGCATCTATACGCTGGTGGGGATCGGTGCCGGTCTTGCGGGGCCTGCAGTGGTGCTCTCCTTCGCGATCGCCGGAGCGGTCTGCGCCTGCGCGGCCTTGTGCTACGCCGAAGTGGCGACGGCCATTCCCGCCTCCGGCTCGGCATATACTTATTCCTACGCGGTGGTTGGTGAACTCATCGCCTGGATCGTGGGCTGGAGCCTGATCCTGGAATACTCGCTGGTGGTCAGCGCCGTCGCGGTGGGATGGTCCGGCTATGTGGTGGGCACTCTGTCGGCCATCGGGCTACCGCTGCCGGTGGCGCTCACCGCCGGTCCGCACGCGGGTGGGCTGTTCAATCTGCCTGCGGTGTTCATCGTCTTCGCCGTCGCCGGAGTGCTGACGATGGGCACGCGCGAGAGCGCGACACTCAATGCCGCCCTCGTCGGGGTAAAGATCGTCGCGTTGATCCTGTTCATCTCGGTGGCGCTGCCGCACTTCGATGTCGCGCAGTTCAAGCCGTTCATGCCCTACGGCTTCTCGCCGCACGAGATCGACGGCAAGCAGCACGGCGTCATGGCGGCGGCGGCGATCATCTTTTTCGCCTTCTATGGCTTCGATGCGATCTCCACCGCAGCCGAAGAGACCAAGCGGCCCGACCGTGACTTGCCGATCGGCATCGTCGGCTCGATGGTGATCTGCACGGCCATCTACGTCGGCGTGGCGGCGGTCGCCATCGGGGCGATGCCGTTCACGGCTTATGCCGACAGCCCCGAGCCGCTGGCGCTGATCCTGCGCAGCCTGGGTCAGGGCAAAGTTGCGGTGATCATCGGCGCGGCGGCGATCGTCGCGCTGCCCACTGTCATCCTCGCCTTCCTGTTTGGCCAGAGCCGCATCTTCTTCGTCATGGCGCGCGATGGCCTGCTGCCCAAGTCGCTCGCAAAGGTCAGCACGCGAACCGGTGCGCCCGTGCGCATGACGCTGGGCACTGCGGCAGTGGTCTCCGTGCTGGCGGGACTGGCGCCGCTGGACGAGATCGCCGCGCTTGCCAATGCCGGCACGCTGGTCGCGTTCATCGCCGTCGCCGCGTGCATGCTCATCATGCGCCGCCGGGATCCTGACGGTCCGCGCAAGTTCTCGACGCCGCTGCCGTGGCTGATCGGGCCCTTGGCGATCGGCGGCTGCATCTACTTGTTCTGGAGCCTGCCGGGCACGACCAAGCTGTTCTTCGGGCTGTGGAACCTGCTGGGCCTGGCGCTCTACGCCTGGGTCGGGCGCTCGGCAGCGATCCGATAGGCGTCAGGCCGTCACGATCCAGCCATCGGCTACGGTGACCGGCCAAGCGGTGAGGGCGGCGCCGGCGCAGGGCCCGCCGACGCAATGGCCGTCCTCGACGCGGAACAACGCGCCGTGCCAGCTGCAGACGATCTGGGATCCGCCCGGTGCCAGGTAGTCGTCGAGCGTCTGTGCCAGCGGCAGGCCGGCGTGCGGACAACGGTCCACGTATCCGAACACGGCATCACCCCGACGAACGACGAAGCCGTGAAAACGGCCGGCACGCATGGCGAGCACGAAGTTGCGCGCGCTGCTTTCGGCGATGTCCACCAGCGGACAAAGTCGCACTCCGGCGGGCGTTGCCGAGAGCCAGGGTTCGGCCATGTCAGCCTTGCGCGTCTGGCTGCATCGCGGGATGCGCAGCGGCGACGGCCGGCAGGGCGCGGGCGGCTTCGGTCGCCGCCTGCAAGCGCGGATAGGCGCTAAGATCGATGGCGAACCGCTCGGCATTGTAGACTTGCGGGACGAGGTAGCAATCGACCATGCCGGGCGCATCGCCGAACGCGAACGTGCCGCCATGCCGGGCGATCAGCTGCTCCAGCGCGGTGAAGCCGGCATCGATCCAATGGGTCATCCAGGTGCCGATCTGCGCTTGGTCCGCGCCAAAATCCTGCCGCAGCACGTCCAGCACGCGAAGGTTGTTGATCGGGTGGATATCGCACCCGATCACCGCCGCCATGGCGCGGACGATAGCCGCTTTGTCCGGATCGGCGGGCAGCAGCGGCACGTTGGGGTAGCGCGCGTCGAGCCACTCCAGGATTGCCGGACTTTCAATCAGGGCCCCGCCGTCATGGACCAGAGTCGGCACCAGGCCATGCGGTGCAATCTCTAAGTAATCGGGCGCGCGCTGCTCGCCGTGGCGCAAGTCGTGCGTGACCTGCCGGTATTCCAGTCCCTTCAGGTTGAGCGCAATGCGCACCCGATAGGCGGCGCTGGAGCGCCAGTAGCCATGCAGGACCAGGCTCATGTCGCCGGTAGCACCACGGCGCGGCACTCGCCCAGGCCGATCGAGGCATAGCCCTCGCGCGACGCCGTGGCGGTCAGGATGACCTCGTCGCCGTCCTCCAGGAAGCTGCGGCTTTGGCCATTGGGCAGTGCGATCGGCTCCTTGCCGCCGATGCTCAGTTCCATCAGGCTGCCGAAGCCCTCCCGCTCGGGCGCGGAGATGGTGCCGGTACCCAGCAGGTCGCCTGGCTGCAGGTTGCAGCCGTTGGAGGCGTGATGGGCGACGATCTGGTTGACCGTCCAGTACATGTTGCTTGCCGGTCCGCGGCTGAGGCGATGCGGTGCCGTGCCCTGCTCGCGCATCTCACGGGTGGAGAGGAACACCTCCAGTGTCAGCGCCAATGCGCCATGTGCCTGATCCGTCGCGTCGAACAAGTAGGGCAGGGGTGCGGGGTCGCCTTCCGGCCGGGCTGGCTGCGCCTGACGGAAGGGCGCCATCGCCTCGGGCGTGATCACCCAAGGCGAGATCGTGGAGTGGAAGTTCTTCGCCAGGAACGGCCCGAGCGGTTGATACTCCCAGGCCTGCAGGTCGCGCGCCGACCAGTCGTTCAGCAGGCAGAAGCCGGCGATGTGGTCGCCCGCCTCGGCGACCGGTATGGGCTCGCCAAGCGCATTTCCAGCGCCGATCCACACGCCCAGTTCCAGCTCATAGTCGAGCCGCGCGGTGGGCGCGTATGTCGGCGCATCCGCATCGGGCGCCTTGCGCTGGCCCTTGGGGCGCACCAGCGGCACGCCCGACACGCGGATCGAGGACGCGCGGCCATGATAGCCGATCGGCACATGCTTGTAGTTGGGCAGCAGCGGATTGTCGGGACGGAACTGCCGGCCGATATTGTTGGCGTGGTGGATGCCGACATAGAAATCCGTGTAGTCGCCGATACGCGCAGGCAGATGCAGGACGCACGTCGCCGAAGGGCGCAGGAGCGGCTCGATCGCGGGGCGCTGGGCGGCGTCGCACAGCAGCTTGCTGAGCGCGGTGCGCAAGGCCCGGCGCTCGTGAGCAGGCAGCGCGAGCAGCGCGTTGAGCGTCGCCTCGCCGCACGCCGCCGCTGCTGCCGGCGAGATCAGGCCCAGCTCTGCGACGGCGCGCAAGTCCAGGATCGCATCGCCAATGGCGACGCCCGCCCGCGGCTCGGCGTTCTCGAACGAGAAGATGCCGAACGGCAGGTTCTGCACCGGAAACACCGGATGCCCGGCCGCGCCCGGCACCCAGCTCGTCAGCGACGCCTCATGGGTTTCGTCGGTCTGCCACCAGGTCATCGTTGGTCCTCTCCTGCCTGCGTCGGCAGCTGCGCCTTGCGAAAGCCGCTCCAGCAGGCGTCGTAATCATCCTGCAGCAGCTCCGTCTCCATCGCCCAGCGGGTAGGACGGATCGGGTGCCGGCTCTCGAACATGAACGCCATGGTATCGGCAAGATAGTGTGGGGTGAGTTCGGCGGTGACGGCGTTCTCGTAGCTGGAAGCATCGGGTCCATGGCTCGACATGCAGTTATGCAGGCTCCCGCCACCAGGTGCGAAGCCGCCGGCCTTGGCGTCGTAGGTACCGTGGATCAGACCCATGAACTCGCTCATCACGTTGCGGTGGAACCAGGGCGGCCGGAACGTGTCCTCAGCCACCATCCAGCGCGGCGGAAAGATCACGAAATCGATGTTCGCAGTTCCCGGCGTGTCGCTGGGCGAAGTCAGGACGGTGAAGATCGACGGGTCCGGGTGATCGAAGCTGACGGTGTTGATCGTGTTGAAGCGCCGCAGGTCGTAGCGGACCGGGGCCAGATTGCCATGCCAGGCGACGACATCGAACGGCGAATGATCCAGCCTTGTGGCATAGAGCCGCCCCTGGAACTTCTGGATCAGCTGGTAGTCGCCCTCGCGGTCCTCGTAGGCGGCGTGCGGTGCCTCGAAGTCGCGCGGGTTGGCAAGGCCGTTGGAGCCGATCGGGCCCAGGTCCGGCAGACGCAGCGAAGCACCATAGTTCTCGCAGACATAGCCGCGCGCGGTCCCGTCCGGCAGCTCGACGCGGAAGCGCAAGCCGCGGGGGATCACCGCGATCTCGAGTGGCGCGACATCCAGGATACCCATCTCGGTGACGATCCGGAGCGCGCCGTGTTGCGGCACGATAAGCAGTTCGCCATCGGCCGAGAAGAACGCGCGGTCCGTCATCGCCAGGTTCGCGGCATAAAGATGGATCGCGCAGCCGTGGCCTGAGGCCGGGTCGCCGTTGCCGGCATAAGTGACCAGGCCGTCGACGAAGTCGGTCGCCGCGCCGGGCAGGCCCGGCGGGTTCCAGCGCAGCCGGTTCGGTGAGGCGGGAACCTCGTCGAACGGGCCGGACCGGATCAGCGAACCACCGGAGTAAGGCTCATAGCGGCCATGCGCGGCACTGGGCAGCAGCCGGTAGAGCCAGCTGCGGCGATTGTCGTGGCGCGGCGCGGTGAACGCCGTGCCCGAGAGCTGCTCGGCATAGAGCCCGAAGGGCACGCGCTGCGGCGAGTTGCGGCCGATCGGCAAGGCGCCCGCCACCGCCTCGGTCGCATGGTGGTTGCCGAAACCGACGAGTGGTGCGTTCCGGTGGGACATGGCGCCTCAGTCGACCACGATCACGCCGCGGCGGATCTGGTCGAGCTCGATGCTTTCGAACAGGGCCTGGAAGTTGCCGTTGCCGAAGCCCTCGTTGCCCTTGCGCTGGATGATCTCGAAGAAGATCGGGCCGAACATGTTCTCGGTGAAAATCTGCAGCAGCAGGCCCTCATCGTTCTCGACGCTGCCGTCGATGAGGATGCGGTTGCGACGCAGGCGCTCCACATCCTCGCCGTGGCCGGGTACGCGCTTGTCGACGAGCTCGTAATACGTCTCGATGGTGTCCTGCAGCTTGACGCCGCGCGCCCGCAGCCGCTCGACAGTATCGTAGATGTCCGGAGTGGTGAGGGCGAGGTGCTGGATACCCTCGCCGTTGTACTGGCGGATGAACTCCTCGATCTGGCTTTTGTCGTCCTGGCTCTCGTTCAGCGGGATGCGGATCGCCTTGTCGGGCGCGATCATCGCCTGACTGAACAGACCGGTCGCCTGGCCCTTGATGTCGAAGTACTTCTGCTCCTCGAAGCCGAACAGCGTCCGGTAGAATTCGCTCCACACGCGCATCTGTCCGCGACGGACGTTGTGGGTAAGGTGATCGAGCAGGTCGAGGCCGACGCTGTTGGCCGCTTCCGACTCGCGCCAGCCGGGAAACTCGGCCCAGTCCGCATAAAGATCTTCGCCGTCCTTGACGAAGTACAGGTACGAGCCGCCGATTCCCTGAATGACCGTGTCATCCTCGTCCGTCGGCTTGCCACCGTGCTCCAGCGCCCAGCGCATCGCTGCCGCCGGATCGGCGACGCGGAACGCCATGGCGCTGGCGGAGGGGCCGTGCTCGCCGCGGAAGGCCGCCACGCGGCCGGCATCGTCGCGGTTAAGCATCAGATTGATGCGGCCCTGCTTGTATCGGGTGATGTTCTTCAGCGGGTGGCGATGCGTGGCCACGAAGCCGAGCTGCTCGAACTGCGCCGCCATGGCATCCGGATCGGGAGAGGTGAACTCCACGAATTCGAAGCCGTTGAGCCCAAGCGGATTGTCGAGCTGCTGGTCGGTGAGGGTGGTCGTCATGTCAGGCTCCCAGGTCTTCAGGCAGATAATGTCGCAGCGCATCCAAGAGATCCGGAACGGTTGCGAGCGTCAGTCCACACAAGTTGATGCGGCCGTTGCCGGCCATGTAAACGCCGCGTTCGGCGCGCAGGGCGGCGATCTGCGCGGGCGCGAGCGGCAGCAGGGCGAACATGCCACGCTGCCGCGCCAGCGGTGCAAGAGCGGGATGGCTGGCGCCGAGAGCTTCGCGCAAGGCGTTGATCCGTCCGCGCATGGTGTCCAGTTCGGCGGACCACTTCGCGCGCAGATCGTCGGCTTCGAGCACGGTGCGCACGACGGCGGCGCCGTGATCGGGCGGCATCGACCACAAGCTGCGGGCAAGGGCCAGCATGTTGCTATAGACGGCATCACTGCGCTCGCTCGATTCGGATTGCACCCACAAGGCGCCAACTCGGTCGCGGTACAGGCCGAAGTTCTTGTCGCAGCTGTAGGCGACCAAGGCATCGGGAAGTTCGTTCAGCAGCAGGCGCGTCGCCGCCGCGTCCTCTTCCAGGCCGTCGCCCAGGCCTTGATAGGCAAGGTCGAGGAACGGCGTCAGTCCCTTCCGCTCGCACAGGCCGGCGATTTGGCGCCAATCGGCCGGGCCGAGCGTTGCACCCGTCGGGTTGTGGCAGCTTGCCTGCAGAAGGATCACGTCGCCGGGCCGAGCGTGCGCCAGATCGGCAAGCATACCATGCACATCGACCTCGCGGTCGCCGGCGCGATAATAGCGATGGGTGCGCATCCGCAGACCGGCTTGGGTGAAGATCGGACCGTGGTTGGGCCAGGTCGGCTCGCTGGTCCAGACCGTCGCGCCAGGGGACGCGCGCGCCAGCAACTCGGCGCCCAGCCGAAGCGCTCCGGTGCCGCCGGGCGTCTGAACCCCGACCAAGCGGTCCGATCTCGCGAGGCTTTCGCCCAGCGCGAGCTGCGCCAGCAGTGCGGTGTAGACTACATCGCCTTCCGCGCCGAGATAGGCCTTGGTCGGCTGTGTCTGCCACAACAGACCTTCCGCAGCCTTTGCGGCTGCCATGACGGGCGTCCGGCCTTGCTCGTCACGATAGATGCCGACGCCGAGATCGATCTTTCCAGGACGGCTATCCTCGCGATAGTGGCGGATGATCGCGAGCAAGGCATCGGGCGCCTGCGGCTCAAGATTGCGCCAGAAGGTGTCGGCGGACGCCGAAGGAGCAGAAGCGCGAGGTTCATCGAGAGCGAGGGGATGGTCGAGCCTGGTCATGCACGCAGTTTCTCACGATTGAACAGGAAAAACTGTTCAAACTTCGCGGCGTCATTATGCTGGAATGACGTACGAAGTCATATCGATGGTTCGTGATGCAAAAACTAGTCAACCTGGACTTGCTTGATCGGCGCATCCTTGTCCAGCTGCAGCGCGACGCGTCGCTCAGCAACGCCGAACTGGCCGAGCGGGTGGGCAGCACCGGCCCATCGGTTTGGCGGCGCATTCGCCAGATGGAGGATGCAGGCGTGCTGGGGGCAACCGTGCGCCTGGCGAACGCTGCATCCCTGGGGCAAACCGTCAATGTCCTGTGTCATGTGCGAATGCGCGACTACTCGGCAGAGTGCATCGAGCAGCTCGAGAGTTTCATCCGTCAGACCGAGCGCATTCTCGAGTGCTACTCGATGTCCGGGGAGTGGGACTATGTCATGCGCATCGTGGCCTCGGACGTATCCGACTATGAGCAGTTCCTCATGCGTGTGATGTTGAAGCACAGCTCCATCGCCGCGGCATCCTCCAACTTCGCGCTCTCGGTGACCAAGTACACATCGGCTTTCCCTGTTGTCTGATTCTTGACCGTGGGGCGGCCGACTGGCGGAGCCGGCCCCGGGATGGTCACTCGGTCGGCACGAACCCGCAGCTGATGACCCGCGCCGGAGATTTCAAGACAGCGGCGAGCATGCTGGGCGTGCAGGCCAAGAGCTTCGGGACCATAGGCGCGATGAAGATCAAGCCGTTGCCCGAGACCGAAATGACGCAACCCGTGCCGGTCACACTTTAAAAGGTTGCCGGCAGAGCTGGCGCTCCCAAGGAGCAGGGACTTGCCGACGCGGAGATCGGCCAGGCACGCACGTGCTCTCAGCCACGGCGGATCACCCGATGCGCAACCCCGATCCGCCGGGTACGCGCGCGCCGGAGCAGCAGGTGCCGCGCGAAACGCTGAGCATCGGCAGGGTCGGCAAAGGCGCTGGTGCGTGGCTGGCCGGTCCTGCCGATACCGGCCCTATTGCCAGGATACCACCGTCCACCCGAGCAGATCGAGCGTCACCTTGCCACCCTGCGGGCGCATCAGGACGTCGAGACATGCCTCGGAGACCATGACCCCGACTTGCGCCTCGCCGGCCTGCGAGGTCCAACATGCATTTTGGATCGATGATGCCGCGCCGATACGCCGAAGCGATAAACGCCCAGAGCGCATCCGGGCATAATCCGGGTTTCGCTGCCGCATCGATGCCGCCACAGGCTTTGCGGGATGACGCAGGTCGCGAACACCTCTTCATGGCAGGCCAAGCCGCTGGCCCGGATCGCTCCGGGCTGGGCGGACGCATGGCTGCTGTTGCTCTACGCAGCAAGCTTCGCGACGCTGCATTGGGCGGCACGGCCATGGGGTGGCGCAGGGTTCTTCTCCTTGTGGTACCCGCCCGCGGGGCTGCGGTTTGCCGTCCTCTGGAGCCGAGGGCCGCGGCTGACACCATGGCTGGTGCTGGCCGAAATCGTCGCCGACTTCGCGACAGGCACGATAGCGTGGAGCGGTCATACGGCGCTGCAGGGGATCACCGGCGCGGCGCGTCCGGGCGTGACGTACGGCATAGCGATGGCGCTGGTGCGGGACGTCTCGCGTGGGCGAGGCAGCACGCTGGCGCTGCCGCCGATGATCTTCGGCGTGGCGGCGATCGCGGCACCGGCGCTCAACGCCGTGATGGTCATGCCGTTCGAGGCATGGCTTCCGCCTGAGGCCGGGCGTTACCGCATTGGCGTCGACGTGGCGATTTCGCTGACAGGTCTGGCGGTCGGTGACCTGCTGGGCATCCTCGTCCTTGCGCCGCCGCTGCTTTGGCTCAGCCAGTTGGCCCGTACCCGCGACCGCAAGTCCCTTCCCCGTCCCGGCCTGCGCCCGATCCTGGAGGATGCCGTCGTCATGAGCGGCTGCCTTCTGCTCACCGCCGCCTTGTGGCGTGCAGGCCTCGGCGCGCAGACCACGCCCAGCCTGCTTGCCGGAGGCTGGATCGGCCTGCGCCATGGCAGGACCGCGGCGTGGTTCGCGATCCTGTCGCAGGCGCTGGTCTTCCTGCCTTACTCCGCCGGCACGCTGGACGACGGCACCCGCCTGGAATTGCATCTGGGGATCGCTTCGGCGGTGCTCGTCACCTGGCTGGCCGGCAGCTTCTCCGACGCGCAGCACGCCGCGCGCACCTCGCTAGATCGGCGCAACCGGCTGCTCTACCAGGCGGAGCGGCTCAAGACCCTGCGCGCCATGTCGGTGGCGGTGATCCACGAGATCAGTCAGCCGCTCACCACCCTGGCGATCGAGGCCGCGCACTTGCGTTCGGTCACCGCAGGGCTTGGAGACGATATCGCGACTAGTGCCGAGCTGGTGGACCGCAAGGCGTCAGGCGATCCGGACGAGCGAGCCGAAATTGCTTGAATTGTAGGGTCGGGTTGGTCGACCTGCTTAACTGGCGCCTGCGATTGCTCCCGGCGTAAGTGCCAAGGCCAGAAGAACCAGCGCGGTGCAGAGGTAGGCCCAGGCGCCCATCCCGGTCCATGCAACCTTGAGTTTGCGCGAGGCCGTTCGCCTCTCCTTCTTGAGGCGGAGCGTGTAAATGATGGCTCCGGTGACGGCGAGGCCGGTCAGAAGAGCGCCGAAGACGAACCAGACGATCTTGGTTGCCAGGCCGCCCAGCGTGCCGAAATGCAAAGGATCGGCCATCTCGGAAACCCTCTGGTGAACGCCGAGGTTGCGTCCGTCGAGGGACATCGTGATCCGTCCGGTGGATGGATCCACCGCGACGCCATTGGTGCGGTCGCGTACGAGCCAGGCCTGATCCTGGCCAAGGAAGATGACTCCGTTGTCCTCTGTGAACCGAATTTCTCGGATCTTCAGGGTGGGGCGCTGGCGCTGCACGAGGGCGGCCATCCGGTCGAGCGCATCGCCGCTGACGGGGGATGCGCTCGCGACTTTGGGCAGCTTGGGCACCGGCGCTTGGCCACCGAGCGTCTCGACCAGATACCAGATACCGGTTACCGCAATCAGCGCCACGAACCACAGGCTCCACAGCCCGCCGAGCCGGTGGAGATCACCGGTCATCCTCCGTGCGTCGCCGCCGCGCGGTCGCCGGAGGAAGCCGCGCCACCACTTCTTGTAGGTGACGAGGCCGGTCACGAGCGATGTCGCAAGCAGCAGCGCCAGCGAGCAGACGATCGGTATGCCGATCTTGGTCGGCAGCATCAGATGGCGATGCACTTGGCGCAGAAAGCGATGCACGTTGGCCCATCTATGCGTGCCCGTGACGCGCGCCGACCAGGGATCGATGTAGACGCGCGAAGGAGCGCCCTTGCCGTGATCCATCCAGGCTTCGGCGGCGAACCAGGGATCGATGGGTGCATAAAGCGTCTGCAGACGGGCGGTCGGCTCGGTCCGTGCGGCCGCTTGCGCCAGCTTACCCCACGAGGCTTGTGGAGCGTCCCGAGGCGTGACCCGCATGGCCGGTGTCACCAGCCAGTCGATCTCATGCGCTACTACGGCGAGCGTTCCGGTGAGCAGGATGAAGCTGAGAAAGATGGAAAGCTTCAGGCCCAGCCAACTGTGGACCATCCACCAGACCGACCGGCCTTTCTTCTGCTTGCGCCGTCCACCCGCGTCCAGTGCATGCCCCATTGTTAGAAGCCGAAGCGCATCTCGGCCAGGAAGGTTCGCGGCTCCCCGGGAAAGTGCCCGCTTTGCGCGGAAAAGCCCGAAGCCGCATAGACCTTGTCGAAGATGTTATCGACGCGCAGCAGCAGTTCGGCGAAACCAAGACCCTTGGTCACGGACGCATCGAAGATCGTGTATGGCTTTACCTGCTGACCCGACAGGCTGATGCGGCGCGAAACATGTTCCCCGCCGAAGCCGATCGCGGCGCCGATCGCCGGGAACTGATACCGCGTCCAGAAGCCGACCTTGTGCTTGGGCGCATTGGCAAAGCGGTTCCCGACCGCATTCGTCACCGCCTGTCCCACCACGGTGTCAGTGATCTTGGTGTCGTTGTAGCCGTAATTTGCCAGCAGTACCCAGTCCGGCGTGATGTCGGTGGCCAGGTCGACCTCGAAACCCTTGCTCGTCACTTCGCCGATCGGCCGCAGTTGATCCTGACCGTTGACGGGAGCGAGCGTTACGTCGGCCTGAAGAATGTTGCGGCGCACGATCCGGTAGACGGCCAGGTTCGCCTGCAAACGCCCTGCGAACAGGTTCGACTTGATTCCGGCTTCGATCTGCTTGCCGGTCACCGGGGCGAAGGGGCCGCCCACATCCGTGCTCTGGCTGGCGGCTGCCTGCGGTTCGAAACTGCCCGACCAGCTGAAGTACAGCGAGGCATCGGGGCGTGGCTTGAATACGGCGCCTGCGCGGTAGGTGACGTCCCCATCACTGTAAGAGGACCCGGCGCTGACCCGGCCTCCGGTGCTGGTGACCACACCATCGTCGAACTTGTCGTAGCGCACGCCGCCCACCAGCAGCAGCGCGTCGGTCACGCTGATCTGGTCCTGAAGGTAGGCCCCCTTACGCTTGGTGCGAGTATCGGTGGTCGTGAACGGCAAGGCAGCGGTGCGGGCAACGTCCCGAGCTGAAGTCACGTAGACCGGATTGCTCAGGCTGAGCGGCGTCACCCCGGCGCGCAGGATGCGCGAGTCCAGCAGGTTCTTTTCGTCATACCAGTCCGCACCTGCCTGGAGCTGATGGGCCATGCCCAGCAAACCGATCTTTGCCGTCACATTGGCCATGAACGACAGGCCATCGACATCGCGGATCTGGTCGCGAAACTCACGAGCGACGAGGTCAGGGTTGCCGGGCACGAGGCCGCGCGGTTCGTGATACTGCTGCGTCTCCTTTGACTTGAAGTATCGCGCTCCGGCATCGAAGGTCACGGCATCGCCGATGTTCGTGACGTAGCGCGCCTGGAACGCCTTCGATTTGAGGTGCAGGAAGTCTGTCGGTTCGTTGGCGTTCCAGCGAATATCTGTCAGGAAGTTGCCGGCATCATCGGTGAGAATACCGCGCAGGCGATTGCCGGGAAGATCGTTGTCATAGATCGTCGCCTGCAGCGTGAGCTTGCCGCCAGGATTGGTCTTGATGGACAGTCCGCCGTCGCCGATTAGCGACTTGCTCTTGGTGTTGGTGCGATACGGCGCCATGGACTCGTAGAACCCGCCCAGCCGATAACTGACGACCCCGCCGACATCGACCGGTCCGGTTGCCTCGGCGGACATGCCGGCACGGTTGTAGTTGCCCATCGTGCCGACCAGGCGCAGTGAGGATTTGTCCTCCGGCACCTTCGAGACGTAATTGATGATGCCGCCCGGCGATCCCGGGCCGAAGAACAGCCCGGCCGGTCCTTTCAGCACTTCCACCCGGCTGATATTGAACAGCTGCGGCACCGAAAAGCCGATGAAGGGATTGCCGCGCTGGCCGTCGTAGAACGACTGGTCTTGCCGGAAGCCGCGGAAAGTGACTCCGGCATAGCTGAAGAAGCTGACGCCTGAGATGTTGCGGTATAGATCGGTGGCGTCACGTGCGCCCTGATCGCGAAACAGCTCGGCGTTGATGACCTGGAGCGCCTGCGGGATGTTGATCGGGTCTTCAGCCACTTTCCCGACGGTCGTGGTGTCGACGCGATAGAGCCTTTGCGCTCGACCATTGACGATGATCTCGTCGGTTGGAGCCTGCTCGTCTTGCGCGAGCGCAGGATTTGCAACCAAGCCCAGCGCCATCGCCGAGGCGCACGTCGCCTGAAAACCCAACCTCATCTACCCACCCGTGCTACTGCGATGCAGTTGCAACTAGCCAATCGTCAAATCGTGTGCAAGAGGTCTCGGGTCCAATCCATGCCTCCCCACCTGCCCCCACCAGAGGAGGTCGTTGCATCAAGTGAGGACAATGCTGTGATGCCGTAACCCATCGGCCGGCTGCCACCGACTGTCGCTTGCATCACCTCAAGACAGTTTCCTTGTTAAGCCCGTCCCATCTCGCGAGGTCAGCGAGCGAAGCTTGCGGGTGCTAGAGCGCGCCTCGCATGACTTGCGTGGCGCTTGGCGCTGCCCGTACCTTCCACCGCATCTTGGATGGACGAGCGACCGTTATGGATGGCAATTCGGTTTGCCAGCCCGATGCATCGTCTGGGTCGCTGGTCACAAACATGTTCATGAGCGATGATGGCGACAGGGCGTTGCATCAACTCCGGTTTCTCATCGCACTCAGGAGGCTGCCACTAAAATCCTTCTTGCACGGGCCGCTGGTCATCGGCGATCCAGCCCGACCAAGATGCCACATACAGAGCAGCCGGTATGCCGATCTACGCCAATGCCGCGAGGTTATGGGTGGCGGAGACGCCGCTTCCACAGAAGACGACGACCTCTCGATCCTTACTCACACCGAGCCCTGTGAAGTGGCGTTGCAGGGTTCGCGGGTAGGCGAAGTAATCGTCGTCGGTGAGGTTCGCCGCTGCCGGGGCGCTGATCGCTCCGGGGACGTGGCCGGCAATGCCGCCGTCGAACAGATCACGAAACGGCAGCGCTCCCGCAGCTTCGCATCGCGCGGCGTCGCGAGGATATGGAGCGCTCAATTGGCGAAGGCGCGGTCCAGGCTTGCGCGGCAAGCGGGGGGCAGCCTGCTACCGACCGTGATCTCGCAAAGAGCCCGGTTACGATGCGACTTCGGATGTACTGCGATATCGTGTTGGAGCGGGTAGCGGGAATCGAACCCGCATAGCCAGCTTGGAAGGCTGGAGCTTTACCACTAAGCTATACCCGCGTGCCGTGGCCCTGGTCGGACCGCAACGATCACCGCGCGATTGCCACGCCGCCCGGTGCGACGTCAAGTCTCGTGGCGATCGGTCTGGCGCTATGGCCGGGCTCTCTTGTTCCGACGGTCTTGTTCCGGCGGTGGTCCGGCCTTCGCCTCGGCGAAGGTGATGGAGGCGGGGGTTGTCACAAACCCGCCTGAACCGTCATGATACGATGATCGTCGACTCACGGGGGCGCCAGCTTCGTCCCGCCAGGCCAAAAGGGGTGACCGCACCATGAACACAGCTCGGACTCGCACGCAGGCGGATGCTCCGGTGCGGCGGCGCAGCGCGCTGGACCTGCTGATGAACTCGGGGCTGGGCAAGATGCTGCGCGGTCTTGGCGTCGTTCCTCGCCAGGAGAACGAGGGCGAGAGCCTGCTCGACCTCGCCGATGCGCTGCTGTCGCTGCGCGGGCGGGCGTCGGGGCCGGCGGTCGCCAAGGCGTTCTTCGACCTCTACGAAGCCAGCGATATCGCTGCGCGCCAGGAGTTCCTGGGCAAGATCCACGGCGCTCACCCGGTCGAGGGCGCGGCGATCGAGAAGGCGATCGCCAAATGGGCGGAAACGCACGACGAGGGCGCCGCCCGCGCGCTGCACGAGGCCACCGAATCGCCCAGCCAGAAGCTGATCCGCGTGCTCAACCTGGCGCCGCAAGGCACCGAGCGCCTGATCGGCATGCGCGAGGACCTGCTCGCCGCGCCAAAGAGCCCCAGTCTTTCCGCCTTCGATCGGGACCTGGAAGGCGCCTTCACCAACTGGTTCAATGCAGGCTTCCTGGAACTGCGTCGCATCTCGTGGGATTCGCCTGCGTGTCTGCTCGAGCGCATCATCCGCTACGAGGCCGTGCACCAGATCCAGGGCTGGGACGACTTGCGCCGCCGGGTCGAGCCGATCGACCGGCGCTGCTACGGCTTCTTCCATCCGCAGATGATGGACGATCCGCTGATCTTCGTCGAAGTCGCGCTCACCCAGGAGCTTCCAAGCGCCATCCACCAGATCATCGCCGAGAAGCGCGAGACGGTGGACCCCGGCGAGGCGAGCTGTGCCATCTTCTACTCGATCAACAATTGTCGGACCGGGTTGAAGGGCATCCCCTTCGGCAACTACCTGATCAAGCGCGTGGTCGGACTGCTGCAGCAGGAACTGCCGCAGCTGAAGACCTTCGCGACGCTTTCTCCGGTGCCCGGCTTTGCGAAGTGGCTGGCCAAGCAGGATAGCAACGCAGGCAAGGTCCCAGGTGCCAAGGAGCTGCGCGTGCTCGGCGCCAAGTACCTCGTCGATGCCAAGGGCAAGGGCGGCCAGCCGCTCGATCCGGTGGCGCGCTTCCACCTGGGCAACGGCGCGCGGCTCGAGGCGATCCACGCCAACGCGGACTTGTCCGAGAACGGGCAGCGC
The DNA here is from genome assembly GCF_014204535.1 of Novosphingobium chloroacetimidivorans. Taxonomy (GTDB): domain Bacteria; phylum Pseudomonadota; class Alphaproteobacteria; order Sphingomonadales; family Sphingomonadaceae; genus Novosphingobium; species Novosphingobium chloroacetimidivorans. The sequence goes on from NZ_JACHLR010000004.1 coordinate 167,979, forward strand.
CAGGCCCACGGGATCATGGTGAACTATGTCTACGATCTGGCCGACATCGAGGCGAATCACTTTGCGCTGACCGAACTGGGAACGGTGGTGACCTCGAAGGCGGTGCAGGCCCTGGTGGAAGACACCGAGCCCAAGGAAGGCAAGGAGAAGAAGGGCAAGAAGAAGGACAAGGACAAGGCGGAGCCGGTCGCGGCCTGATCGGGTGACGGCGGCGCGCCAGCTTTCAGCCTAGTCACCGGGTGATCGTGGGCTGGCATCACCGTGCTGGTCCATGCCACCATGCGATGGTCGACCGGATTGCGGATACGCCACTCAGGCTGACGATCTTGCCGGCGGTTTAAGCTGCGAACGAGTGGGCGGAACTGCACTGCGTAATTTTCTTGCGCAGTGCAGCAATTGCGTCTATAGGGCTCTCCAGCAATCGGCGCGTGGGGCTGCAAGTCCCGCTCGCAATCCGCGAGCAGCGTGAGATCTCGGCAGCAAGGCCGATGATCCGCTTCGGATGAGCGATTGTCGATCAACCAGCTTCCTTTTCACGCAGGGTCGCATTGTACGAACCCGTGCGATGTGCGCCGTTTTGCGCGCGCGTCATGCTGATATCTTGAGAGACACTCATGTCCTATTTCTCCGACCTTGGCCTCGCCGAGCCCATTCTCCGCGCGCTCGAGACCAAGGGCTATGCCGATCCCACTCCGATCCAGCGCCAGGCTATCCCTGCGCTGATGGAAGGCCGCGACCTGCTCGGCATCGCGCAGACCGGCACCGGCAAGACCGCCGCCTTCTCGCTGCCTTCGCTTCACCGCCTCGCCGCCGACGCCCGCCCGCGCCAGAATGCCGGCTGCCGCATGCTGATCCTCAGCCCCACGCGTGAGCTGGCGGCGCAGATCGCCGAGAACATGCGCGGCTATGCCAAGTACCTGGCGCTCAACGTGCAGTGCGTGTTCGGCGGCGTGCCCGTGGGCAAGCAGGCTCGCGCGCTGGAGCGTGGCACCGACGTGCTGGTCGCCACCCCCGGCCGCCTGCTCGATCTGATCGACCAGCGCGCGCTGACGCTGCGCCATGTCGAGATCTTCGTGCTCGACGAAGCCGACCAGATGATGGACCTGGGCTTCATCCACGCCCTGAAGCGCGTCGCCGCGATGCTGCCCAAGGAGCGCCAGAGCCTGTTCTTCTCGGCCACCATGCCGCAGGCGATCGCGGACCTCGGCCGCCAGTTCATCAACAACCCGGTCAAGGTCGAAGTCGCTCCGCAGTCGACCACGGCCGAGCGCGTCGAGCAGTTCGGGGTCTACATCAACCAGGCCGAGAAGCAGGCGCTGCTCACCATCAACTTGCGCGATGGCCTCGCCAAGGACGAGGACGGCCAGAGCAAGATCGATCGCGCGCTGGTGTTCAGCCGCACCAAGCACGGCGCCGACCGCATCGTGCGTCACCTGATGACGGCCGGCATCCCCGCCGCCGCGATCCACGGCAACAAGAGCCAGGCGCAGCGCACCGCCGCGCTTGGCGGCTTCCGCCAGGGCACCGTGCGCGTGCTGGTCGCGACCGACATCGCGGCGCGCGGCATCGACGTCTCGGGCGTCAGCCACGTCTACAACTTCGAGCTGCCTAACGTGGCCGAGCAGTACGTCCACCGCATCGGCCGCACCGCGCGCAATGGCGCTGATGGCATTGCCGTCAGCTACGTCGCGCCGGACGAAAAGGCCTACTTGCGCGACATCGAGAAGCTGACGCGCGTCAAGCTGATGCCCTTGCCGCTGCCAGAGGACTTCCAGCGCCAGGCCGCGCGCCTGCCCGCGCCTTCGCGCAAGACGACGGAAACCGAGCAGCGCAACCCGCATGCGCGTGGCGGCCAGGGTGGCGGCCAGCGTGGCGGGCGTCCGCAAGGTCAGCGTCCGGACGGCGAGAAGCGTCGCGACGATCGTCCGCGCTCGGACCGTCCGCAAGGCGAGCGTCCGCAAGGCGAGCGTCCGCAAGGCGATGGCCAGAAGCGCACCTTCCGCCCGCGTGGCCCCAAGACCGTGGGTGCGCACAAGACCAGCGTCCGCCGCGCCGGCTGAGATCGTCTTCCCGGGCTCGACCCGGGACCGGTTTCGGCAGCGATGAACCTTGCTGCGAGGCCGGCGACGACGGTGTCTTACTGATGACGGGCGGAATGGCGTAACCGGTCCCGGGTCGAGCCCGGGACGACGCTGTCCCGACGATCAAGCGCTACGACACCAAGCGCGGTGCTCGACACGGGCCTCTGGTCCTTCCGCGTTGCCACAGGCATAAGGCCACCCATGTCCGAAGGCCTCTCCGCAGTCCTGCTCTCCGCCCTCGCGATGACGGCGATCGTCGGTGTGCGCTACCTGCTGACCAGCGGGCTGTTCGCCTGGATCACCTCGCGCGTTCGGCCGGGCCTCTATCGTGGCATGAACCAGCAGATCGGCAGCGAACTCAGGTGGTCGTTGCTCTCCGCCGCGATCTACGGCGTGCCTGCCGGCGTGGTCGCCTGGGGCTGGCACGCCCATGGCTGGACACGAATCTACACCGACGTTCATGCCTATCCGCTATGGTACCTGCCGCTCTCGCTGCTCGTGTACCTGTTCCTGCACGACACCTGGTTCTACTGGACGCACCGCTGGATGCACCGGCCCAGGGTCTTCGCCGCGGCGCATTCGGTGCACCACGCCAGCCGTCCGCCGACGGCCTGGGCGGCGATGAGCTTCCACCCCCTGGAGGCGGTCACCGGCGCCGTGGTCGTGCCTGCGCTGGTGTCCCTGGTGCCGATTCACGTCGCCATGCTCGGCATTGTCTTGCTCGTGATGACGATAATGGGCATAACCAACCACATGGGGTGGGAAATGTTCCCGCGTTGGCTGATTCATTCGTCGTTGGGACACTGGCTGATAACCGCCAGTCACCATCAGCGCCATCACGAGCAGTACAAATGCAACTACGGCCTCTATTTTCGCTTCTGGGATCACCTTTGCGCGACCGATCGCGGACTGTCGCGGCCCTGATTGCCGCTGCGGCGCTGCCGGCGCTCGTCGGCGCGGTCCAGCCCAGCACCGACGTCAGTGCCTCGGTGACCGGCCTGCGCTCTGCCAAGGGCCACATCCTCGCCTGCCTGACGATGCGCCCCGATACGTTCCCCAACTGCCAGAACGATCCTGCCGCCAAGCGCCTGATCGTGCCCGCCACGGCCCCCGCGCTCGATTTCGGCAAGGTCACGGCAGGGCGATATGCCATCGCCTTGATCCATGACGAGAACGCCAATGGCAAGCTCGACAAGCGGCTGATGATCCCGCGCGAGGGTTTCGGCTTCTCGCAAGACGCGCCGGTGGTCATGGGGCCGCCCCGTTTCGACAGCGCGGCGTTCCCGGTGAACGGCTTTGGCGAGCATCTCACGATCAAGATGCGCTACTTGTTCTGAGCTTGCGGGACGGACCGTTGCGCCGTACCCGAATCGGGTGCCCGACGCGAAATCTCCTCTCGCGAAATCGTCCCTGACCAGCGGGGCTCTCGATCCAGGCGGTCCGGCGCCGGGCACCGGGACATTCTCTCCGTTCCGCTATCCCGTCTTCCGCGCGATCTGGATCGCCAACCTGTTCTCCAACATCGGCGGCACGATCCAGTCGATCGCGGCAGCCTGGATGATGACCGAGCTCACCACCTCGCATCAACTGGTGGCGCTGGTGCAATCCTCGGCAACGGTCCCGATCATGCTGTTCGGCGTCTTCGCCGGAGCGATCGCGGACAACTACGACCGGCGCCAGGTCATGCTCGCGGCGCAGATCGGCATGCTGATCGTGTCGAGCGCCCTGGCGGCGATGACCTATGCCGGCTGGATCAACCCGGTCCTGCTGCTCGCCTTCACGCTGACGATGGGCATCGGCACGGCGCTGAATTCGCCCGCCTGGCAAGCCTCGGTGCGCCAGCAGGTGGACACCAGGCAACTGCCGCAGGCGATCGCGCTGAATTCGATCTCTTTCAACATCGCCCGCAGCGTCGGTCCGGCGCTGGGCGGCGTCCTGCTGTCCATCTGGGGCCCGCCCTTCGCCTTCCTGATCAATGCCGTGAGCTACATCGGCCTTATCGGCGTGCTGCTCTGGTGGAAGCCGGAGGCGCGGGCGATCGATCGCCGGCCTATTCTGCCCGCTGTCGGTGTGGGGATTCGCTTCTGCGCCGGCTCGCAGCCGCTGCGCCGCATCCTGGTCCGCGGGCTGAGCCTCGGCTTCAGCCTGGCGGCCTACCAGGCGCTGCTGCCGACCATCGTCAGCGATCAGCTGCATGGCGACGAGTTCCAGTTCGGCCTCATGCTCGGCCTGTTCGGCATCGGATCGATCGTCACCGCACCGTTCGTCGGGCCGCTGCGGCGCAAGCTGAAGCTGGAGGGCATCCTACTGCTTGGCTCGATCATGTTCGTGTTCGTGCTGTCGCTGCTGGCCGAAGTGCAGGTCGTCTGGTTCGCGCTGCCCGCGGCCTTTGTCGGCGGGGCGGGATGGGTCATGATCCTGACGAGCATCAACACGGCGGTGCAGCTGCGCTCGCCCGATGCGATCCTCGGGCGGTGCCTGTCGATCTACCAGGCGGTGACGTTCGGGGGCATGGCGCTGGGCTCCTGGGCATGGGGGGCGCTTGCCGATCTACGCGGGCTGCCCTTCACGCTGCATGCCGGATCGGTGTTCCTGATCGTGTCGTTCTTGCTGTTGAGGTTCGTGGCGCCGCTGCCCCGGCCGGGCGAGGGTGTGATCCGCGACTGACCCCACCTGGGTGCGCGTTTACCACTTGTTCACCACGAGGATTGAGAAGGCGTTGTCCGCATCGGACCTAGGAATATGTCATGGACAGCTTGCGCGGCCAATTAGCGGACCTTGGCGACAGCCTTGCCGATCGTCTTGCCGATCGTCTTGGCAGTGACCATGCGATCGAGGACGAGCACACCGGACGCGAACCGCTCCCCTTTGCCGTCGGCCAGGCGGAGCGCCGGCTTCAGGTCCGCGCCTACAACTTCTGGGCAGCGCTGCTGGGTGAGCGGCAGTTCCCCGCCAGCGAAGCGCTCGATCTGCAGACCCTGCCGGATTTTGCCGGGCACTGCGTGCTGCTGGATGTCGGGGAAGACCGCGAGGATCCCAAGCTGCGCCATGTCGGCCATGCCATGGTCGCGGAATGCGGGCTCTCCGGTGCCCCCGGTTGCCTCAGTCAGGCGCCGTCCCACTCGCTCTTGTCGCGTATCGCGAACCACTACCGGCCGGTCTTCGCCAGCAACGCCCCGGTTGGGTTCGAGGCCGAGTTCGTCAACTGGCGCGGAGCGACGATCCTGTATCGCGGCATCCTCTTGCCGTTCTCGCGCGACGATGCCGAGATCGATCAGGTGCTGTGCGTGATCAACTGGAAGGAAGTGCTCGACGCCCGCGTCGCCACCGCGCTCCAGCGGGAGATCGCCGAATCCTACGAGCCGCTGCGGCGTTTGCGCCTCGATCCGGAGGGAGGCGCCGACTGGGCCGGCAAATCGGTCGGGGAGCGGACGGACTTCTTTCGGTCGACCCCTCATGCAAAGGATGAAGCGGAACTGCCGCCGTATGCGCCAGGCTGGCACGAGGCGCTACGCGCGTTGCCCGAGCGTCCACTCGCCAGTCTGCCGGCGCATGGCGAGGAGTTCACGCTCCTGATCGCCCGGCGCGCGCCCGACGGCCAGATCATCGTGCTGGGCGAAGTGCCGCACGACATACGCCTGCTCGAGCGCGCGGCGCGGAGTTTCGGCGACGCATAAGCGGGTCGACGCGCAGCCTGTGCCAAGGCATGACCGTCGCCGTGACGACCTCAACCCTTCAGCATCGGTTCACGCCTGCGCGCCCTAGGCTTTGCTCGATGCGTTTGCCTCGGCTTTCCGCCTATTTGCTTGCCCCCATGGCGCTGCTAGCCTCCGTGCCGGCGATGGCGCAATCGATCCTGCGCGACGCGGAAACCGAGGCGCTGTTCCGCGACATGTCGCGCCCGATCATCGCCCAGACCGGGCTCGATCCCAAGAACGTAGACATCGTCCTCATCAACGATCCGAGCGTGAACGCCTTCGTGGCGGGCGGGCAGGCGGTCTACGTCAACTCGGGCCTGATCAACGAGGCGGACAATGCCAACGAGGTACAGGGCGTGGTCGCGCACGAGCTGGGCCACGTGGTCGGTGGCCATGCGGTGCTGAACCAGGGTGCGGCGGGCGCGACGAACATCAGCCTGCTCTCGCTCCTGCTCGGCGCGGCGGCCGCGGCGGCCGGCGGAGGCGAGGCCGCCATGGGCGTGCTGATGGCGGGGCAGCAGGCGGCGATGGGCAAGTTCCTCGCCTACAACCGCTCGCAGGAGGCCAGCGCCGATGCCGCCGGCGCATCCTACCTTTCCAAGGCGGGGATCACCGGCAAGGGCTCGCTGGAGTTCTTCAAGAAGCTGCAGAACCTGGAGTTCCGCCACGGCTATCGTCCGGCGGACGGCGACGAGTTCTACTCGACTCACCCGATGACGGCCGACCGCATCACGACGCTGACGGATACTTACGAGGCCGATCCCGCGTGGAACAAGCCGAGCGACCCGGCCATCGAAGCGCGCTTCACCCGGGTGAAGGCCAAGCTGTTCGGCTTCCTGGCAGAGCCGCGCGACACCTTGCGGACTTATCCGCCGACCGACAACTCGGTGCCGGCGCACTATGCGCGGGCCTACGCCTACCACAAGGATTCGCAGCTCGACCGCGCGACCGCGGAAGCCGATGCGCTGCTTCTGACCGCGCCGGACGACCCGTATTTTCTGGAACTCAAGGGCCAGATCCTGCTTGAGGCGGGCAAGCCGCCCGAGGCCCTGGCGCCGCTGCGCCGCGCGACGGAACTGACCGGCAACCAGCCGCTGATCGCGACGCTCTTCGGCCATGCCCTGATCGCCACCGAGGATCGCAAGAACTTCGCCGAAGCCCAGACCGTGCTGCGCGCGGCCGTATCGCGGGATCGGGAGAATCCGTTCGCCTGGTACCAGCTGGGCGTCATCTACGCCAACCAGGGCGACATGCCCCGCGCGCGGCTCGCCAGCGCCGAACAGCAGGTGCTCAGCGGCCGGATGGAGGAAGCGCTGGCAAGCGCGCGGGCGGCACAGCTGGGCCTGCCGGAAGGCTCGCCCGACTGGCTGCGGGCGCAGGACATCGAGTTCCAGGCCCGCGCCGAAGTTGAACGCACCCGCAAACGCAAGTAGGCCCCGCCCATGACATCGACGCAGGACAAGACAGCCGCTGGTCGCCGGCGCACGGTGCTCGTCGCGGGCGCGATCGTGCTCGCCGCGCTGGGCGGCTGGTTCGCGCATCGCCAGTTCGCCCCCGTGGCCGATCGCGCCGCGGTGGAGCAGATCGTGCGCTCCTACATTCTCGAGCATCCCGAGATCCTGCCTGAGGCGATGGACAACCTGCAGCGCAACCAGGGGCGCACCCAGCTGGCGCAAGTGCGCACCCCGGTCGAGGCACCGTTCCCCGGCGCGGTGCTGGGCAACCCGCGCGGTTCGGTGACGCTGGTCGAGTTCACCGACTTCGCCTGTGGCTATTGCCGCAAGTCGGTGGGAGACATCGCCGCGCTGGCGAAGGCCAATCCCGACCTCAAGATCGTCATTCGCGAACTGCCGATCATCAGCCCGCACAGTGCGGCGGCGGCGAAGATGGCGCTCGCCGCGGCGGAGCAGGGCAAGTACCCGCAGTTCCACGATGCGATGTTCTCGGCCGGACAGCTCGACCCTGCCGCGATCGAAACGGCGGCGAGCGCCGCGGGTCTGGATCTGGAGCGCGCGCGCAAGGTCGCGGCGAGTGCGCCGGTCGCGGAAGAGATCCAGCGCAACCTGGCGCTGGCGCAAAAGCTCGGCTTCGGCGGCACGCCCAGCTGGGTTGCGGGCGACGAGCTGATCTCGGGTGCCGTCGGAACCGACAGGCTGGCCGAGGCGATCAAGGCGGCGCGCAAGAGCTGAAGCTGGATTGTCTTCCTCTTTTTTCGTCATTCCCGCGAAGGCGGGAATGACGAGGGTGTGACTGTACCGACGGTCGCGACTGCCTGAACGACGATGACCCAAAGGATTCCCACCGCTCTCCATCTGCGCTACGAACCGCTGCAATGGCCGTGCTTCCGATCAAGCCTATCCCGTTCTTCGCGAACAAGAACCAGGCGTTCTGGCGCCTGCAGGCGGTCGGCTGGGCGGGCGCCATGCTGCTGCGCGCGATGTCGGCGATCGCCAACGACCAGGCGCTGACGTTCCTGGTCATCGTCCTGATCGGCACCGTCACCGGCTTCTCGATCTCGCTGGTGCTCGCGGTCATCTTCCGCCAGCTAATCGGGCGCCAGCCGCTGCTGACCTGGGGCGTGACGGTGCTGGCGATCCCGGTTGCGGTGGGCTTGTACGCCTTCGTTGATGCCTGGGTGATCTGGCTCTATCGCGCCGAATCGGACGCGAGCTTCGCGCAGCTGTTCATCGGCTATTTCTACTACGACGCGACGCTGCTGGGCGCTTGGTCCGCGCTATACTACGCGATCAACTTCTACCTGACGGTGGAAGAACAGAACGACCAGCTGCTGCGGCTGGAGAACCAGGCCACGCAAGCGCAGCTGGCCATGCTGCGCTACCAGCTGAACCCGCATTTCCTGTTCAACACCCTGAACTCGATCTCCACGCTGGTGCTGCTCAAGCAGACCGAACCGGCCAACGCGATGCTCAGCCGCCTGTCCTCGTTCCTGCGCTACACGCTGGTCAACAAGCCATCGGCACGCGTGACGGTGGTGCAGGAAGTGGAAACGCTCAAGCTCTACCTCGATATCGAGCGCATGCGGTTCGAGGAGCGGCTGCGCACCACGTTCGACATCGCGCCGGAGACAGAGCCGGGCCTGTTGCCCTCGCTCCTGCTCCAGCCGCTGGTCGAGAACGCGATCAAGTATGCGGTCAGCCAGCAGGAGTCGGGCGCGGAGATCACCATCACCACGCAACTCATCGGTTCGACGCTTCGCATCGTCGTCTCGGACACCGGCCCGGGCTTGCAAACCTCCACCACGGACAACAGGCTCTCGGGCATGACGTACGATGGAGGGGAGCCGGTTTCGACCGGAGTGGGATTGTCCAACATTCGCGATCGCCTGTCCCAGGCCTATGGGGAAGACCATCGCTTCGAAACGATCGAGCCCCCCGAAGGCGGGTTCGCCGTCGTCATAGAACTTCCGTTCGAGCGTACCGAAGCTGGCGAGGAGGCCATACCTGTTCCTCGACTCGCCGCGACGGGTTCGCGCTGATACACTGCCGCATGCATTCGCCGGACCTGCGTCATCTGCCGTTCAAGCTGAAACCTTGATGGAGACCGCGCGTTCGAGCGCCGGAGATTTCACTGCATGACTATCCGTACCATCCTCGTCGATGACGAGAAGCTCGCCATCCAGGGCCTCCAGCTGCGCTTGGAGAAATACACCGACGTCGAGATCATCGACACCTGCTCCAACGGACGCGAGGCGATCCGCAAGATCAAGACGGAAAAGCCCGATCTCGTCTTCCTCGACATCCAGATGCCCGGGTTCGACGGCTTCTCGGTGGTGAAGGGCGTGATGGAGATCGAGCCGCCGCTGTTCGTCTTCGTCACCGCCTACCAGGAACACGCGGTCCGCGCCTTCGAGGCGAACGCCGTCAACTACCTGATGAAGCCGGTGGAGGACGACAAGCTGGCCGACACGCTTGCCCGGGTCCGCACCCGCCTGGCCGAGAAGCGCTCGGCCGAGGAGGCGGAAAAGCTCAAGACCGTGCTGGCCGAAGTGGCGCCCGATGCGATCGATGCCATGCCTGAGGACGCGGAGCATAGTGCAGACCGCTTCGAGAAGCTGATCAACATCAAGGATCGCGGCCAGATCTTCCGCATCGACGTCGATTCGATCGAGCATATCGAGGCCGCGGGCGACTACATGTGCATCCGCACCGCCGACAACTCGCTGATCCTGCGCGAGACGATGAAGGATCTGGAGCGCCGCCTCGACCCGCGCGTGTTCCAGCGCGTGCACCGCTCGACGATCGTCAACCTGAACCAGGTCCGCCAGGTCAAGCCGCACACCAATGGCGAGTGCTTCCTGGTGCTCGATTCGGGGGCGCAGGTGAAGGTCAGTCGCTCGTACAGGGACGTGATCGCCCGCTTCGTGCATTGAGCTGAGGAAGACCTCACCCGACAAACCCTCGTCATTCCCGCGAAGGCGGGAATGACGAGGGTTTGTCGGGGCAGGCGGGAGGTCGCCCTACCCCTTCAACGCCGCATCCAGCTTGGCGTGGTCCAGCCCGCCCTCCCATTTCGACACCACCACGGCCGCCACCGCGTTGCCGATGAAATTGGTCAGGCTGCGGCATTCCGACATGAACCGGTCGACGCCCAGGATCAGCGTCATGCCGGCCAGCGGCACCGTCGGCACGACCTGCAGCGTCGCCGCCAGGGTCACGAAGCCGGCCCCGGTGACCCCCGCCGCGCCCTTGGACGAGATCATCGCCACGCCCAGTAGCAGCAGCTGTTCGGACAAGGGCAGGTGCACGTTGCAGGCCTGGGCGATGAAGAGCGCCGCCAGCGTCATGTAGATGTTCGTGCCGTCGAGATTGAACGAGTAGCCTGTCGGCACCACCAGCCCGACGACCTCGCGCGGGCAGCCGGCGTGCTCCATCTTCTCGATCAGCAGCGGCAGGGCGCTTTCGGACGAGGAGGTGCCCAGCACCAGCAGCAGCTCGGCCTTGAGGTACGCGATCAGCCGCAGGATCGAGAAGCCGGCCCACAGCCCCACCGCGCCCAGCACGCCCAGGACGAACAGCAACGAGGTCAGGTAGAACGTTGCGACCAGCTTGATGAGATCGGCCAGCGCACCGATGCCGTAGCTGCCGATGGTGAAGGCCATCGCGCCGAAGGCACCGATCGGCGCTGCCTTCATCAGGATGGCGACGATCTTGAAGACGACCACCGCCACGTCCTCCAGCACCGAGAGGATGCGATCCCCGCGTGGACCGACCATCGGCAGAGCCACGCCGAACAGGATCGCCACCACCAGCGTCTGGAGGATATTCTCGCCCACCAGCGGCGAGACCAGGCTGGTCGGGATCATGCCGAGGAGAAAACCGACCAGGCTGGTGTCATGCGCCGCAGTTCCGTATTTCGCGACCTTGCCGGCATCGAGCGTCGCCGGGTCGATGTTCAGCCCGGCGCCCGGCTGCAGCACGTTGGCGACGATCAGCCCGACGAACAGCGCCAGCGTCGAGAAGAACAGGAAATAGGCGAACGCCTTGGCCGCCACGCGCCCGACCGACGCCAGATCGCGCATGCCGGCGATGCCGGTAACGATGGTCAGGAAGATGACGGGCGAGATGATCATCTTCACCAGCGCGATGAAGGCGTCGCCCAGGGGCTTCATCGCCTCGCCGGTCTGCGGCGCGAAATAGCCCAGGGCCGCTCCAGCCGCGATGGCGATCAGGACCTGGACGTAAGTCAGCGTGTACCAGCGTCCCTTGCCATGCGGCGATGTCGGGGCGGCAGGGGCGTGCGGCGAAGGGATCATCGCATCGTGCTAGCAGCATGCCGGCGCTTGCGCGAACCTTCCGCACGCGCGAAAGACGCGGCCATGAGCTTTTCCCTGACCGGCTTCGACCTCGACGCGTTCGTCACCGCAACTCTCGACGAGGACCTGGGCGTCGGGCTGCCGGGCGGCGGGCACGATGTCACCTCCGAAAGCGTGATCGACGCCGATGCCCGCTTCTCCGGGGTGATGGATTCGCGCGATGCGATCACCGTCGCGGGCCTGCCGATCGCTGCCGCGTTCTTTCACCGGCTCGACCCCGATATGCAGATCGAGATCCTGGTCGAGGAGGGCGCGCAGGTCGCGGCCGGCTCGCAGCTGATGCGCTTCGCCGGCAAGGCGCGCGCGATGCTGACGGCGGAGCGGTCGGCGCTCAACACCGTGCAGCACCTGTCCGGGATCGCGACGATGACGGCGCAGTACGTGCAGGCGATGGCGGGCCATGCGACCTTGCTGGATACGCGCAAGACGATCCCCGGCCTGCGTCACCTGGAGAAATACGCCACCCGCATGGGCGGGGCCCGGAATCACCGCATGGGCCTGTGGGATGCGGCGATGATCAAGGACAACCATGTCCTCGTCGCCGGCGGCGTCGGGCCTGCGGTCTCGCGCGCCAAGGCCACGGGTGTCACGCAAGTAATCTGCGAAGTCGACAGCCTCGAGCAGATCGAGCCGGCGCTGGCCGCCGGCGCCGACCACCTCCTGCTTGACAACATGGGGCCTGACACTCTGCGCGAAGCCGTGGCCCTGGTCGCCGGGCGCGTGCCGACCGAGGCATCGGGCGGCGTGAACCTCTCGACCATCGGCGCGATCGCGGCCACCGGTGTGACGTACGTCTCGGTCGGGCGCCTGACCCAGAGCGCGCCTGCCGCCGACATCGGCCTGGACTTCACGCCGCTGTGAGGTGGCTGGGGCCGGTGCTCGCGCTGGTGCCAATGCTCGCGCTCTGGCCGTCGCCGACCTTGGCCCAGGCCTACCAGTGCACGCCGCCCGGCCGCATCGAGCCATTTGCCGTACCTTCACCGAACGGAGCGCCGCGCCGCGTGGCGGTGGCCGGCTATACCCTCGCGGCGAGCTGGTCGCCCGACTATTGCAAGACCAGCGGCGACACTGCGTCCATGCAATGCTCCGGCCGTAACGGCCGCTTCGGCTTCGTGCTGCATGGGCTCTGGCCCGAGGCGCGGCGCGGGCCTTCGCCCCAATGGTGCAGCGCTATGCCGCAACCTTCGATGCAGGATCTGCGGGCGCATCTGTGCATGACGCCTTCGGCGCGGCTGCTGGCGCACGAGTGGGCCAAGCACGGCAGCTGCATGGCGAAGAGCCCGGCGCAGTATTTCCGGGTCGCGGCGGTCCTGTGGCGCTCGATCCGCTGGCCCGATGCCGACCGCCTGTCGCGCCAGGATGATCTGACCGCAGGCGATTTGCGGCGTGCGTTCGTGCGGCTCAATCCCTCCTGGAAGGTCGAGCAGGTGGGGGTTCAGCTCAGCCGGACCGGATGGCTGCGCGAGGTGCAGCTCTGCTACTCCAGGCGCTTCCTGCCCGTTAAGTGCGACAGGCGGCACTTGGGCGCCAGTGACACGACCCCGCTGAAGATCTGGCGGGGGCTGTGACCCTGTAGATACTCCCCTGCAAGGGGAGGTGGCGCGCACGTAGTGCGTGACGGAGGGGTGTCACCGCCACCGGAGTACATGACTGCGACGGCTACACCCCTCCACCACCAGCGCTGCTGGCGGTCTCCCTCCCCTTGCAGGGGAGGATCTTGACGATCCTTCATCTGCGCTCGCGAAAGAACCCTCGCAGCAAATCCGCAGCCTGCGATTCGCCGATTCCGGCGTAGACCTCGGGCCGGTGCAGGCACTGGGGCTGCTCGAACACCCGCGCGCCATGCTCCACCGCCCCGCCCTTCGGATCCGATGCGCCGTAATACACCTTGGCGATCCGTGCATGGACGATGGCGCCGGCGCACATCGCGCAAGGTTCCAGCGTCACCCACAGCTCGCACCCGTCCAGCCGCTCGTTGGCCAGGACCTGCGCGGCGGCGCGAATCGCCTCGATCTCGGCATGCGAGGTGGGATCGTGCCGGGCGCGGGGGGCATTGCGTCCGGTGGCGATCACCACGCCGCCCTTGACCACCACGGCGCCGATGGGCACCTCGCCCTCGGTCGCCGCCAGCCGTGCCTGCTCCAGTGCGAGCGCCATGGGTTGGGGGAGCGGCCAGCGGGTCATGGGCTCTCGCTACCGTGCGATCGGCCTGTGCACAACTTGACCTCGGCGGGGTGACTCGCTAAGGGCGCGCCTTCCCGTTTACACGGCACAGACATTCGAGCGAGAGAAGTCCCATGTCCCGTATCTGCGAACTGACCGGCAAGAGCCGTCAAGTCGGCCACAACGTCAGCCACGCCAACAACAAGACCAAGCGCGTCTACCTGCCCAACCTGCAGAACGTGACTCTGCTGTCGGACGGGCTGGAGCGCAGCTTCAAGTTCCGCGTCTCGACCCACGGCCTGCGCTCGGTCGAGCACAACGGCGGCCTGGACAACTGGCTGCTCAAGGCTTCGGACGAGAAGCTCAGCACCCGCGCTCTCAAGGTGAAGCGCGAGCTGAAGAAGAAGGCAGCGGCCTGAACGAGTCGCTTCGCTAAGGCGGGGCGCTCCAGATCGAACATGAGGCGTGCGGAGCGATCCGCGCGCCTTTTTGCGTGCGAGACGAAGGCTTGCGGCTGGGCTGAATATCGTCAGCGATAGTCCGCTTCCACTTGGCCCTACAACGCGAGACGGGCTGAGTTTCCGAAGCGGCGGCCGCAGCTTCAGCGCGGCAGCTTCGCGGGATCGACGACCAGCTTCCACAGCAGTGTGCGCTGGATTCGGGTCTGGTTGTCGTCCGAGATCAGCCACACGATCACCTTGCCGTCGCCGCGCGGTGTCACCGCCATGCCTTCGAAGTTGTCGACCGGCAGCGTGGAGGCGAGACGCGCGACTTCGGTGACGTGCCAGGTTTCCCCGGATTTGATCCGGGCGGGATCGCCGATGGCGATGCGACCGGCAAATCGCTCGGGCAGGGGCCAGATCAGCGTCCGCATCAGCACGAGCACGCGCCCGTCGGGCAATTGCGCCATGTCCACCGGATCGAAGGCAGACGGGCCATCGAAGGTGAAGCCCTGTCCCGAGGCGGGCTTTGCGACCGGGTCGCCGGAGAAGATCACGCCGTCGTGATGGCGCGGCCAGAGCCATTCACGCGCCCCTTCCGACAGCGCCACGAAGCGTCCATCGGCAAGGCGGATCATCGCCTCGGCCCCGGAGTTCTCGCCCCAGCCGGCCATGCTCTCGGGCTGCGAGCGGCCATTTTCGACCCAGTTTGGTCCCAGGCGCACGAAGCCGTTCAGGAACTCCATGCCGAGCCAGATCGTGCCGGTGCGTGGATCGCGCGTGGCCGATTCGCTATCGACCTTGCGCTTGTCGTTGCGCGGGTCACGTATCAGATTGCCGTGCCGAGCCTTGTGCTGGCCCTGTCCCGGCGGCGTGAAGGCCAGGAAGCGGCCGAAGTCCGAGATCGCGAGCAGCCGCCCGTCGGGAAGCGAGAGCAAGGCCGAGTAGCCGCCGAATTTGTAGCTGCCCAGCGTCATGTGCCAGGCGCTCTCCAGTTCGAAGGGCCCAAGGTGCGCCTTCACGACGTCACGGGGTGACAGCTTGATTGCGGTGAAGCGCAAGGTGTCGTTGGGCACCACCAGCCAGCGTTCGGAACGCAGCCAGGTGGTCAGCGCGACGCCGATGATCAGCAAGACAAGAGCTATGTTGCGCCGCACCATCGCCTGATAGGCCCGTGGCCGCAGGGTGCAACCCGGGAGGCGCACCCTGGGGCCTGATCTGGCGAAGTGGGCCCGGGGCGGCGCTGCATCCACGTGCGTGGATCGAACGCCGGTCGCCTATTGCATCGGGCCGGTGAGCAGGATCGGGTCGATCCGCGCATCGTTCCACTTCATCGACCAGTGCAGGTGCGGACCCGTGGCGCGGCCGGTCGCGCCGATCCGTCCGATCGGCTGTCCCTGGCGCACATGCTCGCCCTCGCGCACCAGGATCTGCGAGCAATGCAGGAACGCGCTGTTGAGGCCCATGCCGTGATCGATCATCAGCAGGTTTCCTTCCAGCGTGAAGGGAGACTGCGCCGCCAGGATGACCACGCCGTCGGCGGGCGCCACGAATGTCGTGCCCGCGCCGCCCGCCAGGTCGAGACCAGAGTGGTAGGCGCCAGGCTCGCCGCGATAGACCCGCTGCGAGCCGAACCGCCCGGAGATGCGCGCCTTAACGGGAAAGATGAAGTCCTGTCGCCACCCGGCTGCATCGGTCACGCGGGTGCGGGCGGCCTCGATCCGGGCGAGTTCGGGCCGGCGCAGCGCCAGAAACGCCTCGGTCGGTCCGTTCTCTCGCCGGGCGATGTTGACGCGCTCGATCCGCCAGGCGCGCGGGGCGATGGACAAGGTGCGCGCCACCTGCTCGCCAGAGCGCAGCGTCGCCACCAGAGTGGAGGTGGCCGGCGCGTCCCGGTCGAAGGCGGCAAAGAAGCTTCCGTCCGGTGCGAAGGCGATGGGCTGCCCGCCCAAGGCGAGCGTGCGCGTGCCGGCGGGCACGGTGCCCTTGATCCAGCCGCCTTGCGTCAGCTCGCCGGCAAACGCGAAGGTCGATGGGCGCGCCGGCACGAAGGTCACCGCAGAGGGAGGCTCGGCCGGGCCGGCGGGGGCCGGAACGTCGGACGGGGGCGAGGCCGTGCAGCCGGCGAGCAGGATCGCCACGCCGCTCGCCACGGATCCAAGAGCCCGTGAACGGTCCGACATCGCGCGCCGTCTTCCCCGCACTTGTCTGTTCCTCATGCCGCTCCGAGCAGCCGGCGCGTGGCGATCTCGGCGCTCGCGTAGGGCTCCTGCCGCTCGCCGCTCCAGTAGCGCAGCACTTCGAGCGGGATCTTCTCGCCCGAGACGGCGCAGAGCACATGGTTGCCCGGGCTCAGGACGCGAAAGCCATTGGGGCCATAGCGCAAGGTGGCGGGGCGATCGGCAGAGGACATCAACATGAGCTTCGATCTAGCAGATGCTCTTGGTCAGAACAAATCGCCCTGCTGCGCACCGGGCTCCTTCGACCGCACGGCGCGGCGGGGCAGGGCATTGGGGACGACGGTGAGGTCGCCGTCGCGGAACTTGAGCGTCAGTGTCGGCTCGCGTTCGGCCTGCGCCCTGTCGGTCAGGGTATGGCCCGTGGCAGTGGTCACCCGCGCGAACCCGCGCGCCAGCGGCTTGTCGGGATCGAGCTGCGGCAGGACGCGGGCGACCGGCGCGAAGTGCTTGCGGGCGACATCGAACTGCCGCTGCAGCAGCGCCGGCGTCAGCCCGGCACGGACCAGGCGCTCCGCCGCCCGCTCCACGCGATGACGCAGCAGGGGCAGCGAGAGGCGCGCGCCTTGCGCATCGAGGCGCGCGCCCGCGCCCGCGGCGCGTTCACGCAAGGCGCGGCGCAGGCGCTCGCTCGCCTCGTCGAGCCGCTGCGCCCTGGCCGCCAGCAAGGCTTCGGGCTTGGGGAGGTGGCGAACGCGCGCGTCCAGCCGCTCGCGGCCCAGCGCCACCGGACGCAGGGCGCAGCGGCGCTTGCGCAAGGCCAGTTCGGCCAGTTGCGAACCGAGCTCGGCGCGGACCGGCACGGCCATCTCGGCGGCTGCGGTCGGCGTGGGCGCCCGGCGGTCGGCGGCATAGTCGCACAAGGTGGTGTCGGTCTCATGCCCGACGGCGGAGATGATCGGGATCGTGCACTCGGCCACCGCGCGCACCACGACTTCCTCGTTGAAGGACCACAAGTCCTCGATCGACCCGCCACCGCGCGCGACGATGACGAGATCGGGGCGCGGCACGGGGCCGTTGCTCGGCATGGCGGAGAACCCACGCACCGCCGCCGCGACCTGGCCGGCCGCGCCTTCGCCCTGCACCAGCACCGGCCAGACCAGCACGCGGCTGGGGAAGCGATCTGCCAAGCGGTGCAGGATGTCGCGAATCACCGCGCCGGTCGGCGATGTCACCACGCCGATCGTGGCGGGCAGGAACGGCAGCGGCTTCTTGCTGCTCTCGGAGAACAGGCCTTCCGCCGCCAGCCGTGCGCGCAGCTTCTCCAGCAGGGCGAGCAGCGCGCCTTCGCCGGCGATTTCCATCGTCTCTACGACGATCTGGTACTTGGAGCGGCCGGGATAAGTCGTCAGCTTGCCGGTGGCGATCACCTCCACCCCATCCTCGGGCCGGAACGCGAGCCGCTGCGCGCCGCCCTTCCACATGACCCCGTCGATCACCGCCTTGTCGTCCTTGAGGCAGCAATACAGGTGGCCCGATGCCGCACGCTTCACGCCCGAAAGCTCTCCGCGCAGGCGCACGAAGCCGAAGCGATCCTCCACCGTTCGCTTGAGCCGTGCGGAAAGTTCGCTGACCGACAGCGGCTCGGCGTTGTCGCCCGGAACCGCCTTCGCTAGGAGCGGCGCTTTCCGGTCGTCTCCATAGTCGTCGTCATCGAAAGGCAGAGCCATGAACATCCTGTTGCTGGGATCGGGGGGCCGTGAGCATGCGCTCGCCTGGAAGCTGGCGCAATCCCCGCTTTGCGGCACGCTCTATGCCGCGCCCGGCAATCCGGGCATCGGCGAGCACGCGACATGCGTTGCCCTCGACGCGACGGACCACGCCGCCGTGATCGCCTTCTGCGAGGCGCAGGCGATCGGGCTGGTGGTGATCGGCCCGGAAGCGCCCCTGGTCGACGGCTTGGCCGATTCGCTGCGCGGCGCCGGCGTGTCCGTGTTCGGTCCCAGTCGTGGCGCGGCTCGGCTCGAAGGCTCCAAGGGCTTCACCAAGGACTTGTGCGAGCGGGCCGGCATCCCGACGGCGGCCTATGTGCGCGTCTGCAACGAGGCGGACGGCCTGTCGGCGCTCGAGGGCTTCGGCGCTCCGGTGGTCATCAAGGCGGACGGCCTCGCCGCGGGCAAGGGGGTCACCGTCGCCATGTCGATGGCCGAGGCCCAGGAGGCGGTGCGCGAGATCTTCTCCGGCCGCTTCGGCGAAGCCGGCGCCGAAGCGGTCATCGAGGAGTTCCTGACCGGCGAGGAGGCGAGCTTCTTCGCGCTCACCGACGGCAGCACCATCGTCCCCTTCGGCTCGGCGCAGGACCACAAGCGCGTGGGCGAGGGCGACACCGGACCCAACACCGGCGGCATGGGTGCCTACAGTCCGGCGCCCGTGCTGACCGCGGCGCTGGAGGGCGAGGCGATGGCGCGCATCCTGACGCCCACCGTGCGCGCGATGGCGAACGAAGGTTCATCCTACTCGGGCGTGCTCTACGCCGGCTTGATGCTGACGCGCGAGGGTCCCAAGCTGATCGAGTACAACTGCCGCTTCGGCGACCCCGAATGCCAGGTGCTGATGATGCGGTTGGAGAGCGACCTGGTCGAGCTGTTGGTGGCGTGCGCGCAGAATCGGCTGGGATCGATCCAGCCGCCGCGCTTCTCGCCAGAGGTTGCGCTGACGGTGGTCATGGCGGCGAACGGCTATCCCGGAACGCCGGAGAAGGGCGGCCGCATCGATGGCATTCCCGCCGCGCAGGCGGATGGCGCCAAGGTCTTCCACGCCGGCACCGCTCTCGGCATCGATGGCGTCCTGACCGCGACTGGCGGGCGCGTGCTCAACGTCACCGCCACGGGTGCCAGCGTCGGCGAGGCGCAGGCCAAGGCCTATGCCGCAGTCGATGCGATCGCGTTTCTGACCGGCTTCTGCCGCCGCGACATCGGCTGGCGCGAAGTCGCGCGCGAGCAGGCCTGAGCGCGTGGCAGCCTCGGCCGACACCGTCCTTAAGCTCAGCCTGGCGGCAGGCGCGCTGCTGGCCGGCGCGGGCGTCGGCTACTATTTCGGCGTGTTCCTGCCGGCGCAGGCGATCCACGAATCGGTCGAGAGCGGGACGCGTGAACAGACCTCGGCCGTCGACCGCACCGCCCAACTCGAACGTGCGCGCCGCGCCGAGCAGCAGGCGCGCGAGGCCGCCCGCTCACGCTACCAGGCGTGCGTCGGCGCGGCGCAGACCAGCTACAGCGCGCGCTGGACGGCAGCGTGCCGGGCGCAACACCAGCGTCAGGAAGCGGCCTATGAGGACTGCGCGGACGACCTGTTCAGCACGCGCGAGGGCTGCGCGCGCAAGTTCCCGGTAGAGCCCGAGCATGGCTGCGCACTGCCCCTGGCGATCAGCAATCGCCTGGTCTCCGACCGCGACGCCGCGCGCTCGCAGTGCCTGGGCGAGATGCAAGGCGGCTTGGCGCCTGATGCCTGGGAGACGCCTGCGGGGTGAACCTGAGTTCGTCCCGGACCTGATCCGGGACCGGTTTCGCCAGAGCACGACCAGGCCGTCCTCCGCTCGTGCGATCTAAGCTGGCTCACGAGAAGGCGCACCATGGCGCAACCGGTCCCGGGTCGCGCCCGGGACGACGCTGTCTTCAAGCCGTCTCGCCATCGAGCAGCAGCTTGACGGTGAGAGCCAGCCGGCTGGCATCGTCGCGCGCGATGTGCTCGGTTGGGAGGCGCTGGCGGGCGGCGGCGAGCGCTTCCAGCACTTGCGGCCGGGTGTAGCCGCGCTCGACCAGATACTCCCCAAGGAAGCGCACCGGGAAGGGCGGCTCAGCTCCGGCGGCATGCGCCAACACTTCGAGCCAGTATGCGTCGAGGTCGGCATCGGCATAGACCGGGCAGTCGCCGGCGAACGCAGCCATTTCGCCGAGGACTTGGGCGCAGGGCAGCCCCTCGCGCTCGATCAGCGCGCGGCTGATCCCATGCAGCGCCTCCGCCTCGGGGGACCAATCCCAGAAGCGCCACGCCTCGGCCGGGTGGATCAGCCAAGTGCGGCTCGACCCGTCGACTTTGGCGATCGCCACTTCGATCGGATAGGATTGCCCGTACTCGGGCAGGCAGCTCGCTTCGAAATCGATCAGCGCCGGGCAGGTCATCGTGCTCCTTCCCGGCTGCGCATCGTCTCAGCCCACCCGTTCGGCGACGAGTTCGGCCAGATCGACTTCGGGCCGGGCACCGAAGTGCGAGATGACCTCGCTGGCGCAGACGGCGCCGAGGCGGAGGCACTCCGCTACCGGTCGCCCGCGGACATGCCCGAAGAGGAACCCGGCGGCGAACAGGTCTCCCGCGCCGGTGGTGTCGATCACCCGCGCGATCGGCTCGGCCGGCACTTCGGCGCGCTCGCCCCGGCTGATCGCCACCGCGCCATGCTCGCCACGCGTGACGACGATCACCTGCACATGGTCGACCAGCGAGGCCAGGCCCTCGTCGAAATCTCCGATGCCGGTCAGCGCGGCCAGTTCGGTCGCGTTGGCGAACAGGATGTCGATCTTTCCTTGCGCGATCAGGTCCCGGAAGTCGTCGCCGTGGCGGTCGATCACGAAGGCGTCCGACATCGTGAAGGCGACCTTGCGCCCGGCGGCCTTCGCGGTGTCGATGGCCTTGCGCATGGCGGCCCGCGGTTCCTCTGGATCCCACAGGTAACCCTCAAGGTAAAGCACGGCGGATGCGGCGATGGCGTCAAGGTCCAGCGCTTCAGCCGGCAGGAACTGCGAGGCGCCCAGGAACGTGTTCATCGTGCGCTGCGCGTCGGAGGTCACGAAGATCAGGCAGCGCCCGGTCGGCGGATCGCCGGCACGCACAGGCGTAGCGAACGCGATGTCGGCCGCGCGGATATCATGGGCGAAGACCTCGCCCAGATGATCGTCGGCAACCTGGCCTATGAAGGCACAGCGGGCGCCGAGCGCAGCCATGCCGGCCAGCGTGTTCGCAGCCGAGCCGCCCGAGATCTGCGCCGTCGGCCCCATGTGGGCGTAGAGCTCCTCGGCGCGCGGCGTGTCGATCAGGGTCATGCCGCCGCGGGTCAGGCCGAGGTCCTCGATGACCTGGTCCGAACTGTGCGCGAGCACGTCGACCAGGGCATTGCCGATCGCGATCACGTCGTAGCGCGGTTCGGGCTGGGTATCGTTCATAGACGGGGGCAATCCTTGGCGCCGCTGATCGGCTTCATGCCGCGAGTAGCCTGCGGGTCGGCTCGCGGCAACCTCGCGCGGCGTTGACACCGGTGAGCGCGCGGGCAATGCGAGCTGCGACCATGAACTCAGCGCGATCCCTCTCCAGCTCGCCCGCCGGCCTGTCGCGGCTTCGCGTCTTGCTCGGCCTTGCCGTGCTCGCGCCCTTGCTTGCGGCCTGTGCCTCGACCGGAACGACCACCACGCCGCGACCGGGCAAGGGCGCCGCGATCCGCGAACCGGTACGCGCCGCGCCGCGCGATCCCACGTTCCAGACGATCCCGGGGCTGGAAGGCGTCATCGGCGCCAGCGAGAGCCAGCTCCTGCGCCAGTTCGGGGCGGCACGGCTGAACGTGTGGGAAGGCGATGCGCGCAAGCTGCAGTTTACCGGCAAGGCCTGCGTGCTCGACGTTTTCCTCTATCCCACGGCGCAGTCGAAGGAGCCGCTGGCGTCCTATGTCGACGCGCGGCGGTCCTCGGACGGGCAGGACGTAGACCGCGCCGCCTGCGTTGCGGCGCTGAAGGGGCGTTGAGCCCGGTAGAAGCCAGCTTGGCGGATCAAACCGTGAAGCTCTCGCCGCAGCCGCATGCGCCCTTGGCGTTCGGGTTTTCGAACACGAAACCGGCGGAGAAATCGTCTTCCACCCAGTCCATGGTGCTGCCCACCAGGTAGAGCACCGATCCGCCGTCGATGAAGAACAGGCCGCCCGGGGTCTCGATCCGTTCGTCGAAGGCGCTTGCCTCGCTCACGTAGTCGACCGAGTAGGCCAGGCCCGAACATCCGCGGCGGGGGGTGGAGAGTTTGACGCCGATCGCATCTTCGGGCGCCTTGCTCATCAGCTCGGCGATGCGGGCTTCGGCCCTTTCGGTCAGCGTCACGGCGGCGGGGCGGGCGCGCACTTTGGTGCCAGTCATTTCGATCGTCATGTCAGCCTCTTCTGCCAGAACAGCGCGTGTCCGGCCTCTGGATCGAGCGTGTAGTCGCCATAGCCGAGCGACTTGTAGAGCCGCTTGGCATTGATGTTCCCGCTCAGCACTTCGAGCGTGATCTTGCAGGCCCCGCGCGAGCGCGCCTCCGTCTCGATCCGCTTGAACAAAGCGGTGGCGACGCCGCGGCCGCGGTGGGGCGCCAGCACGCAGACGTCGTGAATGTTGACCAGCGGCGCGGCCGCGAAGGTCGAGTAGCTCATGAAGCAAACCGCCACGCCGACCGGGCGACCGCCAAGCCGCGCCAGGAAGGCAAAGGCGCCGGGCACACCGGCAAGGCCTGCCGGCAGTCGCTGGCGCACGTCGTCGGCCAGCGGCTCTCCGCCACCCATCGGATCGCGGGCATAACCATCGAGCACGTGCACCAGGGCCGCCGCATCGTCCGGATTGCGGAAGCCGACCGGATCGATCGTCAGCGGCAGATCACGGGTGGCGGCCTGGCTCACAGCATCCCCAGCTCGAGCTTGGCCTCGTCGCTCATCTTGGCCATGTCCCATGGCGGGTCCCAGACGAGGCTCACCTCGCAGTCGCGCACGCCCGGCACCGACGCCACGCGCAGCTCGACTTCGCCCGGCATCGATTCGGCGACAGGGCAGTGCGGCGTCGTCAGCGTCATCGTGACGGCCACGCTGTGTTCGGGCGACACGTCGACACCGTAGATCAGGCCCAGGTCGTAGATGTTCACCGGGATCTCGGGATCGTAGATCTCCTTGAGCGCGGTGATCACGCCTTCGTAGATCGTGCCGCCCGGCCCGGTCGGATCCTCGTCCGCCTCGGGCTGCTGCGCCAGGAAGCCTTCAAGGTAGTCGCGCTTGCGGGCGAACTTCTGCGTCGGCGTCTCGTAGACCGTGGGCGCGTCTTCCACCGCATCATCGACGCGGGCGCGGGGCGGCGGGGTGCCGGCCTCGACTTCTTCAACTGCGAACTTGCGAGCTTCATCGCTCATCCGAAAATCCTCCTGGTGCGCTCGATCCCTTTCAGGAGCGCCTCGATGTCCGTCTCGTCGTTGTAGAGCCCGAAGCTGGCGCGTGCCGTTGCCGGAACGCCCAGGTGACCCATCAGCGGCTGGGCGCAGTGATGACCGGCGCGGATCGCCACGCCTTCCTCGTCCAAGATAGTGCCGAGGTCGTGCGGATGCACCCCATCGAGCGCGAAACTGGTGATGCCGATCGCGTCGGCTGGGCCGAACAGCGTCACGTCGTTGCGCTGGCCCAGCGCGTCGCGCAGCTTGGCTGCCAGCGCGCGCTCATGCTCCTGCGCGACATCGAGCCCGATGGCCTCGAGCCAGTCGATCGCCGCCGCCAGCCCGATCGCCTCGATGATCATCGGCGTGCCTGCCTCGAAGCGCTGTGGGGCACTGGCGAAGGTGGTCTTCTCGAACGTGACCGTGTCGATCATCGCGCCGCCGCCATGCCAGGGCGGCATGGCGTCGACAATTTCGGCCCGTGCCCAGAGCGCGCCGATGCCGGTGGGGCCATAGAGCTTGTGCGCGGAGAAGACGTAGAAATCGCAATCGAGCGCGGCCATGTCGAGCCTGATGCGCGGCGCGGCCTGGCAGCCGTCCACCAGCAGCTTCGCGCCTACGCCATGCGCCAGATCGGCGGCGCGGCGCACGTCGAGCACTGAGCCGAGCACGTTGGAGACATGGGCGAGGGCGACCAGCTTGTGTGCCGATGTCAGCATGGCGGCCGCGGCATCCAGGTCGATGCGGCCGTCATCGGTGAGCGGGCAAACGTCGATCGCCACGCCGGTGCGCTCGCGCAGGAGCTGCCAGGGCACGATGTTGGAATGGTGCTCCAGGGTGGAGAGCAGGATGCGGTCGCCGGCCTTGAGGTTCGTCTCGCCCCAGGTGCTGGCGACAAGGTTGATCGCCTCGGTCGCGCCGCGGGTGAACACGATTTCTTCTTCGCGCCCGCCGATGAAGGCCGCAACCCGCCGGCGTGCCGCTTCGAAGCCGAGAGTCATCTCGGCCGAACGCGCGTAGACGCCGCGGTGGACGGTCGCGTAATCCATGCCCATCGCGCGCACGGTGGCGTCGATCACGGCTTGTGGCTTCTGTGCCGTCGCCGCGGTGTCGAGGTAGCGCCACGGCGAGCCGTCGAGGTTCCACATGCCGGGGAACTGCGCGCGCAGATCCTCGCCCGGGCGTGCCGGTGCGATCGCCTCGTCCAGCATCTTGTCACCGACGATCGCGTCTTGCACGTCACTCACAGGATCGCCTCCAGTCGCGCCAGCGCGGCTTCGCTCAGCGCCTCTTCGTTCGGTGCGCCCGCGAAGGCTTCGGCGATGAACGCCTGCAGCATCAACCGCTTGGCCTGCGGGGGGGTGAGCCCACGCGACATGAGATAGAACAGCCCCTGCGCGTCGAGCTCGCCGACGGCGCAGCCGTGCGCGGCCTTCACGTCGTCGGCGTAGATCTCCAGCTCGGGCCGGGCGTTGGCCGTGGCAGTGCGATCCAGCAGCATGGCGCGGACCGACTGTTCGGCATCGGTGCCATCGGCGCCGCGCTCCACTGCGATCCGGCCGAGATAGGTGCCGGTCGCCTGGCCGGCGAGGACGGTGCGGACGATCTGCGTCGAAGTGGAATCGGGTGCGGCATGGGTGACTTCGGTGACGATCTCGACGGTCTCGGCTGCAGTCGCGAGCTGCGCTGCGCCAAGAGTGAAGTCCGCCTTCTCGCCCAGCCGGACATCGACCGCGATGCGGCCGAAGTTGGGTCCGGCGAGCAGCACGCGCAAGTCGAACTTCGCGCCGGTTTCCAGCGTGATCACCAGATGCCGTGCCACCGTGCTGCTGCCGGTCTCGATGACGTCCAGTGTACCGGTCTCGCCCGCCGCGACCACGATCTCCTCGCGCGCGACTGGCCAGACGGTGCCGAGCGCTTCGATATCGGAATAGCGGAACGCCTCATGGCGCCGCGTGGGAAGAGTGAGTGTCATGGCCTGTCCTCCCCGGCACGGGGAGGGGGACCGCCGCAGGCGGTGGAGGGGACTCTCGCCACGACGCCACCCAGCGAGAGGACGCGAGTCCCCTCCGTCAGCGCTGGGCGCTGCCACCTCCCCGCCTCGGGGAGGCCAAGTGCCTTGACCATCACGCCGTCACCGCCTCGTAGCCTTCGCTCTCCAGCTGGTGCGCCAGTTCCGGCCCGCCCGAGCGCACGATGCGCCCTCCCGCGAGGACGTGCACGAAATCCGGCTTCACGTAGTCCAGCAGCCGCTGGTAGTGCGTGATCAGCAGCACCGCCTTGTCGGGCTTGCGCATGATCGCGTTGATGCCTTCGCCGCAGATGCGCAGCGCATCGATGTCGAGGCCCGAATCGGTTTCGTCCAGGATCGCCAGCTTGGGATCGAGGATGCCCATCTGCACCATCTCGGCGCGCTTCTTCTCGCCGCCCGAGAAGCCGACGTTCACCGGGCGCTTGAGCATGTCCATGTCCATGCGCAGCAGGCCGGCCTTTTCGCGCGCGAGCTTCAGGAACTCGCCGCCCGACAACGGCTCCTCGCCCCGGCCCTTGCGCTGGGCATTGGCCGCCTCGCGCAGGAACTGCACGAAGGAGACGCCGGGGATCTCGACCGGGTACTGGAATCCCAGGAACAGCCCGGCGGCCGCACGCTCATGCGGCTCGAGCTCGAGCAGGTCGCTGCCCAGGAACTCGACCGAGCCGCCGGTCACCTCATAGCCGGGACGACCGCCCAGGACGTAGCCGGTGGTCGACTTGCCCGCGCCATTCGGCCCCATGATCGCGTGCACTTCGCCCGCGTTGATCTGGAGCGACAGCCCCTTGAGGATCGGCTTGTCGGCGACGGTGGCGTGGAGATTGTCGATGGTGAGCATGGGTCTCAATTCGGCCTGGATGGAGTGGGGGGCACGGGCTCGCAATCCTTGCGGCCGGCATCGATGCATTGGCGCATGGTCTGGACCATGGCCTGGAAACCTTGCGGATCGCGCGCGGTGAAGCCGACGCGCTGTTCCATGGCGTCCAGGATCCGCTCGATCCTGGCGCGGCGGACCACCGGGTCCGTCCAGTCGGGCTTGTGCGCGAGCTTGGCGTCCATGGCCGCGGCCGTCGTGGCTCGGAGCGGACGACATCCTGCCAGAGTCGCGGTCATCATCGCGTCGCGCTCGGCCGGCGTCTGCTCCCGGCCGGCTTCCATGACATCGAGCACGGGATCGCTGACGCAGCCCATGTAGTCCACATAGGGCGTCGCCGCTTCGTCGGGCACCGGCACGCCGTCCCACGCCGCGATCTCGGCCGGCGTGGACAAGGCGAGGGCCAGCGCGACGATCACCCGTCGGCGCCTTCGTCATTGGCGAACATCTGCGCCGCGCCACGACGGGCCGCGCGCTTGTCGAAGGGCTTGTTCGCCTCGGTGCTGATGGCCTTCACCACTCGCGCGATGTCTTCGAGCACATCGGCCTCGGCAAAGCGCAGCACCCGCACGCCGACGTCGGTCAGCTTCTTGTCCTGCAGGGCGTCGACTTCGGGGTTGGCGCCTTCGGGCGAAAGCAGGACCGCGATCCAGCGCGAGGGGGCCGCGAAGTCGACGATCACCGAGCCGACGATCGACTGGCGCAGGAACTTGACTCCCCCCACGCGCGAGCCGCTGAGCTCCGTCCAGAGCGCTTCCTGCGCCGGTGTCGGTGCGCGGCGCGCCTCGCGGGCACGTTCCTTCAGCTTGTCGAGCCGGGCGCCGGTCAGGGCGAAGCTGCCGGCCGCGCGCTTGCTCGCGCCGGCGGTGCTGACGCCCAGGGTCTTGCGTTCGGCAGTCACGAGGTAAGTCCTTGATACTCTGAGCAGTTGCCCTCTCCCCGGGTCGGGGAGAGGATCGCGCAGCTTGTTCCGCCAGGAACTAGCGTAGCTTGGAGAGGGGCTTTCGGCGTCGAGAGGACGCAAGCTCCTCTCCAACTCCGGCTAGCCGGCTCCGCCGGCAAGCCTGCGTATCCTCTCCCCGTTCGGGGAGAGGGCGTAAGACTTGGAAGCACGTTCACCCCACGCTCCCTTCGAGGCTGATCCCCAACAGCTTTTGCGCCTCGACCGCGAACTCCATCGGCAGTTGCTGCAGCACTTCCTTCGCGAAGCCGTTGACGATCAGCGCCACTGCCGATTCGGTGTCGAGCCCGCGCTGCTGGGCGTAGAACAGCTGGTCGTCGCTGATCTTGCTGGTGGTCGCCTCGTGCTCGATCTGCGCGGTGGGATTGCGCACCTCGATGTAGGGCACGGTGTGGGCGCCGCACTGCTTGCCCAGCAGCAGCGAATCGCACTGGGTGAAGTTGCGCACGTTGTCGGCATTGGCGCCGACGCGCACGAGGCCGCGATAGGTGTTGTTCGACTTACCCGCCGAGATACCCTTGGAGATGATCGTCGAGCGGCTGCCCTTGCCGTTGTGGATCATCTTGGTGCCGGTGTCGGCTTGCTGATGGTTGTTGGTCACCGCGACCGAGTAGAACTCGCCCACCGAATCCTCGCCGTTCAGCACGCAAGAGGGATATTTCCAGGTTACCGCGCTGCCGGTTTCGACCTGGGTCCAGCTGATCTTCGAGCGCGCGCCCTGGCACAGCCCGCGCTTGGTCACGAAGTTGTAGATGCCGCCCAGACCCTCGGCATTGCCGGGGTACCAGTTCTGCACCGTGGAATACTTGATCTCGGCATCGTCCATCGCGACCAGCTCGACCACGGCGGCGTGCAGCTGGTTCTCATCCCGCATCGGCGCGGTGCAGCCTTCCAGGTACGAGACGTAGGAGCCCTTCTCGGCAATGATCAGCGTGCGCTCGAACTGGCCGGTGTTCTCGGCATTGATGCGGAAATAGGTCGACAATTCCATCGGGCAGCGCACGCCCTCGGGGATGTAGACGAAGGTGCCGTCGGAGAAGACCGCGCAATTCAGCGTCGCGAAGTAGTTGTCGTGCACCGGCACGACGCGGCCGAGCCACTTCTTCACCAGCTCCGGGTACTCGCGGATCGCCTCGGAGATCGAGCGGAAGATTACGCCTGCCGCTTCCAGCTCGGCGCGGAAGGTCGTGGCGACCGAAACCGAATCGAACACCGCGTCGACGGCGACCTTGCGCGCGCCCTCGACACCGGCGAGCATCTTCTGCTCCTCGATGGGGATGCCCAGCTTCTCGTAGACGCGCAGGATCTCGGGATCGACCTCGTCGAGGGAGCCCAGCAGTTCCTTCTTCTTGGGCGCGGCGTAGTAGTACGCGTCCTGGTAGTCGATCGGCGGCACGTTCAGCTTGGCCCAGTCCGGCGGGGTCATCTCCAGCCACTTGGCATAGGCTTTCAGCCGCCAGTCGAGCATCCACTCCGGCTCGTTCTTCTTGGCGGAGATGAAGCGTACGGTGTCTTCCGACAGGCCCTTGGGCGCAAACTCCTGCTCGATGTCGGCCGACCAGCCATGCTCGTAGTCGGCAACGCGCGCGGCGGCATCGTGTGCGGCCTGGTCCCGCAGACCCGTGTCTTTCAGGCCGGTATCCTTGAGAGCGACTTGTTCGTTCATGCAGCGTACTCGGAAGGCAGGGGTTGGGGCGTCGGAAGCGCCTGCGTCAGCTGGGTGAGCGCCACGCCGGCCAGCGCGCCGCGCAGCGCCTCGTTCACGAGCGGCCAGTGCGGGCGCACGGTGCAAGCGCCTTCGAGCGTGCACTCGTGCTTGCCCTTTTCGACACAGGCAGTGAGTGCGATCGGCCCCTCGACCGCCTCCACGATGTCAGCAACCGTGATGGCCGCCGCCGGTCGCGCCAGCTTAAGCCCGCCACCGACTCCGCGGGAGGAGCGCAGCAGACCCGCATTGGCAAGGCAGCTCACCAGCTTCTGGACGGTGGGCGTGGGCAGCCCGGTTTCCTGCGCCAGCTGGACGGCGGACACTCGCGTGCCGCCGCAGTGGCGCGCGGCTGCCGCCATCACCACGACGGCATAATCTGCCATGCTGGACAATCGCATGCGAGGGCTACCCGGTTGCGCTCCGCTAAATCGGAGCGATCTTCTCCGGTTTCACGTAGTGCAAGGATGCGCAGCTTTCAATGGCCCTCGAAGCGTGAAGCGTCTCCGGAGGCGAAGCTTTTCTGCAGGCGCACAAAAAAGCGGTTTCCCGCGCGAGGCGGGAAACCGCTAAGTGTAAAAGAACTCGAACGCCAGGCGCTACGAGCCCTTCGGGTCGCGGGCCCTCTCTATGCGGCGGTTTTTACGTTTGATTGTAAAAACGCGACATTTGGACACGAAATGGGGACATGCGGTCCTTTTTGGATCAATCCATTGAATATATGGGTGTAACAGTGTTGCCCAAGCCACACCATTGAGCCGGGACGCGCTTTGCGGGTAAGCGCCGGACATGGCCTATTCCACTCTCCGTCCGCTCTTGTTCAGGCTCGATGCCGAACGTGCCCATGGCCTTGCGCTGCGTGCGCTCTCCGCCATGCCGCAGCGCGCCATAAGCTCGAAGGGCGGCCCGCTGGCGACCAGTGTGGCCGGCGTGCACTTCTCCAATCCGGTGGGAATGGCCGCGGGCTTCGACAAGGATGCCGTCGCTGCCAAGGGGCTGCTGCGGCTCGGCTTCGGCTCGGTCGAAGTCGGCACGCTCACGCCGCGGGCGCAGCCCGGCAATCCGCGACCGCGCCTCTTCCGTCTGGTCGAGGATCGCGCCGTCATCAACCGCATGGGGTTCAACAACGGGGGAGTCGACGCCGCGGCAAATCGTCTGGCCCGCCGCGATCGTTCGGCGGGCGTGGTCGGCATCAACATCGGCGCGAACAAGGATTCGGTCGACCGCATCGCGGATTACCGTGACGCGTTCCGCCGGGTCGCGCCGCTTGCCGACTACGTGACGATCAACATTTCCTCCCCGAATACGCCGGGACTGCGCGCGCTGCAGGACAAGGGCGCGCTCGAGGGGCTGCTGGATGCCGTCCTCGCCGAGCGGTCGGCGCCCGGTTGCCAGGTGCCGATCTTCCTCAAGGTGGCGCCCGACCTCGAGATGGCCGACATCGACGACATCGCCGGCGTGGCGCTGGATCGGCGGCTCGACGCGCTGATCGTCTCGAACACGACAGTGGCGAGGCCCCCGCTGCGGTCGGTGCATGCGGGAGAGGCGGGCGGCCTTTCGGGCGCTCCCCTCAAGGGCCCGGCGTTGCAGCGGCTGCGCGACTTCCGCAAGGCGACGGGCGGCGGCATTCCGCTGATCGGCGTGGGCGGCATCGCCACAGCCGAGGATGCCTGGCAGCGCATCCTGGCAGGGGCCAGCCTGGTCCAGCTCTACTCCGCCATGGTCTATGAGGGGCCGGGCATTGCGCGCCATATCTGTAAGGGATTGGAGCGGCTCATGCGGCGCGACGGCTTCGGCTCCATTGCCGAAGCCGTGGGATGCGAATAGCGTCGCCGGCGATGTCTCTCGCACCCGTATCCAAGCGCTGGCTGGTCCTGGCCGCCGCCCTCCTGCTCCCCGCCTGCACCACCACCGGTACGCCACCCGGCGCGGCCGTCGCGCGTTCGCCGCAAGCAGGTGAGGGTATTGTCAGCGCCGCAGACCCGCGCGCGGCTGCGGCCGGTGTCGAGATCCTGCGCAAGGGCGGCAGCGCCACCGATGCCGCGATCGCGACGATGCTGGTGCTCAACGTGGTCGAGCCGCAGAATTCGGGCATCGGTGGCGGGCTGTTCTTCGTGCGGACCGACAGGTCGGGCGCACTTACCACCGTGGATGGGCGCGAAACCGCGCCGGCGGCCGCGACGCCCGAGTGGTTCCTCGCGCCCGACGGCAAACCACTGCCCTCGCGCGAGTTGCAGACGGGGGCACGCAGTGCCGGCGTGCCCGGTGCCCTGGCGGCTATGGCGAGCGCGCACAAGCGCTTCGGCAAGCTGCCCTGGGCCGACCTGTTCGCGCCCGCCATCCGCCTCGCCAACGACGGGTTCACCGTCTCTGCGCGGATGCACAACGGGCTCAAGCTCTACGGCCGGCATGTGACCGGCTGGGCTAGGCAGACCTACTTCCCCGATGGCGCGCAACCGGTCGCGACAGGCAGCACGATCCGCGTGCCACTGTTCGCGCAGACCCTGCAACGCATTGCCCGCGAAGGCGCGGCGCCGTTCTATCGCGGCGGTTCGGCGGCCCGGATCGCGGGCGCCCTGTCCGGAGCCGAGCAGCGACCCTCGCCGATGACGGCGCAGGATATCGGCAGCTACCGCGCCAGGGATCGCCAACCGATCTGCGCCACGTATCGCGTCTACAGGATCTGCGGCATGGGGCCGCCCTCGTCGGGAGGGATCACCGTGCTGATGATCCTCAAGCAGCTCGAGCGCTTCGACATGGCCGGGCTCGGCCGCAACTCGCCGGTCGCCTGGCATCTGCTCGCCGAGTCGGAGCGTCTCGCTTATGCCGATCGCGACATGTACCTGGGCGATCCCGACTTCGTGCAGGTCCCGGTGCCCGGCCTGCTCGATCCGGCATACCTGGCGAGCCGGTCCGCACTGATCGGCGAAGGGCAGAGCCTGGCGTCGATCGAGCCCGGCAAGCCCAAGGGCGCGCCCGAGCGCAAGCGGGTGGCCTTCAAGGACGATCCGGGCACCACCCACCTCAGCGCCGCGGACGCCGCGGGCGAGGTCGTGACCGTGACGACGACGATAAACGGCTACTTCGGCTCCGGCATCGCCGTCGACGGCTACATGCTCAACAACGAGCTGCCGGACTTCGACGCCACGCCGGCCAAGGACGGCTATCTCGTCGCCAACCGGGTCGAGGGCGGCAAGCGGCCGCGCAGCTCCATGGCGCCGACGATCGTCTACGGACCGGACGGCAAGGTGCGCCTGGCGATCGGCGCCGCGGGTGGCTCGACGATCATCTGCCAGATCGCCAAGGCGCTGATCGGCGTGCTCGACTGGAACATGAGCGCGCAGGATGCGATCGCCATGGGCCTGGTCTTCGCACCCGGCAGCAAGGGCGGCGTGATCGAGGAGGGAACCGAGCTCGTCGCCATGCTGCCGCAGCTCCAGGCGCTGGGCGAGACGCTCAAGGTCGCTCCGCTCGGCCTCAAGGCCAATGCCATCGAATACGTCGACGGCCGCTGG
Source organism: Novosphingobium chloroacetimidivorans (assembly GCF_014204535.1). GTDB lineage: Bacteria > Pseudomonadota > Alphaproteobacteria > Sphingomonadales > Sphingomonadaceae > Novosphingobium > Novosphingobium chloroacetimidivorans. Next base: position 200,664 of record NZ_JACHLR010000004.1, read on the forward strand.
GTCGGCGCCGCCGATCCGCGCAGCGAAGGCGTGGCGATGGACACGGGCGGCCACGTCACGGTAATCAAGCGGCGCGTCAACGAACTGAACGGCGCCCACGAATAAGACTGAGAGGAGTGCCAGATGCCCGCCGGCATGCAGCTGAGCGACTTTCCCGAGGCGCCCAACCTCGTCGCCCTTTTCCTGCGCCGGGCCGATGCGCTCGGCACCAAGCCGTTCCTGCGCACCAAGCAGGACGGGCAATGGGCGGCGATCAGCTGGGAGGAAACGGCGCGGCGGGTCTGCCTGGTCGCCGAGCATCTGCTCGCGCTGGGGCTCAAGCCGGGCGACCGGGTGGCGATCGTGTCGGAAAACCGGCCGGAGTGGTGCATCGCCGACCTGGGCATAATGGCGGCGGGCTGCGTCACCGTGCCGGCCTACACCACCAACACCACGCGCGATCACCTGCACGTGCTGCAGAACTCCGGCGCGCGGGCGGTGATCGTATCCAGCACCAAGCTGGCTGAGCCGCTGCTACCCGCCGTGATCAAGAGCGACTGCTGCGATCATGTGATCGGGCTGGAGCCGCTGCGTGCCGGGCAGGGCCGCTTCGCCGTCCATGACTGGTCGGCGCTGGTCCAGGGCGATGCCGCGGCGGCCCGGACGGCAGTAGAGGCGCGCATTGCCGCCATCCGCCGCGAAGACCTTGCCTGCATCATCTACACCAGCGGAACCGGCGGAGCGCCGCGCGGTGTGCGCCAGCATCACGGCATGATCCTCACCAACTTGTGCGGCGTCGCCCAGGTGATCCAGGAGGACTTCGGCTGGAGCGAGGACGAGGCGATGCTCTCGTTCCTGCCGCTCAGCCATGCCTACGAGCACACTGCCGGCCAGTTCGTGCCGATTGGGCTGGGCGGCCAGATCTTCTATGCCGAGAGCCTGGAGAAGCTGGCCGCCAACATCGAGGAGACCCGGCCGACGCTGATGGTGGTCGTCCCGCGCCTGTTCGAGGTGCTGCGCATGCGCATCATCAAGCAGGCGGAAAAGCAAGGCGGCGCCGCGGCCTGGCTGATGGGCAAGGCAGTGGGCATTGCGAGCCGTAGTGCCGGCAGCAAGGCTTCGCTGGGCGATCGTGCGATGGACCTGCTGCTGGCGCCGACGCTGCGGCCCAAGATCCGCGCCAAGTTCGGGGGGCGGCTAAAGGCGCTGGTCTCGGGCGGGGCGCCGCTCAACCCCGAGATCGGCAAGTTCTTCGAGACCATCGGCGTCATGCTGCTGCAAGGCTATGGCCAGACCGAATCGGGTCCAGTGATCAGCTGCAATCGTCCGGCTGCCGGGATCGCCATGGACACCGTCGGCCCACCGCTCCCCGGCGTCCAGGTGCGGATCGCCGAGGATGGCGAGATCCTGGTGGGCGGCGAACTCGTCATGCACGGCTATTGGGATAACCCCGGCGCGAGCGAAGCGGTGCTGCACGACGGCTGGCTTCACACCGGCGACATCGGCGAGTTCGACGCCAAGGGCCGCATCCGCATCACCGATCGCAAGAAGGACATGATCGTCAACGACAAGGGCGACAACGTCTCGCCCCAGAAGGTCGAATCGATGCTGACGCTCCAGCCCGAGATTGCGCAGGCGATGGTCATCGGCGATCGTCGGCCCTACGTGGTCGGCCTGATCGTGCCCGATCGCGAATGGGCCGAAAGCTGGGCAACGGCCAACGGCGTCGACCCGGGCAAGGTGCAGGACGATCCGGCCTTCACCGCGCACGTGCGCGCCGCGATCGACCGGGTGAACGCGGACTTGTCCGTGATCGAGAAGGTGCGCCGCTTCGCCTTCGCCGACGAGCCTTTCGCGATCGAGAACGAGGAAATGACGCCGAGCCTCAAGATCCGCCGGCACAAGATCAAGGCGCGCTACGGCGAGCGGTTGGACGCGCTGTACGGCTGAGCCAGGCTGGCCTCCAGTCTGGCCTGCCCTCAATCGGCTTCAGGCCGCTTCCTTCTCCACCCACTCGGGATAGAAGCTCGGCTCGCGATCCGACCAACCCGGTGCCGTCGCCGCCGCCTCGCTGATCGAGTGCAGCAGCAGCTTGCGCCGTTCGGGCCGGATCTGCGGCAGCGCGGCGGCGCCGCAAAAGGCACCGGGCAACCACGGTCGCGACCAGGCGCCCAGCAGCCGCTCGTACAGGAAACGGTAGGCGCAGAAGCTGGCGAGCCGCCCTTGCGCCAGGTCGAAGGTGGTGACCCGCACCAGCTTGGCGAAGAATTCGCCCAGGCCGTCCAGCCCGTCTTCCTCGTGCAGCATAGACCGCATCGGCCGCAGGTCCTGGTAGGCGATGTACTGGCGGCGGATGGACGTGGCCTCGTCATCGCTGCGGGCCCAGAGCTTGAAGGCGTCGCGGCGGCCAAGGCCGACGTCGAGGCTGCGCTTGATGTAGCGCTGCTCGCACGGGGTGAACTCCGCGAATTCGCGCAATTCGCTGATGGTCAAGCTCGCGGTTCCGGTACGGCTCATGGCATTGGCCCCCTGTTCTCGGGCGTTGCTGGCGAAGCGGACCTGCCTGTCCTCTGCCGCCGCCAACAGATCACCACATCGGCCTTTCTAAGGCGTTAACCACACACCCGTGGTCTATCGGGCAGCGGAACGCTTCTGTCCGCGCGGGCGTTCTTCTCTCTGACCCGCTACCGCGGAAGTGGAGAGAGAACATGGAACTACTCTGGGCATTCGTGGTGATCGGCGGTCCGATCATCCTGGGTCTTGCGATCCTCTACGCCACCATCCAGTATCGCAAGCGCGGCCGGGACCTCGACCAGGTTTCGCAGGACAGCGCGCGCCGCGTTCGCGAGGACATTCGCCGCGAGGAAGAGCGCCAGGTCCTCAGGTAAGGTTTCGATCCCCCCTTGCGGGGGGATCTCAGATGAGGCCGGCCAGCGGGCTCGATGGATCGGCGTACTTGCGCGTTGCCATGCGGCCCGCGCGATAGGCCTCGCGCCCGGCCTCGACCGCCAGACGCATCGCACGTGCCATGCGGATCGGGTCCTTGGCCTCGGCGATCGCGGTGTTCATCAGCACGCCATCGCAGCCCAGCTCCATGGCGACCGCGGCATCGGATGCCGTGCCCACCCCGGCGTCGACCAGCACCGGCACTTTCGCGCCCTCGACAATGAGGCGGATCGTCACCCGGTTCTGGATGCCGAGCCCAGAGCCGATCGGCGCGCCCAGCGGCATCACCGCCACCGCGCCGGCGTCTTCCAGCTGCTTGGCGGCGATCGGATCGTCGACGCAATAGACCATCGGCAGGAAGCCGTCCTTGGCCAGAACTTCGGTCGCCTGCAGGGTCTCGCGCATGTTGGGATAGAGCGTGCGCGCCTCGCCCAGCACCTCCAGCTTGACGAGATCCCAGCCGCCCGCCTCGCGCGCCAGGCGAAGCGTGCGGATGGCATCCTCGGCGTTGAAGCAGCCGGCGGTGTTGGGCAGGTAGGTGACCTTCTTCGGATCGATGAAGTCGGTCAGCATCGGCGCTTTGGGGTCCGACACGTTGACCCGGCGCACCGCGACGGTGACGATCTCGGCCCCGCTCGCTTCCAGCGCGGCGGCGTTCTGGGCGAAGTCCTTGTACTTGCCGGTGCCCACGATCAGGCGCGAACGGAAGGTGCGGCCGGCGACGGTCCAGGTGTCTTCAGGCGCGATCACGGCATCGCCGCCGCCCACGAAGTGGACGATCTCCAGCGTGTCGCCGTCGGACAGCGTCACTTCGGCCAGGGTCGAGCGCGGGACGATCACGGCATTGCGTTCGACCGCGACCTTCTTGGGGTCCAACTCGAGGCTGGCGACCAGATCGGCGATCGAGGCGCCGGGCGCGATGCGGCGGGGTTCGCCGTTGACGGTGAGGTTGAGCGGGGGAAGCTGCAGTTGAGCGGTCATCACCGCCAGATAACGCTCATGCCGACTTGTGCAAGTTGCGGATATGCGCGGCCGCGACCAGCGCGACGCCGCCGATCGTCAGAACCGCCTCGGGCAGGCCATGCCCGACGAACAGTCCTGCAGTCATCAGCGACAAGCCGGAAGCGCCAAGCACCAGCGGCTCGATGCGACCATGCCGGCGAACACCGAAACCCAGCGAGATGAAGCCGATCACTACGGCCATGCCCAGGCCGATCCTGTGGATCTCCGGCGCAAGCAGCACTTGTCCGCCCAGGCCCAGAACGCCGACGAGCACGACACCCAGGATGCAGTGCACCGCGCAAAGGCCGGAGAGCAGGACGCCGAGACGGTCCATGCGATCGCGAATCGAGGTCAGGGCGCGTTGCATGCGGCTCCAGATATGTGATGTTGTATCATCCTTCAACCCGCTGAGTGAAATACTGTTCCCGATGTCGCGCGCGGGTGCGGACACTCGGGTGCGGAAATCGTAGGTCATTTCGTCCTCTTGCGCTCGGCTGCCCTCGGGCGCAGGGACGCAGGCGATGAGGATACCCCCTGCCAAGCCGATCATCGGCACGAGCGACGATATCGTCCCCATGGTACGCTGGCTGCTGTTCGTGGCCGCGCTGGTGCTGGCGATCGTGGTCGTGGGCGGCATCACCCGCCTGACCGAATCGGGCGTGTCCATCGTCGAGTGGAAGCCGGTGACCGGCGCCTTGCCGCCGCTCACGCAGGCGCAATGGCAGGCCGAGTTCGCCGCCTATCAGCAGACGCCGCAGTATACGCAGGTCAACGGCCCGGCGGGCATGACGCTGGCGACATACAAGTTCATCTATTTCTGGGAGTGGGTGCACCGCCTGATCGCGCGCGTGATCGGCCTGGCCTTTGCGGCGCCGCTCGCGTGGTTCTGGCTGCGCGGCACGATCCCGGGCGGCTACAAACCGCGGCTGCTGGCGCTGCTGGCGCTGGGCGGCCTGCAGGGCGCGGTGGGCTGGTGGATGGTCTCGTCGGGCATCGTCAACGACGTCAAGGTAAGCCATTTCCGCCTCGCCGCGCACCTGCTGGTGGCGCTGACGACGCTCGCCGGGCTGGTCTGGACCGCGCTCGACCTGATGGCCCTGAAACGTGGGGAGCCTCGCGCCCGGCTCAGTGGACTGGCTATTGCCGCGTTGGCGATGGTCATGGTGCAACTGTTCTTCGGCGCGCTGCTCGCTGGATTGCGGGCCGGAGTGGTCGCCGGCGCGGGCTGGTTCAACTGGGATGCCTGGCCGCTGATGCAGGGTCAGGTCTTCCCGGACGGAGTGGAGCCGCACCTGGTTCCGTTCAGCGACCCCTACTTCATCCACTGGTTCCATCGCTGGTGGGCCTGGGCGGTGGTTGCGGTGCTGATCGTCCTCGCGCGGCGGATCAAGGCCAGGCACCGCCCGGTTTCGGTCGCGATCCATGCCTCCTTCGGAACGCAGATCCTGCTGGGCATTTTCACCGTCTGGTCGGGAGTCACCTTGTGGATTGCCGTCGCGCACCAGTTCGTCGGCGCGCTGGTGTTGTGCGCCACTGTTTGGGGGGCACATGCCCTCGGTCGCCGGGCAGCGAGCGGTCGTCGTTGAAATCCGGCTTGGCGTGGCAGCGAGCGCGGCCCGCCGGGTTCGGCCGGTTCTCTGGACTCTTGGCGAGGGGCAAGGTTGCTTGTAGCAAGCAGCGTGCGGGCGCGGCGGTCGGCGCAGGGGTCCTGGAGGCGGCATGAACTGGCAGCAGACGTTGAACTCGCGCGGCTGGAAGGTTCCGTTCGTCAACAAGTCGCTGTTTCAGATCGGCAAGGACCTGCGACCCAAGATCGACCGCGTGATCATGCGCAACTCGCGCGTTCCCGACGCGGCAGTGCATGATAAATCGTTCTATCCCTGGATCGCGGAGCTGGAGAGCAACTGGGAAGCGATCCGCGACGAGGCTGTCCGGATTCGTGCCGAGGATATCCCCTCGCTCGGCGACATCTCGTTCGATCATGGCCGCATCGCTGCCGACCGTCGCTGGCGCGCCTTCTTCCTCAAGGGCTATGGCTATCGGATCAAGGCCAATGCCGCGCGCGCGCCCTTCACCGCCGCTGCGATCGAGCGGGTGCCGGGCCTGGTCACGGCCAACTTCTCGGTTCTCGAGGCCGGTGGGCACATCGCTCGGCACTGGGGCATGACCAAGGGCATGCTGACCTACCACCTGGCGTTGAAGGCTCCGGCCGAGCGCGACAAGTGCCGCATGCACCTCGAAGGACCCGAGCGGCTGGAAGTGCTGACCTGGACGGCCGGGCAGTCGTTCCTGTTCGACGACATGTACAATCACGAGGTGTGGAACGACACCGGGGAAGACCGCTACGTCCTGCTCATCCAGATCAAGCGCCCGTGCCGCTGGCGGGGCAGCCTGATCCAGAATGCGTTTCTTGCCGGAGTGCGCCACACCCGGTTCGTCAAGGACATCACCAAGGCGATCGAACGGGCCAGCAACAACACCGGACCTCAACCCGTCGCCACGGGCTGACCGCAGAGCATAGAAGGGTAAGGTATCATTTTACCTCCCGCCAAACCCGCCTCCAGCTTGACTTCGACGCCGATCCGAACGAAAGGGCCGCCTTCCCGCGCGGCCCGGCTCCCGGATTCGTGCGGACACAGTTCATAGGGAAAGACCAGCCATGAAGGCGCTCACGAAGGTCACCCGGTCGATCAAGCCGGCCGAGGTGGAGAAGAAATGGCATCTGATCGATGCCGAAGGCTTGGTGGTCGGCCGTCTGGCCGTCATCGTCGCCGACCTGCTGCGCGGCAAGCACAAGCCGAGCTTCACCCCGCACGTCGATTGCGGCGACCACGTCGTCGTGATCAACGCCGAGAAGGTGCGTTTCACCGGCAACAAGCTGAAGCAGCAGACCTACTACAAGCACACCGGCTATGCCGGCGGCATCAAGGAAGTGACCGCGGACAAGGTCCTCGCCGGCCGCTTCCCCGAGCGCGTGCTGGAGAAGGCGGTTGAGCGCATGATCCCGCGTGGCCCCCTTGGCCGCGATCAGATGCGTGCACTGCACGTCTATGGCGGTGGCGAGCACCCGCATGCCGGCACCCAGCCGCAGCCGCTCGACGTCGCTTCCATGAACCGCAAGAACAAGGTGGGCGCGTAATGTCCGACACCGATACCGTCCAGAGCCTGTCCGACCTCGCGGACCTCACCGGCGGCGCCGTGCCTGAAGGCACGGAAGCCGAAGCGCCCAAGATCCGCACCGGCCCGGCCGCGCCGATCCGCGCGCAGGAGATCGACGCCCAGGGCCGCGCCTACGCCACCGGCCGCCGCAAGGACGCCGTGGCCCGCGTGTGGCTGAAGCCCGGCAGCGGCAAGATCACCGTCAACGGCCGTGACCAGGAAGTCTACTTCGCGCGTCCGACCCTGCGTCTGGTCATCGCTCAGACCTTCCAGATCACCGACCGCGTCGACCAGTACGACGTTGTCGCCACCGTTAAGGGCGGTGGTTTGTCGGGCCAGGCCGGCGCCGTGAAGCACGGCATCGCCCAGGCACTCAGCAAGTTCGAGCCGCTGCTGCGCAGCACGGTCAAGTCGGCCGGCTTCCTCACTCGCGACCCGCGCGTCGTCGAGCGTAAGAAGTACGGCCGCGCCAAGGCTCGCCGCAGCTTCCAGTTCTCGAAGCGCTAAGCTTCGCCAGAGACTGCCCCTTTCGAAAAGGGCTCGCGGGAAACCGCGGGCCCTTTTTCCATGCGCCAGGCAGGTGGTTGCCCCCAGGAACAACCGTGCAACCTCAACAGGGAAAGCGGATTGTTAACCACTCGCTGCCATCCTCTTCCCGATGAAGGGGAAAGCAGACCAAGGTCGAAGCAAGAGCGAAACCGGCATTCGCTTGGGCCTGATCGCCGCACTGGGCTACTGCCTTCTGGCGACGGTCACGATCGAGGTAAGCAGCAGCGGGCACGAGCATGCTACTGTCTGGCCCGCCGATGCTCTCATTCTCGCTTTGCTGCTCAAGTCGCCGCGTTCGGCTTGGCCGACGATCCTGCTGTGTGGTTGGATGGGCAACCTGCTGGCGAACGTGATCGGGCGCGGCCCATCCGCAGGCGTCGTGCTCTATGGCGCGATCAACATGGCACAGGCGCTGGTTGCCGCTTGCCTGATCGTGCGCTCGCTCTCTAACCGGCGCGACTTCCTCGGCGACACCAAGGCAAGCGGCCAGTTCCTGCTCTTCGCAGGATTGCTGGCGCCGGGCCTGGGCGCGGGTGCAGGCTCGCTCGTCTCGCTGGTGGCGTACGATGTGCCGTTCGGCGAGTCCTTCCTGCGCTGGTTCGCCAGCAACGCGATCGGGCTGCTGATCGGCACGCCGATCATGCTGGCGATCCTGGACGGCAGCTATGGTCGTTGCTTCGGGGCGAAGACAGCCCTTCAAAGATCCGAGACACTGGCGCTCATAACGGCGCATGGACTGCTGACGGCCGCCGTGTTCAGCCAGACCAGCTACCCGCTGCTCTTCCTGCCGTTGTCCTCGCTGCTGCTGGTCGCCTTTCGCCTGGGGCGCCTCGGCACGTTCGCAGGAGTCGCGATCGTGGCCTGCGCCGGAGCCACAGCGACCTACCTGGGTATCGGCCCGGTAGCGCTGATCACCGAAGGACCGGTGTTCCAGTCCCTGTATTTCCAGATCTACATCGGCGTGATCTTGTGCACGGCCTTGCCGGTCGCGGCCACGGTATCTTCTCGCGCGGATGCGCTGGTCGAACTGGCGGAGCATCGCAAGGCGTTGCAGCAGATCCTGGCGAATGCACCCGAAGGCATCCTCAGTTTCGACGAGACCGGCACCTGCCGCTGGGCTGACGGCCGCTTGAAGGAACTCACCGGCGTCGAACCATACGCCTTTGTCGGCTGCACGCTCAAGGAAGTCGCATCCTTGACGAGCCGGGCGTTGCTGCAGTTCGCCGATGAAGCCGTGCATGACGCCGGCCGGGCGATCACTTGCGATTTCAGCCCCGACTGCACGCCGGAGCGCACGCTGGAAGCATCCGTCGGTATCGTCAGCCAGGGCGAGCGGCGCACCGGCATGGTCATCACCATGCGCGACATCTCGGCACGCAAATCGCGCGAGGCGGCGATTACGCGCATGGCGGAAACCGACGATCTGACCCGGGTTCTCAACCGCAAGGGTTTCCGCACGCGCCTGAGCGAAGCGCTCGACAATTCTGACGGCCCGCTCACATTGGCGCTGATCGACGTCGACCGGTTCAAGTCGATCAACGACACGTTCGGCCATGCCGTTGGCGACCGCGTGCTGGAAGCCGTGGCGCAACGCCTCCAGGCAGGAACTCGCAACACCGACTACGTAGGCCGGCTCGGCGGTGACGAGTTCGCCATCCTGTTCGGCTGCGATGTCGCCACCGCGCAAGCGGCGTGTGAGCGCATCGCCGAGCACTTGCGAGTGGCACTGGAAGTCGATGCCAACGGCAGTCGGGTCGTCGCTTCGATCAGCTGCGGCGTGGCCCAGCGGCAACCGGGCATGACGCGCAGCCACTTGTTCGACGCGGCCGACACAGCCCTGTACGAGGTCAAGCGCGCCGGTCGCGACGGCGTGCGCGTGGCAGCCTGACCCTGATCTGCGGAGCCAGCGCCATGGGCTGAAGCGCGGGGGATACTCGCTGCGCTTGTCCCTCGGTCGCGTAACTCGGACCGATCCTCTCCTGTTAACCACCACTCGCCTGCGATCCAATCTCACCTTCGAGCGTGAGGCGCGGCGACGGCCTGTCTCGAGTGAACGCAAAAGCTCGCATCAAGCGACTGCGAAGCTCGCAAGGCCAAGGCGTTAGGTTCGGGCGGCAACCGGATCTTAACCATTACCTGCAAGACATACGGGCAATTACGGAGGTTCTACCATGCGAGCCGATGCCCGCAATTTGCTTGATCGACTGGGTCGAAGCGACTTCGCCTACAGGGAATTCGCCGACCGCTTCAGCGATCTGGAGCTGTGGCCCTTGTTCGAGGCCCTGCTGAAGGACCCGCGCGTGTTCCAGCAGGAAGCCGTGGCAGAGGCCATGGAATCGAGCCCTGCTGAACCCGTCAGTGCGCCCGGTATCGCCGCGGCCCGCCCCGCAGGATCGAGCGACCGCTCCGCTGCGCCGCTGGCCGGCGAATCGCTGGCAGACCTGTTCAACCGCTACGAGGCAGGCGTGTCCGCCCCGCAGCAAGTGCGCCAGGGTCAGGATGTGCGGGCAATGCTGCGCCGCCTGTCCGACCTCGACGAACGCGGAGAGCTCTGATGGCCCTGGTGCTGTGTCATTCGCTCAAGGGCGGCGTCGGAGCGACCTTCCTCGCCGCGCATCTGGCGATGGGCCTGTCTCAGCTGGAGGGCAGCGATGGTGTCGCCAGCCCGCGCGGCAGCGGCGATGTCGCGCTGATGACGACATCGACCAGCGACCTGACCCCGCTGCACCTGGGTCTGCCGCCGGCTCAGCGCCTGCCTTCGATGGGCTCGCTCGCAGAGGCTTCGGTGCTGGTGAACGGGATCAATCTCTATTGCGAGCCCAACGCACTGGCGGATGCCGACTTCCTGCCGCGACTGGAGGATGCCGGTTACCTCAGCGCTGCAAGCAATCGCACGCTGGTGATCGACGTCCCGGCGGGCGAGCGCATGCTGGCACGGCGGCTGATGGCGCATGCCACCGTTCACGTCTGTCCGCTGATGGCGTCCCCGGACTGCCTGGCCTTGTTGCCACAGTTGCTGGACGAGGCGGGTGACTGGGGCGCGGCGCGCACCGCCTACGTTATCGGCAAGCTCGACGAGACCCGCAAGCTTGCACGCCATGTCGCGGCCTTTGCCCGCGAGGTGCTGGGCGATCGACTGATCGGCAAGATTCGCAACGATCAGGCCGTGCCCGAGGCGCTCGCCATGCTCCAGCTGCTGTCGCGCTACGCTCCTGCCAGCGCGGCCCTGGCCGACGCGCGCCTGATCGCGGACACCGTGGGCATGATCCTGGCCGAAGAACGACAGGCGGCGCTGGCAAGCGAGGAGCAGGCCGCAGCGCCCATCTCTTCCGGCCCGGCGGCTCGGCCCGGCGCGAGCCGCGCGGCATGACGCTGCTCCGGCGCCCCTCCTGGCTTACCGCCCGCTCGCTGACGATCGCGCCGATCGCCCTGATCGCGGTGATGGTCATCAGCGTTCCGCTCGGCAATTTCGAGCAGTGGATGTTCGCGCTGATGGTCATGGCCGGGGCCACGGCGCTCAAGCGCTGGAAGGGCCGCAAGGGATCGATGGCGCTGGGCGTGCTCGCGGTGATCGTTTCGACCCGCTACATGTTCTGGCGGACCACGCAGACGCTCTCGTTCGGCACCTTGCCCGAATTCGCGTTCGGCACCGGCCTGTACCTGGCCGAGCTCTATGCCTGGGTGATCCTGATCCTGGGCTTCCTGCAGACCAGCTATCCGCTCGACCGCCCGGTCGTCGAGCCCATGGGTGAGCCCGACACCTGGCCCACCGTCGACATCTACATCCCGACCTACAACGAGAGCCTGGAAATCGTGCGCAACACGGTCTTCGCGGCGATGGATCTCGACTACCCGGCAGACAAGTACCAGGTTTTCATTCTTGACGACGGCAAGCGGCCGGAATTCCGTGCCTTCGCCAAGGAAGCGGGCTGCGGCTACATCACCCGCGACAACAACCTGCACGCCAAGGCGGGCAACCTGAACGCGGCGATGAAGAAGACCGAAGGCGAACTGATCGCCATCTTCGATTGCGACCACGTGCCAACCCGCGCCTTCCTGCAGCTGAGCGTCGGCTGGTTCCAGCGCGACCGCATGCTCGCTCTCGTGCAGACGCCGCACCACATGTATTCGCCTGATCCGGTGCAGCGCAACCTCGCCAGCACGATGGGCGAGATGCCGGGCGAGGGCGACTTGTTCTACGGCGCCGTCCAGGGCGGCAACGACCTGTGGAACGCCACCTTCTTCTGCGGATCGTGCGCGATCATCCGCCGCGAGGCGCTGGCCATGACCAACGGTTTCGCCGGCGAGACGGTGACCGAGGACGCGCACACCGCCTTGAAACTGCAGCGCATGGGCTGGAACACCGCCTACATCAGCGCGCGCCTCTCCGCCGGGCTCGCCACCGAGCGCCTGGTGCTCCACGTCGGCCAGCGCATCCGCTGGGCGCGCGGCATGACGCAGATCATGCGCATCGACAATCCGCTGAAGGGCAAGGGCCTGACCTGGCAGCAGCGGCTTTGTTACCTGAACGCGATGCTGCACTTCCAGTATCCGCTGCCGCGCATCGTCTTCCTGACCAGCCCGCTGGCCTACCTGATCTTCGGCCAGAACATCATCCAGGCCAGCGCCGGGCTGATCTTCGCCTATGCCGCGCCGCACCTGTTCTGCTCGTCGGTGGCCAACGAGCGCACGCAGGGCGGTGACCGCCGGCCGTTCTGGGGCGAGGTCTACGAGACGATCCTGGCGTTCCACCTGGTCAAGCCGACCGTCGCCACCTGGTTCCAGCCGCGCAAGGGCAAGTTCAACGTCACCGACAAGGGCGACCTGCTCGACCGGACCTACTTCGACTGGGCGATCGTGCGCCCGCACCTGATCTGCATCGCGCTGATGGCGTTCGGCATTGGCCTGGCGATCGTCAAGCGCGTGTTCTTTCCGCACTTGTTCAACATCCAGACCGATACCCTGGTGCTGAACATGGCCTGGGCCAGCTTCAGCCTCATAATTCTCATCGCCGCCGTGTCGGTGGCGCGCGAGACCCGTCAGACTCGTCAGGACATCCGCATCCCCGTGCGCCTGCCGGTCACCGCGCACCTGGCCTCCGGACATGTCGTGCCGGCACACACCATCGACATCTCGATGGGCGGCGCGGCGCTGGAACTGCCCAAGGAGTTGCCGGTCCGAGAGCGCGACGTGGTCCACATCACCATGGCCATGGGCGACGAGACCCTGGCGATCCCGGTCGAGACCGTCCGCACCTCGGGCGAGGATTCGTTCGTGCGCTTCCTCAAGCTCGACGTCATGGCCGGGCGCCATCTGGTGCGCGCCGTCATGGGCCGGGCCGACGCGTGGCAGCCGGTCGGCCAGCACGCGACCGTCAGCGGCATAAGCTCCATCAAGGACATCATCGTGGTCGACCTTGTCACCGTGAAGCGCATGCTTCGGCTCAACCGCGCCGAGCTCAAGAAAATCCGCAAGTACGAAGGGCCCAAGCCGGGCAAGAGTGATGGGGGGACGGGGGCAATGTCCAAGGCGGCGGCAATCGCGGCTGCGCTGCTGGTCGGGCTCGTTGGCCTCGGCTCCGCGCCGCAGCTGCGCGCGGCGACCGTCCTCGACGCACCGCCCGCGGCGGGTGCCGATGTGGTGCGGCGCCTGAGCCTCAAGGATTTGCGGATCAAGCAGCCAGTGCGCCTGCAGGGCACGCATGGCGAGATCGGCATCCCCTTCGGACTGCGCCAGGATCGCGTGGTCACCAGCGCCTCGATCACCATCCAGGCCGCCTGGTCGCCCGCGATGATCGACGAACTGAGCCAGCTGGTCGTCATCCTCAACGGCGAGGTGGTGCACACGATCCCGCTGACACGCGCCAACTCGGGCGGCATGACCTTCACCGTGCCGATCAACCCGGCGCTGTTCCTGCCGGGCGACAACCAGCTGAACCTGCGCCTGATCGGCCACTATGCCCGCGACTGCGAGGATCCGTTCCACTCCTCGCTGTGGGCGAATGTCAGCAACACCCGCACCTGGATGGACCTGCGGCTCCAGCGCCTGCCGTTCAAGCCGGACCTGGCGCGCCTGCCCGGGCCGTTCTTCGAGAAGGGCGACAACAAGCCCCTGAACCTGCCGTTCGTCTTCGCGGGCCAGCCCCATGGGCGCGAGCTGGAGGCCGCGGCGAGCATCGCCTCGTGGATGGGCAGCCTGTCGAGCTATCGCGGTTTCGCCTTCCCGCCGCGCTACAACGGCTCGCTGCCGACCGGTAACGCCGTCGTCTTCCTGACCCAGGGCACGCAGATCGCCGGCCTCGACCTCAACCCCGATGGCCCTTCGGCCGCCGTCGTGCAGAACCCGCGCGATCCGCTGGGCATGCTGCTCGTCATCATGGGCCGCGACCCGCGCGAGCTGAGCCTGGCCGCCGCCGCCGTCTCCACGGGGCGCGGCGTGTTCGGCGGCGCGCGCATGAACTTCGACGGCGTGCGCATCCCGACTTATCCGGCTTACGGCGCCCCCCGCTGGATCCCGACCGATCGCGCGGTGAAGCTGGGCGACATCATGCAACCCTACGAACTGCAGGGCATGGGCCTGCCGCCTGGTCCGCTGACCGCCCGTTTCCGCGTGGCGCCCGACTTGTTCTTCTGGCCCCGCCAGGGTGGCAAGCTGAACCTGGGTTACCGCTATCCGGTGGCGCAGTGGCTCGACAAGCGCGCCTCGCGGCTCGACGTTTCGCTGAACGGCCAGTACCTCAAGACCCTGCCGCTCGCGGGATCGTGGTGGCGCGACTGGTTCTCGGGCTCCGCCGCGCGCAGCTCGGACTCCGATGCGGGCGTGGTGCTGCCGCGCTACAACCTCTTCGGCTCGAACGAGCTGACCTTCGATTACAACCTGATCATCGCCGACAAGAAGAAGTGCACCGGCACCCTGCCGGACAACGTGCGCGTCTCGCTCGATCCCAACAGCACCATCGACTTGTCCAGCGCCTATCACGGCATCATGATGCCAGACCTTGCCACCTTCGCCGGCGCCGGCTTCCCCTTCACCGTACGGCCGGACCTGTCGGAAACGACGGTGCTGATGGCCAAGGATCCGTCGCCCGCGTCGGTCAGCGCGTTCCTGATGCTGATGGGCCGCTTCGGTGATGCGACCGGCGTTCCGGCCACCGGCGTCACCGTGTCGTTGCAGATCGTTCCGGCCGAACTGGCCGACCGCGACGTGCTGGTGATCGGCAGCAGCGCCATGGCCGGCGCCTCGACGCTGTTCGAGAACGCGCCGCTGACGTACGACGATGGGGTCCTCCACGTCGCGGAGCGCTCGCCACTTCAGTACATCGGTGCGCTGTTCGGCGGCATGAAGTCCGACAGCCCGGCGGATGCCGAGCCGGTGGTCTACGGCTCGCGCGATTTCTCGGGCATCGTCAGCTTCCGCTCGCCATTCGCCTCCAAGCGCACGGTGGTGGCGCTGCTGGCGGACAATGGCGCCAACCTGCCTATGCTGGTGGATGGCATGGCCGACGAGAAGATCAACGCCGCGATCCAGGGCGACCTCGCCGTCACATCCGGTGAGGGCATGACCAGCTTCGCGGTTGGCCAGAACTACTGGGTCGGCACGCTGCCGCTGTGGATGAGGACAGCCTACTGGTTCAGCCAGCGCCCGTTCCTGATGGGTCTGTTCACCGTGCTGCTCGCTGCCATCCTCGCCAGCCCGGCCTACTTCTACTTCCGCAAGCAGGCCGCGCGACGCCTGGGCGAAAAGGACCTGCACTGATGACACGGCACGCCTCCAGCCTGCGCCTTGCAGTCGCCGCGCTGCTCGTCTCCACGGCTGGCGCTGGTTCTGCTCTGGCGGCAAGCCCGGCCGTCGACGCCCTGGTCAAGCAGGCGCAGTACTGGCGCTCGAAGGGGCGTGAGGACCTGGCCGAGCAGGCGATGCGCCGCGCCCGCGCGCTCGATCCGGGCGCCAAGGCCGCAGCGGCGGTGCCTGCAAAGCCCCAGGCCGCAGCGAAGCCCCGCGCGACACCTGCGGCAAAGCCCGCGCCCGCTCCGGCCCGCGTGGAGGCCAAGCCTGCCGCCACGCCGCCGGTGAAGACCGCCGCGGCCAAGCCGGCTCCGGCCAAGCCGGCTCCGGCCAAGGCTGCTCCAGCGGCGCCGCCAGCCTCGGTGCGGGCAGGGCAGGCGCGCGTCGCCGGCTACGGTGCGCTGAACAGCGGCAGCCTGGACACGGCCGCCGCGCAGTTCAACAAGGCTCTGGCGGCCAACCGCCGCGATCCGGAGGCGCTGGGCGGCCTCGGCCTCGTGCGCCTGCGCCAGCAACGCTTCGCCGAGGCGGCGGACCTGCTCCAGCAAGCCTCGGGTCTGGGCAAGCCGGCGCAGTGGGCGAGCGGGCTTGCCGCCGCGCGCTTCTTCGCCGGCATCGGTCAGGCCCGCGAGGCACTGGCGCAGGGTCGCCTGGATGAGGCGCAGTCGCAGGCCGAGCAACTCGTGCGCAGCGGCTACCCCGAACCGGCGCCCGCGCTCGAGCTCTTGGGCGACATCTACGACAAGCAGGGTCGCTACGCCGACTCGGCCGACTTGTATCGCCAGGCGCTGCAAGGCGGCGCGCAGGACGATGCGCGCCTGCAATCGCGCGCCGCGCGGGGCCGGGCGCTGGCAGCCGCCGAGCGCGGTGACGACTTCAACGCCGAGCGCGAGTTCCAGAACGGCTTGCTGCTCGACCGCAACGATCCGTGGATCCGCTACGAGTTCGCGCGCTACATGGTGAAGCGCGGGCGCATGTCCGACGCCGAAGGGCTGCTGCGCTCGCTCACCAACGCTGGCAGCTCGGACACGACGTACGCTGCGGCGCTGCTCAACAACGACCTCGGCCGCACCGCCGAAGCCGACCGGTTGATGGGGATGATCCCCGAAACACAACGCACCGCGCCGATGCGCAGCTTCGCGATCGGCGTGAAGGTGGATGCGGCGATCGCCCGCACCAAACAGCTCGCCAGCGCAGGCCAGCAGGGGCAGGCGGTGAACGTACTGCGCCAACTCGGCCAGATGGAGGCCGTGCCCTCGGCCAAGCTGCCCGCCATCGCCGACGCGCTGATCGACCTTGGCGACCAGGGCGCCGCCGTCTCGCTGGCGCAAACCGCCATCGATTCGGGCCGGCTCGACATGGACGGCTATGCCGGCGTGATCGGCGTGCTGACACGCACCGGGCGCGAGGATCTGGCGCAGATGGCCTTGCAGCGCGCCAGCCAGGTCGTGGGCAGCGGTCCGGAAGGCCAGCGTGCCTACGCGCGGATGGGGGCGACGCTCTCGGTCGCGCAGGCCGACCGGGCGCGGCTCGCCGGGCAATACGCAACGGCCTTCGACATGCTCCAGTCGGCCTACAACGCCGCGCCGGACAACCCGCAGATCCTTTCGGCGCTGGGCCGGCTCTACCAGTCCGGCGGCATGGCTGCGCGGGCGGCGCAGACCTACCAACTCGTGCTCGGCCGCAACCCGCGCGACAAGGATGCGCTGCTCGGCCTTGCCGCATCGGCGCAGACGGCAGGCGACAACGCGCTGTCGGAGCGGGCGCAGAACGATGTGCTGAAGCTCTACCCGCAGGACTACCAGGTGCGCCTCTCGCTGGCGCAAGTCGAACGCGCACGAGGGGACGAACGCGGCGCGGTGCGACTGTTGAAGGACGCGCGCTCGCTCTATTCGGGCGCGGGGCTGGCGGCCGGCGGCAATCCCTTCGCCGGCATGGGCGGAGCGCCCGCCGGAGCAGCCGGTGCCAACCCCTTCCGCAACCAGGCGGGGCCGATGGCGCCCGCGCCGATCAATCCGTTCGCATTGGGTGGCGGCGCGCGACTGCCGCAGCAGCCTGCGTACCCGCAGCCGAGCTATCAACCGCAAAGCTATGGCAGCGGGGCGGCAAGCGCGCCTGCCCAGTTCATGCCGGCCCAGTACATGCCGGACCAGTATACGCCGGCGCAATTCACGCCCGCATCCTACGCGCCCGATGGAGGTTCAATCATGCCAGCCGCTTACCCGGCCGACACTTACGTGGCGCAGCCATACCAGGCACCCAGCTACCAAGCGCAGGCCCAGAGCTACCCGGCCCAGAGCTACCCGGCCCAGAGCTACCCGCAGCAGGCCTATCCGGCGCCGAGCTATCCGCAACCCCAGTATCCGCAGGGCTATCCGCAGCAGGCCTATCCCGCCCCTGCGCCGCAAGGCTATCCCGCGCCAGGCTATGGCGCGCAGGCCGGCTCGGGCGTGCCCGCTTCGGGGGGCTACCCCGCCGACCCGGTGCTCGCACGGATCCAGTCCGAAATCTCGCAGCTCTCAGAAGGCGCGGGCCCGCGCGCCGATGTCAGCACCTCGTTCCGCTCGCGCTCGGGCGAGAAGGGCTTGAGCAAGCTGAGCGAGATCAAGGGTAACGTGAAGCTGTCGACCAACGTGCTCGACGGTCGCGCCTACGTCAGCGGCGAAGCGGTGGTGATCGATGCGGGACGACCCGCCGGGTCCGGCCTCGCGCGCTTCGGTCGCAATGGCACGCCCGAGGCGCAGGGCATCGTCGACGAGCTTCCCTCCGAACTGGTCGCCGCCGATTCGCAGCACCGCTCCGGCCTTGCACCGGCGATCGGCTACGAAAGCAACGCGGTGAAGGCGGAGATCGGGACCACCCCGATCGGCATGGGCAAAACCAAGCTCACCGGGCGTGCCGAAGTCTCGCCCAAGCTCGGCGAGAACTCGCGCGTGCGGGCCTGGGTGGAGCGCAAGCCGGTGACCGACAGCGTGATTTCCTACGCCGGTACCCGCGATCCGGTGACCGGCGAGCGCTGGGGCCAGGTCATGCGCACCGGCGGCGGCGTCGGGTTCTCGTACGACAGCAACGGCAACGGCTTCTATGCGGAAGGTCGCTACAACCGCTATCGCGGCGAGAACGTGCGCAAGAACGATGGCATAGAGGCGAACGCGGGCGGTTACCTGCGCCTGCTGCAGACCGCGCAGTCGCGCCTCACCGCCGGCATCAACGTCAATTACCAGAAGTACGACAACAGCCAGAACTACTTCACCTACGGCCACGGCGGCTACTTCAGCCCGCAAGATTTCCTGAGCGTCAGCTTCCCGATCAACTATGCGATGAACACCCAGTCGCTGGAGCTGAAGGCGTCGGTCACTCCCGGTTACCAGAGCTACAGCCAGGACGAAGTGCCGCTCTATCCGACCGATCCGGCGGCGCAGGCCGAGCTCGATCGGCTGAAGGTGCTCAACCGCGACGTGCGCGCCACTTACGACAGCCTCAGCAAGACCGGCTTCGCCGTCGCCGCCGAAGCATCGCTCTACTACCGCGTCGGGCCCAACACCCGGGTCGGCGGCGAGGCCAGCTACAACACCTTCGGCAGCTACGACGAGTTCCGCTCGACGCTCGGCGTGCGCCAGACCTTTGGGACGACGCCATGAAGTTCGATCCGTTGCACCAGATGTTCGGCTCCTCCTCAGGCGCGCCGGCGACTTCGCCTCCATCGTTCGCGCCGCTCGTTGCTGCCCTGGCGGCGGAGCTTGCGGAAACGGTGCCCGCCCCGCAGCGCCGCGGTTTCTACCTCGCGCTGGGCCGGCGCATCGCCGCCGCCGAGACGCTGGACGGGGTTGAGGATGCCTCGCAACTCGCGTGGCGGGTTAATGCGTTCTGGAACGCTATGGGTTGGGGCGAGGCCGAAGTCGGGATCGAGCGCGACGCCATCGTCGTCCAGCACCGCGACGCGCCGCCCGCGCCCGAACACGTGCCGAGCGGACCCTGGCTGGGCATGCTGCTCGCCGTGCTGGAAGGCGCCTACGATACCTGGTTTCGCCGGCTCGGCAGCGGACCGTCGCTGCACACCCGCGCCGAGTGGAAGGGCGATCTGGTAGAGCTGCGCCATGGCCGTTGATCGCCGCAAGTTCGCGCTTGGCCTGGCGGTTGCGCTGACCGCCGCCTGCAGCACCGGAGTCCAGAGCTACGCCGAGCCCGCCGGTGGGTGGTGGCGCATCTATCGCCAGCGCTTTCTCGATCGCTCCGGCCGGATCGTCGATACCGGCAACGGCGGCATCAGCCATTCCGAGGGCCAGGGCTATGGCATGATCCTGGCCGCGTTGTCCGAGGACCGCGAGGCCTTTGCCGCCATGTTCCGCTGGACCGAGGCGACACTGGGCGGCGACGACCTCTACGCCTGGCGCTACGATCCGAGGCAGGCCAAGCCCGTAGGCGATCCCAACAACGCGACCGACGGCGACATCCTGATCGCCTGGGCTCTGGCGCTTGCCGGCCAGCGGTGGAAGGTCGGCTCCTATCTCGATCGCTCCGCTGCCGTGCGCGCCGCGATCCGGCGGGATTGCGTGGTGGAGCGATTCGGCCGCCAGCTGCTGCTGCCCGGCCGGGCCGGGTTCGCCAGCGCGGCGGAGGTGACGGTGAATCCTTCGTACTACGTCTGGCCGGCGCTCGACACTTTCGCGCGGCTCGATGGCGCGGCCACGTGGGGTGGGGTAATCTCCAGCGGCGAGGCGCTGCTGCGCCAGGCGCGCTTCGGTCCGCTGCACCTGCCGTGCGACTGGGTAGCGGTGAGCGGGCCGACCGCAGTGACGCCTGCCCGGGACAAGCCCTCGCGCTTTGGTTACGACGCTATCCGGGTACCGCTCTATGCCATCATGGGCGGGCGCAAGGCGCTGGTGAACGACGTCGCGGCATGGTGGCGCGCGGTCCTGGCTCAGCGTCGCCCGGTGCCGGCCTGGATCGATGTCGTCACCGGCGAGGAAGCGCCTTACGCGCTCTCCAGCGGCGGCGCGGCGATCGTGTCGCGCCTGATCGGATCGCCAGCGCCGGTGCAGCTGGACTCCGACTACTTCTCCGCTTCGCTGCAGATGCTGGCCGGCGCGCGGTTGTAGCGGCTCGCGGTCGGGATGATCTGCCCTCTTCCCGGTTGGGGAGAGGGTACGCAGGCCTGGAAGCTTGCGCCCTACCCGCAGCGTGGAGAGGGGTTTGTGCCCTATCGGGGGTCGGAAACCCCTCTCCACGCTGCGGTAGCCACTCATGTGGCAACCTTCGCTATCCTCTCCCCTCAAGGGGAGAGGGCAAGTTCAGCTGCTCACGCCAAGAATCAGAAAAGGCGGCCCGAAAGCCGCCTTCTCCTCCTCTCCAACCGTGTGCGCCGGATCGTGCCGGCCGGCAGTCCTCGCGCTTACTTGCCCGCGGTGGCGAGCGAAACGCGATCGGACTGCATGTAGGGAATGGGGTTCACGGCCACGCCGGCGACGCGGACTTCGTAGTGCAGGTGCGGGCCGGTCGAGCGGCCGGTCGACCCGACGTAGCCGACCACGTCGCCCTTGCGCACGTGCTGGCCCTCGGCGACGTTCAGACGCGACATGTGGCCGTAGCGGGTCTCGAGGTTGTTGCCGTGCTCGAGCTGGACGTAGAGGCCGTAGCCGCCGAACCAGGACGCTTTGCCGACGACGCCATCGGCAGTGGCATAGATCGGAGTGCCGACCGGAGCCGAAAGGTCCACGCCCTTGTGAGCGCGCATGCCGCCCAGCACCGGGTGGGTGCGCATGCCGTAGCTGCTGGTCATCGTCAGGCCATTGAGCGGCGTGCGCGAGGGGATCGAGATCGGGCCGCTGATGCCGGCGGCGGCGCGGGCCGAAGCCGAGAGCGGCGATTTGCCGACCGAAGCGGCGAGCCCGGCGTTGCCGGTGCTCTCGAAGTTCTGCCAGGAGCTGAACAGCTTGCGGAACTGCTCGTCCTCACCGCCGCTCA
This sequence comes from Novosphingobium chloroacetimidivorans, assembly GCF_014204535.1. Classification (GTDB taxonomy): domain Bacteria; phylum Pseudomonadota; class Alphaproteobacteria; order Sphingomonadales; family Sphingomonadaceae; genus Novosphingobium; species Novosphingobium chloroacetimidivorans. The sequence continues at coordinate 222,048 of NZ_JACHLR010000004.1, forward strand.
CGCTCTTCTCGGCGCCTTGGGCAGCGCGCAGCGGAGCAGCAATATCGGTGTTGGCGGCATTGGCGAGAGCCGACTGCCCGGAAACGAAAAGAGAAGCTGCAGCCAAGACACCAGTAACGATGCGGAACCCGGCGAAAGTATGCGTCACGACCACTCGCATTACCTTATTTCCGCCTTGCCGTTATTACGGCCAGGCGTGTTTCACTTGGCCGATCAGCACGAATGCTGATGGGCTCATGTCTGAGATGGTCGGATACCCCCCGCCGCCTCACGAGGATGGGTTATGACCGAAGTTCTTAATGGAACAAGACCGGAGTACCAATCGAGCGGTAGACCGGCTGATCGCCGCGCCGAGTCGTTGAACGGTTTTTTGATTTGCCCACGGAAGTGCAGCTGAACCAAGGATTTCCAAAGGGAATCGGCTGGCTGATCAGCATTTTGGGCGCATGCGACGAAGTGCTTTACACCCGTTCGGACATGCCTGATCTCGTCGTCAAGGATCCGGCTCAACAATCTTGCGCCGATTTGGTCGCCTCCGGCCTTAACCCTGTCGAGCATGGCGGGAGTGACGTCGAGGCCGCGGGCTTCCAGCACCATGGGCACGACGGCAAGCCGTGCGGCGACATCGTGCCGCGTCTCGTGCGCGGCGTCCCACAGGCCGGAGTGCGCGGGCAAGGCCCCGTAAAAGCTGCCCATCTTGCGCAAGTGACGGTCGATGAGCGCGAAGTGCATCGCCTCTTCGGCGGCGATGTCGAGGAAGTCGGACACGAACTCAGGACCCATCTGGGCGCCGAACCGCCCCGCCATGTCGAGTGCGAGGTCAATGGCGACAAACTCGATGTGCGCCACCGCATGCCACAGCGCCACACGGCCGCGTTCGGATCCTGCCTTGCCGCGCTTGGGCATGCGGTTCGGCGGCAACAGCTCGGGCGCGGCGGGTCGAGCCGGCTCGTCGGGCATGGCGATCTCGAACCCCCAGGCAAGCCGACCGTGCCGCCAGTCACGCGCGACGCGCCGGGCGGCCATGACCTTGGCGCGAGGCTCGGCGGTCAGCAGCGCGTGGCGGATGGCCGATGCGACGGATGTGTCAGGCTGCTGGCCTTCCATCACTCACCGCCCCTTTGTCGTCGCCCCCGCGCAGGCGGGGGACCCGCTTCTTGCATCATCGCGCGAAGGCGAAGAACAAGCGAGGTCCCCGCCTGCGCGGGGACGACGGTATCTATCGGGAAAGCTACATTAAGGAGAGTCAAAGCGCGCGTGCTGCTTCCAGCACCGCTTGCGCATGACCCTTCACCTTCACTTTGTCCCACACCTTGGCGATCCTGCCCGCGGCATCGACGAGGTAGGTCGTGCGGACCATGCCCATGTAGGTGCGGCCATAGTTCTGCTTCTCGGCCCAGACGCCGAGCGCGTCCGAAAGCCCGTCCTCGGCCGCGTCGCTGGCGAGCGGTACCGTGAGCGAGTGCTTGGCGATGAACTTGGCGTGCTTGGCCGGCGGGTCCTTGCTGACGCCCAGCAGCGCGACGCCCGCAGCGTCGAATTCCGGCTTCAGCGTCGTGAAGTCGATCGCCTCGGTGGTGCAGCCGGGGGTGTCGTCCTTGGGGTAGAAGAACACCACCAGCGGCTTGCCGGCAAAGTCCGACGGCTTGATGGTGGCGCCGTCCGGCGTCTCCAGAGCGATGTCGGGGAAGGCGTCACCGACGGCAGGCTTGCTCATGATGCGATCTCCAGTTCCTCGCCGAACGCGCCGCGCCAGGCCGTGCCGACGGTGGCACGGGCCTGCGTCAGCCCGGCCATGACCTGCTCCCAATCGTCGCAACCGCAGCTGCGCGCAAGAGCTTCACGCGCCGCTTCTGGCGGAACCTGCGAATCGGGCGCGAGCAGCCGCGCGGCGACCAGGAACCCGGTGAGCGTCGCTTGCGCCGTCGCCAGATCCACCGGCACGAGGCCGGCCTCGACCAGTGCGGCCACGGCGCGGCCCATGTCGGGGTCCAGTCCGATGCCGTCGCGCAGCTGCAGGAAGTGGACGGTGAACTCCAGGTCGACGAGGCCGCCGCGCGCCAGCTTGATGTCGAGCGGCCCGCGCGGCGGCTTGTGGTTAGCCATCGTCGCGCGCATCTTCAGCACGTCGCGGCGCAGCTGCTCGGCCTCCCGCGGGATCGTCAGCACCGCGTGCACCGCAGCGTCCAGCTCCTCGCGCGCGGCCGGAGAGCCATAGACGGACCGCGCCCGCACCAGAGCCATGTGCTCCCAGGTCCAGGCCTGCTCGCGCTGGTAACGCTCGAAGCTGTCGATGCTGGCCGCCGGCGGACCCTGCGCGCCCGAGGGCCGGAGCCGGGTGTCGACCTCGAACAGCGCTCCCTCGGCGGTCGGCGCGGAGAGCGCGGCGATCACCCGCTGGCAGAGGCGATTGTAGTAAAGCGTCGCCCCGATCGGCCGCCGCCCGTCCGATTCGCGCGCGAAGTCGCCAGTGAACAGGAACACGACGTCGAGGTCCGAGGCATGGGTCAGCACGCCACCGCCGAAGCGGCCGAGCGCCAGGATCAGGAACTCGCTTTCGGGGACCACGCCATGGGTACGGCGAAAATCGGCGACGGCAGCCTCGGTCAGCACGTGGCACGCGGCCTCGGCGATGCGCGAGAGGGCGGCGCCGATGGCGATCGGATCGCGCGTCCCCTCGATCAGCTGCACGCCCAGCGCGAAACGCCACTCGCCCACGCGCCGCCGCACCGAAGCGAGGATGCGCTGGTAATCGTCGCCCGCCTCGAAGCGGGAGAACGCCTCGATCAGCGCCGCGACGTCGCCGGGCAGATCCAGCGCGCTGGCGTCGATCAGCGGGTCGAGCAAGTCCGCGCGGCGGGCCAGCGCATCGGCGAGCGGCGGGGCAAGGCCGAGGATCCGCGCCAACCGGACGGTGAGGCCGGGGCGTGCTTCCAGCAATCGGAACAGGTTGATCGCGCTCGGCAGATTCTCCAGCAAACGCTCCCACCGGGCAAGCGCGCTTTCGGGCTCGGGCGAGGTGGCGAGCGCGGCGAGCAAGTCGGCGCGGATCGCATCGAACGCCGCGCGGGCGGCATCGGAGCGCAGGGCGCGCATGCGGCCGCCGGTCCAGCTCTCGATGCGCTCGGCTGTCGCGACGGGATCGGCATAGCCCAGGCGCTCGAGCATGTCGGGCAGCGCCTCGGTCGGCGCTGCCTGCGTGCGCGAGCCGGAGGGATGCGCCTGGATCAGGCTGTCGTAGAGATCGCCCACCCGGGCGGTGATCGCCGCCACTTCTTCGACCAGCGCCTCGCCGCCTGGCAGGCCATCCAGCCGGGCAACGTTGTCCAGCGCTTCGGGCGTTGCCGGGAGGGCGTGGGTCTGCTGGTCCTGCACCATCTGCAGGCGGTGCTCGATCACGCGCAGGCGATCGTAGCTTTCGCCCAGCAGGCGCGCTTCGTCCGTGCCGATCAGCCCTGCCGCGGCAAGGGCGTCGAGCGTTTCGCGGGTGCCGCGCAGGCGTAAAGCGGGATTGCGGCCGCCGTGGATCAGCTGGTGGACCTGCGCGTAGAACTCGATCTCGCGAATGCCGCCCCGGCCCTTCTTGAGGTCGAAGCCGGGGCCTGCCTCGGCGTTGCCCCCCGTCGTCCTGCCGAGCGTGCTCGCGCGGATCTGCGCGGTGAGGCGGCCGATCTCTTCGATGGCGCCGAAATCGAGGCTGCGGCGCCACACGAAAGGGCGAATGGCGGTGAGGAACTGGCGTCCTGCCTCCAGGTCGCCGGCGCAGGCGCGAGCCCGGATGAACGCCGCGCGCTCCCAGGCGAGCGCCGAAGTTTCGTAGTGGGTCAGCGCCGCGTCGACCGAGATCGCCAGAGGGCTGACTTCGGAGGCGGGGCGCAGGCGCAAGTCGACGCGGAAGACGTAGCCCTCGCCGGTGACGTTGGACAGGATCTCGACCACGCTGCGGGCCACGCGCTGCGCCGCCTCGCCGGGCTCGTCGCGCTCGCGCCGGGGCAGCAGTGCGGGGTCGTAGAGCAGAATCGGGTCGATGTCCGAGCTGTAGTTCAGCTCGCGCGCGCCGTGCTTGCCCAGCGTCAGCGCCAGGAAGCCGGGGCTTTGCGTGGCGGGATCGAAGTCCGGCGCACGGCGGCGGATGCCCGCGACGATCGCGGCATCGAGCGCGCGGTCGGCGAAGTCCGACAGCTCTCCCGTGACCTGCAGCAGCGGGAAGGCGCCGGCAAGGTCGCCGATCGCCAGCGCCAGTGCGAGCGCCTGCTTTTCGCGCCTGAGCGCCACACCGGTGTCCGCCAAACCATCGCCCGCGCGGCGCGCCCAGGCCATCGCTTCGTCGCCGCGCCCTTGCGCGAGAAGGTCGGCGAGTTCGGGCAGCCGGTCGAGCCCGCGGGACAAGTAAGGTGCATGGGCATGGGCGCGCGCGATCGCGCCGGTCCAGTCCGGTTGGCAGGCCTCGGTCATGGTGTTTGCTTTGGGGGTTTGGCCAGGCCGTAGCAAGGGCGGGTAGGCTGAGGATCCTGCCGCCAGCACTTCCTTGTCTCCTCCGCGCGAACCATCTTTCCCGTCTTCTTCCCCGGCACCCCCGCTTGTGCGCAGGCACCGCCTCTGGCACCACCCGCCTCATGATCACCTTCTATCCCGCGAAGAAGCCGCTGCCTTCCCTCCTGGCCGTGCTGGCGCTCGCCGCGCCGGTTTCTGCCAAGCCGGTCTTCAAGCCCGGCACCGCGCTGGCACCGCCGGCAGAGGGCCTCACGGGTTCGCAAGCGCCGGCGATCTCGGTCGACCTCATGAAGCAGATCACCCGGCGCCTCTCGGCAGACGACTTCGAAGGCCGCGCCCCCAGCGCCGCGACCGAGCCCAGGGTGCTCGACTACATCGTCAGCCAGTTCAAGGCAGCAGGCCTCCAGCCGGGCAACAAGGGCCAATGGCTGCAGGAAGTGCCCACCGTCGAAATCGAGGGCAAGAACCAGAGCCCGCTGACGGTGACCGGCGGCAAGACGCCGCTCAGTTTCAGCTTCGGCGATCAGTGGGTCGGCGCCAGCTATCGCGTGACGCCCAGGACCGCGGTGAAGGATAGCCCGCTGGTCTTCGTCGGGTACGGCATCGTCGCGCCGGAACTGGGCTGGAACGACTACGCCGGCATCGACATGAAGGGCAAGACCGCCGTCATCCTGGTCAACGATCCGGACTACGCCGCCACCGGCGAGCAGGGCCTCTTCAAGGGCCGGCGGATGACCTACTACGGTCGCTGGACCTACAAGTTCGAGGAAGCCGCCCGCCAGGGCGCGACCGGCGCGATCATCGTCCACGACACCTTCCCGGCCGCCTATGGCTGGAACGTCGTCAACTCCAGCTGGACCGGTGCGCAGTACTACGTCCAGACTCCGAACGACGCGATGGACCAGACGAAGATGAACGGCTGGGTGCAGAAGGACGTGGCGGAGCAGATCCTGGCCGCCGCCGGCAAGAACCTGGCGACGCTGACCAAGGCTGCGCAGACCAAGGGCTTCAGGCCGGTGCCGCTCGGCCTGAACGCCAGCGTCTCGTTCGACAACGCGATCCGCAAGTCGACCTCGCACAACGTGGTCGGCGTGCTGCCGGGCAAGACCAGGCCCGAGGAGTACGTGCTGTACTCGGCTCATTGGGACCACCTTGGCCGCTGCACGCCGGACAAGACCGGCGACGATATCTGCAACGGCGCGGTCGACAATGCCGATGGCGTCGCCGCGCTGACCGCGATTGCCAAGGCCAACGTCGAGGCTGGCGCTGCCGCACGCAGTCAGGTGTTCCTTGCCGTCACGCTGGAGGAGTCGGGTCTGCTCGGCTCCGAGTACTATGCGCAGAACCCGATCTTTCCGCTCAGCCAGACCGTCGGCGGCGTGAACATGGACGCGCTCGCGCCCGGCGGACGGGTGCGCGACTATGCGATGACCGGCGGCGACAAGTCCGACCTCACCGACATGTTCCGCAGTGCGCTCAAGACGCGCGGGCTGGTCGAGGCGCCGGAGAACGACCCCGAGAAGGGCGGCTACTACCGCTCCGACCACTTCAGCATGGCCAAGCGCGGCGTGCCGATGTTCGCCATCGATCGCGGGATCGACCTGGTGAACGGCGGCAAGGCAGCCGGCAAGGCCGCCAACGACGACTACACCGCCAACCGCTACCACCAGCCCAGCGACGAGTACTCGGAGAGCTGGGACTGGTCCGGCATTAGCCAGGACGTGGAACTGTTCTACAGCCTGGGCCGCCAGCTGGCGGATGGTACGAGCTGGCCGAACTGGCGCGAAGGGGACGAGTTCCGGGCCGTGCGGGACAAGAGCTGCAAGGGCGAGAGTGGGTGTTGAAGCGCACCCGCTACATGATCCAGCGGACGGTATTGAGGTAAAACGAGGCGACCGCAGCACCTTTGGCGTCCAATGCGGGTGAGAAGCGCGCGCGCTTCATCAGCACCGCGCAGGTGACCTCGTCGAATTTCTTGTCGTTGTACGAGCTTTGCACTTCGCAGGCCGAGGGCATGCCCTGCGCATCAACCGACAGGCGGAAATTCACGAGTGCCTGCTTGCCTTGGTTGAGCATCGCCGCCGGGTAATCGGACGGGTTGAGCCAGCGACCAGGGCTGGAGAGCGGTCTCGCGTAGCGGGATAGCGAAGCCTGCTGCTTGGCATCGAGACCCCAGGTGGTCACGAGATTGTCGGTGCAGGCGCGAAGAGCGGCGAAAGGTTTGTCGAGCGGTCCGGTCGCGAAGACGCGCTGTTTGCCATAGTAGGAGATCGTTATGCTCTTCACCGCCGCTTCGGTGGCGGGCGTGACGGTTGGGCGCCACTCATCCTCTCCATCACCGATTTTTTCGGCCAGGGACTTGTTCGCGAAGAACAAGGTTGCCGTCTTCGTGCCGGCCTTGCCGGGCACCACCGTTTCGATCCGGCGAGGCTTCTGCTCTCCGAATTGCAAGAAGAGAGCCTCGCCCTGTTCGAACGACTTGAACTCGTCGCTGACCACGGTGAGCTGAAAATTGTCGGTCGGACCGAAGCGATCCATGATCAGCACGCTCGGCTTTTCCTTGAAGCCAAACCCTCGGCGCAACGTGCAGATCTTTTCCCCGTAGTCCACGTTCCAGGGCGTGAAAGGGGTGAGGTTCACGACCTTGGCAAGCACGATGGTCGACCACAGACTCGATCCCATCGCGGCGATGACAATGAGCCGCCGACACGTTCCTGACTTTACCATCGTAGCTGCCCCCGCAAGCCTATGCGTCGGCAGCGTATCGCAGAACGTGCCACGAAAAAACCCGGCCATCGCTGAGCGGGTTCTTCGTTTTCGTGTTAGCCGCTAAGCTCAGAGCTTGCTCGTCAGCTCCGGCACCAGCGTGAACAGGTCGCCGACCAGGCCGATGTCGGCGACCTGGAAGATCGGGGCGTCCTCGTCCTTGTTGATGGCGATGATGGTCTTGGAATCCTTCATGCCGGCAAGGTGCTGGATCGCGCCCGAGATGCCGACCGCGATGTAGATTTCCGGAGCGACGATCTTGCCCGTCTGGCCGACCTGGTAATCGTTGGGCACGAAACCAGCATCGACCGCGGCGCGGCTGGCACCGACGGCGGCGTGGAGCTTGTCGGCCAGCGGGAAGATCGTCTTCTGGAAGGTGTCCGCATCCTTGAGGGCGCGGCCGCCCGAGACGATGATCTTGGCGCTGGTCAGTTCCGGGCGCTCGTTCTTCGCGAGCTCCGCGCCCACGAAGCTGGACAGGCCGGCGTCACCGGTGGCGGAGACGGCCTCGACGCTGCCCGAGCCGCCGCTGGTCGCCGCCTTCTCGAACGCGGTGCCGCGCACGGTGATGACGAGCTTGGCGTCCGAGCTCTCGACCGTGGCGATGGCATTGCCGGCATAGATCGGGCGGGTGAAGGTCTTGGGACCCTCGACCGAGAGGATGTCCGAAATCTGCGCGACATCCAGCAGCGCGGCGACGCGCGGGGCGACGTTCTTGCCGGTGGTGGTGGCGGGGAACAGCACCGCGTCATAGCCCTCTGCCAGGCCGACGATCAGCGGCGCGACGTTCTCGGCCAGCGCATGCCCGTAAGCGGCATCGTCCGCGAGCAGCACCTTGCCGACGCCCACGATCTGCGCGGCGGCATCGGCGGCGCCTTGCGCGCCCTGGCCGGCGACCAAAAGGTCGACGTCGCCCAGCTTGGCAGCGGCGGTAACGGCCGCGAGAGTGGCGTCCTTGACGGAAGCGTTGTCGTGTTCGACCCAGACTAGCGTCTTCATTGTCTTGTCCTTTCAGCCCCTGCCGTTCGGCCTGCGTGTCTCGACCCGGAAATTGCGAGAGGGCTCGACACGAACGGGGGTTGGATCACTGATTAGGTGAACCGCCTTAGTTGGCGACGCCCATGTCCTTGAGCTTGTTCACCAGCGTGTCGACGTCGGGCACCTTGATGCCGGCGCTGCGGACGGGCGGTTCCTTGACCGTCAGCGTCTTGAGGCGCGGGGCGATGTCGACGCCGTAGTCGGCGGCGCTCTTCGTATCGAGTGGCTTCTTCTTCGCCTTCATGATGTTGGGCAGCGAAGCGTAGCGCGGCTCGTTCAGGCGCAAGTCGGTGGTGACGATGGCGGGGAGGGTGAGCTTCACCGTCTCCAGGCCGCCGTCGACCTCGCGCGTGACCGACACCGAGTCGCCCTCGATCTCGACCTTGCTGGCGAAGGTGCCCTGAGGGCGGCCGAGCAGCGCGGCGAGCATCTGGCCGGTCTGGTTCGAATCGTCGTCGATCGCCTGCTTGCCCAGGATGACCAGGCCGGGGTTCTCCTCGGCGACCACGGCCTTGAGGATCTTGGCGACGGCGAGCGGCTCGACCTCGGCATCGGTTTCGACCAGGATCGCCCGGTCGGCACCCATGGCGAGCGCGGTGCGCAGCGTTTCCTGCGCCTTGGCCGGCCCGACCGAGATCGCGATGATCTCTTCCGCGGCGCCCTTTTCCTTCAGGCGGATGGCCTCCTCGACGGCGATCTCGTCGAAGGGGTTCATGCTCATCTTGACGTTGGACAAGTCCACGCCGGTGCCGTCGGCCTTGACCCGCGGCTTGACGTTGTAGTCGATCACCCGCTTGACGGGCACGAGGATCTTCATGCGGTTCGGTCCTCTCTGCGGCGACGCGACTGCAGTTTAGTCGCGCGATTAAACAGGTACGCGCGGACGCCATTGCGTGACGCGCCGCTCGCGTCAACCCTTGCCTTGAGGCAGTGCGCCAGCCCGACCGCGATCAGGCCGGCCACGCCGCGTTCTGGATGACGATCCGATAACCATCGGGATCCTCGAAAGTGCGACCCTGCCGATCCCAATAGACATTGAAGGCCGGGACGGGTGAAAACCCGGCTGCTTCCATCCGATCGACGGCTGCCTGCCATTCTTCCGCGGACGGCAGGTAGAAGACCAGCAGGTTGTCGTGCGTGGGGCGCGCCCGGCGACATGCCCGTGCGCTCTGGTGAGTTCGAAATGATAGGGGGCGCCTTCGCTCCCGAGCATCACGCCATCGAAGCCGTCATGATCGGCGAAGCGATATAGGAGTTCCAGCCCCAGGCCGTCCCGATAGAAGGGCAGCAGGGCCTCTATGTCGTCGGTCGGCCGGGCCACGCGGAGAATGGGTGCGGTCGTCATCGCACGCGTCGGCTCGACGCTCAGGCTTCTTGCGCCAGGAAGCGGTCGAGTGTCGCCAGGTGCGACGCGATCGTCTCGTGCGGGAGGAACGAGCCCGTGAAGCTGTTGCGCGCGAGGGTAGCGAGAGCCGCGCGATCGAGGCCGCGGGCCTGCGCGACGGCGCGGTAGTTGTCGGCGATGGTGCCGCCAAAGTAGGCGGGATCGTCGGAGTTCAGCGTCGCCTTGAGGCCGGCCGCCAGCATGCGATCGATCGGGTGGTTCGCCAGGTCGTCGACGACGCAGAGCTTGAGGTTGGAGAGCGGGCACACGGTCAGCGTCATGTCCGCCGTGCGCAGTCGCTCGACAAGCGCTGCATCCTCCAGCGCGCGGTTGCCGTGGTCGATGCGATCGGTGCCGATGATATCGAGCACCTCCCAGACGTAGGCCGGGGGGCCTTCCTCGCCTGCATGGGCGGTGATCTTCAGCCCCTTGGCACGGGCGGCGGCGAAGACGCGCGCGAACTTGGCGGGCGGGTGGCCCAGCTCGGACGAATCGAGCCCCACCGCCGTGATGTGCTCCAGCCACGGCTCGGCCTCGGCCAGAGTGGCGAACGCGGCCTCTTCGCTGAGGTGGCGCAGGAAGCACAGGATCAGGCGGGTGGTCATCCCGTGGCGCGCCTCCGCCTGGGCCATGGCGGAGAGCAGGCCCTCGATCACGATGGCGAATGCGACCCCACGCTCCGTGTGGGTCTGCGGATCGAACATGATCTCGGCATGGATCACGCCATCCGCAGCGGCGCGGTCGAAGTAGGCGGTGGCGAGGTCGTGGAAGTCGGCCCTGGTCTGCAGCACCGCCGCGCCGGCGTAGTAAATGTCGAGGAAATCCTGCAGGTTCGAAAAGGCATAGGCGGCACGCACCTCCTCGACCGAGCGGTACGGGATGGTGATGCCGTTGCGCTCGGCCAGCGCGAACATCAGTTCGGGCTCAAGGCTGCCTTCGATATGCAGGTGGAGCTCCGCCTTAGGCAGGGCGGTGATGAACGATCCAAGGTCGGCGGTCATTTCGGCTCCGGATGGCCTGACAGCGTGTCGATCCGCATCAGGGCGTGCTGGTGGCGCTGGCTTGGCCAGAGGGCCACTGCGTGGACGAAGGCGCGACGAGGTCGGGCGGAGGGCGCCGAGCCTCGATCATCTCGGCAGCCTCGTCCAGCGCGCGCGCTTCCCCGACGGTCACACCGCCGGGTCCAGGCGCGTTGTCCGCCTTTTGGCATCCGCTTAGCGCCAGCGCGGCGATGACGAGCAGCATTCTCACGCCTGCACCATAGCGCCGCGTCCGAGACGCGAAAGCTATTGTTCGATGATGCGGGTTTCGGGGTGATGCTTGTCGAGGTGACGGCGGATCATCTTCAGGTTGCGGCTGTTGGAGCGGAACATGAAGTCGAACAGGTCACCCGCCACCGGGATTGCGCCCACGGCCGTGTCGAACCCGACATTGGCCAGCATGCGTGCCAGCTTGAACTTCGAAATGCCCAGATTCCGCGCCTCCCACACGAGGTAAAGGCCCAGAGCGGCCGAGACCACATCGCCTGCGACCGGCACCAGACCGACGATCGCATCGAGGCCGACGGGCTTGCCTGCAACCGTGAAGCTGCGTTCCAGCACCCGCTCCAGCGCTTCGACGCGCTGGCGCACCGATGCGGGATCGCTGCCGAGCGGCAGGTCCATGCCCATGCGCCGTGCTGTTCCGGTCTCGACCAAGTCGCGGCTGCTCCTTCGTTGCTGTCGCCCTGCTTATTTGGGCAACCAGGCGAGCGGCATCAAGGGGTGCCAGGCGTAGGCATTGGGCGCGAAGCCGGCGACGTTGCCGCGCACCAGAGACCATCGGATCGGCGTGCCGAAGGGGATGAACAGGTTGGCCTGGGTCAGCCGCGCCTCGGCCTCGCCCAGCACGGCCGAGCGCTGCGAGGCATCCACCACCCGTGCCGCCTGGGCCACGATGGCGTCGACTTCGGGATCGCACAGGCCGCGCCGCGCCGCGCAGGACAGGCGATTGAGGAACCAGCGGGCGCGGGGGAAGCGCGCGACATCGTCTACCAGCCTGAGGTCGGCTTCCGCAAAGGACTTCGCCCGTTCGCTCGACACGCCGATGGTGCGAAAGTCGCTGGCGATTCGTTGGAACAGGACGTCCGATCCTGGACCGGCCGGCAGCCAGATGGATACCTTGGCCGCGCGGGCCTCACCATCATCAGCGCCGTCCATCCATTCGCGTACGCGTGCGGCCGCCGTGGCCCGGCGCTGCTCGATCGGCTCATCGGTCCAGCGCTCGCCGTTGGTCTGGAGGTCTCCCTCGAGGCCCGGCGAGACGAGCCGCGTCGAGGGCGTCCACCCGCTGACGCCGAATGGCGCGATAAGGCCGGGCCGGTCGATCGCCAGCGCCAGCGCTTCGCGGTTGCGCGGATCGCCGAGGAATCCCGAGCCACGCGCGACCTGGAGTCCGAACAGGCCGATCACCGGATCGAGCTGGATCGTGCCGCGCAGGATGCCGACCGAGCTGGTCAGCGGAAAATCCTGGATGCGTCCGCCCAGCACCATGTCGACCTCGCCTTCGTTGAAGCGCTCCACCGCGCGTGCGGCGGGAAGCTCGGTCATTTCAAGCTGGCGCACGCGCAGGTCCCAGTCGGGCACTTCGGGCAAGCCCAGGCGCGACGGCTCGATGGGCGTGAACCGAGCCACGTCCCCTTGCCGCTCCACCGTCATGGGCCCATCGCCCTGCTTGCCGCGCAAGAGGCCGAGCTCGGGCTGGGCCATGAGCTGCAGGAAGTAGGGCATCGGCCGGAACAGCCGGACTTCGATCACGCGCCCGGCCATCACGCGGATCTCGTCGATGGTGGCGAGATCGAGTTCGAGCGGTCGCCCCCGCTGTGCCCGGATGGCGGCATCGAGCGCGTCCTTGGCCGACTTGGCGATCAGGGGATCGCCATCGCGCCACTCGCCATCGCGTAGCCGGAAGATGTAGCTTTGTCCGTCATCGGTGACGATCCAGCGATCGGCCAGCGCTGGCACGACGCGGCCCTGCTCGTCGAACGCGACCAGCCCCTCGGCCACGGCCGACCGCGTGAGTTGGCGGGCGAGCGGGCGATCGATGCCGTCCTGCAGGGTGTCGTCGGCACTGGCGATGACCGCGAGCGCGAATCGCGAGCGATCGTTCGAGCCGCAGCCAGGCAGCATCGCCAGCGCGGCGCCCAGAAGCGTCAATGCCGCAAGATGCCGGCGGGCCTTGAAGGGAGCAGGCACGTATCGCGTGGCGAGCATGCCCTGGGCCTAGTCGATTTTGTCCGCCCGGCAAAGGCGGGCTCGACCGGATCGTCGCGGTTAGATCTTGCGGACCTCGCCCGGCGTTGTCGGCTGGTGATTGCGCGTGAAGCGCGGCGCGGGATCTTCGCCGCTCGGCTTGATGCGCGCCAGGCGCGGGTCGATCGGCTCCAGGAAGGCCACGCCGAAGCGGCTCTCCTGCACCCAGGCGACCGAGCCCTTGACCCAGCCGATGCTCCGCAGGTTCACTTCGACCAGGTCGCCGCGCAGCACGCGCGCGTCGCCTTCGCCCATCATGCCGCCTTCGGACAAGTTGCGCACCTTGATGCGATGCTCGCTCGCCGCGCCCTCGACGCGCAACTCGGCCATGAGAAACAGGCTGTCGCGCGCGATCTGCCTATTTTCGCTTCCGTCCATGGGCTCCATCCCGATACGTATCGGGCGTCTCGAGTTCGACGCGACGCATCCACATCGGAGCGCCGTCGCCTTGATCCTAGCGCATAAGCGCAAAAAAACGCTTAACCGTGCACCACCGGCGAGGCGGCTCAGTCGTCGCGAGAGACCTTCTCGCGACGCTCGTGCGCTTCCTGCGCCTCGACCGTCATCGTCGCGATGGGCCGCGCGATCAGGCGACCCAGGCCGATCGGCTCGCCGGTCACTTCGCAGAAGCCGTATTCGCCTTCCTCGATCCGGCGCAGGGCGGAATCAATCTTGGCGATCAGCTTGCGCTGACGATCGCGCGTGCGCAGCTCGATACCCCAGTCGGTTTCGCTGGAGGCACGGTCGTTGAGGTCGGGCTCGCGGATGGGGCCGTCCTGAAGCTGCTGCAAGGTGCCGGCCGATGCGTGGAGGATCAGCCGCTTCCACGCCATCAGCAGCTTGCGGAAATAATCCTGCTGCGCCTCGGACATATAGGCTTCGTCGTCGGAGGGCACGTAGGCGCCGCCGATCTCGCGTTTCGCCTTGGCCAGTACGTCGATTTCGTCTGCTAGGGCCGTCGCCATGTCGATGAACTCCGCAAGGTTTTCATCCCGGAACGGCGACGCCCTGCAACCCCGGATTTTGCCCGGTGGTCCCCCGCATCCCAGGTTGTGCGCGCCTATAATTGCGGGGGTTAACGCGCACAAGCGCTGATGCGCGGCGTGTACGAAAATGCGCCGTGTCGGCAGCGGCCGCTAGAGGCGGCGAGGACGCGTGCGATTTGCCCCACAGATTAATTTGTTGCGTTAACCGTTTGTTGAGCATGCGAAGGCAGAGTCTGCCTAGGACCGAAGGGCCGACTGGTCGCGCCCGCGGATCGGGGTATCGTTCCATGAGCATCGCCTGGATTAACCAAGACCTGATCGCGGGGGCCACTCCCGCCAATGCCCACGACATCGAGGACGCTCTCGTCGCGACTTGCCTGGCCTCGGCCGCGCAAGGCGACGTCAGCGCCTACTACGACCTTGGCGTCGCGTTCTCGACCGGCAGCCACGGCGTAAATTGCGATCTAATCGAGGCGCACAAGTGGTTCAACCTCGCCGCCGTCGCCGGCCACGAGGAAGCCGCCATGTGCCGCGCCGACATCGCCGACGAGATGACCGCCCGCGAGATCGCCGAAGCCCAGCGCCGCGCGCGCGAATGGCTGGCAAGCACCACGCGCAAGGCGGCTTGACACGCCCTCTCTCTCCTTGAGGGGAGAGGATAGTGAAGCGTGTCCCTGCTGGGACCAGCGCAGCTTGGAGAGGGGACTTCGACCGGCGAGTGGGCACAAACCCCTCTCCAACTCCGGCTAGGCTGCAAGCAGCCAAGCCTGCGTATCCTCTCCCCGGCCGAGGAGAGGGAGTGGTATCATTCCTTCTTGAACGGCGTCCGCTCGCCCAGCCACAGCCGCTCCTGCGCCGCGCCTTCGCGCTCGCGTTTCAGGAAGTCGGCAACCGCCTCGCGGAAGCCTGGGTGGACGATATAGTGGGCCGAGACCGTCGCCACCGGCTCGTAGCCGCGCGCCAGCTTGTGCCCGCCCTGCGCACCTGCCTCGACCCGCGACAGGCCGAGCGCGATCGCGGCGTCGATCGCCTGGTAGTAGCACAGCTCGAAGTGCAGGAACGGCTTGTCGACCAGAGCGCCCCAGTAGCGCCCGTATAGCGCGTCCCCGCCGATGAAGTTCAGCGCGCCGGCAACCGGCTCGTCTTCGTCGTAAGCCAGCACCAGCAGGATCTTGTCGGCCATGCGCTCACCCAGCAAGCTGAACGCCTTGCGGGTGAGATAGGGACTGCCCCACTTGCGCTGTCCGGTGTCCTGGTAGAACTCCCAGAACGCGTCCCAGTGCTCCTCCTTGAGGTCGGGGCCGGTGAGCGCACGTATGCTGACGCCCTCCTGCGCCTTGGCCCGCTCCTTGCGCAAGTCCTTGCGCTTGCGCGAGGACAGCGCCTCCAGGAAATCCTCGAAGGTGCTGTAGCCGCGATTCTCCCAATGGAACTGGGTGTCCTCGCGCAGCAGCCAGCCGGCTTGCTCGAATAGCGGCACCTGTTCGGGAGCGATGAACGTGGCGTGGGCCGAGGAGAGCCCGCTCTGCGCGCACAGCGCCTCCGCGGCACGCAGCAGTGGGAGCGTGAGGCGAGCGTCCTGCGTCAGGATGCGCGGGCCGGTCGCCGGGGTGAACGGCGCGGCGATCTGCAGCTTGGGATAGTAGTGCCCGCCCGCGCGGTGCCAGGCATCGGCCCAGGCATGGTCAAAGACGTACTCGCCCTGGCTGTGCTCCTTGAGATAGGCGGGCAGGGCGCCGGCAATGCGCCCCTCGGCATCCTCGATCACGATCGGCGAGGCCGACCAGCCGCTGCGTCCCCCGACGCTGCGCGAATCCTCCAGCGCGGACAGGAACGCATGGCTGACGAAGGGATTGGCGCCGTCGGTCAGCGCATCCCACTCGTCGGCGGGCAGGCTGGATACCCCGGATGCCACTTTGGCGATGACTTCGCCTTCGCTCACTCGTCAGGCTCCTCGTAGGGTACGACGCCAGCGCCCTCGACGACGTCCGCATCCGCATGGTGCGCGGCGCGTTCGCGATGTGTGCGGGTCGCGACCGTCCAGGTGACGATCGGCAGCCCGCGCGCACGCTGGCGGGCGGCGAAGCGGCTGGGCAGGTCGCGGATGTCGTAAGTGAGGAAGTCTGGCCTTGCATGCCACAGCGCCAGGTGCCGACGGATCATGCCGGGCAGGGCGCGATCCTCGCCCTCGCTGATGGTGAGGGCACGCACGGTGTGGCGCGAGTGGCGAAAGTACCAGCGCGACACCCGAGGGTCGAAGCTGATCACCGCATGCGGCCCGGTATAGCCTTCGAGCACGCGCCGTACCGCCAGGCACAAGGCGGCGACGCGATCGCTGCGGCGGGTCTTGATCTCGATCAGCACGGGCACGCGCCCCGCGACTTGCGCCAACACCTGGCGCAAGGTGGGGATGGTCTGGTCCGTGCCGGCAAGGGCCACGCGGCCGAGCTGCTCGGCACTGAAGCGCGCGAGCTCTCCGGCCTGGCCGGTCAGCCGGGAGAGCTCCCCGTCATGGAACACCACCGCCTGGCCATCGCTCGAACGCTGCACGTCGAGCTCGATGCCGAGGCCCGCCTTCACGGCAGCCTCGAACGCCGCGAGCGAGTTCTCGGGCACGCCGGGTCCATGCAGCCCGCGATGCGCGTAGTCCTGCGCGCCGACCCACTCGACCTTGCGCGGATCGGGCGGCGGCGCGCGCCAGCGATCAAGCAGGCTTAACGGAAACAATCGCGTCGACTTCCACGGCTGCGCCAAGCGGCAGCGACGGTACGCTGACGGCGCTGCGGGCATGCTGGCCCGAGTCGCCGAACACCGCTGCCATCAGTTCGGATGCGCCGTTGATCACCTTGGGCTGGTCGGTAAAGCTGCCGGTCGAGTTGACGAACCCGCCGAGCTTGACGACCTGCTCGACCCGGTCGAGGGAGCCCAGCGCCTTCTTCAGCTGCGCCAGGATCATCACGCCGCAAGCCTGCGCGGCGAGCACGCCCTGTTCCAGGCTCACGTCCTCGCCCAGGCGGCCGGTCACCAGCTTGCCGTCCACGAACGGCAGCTGCCCGGAGACATGCGCCAGGCCACCGGCGATCACCACGGGCACATAGGCCGCGACCGGCGCCGCAGGCTCGGGCAGGCTCAGGCCCAAGGCTTCCAGGCGGGCTTCGATCTCGCTCATGCGTCTTCCTTCTGTTCGTCGTGGAGTTGCGCGCAGATCCAGGGGAGTGCGTCCTCCCAGTTGTCGATCCGCGCATGCGCATGGCCCGCCACGAAGGCGCAGCTGATGTTGGGGGCGATCAGCGGCTCCGCGCACAAGTGCAGGCGCGCGACGTCCGGTGCGCATTCCGCCACCGAGTCGTGGTGCTGCGGCAAGTCGTCGATGAACACCGCGCGGCTGGGCCGGTACTCGTCGAGGATCCTGCGCAGCGCCGGGCCTTTCGGTCCCTGATTGGTGAACACCCGCACATCCAGCCCGTGCTCGAGCAGCTGCTTGGTGCGCGCTTCCTGGCGGAAGTCCATGAGGTTGGTCAGCACCACCACTTCGGCTTCCTCGCGCAGCGCGTGCATGGCCTCGATCGCGCCGGTGACCGGTGTCTGGCGGTGCATCTGGTCGTCGAAGAAGCGGTTGAGCAGCGCCCAGATCTGGTCCTGCGGCACCGGCTCGCCCGACTCGGTATGGCGCATGGCGGAGATGAAATCGTGCCGGGCCATGTCGAAGGTGATGCCCTCTTCATCGGCCAGCCAGTCGCGGAAGTGCGAGACCATGTAGAGCAGCACTTCGTCGCAGTCGGTGATCACCAGCGGGCGACCCTGTGTCACGCCAGTCATGCGGCAAGCCTTTCACGCGCGGCGACCATGTCCTGCGGCCGGCAGCCGAGCGCATCCGCGGCGGCGAGCAGGTCCGGTTCGTGGCCGCACAGATAGTCGAGCACCGCGGTAAGCGTCGAGGGATAGCCCAGCGACGCGCGCAGTTCGTCGGGAGTCAGCCCGGTGAGCGAGAGGAATCGCTCGGCGCGCTCCTCGTCGACGATGATCCAGCCCAGCGCATTGAGCGCCAGGGTCTGCGGGTCGGACTGCGGTGCAGGTTGCTTGAGAATTGTCAGCCTCGCTTGGGTGCCATAGAGGACGGCAACAACTAGATGGTGGTCGCAAGAGCGAATGGCAAAGCGCATTCTCGTTGTCGAGGACAACGACCTCAACCGGAGGCTGTTCTGCGACGTGCTCAAGAGCCAGGGCTTCGCGGTGGAGCCGGTGGCCGACGGCCGCGACGCGCTGGAACGCGCGCGCCAGTTCGTGCCCAACCTGATCATCATGGACATCCAGCTGCCCAACGTCTCGGGTCTGGACCTGATCGAAGCGGCCAAGAAGGACCCGGTGCTGCGCGCGATCCCGGTGCTGGCGGTGACCGCCTATGCCGGCAAGGGCGACGAGGAACGCATCCGCGATGCAGGCGCCGAGGGGTACCTGGCCAAGCCGGTGTCGATCGGGCCCTTCATGCAGGCGGTCCGGGCTCTGGTGTGATCGGCCCCTTCCGGCGCACTCCTTCTCGTCATTCCCGCGAAAGCGGGAATCCATCTCCGGCATCCTCGTATGACTCGAGCACTGCTGAGCGCGCGGACCTCACGGTTGTGCACGTCAGTACCATTGCGCCGCCGGACAGGTCAGGAGATGGATTCCCGCATTCGCGGGAATGACGAAAGAGAGGGTTCAGGTAGACTGCGCCACTTGACTTCCCGCCCCCTCCGCCGCTTTTGCGCCCCATTCCCCGGCCACACCGCCGCCCAGACCTTTGGAGTACCCACATGGACCGCGAAGCCACCAAGGCCCGCATCGACACCCTGATCGAACCCTTCAACAAGAAAGGCGTGGCCATCGACGACGCCACCCGCTTCACCGACGACCTGGAGTTCGACAGCCTGACGGTGATGGACTTCGTCGCCGCGATCGAGGACGAGTTCGACATCATCATCTCGATGAACGCGCAGGCCGAGATCGAGACCTACGGCCAACTCGTCGACGCCGTGGTGAAGCTGAAGGGCTGAGCAAGACATGACCGATGCCGTGAGCCAGCCCGATCAGCCCGAGACCTTCCAGGGCGGCCAAAGCGATCTGTTCAGCAAGTTCGATCCGCTTATCCAGATGCGCGAGAACCTGCTCGCCTCGGGCGTGGAGGATCCGTTCGGCCTCGTCATGGAGCGCGTGCTCTCGCCCACGACGGCGATCTGCAACGGGCGCGAGACGATCTTGCTCGGCACCTACAACTACATGGGCATGACCTTCGATCCCGACGTGATCGAGGCCGGCAAGCAGGCGCTAACGGACTTCGGTTCGGGCACAACCGGCAGCCGCGTGCTCAATGGCACTTATGCCGGGCATCGCGCGGTCGAGCAGGCGCTCTGCGACTTCTACGCCATGGACCATGCCATGGTGTTCTCTACCGGGTACCAGGCGAACCTGGGCATTATCTCGACCATTGCCGGCAAGGGCGACTACATCGTCCTCGACATCGACAGCCACGCCTCCATCTGGGACGGCTGCAAGATGGGCGACGCCGAAGTGGTGCCCTTCAAGCACAACGACATCGAGGCCATGGAAAAGCGCCTCAAGCGCATTCCCGAAGGCGCCGGCAAGCTGGTGATCCTGGAGGGCGTCTACTCGATGATGGGCGACATCGCTCCGCTCAAGGAGATGATCGCCGTCGCCAAAAAGCATGGCGCGATGGTGCTGGTCGACGAGGCGCATTCGATGGGATTCATCGGTCCCAACGGCCGCGGCGTGGCCGAGGATCAGGACTGCCTGGACGATGTCGACTTCGTGATCGGCACCTTCTCCAAGTCGGTCGGCACCGTGGGCGGCTTCTGCGTCTCGAACCACCCCAAGTTCGAGATCATGCGCCTGGTCTGCCGCCCCTACGTGTTCACCGCCAGCCTGCCGCCCAGCGTGGTCGCCACGGCCTGCACCTCGATCCGCAAGCTGATGCATGCGGGGGACAAGCGCGCGCACTTGTGGGAGAACTCGCGCACGCTGCATGCGGGGCTGAAGGACGCCGGCTTCCAGCTCGGCACCGACAGTCCGCAAAGCGCGATCATCGCGGTGATCATGCCGGACCTGGAGCGCGGCGCCGCGATGTGGGAGGCGCTGCTGCACGAAGGCCTCTACGTGAACCTGGCGCGTCCGCCGGCGACACCTGCCAACATGACCCTGCTGCGCTGTTCGCTCTGCGCGGAGCACAGCGCGGAACAGGTCCAGCAGATCATCGGCATGTTCAAGCGCGCCGGCGCCAAGGCGGGCATCGTCTGAAGTCCGGCGTCGTTCCGGGCTCGACCCCGGACGGCGCCAGACGCGGGCTCAGATCGCGTCGAACACGTTGATCGCCACGTTGATCCACAGCGCGAACACGAACAGCACGCCGATCACGAACGCCAGTCCACGATGGCCCGGATTGTTGTAGGTGATGTGCACGGCGCTCTGCAGCACGCGCGCGATCGCGAAACCCCAGGCGAAGGCGAGCGTCCAGCCGGTCACGCCGCCCAGCACGAAAGCGGCGAGGCACCCGGCGTAGAACAGCGTCGGCAGTTCGAACAGGTTGTCCCAATGCCTGACCCCGGCAGCGGCATGCTCGGGCTCGGGCGCGCCGATGTGGGCACGATAGAAATCGGGATCGTGTCCCGCCTTGACCGCTGCGGTCCGTCCGACGGCCATGCGCACGAACGCCACCAGCGTCAACGCGACAAGGACCAGCACGGGCAGGAAGATCAGCGTCTGATTGGTATCCGGCATCTTTATCCCCCTCAACGATTTGCGAGGAGCATGCCTGCCATCTAGCCTGCGAGCAAGCGCGTGGCGGTCCAGCGCGAGCGCGAGTCAGTTCCTCGCAGGCGATGCGCTCGCGGATACGTGCGTTAAAAACGTGCCCTTGGACTGGGCCGTTTCGAACGCCTGGGCCATCGGGCGGAACGTTCAGCTAGCGATAGCGGCGGCTCGTCACGAAGGTCACTTCAGCCGCGCGGCTATCGGTATCGTAGTCCAAGCGGCGGATGACCGTAGATGGCACGATCCGCCCCCTGCCATCACCGCAACGCGAGCGGCTTGGTGCCCGAAGTCGAGGATTGCGCTTCCAGCACCGCCTTGGGCGTGCGGGTCGCGAAGTAGTCCTTGCCGTGCTGGTTGTAGGCGAAGAAGTCGGTGATCGGCACGGTGATCTCGCGCGTGCCGCTGGCGACGATCACGTCGTTGCCCGACAGGCGCTCCACCGTGCCGACCGGCTTGCCACCGGCGTCGAAGATCTGCAGGCCATGCGCCAGTTCGGTGCGGGTCACGTTGCGCACGGTCATGACGTTGGGGTTGTTGAAGGCGGCATCGTCGGCCGGGTCGTCCGCGCTCTGCGCCAGGACAGGAGCGGAGAGGGCGAGGGCAGCGCCTAAAACCATGATCCTGATCATTCGGGTTCTTCCTTGCTCGGCGTGTCGTCCGGTGAATGCCGCGTGCGGCCTGCCGGTTGCAGGTTCGCAGGTGAGTCCCACAAGGACTCGACGAGCCGAAGCTTCACGGCGACGAACGTCTATGTAGGGTCTTATCCTAGCGTGCCAACCTGAACGCCAGCCAAGCAAGCTCCGGCGCCGCGCCGATTCGCGCTGGCGCGCCAGGATCGAAGCTGCGACACGCCCTTTTCGAGGTTTGGCGGGAAAGGGCTGGGTTACAGGTGCAGGAACAGGCATCGCTGCTGCTGGTCACGCACGTGCACGTGCGGCAGGGGCCCAGAGGCCTGCAGATCGATGACCAGACCGCTGCCGGCATCGAGCAATGGTGCCGCCACTTCGATCACGTCACCTTCTACGGCATTCTCACCCAGGGTTCGAGCTCGTCCGCCTGGGTCGATACGGACGGCGGTCTGATGGGCCGTCGCGCGACGATCCGCGCCTTGCCCAACGGCTATGGTGCCGCTGCCATGGCGCGAGCCTACGCGGGGGTGCGTCGCGAACTGTGCGACGCGATCGCCGCGCATCGGCACTTGTGCTTCACGCTGGGGCTGGTCATCGGCGACTGGCCCTTCGTCGCCGCGCTCGAGGCGATCCGGCAGAAGCGCCGCTACTCGGCCTGGATCGACCGCGTCGAGGCGCCGATCCTGCGCCAACTGGCGCATGGCTGGCGCCGGCGGGCGATGGTGGAGGCGATCGTGCCGATCGGGCAGCTGGGTGTCCGCCATGCGCTGCGCCATAGCACTGTCGCGCTGCTGCAGGGCGGCGACACCTTCGCAGCCTACGCCCGCTTCGCGCCCGAGCCGCACTGCACGTACGACATTCACACCCAGGCTCATGAGCAGATCGCTCCCGCCAAGGTGGAGGCCAAGCAGGCGCGCGCCCGCAGCGGAGCGCCGCTGGAGATCGTCTATCTCGGCCGGGCCGCGGCGATGAAGGGACCGTTCGACTGGGTGGACACGCTGGCACGCCTGCACGGGCAGGGCGTGCCATTCCGCGCGACCTGGATCGGCGATGGGCCCGACCTTCCGGCGATCCGACAGCGCGTCGACGCACTGGGCCTTGGCGCACTGATCGACCTGCCCGGCTTCGAGAACCGCCGAGACGTGCTGCTGGGCCGGCTGCGCGATGCCGATCTCCTGCTGTTCTGCCACAAGACGCCGGAATCGGCGCGTTGCCTGATCGAGGCGCTGGTCTGCGGCTGCCCGATCGTCGGCTACGACAGCGCCTACCCCCGCGATCTTATCGCACGGCAGGGCGGCGGCCTCTTCGCGGCGCAGAATGACGTTTCGGCCTTGTCCGGTCTGGTCGCGCGCCTGCACCACGATCGCGCGGCGCTTGCCGAGCTGATCGGCCAGGCGGCGGCAAGCGGGACGCTCTACAACGAGGACATCGTCTACGCCCATCGTGCGCAGCTGATGAAGCGTGCCTGAGGTCAGCCCATCAACTGCCATGGTTCGCCGAGGCCCAGCGTCAGGCGCAACAGCACCCAGCCGCCGAACACGACCAGCAAGGCCAGGCTGAGCGCCACGTCTTGCGCTACGAAGGTGGTGCGCAGCCGGCGCTGTGCCTTGAGCAGGATGGCGTAGCGCATCAGCTCGCTCGCCGGCAGCGCCAGGAGGGCGCCCGGCAGCCCGAGCGCGTGGAACCCGACAGGGAGCACCGCTGCCATCGTGCCGAAGCGCAACAGATTGGCGAAGCCGACGTTGCGCGGCGCTCCGCGGCCGAACACCGTCGCCTCGTTGAGCGAGCAGAGCACCGAGATCCAGCCGCCGACCAGCAGCAAGGTCACCATCCAGCCCGCCTCGGCGTAGCGATGCCCGTACAGCAGCCGCACCGCCCAGTCGGACCAGGCCATGACCGTGCCGATCCCGGCGAGCACCAGCAGCAGGAACAGCCCGCGCATCCGCCCCAGCTCCTTGCGCGCCGGCGTGGCGGTGCCGAAGGCGTCCCCGTGCTGCGCCACGAAGGGGAAGACGATCTGGAAGGCCAGCCGTCCCGCCACAGTCGCCGGCAGTTCGGACACCACCTTCGCCAGGCCGAACACGCCCAGCGTCGCCAGTGACACCACGCGACCGAGGTAGAGCCGGTCGGCGAAGATCGCGGCGTAGAACGATACGGACGAAAGCATGATCCACTTGCTGAAGCCCAGGATCTGCGCCGCATGCGCACGGTCGATCAGAAAGCGATGGCGCGGATGGGGCAGCCGGTACGTCAGCGCCGAGCGGGCCGCGACCGACAGGACGATGCCCAGGATCGGTGCCCAGACCGAACGCAAGCTGACCGCCAGCGCGACGTTGATCACCAGCCCGACGGCTTCTGCGCCCAGTTCGAGCATGTTGCGCGCCTTGACGTCCATGCGCTTGGCGGCGCTGAAGATCGAGGTCGACATGAACGAGTTCACCAGCGGCGCCGCGCTCACCACCATCAGCACGCCGACATCGATGCGATAGAAGTGCGCCAGCACCGGCGAGAGCGCCAGGCACGCCAGCGAGACCAGCAGGCCGCGCAGGATCTGCAGCGTCCAGACGGTGTTGAGGAAGCGCTCGTCCTCGCCATGGGGACTGTGCACCACGTTCTGCTCGGGTCCGAGATCGGTGAGCAGGTCGCAACCCATCCGCACCGCCTGCGCGATCACCACGACGCCCAGGATCTCCGGCCCCAGCAGCCGCGACAGGACGACGTTGCTGCCGAACCGGATCCCGGCAGAGCCGACATACGTGCCGATCGTCCACAGCGACTTGCTGCCGATCGACGCGCTCGGCGAGGGCGCGCTGGCGGTGTCAGGGTCCTTGACGGTCATCGACTGGTCGGCGTTCCCATGCAGCATGGCCACTGTGCCCTGCCGGCTCATACATGCACAGGCCCGCTCAGTCTCCCGCCACGGTCATCCCGTCGATGCGCAAGGTCGGCACGTTGATCGCCCTGTGCCACTCGAGGTCGTTCGCCGGCCGCATCCGGGCGAACATGGCGAGGAGGTTGCCGGCCACCGTGAACTCGGCGACCGGGCCGGCGATCTGTCCCTCGACGATGCGCAGGCCGGCCGCGCCGCGGCTGTAGTCGCCGGTGACGCCGTTGACGCCCTGGCCGATCAGGTCGGTGACCAGGACGCCTTCGGCGATGTCGGCGATCAGGTCCGCGACAGACACGTCTCCGGGTTCGAGGTGGACGTTGCCGACCGACACGCCTGGCGCACCGCCGCCGCCACGCGCGGCGTGACCCGAGGGCGCCTGGCCCAGCTGGCGCGCAGAGGCGCTGTCCATCAGCCAGCCGGTCACACGGCCGTCTTCGACGAGGTTGCGGGGGCTGGTCGCAAGGCCCTCGCCATCGAACGGGCGTGAGCGGGTGCCGCGTGGGTTGTGGGGGTTCTCGACCAGGCGGATCGACGGATCGAACAGCTGGGTGTCCCGCTTGTCGAGCAGGAAGCTGCTGCGCCGGGCGATGGCGCTGCCCGACATGGCGGAGATCAGGTGGCCCATGATGCCGCCCGAAACGCGCGGGTCGAACACCACCGGCATCGGCCCGCTGCGCAGCTTGCCGGGCCGCAACCTGGCCACCGCGCGCGTACCGGCGAGAGCTCCGATCTCGGCGGGGGAGGGCAGGTCGGCGCGGTGGCGGGTGTGGCGCCAGTTGGAATCGCGCTGCTTGTCCGCGCCTTCGCCGGCGAGGACGCTGGCGTTGATCGAGTGGCTCGATCCGCGATAGCCGCCGGCAAAGCCATGGCTGGTGGCAAGCGCGAAGACACTGACGCCCGCGCTGGCACTGGCGCCCTCGGAGTTGGTGACGCCGGGTATGGCCAGTGCGGCGTCCTCCGCTTCCGCCGCGGCGGCGCGCAGGGCTTCGGCGCCCGGATCGACGGGGTCGTAGAGGTCGAAGTCGGCGAACGGGGCATGCGTCAGCAGTTCGGCAGGCGCCAGGCCCGCGAAGGGATCCTCGGGCGCGGCCCGCGCCATGGCGACGGCGCGCTCGGCCAGCTCGTCGAGCGCGGCGGGGGTGAGGTCGGAGGAGCCGATGCTGGCCGAGCGCTGACCGATGAAGACGCGCAGGCCCATGTGCTCGCCTTCGGAGCGCTCGACATCCTCGAGCTTGCCAAGGCGGACCTGAATGCCTTCCGAGGCGCTGGCCGAGTAGACCGCGTCGGCTGCATCGGCGCCGGCGTTTCGCGCGCGCGCAATCAGGTCGGCGGCGCGATCGGTGGCTTCTTGCGGGCTTAGCATCGTCGGCGGGTCTCCTGGGCCGGAGCATGCGCCGGCCTGGACGCCGAACTAGGGATGCGGGCCGGTCAGGGCAATCGTCGCAGTGTGGACGATATGCTTAGCGGGCGAAAGCGATCGCCAGGCCCTTGATCACGGCGGTGAGCGCGAACGGCAAGCCGATCGACAGCAGCCAGAGTGCGAAGCGGTCGCGCCGGTAATGCGGGGCGAGCGCGGGATCGTGGGCCTGCTCGTCCGACAGGCGGTTCCAGCGCGCCTCGAAGCGGCGGCAGGCAGGGATGATCGCCACGACCAGGATGATGAGCGCAAGATACGGCAGCAGCGAGCCACCGTGCGACTTGAGCGCGCCGATCGTGACGAAGATTTGCAGCGCGGTGTAGACCAGCAGCGCATAGGCGATGTGATCGCTCATCCGCCGACGCCAGTCGACCTGGGTGTCGGCCTGCTCTTGCGGCAAGGCGGCGCTACGCTGCGTGGCTTTGTTCATCCGGCGTCCTCTTCTCGCTCGGCAGTCTTCATCGCCTACTAGAACATTGTCTTGCAGTTTGAGCAAGCATCTTGGCGCTTCATGCAACTGGGGTTTAAGCGCCCGCCTGCAGCCATGCACGAAATCTGCCACTTAGACCGGTTCGGGTAAAAGCTGCCTTGCCTGCGTTTCGCGCGTTCCGTAAACCGCAGGCCGATGACCGATACCGCTTCTCCCACGCGTGACGTGACGCCCGACGCGATCGACACCGAGGCGCTGGCCCTGCACGGCGGCTTGGAGGTGATCTCGATCGCCAAGAGCTATGACAAGCGGGCGGTGCTCACCGACATCTCGCTGTCGGTGGCGAAGGGCGAAGTGCTCGGCCTGCTGGGGCCCAACGGCGCGGGCAAGACGACCTGCTTCTACTCGATCATGGGCCTGGTGAAGCCCGATTCGGGCCGCATCCTGATGGATGGCGTCGATGTCACTCGGTTGCCTATGTATCGCCGGGCGATCCTGGGCCTGGGATACCTGCCGCAGGAAACCTCGATCTTCCGAGGCATGACGGTGGAGCAGAACATCAACGCGGTGCTCGAACTCGTCGAGCCCGACAAGGCGGTGCGCGCCTCCGAGCTGGAGCGGCTGCTGAACGAGTTCGGCCTGACGCGCCTGCGCTCCAGCCCGGCGATGGCGTTGTCGGGCGGTGAGCGCCGCCGCTGCGAGATCGCCCGCGCGCTGGCGGCCAAGCCCTCGATCATGCTGCTGGACGAGCCGTTCGCGGGCATCGACCCGCTCTCGATCTCCGACATCCGCGATCTTGTGAAGGACCTCAAGACCCGCGGCATCGGTGTGCTGATCACCGATCACAACGTGCGCGAGACGCTCGATATCGTCGATCGTGCCTGCATCATCTACGGCGGCCAGGTGCTCTTCGCCGGCAGCCCGGAGGCCCTGGTGGCCGACGAGAACGTGCGCCGGCTCTACCTGGGCGAGGGCTTCACGCTGTGAAGTGCCAGACCCGGTGAGCTGAACGATGGGGCTGGGGCCACGCCTCGATCTGAGGCAGAGCCAGTCACTGGTGATGACGCCGCAGCTGCAGCAGGCGATCAAGCTGCTGGCGCTGTCCAACCTGGAGATCGAAACCTTCATTGGCGATGCGCTGGCGGCGAACCCGTTGCTGGACGTGGGCGCGGCGGCTGCCGATCCGGCCATCGGGGAGGCTCTCGATGTGCCGGATACGCGCAGCACCAGCCTGGAAAGCTCGCGCGTCGACCAGTTGATCGGCGAAGGGCGCGCATCGGACGACCGGCCGCTCGACCTCGATCCGGTCGCGACGGCACCCGAACGCGACACCGGTGACGGTCTGGATGCCTCCTGGAGCAGCGAACTGCGGCTCGGAAGCGGCGAGGACGGTCCCGGGATCGACGAGCGCGGCGCATTGGGCGCGACTCTGGTCGAGCACCTTGAGGCGCAGATCGGCCTGGTCGCGCCCGATGCGCGCACGGCGGCGATCGCCCGCTACCTGATCGGCTTGCTCGACGATGCGGGCTACCTGCCCGTGCCGCTGCGCGAGGTCTGCGAAGATCTGGGTGTGCCGCTCGTGGAGGGCGAGGAGGCGCTTGCCGTGGTTCAGGCGCTCGACCCCACCGGAGTGGGCGCGCGCAGCCTGTCCGAGTGTGTCGCGCTGCAGGCCCGTGAGGCGGACCGCTACGATCCGTGCATGGCGCGGCTGATCGACAACCTGGACCTCGTCGCACGCGGCGAATTCGCGCGCCTGCGCAAGATGTGCGGGGTCGACGAGGAGGACTTCGCCGACATGCTCGCCGAGCTGCGCGGCTACGATCCCAAGCCGGGCTTGCGCTACGGGGGCGAGAGCGGCGGGGCGGTGACGCCGGACATCCTGATCGAGCCGGCGCGCGATGGCGGGTGGAAGATCGCGCTCAACGAGGCGACGCTGCCCAAGCTGATCGTCAACCGCAGCTACTACGTCGAGCTGAAAGGCAGTTGCGGCGACAAGACCTCGCGCGGATGGCTGTCGGAGAAGCTGGCGGATGCGAACTGGCTGATCAAGGCGCTCGACCAGCGGCAGAAGACCATTCTCAAGGTCGCCAGCGAGCTGGTCAAGCAACAGGAAGGCTTCTTCCGCCACGGCGTTTCGCATCTGAAGCCGCTGACCCTGCGCGCGGTGGCCGAGGCGATCGGCATGCACGAATCCACCGTCAGCCGCGTCACCTCGGCCAAGTACCTGCACTGCGCGCGCGGCACCTTCGAACTGAAATACTTCTTCACCTCCGGCATTTCGACGCCCGGCGGCGAGGGCGCTTCTGCCGAAGCGGTGAAATCGGCGATCCGCAAGCTGATCGATGCCGAGGAGCCCAAGGCCATCCTCTCGGACGATGCGCTCGTCGATCTGCTCAAGGCGCAGGGCTACGATCTGGCGCGCCGCACGGTCGCCAAGTACCGCGAAGCGATCGGCCTCGGCAGCTCTGTCCAGCGCCGGAGGCAGAAGGCCATTGCTGCAGCGCGGTAAGTACTCAGCTAGGTGAAGGTAAGCGCGCCAAGTACATGGTTGTATTGCTTAGTAAAAAGCTGTTTGCCTTTTCCGTAATCGTGATAGCTTCTCCATAGATCGAGGCTCCGCTGCGACGAACCGCAAGTCGAGAAGCCCCGACATGGAGAGGGTGTCCTATGGCTTATGCTGGAAGGATGCCGGACAGGAACAAGACGCTGGCGGTGATTGCCGTCGCGGGCCTGCACGGCATGGCGCTTTACGGTCTGGTGACGGGCTTGGGCGTCGAATACATCGACAGGATCGCGACCGTGCTGCGGGCCGAGAACATCCCGATGGAACAGGCGCCGCCGCCGCCGCCCCCGCCGGAAGTGACGCCGGTCGAACAGGCGACGACCACGCCGCTGACGCCTCGGGCCGCACCGCCGCCGCCGATGGACGCCCGGCGCAATCCCTATTCCGCAAACGAGTTCGTCATCGACGTGCCGATCAGGCCGGTCGAACCGATCACCTTCGATCCACCGGGGCCAAGCCCGACTCCGTCTTTCGAGAAGCCGGCGTTCACGCCCAAGTCCGTGCGGCCGCGCAACGATCCCGGACTTTGGGTCACCACCAGCGACTACCCGGCCGCATCGCTGCGCCGGGGTGAGCAGGGCGTCGCGCGCTTCGAGGTTGCCGTCGGCAGCGACGGCAAGGTCACCGACTGCCGCGTAACGAGCACCAGCGGCGCGGCCGAACTCGATGCGGCGACCTGCAAGTATGTCGCCAGGCGTGCGCGCTTCGATCCCGCCACCGATGGCAGCGGCGCCCGCGTGAGCGGCAGCTATTCCGGCTCGATCCACTGGGTCATCCCCTAGGACTGAAGTCGCGAGCACACGATTGGCGAGATAAGGGCGATCCGGACTGAGAAAGTCGGACGCACCTTTTCCGGGGCGGCGCCTTTTTCCGCGCCTCGCGAGGCGTCGTCCCGGATACCATTACGCAAGATCGATCTCTCAAGAGCGCGGCGCGTCACTCCCCGCCGATCCACGGGAACCCTCCCGACCCTCGCGAGCTATGGACTCCGCGAAGAGGAGCGGCACATGGCGGCACGGGCGTATTGGCAGGGGCAGATCCGGCTGGCGCTGGTCTCGATTCCGGTCGAGATCTATCCCGCGACGAAGTCCGGCGCGGCGATCAGCTTTCGCCAGATCCACGAGCCCTCCGGCAAGCCGATCAACTATGAGAAGGTGGTGCAGGGCATCGGCCCGGTCGACCACGACGACATCGTCAAGGGCTACGAGGTGTCCAAGGGCAACTTCGTGCTGCTGGAGGACGACGAGATCGAAGCGGTGAAGATCGAGAGCCGCAAGACGCTGGAACTCGTCCAGTTCGTCGACCAGCACGAGATCGACGTGTTCTATTTCGAGAAGCCCTATTACGTGGTGCCGGCAGACGACTTGGCCGACGAGGCCTTCGTCGTCCTGCGCGAAGCGCTGCGCAAGACCAGGAAGATCGCGCTCGGCCAGCTTTCGGTCCGTGGGCGCGAGCAATTGGTCAGCCTGCGGCCCTGCGGCAAGGGCATCGTCTTGGAGACGCTGCGCTACGCCGACGAGGTGAAGAAGGCGCAGAGCTACTTCGACGAAATCCCGGACGAGAAGCCCAGCGAGGACCTGCTCGATCTTGCGACCACGCTGATCGACAAGAAGAGCGCACCGTTCGAACCCGCCGAGTTCCACGATCGCTATATCGATGCTCTCAAGGGCCTGATCGAGAAGAAGACCAGGGCCAAGGGCAAGAAGATCCTGGAGGATGTGGAGGAGCCGACCAGCCGGGGCTCGAACGTGATCGATCTGATGGCCGCGCTCAAGCGCTCGGTCGGCAGTGGCGGCGGCGCTGCCAGCGAGAACCCGGCGGCAAAGAAGGCGCCGGCGAAGAAAGCCGCGGCCAAGAAGGACGCGCCCGCGAAGGAGCCTGCCAAGAAGGCTCCGGCCAAGAAGCCCGCTGCCAAGAAGACCGCAGAAGCGCCCCCGGCTCGTTCGCGTAAACGGGCATGAGCCGCGCACCTCGCCAGCCCCATTCACGTCGTCACCCTGAACTCGTTTCAGGGTCCATCTGGCGATGCAGGCCGATGGCCTTGATTGCCGACCGCCGGTGCGGTTTGCTGCCCCAAAGCACAGGGCATGCGGCACGATGGACCCTGAAACGAGTTCAGGGTGACGAGCCCCAGGTTCGTCGGCAGCGGGCGCAGGCAAGAGGCTGACCGATGGCGACACGGACCAAGAAACCCGACCCTCTCGCCGCATACAACGCCAAGCGTGACTTCAAGAAGACCGCCGAGCCCGCCGGCAACGCAGCCAGCAGCCAGGGCGGCAACCTCTTCATCGTCCAGAAGCATGCGGCGACGCGGCTGCACTGGGACTTCCGCATCGAAGTGGACGGCGTGATGAAGTCCTGGGCCGTCACCAAGGGCCCGAGCCCGGATCCCGATGACAAGCGCCTCGCCGTGCGAACCGAGGATCACCCGCTCAGCTATGCCGAGTTCGAGGGCATGATCCCCAAGGGCGAGTACGGCGGCGGTACCGTCATGCTCTGGGACCGGGGCACCTGGGCGCCGATCGCCGGCAAGAGCGCCAAGGATCTGGAAGACGGCCACTTGCACTTCACCCTTCACGGCGAGCGGATGAAGGGTGAGTGGATGCTCATCCGCCTCAAGCCGCGCCCGGGCGAAAAGCGCGAGAACTGGCTGCTGCGCAAGGTCAAGGACCAGTACGCGCAAGACGGCGACCAGCTCGTCGAACATGCCCTTACCAGCGTGCTGACCGGCCGCTCGATGGCCGAGATCGAGGCGGACAAAGGCGGCGAGTTCGCGTTGGCCGGCAAGAAGGGCAAGGCCTTTAGCGCACAGATGGACGCGGCGGCCGAGCACAATGCCGCCAAGGCCAAGGCGAAGGCGAAGCCCGCGCGCAAGCGCCGTACCGCGAGCAAGCCACCGGCCTTTCGCGCTCCGCAGCTGGCGACGCTGGTCGATGCGGTGCCAGCGGGCAACCAGTGGATGCACGAGATCAAGTTCGACGGCTACCGCGCGCTGATCGCGGCGGCGGGCGAGCAGGTTTCGGTCTACACTCGCAACGGCCATGACTGGAGCGAGAAGTTCACGCCCCTGGTGCGCGCGATCGCCAGGCTCGACTTGCCGCCTTGCCTTATCGACGGAGAGATCATCGCCTATGGCAAGGACGGCAATCCCGATTTCTCGTCGCTCCAGGCCGTGCTCAAACGCGGTCACGGCTCGCAGACCGACAAGGATCTGTTGCAGCTGTTCACCTTCGATCTGCTCGAACTGAATGGCGAGGACTTGACGAGCCTGCCCAACATCGAGCGCAAGGAAAGGCTCGAGGCGCTGCTGGCCAAGGCGCAGCCGCCGATCCACGTCGCCGACCATGTGATCGGGGCGGGCGAGAAGCTGTTCGGGGCGATGTGCGCGGCCGGGCAGGAAGGGATCATCGCCAAGAAGATCGACGCGCCCTATCTCGGCAAGCGTACGCAGAGCTGGGTCAAGGTCAAGTGCATCAGCCGACAGGAATTCGTGGTCGTCGGCTGGACCAAGTCCAGCACCAAGCTGCGGCCCTTCGCCTCGCTGCTGCTGGCCCAGCATGAAGGTGCTCAGCTGGTCTACAAGGGCAAGGTCGGCACCGGCTTCAACGCAGACACGCTGGCGGACTTGCGGAGCAAGCTGGAGCCGCTTGGCGTCGACAAGGCGCCGGTGAACGTGCCGCGGGTGGAGGCGCGCGGGGCCACGTGGGTAAAGCCCGAACTCGTCGCCGAGATCGCCTTTGCCGAGTTCACCGGGGAAGGCCGGGTACGGCACGCAAGCTTCCTGGGTCTGCGGGGCGACAAACCGGCGGCCGAGGTCAAGCCGGAGAAGGCGGTCAAGGCCCCGCCGCCGCCGCCGGTCGTAGTCATTAGCAACCCCGACCGGGTGATCTTCCCCGAAAGCGGCCAGACCAAGGGCGAACTGGCCGCTTATTACCAGCAGGTCGCGCCGATCATGCTGCCGTTCGCCGGCAATCGCCCGATCAGCCTGGTGCGCTGTCCGCAAGGGCGCGCCAAGAAGTGCTTTTTCCAGAAGCACGACAGCGGCACGTTCGGCGAGCACGTTCACCAGGTCCCGATCCACGAAAAGGACGGGGGCAGCGAGGACTATCTCTTCGTCGAGACCGCCGACGGGCTGCTGCAGTGCGTGCAGATGGGCACGATCGAGTTCCACGGCTGGGGTGCGCGCGCCAACGCGGTGGAACTGCCCGACCGGATGATCATCGATCTCGACCCGGATGAAGGGCTCGACTTCGGCGACGTGAAAAGCGCGGCCAAGGACATCCGCGACCGTCTGGCGGATCTCGGCCTCGCCACGTTCGCGATGCTATCGGGCGGCAAGGGGGTCCACGTCATCGCCCCGCTCACGCCCTCGAAGGATCATGGCGGCCACGCCTGGGAGGTGCACAAGGACTTCGCCCGGCGCTTCGCCGAGGCGCTGGCATTGGCCGAGCCCGACCGCTTCGTCGCGACGATGAGCAAGGCCAAGCGCAAGGGCAAGATCTTCATCGACTGGCTGCGCAACCAGCGCGGCGCGACGGCGGTGGTGCCTTACTCGGCACGTGCGCGGGCCGATGCGCCCGTCGCCGTGCCGATCGCCTGGGATGAGCTGGACGGCTTCGATCGCGCCAACGGCTTCACCATCGCCGATGGCGCCAAGCTACTGAAGCGCGCGCAGGGCAAGCCGCTGAAGGGCTGGGGCTTCGCCGAACAGGTCCTGCCGGGATTGTAGGAAGGTTGGCACTGCTCAGGCCGGGCTCAGGACAGCTTTGCAGGGGAGAGCCTCGGAGGGTTCAAGGCTCGCGCAAGTCCTCGCTCATGAACAGCGATCCTTCGCCGTACAGATAGTCCGGCTTGAACCGCGAGAATGCCTCCAGGGCGGGCCGGTCGGGCATGGTCACCCGGCCGCGGTTGATCTCCAGCAGGCCACGCTGGCGCACGGCCTTGATCACGCGGTTGATGTGCACCGCGGTCGTGCCGCAGGCATTGGCCAGGTGGGTTTGCAGCAGGGGCATGTTGAAGCCATGCGCATCGGCGAGACCAACGAAGTTCAGCCGGTGCCACAGCTCGCACATGATGTGACCGAGCCGTTCCTCGGCCTTGAGCTGCTCCAGCTTGAGGATCCACTCGCGATGGATGGCGGCATCGAGCAGCGTGGAGAACCACAGCACCCGCGTCAGGTGCGGCTCGTCGCGGACGATCTGCGCCAGCCTCTCGTGCGAGACGCTGCCCAGCAGGGCCGGTCCCATGGTGACCACGTCATGGTCGAGCCGCTTGAGAGCGAAGGCGTGGAGATCGACGAAGTCGCCGGGCACTTGCAGGCCGACGATGTTGCGCGTGCCTGCATCGTCGATCACGCGGGCAATGAACCCGTCCAGCAGCAGCGTGCTGTGCGTCGCCCTGACCGAGCGTGCCTGCACGACATGCCCATCGGGCACACGCACGCCTTCGTCGACGACGGAGTCCAGCAAAGCCGCTTCATGATCACTGAGGGCGTGACGAAGGCGTCCCTTGAGGAAAAGGCGTGCTTTACCCAAAGGATTGTTCACCAGGCACTCCAATTTCAACATTTGTTAATTCAATAGGGACGTGTGGCGCCCCAAGGCAAGCTCGCTTCTGCGAGTCAAACGCAACATTGGATAATTGGTTCACGATGGACCAAGCTTTGCGGGTGCGATCGATCGTCCCGGCAAGTCGGCCCCCACGATTTGCCGATGTCGGCCTCACCTCCTTGCGCTGGAAATGACCGGAGACCATCGCCATCTTGCCGCCAAGGAGATCACATCCATGACCGACAAAGTCGAACTGACCGATGCCCAATGGCGCGAGAAGCTGAGCCCGGAGCAATACCAGGTGCTGCGCCAGGCCGGAACCGAGCGTGCCTTCACCGGCAAGTACGAGAAGAACAAGCAGGCCGGACTCTACACGTGCGCCGGTTGCGGGGCGCCGCTGTTCTCGTCCGACACGAAATACAATTCGGGCTCGGGTTGGCCGAGCTATACCGCGCCGATCGAAGGGGGGGCGGTGGACGAGCATCGCGACGCCAGCCATGGCATGATCCGCACCGAAGTGCGTTGCGCCGCGTGCGAAGGTCATCTTGGCCACGTCTTCCCCGATGGTCCCGGGCCGACGGGCCTGCGCTATTGCATCAACTCCGCCGCGCTCGATTTCGAGCCCAAGAGCGATGAGCAAGGCAGCCAGGCCTGATCTCGCCCGCGTGTTAAGCCCGGGTTACAAAAGGGTGTCGCAGGGTGTAGGCGATCCAGGCTCATGATCGATCGTCACGGGGGTTCGTAACCGGGAATGCCGAAAGATACCGGCCGGCGCCGTGAGGGCCCGGGCCGCCGCTCCGTCGAAGCAGCGCCTGGACCTGCGCCCAGGCCGCTGTGGCGGCGGATCGTGCGTGGCATTCTGATCTGGGGATCGGCGCTGGCGTTGCTCGGCGCGATCTTCCTGGGCACCGCGGTCTTCATGACGGCGCGGGAGCTGCCCTCGTTCTCCTCGCTCCAGAGCAGCCAGAACGGCCAGATGATCGTGGTGCGCGCGCGTGACGGCACGGAGCTCGTCTCGATCGGGCCGAGCTATGGGCAGTGGCTGCCTTACGAGCGCATTCCCCAAGTCATGAAGGACGCGATCGTTTCGGTCGAGGACCGGCGTTTCCGCGAGCACCCCGGCGTCGACCCGATCGGCGTCGCGCGCTCGGTCATGGTCCGGGTGGAGAAGGGACGCTGGCGGCAGGGCGGATCGACGATCACCCAGCAGCTGGCACGCACGATCTTCCTCAACAACAGCCGCACCTTCGGCCGCAAGATCCGCGAAGGCGTCCTCGCCTTGGCGCTGGAGCGCAAGTTCGACAAGAACGAGGTGCTCGAGCTGTACCTCAACAAAGTCTATTTCGGCGGCGGCGCCTATGGGATCGATGCCGCCAGCCGCAAGTTCTTCGGCCATCCGGCGACCGAGCTGTCGACGGCCGAGGCGGCGATCATCGCCGGCCTGGTCAAGGCGCCGTCCAACTATTCGCCCACCGCCGATGTCGAGGCCGCGAAGAATCGCGGCAAGGTGGTGCTGAGCCAGATGGCGAAGGCCGGCGTGATTTCCTACACCGACGCCGACACGATCGATCTCGACGCGGTGCGTATCGCCAAGGAGAAGGGCCAGAACTCGGTCCGCTACTTCACCGACTGGGCGCTGCCGCAGCTGGACCTTCTGCTCCCCGACACCGATGAGCCGATCGAGGTCTGGACCACACTCGATCCCGGCATGCAGCGCGCGGCCACGCAGGCGATCGACAGCAACGTGCCCAAGGGCGCACAGGGCGCTCTCGTCAGCTTGGACGGCGACGGCGCGGTGCGCGCGATGGTCGGCGGGACCGACTATGTGAACTCGAACTACAACCGCGCCACCCAGGCCATGCGCCAGCCGGGCTCGGCGTGGAAGCTGTTCGTCTACCTCGCCGCACTAGAAGCCGGCTATACGCCGGACGATCGTGTCGTCGACGAGCCGGTGACCATCGGCGGCTGGAGCCCCCAGAATTCGGGCCGCACGTTCGCGGGCGAGATCAACGTTCGTACCGCGTTCGCATAC
Source organism: Novosphingobium chloroacetimidivorans (assembly GCF_014204535.1). Lineage (GTDB taxonomy): Bacteria > Pseudomonadota > Alphaproteobacteria > Sphingomonadales > Sphingomonadaceae > Novosphingobium > Novosphingobium chloroacetimidivorans. Next base: position 258,320 of record NZ_JACHLR010000004.1, read on the forward strand.
TCCAAGAACACCGTGGCCGCCTCGCTCGGCAACGAAGTCGGGTTCGGCACGGTCGCCTCGATGGCGCGGCGTTTCGGCATCACCACGCCGGTCGCCACCAATCCGTCGATGGTGCTGGGCACTTCGGAAGTGCGGGTGATCGACATGACCCGCGCATTCGCGGCGATCTCGGCCGGAGGCACGTCGATCGAGCCCTATGGCATCGTCAAGGTCACGACCACCAAGGGCGAGCTGCTCTACCAGCACAAGGTCGAGGCCGGACAAGTGCTGGTGCCGCCGCACGTCGCCGCCGGCATCACCGACCTGCTGCAATCCGCCGTCGCCACCGGCACCGGCCGCGCTGCGCAGATCGGCCGTCCGGTGGCCGGCAAGACCGGCACTACCAGCTCCAACAAGGACGGCTGGTTCCTCGGCTTCTCCAGCGGGATCACCACCGGCGTGTGGATGGGCCGCGACGATGCGCGCCCCGTTCCCGGTCTGCAGGGCGGCCATGCGCCTGCTTCGGCCTTCGCGGCGTTCATGCGCACGGCGGTCAAGGGGCGTCCGGTCAAGCCGTTCGACACCGAACTCAAGCTTCCCGAGTGGCAGCTGGAACCCGACGACGAGCAGATGAGCGGCAGTCCGGACGACTACTACTACACCGATGAGAACGGAAACCTGATCCAGCCGGGCGGTGCTGGTCGACGCGGCCCGAACGATGGCCAGCCGCGCTACGAGGATGGCACGGTCGGCCCCGGCACGCCACCGGGCGGTGACGACCAGGGCGGCGCGCCGGCGGCTGCAGGTGACGATTTCCTGGAGCAGGCCACCGGCCGCCAGCGTCAGGACGATCCGGCGCTGCGCCGGGCGCCGCCGATGCCGGGGACTTATCGTCCCAACCCGAACTCGCAGCAGCCTGTCAGGATCGTGCCACAGCTGCGGCCAACGCCGCCTCCTCCCTACGGGCAGTAGCGCCGCCTCGCTGATTCCGCTTAGTGCAAACGCCTGCATGGGACGGGCGAGGTGCGCCCAAGGCAGGACGATGCGCGGTTGGCGGCGCGTCTACCGCAGATGGACCTTGATCGGCACCGGCCCGACCCATTATTGATCCTTGATGGACAGCGAAGGTCAGGACCGGAAAGCGCAGCCTCATGCTGTCAAGGTCATTGGCCGGATAGAAGCCGTGCCAACCATTCTCGACACCGTGTGCAGGGTGACGGGCATGGGCTTCGCGGCCGTGGCGCGCGTCACGGAGACGGAGTGGGTCGCCTGCGCCGTTCGCGACGACATCGACTTCGGCTTGAAGCCGGGCGGCAACCTGAAGCTCGATACGACGATCTGCAACGAGATACGTCATTCGCGCCAGTCGGTGATCATCAGCGATACCCGGGGGGATCCGGTCTACCACGATCACGGCACGCCTCGCATGTACGGCTTCCGGAGCTACATCTCCGTGCCCATCGTCGTTGGGGACGGAAGCATGTGGGGAACGCTGTGCGCCATCGACCCACAGCCGCGGGATCTGGAGCGTCCCGAGGTCCGCAACATCTTCCAGATGTTCGCCGAGCTGATCGGTTTCCACTTGAACATGGCCGATCGGCTCGATCTGTCGGAAGCCGATCTCGATGCCGAGCGTACGTCCGGAATCCAGCGTGAGCAATTCATGGCGATGCTCGGCCACGACTTGCGCAATCCGCTGGCGGCCGTGCAGGCGGGTGTCGGCATGCTGCGCAGGAAGCCGGACGAGCAGCGCGAGGCGCTGATCCTCGATCGGATGCAGGCAAGTGTCGATCGCATGGCCTTGCTGATCGACGACATTCTCGACTTCGCACGCGGCAGGCTGGGCGACGGGATCGCACTGGATTTCGCCGATTGCGACATTGTCGCGTTGGTCGAGCAAGTCGTGGATGAGCTGGCAGCGCATCACCCGGATCGCAAGCTGGTCATGGACGGCGATGCTCAAGCTACCGTGAGCTGCGATCCGAAGCGTGTTGCCCAGCTGGTGTCCAATCTGGTCGGCAACGCGCTGACGCATGGCTCTTCGGACGAACCGGTCATCGTGCGCTGTCGCGCGGACGAGGGCGTGCTGGAAATCTGCGTCACCAACGCAGGCGACGAGATCCCGGCTGAGGAACAGGCGCGGCTCTTCCAGCCATTCGAGCAAGGTGGGCGGAGCGACGCCCGTCAGGGATTGGGCTTGGGTCTTTTCATTGCCTCGACCATCGCCAAGGCGCACCACGGGGCGCTGACGGTCAACTCAAGTCCCCAGGAAACCTGCTTTACGTTCACGATGCCGACGCGCCTGCCTGGCGCATAGCCTCGGTTTGCTCGAGCCGCCGGTCGCTTGGGGAACCGGCGGCTCGGGCGTGATCAGCGGATGCGGATCGGCAGGTAGGCGGCAGGCTGGCCGCGGCGCTGGACGCGCAAGAGCACGGCATCGCGGTTGGTGCTCTTGGCCGTGCGTGCCGCCGCATCCAGGTCCTGCGGGCCGGTCACATCCTGGTAGTTGACCGAGAGGATGATGTCGCCGCGGCGCAGGCCCTTCTGGCCGGCATCGGAGCTGGGATCGACAGCGGTGACGACCGCGCCGCGGGTGCCATCGGCAGCGCCGAGCTGGCGCGCGATCGTGGCGGTCAGCGGGATGGACGCGAAGCCGAGCGACTGGTTGCTCAGCGCCGGGTTGGGATCCTGCTGCGGCTGGGTCAGGTCATCGTCCTGGCCCTGTCCCGGAGGCGCGCCGAAGTCCTCTTGCGCCAGCTGCTCCTGCGTGGGTCGCTTGCCGACGGTAGCGTTGAGCGTCACGCGCTTGCCGTTGCGGATCACTTCGATCGGAATGCGCGTGCCCGGCCGCTCGTTGGCGACGATGAAGCTGAGCGTCTGCTCGCGGGTGACTTCCTTGCCGTCGATCCGCACCACCACGTCGCCCGCCTGCAGCCCGGCCGCCGCCGCGGCGCCGCCCGGGGTGACGGCCTGGACGAACTCGCCACGGTTGCGCGCGATGCCCAGCGAGGCGGCGAGATCCTCGGTAACCGGCTGGATCTGGATGCCGAGGTAGCCGCGCTCGATCGCGACGCCCTTGATCAGCTTCTGCACGATCGGCGCGGCGGTTTCGGCGGGGATGGCAAAGCCGATGCCGACGCTGCCGCCGGTGGGCGAGAAGATCGCGTTGTTGATGCCCACGACCTGCCCGTTCATGTCGAACAGCGGACCGCCCGAGTTGCCCCGGTTGATCGAGGCGTCGGTCTGGATGTAGCGATCGTAAGCGCCGCCGCCGGTGTTGCGATACACGGCCGAGATGATGCCGGCGGTGACCGTGCCGCCCAGCGCGAAGGGGTTGCCGATCGCGACAACCCAATCGCCTACGCGCGCCTTGCTGGAATCGCCGAACTTGACGAAGGGCAGCGACTTGGACGCGCTGATCTTTAGGACCGCAAGATCCGAATCCGGGTCCTTGCCGACCAGCTTGGCGGGGTAATCGGTCCCGTCGGGCATGGTGACGGTGATCGATTCGACCTGCGCGCCTCGGGCATCGGGCGAAATCACGTGGTTGTTGGTGACGATGTAGCCATCGGCCGAGATGATGAAGCCCGAGCCCAGAGACTGCGCCTCGCGCGTCTGGCCACCGCCGCCGCCCTGGCCACCGAACAGGCCCTCGAACGGGGTGCCGGCGAACGGGTTCTGCGTCTGCACCTGCACGCGCTGGCGAGTGGAGATGTTGACGACGGCAGGCGCCAGTTGCGCGGTAAGGTCGGCGAAGCTGCCCGGGGCGCCGGCCCGGGGCACGACGTTGGTCATCTGGCTGGCTTCGTTCTGCGCGACTTGCGCGCCGGCAGGCAGGCCGGTGACGAGCGTGGCGGTCGCGCCGCCGACCAGCAGGGCGGTGGTCAATCCATAAGCATAGCGCACGGGCTTCACGTCCTTTGTTTCCTCCAATGCGGTGGCCCCCACATCCAAGGGCCTCCGTCGTATCCGGCTCGCCGCCGAGTTGCCTGTCGAGATTCAGGCGTTGGCGGCTTAACCGGTATTGAATGGCCAGCGTTCCCGCGCCTTCCGGCAAGTACGGGAATAAACGCGTCGCAAGGCTAGCCTCAGGGGCCCTTGAACTCCTTCAGGTAGGAGTTGTCGGGGGAGAGCACGATCGTCGTGCCCGCTTCACCCTCCGCGAACGCATAGTCGTAGCTCTGCATCGCGCGGTAGAAGTCGTAGAATTGCGGGTCCTTGCCGAAGCTGTCGGCATAGGTCTTCGCGGCCTGCGCCTCGGCGTCGGCGCGCGTGATCTGCGCCTGCTTTTGTCCTTGCGCGCGGATCGTGGTCGATTCCTGCTCACGCGCGGCCTGCATGCGCGAGAACGCGCTTTCCAACGCACCTTCGGGCAAGTCGGCACGCTTGATCCGCACGTCGACGATCTGCGCGCCGTATTCACGCGCTTCGTTGTCGAGCCCGCGGCGGATGTTCTCCATGGCCTGCCCGCGCTCGGCGGTGAGCAGCGAGCGGAAGGTGCGCTTGCCCAGTTCCTGTCGCAGCACCGAGGTGAGGATCGGTTCCAGCTGTTCCTGCACGCGCTCGGGCGAGCCGGCGGTGCGAACCATCTTGACCGGATCGATCACCCGGAAGCGCGCATAGGCATCGACGTTCAGCCGCAACTGGTCGGTGGAGAGGACCTGCTGGGGCTGCATGTCGAGCGAGAGCAGCCGCTTGTCGATGCGCATCACCCGCTCGGCGAACGGAATGCGCAAGGACAGGCCCGCGCCGGTGCTGCCATAGGCGACGTTGGGCCGATAGCGGTTGATGACGCGCACCGGCTCGCCGAAGCGCAGCACCACGGCCTGCTCTTCCTCGGGGACCATGATCACGCTGGAGAGCAGCACGATCAGCAGCGCGACGGCGGCGACGATGGGCGCCTTGTAGTTCTGCCAGAGGGTGTTCACTGTGCGGCACCCCCCGTGGTCGCGCCAGGCGAAGGCGCCGCGGGCGTCGCCGATGGCGAGGGGCTGGCCGCCTGGGCACGCCGGCGGACTTCAGGCAGCGGCAGGTAAGGCGTCACGCCATTGGCCTCGACGATCACCTTGTCGTTGTTGCTCAGCACGCGCTCCATCGTCTCGTAGTACATGCGCCGCTTGGTGACCTCGGGCGAGAGCCTGTACTGCTCGTACACCTTGTCGAAGGCGGCGGCATCGCCCTGTGCGCGGGCGAGCAGCTGTTGCGCCCAGGCACGCGCATTCGAGCGATCGCGCTCAGCGTCCTGCTGCGCGGCGGTGACTTGCTGGAACGCGCCGATGACCTTGGCCGGCGGATCGGCCTTCTTCACCTCGACGCCCTGCACGATCACGCCGGCGCGATAGAAGTCCAGTACGCGCTGCATGCGTTCGCGCACGGCCTGCTCCACTTGCGCGCGGCCGGCACCCGAAAGCGCGCCATCCAGCGTCACTTCCGCGATGGCCGAGCGCATGGCGGCCTCGGCCACTTCGCGCACGGTGTCCTCCGGATCGGAGAGGCGGAAGCGGTAGTCCATCAGGTTCTTGATGTTCCAGCGGACCAGGTAGGAGATATCGACCAGGTTCTGGTCGCTGGTGAGCATCAGCTTCTCACCCTCGCCCTCCGGAATGGTGTAGCGCTGGATCGAGGTGACGTCCGCCACTTCGACCTGCTGGATCGGCCAGGGCAGCGTCACCGAGACGCCGGGACCGATCGTGCGCGCGTACTTGCCGAAGGTCATGACGATGCCTTCTTCCTTCGGCCCGACCATGTGCACGCTGGTGACGCCGAGCCAGACCAACGCGACACCGGCCACGATCAGCGGCAGCCAGCTCTTGCCGTCGGGGCGCACCGGCATGCGCGGCATGCCGCCGGGGCGACCGCCGCCCCCGCCGCCCCCGCCACCGGGCTTGCGCGGCGACTTGAAGATATCCTCGATGCTGGCTGAGCGGCGTGGACGCTCGGTCGGTGCCCCGCTGCTGGGCGGCAGCCAGGGATTGCGCGGGCCACGCTCAGGCCCGCCACGCTCAGGGGGAGACGCCGGCTCGGAAGGGCCATCGCCCTTCTCGCCGTCCACGCCCTTGCCAGGCTCATCCCCCGGCTCTCCGTCCTTGCCGTCGCCACCGCCCCAGGGGCTGCGACGTCCCGACATGGCGAGCGCCCCGCGTGCCAGTGCACCACCGATCCTTTTCATGGCTGTCGTTATAGGAACGGCTGGCCGCTAAAAACAGTGTCCTTCTCGCGCTTTTTCCTTGCTAGGGATCGCGCGAACCATCCGGAGAGGACATGTCGAGCGATCCCGTCGAAGCGCTGAAGGCGCGCTTGCCTGCGCAAGTGCTTGAGCGGGTTGCCTCGCTGCGGCTGAACGAGGCGCGCGCGATCCTGGTTCTGGATGCCTCCGGACTGGATGCAGCCGCTCGCTCTAAGTTGGAAGAGCAGGCGCGCGCTGCCCTCCAGGACACGCCCGGCGTGACCGAGCTGCACGTGGCCATGACGGCGGAGCGTGGGAGCGACGCGCCCCGCAAGCCGCGCATCATCGCGGTGGGGTCGGGCAAGGGCGGCGTGGGCAAGTCCACCGTCTCGACCAACCTGGCGGTCGCGCTGCAGCGGGCCGGGCACCGGGTCGGCGTGGTCGATGCGGACATCTACGGCCCCTCGCAATCGCGCCTGCTCGGCACCGAGGGGCAGCGCCCGATCGCGCGCGACAAGCAGTTGATCCCGGTGCAGAGCCGCTGGGGCGTGCCGGTGCTCTCCATGGCGCACCTCGCCGAACCCGGGCAGGCGATCGCCTGGCGCGGGCCGATGGCAGGCAATGCGCTGGTGCAGATGCTGGAGGGCGACTGGACCGATGTCGACGTGTTGATCGTCGACTTGCCACCCGGCACCGGCGACATCCAGCTGACCATGCTGCAACGCTTCAAGCCCGATGGTGCAGTGATCGTCTCCACGCCGCAGGACCTGGCGCTGATCGACGCAACCCGCGCGATCGGCCTGTTCGACAAGGGCGGCGTGCCGGTGATCGGTCTGATCGAGAACATGGCCGGCTATGCCTGTCCGCACTGCGGCGAGGTGAGCGATCCATTTGGCCACGGCGGCGCCGAGGCAACGGCACTGAGCGGCGATCACCCGTTCCTCGGCCGCATTCCACTCGACATCGTGATCCGGCAAGAGAGCGACGCGGGCACGCCTCCCGCAGCCGGCGATGGCCCGCAGGCGGAGGCGTTTGTGCGGATCGCGCAACGCGTTGCTGCATGGCTTGAGAAGCGGTGACGATGCACGGCTTCGTGGAGCGCTGCTGAGCCGTGGCGTCGCGCCGCGGCGTCCTGATCGGCGGACTTGCGGGCGGTGCGCTCGCGGTCGGCTACATGCTGCGCCCTCGTCGCTACGCGCTGCCGCTGACGCCGGGCAAGGACGAAGTCGCCTTTGATGCCTGGATCAAGCTTGCGGCCGATGGCGTGGTCACCGTCGCGGTGCCACAGGTCGAGATGGGGCAGGGCGTCACCACTCTGATCCCGCAAGTCGCGGCGCAGGAGTTGGGTGCCGACTGGCGCCAGGTCGCGGTGGAGCCGGCGCCGATCAGCCCGCTTTACGCCAACGTCCCGCTTGCCGCGCAGTGGGCGGAGCTGACCATGCCCGCCACCCCCGACTGGCTCATCGGCGAGGATGGAGCGTGGGTCCGTCGCTGGGCGCAGGATCATGCTTTCACGATCACCGCCGATGGCACCGCACTCGCCGCGTACGAGGCGCAGGTGCGCAACGCCGCGGCCTCGTTGCGGGCGCTGCTGTGCATGGCCGCCGCGAGCCGGTGGGGCGTCGCCTGGCAGGAATGCGGCACTGCCAAGGGCTTCGTGGTGCATGAAGCCAAGCGCCTGCCCTTCGGTCCGCTCGCCAGCCTGGCCGCTCGGTTCGACCCGCCGGGCACGCCGCCGTTGCGTGCCGAACCGCCGGGTGAGAACCCGGACGACTTGCCTGCCGGCTCGCCGCTGAACTTCCCCCGCCTGGACCTGCCCGCCAAAGTCGACGGCAGCTTCGTCTTCGCCGGCGACGTGCGCCTGCCCGGCATGGTCTATGCCTCGATCCGCCACGGTCCGATCGGCGCGTCCACCCTGGCCGGCTACGACAAGGACGCCGCGAACAGCGTGCGCGGCCTCGTCACCTTGGTGCGCAACCCCGGCTGGATTGCTGCCGTCGCCACCAACTGGTGGGCCGCCGACACCGCATTGACCCGCATGGACGCGCGCTTCGCTGCCACGAACCGCGCCGACAGCAGCGCGATCGACGCGGCGATGGACAAGGCCATGCAGAGCGGTACGGCCACCCGCATCCACAGCCTTGGCGATCCCGACAGCTACTTGTCCGGCCGCCTGCCGCTGCAACTGCGCTACGAAGTCGCGCCTGCGCTCCACGCGACGGTCGAGACCGCAAGCGCCACGGCCCACTTCCACGACGGACGGCTCGAGCTTTGGGTCGGCACCCAGGCGCCGCAAGCCGCGCGCGAGGCCGCGGCGCGCGCGTTGGGCATCGATCCGCTGGCGGTGACGCTCTACCCCATGCCGCTCGGCGGCAGCTTCGACCGGCGTCTCGAGAACGACCACGCGGTCGAGGCAGCGCTGATCGCCAGGGCCTGCGGGCGCCCGGTCCAGCTGATGTGGTCGCGCAAGCAGGAGCATATGGCCGCACGCCCGCGCCCGCCGGTGGTGGCGGTGCTCGGCGCCAACGTGGATCCCGCCGGGCGCATAGGGGGCTTGCGCGCCCGGATCGCCGCGCCACCTGCAGCCAGGGAGTTCGGCCGCCGTCTGCTCCACGGCGATGCGCCGTTTGCCGCCATCGCGGCAGTGGCGGGGGAAACCGACGCCATGGTCCTCGCCGGCGCCGTGCCGCCTTATGCGATCGAGCACGTCGCGATCGATCACGTGCCCGCGCAAGTGCCGCTCCCCAGCGGACGCATGCGTGGCAATGCCGATGGCTACACCGCCTTCTTCACCGAATCGTTCGTGGACGAACTGGCGCATCGTGCCGGGCGAGAGCCGCTCGGATACCGCATGGCCATGCTGGGCAACGATCCACGCCTTGCCGAATGCCTCCAGCGCGTGGCTGCGCTCTCAGGTTGGGGCGGCGGGGGAGACAACAGCGGCCAGGGCATCGCCTGCCATGTGATCGGCGCTGGCCGCATCGCCGTCGTCGCAAGCGCCCGGCGCGATGCCGATGGCGTGCGCGTCGACAAGCTGAGCGCGGTCGCCGACATCGGCCGCATCGTCAATGTCGACATCGCGCGCCAGCAGATCGAGGGCGGGCTGGTGTTCGGCCTCGGCCTCGCGCTGGGCTGCAGCACGGCCTATGAAGACGGCTTGCCGGTGACCGGACGGCTGGCATCCATGAGCCTGCCGGTGCTGGCGGACTGTCCCACTATCGAGGTCGCCTTCGTCAAGAGTGCTGCCGAACCGGCCGATCCTGGCGAGCTTGGAGTGGCCGCAGTCGCGCCGGCGGTGGCCAATGCGCTGTTCTCGGCAACCGGGTTGCGGCTGAGGCAGTTACCCCTTCTTTCGGAGGATGTGTGACAAGGCCCCCTGATCACCCTCGCGTCGCTTATGGACGCGTCGGCGTGCTGCTCGTGAACTTGGGCACGCCTGACGATGCGAGCCCTGCTGCCGTTCGCCGCTACCTCGCCGAGTTCCTCAGCGACCCGCGCGTCGTCGAGATCCCGCGAGCCTTGTGGCGACCGATCCTGCATGGCGTGATTCTGCGCACCCGTCCGCGCAAGTCCGCCCATGCCTACTCCCAGGTCTGGGGCGAGGACGGATCGCCACTGGCCGCGATCACCGCGCGCCAGGCGCGTGCCCTGCGCGAGCGCATCGGCGATGGGGTGATCGTCGACTGGGCCATGCGCTACGGCAAGCCGGCTTTCGGCGATCGCTTCGCCGCGCTTCAGGCGCAAGGTTGCGACCGCATCCTGGTGGCGCCGCTCTACCCGCAGTATTCGGCCGCCACCAATGCGTCGGTGATGGATGCCTTGTGCAAGGCGCTGGGCAAGATGCGCTGGCAACCCGCGTTGCGGACGCTGCCGCCCTACTACGACGATCCGGGCTACATCGCGGCACTGTCGGACGATCTCGGCGCCCAGATCGAGGCGCTGGCCTTCCAGCCCGAGACGCTGCTGCTGTCCTTCCACGGCATGCCCGAGCGTACTCTGCATTTGGGCGACCCGTACTACTGCCATTGCCAGAAGACGGCTCGGTTGCTGGCCGCGTCGCTTGGCGGCCGGTTTCCAGATTTGCGCATCGTCACCACCTTCCAGTCGCGCTTCGGCCGTGCCAAGTGGCTGGAGCCGGCGACCGACACGGTCTTGGAGAGCGAGGCGCGGGGCGGAACCCGCCGCCTCGTCGTGGCCGCGCCCGGGTTCTCGGCCGATTGCCTCGAGACGCTGGAGGAACTGGCGATCCGTGGGCGGGACAGCTTTCTGGGCGCCGGTGGCAGCGAGTATGCGACGCTCACCTGCCTCAACGACGGCGAGCACGGCATGGCGATGATCGAGCAGCTGATTCGCCGGGAGCTTTCCGGCTGGGCGTGACGGCACGGTGCGTGGCCGCCAAGCGATAGAACATTGGCTTTGCGTGCAAGCACTTGATCCATGCGGACGTATGTCTCGCTTTGGTTCACATCCATTCTTGACATATACTCTGTTCGTTCCGTAATTGTTCTTACGTAATCCCACTAGGATGAGAACACGCGATGACCAGAGCCGATTGTTCGCTAGCCCAGGATTGGACCTACGGAGCCACTGAGGACGAAGTCAGCGGGCTGGCTCCGACACTGTCGATCTATGCCGATCGCTCTCGCATTCGCGGCATGCTGAGCGAAGACGCCGCCGCGGCCGGCCTGCGGGTCAGCGTCGTGGGCGATCTGGCGGCGCTGATCACGGGCGAGGCCCGACCGCTCGGCGATGTGGTGATGGTCGATTGCCCTGTGGCCGATGGCCAGACCCTTGCTGCGCTCAGCCGGCTGGACGTGCGCGCCGGCCGGACCGGCACCCGGCTGATCGTCTCCACCGTGGTCGACGCGCTGGAAGATGTTTTCGGCTGCCTGGATCAGAGCGGGGCGCAGATTCTGGTCGATCCCGACCGTGCCGATCGGGTGATCGCGCTGGGCCATGTCCTGGCGCAGTTCCCCTCTTCGCGCCTGCGCGAACTGTCCGAGGACGAGCGCCACCTCCTGATGCGCCTGACCGAGCAGGTCGGCCAGATCGCCGGCCGGATCGAGCGCCTGGCGCCCACCGACCAGGCTGCCGCCCAGGCGCTTGCGGCCGTGCCCGGATCGGCGGCCCGCTCGGTCGAGGCGGAGGAGGGCCGCGCCACGCGCGCGCTGCGCCCGCCGCTACCCGATCCGCGGCTTGTGCGCCGGATCATCCGCCACCGCCAGCTGCGCGCGCGGCACTTCGATGCGCAGCTGTTCGCCGATCCGGCCTGGGACATGCTGCTCGATCTCACCGCCGCCCGGGCCGAGCACCGCCGCGTGTCGGTCACGTCGCTGTGTATCGCTTCGGGCGTGCCGCCGACGACGGCGCTGCGCTGGATCGGTCAGATGGTGGAGCAGGGTCTGTTCGCCCGTGTCGGCGATCAGACGGACCGCCGCCGTGCCTTCATCGAGCTGAGCGACCGCTGTGCCGACGCCATGGCCCGCTATTTCGCGGAGATCGGCACCACCACGGCCTTGGTCTGATCCAGTCCATCGGTCTCGACCGATCCGGTCGACAAGCTTGATGCCGGCGCGAGCGGACGGTTGACCCCAAGTTGCTCCATCGCCATAGCGCCTTTCACAGGCGCAACACTGCGGTGGCGGCGCGGGCGGTTAGCTCAGTTGGTAGAGCATCTCGTTTACACCGAGAGGGTCGGGGGTTCGAGCCCCTCACCGCCCACCATTCTACCTTTGCTGGCAACTGGCTTGGCCGAGGTGCATCTTGGCAATCCGCGCATGTATAGCCATGGCCGTTGGTTGACATCTGGTGCAGTCAACCCGCGTCAAGGCGGGTCGGACGAAACATCGACATACGCCGGTCGAAGACGCCCAGGCGAGACATGATGCATATCTGTTCGTTGAAAGTTCGGTTCGCGTCCATGGATTGAGAGGCGGCATAGCCACGCCCGATCGCACCTCTTGTTCCTGATCGTCACTCGGTTCGGGATCTGGCTTTATCTCGCGTGATCCGGAGACGCTGCCAGGCAATTCCGGCGCGGTCTGGCGGCTGATATGGCGATCAGCTTGGCCAGTGCCGTGCACTGCATTACGGTTGGCGCCGCATTCTTACTGGAACAAGCATCATGGCCCGTCATCTTTTCGCCCTCGCACTTGTCGCGGGAAGTCTCGCCTTGGCAGGCTGCAACACCGTTCGTGGCTTCGGCAAAGACCTTGGTTCAGCTGGAGCAGCGCTGGAGACCGTCGATTAGCCCGACAAGGCGGTGTCGATCATGAAGCGCCATGTATCTGCCGCGTCACTGGCGAATGCGGCTTCCGACTCTTCGACGTGCACGTTCCTGACGATTTCGGCGCCGGCCTCCTTCATCTCGCTACTCGGCTCGCGAACCGCCTGAAGAACGGCACGCACATGGGGGAGAAATCGCTCCCAATCCGCTTCCTCCCGCGAAGCGTCGCTGCTCGACATGATATCTTTGGTTCTCATCGCTTGGTCTGAAATGTCCCAGAGTGCCCGCGCTGCCCGTTCGAGTGGTGTCATCCGAGATCCTTTCGCATGTCGATGTGCGACTGCCGGCATGAGCCGCAGCAAGCGCGCTGTCGAGAAGGATGCTTGCGGGAGGCCTTCGAGCCGGGGGATCGAGCCAGGAGGATCGAGCCATCCACCGGCTCACCGCTCGGCCTGCAGACCGAAGGATAATTGAGCCCGTTGTCCATCGCCGGTAGCCAAAGCCGGGGGCGGTATCTTGAGGCCATCTGCCTTGCGGTGAGGCATTCGACGTGGCGAGCTGCATCCAGACCTCAGCGGCTCGCAGACCGGATTTCGAATGCGGCCACCACCTCAAGGAGGCGAGCACCGCTTGGAACAGACTGGCCCGGATCGGCCGAACTGGGAGCGAGCGTTCAATCCGGCGCCGGCATCTCTGCTCCCGACCAAGCGGCGACCGCACCCCGCCCTATCGCGCGCCGAAGCATGCCGGGTCGGCTCAATTCACCAGCGCGGCTTCGATCGCGATGCGGATTGCCTCGGAGGTGTGGTTGGCGCCCAGCTTGTTGAGCATGTTGGCCCGGTGAATCTCCACCGTGCGCGGGCTGATGGAGAGCTTTTCTCCGATCAGGCGGTTGGAGAGGCCGCTGGCGACGCCGTCCAGCACCTCGCGCTCGCGCTTGGTGAGACGGTCGAGGCGCGAGCGGGCCATGACCTCGCGCACCTTGGTGTTGCCGGCGCCCTCCGATTTTTCGATCGCCCGGGCGAGCGCGTCGTTCAGGTCCTCGGCGCCGATCGGCCAGGCCACATAGTCCACCGCTCCGTCCAGCACGGCCTGGACGATCTGGCGCGGCGAGGGCTCTTCGCAGAAGGCGATGATCGGATACCATTCGCCATCGATGGCCATCTTCTCGATCAGGTCGGGGATGGTGCCGGCTTCGTCATGGATCATGATCACGCCCGAGCGGGGCCAGGCCATGGCCAATTCGTCGATGTTCTCGAAAGGCTCGACGTGGATACTGCTGGCCGCCAATGCGTGACTGATCGAGGCGCGGCGGCGCGTGTCGCGGTCGATCAGGATGAGATTGGAAACGTGTTCCACCAGCAGTGCCCCTAAAGGATTGTCCTAGGGGATTATTCCGGACTTTTGCCGGCAGTGGGTGGATGATCCGATCCGTTTCCGAGGTAGGCTGGGCACGGCGCGGCGAACGCCGTTGAAATCGGGGGGCTGCGTAGAAACCGAAACGGGAGATTAACGGCTCAGCCGCCCCGCAGCGCACGCCCGATATCGACGAAATCGGCCCGCAATGTGGCGATCCGAGCCGAGTCGAAGTCGGTCGCGCAATCCAGGATCGTGCGCCGTGCCGCTTCATACATGTGGCGCAGGGCCGCGGCGACGCCGTCCTCGCCGCTAACGCCCAGCTGCAAGGCCGTGACCGCGGTGAGCGCGCGCGTCAGCGAACGGCTCTTGAGGTGGTTGTCGCCGGCCTCGGCCGCGTGGATCGCGGTGCCGAGCGCGCCGATCAGATGCTCGATGCACAAGTGCACGAGGTCGGCGGGCCGCGACGCGGCGACGCGGGCGTCGAAGTCGACGCGGCGATAGGCCTCTTGGGGGGAACGCATCGCCAGCATGTCAGCTATCCGACTTGTTCCACGCCGCGATCTGGTTCTGGATGAACGAGAGCGTCGACTGGGAAGCGGAGATGCGGCTGTCGGATACGGCGAAGCGCGCAGTCAGGTTCGCGCGCAGCGTTTCCTGCTTTTCGGCGACCGTGGTCTGGTCTTCCTTCACCTGGCTCAGCTGCTTGGTGAAGCGCGTGATCGAGCCGCCGAGCGAGCCGGGATCGCTGGCGGCCGTGGCATTGCGGTAGAGCTTGTCGACCGTCGCGTAGACGCCATAGAGCCCGGTCGTGAACATCGACGCGACCCCGTCCGGGTCCTTCGCCAGCGTTGCCTTGAGGCGATTGGTGTCGAGCACGAACGTACCGTCGCGCTGGGTCGAAAGGCCGAGATCGGCCAGGGTCTTCGCCGCACCCGTGGCGTTGGGCATCACGGTCGAGCCCGCCAGCTGGCCGAACGCCTTCTTCAGCGCGCGTGCGCCGCTGTCCGCGCGCAGATCGCCGGAGGTCGGGTCGGTGGCGGCATTGAGGGCGGATGCGATCTCGTTCAGCGCGCCGGTGAGGTCGTTCATGGTCGTGCTGAGCGCGGCAGAGGTGTCGGTGAAGGTCACGGTGGTCGGCACAGGCGGTGTGCCGGTGCTCACCGCCGTCAGCTTCAGCGTGACGCCGGGGATGGCTTCGGACACGGTGTTGGAGGTGGACGTGCGGACAAGCCCATCGACCTTGAAGCTCGCGTCGCCGGCGTTGGCGATCAGTCGGTCAGTGGTTGGCGAGGTCGCCGGGTCCCAGGCCAATTTGCCCAAGCCACTGGTGTCGGCTTCGATCTTGAAGCCGTTGGCAGCTCCTTCCGCGCCCTTGAACACCAGCTGCGCGCCGGCGCTGGTCTGCGCGACATAGGCAGTGACGCCGGTCTTCTGCGCGTTGACGGCGTTGGCGACATCGTTGAGCGTGGCGTTCGCGGCAATCGGGATCGCGATACCGACGCGCTTGGGATCGGCATCGGGGGCGAAGTTCGTCCCGCTGATCGTTCCAAAGCTGAGCTTCAGGGTTCCGGGGCCGACGACGTCGGTCGTCGCGGTCGGGCTGGTGTAGGCTGCGCTTGCGAGCGTCTGGCTCTTGGCCAGCGTGGTCACTTCGAGCGAGTAGGAGCCGGACGGCGTGCGCGTGCCCGAGAGGGCGCCGCTGGCGACACTCGCGCCGCTGAACTGCGGCTGGGGCGACAGGCCGCCGGTGCGGACCAGATCGCCGACCGAGGTCGAGAAGTTGAGCAGCATCGCCTTCATGTTCGATGCGGCCGAGATCTGCGCGGTCAGCGTCTCCGACTTGGCGGTGAGCCGATCGACCTTGCTGGCGAACTGCGCGTTGGCGAGGTTGGTCGCCAGTGCCGCCATGTCGATGCCGCTGCCGGCGCCGAGCTGGCTGACGAGCGATTGCGTGGCGCTCGTCGATGTCGTCGAGGTGGTCGTCGTCATGACGTTAAGAACGGCCGCGGGGCACGGGCGTTAAGCTACGATCGAGGGATCGAGGCGGCCTTCGGTATCGAAGCGCAGCGTCAGCGGCACGTTCACGTCGGGGCGGGGCGGATGCTCGCCGCGCTTCAACGCGAAAACGAAGGCGAGGATCGCGGCGATGGCGACGTACAGCTCCTCGCGGATCACCTGCCGCTCGCGCGTGGTGTAGTAGACCGAGCGGGCGAGGGCGGGGTACTCCAGTACCGGCACCTGGTATTCGGCGGCGAGCTCCCGCATCGCCAGCGCCTTGTCGCCGCGGCCCTTGGCCAGCACGATCGGCGCGCCGGCCTTCTCCGGATCGTAGGCGAGCGCCACGGAGAAGTGCGTCGGGTTGGTGAGGATGAACTGCGCATCCTTCACCGCCGGGATCAGGCCGCCCATGGCGATCTTGCGCTGGCGTTCGCGCTGCGCCTGCTTCTTCTCGGGCGCGCCTTCGGCTTCCTTGTGCTCGTCGCGCATCTCCTGCATCGACATCTTGAGCCGCTGGTGGCGCCGGAACCACTGTACCGGAAAGTCGATGAAGGCGATCAGCACCAACCCGCCGGCGAGCACGAAGAGCAGCATGACGATCTGGTGCCAGCCATAGGCGAGCTGCTCGAACACGTCGCCGCGTCCCAGACGGCTGAGCTGGGGCACGTTGTTGCGGCCCCAGGTCCAGGCCATGGTGCCCAGCAATGCGACCTTGGCGAGACCCTTGACCATCTCGATCCAGCCGTTCGCGCCAAACATGCGCTTCAGGCCCGACATCGGGTTCAGCCGCGAGCCCTTGGGCGCCAGATTGCTGCCGAGCCAGCGCCCCTCGCCGCCGAAACCCAGTTGCGAGGCCAGGCTGACGATGATCACGGCCACGCCCAGCACCGCGATCGGGGGTAGTACTGCCAATGTCGTCTGGAGCAGCATCGCGCCCGGCGCGAAGTTCTCCAGAGAGGTGCGGTCCCAGGTGAAGCTGGTGCGCAAGGTTTCGGCCAGCAGGCCCAGGACCCAGGGCCCGGCTATCAGCAGCCAGGCGGCGGCGACCAGAGTCGCGCCGGCGGTCGCCAGCTCGCGCGAGCGCAGGACGTCGCCCTTCTTGGCGGCATCGCGCAGGCGCTTGGCGGATGGCGCGAAGGTCTTTTCGCCGCTGTCCTCGCTCATGGGGTTGTAGCCCGCGACACTGCGAGGAGTGCAACCTCATCCGTCGTCCCCGCGCAGGCGGGGACCCCGCTTGTTCTTCTATCGCCGCGTTGGAGTGCTAGAAGCGGGGCCCCCGCCTGCGCGGGGGCGACAGGGAGGGGGTGGGCGCACGCGGTGCTCACTTGCTCAGCACCTCGGCCGTGGCCGCAAGCGCTTCCTGGGTGAGCAGGCTGGCCTGGTCGGTCAGCACCGGCGCCGCGACGATCAGTCCGGCGATGCCCGCGAGAACACCGGCAGGCAGGCCCAGCGAGAACAGGTTCAGCGCAGGGGCAGAGCGGCTGAGCATGCCGGTCACCACTTGCACAACCAGCATGATCAGAGAGACGGGCAGGGCGATCGCAACCGCAGTGATGAACATCGTGCCGGCAAACCCGGCGATCTCGGCGAAGCGCTCTGCACCTAGCCAGGTCTCGCCAGGCGGGAACACTCGGTAGCTGTCGATCACCAGCGCGATCCACTGCAGGTGTCCGCCCAGCGCCAGGAAGATCAGGGTGACGACGACGGTGAAGTATTGACCGAGCGCGGGCGACTGGCTTCCCGAATTCGGGTCCACTGCCGTCGCCATGCTCATGCCCATGGCGCCGCCGATCATCTCGGCCGCGATCACCGGCGCGGCAAAGGCGAACTGCAGCACGAAGCCCAGCGCCACTCCCACCAGGACCTCGCCGGCCACGCTGACCATGCCGGCGACCGACAGCAGGTTCGCCGGTGCCGCGGCCGGCGACCAGGCGCAGATCAGCACCGCGACCGCTCCGGCCATCATTACGCGCGCCTGTGCGGGCACTCCGGCCATGCCGAACAGCGGCGCGGCGACGAGGGCGGCGCCGACGCGCGTCATCACGAAGACCAGGCGCCAGAACTCCGCTTCCAGCGGGCCGAAGCCGAAGTCGAGCTGGAGCACGCGGGGCCTCGCCTCTACTTCGAGATGGTCGCGATCTGGGTGAACACGTCCTGGGTGAAGTCGCCCACCAGCGCCATCATCGATCCGCCCATGATCACCAGCACCAGCGCGGTGACGGCAAGCTTGGGCACGAAGGTGAGCGTCTGCTCGTTCACCGAGGTCGCCGCCTGGATCACGCCGACCACCAGGCCGACCGCCAGCGAGGCGAGCAGGATCGGCGCGGCGACGAGCGCAGTGGTCCAGAGCATCTGGTCCGCCAATGCGAGCGGAGCGGTGATATCGTCCATAAGGCTCTCTCGCCGAAAATGGTTAACCGAAGCTTGAGGCGAGCGATCCCATCAGCAGCGCCCACCCGTCCACAAGGACGAACAGCAGCAGCTTGAAGGGTAGTGAAACCACCATCGGGCTCATCATCATCATGCCGAGACTCATGAGCACCGAGGAGACGACGAGGTCGATCACCAGGAACGGCAGGAACAGCATGAAGCCGATCTGGAACGCGGTCTTGAGCTCGCTGGTGACGAAGGCGGGCAGCAGGATCGAGAACGGCACGTCGTTGGACGTCTGGAACTTGGGCGCCTTGGCCATCTCCGCGAACATCGCCAGGTCGCGCTGGCGAGTCTGGCGGATCATGAAGTGGTGGAACTCCTGCCCCGCGTTCTGGATCGCCTGCTCGGCGTTGATGGTGCCGGCCGAGTAGGGCTGGATCGCGCGGTTGCTCACTTGCTCCAGCGTCGGGGCCATGACGAACAGCGAGAGGAACAGCGAAAGCCCGATCAGCACCTGGTTGGGCGGAGACTGTTGCAGGCCGAGCGCCTGGCGCAGGATCGACAGCACGATCAGCACGCGCGTGAAGCTGGTCATCATCAGGATCAGGCTGGGCAGGATCGTCAGCAGCCCCATGATCATGAGGAGCTGCAGCGACAGGGTCATGCCTTGGCCACCGGTGCCGCCCATCGACCCGAATGCGCGGTCGAGCGCGCCGGGGATGGCGGAGGGGGCTGCGGCTTGCGCCTGGGCGAAGGCTTGGGTGGGGAGCAGGAGGAGGGTGGTGACTGCGAGCCCCGCTAGCAACCCTTTCTTCGTCGCCCCCGCGAAGGCGGGGGCCCCGCTGCCTTGCGCAATCGCACCGATGTCGAAAGAAGAAGCGGGGTCCCCGCCTGCGCGGGGACGACGGTCGTCGGTGTGGCGGGTTGCAGTCAGATGCGAGAACGGGGGCTTCACTCCACGATCTCCGTCGTCACCGGCCGCGCACGCGCCGGCGCCTCGGCCAGGCGCGTCAGGCCATTGCGGCCGGCAGAGACCAGGATCTCACGCCCATGAAATTCGATTACCGCCAGCTTCAGCGTGGGCGAGAGCATGGTGGTCTCGATCACCCGCACCGACTTGCCGGCACCGCCGCCGATGCCGGCCTTGGCCTGGACCTTCTGGGCCAGCTTCAGGCAGCCCCAGATCGCCAGGCCGATCAGCGGCAGCATGATCAGCAGCTTGAGAATGTACCAAAGCATCAGCCCCCGGCCCCGCCAGGATAGGAGCTCCCGGCACCCAATGCTGCGAAGTCGACAGGGGCGATCTCGGGCACGGGGGCGCTTTGCTGCTCGCCGGCGAGTTCGACGATGCGCAGGCCGAAGCGGCCGTTCTGCGCCACGATCTCGCCCTTGGCGATCGGCTTGCCGTTGACCATGACGTCGAGCAGCTCATCGGTCAGGCGGTCGAGGATGACGACGCTTTCCTGGCCCAGCGAGAGCACGTCCTTGAGCTTCATGTCGGTGCGGCCGAGTTCGACCGAGAGGCGGACGTCGACATCCTTGAGGAAGTCGAAGCCGCGCGGATGGATGGACATAGTGAACTCCCCAGTTCGATGAACGTCTGGTAAATCGGGACGGTAAAGAATTGGTGAATCAGAACGCGGTGGTGATCTGTACCGCGACGCGATCCTCGAACTCACCGATCATCCCGGTTGCGACGGTCCGCTCGCCAGCCTTGAGGGGCACGTTGCGCGCGACCGCGACCGGGATCACGTCGCCCGGGCGCAGCGCGGCGAGGCGGGTGAACGGCACCATCATGTCGACCAGCACCGCCGTCAGCGTGATCGGCAGCGAGGCGAAAGGCTCGCTCATCGGATCGGGCGCGTGCGGCGTCGAGGGCTTGGGCAGCTTGCGCTCGCGGCCGGCGAACAGCGCGGCGAGCGTCGCCTGCGGGAACGTCAGCGACAGCATCCACGGCTCGCAGCCCGGCTCCTCGATCGCCATCGCCAGTTCGAACACGGTCTGATCGGGCGTGAACGGCGCGATCTGCGACAGGCGTGTGTCGCGTTGCAGCGGCACGGCCGGCAATGCGCCGCCCAGGGCTTCCTGCAGCGCGGCGGCGAGCGTCTGCTCCAGCCGGCCGATCAGCAACTCTGCCGAAAGCGGGAAGGCGGTCGGAAGAGGGTTGGGCACGGTGCCGCGGCCACCGAACGCGCGGTCGACCAGGCGGAACACCGGGTCGGCGGCGCACGTCAGCAGAACCTGGTGACGCTCCGGCCCGATGCCGAGCACGGCGTAGCTGGCAAGGCTGGTCGCCTCTTCGCCGAGCTGGCCGGCGGACAGTGCGCGTGGAGCATCGAGGCGGACGGTGGGAGCCTCGCTGCCGGACAGCCGCGCGAGCCCGTTCGCCAGCGTCAGCGCCAGGCGGCCGGCCAGCAGCGCCAGCGAGGGCAGCAGGTCGGCATCGGCGGGCGCCGTCGGCCCGAGCAGCTCGGGGCAATGCTGCGCCGCCATGCGGTCGGCGATGAAGGAGCGTTCGGGCCGCACGGGTTGCCTTACTGGATGATGAAGCTGCGGAAGAAGACGTCGTCGATGCCGCCGAACCCCTCTTCCTCGGTGAGGACGTGGTTGATCGCAGCCGTTAGCCGCTTTTGCAGCAGTTCCTTGCCCTCGATCGAAGTGACCTGCTCTTCCGAGGTATCGGCGAGCACGTTGAGGATGGCCGAGCGGATCGCCAGCTCATGCTCCTTCTGCCACATCAGCACGCGGCCATCGCGGCGGGTGGAGGCGGCCAGGCTCACCTGGATCAGTGAGTCGGTACCTTTGAGGTTAGAGGTGAAATCGCCGTCGTAGGTGTAGTAGGCGGTGCGGTACTCACTGCCGCCTTGGCCGTAGACCGCCTCGGCACCGCCCTCTTCCTCGCCTTCCTTCTTGGGTGCGTAGGGATCTTCCTCGCCCTTGCGGATCAGCTTGGGATTGTTGTCTTCCTTGGCCTCGGCATGGCTGCCGATCAGGCCTGCCTGCATCAGGCCGAACACGCCGCCCCCGCCGACGCCGAGCAGGACCACGCCGCCGATCGCCTTTATCAGGATGCCCTTGCCCTTCTTCTTGGGCGTCTTCTCGGTATCGTCGCTCATCGTGCTACCTTGGGGACCTCAATCACGGGGTTCAGGCGTAAATGCCGCTGCGTCGCGGTGACGCCGGAGTGGATGGGCCGCGTTCATCGTCTTTGCCCCGGTGATGGTTAACAGACTGCTCACGTGGCTGGCTGCGCTCACCCGGAGCCGCACGATCGCGCGACGCCTGCTGGTTCGCCGCCTGCTGCTGCGTGGTCTGGGCGTTGGTGGCGCCGGCCGTGTCCTGCTGCTGCTGGTTCTGAGCGTCGCGGCGGGCGCTCTCGTTCGATGGATCGCCGACAGCGCTGGAGAGCGACGCGGCCGCTGCGGCGTGAACCGCGGGAGCAAAGGCGGGGTCGGCACTGCCCAGGGTGACGTGGATATGTGAATCCGCGGCACGCAGGTTCAGCGAGATCGCGCCGAAGTCCTCGTGCACCAGCGCGGCGCGGACTGTCTGGGGCGCGGCGGCGGCGCGCGCCTCGGTGATGCGATCGACCAGCGCGGCGATGTCCTGCGTGGGTGTTGTCGGCGCATTCGGGGTAACGATCGGCGCTGCCGGTGCGGCGCGCAGTTCGGAGGCGATCGGCGCGGCAGCGTCGCTGCGCACGGGTTGTACCATGCCATCGTTGCTCACGGCTGCGATGGCGCTCGACTCGACCGGCTTGTGCTCGGCGACTTGCAGCTGGACTGGGGTGATCGTCGCCGTGCGCGCCAGGGACAGGTCGCTGGCAGTGCGAGGCTCAGCCGCTTGCGCAAGCCTGGCAGCAGGCTCCTGCGGCATGGCGATCGTCGGCTCGGCCGCCGGCGCTCGGTCAGCGATTGCCGGAGGCGCGGGACGGACGCTTTTGCTTGCCGGAGCAACGGGTGCGTTCAGCACCGCGGCGATGGCGACCGTGCTCGCGGTCTGTTCGACGATCGATGACGGCGTGGTGGTCTGAGCGGGCGCTTGCGCTTGCGGAACGATCACGGGGGACGGGGTCGTGCTCGCCGGTGTGCGCACCAGCATGTTGGCCGGGACGATGTCGGCTGCGTGTACCGGTGCAGGGCTTGCCGGCAGCGCGACCATGGTTGCAACTGGGGCATCGGCGGCGGGAAGGGTGGCGTCCGGGGTCACACTTGCCGTAACCGCTTGCGCTTGCCCCGAACCGTTGCTGCGCTGCGTTATAGCGCCAAGGCCGGATGCTGCAGGCAGCGCGCTTGCTTGCGCGGTCTGCGCCTGCCTCGATGCGTTGCTGCGCGCAGTGGTCATAGCGGCGGATGTGGTTGCCGCCGGAGCGGCGCTTGCCTGCACGGCTTGCGCCTGCCGTGGTGCTCTGCTGCGCGTGGTCGCTGGTGCGGCATCCCTGGCGGGTAGCAGCGGGGCGGTGCGCTGTTCCTGCGATGCCATCGCCAGCGAAGTGGCCTGAACCACGGCAGCTTCGGGAGCGGCACTGTCTACAGGTTGACGCGAAGGCGGCAGGTCAACCGGGATCTCGGCCCCGGTCTCGACCGCGGCGGGCTCGATCTTGTCTGCCGGGCTGTCGGCCGCGGCAAGGTCATGGGGAGCCGGTAGCTTGCCGTCCGGCAAGATCTTGCCGCTGGGCTTGCCGGCAAGGCCGGTCTTGCCGGTGACGACGGGCTGCGCGACGGTCGGCTTTGTTGGCACATCGATGGGCATCGGCTGAGCTGCCGGAGTAGCGGGCGCCTCGATCGCCAGCACGGAGCCGGTGAGTACCGCCGAAAAATCCACGATCTGCGTGCTTTCGCCGCTTGGCCCTGCAGAGGCGGCCGGCAGGACCGCGCCCGGCAGAGCCAAGGCTGGAGCAGCAGTTGCGGAGACTTCGATCATGAACCGGCACACTCGCTTTAGAGACGCAGTTAACTATACAAGGTCCGTGCCAGTTTGCTTGCGGCTGCCCAGAGCGGGTGTTTCAGCACCGCGGGCGATTAGCTTTTCCTGCAACCGGAAGCGCTCTTCGACCGCCGAGCGGCGGCGTTCGGCTTCCGCCAGCGTGCGCAGCTTGGCGTCGGCGATCGCTTCGGCGCGCTGGGCGTCGGCGCGGGTGTTGCGCGTCAGCATGCCCAGGCCATCGACGAAGCCCGCGAGCTGGCGCAGCGAGGCGCCGTCCTGCGAACCGCGCCGGGCGCCGTAATCGGCGGCCAGCTTGCCGGTGCGGTCGGTGAGCGTGCGCAATTGCGAGAGCGTACTCTCCGCCTCGGCGGCCTCGCGCGCGGCCGTCTGCTTGGCGATGGCGCGGATCTTCTCGAGCCGCTTGAGGCGCAGCAGGCGGGCGCGTTCCTCAGCGTTCATTGGCGATGCTTCCATGACCCGCACCCCGTCCCCGTTCGTGTCGAGCGAAGTCGAGACACGCACACGCGGAGCCAGCGTGTCTCGACTTCGCTTGACACGAACGGAGGTTGGGAAGGCACCAAGACTACGAACTCAGCAGCGCTGCCAGTTGAGCGGCGCTGGTATCCAGGTCGATCACCTCGCCGCCGATCTGGCAAAGGAAGGCCGTCAGCAGCTCGTTCATCGCGATGGCCCTGTCGAGCTGCGGGTCGGCGCCCGGGCGGTAGGCGCCCATCAGGACTAGGTCGCGGTTGGCCTCGTAGCTGGCGGTCAGCGCGCGGAACTCTCGGGCGAGCTTCTGGTGCTGGGGCGAGACGATGTCGTTCATCACGCGGCTGAGCGAGGCGGCGATGTCGACCGCCGGATACTGCCCGCGCTGGGCCAGTGCACGGTTGAGAACGATATGGCCGTCGAGGATGGCGCGCGCGGTGTCCACCACCGGGTCGTCCTGGTTGTCGCCATCGGCAAGCACGGTGTAGAGGCCGGTGATCGAGCCGCCGCTCGCCGCCGAGTTGCCGGCGCGCTCGACCAGCTTGGTGATCGTGGCGAGCGCCGAAGGCGGATACCCGCGCGCTGCACCTGGTTCGCCCAGCAACAGGCCGATCTCGCGCGCGGCGTGGGCGACGCGGGTCAGGCTGTCCAGGATCAGCAGCACCTTCTTGCCCTGCGCGCGGAAGTGCTCGGCCATCGAGGTTGCCAGCATGGCGCCGCGCAGGCGCAAGTTGGGCGCATGGTCGGCGGGCACGGCAACGACGACCGTGCGGTGCCGCTTCTCGTCGTGCATGTGCCGCTCGACGAAGTCGGAAACTTCGCGCGCGCGCTCGCCGATGAGGCCGACGACGATCACTTCGGCTTGCGCGCCGCGCGCGATCATGTCGATCAGCACCGACTTGCCGACGCCCGAGCCGGCCATGACGCCGACGCGCTGGCCGACGCCGAAGGTGGTGAGTGCGTTCAAGGAGCGCACGCCGGTGTCGAAGCTTTCGCGGACCGGGCTGCGGTCGAGCGCCGAAGTGCGCAGGCCCCCCGAGGGCCATTCGCTGCGCACCTGGATCGGCGGCCCGCCGTCGATCGGCAGACCCTCGCCATCGACCGCACGGCCGAGGAACGCGGCGCCCACAGGCAGCATGCCGGGGCGGCCTTCGGGATAGACGCGCGCGCCGGGGCGCAGCAGGACCGAATCGCCCAGCATCATCATCAGCGTGCGGCCATTGCGAAAGCCGATCACTTCGGCGGAAAGCGTCGAGTTGCGGCCGTTCACCACCCGGCACATCGCCCCGACCGGGATCGAGAGGCCGCTTACTTCCAGCAGCCCGTTGTCGCACGCGGCGACCAGGCCGTAGCGACGCGGGGCCAGGTCGATCGGCTCGGCGGACAGCTCGCGCAGGATCGGATCGAAGAGGTTCAGCACTGGTGCAGCGCCTCGGCGATGGCGCGCCGCCAGGTCGCCGGGCCGTCCTCTACGCCGCCGTTAACACCCTCGACGCGGATCGAGCCGCGTTCCAGTGTGGCATCGGGCTGCACGTCCCAGTCGGCGCGCATGCGCGGCGCGATCAACGCGAGATCCTGGGGATGGACGCGGATCACGCGATCGTCGTCGGCGCGCGCCAGCATCGCGGCGGCTGTCGTCACGCGACGGACCAGCAAGTCCTCGTCGAGCGTCAGCGGCGTGATCGCGGCTTCGCACAAGGCGGCGACGGTGTCGCGCAGGCGCTGGCGCAACTGCTCTTCAAGCGCCGCATCGAGGCGAGCGAAGGAAAGTGCCAGGCCTTCCGCTGCCTCGGAGTCGTCCAGCGCGATCGCCTCGGCTTCGGCACGGGCGTCTTCGTAGCCCTTGGTGTAGCCTTGTGCGAACGCCTCGCCGACCGGGTCGGACTCGGGTTCGATCCGGACGGCCTGGATCGGCTCCGGTTCGAGCACGGTCACGCCGGGCTGGTCGCCATAGCGGCTGCTGGCGCGAAAGCCCGACGACGCCGGCAAGGCGTTCAGCGACAGGCGTGCATAGCCTTCAGACATATTCGCCGTCGCCCGAGCCGAACGCGATCGTCCCGTCGGCCGCCAGCTTGCGCGCGACCGCGACGATCGCCTTCTGCGCCTCGACCACTTCGGCGAGCCTGGTGCGGCCGCGCGCGGCGATCTCGTCCTTGACGCCATCGGCGGCGCGGCTCGACATCGCGCGGAAGAAGACTTCGCGCTCGCTTTCCGGGATGCCCTTCAGCGCGCCGATCAGCACGTCGCTTTCGATCTCGCGCAGCAGCGCGCCCATCGATTGCGGATCGAGCACGAACAAGTGCTCGAACTTGAACATCTCTTCCTCGATCTTGCGCGCCAGGACTTTGTCCATCTTGGCGATCTGCGGCATGACGCGGGCTTCCACCGCCTTGCCGGCGCCGTTGATGATGTCGGCGGCTTCCTTGATGCCGCCGATCGAAAGCGGGGCCTGGCCATGGCGCTCGCCGATGCGGCGGGTCAGCAGTTCTTCCAGGATGGTGATCGCCTCGGGCGCGACGGGGCCGAGCGTGGCGATGCGGTGGACGATCTCGCTCTGGTCGGCGGCAGGCAGGGCGTGGAGCACGGCCGCCGCGACTTCGGGATCGAGCTGCACAAGCAGCACCGCGATCATCTGCGGGTGCTCGCCCTTGATCAGCGGCGTCAGTGCCTCGGGCACCAGCCAGCGCGCGAGCTCGATGGTCGAGGCCTTCGCCGCAGGGGCGATGCGGCGCATCAGGTTGTCGGCCTTCACCTCGCCGACCGCGCGGCCCATCATGTTGCGCACCTGGCCGACACGATCGTGCGCGACGAGGCCGAGCGATTCGGTCTTCTCGACGAAACCGGCGATGGCGCCGGCGATCACTTCGGGGCCGATCTCGCCGAGCTCGACCATCTTCTGGCCGAGCAGGCGCAGCTCCTCGGGCTCCAGCTCGGACAGGATGCGGGCAGCCTGGTCCTCCTGCAGCAGCATGACCATGACCGCGGCGTTACCCGCGGGATCGAGGTTCGCCAGAACACTTTTGGGCATGCTCATCAGGCCGCCTCCGCCTGCGGGCCGGGCTGGCCGGGCGTTTCGTTCAGCATCTGGCGCAAGGCCTGGACCGAGCTGCCGTGCTTCTCGGCAACGATGCGCTGCGCCAGTTCGACCTGGCGGGCGAGCAGTTCGGAGCGCGAGATGTCGACATCGACACCGTTCTCGTCCCGCTTGGTCATGGCGATCTGCGCGACCGATCCTGCCGGACCGATCCGGGCGACGTCATCGTCATCCTCGTCGTTGGCGGCGGCGCCCTTCTTGCCCTTCTTCGGCTTGGCCGCCTTGTCGCCGCCGATCTTGGCGATGAGCGGACGCACGGCGAGCAAGAGCACCAGCAGGACCGCGATCACCGCCGCGCCATAGCGCACCAGCGTGGCGAACCACGGCGTCTCGTAGAAGGCGGGAGGCGTATCGTCGACCGCCTCGAAGCTACGCGACACGACCTTCACCTGGTCGCCGCGCTGCGGGTTCGCGCCGACGGCAGCGGCCACCAGCGCCTCGATATCGGCGAGGTCCTTGGCCTTGGCCCCTTTCATCGCCTCCTTGCTGAGCACCACCGCGACCGACAGGCGCTTGATGCCGCCGGGCCGCTGGTTGGAAACCGAGACTTCGCGGCCCAGCTCGTAGGTCCGCGTGGAGCTCGATTCACCGTTGGCCGGCGGCTGGCCGTTGGCGGGTGCTTGCGTGCCCTGCGGCGGACCGTTCTGCGCCTGCGTGGCGGGCGGCGGCGTGTTCGACAGCACGCCGGGGATGCCGACGGCCGGGGCGGAGCCGGTCGACTGCGACTGCTCCTGCGTTTCAGAGCGGACCACGCCGTCCTTGTCGTAGCTTTCGCGCGCGGACGTGACGTCGTCCATGTTGAGCTCGACCTGCACTTCGCTCGAGAAGCTGCCTTCGCCCAGCATCGGGCGCAGGATCTGCGAAACTTGCGCGCGCAGCTTGTCTTCCATGCGCGCCTGCATGTCGAGGCGGTCGGAATCGCCGCTGCGCGCTGCGGAGAGCAGCGAACCATGCTGGTCCACCACGCGCACCGCGTCGGGCGAAAGCCCCGGCACCGAGGCGGCGACGAGGTTGACGATCGCCGAGACTTGTCCGTCGCTCAGCTGGCGGCCGGACTTCAGCCGCACCATGACCGAGGCGGTAGGGGCCAGGTTCTCGCGCACGAAGACCGACTTCTCGGCTTCAGCGAGATGGACGCGGACCGATTCGACGCCGTCGATCTCCATGATCGAGAGCTGCAGGTCGCGCTCGCGGGCCGAGCGCAGGCGCTGGCCTTCCAGGTTGCGGCTGGCGCCCATCGGCAGCTTGTCGAGCATCTGGTCGCCGGTCTCGGGCGTCGCCAGCGCGCCGTCCGAGGCGACGAGCATGCGCGCCTTGTAGAAGTCGCTCTCATCGACAGTGAGCGCGCCGGTCTCGTTGTCGATGTGATAGCCGATGTTGGCGGTGTCGAGCGCGGCGACGACACCGGCCCGCTCGCCGTCCTCGAGCTGGCTGTAGAGCACGCGCTGCGGCGAGGGTGCGACGGCGGCCCAGGTAAGCGCCGCGCCGCCAAGCGCGGCAACGCCCAGGAACCACGGCAACATGCGCTTCACCGCCGGCTGGGCGGTGAAAGCGCTCATGCGTGTCAGCACGGAGCCGCCCGCCGGATCGGTCAGCGGGGTGAGTATGGAAGTACCGGGAGGAACGCCTCCGGGAGCGGCAGGCACGAGGTCAGCCATCTATCACACTCCCATCCGCATGATGTCTTGGTAGGCGCTGAGCAGCTTGTTGCGCACCTGCAGGGTCGCTTCGAAGGCGACGCCGGCCTCCTGGCGCGCCAGCATGACCTTGGCGACGTCGGTCACCTCGCCGCGCTGGTAGGCTTCGGAGATGCCTTCCGCCTTCATCTGCGTCGCGTTGACGCCGTCGAGCGCGGTCTTGAACGCGTCGGCGAAGTTCTGGGCCGGGGCTGCCTGCGTGCCTGCAACCGGAGCGCTGGCCTGCGGCGTGTGGAGCTGCTGCAGGACCTGGTTGCGATCCATGATCTGGGCCCGCAGCGCCATGATCTGCTGGACGCCGGCGGCGCCCCCACCGATGCCGTTGATCGCGCTCATCGACGGCCACCTGCCGCAGCGCGGCTGATCTCGATGCCGGCGTCACGGAACGACGCGAGGCGGTAACGCAAGGTGCGCTCGGAAATGCCGAGTTCGCGGGCGGCCTGGAGGCGGTTGCCGCCGCAGGCTTCCAGCGTGTCGATGATGGCGCGCGCCTCGGAAAGCTGCACGACGCTCGACAGCTTGCGCGCGGGCGTCTCGATGTCGACCGGCTCGGAGACGCTCGGTACGGCGACGAGGCGGGCAGGCATGTCGAACACGATGTGATCGGGGGTGATGGTTGCGGCCTCACCGGCGAGCAGCAGTGCGCGGCGCACGACGTTCTCGAGTTCGCGCACGTTGCCGGGCCAGGCGTGGATCTTGAGCATGGCGAGCGCGGCCTCGTTGAAGCAGGGCACTCGTGCCGGGTTGTGGGCGTGGCGCAGCGCCATGCCGAAGGCGAGCGGGGCGATGTCGTCCGCGCGCTCGCGCAAGGGACGCAAGCTGAGCGGGAAGACGTTGAGGCGATAGTAGAGGTCGGCGCGGAAACGGCCTTCGGCGACTTCGGTGGGAAGGTCGCGGTTGGCGCAGGCGATGACGCGGATGTCGACCGGGATCGGCTTGGTCGCGCCGATCGGCACCACTTCCTGCTCCTGCAGCGCGCGCAGCAGCTTGGCCTGGAGCGAGAGGGGCAGTTCGGCGATCTCGTCCAGCAGCAGCGTGCCGCCGTCGGCAGCGCGCATGAAGCCCTCGCTGGCGCCAGTCGCGCCGGTGAACGCGCCCTTCTGGTGGCCGAACAGCATGGCCTCCAGCATGTGCTCGGGCATCGCGGCACAGTTAACGGCGATGAAAGGTCCGGCGGCGCGCTTGGAGCGCGCATGGATGAAGCGGCTGAGCACTTCCTTCCCGGTTCCGGTCGGCCCGTTAATCAAGACGGGAATGTCGCTGACGGCCAGACGATCGGCGAGAGCGAAGACGGAGAGGCTTTCCGGATCGGCGGCGATCGGCTCGCCCGGGCCGGCCATCGCTGCCAGCGTCATGGCAAGGGCCGATTCGCTGGCTGGGTCGGCATAGCTCACCACCGTGCGTCCGGGACCCTGGCGGGAAATCGCGGTGAGCCCGCGGGTTAGGGCGATGCGGCGCAGACCGGCGGCGGGAACGCTGGCGTCTTCCACGTCGAGCAAGGCGACCTGGCCCGCCCCCACGAGCGTCGCTGCCACTGCACTGGCGCGCTGGGCGAGCAGCCCGTGCTTGCGCGCAACATTTTCGCCGATCCCCAGAACGGTCATTTCTTCGCAACCCCCAGTGGAAATTAACCACGCTTCGTTGGCCTCTCTCTGCGGCCGAAACGTCAAAGGCATCGGTAATTTAAGGCCTAGGGAAATTACGTAGTTTAGGGGGCGGCCTGAGTGTCCCGAGGGGCAAGGCGAAAATTTTTCCGCTTAAAGTTTGAAGGCTCCCACCCGTTCTGGTGGCTGGCAGCTGCGCCGGATGGGCTGGCAGGCTGACGGTTTTCGGGACCACACGGGAGTACACACCATGTCCGTCATCAACACCAACATCTCCGCCATGAAGGCTTCCAACGCTTCGATCAGCGCCAACAAGGCTCTGGGCACCTCGATGGAGCGCCTCTCGACCGGCAAGCGCATCAACTCCGCCAAGGACGACGCCGCCGGCCTCGCGATCGCCACTTCGATGACCTCGTCGATCAAGGGCATGAGCCAGGGCATCCGCAACGCCAACGACGGCATCGCCATGGCGCAGACCGCTGAAGGCGCACTGGGCGAAGTCACCAATATGCTGCAGCGCGTCCGCGAGCTGACCGTGCAGTCGAAGAGCGGCACGTATTCCGACGATGACCGCGCGCTGATGCAGAAGGAAGTTACCCAGCTGCAGGGCCAGATCACCAGCACCTTGTCGAATACCGAATTCAACGGCACCAAGCTGTTTGACGGATCGGCCGGTGCGGATGCCGATGGCACCGTGAAGATTCAGGTCGGCGCCAATGCCGACGACACCATCGATCTGGCGTTCGGCACCGATCTCGCGGCCGGCGATGGCATGACTGCTGCTCTTGCCGTCGACATCAGCGCGCTCGACGCCGATGGTACCGAGTTGGAAGACCTGGATACCGCGATTGGTGAGGTTTCCAGCCTTCGCGCAGACTTGGGCGCCGCGCAGAACCGTCTCGAATCGTCGGTCAACACGATGACCACCAACGTCACCAACCTTTCAGATGCACGTTCGCGCATCGAGGACACCGACTACTCGGCCGAGACGACTGCGCTCGCCAAGTCGCAGATCCTGTCGCAGGCTTCGACCGCGATGATCTCGCAGGCCAACCAGAGCCAGCAGAACGTCCTCTCGCTGCTGCGCTAATCGCGGCAGCCTAGACGGCTAGCCTGCCCCCAGCGGCAGGTACGGGCCCGGCGGTGTTCCCCAGACCGCCGGGCCTTTTTGCGTCTGCGATCCCTGCCTATGCCTGGGCACACTTTCGCTCGCCGGGATTACGACGGACCGGCGCGAGGCACTGCTTCGGCGTCGGATGGTACGCGCGTGCCTCCCGGCGAGGGACGCACTTACAGAATTGTAAATTGTGCGAATCGGCTGAACATGGTTGCTAAAAGATGAAGATCGCGGGCGCTGGTCGCTCGCGAAGTTCATGGGGCATTGAAGATCGAAGTCTGAAGCAGCGCTCGGGCCAGTGGCTCGGAGCGCTGAGTAAATCTGACCAAGCATGGCTTATCGCAAGGCGCGAAATCGTGATCCAAGGAGGATTCATGAGCAGGAAAGTTGCACTCATCACCGGCGTGACTGGGCAGGACGGTGCGTATCTTGCCGAACTACTCCTGGATAAGGGCTACGAAGTTCACGGCATCAAGCGCCGTTCGAGTTCCTTCAACACCGGCCGCATCGAAGCGATGTACCAGGACCCGCATGTCGAGGGTGCACGCTTCCACTTGCACCACGGCGACCTCACCGATTCGTCCAACCTCATTCGCATCGTACAGCAGGTGCAGCCGACCGAGATCTATAACCTGGCGGCCCAGAGCCATGTGCAGGTCAGCTTCGACACGCCGGAATATACCGCCAACGCCGACGGGATCGGCACCCTGCGCCTTCTGGAAGCCATCCGCATCCTCAAGCTCGAGGACCGGACCCGCTTCTACCAGGCATCCACGTCCGAGCTCTACGGCATGGTGCAGGAAGTGCCGCAGCGCGAATCGACGCCGTTCTACCCGCGCTCGCCGTATGGCGTCGCCAAGCTCTACGGCTTCTGGACGACGGTGAACTATCGCGAGGCTTACGGGCTGCACGCGTCCAACGGCATCCTGTTCAACCACGAGAGCCCGCTGCGCGGAGAAACCTTCGTCACGCGCAAGATCACTCGCGGCGTCGCGGCGATCAAGCTGGGGCGCCAGGACAAGCTCTGGCTCGGCAACCTCGATGCCAAGCGCGACTGGGGTCACGCGCGTGACTACGTGCGCGGCATGTGGATGATCCTCCAGCAGGACGATCCCGATGACTACGTGCTCGCCACCGGTGAAACCACGCAAGTGCGCCGCTTCGTTGAGTGGGCGTTCGAGGATGTCGACATCGCGCTCGAATGGGACGGGCGCGAGGCGGACGAGAAGGGCTATTGCCGCCGCACCGGCAAGTGCCTGGTCGAAGTCGATCCGCGCTACTTCCGTCCCACCGAAGTCGACCTGCTGATCGGCGATCCGAGCAAGGCCAAGCAGCGGCTCGGCTGGAGCCACGAGACACCGGTGCGCGACCTGGTGCGCGAGATGGTGACGGCTGACTTGGCGTTGATGCGCCACGCGCCGCTCGCCCAGGCGCTCTGACGGGCGATGGACACGCCTCGGTTCGACCTGAAGGGCAA
The DNA here is from genome assembly GCF_014204535.1 of Novosphingobium chloroacetimidivorans. GTDB lineage: Bacteria > Pseudomonadota > Alphaproteobacteria > Sphingomonadales > Sphingomonadaceae > Novosphingobium > Novosphingobium chloroacetimidivorans. The sequence continues at coordinate 290,825 of NZ_JACHLR010000004.1, forward strand.
GCGCGTCTTCGTCGCCGGTCATCGTGGCATGGTCGGCTTGGCGCTGGTCCGGCGGCTGGCGCGCGAGGACTGCGAGCTGCTGACAGCGGATCGCGCGCAGCTCGACTTGCGCGACCAGGCTGACGTGCGCGCCTGGTTCGCCGAGCAGCGCCCGGCCGCGGTGTTCCTGGCGGCGGCCAAAGTCGGCGGCATCCTTGCGAACGACAGCTATCCGGCCGATTTCCTTCTCGAAAATCTGCAGATCGCCACCAACGTGATCGAAGCGGCGCATCACTACCGCACCGCCAAGCTGCTATTCCTGGGCTCCAGCTGCATCTACCCGCGCGACGCTGCGCAGCCGATCCGGGAAGGCGCCTTGCTTACCGGCGCACTGGAACCGACCAACGCATGGTATGCGGTCGCCAAGATTGCCGGGATCAAGCTGTGCGCGGCCTACCGCCGCCAGCACGGCTGCGACTTCATCTCGGCCATGCCCACCAATCTCTACGGACCGGGCGACAACTTCGACCTTTCCGCCAGCCATGTGCTGCCAGCGCTGATCCGCAAGGCGCACGAGGCGAAACTGAGCGGCGCGGCGTCCATGACCATCTGGGGCAGCGGCACCCCGCGTCGCGAGTTCCTGCACGTCGACGATCTCGCCGATGCCTGCGTCTTCCTGATGGAGCGCTACTCGGGCGACGAGCATGTCAACGTCGGCTCGGGGTGGGACATCCCCATCGCCGAACTCGCCGCCCTGGTGTGCGACGTGGTGGGGTTCGGCGGTGAGATCCGCACCGATCCGTCCAGACCGGACGGCACCCCCCGCAAGCTGATGGCCGGCGACAAGCTGGCCGCGCTCGGCTGGCAACCGCGCATCGCCCTGCGCGAGGGAATTACGGCTGTCTACCGGGCCTATCGCCAGGCAAGCGAGCTGGAGCAGGCGGCGTGAACGTCCTGATCGTCGGGCTGAACTACGCGCCCGAGCCGGTGGGGATCGGTCCCTACACCGCCGGCATGGCCGCTTCGCTGGTCAGGGCGGGGCACGAGGTCACCGTTATCTGTGCCAAGCCCTACTATCCGCAGTGGCAGGTCGCGGCGACGGACCGCGGCCTGCGCGCACGGCGCAGCGAGGAGGCCGGTGTGCGCATCGTGCGCGTGCCGATCTATGTCCCTGCCGTCCCCAGCGGCGCGCGGCGCGTGCTGCATCATCTGAGCTTTGCGCTCTCGGCTCTGCCTGCGGTGCTCGCGGCCGCGACCCGCCGGCGGCCCGACGTCGTCATCGCGATCGCGCCATCGCTGATCTCGACCGCCATCGCGCGGATCGCCGCGCGGCTGACCGGCGCCAAGCTGTGGCTCCATGTGCAGGATTTCGAGGTCGCCGCCGCAGGGGCGGTCGGCTTGCTGCGCAAGCCCTGGCTGATGCGCCTGGCGCGTGCGTTCGAGGGGTGGTCGCTGCGGGCCGACCGGGTGAGCACGATCTCGCCGCAGATGTGCGACGGCCTGGCGAAGCGCGGCATCGCGCCACGCCGGATCGTCGAGTTCCGCAACTGGGCAACGCTCGACCGATCTGCCTCGTCCGAAGTTCACGATTATCGCCTTGAGTGGGGGATCGATCGCCCGCATGTCGCGATCTACTCCGGCAGCATCGCCAACAAGCAGGGCCTCGATCTCATCCTCGAGGCAGCGCGGCGCCTCAGCCATCGGCGCGACCTGGTCTTCGTGGTGTGCGGCAACGGTCCGCAGCGAGAGCGGCTGATCACCGCCGCGGCGGGGCTCGACAACATCCAGTTCCGCGACCTGCAGCCCGCGGCGCGGCTGGGCGAATTGCTCGCGCTCGCCAGCGTGCACCTGCTGCCGCAAGTCGCCGATGCGGCCGACTTGCTGCTGCCGTCCAAGCTGACCAACATGCTCCAGTCTGGGCGACCCGTGGTGGCGACGGCAGTGCACGGCACGGCACTCGCCCACGAGGTCGAGGGGTGCGGCATGGTCGTGCCGCCGGGTGACGGACACGCCTTTGCCGCCGCGATCGAGCGATTGATCGACCACCCGGAACTGGCGGCGACGCTGGGTGCGCAAGGCCGCCAGCGGGCGCAGGAGCGCTGGAGCGCACCGCAGATCCTCGGCCGTTTCGAACGGCAGCTATGCGAACTCGCCGCATGAGTTCGCATTTTGTTCTTTCCTACAGCATGCCGATGCGCATAGTCATCCGGCTCCTCACGCCGCGGGTCGTCCCCGCCATCAGGAGCTGCCCATGACCTTCCAGATCACCGCACCGGCCGCCTATGTGCCGCAGACCGCCATCGCCTTTGCCGCGCCCGAAGGTGCCGCGCTCGTCTCCGACAACTCGCCGCTGCCGATCAGCGAGCCGTCCTATCGCGGCGCGCGGCCGATCGCCCTCGACACGCCCTTCGCGTCCGCTCGCGCGATTGCGGTGATCGCGCAAGGACCTGGCAACGTCGCCTTCCGCTTCGGCGATGCGAGCACGATCGCGGTGCCGGTCGCAGTGGGGCTGACCGTCCTGCCGTTTGCCGCGACCCAGATCGTCGCTGCGGGCACCACGGCCCCCGCCACCTTCCACGCACTGGTCTGAGGGAGGACGCCGCAGATGCTTGCCGTCATGTCCCCCGCCGCCAGCCCGCGCGAAGTCGCCAACCAGCGCCTGCTCTCCCGCCTGCGCCGCGCCGCTTCGCGCGCGAGCCTTTCCAACCCGCGCAATGCGGGGCTGCATGTCACCCCGCCGACGATCACCGACAACGGCGCGACCAGCCCGCCGATCACCGCCGCCAATCCCTACGCCTGCAATGCCGTGAGCCAGGGCGTGTGGCACGTCGTCGGTGGCCGCTATGGCAGCGCCGGCCGCATCGCTGCCGGCGTGCAGGACGCGCTCGGCAACGAGCTCAACACGTACGCCCGCTGGGAAGTCATGGCGGACAGCCGGTACTTCACCGCGCGGGTCGGGCCGACCACCATGCCCTACCGCTTCATCGTCGATGGTCGCTACGTGTCGCTGACCGGAACGGTGCTGGCGACCACGTCGGGTAATACCGACCAGTATCTGACCCTCGATTTCGGCTCCCGCAGCGTGCGGCGCATCGTCGTCGAGGCGATGCGCACCGGGCGACTGAACGGCGGTTACGTCGAGGATGGCGCCTCGCTCTGGCCGGTCGATGCCAGCGAGACGCCGCATGGCGTGTTCCTGGGTGACAGCTACGTCTTCGGCTCGGGGCCGGACTTTACCGCCGATGGCGTCGCCGTGCAGATGGCCGATCGCATGGGCGTGGCGTTGCAGGCGAGCGGATCGGGCGGCACCGGCTGGAACCAGACCGCGACCGGCATCCACCGCTTCGACCAGCGGATCGCGGGCGGTGACCTGACGGTGGGTTATCGCGCGCCGGAGGTCGTGTTCCTGCACGCCTCGGTCAACGACGCCTACATCGGCCAGAACGCGGCGACCTTGCAGGCCCATGCTCTGGCCGGCCTGCGCGCGGCGCGTGCGCAGTTGCCCGGCGTGCCGATCGTCGTGTTCGGCTGCATCGCCGCGCCCAATCGCACGGCCGCCACGGTCACGGTGGCCGAGAGCGCGGTGGCCGCAGCGGTCACCGCCTTCGCCGATCCGCTGTGCCGCTTCGTTCCGGTCGACAGCGATCCAGGCGGCAAGTGGGTCAGCGGTCTGGGCTCGGAGCTGCGCTTCACCGCTCCGCTGACCGCCGCCATCAGCGCCACGCTGGCGACGGCCTGGCCGGCGGGCAGTTCGGCATCGACTTACACGATCCTGTTCTCCGACGGTTCCACTCGCCTGGCGACGCTGACGCAGAACGCCACGAGCGTCAGCTGGACCGGCGCAGTCACCGCCGGGGCTACCGCCATGGTGCGCCAGACCGAGGGCAACCCGCGCTTTACCATGCACGCCGACTGGATCCACCCGAGCAACTACGGCGCGGCGTACCTTGGCGAACGCTACGCCCGTGGCGCCCTCGCGGCATTGGAGGCGATGCTGGGATGACCGATGCGTGCGGCCATGGCGAGGCTCTGACGACGGCGACGCACATGCGCGTCGCCGTCGTCTACCATGCCTGGCCGCACTATCGTGAGCCGGTGATGCGGGCGATGGATTGCAGCCGGTCCATTGCCTACGACTTCTACGGCAGCGGCGAGGCGCTGGAGGGCGTGCTGCACGCCGACCCGCATGCCGTCAGCCGCTTCGTACCCGCGCCGTTCCGTCGCTGGCGCAATCTGGTCTGGCAACCCGGCGCGGTGCGCGCGGCGATGACCGGGCGTTATCAGGCGCTGATCCTGTTCGCCGATCCCAACTTCGCCTCAACCTGGGTCGCGGCGGCGATCGCCCGCCTGCGTGGTCGGCCGGTGTTGTTCTGGGGACACGGCTGGCTGAAGCCGGAGGGCAGGGCCAAGCGGGCGATGCGCAGCGCCTACTTCGCGCTCTCGCATCGGCTCCTCGTCTACGCCGAGCGCGGACGCCGGCTCGGTGTCGCCGCCGGCTTCGCGCCAGAGCGGATCACGGTGGTCTACAACAGCCTCGACGTCGAGCGTGCCGATGCGTTGGTCGCTGCGATCGAGGACGGGTCCCTGGCGGCTTGCCCGCAGGCGCTGTTCCCGGACACTTCGCACCCGCTGCTGATCTGCACGGCACGGCTGACCGCGAAGTGCCGGTTCGACTTGCTTCTGCAGGCCGCCGCCCGCCTCTCGGCGCAAGACCGGCCGGTGAACGTGTTGCTCATCGGGGATGGGCCAGAGCGCGGACGCCTCGAAGCTCTTGCGCAGGCGCTCGGCGTAAGCGCGCACTTCCTGGGCGCCTGTCATGACGAAGCGATCGTCGGTCCGATGATCTACCATGCCGACCTGACCGTCTCGCCGGGCAAGATCGGTCTCACCGCGATGCACAGCCTGATGTACGGCACGCCCGCCATCACTCACGGCGACTTCGACGCGCAGATGCCCGAGGTCGAAGCGATCGAAGCGGGCGTGACCGGCGCTTTCTTCTGCCGCGACGATGCCGACGATCTTGCCGCCACGATCGCGCAGTGGCTCGCCCAGGCGCCGCCGCGCGCGCAGGTTCGCGCCGCCGCGCGCGCTGCGATCCACGCCAAGTGGACGCCGCAGGTGCAGGCGCGGATCATCGAACAAGCCGTACTGGAGGTTGCCGGCCATGCCTGAGCGCGCGCTTCTCACGCAAGTGCCCGAACCGCAGCGCGTGACGGACGCCATGATCGTCCGCTGCCGCGCCGAGGTCGAGGGCAGCGCCAAGGCGGCGGTGCGCCGGCTGCTGCTGCCCTGGCTGCGCCGGCGGTTCCGGTTCGCGGAACTGGGCGAGGGATTTCAGTGGGGCGCGGAACTGATCGTTGGCGCGGGCAGCCGGGTCGGCCGCTTCGCCTACCTCGGCCCCGGCTTCGCCTCGCACGGACCTGTCGTGGTGGGAGACTTGTGCATGGTGGCGGCGGGGTGCCGGATCGTCGGCGCGGACCATGTGTTCGATCGAGCGGGTACGCCGACGCGGCTCGCCCGTCCGGACACGCCGCGCCAGGTGACGACCTTCGGGGCCGATGCCTGGATCGGCGAGCGGGTGACGATCCGCGAAGGCGTCACCATCGGTGCGGGCGCGGTGGTCGGCTCCGCCGCCACCGTCGTCCGCGACGTGCCGGCCTACGCTGTCGTGGCGGGCACCCCGGCCCGTCTTGTCCGCGAGCGTTTCGGACCGCGCGAGCGCATGCTGCACGAACAGGTTGTGACCGGGCGTTCGGCCCTGGAGGTGGCCGCGTGATCCGCGCTCTGGTGCCGGGGAAGGCGGCTGTGGTGCCCGCCAGCGGAGGCTCGGTCCGCGATGGCTTCCTGCCGGGTGTGACCACAGTCATCCTCACCTTCGACGAGGAGCCGCACATCGCCCGCGCTATCGAGAGCGCGCGCAGGTTCTCGCGCGAGGTGCTGGTGGTCGACTCGTTCTCGCGCGACCGCACCGTCGAGATCGCGCGGTCGCTGGGTGCGCGGGTCGTGCAGAACGCCTGGGTCAACTACGCGCGCCAGTTCCGCTTCGCGCTGGAGGAGTGCGGCATCCGCACCGAGTGGATCCTGCGGCTCGATGCGGATGAGCTGATCGGCGAGGATCTCGCCGTGCGCCTTGGCGAGACATTGCCGCGCTTGCACCCGGACGTGACCGGCGTGGTGCTCAGCCGGCGGCATCATTTCATGGGCCGATGGGTGCGGCATGGCGGACGCTATCCGCTCCGGCTGCTGCGGCTCTGGCGCAACGGCCTGGGCGAAGTCGAGGACCGCTGGATGGACGAGCATGTGCGGGTGCGCAGCGGCCGCACCATCGCCCTGCGGGGGCTGTTTGCCGATGCCTGCGAGCGCGACGTCGCCTTCTTCGTCGCCAAGCACAACGGCTATGCGGCGCGCGAGGCGATCGACGTGCTCGATCGCAGGTACGGCCTGTTCGGCCCGCGCCCCACCCTGACCTGCGCCGCGAGTGGCTGGCAGGCGCGTCTCAAGCGGCTGGCGAAGGAGGGCATCTACAACCGCTTGCCTTTCGGCGTCGGGCCGATCGCCTACTTCCTGTACCGCTACGTCCTGCAGCTGGGCTTCCTCGATGGCCGGGCGGGACTGGTCTACCATGTGCTGCAAGGCTTCTGGTACCGCTTCCTGGTCGACGTGCGCGTGCTCGAACTGGAACGGGCGATGCGCGGATGCGGGACTCGCGACGAGCGGCTCGCCGCGTTGCGCCAGGCGACGGGGTTGAAGCTGTGACCCTGGCGGCACGCGCGTCCGCTCCCAACCCGGTGCTGGATGCTCGCGAAACCAGCCCGCGCACCGGTGGTGCCAGCTTCACCCTGCGGCTGCGGATCGCGCGCGTGATGTTCGGCCTGTGCTGGCTGCTGCTGGCCGCCTGGACGCCGCCGGCCTTGCGCGGCTGGCGCCGGCTGCTGCTGCGCGCGTTCGGGGCGAAGCTGGGCCGCGGCGCGAACGTCTATGCCAGCGCGCGCATCTGGCACCCGGCCCACCTCGTCATGGGCGACTATGCGACGATCGGCCGAAGGGTGAACTGCTACAACCAGGCCATGGTGAGCCTGGGTGACTACGCCGTGGTCTCGCAGGACGCGACGCTGTGCGCCGGCACCCACGACTACGACGATCCCGAGTTCCAGCTGCACACCCGCCCGATCGCTCTGGGTCCACATAGCTGGGTCGCGGCGGAGGCCTTCGTCGGTCCGGGAGTGGTGGTCGGCGACTATGCCGTGCTGGGCGCGCGCGGTGTCGCCATGCGCGATCTTGCCGCCGGCATGGTCCATGCCGGCCATCCCGCCGTGCCGATCAAGCGCCGCGCGCTCGCGCCGGACAGGCCCAAGTCCGTCGCATGATGCATCTCATCCTCTGGACGCTGTACCTGGGCGGAGTCGCGATCAACCTGCACATGTTCGCACGCATCGACCTGTCGCGGCTCGACTTCCTGGACGGTATCCTGATCGGCCAAGGCTATTACGTCATCGTGCCGCTGGGCGTCTTCCTGGCGACCGGGCAGGCGGAGGTTCCCGACCTGCACCTTGTCTACCGGCCCTATGGCGACCTTGCGACTACCGGCATGCTGATCGGCGGCATGTACCTGTTCCCGGCACTGCGGACCGCCTTCGGCCGCGTCCATCCCGAACGTCCCGATCGCAGCGACCCGCGCATGGTCTCCACCGTGGTCATGCTGTTCATCGTGACCGGCGCGGTGTCGTTCATGCTCACCGGTCTTGCGAGCGGCGGCCACTGGCAGGAGAACGTCGACGGCGCCTTCGCCAACCCGGCTTTCCTGCCGATCAAATACGCCGCCAACGTGGCGCGCAACGCGGTCTTCGCGGTGCTGCTGTACCGTGTGACGCGCGGGGAGATGACGATCGGCCTGGCGCTCCTGGCCGGCCTCATGCTGGCGCTGATCGACCTGTTCACCACCTTCAACCGCATCACTGCTGTCTACCTGCTGATCATGGCCATGCTGTTGATGAAGCGGATGCCGGTGCGCCTGATTCTGGTGGCCGCAGGAAGCCTGGTCGGCCTGTCCGCCTTCAGCACGGTGTGGCCTGCGTTCCGCGGTCTTGCCACCACGCAGGGCTATTCGGCGGCCTCGTTCGCTGAGGCCTGGAACACGGCGCGCCGGGCGCAGGAAATGTCTTCGGCAAGCCTGGACGCCTCGCTGAACGGCGTGTTCGAATCCTCCAACATCGTCGTGCTCAACTGGATCGTGCAGCACTATGGCGCTGTCGAACGGCCGTTCCTGTCGTTCGCCATGTTTGCGCGTCCGGTGACTCTGCTGCTGCCGGGGGCGGTGTGGCCGGGCCGGCCGGAAAACTTCGGTCTGTCGTTGGGCGAGGGGATCGCGCACATGCCCTCGCTCGCGCTGAACTCTACGCTTTATGGGGAGAGCTTTGCCAACTTCGGCTGGTTCTGGCCGCTTGGGCTCTGCGCCTTCGTGCTGCTGTGGCACGGTGTCTACCGCGCCATCGCCCCCAACGCGCGCGTGGTGCAGACGATGGGCGCCTTCGCGGCAATCGCGATGTGGCGGTTCGATGCGTCTTTCGTCGGCTGCGCGGCGCTGCTGACCGGCGCGCTGGTCTGTGCCTTGTGGCTCATCCGGGTCAGCCGGCTCAAGTCGGTGGGCCACTTCTACTTCCTCAGCGCCGCGAGCGTCGTCTCCGCAGGGTTCCTGGCGGGTCAGATTCGGTGATCCGGCGCGTGGCGGCCGGCATCGGCATGACGGCGTTCGACAAGCTGGTGGTCGCCGGTACGCAACTGCTGCTGGTGCCGATCCTTGCGGGTCATTGGGGGCTGGAACTCTACGGCCAGTGGCTGATCCTGGCGACGCTGCCTCAGTTCCTCAGCATCAGCGACTTCGGCTTCGCGACGGCGGCCGGCACGCGCATGACCATGGCAGCGGCACAAGGCGACCGCCAGGAAGCGATGCGGATCTTCCAGAGCGCGTGGCGCGCGATCCTCCTCACCTCTACCGGCATGATCGTGCTCGTCCTGCTGCTGGCATTGTGCCTGCCGAGCGCGCTGTTCGGAGCGCACCCTGTGGCACCGGTCGAGGACTTGCGCCTGACCATGGCGGTGCTGGGGCTCTATGGCGTCGTGGCGGTGCAGGGCGGCATCTTCTTCGCAGGCTTTCGCGCCGCGCAGCTCTTCCCCATCGGCGCGTTCTGGAACGCGATCGTCCTGCTGATCGAGAATGCGGCGCTGATAATCACCGTGGCGTCGGGCGGCGGGCCGCTCGCGGCGGCATGGGCGTGGCTGGTCGGGCGACTGATCGGGCTCGCCGGGCAGAACTGGCTGCTGCGGCGCAAGGTGCCGTGGCTGACGATCGGCCTGGCGCGGGGTAGCTGGAAGGAGGCCCGGGCCCTGCTGGCGCCGGCCGGCGCCATCATGCTCATGCCGGTCGCGCAGGCGGTGGTGCTGCAGGGCACCGCGTTGGTCGTCGGCGCCGTGGCCGGGCAGGGGGCGGTTCCCGTGTTCGCCGCGGCGCGCACGCTGTCGCGGGTCGGCATGCAGCTGTGCTGGATCGTCAGCACACCCTTGATGCCCGAGTTCTCCGCCGCGGCTGCGCGCGAGGACCGGCAGGCGATGGCGGCGATGGTGCTGGCACTGATGCTGGTCTCGGCGGCGCTGGTGCTGCCTTATGCGCTGGGGTTCGCGCTTCTCGGCGGCCCGGCGATCGCGCTGTGGACCCACGGTGCGATCCAGGCCCCTGCGGCGCTGGTCGCGGCGATGGGCCTGGCGATCGCGGCGGGAGGACTATGGTATCCGCTTTCCACCCTGATGCTCGCGCGCGATCGGCAGGCGCGGTACACCGGCTGGTACCTCGCCTTGTCGCTGGCGAGTCTGTCGCTAGCGGGGGGGCTGGTCGCCATGCTGGGAGTAAGCGGCGGCGGCATCGGCCTTGCCGTGCTCGATCTGGCCATGCTGGTCGTGGTCGCGCGGCTCGCCTGCCGTCATCTCGCCACGCCAGCCGAACTGCGCCAGGCATGCCGGGCAGTGTGGCGGACCATCCAAGCACGCAGGGCAAGGCTCGCCAGATAGCCTGGAGCATTTTCAAGTTGACCGTTCACGGTCAACGTCTCGGAAAATGCGGCATCGAGAGCCTGGAGCATTTTCAAGTTGACCGTTCACGGTCGATGGCTCGGAAAATGCGGCATCGACAAACCTAAATCGTCTTCGCCCATAGTGCATCCGCTTTAGCGGCATTTCCAAGTATGTTTAAGGGTTGTTCATCTTATTACGCTTTAATACGTAGGCGCCGTAGAAGAGCGTGGAAATACTGGTCGCATCCGAAACTATCCCCAAAGGAGTGTCGTATGCAATTTCTCAAGAGCCTTCGTTCGGACAAGAAGGGCGCAACCGCCATCGAGTACGGCCTTATCGCAGCCCTGATCGCCGTCGCTGCGATCACTGCCATGGCCGGACTGGGCAGCTCGTTGACCTCGACGTTCACCAAGACGTCTTCGACCTTGCAGAACAACAACGGCTGATAACAAGCCGTCATAGCCGATGCAGGAGGAGGGCCATGGGTCCTCCTCCTGCATCGGCCTCAGGCGTCGAACAGTCCTGGCAACACTTCGTCGATCATCAGCGTGTACGCACGCAGGCTGAACCGCCGCATACCATCAGGCTTCACCGGAGCGTCGTCGTAGCGGCCCGCCAGCTTGAAGGTGGCGCCCGATTTCAGGCGCATGATTTCCCATGCGTAGGAGCGGCACCGCGCCGCCTCGCCGGCGATCTCCATCGCTCTCCATCGATCCGATCTCGCCCAGGAAGGCGACCGACTGCCAATCCTGCCACAAGCCGTCCCATGTCGCGCGCAGCGCTGCGTGGCCGCTGGCGTCGAACAGGTGGCTGGTCCAGCGCCCGTCCGGGGTGAAGCAGCCGAGCCACTGCTCGCCATCGCCACGCCTCGCCATCGCCACGCCTCGCCATCGCCACGCCTCGCCTCGCCAGCTCGCGTCGGCATAGGTGCCGTACAACTCGCGGATGGCGAACCAATCCTCGATCCTCCCGGTGAACGTCATGTCCTATCCTCCCGCTTCTTGCGCCGATGGCGCGGCGTCGAGGTGGAGAGCACAAGGCGGGTGGCGTCAGTCCAGCAGCAGTATCGAGATCCGGCGGTTGCGCGGATCGGCCGGGTTGCCGGGGATCAGCAGTTCGCGATCGGCAACGCCTTCGATGCGGTTGAAGCGCATCTCGCCGATGCCGTCGCGCAGCAGCGCCTGGCGTGTCGCCTCCGCGCGGCCGGCCGAGAGCGACCAGTTGTTGCCCGGCACGCCATCGCGCCACGGCGTCGCGTCGGTGTGGCCGCGGATCGTCAGCGAGCCCTGGTCGGGCCCCACCGCCTGGGCGATCGCCACCAGCAATGTGCTGGCGTCGGGTGTCAGCACCGTGGTGCCGAGGCGGAACATCGAGAAGTCGGCATCGTCGACCAGGTCGATCCGCACGCCCTCGGTGGTGTCGACCATGCGCACCTGGCGGGCGAGCTTGCGTAGCGCCTCGGTGGACTTGAGCTTCTGCTCCAGCGCCTGCTTGGCACGGGCGGTGCGCTTGATCTTGGTGCCGCCCTCCTTGGGGCCGCCGGTCGCATCGCGCGGGATCGTGATCGACTTGGTGCCCGTCTGCCCGGCGCGATGCGGATACTTGTCGGCATCCGTCAGCGATGAGCCGCCGAGCAGGCCCGCGGCCGAGCCGGCGCTGCCGTTCTGGGTCTTCACCAGCGTGGGCGAGAAGTAGTCGGCGATGCCCTTGCGCTGCTTCTCGGTGGTGGCGCCCAGGATCCACAACAGCAGGAAGAACGCCATCATCGCGGTCACGAAGTCGGCATAGGCGACTTTCCACGCGCCGCCATGGTGCCCGCCGGCAACGATCGTCACCTTCTTGACGATGATCGGCGCGGGCAGTTCGTTCTTGCCGCGCTTGCTGGCGGGCGCGCTGGCCATCTTAGCGGGCCCGCATCGCGTCGAGCAGTTCGGACAGGCCGGGGCGGAACGCATGGCCCAGGCCCGAGCGCGCGCTTTCCACGACCAGCGGCTGCGGCCAGCCGTGCAGGCTTGCGATCACCACTTGCTTCACGGCGTGGAAGATCATCTCGTCCTGCTCGACGATCTGCTTCAGGCGGCCGGCCATCGGCGCAACGATCCCGTAAGCCAGCAGCACGCCCATGAAGGTGCCGACCAGCGCCGAGCCGATCATGCCGCCCAGGATCGAGGGCGGCTTGTCGATCGAGCCCATCGTCTTCACCACGCCGAGCACGGCGGCGACGATGCCCAGCGCGGGAAGCGCGTCGGCCAGGGTCTGCAGCGCGTGCTGCGGCTCGTGCATCTCGTGGAAGGTGGTCTTCATCGCATTGTCCATCACCTCTTCGACCGCATGGGTCTCGAGCGTGCCGGAGGAGACGACGATCAGGGTCAGGGTGTCGCAGATCAGCGCGATCAGCGGCTTGTTGGCCAGCAGGCGCGGGAACTCGGCGAAGAGGGAGGAGGACTGCGGATCGGTGACGTGCGATTCCAGCGCGACCGGGCCTTCGGCGCGCAGCAGCTTCATCAGCCGGCTGACCAGCACGATCGCGTCGATGTGGTCCTGCTTGTTGTGCTTGGGGCCCTTGAAGATCTTGGCGAACGAGCCGCCCAGGCCCTTCAGCTCATGCATCGAGTTGCCGGTGACGATGGCGCCCAGCGCGGCGCCGCCGATGATCAGCATCTCGTGCGGGATGGCGTGCATGACCGGGCCAAGCGCACCGCCGGTGAGGGCGAAGCCGCCGAACACCATCACCAGCAGGATGACTACACCAACTGCAGCAAACATGGCTTCGTTACCTTAGAAAGTGCGTCAGTTGAGCTGGTTGAACAGGCTGAGTTGCGAAAGCTTGGTGAAGCTGGCCTGGCTGGCCTGGAGCACCACCAACATCTCCTGCAGCCTTGCAATCGAGCTTGCGGGATCGATGCCCCCGATGTCGGCTTCTTCGCCGGCGCGCAGTTCGGCAAGGTTGCTGCGCCGATCGCTGGTGAGCTCGATCCAGGCGAGGCGAGAGCCGACCACGGTCTGGCCGGTGCTCACCGTGTCGAGGCCGGTCGATAGCGCGTCGAGCGTCTTGTTGGCCACGGCCGCGGCGTCGGCGCCGCCGGCCTGGAGCGTGTCGGACAGCGACTTGACCACCGCCATCAGGTCGGTGTCCACGCCACCGACCTTGAAGTTCAGGAACTCGGGCCCCGTCATCGAGCGGGTGACGGTCTGCCCATCGCCCAGCGGCAGGTCGCCGCTGCTGCTGGTGCCGGCATAGACCGCGTTGCCCGAAGCATCGAGCGTGTAGGCCATCGTGGCGTTCTCGCCGCCGAACAGCGCGTTGCCGTTGGAATCGCGCGTATTGGCAAGTCCCACGAGCGTGCCGTGGATCGCCGCCAGTTCCTTGCCGATGCTGGCGCGCTGGTCGGCGCTGAGCGTGCCGTTCGCCGCCTGCGTCGCCAGTTCCTTGGCGCGTGCGATCGCGGTGGTGATGTCCGACATCGTCGAGTCGGCGATGGTGAGGTCCGATGTCGCGCGGTTGGCGTTGGTGGTGTCGATCTTGGCCAGGGCGTCCGAGCGGGCCAGCGTGCGCAGGCGCGAGGCGGCGACCGGATCGTCCGAGGAGCGCGCCAGGCGCGATTGGCTGCCGATCTGCGACTGGATCTTCTCGGTCTGCTTGCGCAGCGCCGTCATGTCGCTGCGGGCGCGGTCGAAGAAGGCGCTGGTGCTGTTGGTTGTCAGGATGGTCATGATGGCCTCAGCGGATGCCCAGGAGCGTGTCGAACAGATCGTTGGCGACTTGCATGATGCGGCCCGAGGCCTGGAACGCCTGCTGGTAGCGCACCAGGTTCACCGCTTCCTGGTCGAGATCGACGCCGGCCTGCGTCTGCAGCGCGATGCTGGCGCTATCGGCGATGGAGATCAGGGCGTCGCGGGTCACGGTCCGGCCGGCAACGGCGCTGGAGATGTCGAACAAGGCGGCGTCGAGCCCGCCCGAAGGATTGGCGGCGCTGAGTGCCGTGCGCAAGGCGTTCAGGTTGCCGACGTCGCGGCTACCGGCGGCGGCGCCGGCCGGGGCGGTGGCAATCTGGCTGCCGCTGGTGGCGACCACTGCGATGTCGGCGGCCTTGGTGCCCGAGAAGATCGGCTGGCCGGCCGCACCGGCAAGGTCCACGCCCGAAGCCTGCGCGGCATTGACGGTGGCGATGATGCCGGCGGCGACCGCATCGACCTTGCCGCGTGTCTCGGCGACCTGGACGAGCGCTTGCGCCTTGCCGGCGAGCGCTCCCGAAGCGGGAGCGACGGCGGTGCCGGCCAGGGTGAAGCCGACCGTGCCATCTGCCGCGGTCTGCATCGCCAGCGCGCCGACCGCTTGGCCCGAGACCAGCTGCGGGCCGGTGCTGCCGCCCAGGCGCACTTCGACGGTCTTGTCGGACGAGAACACGGTGGTGACGTCGACTTGCGAGCTCAGCTTCTGCAGCAGCGAGTCGCGCTGGTCGAGCAAGGTGGACTGGTCGCTGGAGGCATCCGCCGCGCGGCTGAGGCGGGCGTTGACCCGCGCGAGCTCGCCGGCGAGCAGGTTCACCTGGTCGACGCCGTCCTGCGCTTCGAAGCGAAGTCCTTCGCCGGCTGCGTCCAGGCTCTTGGAAGTGACGTTGAAGGTGCTCGCCAGGGTGCGCGCGCTTTCCAGCGCGGACGCGCGCAGCGAGCCATCGGTCGGGTCGGAAACCAGCTGCTGCAGCGAGCCTTCGAACGCCACCGACGCTTCGTACAGGCCGCTTTGCTCCACGGCCGATTCGATGTTCTCCAGGCCCTGGACCTCGGCGCTGGCGCGAGCCGCGTCCGAGCCGGTACGGCGCACTTCGGCCTGGCGGAACAAGTCCGCATTGCGCGCGATGCCGGCGACACGCACGCCCGACAGGCTGATGCTGGCCGTGCCGCTGAGCGTGCTCGTCGCCGAAACCTCGGACAGCGACACCGACCGGCGCACATAGCCTTCGGACGAGGCGTTGGCGATGTTCTGCGCGGTGACGTCGAGCGCGGCGCGGGCAGCGCGGGTGCCGCTGCGGGCAATGGCAAGGAGATCGCTAGCCATGGCTTACTTCGCCTTCGCGCCAGTCGGCTGCTGCTGAAGCGCGGCTTGGGTGGAGGGCAACAGCCTTGCCACTTGCGCCTCGATCTTGGCCGCAAAGCCGAGCGCGCCGGTCTGCGCGGTAATGTCGGCGAACTGGTTGTCCTGCATCTCGCGGAAGGTATCGAGCGCCTGGCCGCCGAACAGGTCCTCGCCGCCGAAGTCGGCCTTGCGCGCGGCGCTGAGCATCTGGCGCACGAACACCGCTTCGAACTGCTTGGCCGCCGCCGACAGCTTCTCGCGATCGGTCGCGTTCCCGGCGATGAGCTTCGTCGAAGCGAGGTTGGTAGTGGAAACGCTCGTCATATCACCACCATCTCCGCCTTGAGCGCGCCCGCCTGCTTCAGCGCTTCCAGGATCGCGACGAGGTCGGACGGGGTCACGCCCAGCATGTTGAGCGCGTCGACGATCTTGCTGAGCGAAGCGCCCGGCTGGAACATCATGACCTTGCGGTCTTCTTCCTCGACGCTGATCTTGGAATTCTGCTCCACCGCCGTGCGGCCGCGGCTGAACGGGGCGGGTTGGACCACCGTGGGCTTCTCGTCGATGCGCACCACCAGCTTGCCGTGGCTGATCGCCGCCGGCGCGACGCGCACCGCGTTGTTGATGACGACGGTGCCGGTGCGGCTGTTGACGATGACGCGGGCAGGGGTCTCGGCCGGGCTGACGTCGATCATCTCGATCGCGGCCATCAGGCTGGCGCGGGTGTCTGCGTCGGGCGGCAGGCGCAGCGCCAGGCTGACACCGTCGGTGATCGTCGCAGTGCCCGGCAGCTTGCGGTTGATCGCGTCGCGCACGCGGCTGGCGGTGAGGAAATCGGCGGTGAACAGGTTCCAGCTGAGATCGGCGCCGTTGTCGAACCCGGTCGCGACCGCGCGTTCTACCGAGGCGCCGTCCGAGATGCGGCCCACGGTCGGGATGTTGATGGTGACGTTGGAGCCGTCCTTGCCGCCCACGTCCAGGCCGCCCACGGCGAGGTTGCCCTGCGCCATGGCGTAGATCTGGCCGTCGGCACCATAGAGCGGCGTCATGATGAGCGCGCCGCCGCGCAGGGACTTGGCCTTGCCGATCGTGGACACGGTCACGTCGATGCGCTGGCCGGGCTTGGCGAAGGCCGGCAGGTCGGCGGTGATCATCACCGCGGCGGCGTTCTTGAGCCCGGGCTGCACGCCGGGGGGGAGTGTCAGGCCCATGCGGCCGGAAACGCCCTTCATCGCCTGCGTGACGTAGGCGAGGTTGTCGTCGCCGGTGCCGGGCAGGCCGACGACGATGCCGTAGCCGGTCAGCTGGTTGGAGCGCACGCCCTGGAACTGGCCCAGGTCGCGGACGCGCTCGGCATGAGCGGGCACGATGGCCAGCATCGAGCTGAGAAGCACGCCGGCGAGAATGTGGAAGAGCGTGCGCATCGTCAGAACGGCGAAATGATGTTGAAGAACCGGCCCAGCCAGCCCTGCTTGCTTGCGCGCTGCAGGGCGCCCTTGCCCGAGTATTCCATGCGGGCATCGGCGATGCGCGTGGAGAGCACGATGTTGTCCGCGTCGATGTCGACGAGGCGCACGATGCCGGAGAACCGCACCCATTCGTCGCCTTGACTGAGCATCATCTGCTTTTCACCTCTGACCAGTGCAGTGCCGTTCGGCCGGACTTCGGCGATGGTCACTGCGAGCGTCGACGAAAGGCTGCTCGTCTGCCCCGCATTGCCCTGACCATTGAACGTCGAGGACGAGGACGCATTAAGGGCATTAGGGTTAAGAAACGATAACGGTCCCTTTGAGGGCGGCGTGATCGAGGCGTCTCCGCCCTTGTTACTTTTGGAATTTACCGACTTCGACGCGGTGGTGCTCTCGACCAGGCGGATCGTCACCGGATCGCCGATGCGGCGCGCGCGATTGCCCTCGTAGAGGGCGGCATAGCCATAGCTCGCCTGGAAGATCGAGCCGTTCGCCGGCAGCGGCGCGGCTTCGACGGGAAGGGTCGGCTCGAAGCCCGAAGGCCTGGGCGCCTTCCTGGCGGCCGCGGGGTCGGGCAGGGCAGCGCTGATCGCGGCGGCGGCAGCGATGGCGCCGGCTGCGCGCAACATCTGCCTCAAGCCGGCTACACCCGGCCCCCTCGTCGTCACTCCCGAGCCCCTCATCGTCGTCCCCGAGCCCTTCTTCGTCATCCCCGCGTAAGCGGGGATCCCGCTTTTCTTCTCGCCCATATGCGGAGCGAAGAGCAGCGGGGCCCCCGTCTTCGCGGGGGCGACGGGGTGTTGGGGGTTTGCTTGCATCACCGTCACAGCGTCTGGTTCGCGTTGCGCAGCATCTCGTCGACCGAGGAGATCATCTTGGAGTTGATCTCGTAGGCGCGCTGGGTCTCGATCATGTCCACCATCTCCTCGACGATGTTGACGTTCGAGCCTTCGAGCATGCCCTGGCGGATGTGGCCGCGGCCTTCCTCGCCGGCGATGCCGATCTGCGCGGGGCCGGACGCGCTGGTTTCCATCAGGAAGTTGTCCGAAGCGGCCTGAAGGCCCGCCGGATTGGTGAAGCTGGCGATGGTGATCTGGCCCAGGTCCTGCGACTCGGTCTGGCCGGTGACGGTGGCCGAGACGGTGCCGTCCTGGCTGATCGTGATCGAAGTGGTGCCCTGCGGCACGTTGATCGGCGGCTGCAGCGGATAGCCCTGCGTGGTCACCACCTGGCCATCCTGCGTCAGCGAGAAGTTGCCGGCGCGCGTGTAGCCGAGCTGGCCGCCGGGCAGCTGCACCTGGAAGTAGCCGTCGCCGTCGAGCGCCATGTCGTAGGAGCGGTCGGTCGTCTCCAGCGTGCCTTGCGTCTCGATCCGCGTGGTCGACTGGATGCCGACGCCGGTGCCCAGGTTCAGGCCGTTGGCATAGGCGGTCTCGGTCGAGGACTGCGCGCCGGCGACGCGGGCGTTCTGGTAGGCCAGCGTCGCGAAGTTGGCGCGGTCGCGCTTGAAGCCGGTGGTGGAGACGTTCGCCAGGTTGTTGGCGATGACCCGCATGCGCTGGTCCTGGGCTTCCAGGCCGGTGCGGGCGACGTGCAGGGCGGAGGTAGGCATGAGTCGTGCTTCCTTGCGTTAATCGAGGCGCATCAGGCGCGAGGAGCCTTCGTCGAGCTCCTTGGCGGTCGAGACGAGCTTGGTGCGCATGTCGAACAGACGCTGCGCCTCGATCATGTCGACCAGGACTTGGGATGAATTGACGTTCGACTGCTCGACCGACTCTGGGATGACCTTCGCGTTGTCGTCCACCGGCAGCACGCCGCCGCCGGGGACGCGGAATACGCCGGCGAGATCCTTCTCCAGCGGCGAGCCCTTGGTGCTCACCAGCTTGAGCCGGTCGATGCGCTGCGGTTCCTGCTCGGGTTGCGCCGGGTCGGTGATCAGCACCGAGCCGTCCTGTGCGATCGAGACCATGGAGCCGGGTGGCACCATCAGCGGCCCGTTCTCGCCCAGCACCGGCAGGCCCTCGCCGTTCTCGACCACGCCGGTGATCGAGACGGTGAGGTCGCCGCGGCGGGTGTAGCCCTCGTTGCCACCGACCGACTGGACCGCCAGCATCGTGTCGCCGGTCATGGCGACGTCGAGCGGGCGACCGGTCTGGACGATCGCGCCTTCCTTCATGGAGGCGCCCTTGACCTCGGACCGGTTCATCGCCCGTACGTCCAGTTGCGGACCGTCGAGCGTGACGGTCTCGGCGCGCAGCACTTCGGCCTTGAAGCCGATGGTCTGCGAATTGGCCATGTTGCTGGCGATCATGCGTTCCCGCACCATCGACGCGTTCATGCCCGAGACGGCGGTGTAGACGAGCCGGTCCATCGGTCAGTCAGCTCTTAAGACCGCAGGCCGATGATGGTCTGCGAGATCTGCGTGGCGGTGTCGATTGCCTTGGCGTTCGCCTGGAAGTAGCGCTGCGCGGTGATCAGGTTCACCAGCTCCTCGGCGATGTCGACGTTGGAGTGCTCGATCGAGCCCGAGAGCAGCGCACCGTTGGCCCCGGTGTCGGGAGCGCCGAAAGTGGGCGCGCCGGAGAGGCCCGTCTGCGTCCAGTTCGAGCTGCCGACTTGCTTCAACCCGGTGGGCGCGATGAAGGTGGCGAGAGCGATGGTGCCGACCTGGGTGTTGGTACCGTCCGAGTAGGACGCGGTGATCGCACCCTTGGGGCTGATCGTCACGCCGGTGAAGGTCGCGGTGCCCGCGGTTGCCGGGATCTGCACGTCGCCCGGCTCGCCCGTGGTGGCGGTTCCGGCGAAGGCCTGCAGGCGGTTGCCCGCGCCATCATGGATGAAGCCGCTCTCGTCCACCGCGAACGCCCCGTTGCGGGTGAACATGGTCTGGCCGCCGGGCGCGCGGATCTCGAAGAAACCATCGCCGGTGATGGCGACGTCGAGCGCCGAGCCGGTCTGCTCGACCGGGCCGATCGAGAAGTTCTGGGTGATCGAGTCCACCGCCGAACCGATGCCCTGGATCTGCTTGGGATTGGTGAACGAGGAACCCGCAACGATGTCGGCGAACTCGGCGCGTGACTTCTTGAAGCCGTTGGTCTCGGCGTTGGCGATGTTGTGGCTGATGACGTTGAGGTCGGTCTGGGCGTTCTTCAGCCCGCTGATCGAAGTGTAATAGGACATGAAGGTGGCTCCTTAGGAAGCGGTCGGAGTGGTGGTGGCGGTCTTGGAGATCAGGACGTCGAGCTTGCCGGCGATGGCGCTCAGGGTGCTGCCCATCTCGGTGCTGTTGGCGAGCGTGGAGAACTGCGCCATCTGAGAGAGCATCTGCTTCTGATCGACCGGGTCGGTGGGATCCTGTTGCTTCATCTGCGCCGTCATCAGCTTGATGAAATCGTTGGCGCCGAGCGAGGCGAGGCCGCCCTTGTTGGACGAGGACGTGTCCGCCTTTGTCGTCGACGTGGTCGAGTAGTTCGAGAATACGGAGCTGACGGTCATTTGAGCCTCATCGTTTCGAGCATGAGTTGCTTGGCGGTGGAGAGGGCCTCCACCATGTTCTGGTACTGGCGCGAGCTTTCGAGCATCTCGACCATCTCGGCGTTCTCATCGACCGGCGCAGTCCAGACATCGCCGTTGGCGTCGGCCAGCGGGTGGTTCGGATCGTGCTGGCGGATCGCGGCGGCATTCTCGCGCACCACGCCCTGGACCTTGACGGATGCCATGCCGGTGGCGCGATCGAGGTCCTCGGCGAAGACGGCGCGGATGGGGCGATAGGCTTCTGCCTCGCTGCCCGTCACCGTGCCCGCGTTGGCGAGGTTGGAGGCCGCCGCGTTCATGCGGACGAGCTGCGCCGACATGCCGCGCTGGGCGACGTCGAAGATGGTGCCGGGCATCTATCAGTCGCCCTTCATCGCGCGCGTGATCGTATCGACGCGGCTGCGGATGAATTCGAGCGTGGTGGAATAGCCGACCGCGTTCTCGGAGAAGGCGAGCTGTTCGTTCTGCAGCTCGACGGTATTGCCGTCCATCGAGGGCATTACCGGCGTGCGATACAGCACCGCGCCCTTGGCGGCCTGATCGGCATCGCCCTGACCATGCTGGCTGGCGGCGAGCGCGGCCTTGAAGTCGATGTCCTTCGCCTTGTAGCCGGGGGTGGCGGCATTGGCGATGTTGCCGGCGATCATGCCCATGCGCTGCGAGCGCAGTTCGAGAGCGGCGGCATGGATGCCGAACAGGCTCTGGCTCATCGCTGTGGTTCCTCGGGTTTGGTCCTTGCGGACGGGTTCGCGAGGTATTCTGCAAGGGGCGTGCCAGATGGAGTTCGATGGGCTTGATTCCCCCCAGTCTCAATTCGTCACCCCCGCGCAGGCGGGGGTCCATCTCCTGCTCCATCGTTTGCCGCAGGGAGGCAATCGGCCGCTGAGAGTGCCGCCAGGACGTGGCTGACTTTCGCTCTTCAACCAAACGCGCGCGAAGGAGATGGATTCCCGCTTTCGCGGGAATGACGAAGGTAGGGGCGTGCAGGTCTGCAAGAGCCCGGCAAACCTTTGCCGCTTTCCGGCAAATGCACGCCGCGGACGAAAACCCTGTATTTGCCAGCCGTTCTCCTGTTGCGAAGGAGTTCATGACCGCATGCATGCCGAGAGCCTGATCGATCCACTGTCCGCCGCCATCGTGGTCGGCGGTACGCTGGTGGCGACCTTCCTGCGCTGCGGCCCGGCCGATTGCCGGACTGCGATCGCCGCCCTGTTCGCGCTGAGGAAGCCGCGCTTCCATGCCGAGCGGGCCCGGGGAGAGCTGGCGACGCACGTGCAGGCGATCCGTCGCGACGGGCTGGTGCGCGCGCAGACGCACCACTTCGGCGATCCCGAGTTCGACGAGGCCTGCGACGCCATGGCGCAGTCGCACTCGCTGACAGCGCTGCGCGATGCACATCGCAGCCACCGCACCAAGCGGCAGGAGCGCGCACGCCGTGCCGTCGACGTGTTCGCGCAGGCGGCCGAACTGGCGCCGGTGTTCGGGCTTGCCGGCACGCTGATCTCGCTCAGCCAGCTGCACACCAGCAGCGTCATGCAGGGCGACTTCACGGCCGCGATCGGCATGGCGGTGCTGACAACGCTCTATGGCCTGCTGCTGGGCAACATCGTCTTTGCCCCGCTCGCCCGCATGGTCGAGCGCGCCGCCCACGCCGAGGAGCGCGAGCGCCAGACGGTGGTCGATTGGCTGGAGGCGCAGATCGCGCCCGCCGTGCCCAAGCTGCACGAGAGCGCAGCGGCGCCGACCGGCAAACAGGCGCGCGCCGGATGATCGTGAAAGTCGGTACCGGCTGGCAGACTCTCATCGCCGACTTGTCGATGATCCTGTTCATGCTCACCGCCAGCGCCTTCGCGCGTCAGGATCGCGTGGCGCATGCAACTCCCGTCGTGGCGGCACCCAGGGCCGCGCCGCGCACCGAACCGGTCGCGGTATGGATCGCGGGTGAGGGCGCACCGCCGTTGCGCGCGTGGCTGGCCCAGCAGCCCCACGACCCGCGCCAGCAAGTCACCATCACCGCAAGCTACGCGCCCGGAGCCATGGCGGAAGCGCTGGATCAGGCCCAGACCCTTGCGCGGGAGGCCGGCGATGCGCGCGTGGTGGTGGAACCCGGTCTGCCCGGCGAAGGGAACAATCTGCGCGTCGTCGTCGGCTACGATGCGCCCGAGGCGCGGCTGGCACGTAGCTTGCGTAGTTCTGCGCAGAATACCCCAGTCAAGGACCGACCATGAGCATCGTTCTCGCCATCCTCGCCGCCGCTTCGTCCGGCTATGCCGATCTCGACACGATCGATCGCGAGGTTGCCGGCTTCACCGGAGCCGAGATCGGCCAGAGCGGCGGCGCGATGAACCCGGTCGACCGTCGCTTGCGGCTGCGGCCCTGCGGTTCGCCCCTGGCGTTGTCGTGGCGCACCCAGAACCACGAGAGCGTGGTCGTCCAGTGCGGCGACCCGGGCAGCTGGCGCCTGTTCGTGCCGGTCAAGCGCGAGACGCAAGGGCTGGGCGGTACGCCGGTCATCAACCGCGGCGACGGCATATCGATCGCCGTGAATGGCGAGGGCTTCAGCGTCGCGCAACCGGGCGAGGCGATGGAAGCGGGCGCGGTCGGCGCCTGGATCCACGTGCGCCCGATCAACGCCAAGCCCAATGCGGAAGCCATGCGTGCGCAAGTGGTGCGGCCCGGCCTGGTATCGCTGCCGCTCGACTGAGCCACCCCCTCGTCATTGCAAACGAAGCGAAGCAATCCAGCGGGCTTTACAGCGCCCGGATAGCTCGATGCTGCGATCCTGGCGCTGACGAGCTTGAGGCGTCCTGCGCCGCATAAGTGTATATACATAAGCGTAATTTTGCCGCCGTGGCGGCAACGAATTGCCGCCCTTCCCCTTAAACGCTCCGCGCCGCTACCGTTCTTCGCTATGACAAGTGAACAAGGAGCGGCAAAATGCCACCCATCGAAGTGGGTGCTCCCCGCGCGATCGGCGCGGTGAGTGCCGAGATCGCCCGCAAGTCGGGCGCCGACATCAACCCCGCCGCTGCCGCGGTGCCTACGGCCGATACCTCGGCTGCCGCTGCTGCGAAGCCGACGGTGGCGACCAGCGCGACGCTCGATCCGGGCGAAGCACCGATCAACACCGATCGCGTCGCGCAGATCCGCAAGGCAGTCGAAAGCGGCAATTACCCGCTGGTCCCGGCGCGCATTGCCGATGCCATGATCGCGGCGGGCATGTTCCTGAGGAGCGGTAACGCGTGAGCACTTCCCAGACCTTGCCGGCGGCAACCCTGCGCGACCAGCTGCGGCAGATGCTTGCCGTCCTGGAAGAGGAACGGCAGGCGCTTGCCGGTCTGGACGTCGACGCCCTGATGGGCGCGGCCAACGACAAGAACGCGCTGTGCGGCTCGCTCGAGGATTGCGCCGGCACGGTGCTGGACGACGAATGCCGCGGCATGCTCGAAGCGGCACGGCGGCTGAACGAGGTCAATCGCCAGGTGCGCAACCTGGTCGCGGCCAACGTCACCGCGCGGCTGAACGCGCTGACCGGCGCGCCGCAGCTCTACCGCGCGGGGCCGCAGTACGCCTACATGGGCACGCGGGGCTAGGGTCACGTCCCAAGTCATCGTCGCCCCCGCGCAGGCGGGGGCCCCGCTTTCTTCGGCACGCCACTGGACAAGAAAGAACAAGCGGGATCCCCGCCTTCGCGGGGATGACGAGGGTGGTTGATTGATCGGGTGCGCGTGTACCAGCTCGCTCCCCGGCCGCAATCTGGCACGCCTCTTGCTGAACACTCCGCGGTACGTTCACCCGGAGCCAGCATTGCCCGATACACCCTACCTTGGCGCCTCAGCCGCCGCCGCTGCAAACGGCACACCCGTGCGGGCGGCGATCGCGCGTGCGGCGCAGGCCACCGGCGTCGACTTCAATTACCTGCTCGCCCAGGCCAAGATCGAATCGAGCCTGAACCCCTCGGCCCGCGCCGGCACCTCCAGCGCGGCGGGGCTCTACCAGTTCACCAACGGCACCTGGTTGCAGACGCTCGACCGCCACGGCGCCGAGCACGGGCTGGGCTGGGCGGGCGACGCGATCTCGGGCGGGCGGATCACCGACCCCAACGTGCGCGCGCAGATCATGGCCTTGCGCTACGATGCGAATGCTTCTGCGCTGATGGCGGGCGAGCTGGCGGCGGACAACCGCGCCGAACTCGCCACCGCGCTGGGCCGCGAACCCGATGCCGCCGAGCTCTACCTCGGCCACTTCCTGGGCATCGGCGGCGCGACCTCGTTCCTCACCACGCTCGCCAGCGATCCGAACGCCAGCGCTGCGAGCATCCTGCCGCAGGCCGCCGCCGCGAACCGCGGGATCTTCTATGGTCCGGGCGGCGCACGCAGCGTCTCGAGCGTCATGGAGCTGATCCGCGGCCGCGTCGCCGGCGCCATGGAGAGCGGTGGCGCCGAACTGTGGGCCTCCGCTTCCACCGGCGCGTCGGAATATGCCTTCGCGCAAGCCTCGGGGGCACCGGGCTTCAACCTGCCGGTCGGCGGCCCGATCGCGCAGGAGTTCCACTCCGCGCAGGCGGCGATGCCGAGCGCGACGTCCGTGCCGACGCGCTCGATGGCGGACACCCTCAACGAGTCCTTCGGCGGCAATGCCCCAGGCGCCCCGGCGCACGTGCGTGATGCGTACGCCAAGCTGGCGAGGTTCGGCCTGTGACCGTCCTCAATCGTCTTTCCGGCGGCGCATCTCTGGCACTGCCCGGCGGCATCCTCATCCTGATCGTGCTGATGATCGTGCCGGTCCCCGCGATCGTGCTCGACGTCAGCTTCGTGCTCAACATCGCGTTGTCCGTTGCCATCCTGATGGCGGCGATGAACGCGACCAAGCCGCTCGACTTCTCCTCGTTCCCCTCCGTCCTGCTGTTTGCGACGCTGCTGCGCCTGGCGCTCAACGTCGCCTCGACCCGCGTCGTGCTGGTCCACGGCCACGAGGGCGAAGCGGCGGCCGGCATGGTGATCGAAAGCTTCGGCGCCTTCCTGATCGGCGGCAACTTCGCCGTCGGCATCTTCGTGTTCCTGATCCTGATGATCATCAACATGGTGGTGGTCACCAAGGGCGCGGGCCGCGTGTCCGAGGTTTCGGCGCGCTTCACCCTCGATGCCTTGCCCGGCAAGCAGATGGCGATCGACGCCGACTTGGCCGCGGGCCTGATGACTGCCGACGAAGCCAAGGCCCGGCGCCGCGAAGTCGCGACCGAAGCCGACTTCTACGGCTCGATGGATGGCGCCAGCAAGTTCGTGAAGGGCGACGCGATTGCCGCGCTGCTGATCCTGGGCGTCAACATCATCGCCGGCTTCTGCCTGGGCATGATCAGCCATGGGCTCTCGGCAGGCGAGGCCGCGCAACACTACATCACGCTCGCCATCGGCGACGCGCTGGTGGCACAGGTGCCTTCGCTGCTGCTCTCGATCGCCGCCGCCGTCATCGTCACCCGCGTCTCCGACCAGCGCGACCTGGCCGGCCAGATCGGCGGCCAGTTCGCCACGCCGAGCACCTGGCTGCCGGTGGCGGTGGTGATGGGCGCCATCGGCATGATCCCGGCAATGCCGCAGGTCATCTTCCTGCCTGCCGCCGGCATCGCCGCGTGGATCTGGCATGCCTTGCGCAAGCACGCCAACAAGCCGGTGGTGGTGATCGAGCCGATCGCGGCCGAGCTGCCCGACCCGGGCCGCATCGTGCTGGAGGACGTGTCCGACCATACGCTGGTCACCATCGAGCTCGGCTACGGCCTCGTCCAGCTGGTCGACGAGCGCAAGGGCTCGCCGCTGATCGCCCGCATCACCGGCGTGCGCAAGCAGCTGAGCCAGACCTTCGGCTTCATCGTGCCCCAGTTCCGTGTGCGCGATGCGCTCGACATGGCGCCCAACGACTATCGCATCGTGCTGGGCGGCGTGATCCTGGGCGGCGCCACCATCCGTGCCGACCGCATCCTGGCGATCGACGCGGGCGAGGCGCGCCCGACCCACAGCTTGCGCGGCGATGCCACCCGCGATCCCAGTTTCGGCTGCCCTGCCTTGTGGATCGACCCGGCGGCGCGCGACCATGCCGTCGCCGA
Source organism: Novosphingobium chloroacetimidivorans (assembly GCF_014204535.1). Lineage (GTDB taxonomy): Bacteria > Pseudomonadota > Alphaproteobacteria > Sphingomonadales > Sphingomonadaceae > Novosphingobium > Novosphingobium chloroacetimidivorans. The sequence goes on from NZ_JACHLR010000004.1 coordinate 317,049, forward strand.
GGGCTTCCTGACCGTCGATGCCGGCACCGTCATCGCCACGCACCTGAACCAGCTGCTGGCAGAGCGCCCGCAGGACCTGCTCGGCCCCGACGAGGTCAAGACGCTGATCGAAGGCGTGAAGGAGCACTCGTCGGGCCTGGTCGAGACGATCCACCCCGCGCCGCTCAGCCTCGCCGCGATCACCCGCGTGCTGCGCGCGCTGCTGGAGGACGGCATTCCCATCGGCCACCCGCTGCCGATCCTCGCCTCGCTCAGCCGCGGCGTGATGCAGACCGTGGACCACGACCGCCTGGTCGAACTGGTGCGCGCCGATCTCGGCCCGCTGATCGTCGGCCGCATCTGCCCGCCGCACGAGCGCCTGCCGGTGCTGACGCTCGACGCGGGCCTCGAAGCCGCGATCGTGCAGGGCATGCACGATCCGGTGACCGGTCAGCCGGTGATCGAGCCTGACCTCGCCCGCATGATCGGCGAGCGTGTGGCGAACCTTTCCGCCTCGCGCGGGGCCAATGCCGGGCCGCTGGCGCTGGTGGTGCAACCCCGCGCCCGCCGCGTGCTCGCCGCCTTGCTGCGGATGCGCGCGCCCTCCTGCCTCGTCATCTCGATCTCGGAGCTGCCGCCCACGCAGCCGATCGAGGTGGTCGACGTCATCGGCGCCGCCCCGGCCGCGCCTTCGCTCCCCGAACCGCACATCATCGAATCCATGGACATGGCCGCATGAAGCTAGACCATTCACCCTTCGCCCGTTCCAACATGTCTTCCGGCCGCCGCATCGCCGGTGCCTACGGCGGCGACGTCGCCGACCGGGTCCGCCGGTTCCTGCCCATGGTCCGCCGCCTCGCCTGGCACGTGAACGGCACCGGGCGCCCCGGCATCGAGCTGGAGGACCTGGTCCAGGCCGGGCTCGTCGCGCTGACCGAGTGCGCGCAGAAGCACGCCGGTCCGACCGAGGACGGCTTTGCCGCCTATGCCAAGATGCGCGTGCGCGGCGCCATGGTGGACCTCATTCGCCGCACCATCCCGATGTCGCGCGGCGCCTCCGAGCGCAGCCGCACCTTGCGCGAGAAGGAGGCCGAGATGCGGGGCAAACTGGGCCGCGAGCCGCTGGCGCACGAACTCGCCGCCGCCATGGGCATCGACGAGGCGCACTTGGCCTTGCTGCGCGACACCAGCCAGCCGCTGCGCTTCGACTCCATCGACGAGGTCTATTCCGACCAGGACAGCGCCTTTGCCGACCAGACGCCCGACAGCCTCACTCTGCTCCAGGACGAGGAGACTCGCGGCGCGGTGATCCAGGCGATCTCCGACTTGCCCGAGCGGTTGCGGCTGATCGTCTCGCTCTACTTCGTCGAGGAGCTGAACCTCGCCGAGATCGCCCAAGTGCTGCAGGTCTCGATCCCGCGCGTGCACCAGCTGAAGGCGCAGGCGCTGGCCAAGCTGCGCGAGGCGCTGGAGGGTGTGGCCGACGTGATCTGAGCGCGTCGGGCAGTAGATCCTCCCCTGCAAGGGGAGGTGACAGTCCGCAGGACTGACGGAGGGGTGTCACCGCTGGTGCAGTGCTCGACCGTGAGGGTTATACCCCTCCGTCACGCCTTGCAGGCGCGCCACCTCCCCCTGCAGGGGAGGATCATGGCTGGCTCGCGACCTCACTCGCCCCATTGCCAGCGCTTCGCCCGATCTCCATGGTCCAACGAGCCGCAATGGGGAGCGCAACGGGGTGAGTTCGGCCAAAGCCACGATCGCCCCATTGCGTGGACGCCAGAACCTCCTGTTCCTGCTCGGCCTGCTGCTGCTCTGGCCCGCGTTGCTGCATGGCGACGTGTTCGGCTTCAACGACACCGTGTCCTACTTGCGCGGTGCGGATACGGTCTGGGCCAAGCTGACCGGCCACTCCGACGCGTTCTTCGGCAATGCCACACCCGCCGGGGCGCAAGCCGCACCTGCCGCTCCGCCGGGCATGGTGCTTTACGGCCGCTCGCTCTACTTCGGGTTGTTCCTCTACCTCGGCCTGCTGGCGAAGAGCTTCTGGGTGCCGGTGGTGCTGCAGGCGCTGGCGGCCGGAGCCGCGATCGTCGGCATGGTGCGCCACTTCGTCGACCCTTCCGACGAACGCGCGTTCGCCAGAACCTGCCTCGCCGCCTTCGCTCTGGTCGCGGTCACGCCGCTGCCGTTCTTCGTCTGCTTCCTGATGCCCGACCTGGCGGTGGGCCTGGCGATCCCCGTCGCGGCGCTGCTGCTGTGCCGCTGGCGCTTTGAGCGGGCGCGCTGGCGTGCGGGGCTGCTGGCGCTGCTGGCATTCGCCGCGCTGGCCCACTCGACAGCGGTGGCCGTGCTCGGCCTGCTGGCGGTCGGCGGGTTCGCAGCGGCGTGGCGCGTGCGCTCACGTCCGGTCGGCGTTGCCGCGACCGCGCTGATGGCGACGGCTGCGATCGGCATCGGTGGTGAGGCGCTGTTCGGCCTCGCCACGCGGCTCACCACCGGATCGAGCCCGGTGCGCCCGCCGTTTCTCACCGCCCGCCTGATCGAGGACGGCCCGGCACGACGCTTCCTGGCGGAGCACTGTGCGGACACCCGGTTCGTGCAGTGCCGTTATCCCGTGCTGCAACCGGTCAGCGCCGAGGTGTTCCTGTGGGAAATCACGCGTCCGCGCGGCGGGTTCAAGGCGCTGCCAGTCGCCGACGCGATCCGCGTCTCGCAGGAGCAGGGCCGGTTCGCCCTTGCCGTGCTGCGCGCCTATCCGACCGAAACAGCGGCGGGGCTAGGCCGCGATTTCCTGCGGCTCGCAGGCAATCTGGAACTGCACGACTTTCGCCCCGAGTACCTCGCCGGACGCATGCGTGCGGACCAGCCGTTCGAGGCGATGCCAGCGAACACGCCGCTGCCGGCGATCGACCGCGCGATCTCCGGCCTGACCTTGGTCCTGGTGCTGGGCGCGCTCGCCGCGTTCCCCTGGCGCCGCTCTTCCCCGCCTGCCGATCTGCGCGCCGCCGTATGGGTCGTGCTCGCGGCCATCGCGCTCAACGACGTGATCTGCGCCTGGCTGTCGGGACCTTTCGCGCGGTACAACACGCGCGTGATCTGGGCGCTGCCGCTGGTGGTTCTGCTGTTCAGGGCCGCGGCGTGGCGCAGTCGAGGTGCAGTGCCACGACCTCGCGCGAGCGATACGCCACCTTGATCCCGCAACCCTGCCGCCGCGCCGCGTCGGCGTAGATCCGCTCGCGCTCGTCGCCCAGGTACGTGGCGGCGATCAAGGCGGGTCCGGCTTGGCGAGCATGCCGGACCACCCAATCGGCGTAGGCCGGGTAGCCACGCGCCGTGTCGAGCGGTTGCCAGACGTGCTGGCGGATGGACGGAGTGCCCGCCGCCAGAGCGCGGGCGACCTCCTGCGGGCTCTCCATCGGGGCGCTGCCCGGCTGCAGCAGCGCCCCTATCCGGCGCGGCGGATGCGGATCGCGCACCGCATAGTAGCGCAGGGTCGGCTCGAACAGGATGTCGGGCAGGATCAGCGCATCGGGCTGCGTCTTCAGAAATGCGTAGAGGCCGCGCGTGTCCTGGATGTCGGTTTCCTCGCGCCATTCGCGGGCAAGCGCGATGGCGGCGCTCGGCATGAGCGCCGCGGCGAGCGCGAGCGGCACGGCGGCGCGCAGGCGCACCCGGTCGGCCGCCAGCACGAACAGGTTCGCCACCAGCAGCGCGCCGATGGGCATGGTGAAGAGGAACTGCTTGTTGGTCGAGACCGGGTAGAGCCTGGCCAGCCAGAGCAACGCGACGATGGCGATCAGCCCTGCCAGCAGGCGCAGGGGCTGCCAGATCAAGGCCGTGGGCGATAGGTCGTGTCGGTTCGTCTCACGACGGGCCAGCAGGACCAGGGCCGCGGCCGCGATCAGCGCGCAGATCAGCGCGACGGCGGCCTGCGCCCGGCCGATCACCTCGAACTGCGCCATGAGCAATGCCGGGTGGCGCAGGTACTCGGCCAGCGCAAGCCGCTGATAGGCGGCGGGATAGTTTGCCGTCTGCAGCGCGGTCGCAGGGCGGAACAGCAGCAGGTAGCAGGCCAGCCAGGCGAGCGTGTAGGCCGCCAGCAGGCATAGCCAGCGCCAGCGCGTCGCCCCGCGATGACGCAGGAGCGCCGCATCCAGCACCGCCACGCCCACCACCAGCATGATCGAGAACGAGAAGAACGACAGCACCGCGGCCAGCAGCATCACCGCCGCCGGCCGCTCCGGCATCCAGCGCAGGGCGAGGAGGAACAGCAGGCTCGCCTGCATCTCGAACCCGTACTGCTTCAGCTCCACGCAATAGCGGATCGCCAGCGGCGTCACCGCCATCATCGCGATGGCCAGCAGCGCCTGGCGGTCGCCGCGCCGGATCGCGGCATGGGCGAGGCCAACCAGCAGCGCGAGGTTGAGGGCCAGCAGCACCAGTCGCATGCCTTGCACCGAACCGTCCGTCAGCAGGTACGCTGCGTCCAGGGTGAGCAGCGCGAACGGCGGCGCCGCCTGGTCGTAGAAGGGCAGGGTGCCGAAATAGGCGGGCAGCGGCAGGCCCAAGTTGGCCAGCAGGGTCGATTCGTCCTGCCACAAGTCGCGGCTCGATTGCATCAACCCTGCGGCGGCCAGCACGATCAGCGCCAGCACGCAGGCGACGGCATAGCTGCGATAGGGTACCGTCTTCGTTCGCCCGCGTGCGCTCGGCCAAGCCGCGCGGTTCACCTCAGGCGCAGGGTGCCGCCAGCAGGCATAGCCCCGAACTGGCGAAGGACACGTCGGCCAGGCTGTCCGCCAGCCCGCAACCGCCGGGCGCGATCTCCTGGCCGGCGACGTGCACCGCACCCTCGCGCGGGATCACCAGCAGCTTGCCCGAGTAGCGCGCCGCCGTATCCGCGTCGGGCGTGCCGGCGACCTGGTCGAGCGTGAACAGTGGGCCGGGCACCAGGTTGACCGAGGTGCCCTCGGGCGCCTTGCCTTTCCACTTGTCGGCATAGGGCTCGCCCTTGGCGACCGCCATGCCCTCGTCCAAGTGCAGTTCGCGCGGGCGGCCGTAGTCGTAGAGGCGGTAGGTGATGTCCGAATTCTGCTGGACTTCGATCAGGCTGATCCCGGCGCCGATCGCGTGCACGGTGTTGGCTGGGATGTAGAAGAAGTCACCGGGCGACACCGTGTGCCAATCCATCAGCTGCTCGATCGAGCCGTCGAGCGCGGCGGCGCGCATGGCGTCGGCCTCGATCGGCTGCTTGAAGCCGATGCCCAGCTTCGCGCCCGGCTCGGCATCGACGATCACCCAGCACTCTTCCTTGCCCTGACGGCCGATGCCATTGGCGATCGTCTGCGCGTCCGTCGGGTGGACCTGCACCGACAGGGCCTCGCTGGTGAAGATGTACTTGACCAGCAGCTGCGGCAGCTCGGGCGGCGGCTCGAACCAGATCTCGCCGATCTTCTCGCCCGCCGCGGCGACGAAGGGCGCGGGCAGGGTGTCCTTGCCCCAGGGCTTCTCGACTTGCTTGATCGGGAGGGAGCCGCTCATCGCCACGCGTCCTTTACTGGTTCACCGCGCCCGAAAGCTTGCCGACCTTCTGCGCGCCGGCGGCGGTGGTGATCATGATGTCGTCGCCATCGACCACGACGTAGACGTCCTCCAGCCCGATCACCGAGACGCGCGGACCGTCGCTGTCGACCAGCACGTTGCGGCAGTCGACCAGCTCGACCGGGCCGCGCGTGGCGTTACCCAGTTCGTCGCGATCGCGCGCGGTGTGCAGCGCCTGCCAGTTGCCGATGTCGGACCAGGCCATGTCGGCCGGCACCATCGCCGCGCGGCCGGTGTTCTCCATGACGGCGTAGTCGACCGATTCGCTTTCCACCGCTGCGAACGCAGCCGCGTCGGGATGGAAGCGGTGGCCATCGCTGCTGCCGCCCTCGACCGCCTTGCGCACGGCGGCGAGGATCTGCGGCCGATGCGCCTCCAGTTCCTTGAGGAAGTCACCGACACGGAACGCGAAGATGCCGCCGTTCCAGGCGTAGATCCCCTCGGCCAGGAACGACTTGGCGCGCTCGAGGTCGGGTTTCTCGACGAACTGCGCGGTACGGAACGCCTGGTCGCTGATCGCTTCGCCACGCTTGAGGTAACCGAAGCCGGTCTCGGGCGCGGTCGCCTCGATACCGAAGCTGACCAGCCAGCCTTGCTGCGCCAGGTCGGCTGCGGTGCAGGCGGCATCGGCAAAGGCCTTGGCGTCGCCGATATAGTGGTCGCTGGGGCACACCAGCATGACCGCGTCCTCCGGCAGGCGCAGTGCGGCCAGCGCGATGGCGGCGGCGGTGTTGCGCGCGCAAGGCTCGACGATGATCTCGGCGCCGGGACGATCGCCCAGCTGCTCCTCGACATGCTCGAGGTGGGCGGTGCCGGTGACCACCACTGGCGCGCCGAACCCGTCCGTCGCCGGGCAACGCTCGAGCGTCGCCTGGAACAGCGTGGTCTCGCCCACCAGCGGCAGGAACGGCTTGGGCTTGGAGGCTCTGCTGCGCGGCCAAAGCCGGGTGCCGCTGCCGCCACACAGAATCACGGGTACAAGCTTGCTCATCACGCCCCCTCTAAATGATGCGCCTGCGAAATGCTAAGCCCGCAATGCACGAGCTACCTTGTGGTTGCTCGGCATCTTAGGGCGACTTGGGATTGAAGCGGCCGGTCGCGGTGGCCAGCAACTGCTTGATGATCGCCCATTTCGCGCCGGCTCCGGTAATCTTGGTGGGCACCGCCTCACCGGCCGGGTAGCTGCGCCGCACGCCCAGTTCGCACACGCGATAGCCGAGCTGGCCGGCGCGCGCGGTCAGGTAGAACAGCAGCTCGTAGGCGAAGAACACGTCGCGGAACGGCTGGACGCGCCGGTCGGTAAGGTAGCGGCGCGAATAGGCGCGAAAGCCGTTGGTGGTGTCGGTGAACCAGTGCCGCCCGGCCAGGCTGAGGATCGGCGCGTGGATCAGGCGGTTGCCGATCGTGCGCTCCAGCGGCGTGTTCTCCGCCTTGCCGCCGGGCGCATAGCGCGAGCCCTGGACGTAGTCGTAACCCTCGCGCAGCTTGGCCACGAACTGCGCGACCGCCTCGACGTTGTCCTTGCCGTTTCCATCGATGGTGATGACGCCTTCGTAGCCCTCGTCGAGGCACCAGGCATAGGCCATGCGCAGCTGGGCGCTGAGCTTGCCCGGACCGGTCTTGGTCAGCAGCGCGCGCACGCCTTGCGCGCGCAAGGTTTCGAGGTCGAGCGAACCATCGGTCGAGCCGCCGTCCGCCACGATCACGTCGACCGGCAGGTTGGCCGCGTGGACGCGGGCGAGCTGGGCGCGGATCCGCTCGCCCTCGTTGATGACCGGGATCACCAGCACGTGGTCGTGCCGCCGCCCGGAGAGCAAGTCGACGCGGTGTGCGGGGATCTGGCGCGGCGGCTCGGTCAAGAACAGGTCTCCGGGGCAGCTTGGTTGGGGATGGGGCGGAACACGAGGAAGCGGCTGAGCAGGTAGTTGACGACGAACGACACGCCGGTCGCCAGGATCAGAACGGGAAGGTCGGGAAGCGCGGTCCTGTCCAGCAGGGCGACCGTGCCCACCCGCGTGCCCAGCGTCGCCAGCAGCGCCAGCAGATAGAGCGAACCGCGCCTGGCCGATGCCGCACGGGTGCCGAAGGTCCAGCGCTCGTGCAGCAGGTAGTTGAACGCCGCGCCCACGCCGAAGCCGCAAAGCGCGGCGAGCGGCAGCGGCATGAACGGCCGCAGCAGCCACGCGGTGCCCAGATCGACGCCCAGCCCCGCCACTGCCACGAGCCCGAAGCGCACCAGCGAGGAGGCGAACAGGCGCGCGATCATGATTTCCTCCCTTCGTCATTGCGAGCGTGGCGAGGCAATCCACCGCAGTCGCACGGCGTCCTGGATTGCTTCGCTCCGCTCGCAATGACGAAAGGCTGCATCATGCCGCGCTCATCGCCCGGCCATGCACGAAGCGGTCGTCCGCCGCGGCCCACTCGGGCCCGGCCTGGCGCAGGATATCGAACAGGTCGTAGATGTTGTCGATCTTGCCGCCCATGATCGAGATCACCGGCGAGCCCTCCGGCTGGCGCTGGAACAGGATCGGCCGTCCGTCGTCGCGCTCGTTCTTGGCGAGCACGGTCTTCACCTCGAACAGCGAGCGTTCGTAGCGCGCGTGGGCGAGCGCGGGAACGTAGCGCGCCGCATCGAGCACCATGTGCCGCTGACGGGTCTCTCGCGGCAGACCGTCGAAGACCTCGTAGGCTTCGCGGCGGGCCGAACCGTCCGTCCAGTGCGCGTGCGGGGTATAGCGCACGTGGGTCAGCGAATGCAGTCCGGCGGACGGGTAGGGCATGCATGAGAAGAACGGCCCGTCCATCACCGTCAGGCCGTAAGGCGCCAGTTCGGACGGTACCTCGACCAGCGCGATCTCCGTCTGCTCGTGCTTGAGCGCCGCCTGCGGCAGGTCGGCCGAGGCGAGCAGGGCATTGGTCTGCGCATATGTCACGTTGAAGACGAAGCGCGCGGCGACCTGCGAGCCGTCCGACAGGCGCACCACCGCGCCGCCGGGGCGTGTCTCCAGCCCTTGCGCGCGCATGCCGAGGCGCACCTCGATGCCGAGCGCGTCCAGGCGGTTGCCCATATGCCGCGCCAGCACCGACCAGTCGAACGCGAACTCGTCGCAGGCGAAGGCCTCCTCGATCGTGTCGGGCGCGAACAGCGCGGCTTGCGAGGGCGTCGCGCGGGCAATCGGCGCGCCCATTTCGGCGAACATGCGCTGAAAGCGCAAGGCAGATACCTTCGAGCGGTGCCGCGCGATGGCGTAGAGCATCTGGAAATCGTCGACCACCGCGTCCGGAAAGTCGGTGGCGAAGCGGCGGTGCAGCACCATCGACTTGACGGCGGTGAGCGCGCTGCGGGGATAGTGGAAGCCGGTGTGCACCCGCGCCTGGTTCACGCGCGACGCACGGCCCAGCAGCTCGTCGCCCGCTTCGACCAGCACGATCCGCTTGCCGAGCGAGCGCAGGAACAGCGCCAGCGCGCAGCCGTAGAAGCCGCCACCGACGATCAGGTAATCGGCCTCGTGCGTCATTCGGCAGCGTTGCGCACCGGCGCGGCGTGGTCCTGATGCGTGGCGATCTCGACGTTGAACTCGTCCATCACCTTGCCGAACAGATCGATCGGCGCGGCCTCGTCGATGATCAGGTCCTCAGGCCCGCCGGTGAGCGCTTCGAGCAGGCGCCTGAGCCCGATCGAGAGGCCGAAGATGGCGAAGCCGAGGAACGCGGCGGTCAGGCTGAGCGCCAGCGACGTGGTGAACCAGCCGGGTTGGATATGCTCCAGCGTCAGCCAGACGATCACGCTGTATGCCGCGAACAGCATGCCGCCGAACGCCGCGAGCAGGGCCGCGGCGGCGACCAGTGTCAGCACGCGCGGGGCCGAGCTGATGGTCAGCCGGTGCAGGACCTCCGTGCGGCGCAACAGCAGCGGCCCGGTTTCGGAGCCCGAGCGGAAGCGCGGCAGGTCGGCCCCGCCTTGAACGTCGGCCCGCATGTCCTGGCGCAGGATCGGCAGGCGCTGATCCACCGGGGGAAAGCGCGTCGCCAGCAGCCGGTCGGGATGCGCGAGCACGATGCCGAGCAAGGCGCGCGGAAAGGCGATCGTCAGCATGTCGTGCGGGCCGATCGTCAGCCCGGCGCCGCGGCCCAGCGCCATCGCCAGCGAGCCGAGGGGATTGGCGTCCACGTGCCGGCCGACGACGAGGGCATGGCGCGCCTCGGCGGTTTCGATCATCGTTGCCAGGTCGAGATACCCGAGCTCCGACGCCGCCGTCACCACCACGACGTCGCCGATGGCCTCGGACGCGACCGCCAGCCGGCGCTGGTAGAAGCTCGCGCCCGGCCGCAGGTGCAGCAGGCGCAAGTTGGGCACACTGGCCTGCAGAGCGCCGTGGCTTGCATCGTCGGCAACGTCACAGGCGAGCAGGATCTCCCAATAGCGGAACCGGGTGTCCAGCTCACGCCCCAGCTGCGCGAGCTGCTGCCTTTGCGCAGCGTCGCGTGCCGGACCGGACAGCGCGACCGAAACCAGCAGATCGTCGCGCGGCTTGCTCACGCCGGAAGCGCTCCGCCCGCAAGCGTCAGCGCCGCCTGCAGTCGGGCGACCGAGGCGGCGAGGTCGTCCAGCGGCGTGGACGTCGCGGCCATCTCGATGGAGAACCAGCCGGCGTACCCGGCGTCCTGCAAGGCGCGGATCGCTCGTGCGGCTTGTGCCGGGTCGGCGGGGGCGGGCGCGAGGTGCGGCTCGCTGACGTGGACATGGCCGATGGTGTCGAGCGCCTGGGCGGCGATCGCCTCGATGCGGTCGAAGTCGCCTTCCATGTGCAGCGCGCCGATATCGAAGTTGAGCACCACCGCCGGATGGTCGACCCGGCGCACGAAGGCCTCGGCGTCCTCGACACGGTTCAGGAAATTGGTGCCATAGGCGCGGCCGTTGGGCTCCATGGCGATCCGCGTACCCGCTGCCAGGGCACGGTCGCCCAATGCGTGGAAGACCTCGGCTGCCTGGTCGTGCGCATCCTGCTCGGACATGCCGTCCGGGTAGGCGCGCTGCCGGGGCGAGCCGAATACCAGGTTGGGGATGCCGAGGCGCCCGGCGAGGCCGATCGCGCGCTCCATTGCCGCGACCAGCCGCGCGCGGGGCTCCTCGCCTTCGAAGAGCGTCGCGCCCGAGACCCCGAACAGCAGCGACTGCATCGAGACCAGGGTCAGCCCGGCATCGCGCATCGGGGCCAGCGCATGCTCCACTTCGGCATCCGTCGGCGCGAACGGATCGGCGGCACCGGCGAGGAACAGGCCCGGCGCGATCTCCAGTCCGGTGAAGCCCGCGCGTGCCAGGATCGCGTAGGCGCCGTCCCGCTCGCTTGCCGGCCAGGCGATATTGGAGACGGCCAGCTTCATGCCGGCACGCGCTCCGCCTGGACGAACTCGGCCACCGCTGCGAGCACCTCTTCACGCGTCGCCATGTATGGGCCGGGCTGACCCCAGAGCGCCGCGTGGCGGGTGCGCATGTCCTCGCTGTGCACGCGCGCCGTACTCTCGGGCATGGCGGTGCCGGTGACCGCCCGGTGCACCTCGCCGGCCGACAGCTGTGGCGGCGAAAGGTGCAGGACCTCCAGCCCGTGCTCCAGCCCCAGGCCGATGTCCCGCCACAGCCGGCGCATGTCGTAGAACTGGAACCGGCTCTCCCGATTGGTGAAGCGCAGCGCGCCGAGCCCGGCGCCGACCACCGCCTGCTCCAGCGCGGTCCTCTGCCCGGAAGCGTCTAGGGCCGCCCGGTCGATCATATGCATGCCAAGCTCTGCATCGAGCGGATAGAGCCGGTCGAGCACGGGCGCGAGCGCGCTGCCTACCGCCCCGCGCAGCTGCTCCAGCCCGGCAGGCGGCACCATCGAGGGCATCGGGTTCATGAAGTCGAACAGGAAGTTCTTCTTCAGCACCGGACCGAACAGTGCGGGCAGGCGCACGACCAGCGCACCCGTAAACCGCTCGGCCACGAAGGCCTCCAGTCGCCGGCGGTTCACGCCATAGGGCGTCGCGGTTTCGAAGGCGGTGGTATCCTCGTCCTCGGCGGCAAAGCCCGCCAGCACCGCCACGGTGGACACCAGCACGAACCGCCGCGCAGAGCCGATCGCGTCGAGTTGCTCGATCAGCGCATCGATGCGGGCGGCATCGCGCTCTGCAAAGCGGTTGGCCTCGAACATGGAGCCGGGCGCGGCGGCACAAACGACGGTATCGAACGATGCGCCCACCAGCTCGCCGACGTTGGCGCTGTTGAACCGCGCGGCGAAGGGATGCTGCCGGACCAGGTTGCCGCCGACGAACCCGGTATGTCCGATCAATCCGTCCACCGTCGATCCTTCTCGCATGCGCAGTGCACCCTCACGCGCCCGGTTACGCCAGTCTTCGGCTCAGGGACTACAAGTAGATGATCGGTAGATACACCGATAGATGCCAAATTTGCGGCCATTGCTGCAGCCGCGTGCGTGCAGGCGGTGCGAACCGGCGTCATGTTCGCGAGTTACCACGTGCCTAGCTTCATTCCCGTGGCATCCCGCATTGCAGCGTTCCTGCGATTGGGCCATGTCCGCCACGGGCCTCAGGGGAGATTGCAGCTCAATGCGCATCACGATGATCGGGTCGGGGTATGTCGGCCTCGTATCCGGAGCTTGCTTTGCCGACTTCGGGCACACCGTGGTGTGCGTCGACAAGGACGAGCGCAAGATCGCGGCGCTGAAAGGCGGGGCGATCCCGATCTTCGAACCCGGGCTCGACCGTCTCGTGTCGGAGAACGTGCGCCGCGGGCGGCTTTCGTTCACCACCGACCTCGGCCCCGCCGTGGCCGAGGCGGACGCCGTGTTCATCGCGGTGGGCACGCCTTCGCGCCGTGGCGATGGCCATGCCGATCTGTCCTACGTCTTCGCCGCAGCGGAAGAGATCGCCCGGTCGCTCACCGGCTATACCGTGATCGTCGACAAGTCGACGGTGCCGGTCGGCACAGGCGACGAGGTGGAGCGGATCATCCACGCGACGGCTCCCGAAGCGGATTTCGCCGTCGTCTCCAACCCGGAGTTCCTGCGCGAAGGCGCGGCGATCGAGGACTTCAAGCGGCCCGACCGCGTCGTCATCGGCAGCGACGATCCGCGCGCGCTGGCGGTGTTGCGCGACATCTATCGCCCGCTCGCCATCGGGCGCTCGCCGATCGTCGAGATGGGCCGCCGCGCAGCAGAGCTCACCAAATACGCCGGCAACGCCTTCCTGGCGACCAAGATCACCTTCATCAACGAGATCGCCGACTTGTGCGAGAAGGTCGGCGCCGACGTGCAGGACGTCGCGCGCGGCATCGGCCTCGACAACCGGATCGGGGCCAAGTTCCTCCATGCGGGGCCGGGCTATGGCGGCTCGTGCTTCCCCAAGGATACGCTGGCGCTGCTCAAGACCGCGCAGGACTACGAAGCGCCGCAGCGCATCGTCGAGGCGGTCGTGGGGGTGAACGACAACCGCAAGCGCGCGATGGGCCGCAAGGTGATCGCCGCCGTGGGAGGCGACATCCGCGACAAGACCGTTTGCGTGCTCGGCCTCACCTTCAAGCCCAACACCGACGACATGCGCGATTCGCCCGCCATCGCCGTGATCCAGACGCTGCAGGACGCGGGCGCCCACGTGCATGCGCACGACCCGGAAGGCACCGAGCAGGCGCAGAAGGTGCTGGAGAACGTCACCTACTTCGACGAGCCCTATGCCGCGATGGAAGGGGCCGAGGCGCTGGTGATCGTGACCGAGTGGGACAACTTCCGCGCGCTGGACCTGAAGCGGGTAAAGAGCCTGCTCGCCGCACCGGTGCTGGTGGACTTGCGCAACATCTACCCACGCGCGCGGTGCGAGGAGCTGGGGTTCACCTACTGTGGGATCGGGCGGTAGGTTCATCCTCCACACACGCCGTCCAGAAACTTCGTCATTCCCGCGACCGCGGCAATCCATCTTTAGGTACGACGGCCTGTTCTCGGCTGACGAGAAGCGCGAGGCCGCGGCCGGCACGGTGCCGCAGCGCCAGATCGAAGCGGCGCCGACTGATCGACAGCGCAAGCACCGGAGATGGATTCCCGGGTTTGCTGGAATGACGAAGGTGTGAGTGAGGCCTGTGGCTTGGGAAAAGCCGCCGCGACCCACTCACATTGACTTTTCCACATCCCCCCGCTACCTGCCCGCCTTTACCGTTCCTGCTGATTTCTCGTGGAGTGCCCCATGGCGCGCGTTACCGTCGAAGATTGTGTCGACAAGGTCCCCAACCGTTTCGACCTCGTCCTGCTCGCCGCGCAGCGTGCGCGCGAAATCTCGGGCGGCGCCGAGCTGACCATCGATCGCGATCGCGACAAGAACCCGGTCGTCGCCCTGCGTGAGATCGCCGAGACCACCGTGCGTCCCGACAACCTCAAGGAGACGCTGGTCACCTCGCTGCAGCGCGTGCTGCCCGAGGACGACGACGAGATGGACGAGATCGGCTCGCTCAGCCAGTCCGCCGAGGCTCTGCGCATCACTGCCGCCGCGCCGACGCGCAACACCTCGATCGGTTCCGACTACGACGGTTGAGTACCGGGGCTAGTGAGTACCGGGGTTAGGGCCTGAAGAGCGGGGCAGATGGCAAAGCGCGATCGGACCCTGCCCAGGATACCCGGACCCAGGATGTCGGGGTCCAGACCGCCGGCACCGCGCGGTGCGGAGGTATCCGCGGCCGCGCCGTCCGGACACTCCGGAACCACCGCCACCATCGCGATCTATTCGGTCAAGGGCGGCGTCGGCAAGACGACCATCGCCGCTAACTTGGCCTGGTGCTCGGCCGAGCTGTCCGGTCGGTCGACCCTGCTCTGGGACCTCGACGCGGCGGGCGGCTCGGGCTTCCTCTACGGCCTGGAGCCGCATCGGTCCCGCGCGGCGGGCGAGGTCTTCGCCCGCGAGGGCCATGCCGAAAAGCTGATCCGTCGCACCGCGTTCGACGGCCTCGACGTGCTGCCGGCCGACGAGTCGATCCGCACGCTCGATGCGACGCTCTCCGCGTTGGGCAAGCGCAAGCGGCTGGCCAAGCTCGCCGAGACGCTGGGCCAGCGCTACGAGCGCATCGTGCTCGATTGCCCGCCGGTGATGAACGAATTGAGCGCGCAAGTGGTGCGCGCCGCCGACCTCATCATCGTGCCGCTGCCGCCCTCGCCCTTGTCGGCCCGCGCGCTCGAGCTGGTGGTGCGCGAGGTGGCCGACCACGCCAAGCGCCACCCGCCGATCCTTCCCGTGCTCTCGATGCTCGACATGCGCCGCACGCTGCACAAGGCGGCACGCGAGGAGAACCCGGCCTGGCCGGTGATCCCCTACGCCAGCGCGGTCGAGCAATGCGCGGTGCAGCAGCGCCCCGTCGGCGCGATTGCGCCGCAGAGTCCCTCCGCCCAGCGCTTCATCGGCCTGTGGCGCGCGATCGAACGCAAGCTGGCCGAGCGTTAGCGCACGTCCTGTCCTCCCCGGCACGGGGAGGGGGACCGCGCGAAGCGTGGTGGAGGGGAGTCTCGGCGTCTCCTGGCCTTGCCGGCAAGCTAGTGTGAGGACGCGAGTCGCCACCACCCCTCGCTGCGCGAGCGGTCCCCCTCCCCGATCCGGGGAGGACAAGGTGCTCTCAGATCCTCCCCTGCAAGGGGAGGTGGCGCGCCTGAAAGGCGTGACGGAGGGTTGTCACCGCTGGTGGAGTGCTCGACCGAGAGGGTTACACCCC
>NZ_JACHLR010000005.1 GCF_014204535.1 Novosphingobium chloroacetimidivorans
CCGTCAAATCAAACCGCGCCATATCAATCCCCTTCTCGGAGAATGAATCAGATCGCCGCCCCTTTGGGAATCCTGTTTATGGGTATGTGACCTAGTGAGCCGAAAACGGCTCGCTCAGATCAGCGGAAAGGCGGACGCCCGATTGAGAGTGATGAACTTCATGCGTGCAAATATAACGCAATGGGCAGTTGGCGCAATTGTGGCCTGGCGGGTTGACGACATCCGCACGTCCGACTCCCGACATTCCGGACATTGGCGGCAATACCGATGAACGACCTAGTCCGGTCGGCTTCTGCCGCTTCTCGCGTATGCCAGCGCTGCGGCAGAAGCCGCCGACTTTCCAGCTGTTCGCGTGCCGAATCCCGCTCCACGAAAGCTTCCGTCCATTCAGGTACAGTTTGGCGGCCGGAACTGGGCCGTAGCGGAAGCGCGGCTTTACGCTTGCGGCGCGGCGTCGGCAGACCTTCTCCGCATGCGTTCCAGAATGTCCTCCGCCACGTACAGAACCTCTTTCGCCACCACCGGCTTATCTCCCCTACCGATCTTGAGCGCGATCAAGAGTGGTTCGAGTGACCCTCCCCCCGGCCCGCCCAAAAGCTCCTCGAGGAGTTCGGCCCGCCGATCATTGGCAATTTCGATTGCACTGTCGACGAACGCGGGGATCAACTCCATCCTGCTAGGTATCATTGGCAGCACCTCGGTGAGCAGAAAGAATTTCCGCGTCATCGCCATGCCGGGCACCCGAGGCTGCCGAGGAGATGGACGTGGCGACCGACAGCAAGGCGAGCGATGCAAAGCACGCTGGCGAACCGATGCCGACCAAGCTCGATCCGAAAACCTACGCGCTCCGCTCGCGTCCGGCACGCGCGATCCGCTTTCGGCGTGACGTCATCGTCGGCGTGGCCGCCGTGGCAAGCCTCGGCCTCGTTGCGGTGGGCTGGATGGCGCTGAAGCCACGTCTCTTCCAGCGGGCTGCGCAAGAAGCAGAGCTGTCGCAGCCGATGCCGGGCTGGCGGACAAGGTGGATTTCCACACCTGGTCGCTGCTGAAAGGTGTGGGTCTTGCCACCATGCTGAGTTTCGGCTCCGAGCTCTCGATCGGCGGCGATGGCGATTTTGTGGAGGCGCTCCGCAAGTCCGCGCAGACCAACGTCTCGCGCGCGGGCGACCAGATCAGGTCGATCACCGCCCGATCATCTTCCCTGCCGTGCGTGTTGACCCACTCGTTCATGATCGTCGAGAAGGCAGCGCGAAACCCAGGGGGCACATGCCTGCCGTGTTAGCCGGCGCGATTGAGCAGGTAGCGGAGCGCATCTTCGCTCATCGGGCGGTGCATGTGACGCGTGCTGGGGAAGACCAGCTTGCTGGCACCGGTCAGAGGAGCGATCGCCTGTAGGACTCCACCCTCGCTGGAGCGAGAGGAACGAGGTGATCGCCGCCAACGTCATCCTTCCGTTTGAGATTACCCTTCATGCGCACGTCCGGGATGCGCCAAAGCGGTGCATGCCCGTCAAGATTTTCAAACTCGGCCCACTCCGCTCCGCGCAGCTCACCGGGCCGCACAGCGGTGAGCGCGATCAGCCGCAAAGCGAGGCGCGTGAACCTCCAGCAACTTGGGCGGCGCGAGCGTGGTGATCGGCAAGCCGCCGACGGCAGGGAAGACATCGCGTTCGAACGAGCGGAGAACGTCGGCGGCATGACCTTGGCCCATTGCGGAGCGTAGACCTCGTGCCACTCACGCGCGACCTTCTCGAAGGTGTTGCGAGAAGCTTCGATAGTGGCCTTGAGCTTCAGCTTCTTCGCGACGCCGGGGTCGTGGCCCTCTCGCAGCTTTGCCAAAGCTTCGTCTCTCAGCCTGCGCGCTTCAGCCAAGCCCAGCGAGGAATAGCGGCCAAGCGCGAGGCTCTTCTGCTTACCGTCATATTTGTAGTTGAGGCGCCAAAGCTTCGAACCGCCCGTTGTCAACAGCAGGAACAGCTGGTGAGCATCGAAAAGCTTGTAGCTTCGATCTTTTGGTTTGGCGTCTCGTATCTGCGCATCGCTGAGCATGAGATCGATACCCTATATTCAAGGTTCGATACCCGATCGCGCGTGGATGGGCATGAAGGGAAAGGAACCAGCCTGCCCCGAAAACACAAGCAATTCTGCCGATCTTGTCAATCCCGGTGGACTGCTGGGTACCCCTGCGGAGGGGCCTCTGGCGGACCTGCTGGGAGCAAGTTCGAACCATCTTACCGAAATCTTGAAGGAATGGAATGACGTCCTTCGTCATTCCAGCCTTGGTCGCGGACAGGCCCAAAATGCCAATGAACGGGAGGATGGAAGCGCCCCGCGCGTCAGCCATCCGGCTGTCGGGCGGAGGCGCAAGATTGCATAATCGGGGGGCGGGATGGCAATTCGTCCGCCTCCGTTCTCGCTCAGGCTCACTTTCGAGCAACGCGCCCGCTTGGAGGCGGAAGCGGGGGATATGTCGCTGGGCGGCTATATCCATTCCCGCCTGTTTGATTCCGAAAATCCGCCACCACGTCGTCGGAGCAAAAATCCGGTCAAAGATCACAAAGCTCTGGCCCAAGCCCTCGGGCTGCTGGGCCAATCGCGCTTGTCCTCGAACCTGAACCAGCTCGCGCGTTCGGCGAACACGGGGAGCTTGCCCGTGACGCCCGATACCGAAGCGGCGCTATTGGAAGCCGTCGCCGAAATTCGTGAAATCCGCCGCCTGCTGATCGAAGCTCTAAACCTTGAGGTCGAGCCATGATCCTAAAGGCGTCTCAGCGCAGCGGCGCGAAGCAGCTCGGTCTGCACCTCCTCAAGACAGAAGAGAACGAACACGTCGAAATTCACGAGGTCAGCGGCTTTGTGTCCGACGATCTCATGGGGGCGATGAAGGAAGCGCACGCGCTGTCGCTTGGGACCAAGTGCAAGCAATTCCTGTTTTCCGTGTCGCTCAATCCGCCGTCCACCGAGTCCGTTCGTTCGGAGGTTTTCGAGAGGGCGTGCGACGTGATCGAAGAAAGGCTCGGTCTCAAAGGCCAGCCGCGCATGATCGTGTTTCACGAGAAGGAAGGGCGTCGCCATGCCCATGCCGTCTGGTCGCGTATCGACGCGGAAACCATGACTGCCAAACCGCTGCCCTTCTTCAAGCGGACGCTCAACGCCATCGCCAAGGAACTGTATCTCGAAAACGGCTGGAAAATGCCGGAAGGGTTCCGTGATTCCAAACTCCGCGATCCGCGCAACTTCACGCTCGACGAATGGCAACAGGCCAAGCGGGCGGACCTCGATGCGCGGGAGGTGAAGGCGACTATTCAGGAATGCTGGGCGGTGTCGGACAACGGCCCCGCATTCGCCAAGGCGCTCGAAGAGCGCGGGCTGTTTCTGGCCCAAGGTGATCGGCGCGGTCATGTCGCCGTGTCGATTGAGGGCGAAGTCTTCGCCATCGCCCGTATGGTCGGGCAGAAATCCAAGGAGGTCGCAGCTCGCCTTGGCGATCCGAAGTCATTGCGGTCGGTTTCAGACACGGTGCGCTTCATCGGCGAAGCGGTAGCGCCGCGCCTGTCGCGCTATATCTCCGAAGCCAAGCGCATCGCCCACAATGCGATGAAGCCGCTCAACGAGCGGAAGCAGGCAATGAAAGACGCCCACGCGCAAGAGCGGAAGCTGCTCGCCGAAAAGCAGCGTGAGCGGCACTTGTCGGAACAGCAAGCGCGTTCCGCGCGGGTCCGCACGGGAGCGAAAGGCGTCTGGGACATCATGACCGGACGGTATTTCAAGGTCCGAAAGCAGAACGAGGTGGAGGCGTTTTTCGGCCTCCAACGTGATCGGGCGCAGCGGCACGATCTAGTTTCAGCTCAGCTCAAGGAACGGCAAGCTCTGCAACAGGAGATTGTTCGTTTGCGCGAACGAAGTGCGCGGCAGGTTCTTGGGCTGTATCGCGATGCAGCCCAATATCGTCGCATGGTTCGGGACGGACAATTCGAGCGTGACGGCGCGGAACGGGTGCGTCCCTTGGCCCCGCGCGGCCCTGAACTCGGGCGGTAAAGTTCGCAGCCTGAGGCGCGGCAATAAGCATCGGGATTCGCCATCGCCTCGATCATTTTCAGTTTTCTCATGCTGATTTCCGCCGCCCGCTGGGCGCGGTTGTGATCGGTGTATCTGTCCGATGACTGCGATCCGGTGCAAGGCGTTGTCAGCCTTCTCCATTCCATTGCGATTGGGGCAATGCACCTCATTCATGCGGGACTGATTCCTCGTCCTCAACGCGGCCCAGCGGGGGCGGCGCAAAACAACAGGAGGAATCCATGTTCAAAATGACCAAAGGCGATCTGGCCAAGAAATCCGACGCGCAGCTTGCCGCACTGTTCCAGCAGGCAACGCTCGGCCTTTCCGCCGCAAAGTCGGACCTCGCCTCGGCGCAATCGCTGCTCGCGATGATCCACGTCGAACGCGCGAACCGTCGTCCGTCTCCCTAGCGACGATAAAGGGGCGCTATCCGCGCCTCTTCTTTTCTTCCTTGCTGTCGTTGACGCGCATTACAACGCGACCGTTGAGCGGAAGGGCATTGAGGCTCAGCGTGAAGCCTTTCCCGTCGCGGGTGGCCCATGCAACGCCGATGTCGGTCCAGCGGGCTTGCTCGCCGTCGCCGTTGACAGTGAATAGGCGGTGGCTCGGGCGGTTCTGATTAGTGTCGGTCATGATGTTCTCCTGTCTGTTGCCGAAGGACCATTCCCTCGGTTCATGGGGAGTGTGCGGACCGGACGGAGAAGACGGGGATCAAAGGATGGTGAAGCCACCTGCGGGCCGGACCTGCACAAGCGAAGCGCGGAAGGGAGGCTCCTTGATCCCCGTCGCGTCCGGTCCAAAACCCATGAAGAAAACCGATGGAATAGTCATGTGGCTGACGGCGCGAACGCTGGCATCGATACTGAATGCGCCTGCTTATCCCCCCGACCGTGCACGGCGATATTGCCAATGAGGGGTCGTCGGCTGGATGGTCCGGTCGTGTTGCAGGAAGGGAATTACAATGAGCGATTACGCAGCCGAAGCCGCCCGCCGTGACGCCGAACAGCGGAAGGCCGCTCGCGATATGCAGAACGCGACGTGGCAGGAGCGCGAAAAGTACAATGCGGCCTATGCCGCCGCGCAAAAGAAATAAGTCCGCAAGACGGACAGCGAAGGCGTCGCCGGAATCCGGCGACGCCCTTTTTGTGTCTATTGCGATAGCAATGAAGGCGGCCCTCAGGCCGCCTCCTTGCGTTCGATATTGGAGAGATTAGCAAGATATTCGGCGGCCTTGTTCGCAGCACTCGCGGCGGTGAAAATCGCCTTGCGGTCGGATTTCAGGATGCGGAGCCAGTTGTCGATATAGGCCGCATGGTCGGGACGCGGCTCGGCAGAAATCCCAAGATCGCCACACAGGAAGGCTGCGCCAAGCTCGGCAATCATTTCTTCCATAGCATATGCGTCACTGCCGAAGCGTTCGTTCAACTCGCGATTGAGGCGGGTCTTGTGGCCGCTCCAATGGGTGAGTTCATGCAGGAGGGTGGAATACCATCCTTGGGTCGCGGTGCTGGTGTCAGTGCCGATGAAGCGGTGCTTGTCGGGCATGACGATGTAATCGCTCGCGGGGGCGAAATAGGCCGAGTCACCACCGATGCGAATGTCTGCACCTGTGGCGGCAATCAGCCGTTCGGCGGCGTCGATTGGATCGATCTGCGCGACGGGTTGCGAAACCTCGGGAGTCGCATATTCGTCCACTTGGGCGATGTTGAAAACGTAGGACGCCTTGGCCACGAAGCGGCGCGGATTCTCGTCGGTAGAATTGCCTTCGCCTGCGGACTCGTCATTCTCGAATTCCTTGTAAAAGATGATGAGCGATGATTTCTCGCCTTTGCGAACCTGAGCGTCGCGCTCCTGCCACTGGCGGTAAGTTCCCCAGATGCCCTGTTCGTAACCCCGCGCGTCGGCTGCGGCCCAGAGGGCGACGGTGTTGACGCCGCGATACGCATTCTTGGATGCAACATTGACGGGGCGGCAGATTGCAGAACCCTTGCGGTGCCAAGGTAATTGAACCTGCCCTGCGCCTGCTTCGATAGCAGATACGATCTGGTTGGTGATGGCTTCATACACGTCGAAGCGTGTGGTGGATTTGGTAGTCATGTCCGGTCTCCTTTCGCTGTTTCCTGAGGACGCGAAGGGAAAGGCTCGGGGTATTAAGCCGGACGGTCAGCCGTAGGCGGAACGGGCAACACGGGAGGACCAAGGCACTTGGGACGAATGGAGCGGGCCACCCGTTGACCGGGCGGCGCACCGAGCCAACTTAGCGGCATTATCTCAGGGACGGCGGAAGAGCTGGCACAAAGGCCCAATCATCCACCTGAGGACAGGAATTGAATCCTATTCCCAAACGAATAATGTTCCTGCTATGTTCTCGTGCATGGGCAGTTATCAGGGCGACGACACAACGGGCTTCCAAAGTCCGGCACAGGACTATGTTGAACCAGTCATCGATCTGGCTCAGCTCCTCGATCTGCGCCGTCCGGGCCTGTATCCCGTGCGGGTTGTGGGGCATGAACTCCGCGCCCGTGGCATTCATGCGGGCGACATTCTGATCGCAAATGCGGCGGCGGAGCCGACATCGGGCAAGGTATGCGTCGCGTTCCTGCATGGCGAAGTGATACTCGCGACACTGAATCTGAAAGACGATGCTTGGTGGCTTACGCCGTCAAAAGGGTCGCCGCTTCCGGTATGCGACGATGTTGAAATCTGGGCGATCATCAGCGCTCTCGTGCGGATGCGGGTGTGACCATGTTCGCGCTTATCGATGGGAACAGCTTCTATTGCTCCTGCGAGCGGGCATTCGATCCGACATTGCGCGACAAGCCGCTCGTTGTTCTGTCCAACAACGACGGCTGTGTGATTGCCCGAACTCAGGAAGCCAAGGAACTTGGCCTCAAGATGGGCGATCCGTGGCATATCGCGAGCAAGAAGCCTGAACTGAAAAGCGTGCTCTGGAAAAGCTCGAACTATGTCCTCTATGGCGACATGAGTCGCCGCGTGTTCGATGTGCTGTCCAGCATGGTTCCGCGTGTCGAGCCTTATTCCATCGACGAAATGTTCATGGACTACACAGGCCTCGAAGGCGACATGACGGAGAGAAGCGTCGCCATACGCGCCGCCGTCCGCCAGATTGCCAAGATTCCAACGTGCGTCGGAATTGGGCCGACGAAGACGATTGCCAAACTGGCGAACAAGCTCGCCAAGGCCGACCGTAGCGGCGTTGGCGTCCTTGATCTTTCGACGGCGGAAGCCCGCCGCGAATTTTATCCGTGCGTCGAACTCGGTGACGTGTGGGGTCTGGGCCGTGCATCGGTCGCCAAGCTGGCAAAGCTCGGGATCGATAACGTCGCATCTTTCGTGAGCATGGAACCGGACCTCGTGCGGGAGACGCTGACCGTCACGGGCCAGAGAACCCATGCTGAGCTGCGCGGCGTGCAATGCTTCACCTTCACCGACGCGCCGTCGTCGCGGAAAAGCATTGCCTGCACGCGGAGCTTCGGACGGGCCATCACATCGTTCGACGATATGCGGGAAGCGGTCGCGACATACGCGGCGCGGGCGGCTGAAAAGCTGCGCCGCTTCGGCATGAAGGCCGGAGCGATGCAGGTTTTCATGCGGACGAACGAATTCAACGACGATCCAAAATACTCGAACTCTGTGACGTTCGAGATTGAACCGTCGGCGGACTCGTTCGCCTTGATCGGCGCGGCGACACGGGCGGCGCGGTCGATGTGGCGAGAAGGCTTCCGCTATTTCAAAGCAGGGGTCATTCTGATCGATTTATATCAAGCGGCGGAATTGCCCGTGGGCGACCTGTTCGCATCTCGTGATCCCGAGAAGTCCAAAGCCCTCATGACGGCGCTCGATGCCATTAACGGACGGTTCGGAAGGGGAGCCGCACGGCCCTCCATATTGGCAGGTCGTGCAGATTGGTCGATGCGGCGTGGAAACCTGTCCCCGTGCTATACGACAAGGATAGATGACCTTTTAACGGTTCGAAGCTGAGGATTAATCGTCTGTTATCGGTGGATGATCAGCATTTTCACGCTTCGTTCCAGCCAAGCCCCGGTCTATAGTGACCTGAACAACTCGCTGGGGGTACTTTTGGAATCCGTACATAATCCCGATCGGTTCATGTCTGATCTTAGGCAAATTCTATCGCAAGGTAGAAAGCGAATTGGATTGCTTGTTGGCGCTGGCGCACCCTTGGGTGTGAGAGTGAATGCCGCCGGAAAGTTAGACGATGCGGGCAAAGCTTTGATACCGGGCGTGGACGCTTTGACGGAAAAGGTCGTGGCTGCATTGAAGGGAAAAGAAGCGGTAGCTGCCGCCGCGATCATAGCTGACCTAGATAAGAAAAAGCCAAATTCAGCTAACATTGAATCACTTCTTTCAAAAGTTCGGCTTTTGCAGAACGCTATCGGGGATTTGGAACTTCACGGTCTGGATGCGAAAGGATATGAGGCGCTCGGCCAATCGATCTGTAAAGAGATTGGAGAAGAGGTCGGCGCCAACTTGCCGAATGATCGTTGCGCTTATCATGAGCTGATTTCATGGATTAACGGAACCCAGCGGCAGCACGGTATAGAGATATTCACTACCAATTACGATCTGCTGTTTGAAGAGGCTTTTGAAGGAGCAAGAGCGCCTTACTTCGACGGATTCACAGGCGGCAACGCTCCTTTCTTCGATCCGGTCACGGTAGCAGGCGACGATTTGCCTCCGAGGTGGTCGCGTCTGTGGAAATTGCACGGCTCCTTGGGCTGGTCGAACGATGACGGCACCATTGTTCGAGCGGGAGGAAAGAAGGCCACAGAACTCGTTTATCCTGACCATCTAAAATACGATCTGACACAGAAGCAGCCCTATTCCTCACTGTTCGAACGGCTCAAACAATTCTTGCTAACACCTGACACGTTACTGCTTGCGACGGGATTCTCATTTCGTGATGCTCACATCTGCGCGGTGTTAGACGAGTGCTTAGCTGTAAATAAAAACACGGCTGTTTTCGCGTTTCAGTTTATGGAACTCGCAAAAGAGGAGCCTGCATGCAAGATCGCGTACAACCGTCCGAACTTATCGGTTTATGCCGCTGACGGGGCGGTCATCAGTGGCGTAGCTGGAAAATGGAAACTCGGCGATCCGCCAAAAAACTGGACCGATATTCGGGCAAGCTTTTGGGGCGAGCGAACAAAGGGGTTGCCGCATGTTTTCCTCTTGGGAGATTTTGCCCGGTTCAGCCGATTTTGCGCCCTTTCGCAATCTGCGGACATGCAGCGTCCAACAACGGCACCAATCGACGAGCCGGAAAGTCCAGCTTCATCGGATGCAGAGACTGTGGCTGAAAAACAAGGGAAAGCCGCATAATGCGGGACACCGACCCAACGTATCTTGGTAGGGTTGCGGGTGTCGCTGGTGCGTCAATCCGCGTGAAATTGGCAGAATCGCTCTCTTCCGGTTTGGCGATTATCAAGGGGCACACATACCGAGTGGGACAAGTGGGTAGCTTCGTCCGCATTCCTCAGGGGTATCAGGATTTGTATGGCATCGTCGCAGAAGTCGGCGCGGCGGCGGCTCCGCCGAGTGCGGACGGTGCCGACATCGACACGGGTCGATGGATGCGGGTGGAACTCGCCGGTGAAGCCATCGGTGACCGATTTGAGCGCGGCTTAAGTCAGCACCCCAACATTGATGACAGCGTTCACATTGTTACTGAGAGTGACCTGAAAAGAATTTATGGCGGTAAGGGGGACGATCAAGTGCCGGTCGGCTGTCTCTCTAGCGCAGAGAACATCACTGTCCGCCTTGCCCTTGATGCACTGGTGACACGGCATTCTGCCATTCTGGGTTCGACGGGTTCAGGGAAGTCCACGACTGTCGCGAGCCTACTCCGGTCTATCGTGCGGCCTATGGACGGCAAAGGCGCTGATGGTGCTCGGGTTCTGCTATTAGACATTCACGGAGAATATTCTGCCGCGCTTGGCGATATCGCGACGGTTTTCAGTACCACGCCGCAGCCAGGGGAGAAGCCTCTTGTCGTACCTTACTGGGCTTTGGAGGCCGGCGAGCTTTTGGATTTCGTTGCAGGCGATCTCAACGACAATCATCTAATCGCCTTCACCGATAAAATTCAGGAGCTGAAAGAAAAGACCTTGGCGGCTGGTTCGCTGGCGGGCTTGGACGCCAATTCGATTACCGTTGATAGCCCTGTTCCGTTCAGCCTCAAGAAGCTTTGGCTTGATCTGATTGATTTTGAAATTCGAACGCTCACCGGGACAAATCGCGACGTGCCAGCCATCGAAAAGCCCGGCGACGCAGAAAGTCTCACGCCTCCGCAGTATACCCCACACGCAATAGGCTCTGCTGGCCCGTATCTGAATACGGCGGCGAAAGGTATACGACGTCCGCTGAATCTTCTTAGGTCGCGGCTGCTGGATCGACGCTATGATTTCATTTTGCATCCCGGCGAATGGGAGCCAGATGTCAACGGAACGACGGCCAAGGACTTAGATGTTTTGCTGTCCGGCTGGCTCGGCCATGACAAACCTCTGACAATCTTAGACTTGTCAGGTGTGCCTAGCGCGGTGCTTGTGCGGCTTATCGGCTCGATTCTGAGAATTATCTATGAGGCTTTGTTTTGGAGCCGCGAGAAAACCGAAGGTGGGGTATTGCGGCCACTCCTGATTGTTATGGAAGAAGCACATCGATACGTCAGCCCAGAAAGTGGGAATGTCGCGGCGGACGTGGTGAAGCGAATAGCGAAAGAAGGCCGGAAATATGGTGTCGGCGCTATGCTCGTTTCGCAGCGGCCCGCTGAAATTGACGAAACCGTTTTGTCGCAATGCGGCACGCTCATAGCGCTTCGGCTGACCAATCCAACTGACAGAGCGAGGGTCAAGGGCGCGCTGCCCGACAATCTATCGGGTCTGATGGATTTACTGCCGGTCTTGCGGACAGGAGAAGCCATCATCGCTGGGGAGGCTGCGCGGTTGCCGGTCCGAACAAGGGTCTTCCTACCTTCGTCAGAACATCTTCCTAACAGTCTCGATCCTGCTGTAAGCGAGGCTTGGGCGACACGAAGGAAGGCAGAGGGATATGATCGCGTTGTCGCATCGTGGCGCGCTCAAAGCACGAC
This sequence comes from Novosphingobium chloroacetimidivorans, assembly GCF_014204535.1. Lineage (GTDB taxonomy): Bacteria > Pseudomonadota > Alphaproteobacteria > Sphingomonadales > Sphingomonadaceae > Novosphingobium > Novosphingobium chloroacetimidivorans. The sequence goes on from NZ_JACHLR010000005.1 coordinate 11,191, forward strand.
GGCGGTTGCAAAGAAAGCGGATGTGAAGCGGGTGGCGGTCGTTGATTCATCATCGGCTAAGAGTGACAGTAAAGACGAAAAGGCGGAATAATGGAACGGGCGGCAGTAGGTTCATCGAATATATCGGAGGTTGGATATGATCCAACATCTGAAACTTTGGAAGTAATGTTCACGAATGGTTCGGTGTATCAATATTACAATGTTGGCCAAGCCTTGTTTGACCAGTTAATGCAGGCACCCTCTAAGGGACAATATCTGAACGTTTATATTAAAAACTCTTACCCGTACTCGCGAGTTGGGTGACAATAATTCTTCTGTGAATCGTGCCTTATTAAAGAGCGACAGCTTTCATGTTGACGTTGTACGTGCACGATCCTTCGATTGTGCGTGAACCAAGCGAGCCGATTTGGCATCGTATCTGTACTGAGTGATGGTACCGTCTTTGATCCGTTCAACGGCTTCGTCGATCACATGGAGAGGCACGAGAAACCACTCACGGGGGCGGACAGGCTTGCCGAAGCGGTCCGCGATTTCGAGGTCGTAAGCCGCGTCGGCGAAAAACCGATGGATCAGCTTTTCGAGCTTGGTACGGTTGATATTGAATAGTTTGTATTCGGCGATGATCTCGACGCCTGCCAAGAGGTAGGTTGCGTCGTTCTCGGCGGCTGCGATGCGCGTTACGACGCTGCCGCCTGTCACGCCAATTTTATGAATGAGTGCGCGATGCGCGGCGATCTGGGGATGATCGGACTTGCTTCGGAGGACATAGATTGACCCGCTTTCCGTATCGCCTTCGGTGGCACTACCTGAAAACAGTGGGCCTGCCTCGGGATCGGTAATGCGCCGTCCTGCTTCATCCTTATGGAGTGCGCGTTGCAGCGACCGCATGAGCATATTGCTCTCGGTCCCATTGTCGAAAACAACACGAAGGCGGGCGTCAGTTCGACCTTGGGCATTGGAATATATTTCGCCCATTTCAGCAACGTAGGCCATCTGGCCACCGACGATGAAGACGCTTCCGACACGGATTTCAGCCTTCAATTCGAACGGACGGGTATTGCGAACGCCCGTGTCCAGCTCGTTTTTGATCTGGGCAAAAATCGGCTTAAACTTGTCAAAGTCTTCGCACTTGTCGCGATTGGCGATCTCCTCGGCGGCGCGCCGTTCCTCGCGGGTTTGAACATGGCGGAGCTGGGTGATGTCGTCGTCGCTGCCGCCTTCAATGCCGAGTTCCGCAAGCAGGGCATCGTCGTCCAGTTCATCGGGGACGGCGCGATTGGAAACGGAGCTGGCATCGAGCAACCCGTGCTTGTCCAGAGGCGCGAGTAAAGTCCGGCACTCGTCGAGTTCGCGCAAGCGATCAAGACGGACGGCATAAAGCCGCTCGAAGATGTCGCGCTCCTCGCCATGCAGCGGGGCGCGACCATGCTCATCATAGAATTTGAGGATGTCCTCGAAGCCCGCGATGATCCGTTCCTCGCGCGGAGTGTAGGTGCGCGCGACCTTCTGCTCGACGGTGACGCCGAGTTCGGCAAGCAGTTCGTCGTCGGTCAAATCAACCATTGGCGGCCTGCGCTCTGTGTTTCGCAAGGGCCGCTACGCCTTCGGCAAGGCGCTTTTCCCAAGGGTCTTGTGCTGTGATGTCGGGAGCGCGTCCGCGTTCCTGCTTCCATTTCAAAGCGCGAATGGCAAGATCGCGAGCCTCTTCGTAAGGGATGCTGACCTTCCGCTTCTCGATGACGGCGGCAACCTGCTTCAACGTGCCTTCGCTCATGGATTTGGCAAGCACCGCATAGGCAGCTTCAAACGGATTGATCCGGTCGATCAGGTCAATGTCGAGGTCGCGCACGTCCATTGCGAATTTCCGTACACCGTCGAGCAATGCCGTGTTCGCGCGCAGCTCGTCGCCGTCACCAGCATCGCCAGTGCTGGCAAGCTGCTTGGCTTTCTGCGTGAGGTTGAGTGCCGCGATGGCGTGTTGGCGGACGGCTTCCTGATCTTCGTCGGTCAACTCAGGGTAACGGTCGCGCACGATTTTGCCCATTTTGAGCTGGGTCAGCTCTTCCGCCAAGGTTTCGCCGCCGACGTGCGCCCCATCGAACAGGCCGCGCTCCAAGGCCGACTTGTCCTGAACGAATGCCGTGATGACCTCGTTCAAATCCTCGGTGCAAATGCGGTTGGCTTCGGGGCTTTTCGGCTCGACAAGCCCCTTGATCTCGAAATGGAACTGGCCGCGTTGCTCATTGAAGCCGACGTTGGTTTTGCCTTCCTTGTAACCGCCTTCGCCATAGTCGAAGCGTTCAATCGGGCCTCGGTCTTTCGGCGTGAAATTGAAGCGCGGTGCGAGAACTTGTTCCATCAACAGGCTGGCGGCGATGGCTTTCAGGGTGTCGTTGATTGCATCGACAACGGCGGCTTCCGACGCATCGGGTTCCGCGATGAGGTTGGTGAAGCTGGCCACTTCCTTGTTGGGCGCATCACGGGTGGCGCGTCCGATGATCTGGATGATCTCGGTCAGACTGGAACGGTAGCCGACCGTGAGCGCGTGTTCGCACCAAATCCAGTCGAAGCCTTCCTTAGCCATACCCAGCGCGATGATGATGTCCACATGGTCGCGGTCATTCTTATGCGCAGGGTCTTTCAGCGCATTGAGCGCCTTGGCCCGCTTCGTTGCGTCGCTGTCATCGACAAGATCGGCAATCTTGATCGTGCGACCATCGGGCAACTCCACACGGTGGAATCCCGTCGCATCATCGACGCCTTTCCAGTCGCCGAGATATTCCATGATCTCTTCGACTTCCTTGATCTTGTCCTTCGTGCTTTCGCGCGAATTGACGGAGGGAATGTGGACGATGGTTTTCAACGATGGATCAAGGACGGCCTCAATCGCATCAAGATAGCGGCCCGTGTAAAAATAATACCCGATGTTCAAAGATTTCAGGTGGTCGTAGCCGTTAAGCTGCTCATAGTAAGTGTAGGTGACAGTCTCGAACTTGGCCTCATCCTCGGGCGGCAAAACTGCCACGGCATCGCCACGGAAATAGCTGCCCGTCATGGCAACGATATGGACCTTGCCTCGTCGGATGAACTCGGCGAGCTGGCCACCCAGCTTGTTGTCGGGGTTGGCGGAAACGTGGTGGAACTCGTCCACCGCGATCAGGCGGTTGTCGAACGCCTCGACGCCCAACTGTTCGACCGCAAAGCGGAATGTCGCATGAGTGCAAACCAGCACCTTGTCATCGTTGGCGAGAAACTGCCCAACGGCGCGAACCTTGGAAGGGTCAACGCGCTCTTCATCGGGGCCGGGTGCGTTGCACAGATTCCATTGCGGCTTCACCGTCCAGTCGTAATGGAAGCCATGCTTGGTGAGCGGTTCATCCGCGAAACTCCCGCCGATGCTTTTTTCAGGCACGACAATAATCGCCTGCGAAACACCTTGGTTGTGCAGCTTGTCGAGCGCAATGAACATGAGGGCGCGGGATTTGCCCGACGCGGGCGGTGACTTGATGAGCAGAAATTGCTCGCCGCGCTTGGCGTAAGCGCGCTCCTGCATCTGACGCATTCCAAGCTCGTTCGCCTTGGCCGACGCGCCTGTGCGGGCGGTCTGAAACGATACGGCGGGAATTGGTTTGGATGTCGTCATGGCTCAAGCCGCCTCTTTCTTTTTGGTTTTCTTCGGCTTTCCAGCACTTTGCGTCATTTTGGTGTAGAGTTCAAACAGCTTTTCTAACCGCTCGGTGTCGTTCTTAAACCGCCGTCCAATGTAAATGCGCTCCAAAACCTCGTCATTGGCCTCGTGGGCGCGGCGAAGATTATCAGGCATATTCTCAGGATCATACAATTCGGCAATGGTAGCCGGATAATGCGCTTCACGCGCAAGTAAAATTTCATGTGCGCAACGGGTCAATTCAAATTTATTTTGCTCCGTCAGTGTATTTATCGGAAAAGTGTGCCAACCCATTTTGTTTGAGTACGAAAAGCGAGTTTCAAGCTTTCCGCACACAGCAGCGATCCAAACTAAGTGCATCCGCGATGCTATGATAGACAGATTCATTATTGGGCCATCATACAAGGCATAAGACAAGTTGGTTGCACGATCTTGCGATTTGAATAAATCCACTGGGAGATACGGCCTATTTTCAGAACTTCGAATTGGCACTATGATAGTGTTGTGTCGCCCAAAATTCATTTCTCGAAACTGATGCGAGCGAGCAGCCATCTGCCTTGTTCCAGAGTCGCCGCTTGCCAAACGCATTGATTTCACAGCTTCGATACGTTCTGCTATTGAGGGAATTGACAAAGCTTCATTCAAATCGGGATTTTCAATCCAGATACAGTATCGGGACAAGCCATTTATTACTTCCGTTGATCCCCATAGCGGCTTCAGCCAACGCTCTCTTTGAGTTTGATTTAATCCTAGATTTTTAATTTCATCGGTCGTTAAAATTAAGTGACCGCCATCATATGGAGCATTTCCCAGAGACATAGGAGTAATGTCTGAAAGAGGCGTGGTTCGTCCTTCGACAATTACGGTGTGGTTTGGAATGAGATATGGGCCGATGATACTGCAAGACTTGTATATAGCATTATCCGCTTCCGTTACATCAAACAGCTTTCTCTCAGTGTAATTACGAGAAGAAATCCCAACTATTATGACGGTAACACCTGCGTTGTTGCTGGCTAGATTTCGCCATTTAAATGAGGTGTAAGCAAACTTTATCTGAACTCCCATTTTATTCAATATAGGCCACAAAACCGGAACTTGTCCGCCTTGACAAATAGAATTGGTGCTTACGAACGCCGCCTCAGCATTTGTAATTCTTGCCACCTCTGCGGCTTTTACAAACCACCCGCACACGTAATCTAGAGTTCCACTTCTAGAAGTGTACGGAGATAGGAGGCGAGTTAATTCATCCTTGTCTTCTTTGGTCTGGTTTTTTGTGCCTTTGTATGGCGGGTTTCCACAGATATACGTTTCACCCCCGTCGTTCTCAAAATCGATCTGAGCTTGGTCAATGGGTGTGTTAAAAAGGTCATCACCGTGCAATTTTACGCCCGTTCCAGTCGGGGGGCAGATGCTCAACCAATCCAGACGCAACGCATTCCCACAGGTGATCCAATTTTGCGCGTCTAGAGGCAGGAACTCGGCGAGCGCCTCCTTCTGCCCACGATACAGCACATCGCACTGATACTCAGCTATGATAAGCGCGAGACGGGCAATCTCCGCCGGAAAATCGCGCAGCTCAATTCCCCGATAATTGGTGAGAGGGATGTCGGTGCGTCGATCAGCTTCATCGCGCCGCCGATTGATCTCCGCTTCAATGGCGCGCATTTCCTTGTAGGCAATGACAAGAAAATTGCCGCTGCCGCACGCTGGATCGAACACGCGTATTTTCGCCATGCGATTGCGGAGGTTCAACAGCTTGCGGCCATTGTCGCCTGCTTCCTCCAACTGGTCGCGCAGGTCGTCGAGAAAGAGCGGGTTCAGCACTTTCAGGATGTTGGGAACGCTGGTGTAGTGCATCCCCAATGCGCCGCGCTCATCGTCGTCGGCGACCGCTTGGATCATACTGCCGAAAATGTCGGGGTTGATCTTGGTCCAGTCGAGATTGCCAATGTTTAGCAGGTAGGTCCGCGCGATCTTGCTGAAACGCGGAACGTCCGTGCTGCCTGAAAACAGCCCGCCGTTGACGTAAGGGAACACGTCGGCCCAGCGGGGTAGCTTGGCGGTCGCACGGTCCGCGACACTGGTGTTCATCGCGCGGAACATTTCGCCAATCACCTCATGGGTGTTCGACGAGTCCCGCTCGCTCATCTGGTCAACAGTCGCGGTGAACAGGCCCGTGCCGTTGAAGATGTCGGTATCCTCTGCGAAGAAGCAGAAGATCAGTCGCGCCATGAAATGGTTCATGTCGGGGCGGCGGGCGGGCTTCGCCCAATCGGGATTGTCTTTCAGCAGCTCGACATACAGGCGGTTCAGACGTCCCGTCGCCTTGATGTCGAACGAGCTTTCCCTGATCTGCTTGACGGTGGTGATGCCCGCCAAGGGCAGGAAGAAACCGAAATGATCGGGGAACTGAGTATAGTTGCACGCGATGGGCGGCTCATCGCTAAACAGGTCTTCGGCCTGTAGCGTCTCGCCATCGGTGGCGAGAATGAACTTCGCCTTGGCCTGTGCCGTCTTCGGGCTTTCCCTCAAAGCCCTCAGCGTCGCATCGACCTGACCAGCGGCACAGGTGGCAACGTGGATGTTGCTGCGTTGAAGGACGCCACCCGCAACGTCGGACGTGTTCGACGCGCCTGCACGAAGGCGCTTGAGCGTGGTGTCCTTGTTGCCGAACGCAGCAAGGAACGCATACGGGAATTCGACTGGATCGAATGGCGCAGTCGCAAGGTCGGATACGGCTTCTTCGATTTCGACTGCGTTCATGCGCCTAAGTGTTCCTTGTTACGTCAAATTCCGTGGCCTCCCTGATGGGGTTGTCGGCTGAATCGCCGACACTCATGCCACCGACATGAGTAGATCAGGGGGCGGATTTTGTCACCTAGAACCCGCTCCATGTATGCGGCTATCCACATTGGCGGGCATCCAATCGGCGGACGGTTGGCCCCTCGGGGAGAGGCTGGGTTCCAAGGGGCAGGCACGCCCTTTCGGTCGTCTCAATGGGCGAAAACAGTGTGCAGGGTCCAAGGGCGGCATACGCCTTGGTCGTGGTTCAGGGCGCGAAAGCCCTGACGGCATCCAATCCGAGCAGGGTTGGGGTATGGGGGAGGAACCGCAACGCGGTTCCGGTTGGGGAGAGAGCATTCTCCCCAATGGTGCGGATCTGGCTCAATGCCAGTGACGCGCCACTGCTAGAGGGATGCAACGGGAGAGCGCAGCGTCTCCCTTGCCAAGATAGGCGTGGTAGTACCACGCACATCTTGCGGTCAGCGTAAGCGACGGTCTTTCTATCCCTTTGCCTCCGCTGACGGGTTCGGCATCAGGTGATCTGCTGCCAAAGCTGGTGAGCCTCGCCATGTGACGCGAAGCTCCAGTAATGAGAATACAGGTCGGGATGATCTTCCCTCTTGAATATGAAATCGGGTCGCGTGCCGCTCTTCGTTGCTGAGGTTCGCGGTGACACAACGACAAGCGCGTCCTCATGGTCCGGGTCCACGAACGATAGCGTCATGGGCAGGAACCAAGCGCGATAAATTTTGAGCACACCCGCTTTGGTGTGCCGCGATCTTGCTTTGCTTTCTATCGCTGCCTTCTCGGCGGCATACGAAGCCGCGAAGCGGTCGAGTGTCGTCCAGCATTTTTGAAGATGCGCGGGAAACTGCTCTTCCTTCAGGAACCGCGTCCAGATTCCTACCGCGTCGGATGGTGGCATGTGCGAGAAGGGCTGCGGCGCATCCCCGTGCATGGCGACGATTTCGACCGTTGCGCCGCGAATGAGCGCATCCCTGATCTTGGGCCAGAAGTCAGCGTCGCTGCCTGCTTCCTGATTTATCATGTACCAGTGGTTTTGAGCGATCAGGACAATGCGCTTGCTCGCCCGCTGGAACAGATAGCCAAGGTCGCGGGCGCTTTTCTCCTGAAGGAATGCAAGGACCGGGACAGGTCGGGAGCCAAGACGTGAACGGGCGTCTTCGATCATCTGTTCAGGACTGAGGCCGAATTTTTCGAGGATCGGGCCGGTCAGGTCGCCCCGTTCGCACCATGCCCATATTAGTAGCAGACCGAAGAGGGCTGGCTTGTGCCTGTTCCGCAAGCTGACGACATTAGTTCTCACATAATCTGCGAGGTCCAATTCGTCCTTTTCTCCATCGGCTCGTCGAAAACTGATCTGAGCGTTTTCGGCTATCGCAGCGAGCGGACCGATTAAGGCGCGATATTTCGGCTTTCCGCCTCCGGGGCAGTTGTCCTTTATCACCTCATAGAGAGCCGCCGCCTGATCCTCGAAAATGCGTTTTTCTGACCGCTCGGCAGCGGCAACCGCTGCGCGAAGTATCTCCGGGTCGATCAGCTCGCGGGGAAGATTCTCGTAGGGCATTTCAACTGCATAGCAGCAGTCGCTGCTCGTTGGCAGATGTCGTTACCCTTATTTTACCCTGTTGTTGCCTGTCCTGTTCAACTCCCCGCCAATGTTCAGTCGGGGTAGCAAAATGAGGTCGGCGGGAATGCACCCGGCGGCGTCGCGACAGAGGTAACACAGACTGGCCAGTCGTCTTTCCAAGGACGACGACAATGGAAATCCACATTGAAAGCCGCGAACGCCTTCTGAGCCTCGATTTTTTAGAGGGGCTGGCGATTCGGATTGCAGACCTGAATCTTTCTCGTGTCAAAACGACGGACTGGCTTGCCAGTAAAATCTTCTTCTTCGACGGGACAATCTACGATTGGAATGGCAGGCCGCTCTATCTCGATAGCGACATAGTGGATCGGGCGTATGGGCGGGACATCGCCTGTAGCTGGAACAGCGAAGTGAAGATGTTCGCTGCGCGCCCGCCGATCCGGCGTCCGTCGCATCGGCTGCTATTGCGTCTGGCTTTGTGGGACAGTGCTATGAAGATCAATCTTACTCCTGTCCTTTCCTGACATCACAGGCGGGCCGTTATCCCCCCGATAGCGGCCCGTAATTTTGAGAGATGTAGGCTCCACTTTTACGACGGAGACTCCCATGACCTATCGTATCGACTACACTGGCGACGATTCCGACAACAGCAATGTGGTTGCCGCAAGCCATTATACTGCGCCTGAAATCCGCTATATCGAGATGCCGCGTCGCGGTTTCGGTATCCCGAGCATCGTCAAAACCTCCGCCGCCTTGTTGCTGGGCGGCGCGGTGCTGTTCGGACTGGAGGCACAGGGTCCGGTCGAGTTGCGCCCTTCGACGCTGATGGGAACCTATGACTCCCGCATTGAAGAGCAGGTGAAGGCTGCGGAGATGCGCGTTCAGGGTCGCTACGAGGGCTGGGCTGCACAGGTGAAGGCTTCTGCGGAGCAGAATGTCGAGCAATATAAGGCCAAGACCAATGGCTTGATCGCCGCCTATCAGGGGGGACTTGATCGCGCCAAAACCTATGCTCAGCTTACGGGCCAGTTGCAGTCGCAGCTCGTCGGTGCCCAGCTCAGCCGGACGGGCAACGAACAGTCCCTCGAAGTCGCTCTCATTAGTTGGGGTCGTCTTCTGGGCACGGGCCTGAACATCTATCACCCCGGTTCGGGCGATCAGGTGATGGGCTGGGCGGAAGTGAACAGCGACCGCCTAGAAGGCGAGCTGAACGATGCAGTGCTCAAGGGACAACGCGTTTCTATCGAAGGATGGGACACGGGCCTTCCGTCCGCCGCTGAATTGCAGCGGCAGCTTGATGACGTCGAGCCATTGAAGGTGCCGCCGATGCCTGCGCTCGGTCCCGAACACGGTTCGGATCGCTGAGAAGGCATGTATGCGCCGCCGCTCCATGCTGCCGTTTCTGCAAACATTCGCCTCCGTGCATCGGGGCGTGGTGGAGCGGGATTATGCCGATGCGTCACGACGCGAAGCGGCTCAGACAAGGGCGCAGATTGCGACGGCGCAGGCGTCAGGCGTCCTGGGCAATGGGCGTCTCGCAAATCTGCGCGACGCCCAAGCCGCAAATCTCTTCGATCCGAACGGATTGTTTCTCGGGGCGCTGCATAAGCGCCCCTTGTTTTTCAGCGGTGACTCTCCGCTCCTTACCTATGCCCGCACGGGTACTGGTAAGGGCCGCGATTTCATCCTGCCAAATCTGGCGCATAGCCGGAACCGCTCTATGGTCGTAATCGACCTGAAAGACGGAGAAAATTGCTGGGCAAGCCATGTCCACCGTCGCAACAATCTCGGTCATAAGATTGTCTATCTCAATCCGTTCGGGCTGCACGGCCTGCCGAATGCGCGGATCAATCCGCTGCACAACCTCATCGACATCGTTCGCTCCGGCGAACAAATCGATACTGAGGCCGATGAGATTGCCCATATCCTCATCCCGCCATCGCCAAAGGATCAGAATGGCGATTGGGTCGGGAGCGGCGCTCGGCGGATGCTCGCGCTCCGCATGGAATATCTTGCCCTGTTCGAGTCGGAATTGTGCAATCTGGGCGGGCTGTGGCGGTTTGTGAATTCATCGCAGGACGATCAGAACATGGCGTTTGCCATGATGACGACGTGCGGTGTGGAAGGTATTGAGCGCCGCGCCCATGCCATCCAAGCGACGGCTATGGACGCACCGAAGCAGCAGGAAGCCTATAAGTCGGCCTGCATCGACGCGCTCAACGTATTTGAGCCGAACAAGAAACTGGAACGGGCTACCTCGGGCCACGATGTCGATCTGTCGGCGCTCAAGCATAGGCTGCATACGGTCTATCTGATGGCACCTAGCGACAAGCTCAGCGCCGTCGCGCCGTGGGTCAGCCTTATTATCAGTTATCTCATCGAAACCGTCGCGCGGGAGCGCGGTCCTGTCGCGACGACGTTGATCCTCGACGAGTTCGCCCAACTGCCACCATCACCAGCAATCAAGAAGATGCTTCACCTCTATCGGGGGAAAGGGTTGCAGCCGTGGATATTCGCGCAAGGGCGTCATCTGCTCGAAGGCAAATGGTCTCGCGACGCAGTGAAGGATTTTGAGGACTCGGCTGCGATCCTGAACACCAGTTGCGTCGAGGACACCGACGTTATGGCCGATATTGAGAAGTGGAGCGGGAATCGCACAGTTCTCATGCACGGCATGAACCGCAGCGGCGGGACGGTGGAATCTGCTGGAGCGAACCTCGGCGAAAGTAAACGCGCTGTCATGCAGTCGGAGGACATTCGCAAGGTCGGCGACGGTCGGCAAATCATTCGCGTCGCGGGGATGCCGTATCTGTTGGATTGCGAGCGCGTACCGTTCTTCCACATCGATCCGTGGAAAAGTCAGATTCTTGATGTCCGTGATCTCCATAAGGGTATGCGGAAGTGACCGGGGATAGCGCAGCGGTTCGCGCGATCAGCCCGCGTTTTGCGTCGGTGAGTGTGGCGCAATCCGCGCCTGCTACCGTTCCACCTGAACGCGCGGCGGAAGTGTGTGAGAAAGCTGAGCGCGTAACCGCGAAGGCAGAGGCACACTTTGAAAAGCATCGCCAGCTCTGGACCAACCGCCAGTACGGGCAGCTTCTCGCCCGTGATGGCGAGCGCATGGCGTTCCGACCAAATGGAATGGCCGATGATCGCAAAGCGCATCTAATGCGGGCGGCGGATCATCTGGTGAGGCAGAAACAGGTTCAGCGGATTTCCAAGATTGCTCGTGCCGCTCAGAAAATGATGATGGAAGGGCAAACCAACCGACGCCAGCACGAAATGGGGAGGTAACAAAACTCCATGTAAGTTTGATAATATGAAATAATATGTGGTATTATAAAAATGGGGATTACGAGTATCTTCGCAAAACGCGAATTCGAAAGTCGTATGCCTTACGCGAGAACCCGGAACATATTCTTCGGCTATATCGCTGAACACTAAAAGCGATGGGCCGTGGGAAAGACTATTCCCCCGACTGACTAACGGTAAATTTTTAGATCGGACTCTCTCACTGCTCAAATGAGCGCCGCGTTAGCGGCGGGGACGGGTTTGATGAAGTTGCTATCGGCAGAGGAAATGCAGGAACTCCGCACTGAGCTTGCGGGATTTTGTATTTCTGACGAGCGCAAGGACGAGCTGATCCGTTTTCTCGATGCTATCGCCGCCTCGTTTATCCATCAGGCATTCGGCAAAAGCCCTGTCCAGTTGTCTCTTTCCGCCCGTGCAAACTATGCTTTCAATGGCGCGGAAACCCATGCTAATCTCCCAAAATCCGAGATTTCGGAGCTTGTTGACCTCGCCGGGAATTCGAAGTGCGAGGGCGCGATCAACACCAAAAGCCCCCGCAAAACAGGGGGGAGGCAGGCAGCGCCATGACCAGAAAAATAAACCATCAGGCAGTCATATACTGCCGCGTCAGCACCAAGAAACAGGCGAAAGAGGGCAACGGCCTCAGCTCGCAGGAAACCCGCTGCCGCGAATATGCCAAGCATCGCGGGCACAGGGTCGTTGGCGTTTTCACCGATGACGTGTCGGGCAAGCTGGCGCAACGTCCGGGCTTCGATCAGATGCTCGCTTTCATCCGCAAGGCCCGTAGCAATGCGGGACTGGTCGTTATCATCGACGACATAAGCCGTATGGCGCGTGATGTCCGCAATCACTTCGATCTGAAAGAGTCGATCTTCCGAGCGGGTGCGACGCTGGAATCCCCGTCCATTGAATTCGGGTCGGACTCCGATAGCATCCTCATCGAGCATCTGCTGGCGAGCGTTGCACAGCATCAACGCCAGAAGAACGGCGAACAGGCCAAGAACCGGATGCGGGCGCGTATGCTCGGCGGGTACTGGGTATTCATGGCACCGCTGGGCTATCGCTACGAGAAGAGCGGGAGCGGTGGCAGCATTCTGGTGCGCGACGAACCCGTCGCCTCGATCATAGAGGAAGGCCTGACAGGCTATGCCACAGGCCGTTTCAACTCCAAGGCGGAGGTAAAACGCTTCCTTGAATCTCATGCAGAGTTTCCGGTGTGCCGTCACGGCCATCTGACGAACCAGCAAGCGCACCGGATCATGACGCGCCCGATTTATGCTGGCTATGTCGAAAGCGATGTCTGGGGCGTCTCGCTACGTCCGGGGCAGCATGAAGCGATCATCTCGCTCGCGACCTTCCACCAGATTCAGGAGCGGCTGGCTGGCAAGCCGTTGGCTCCGACGCGCTCTGACATCCATGTGGATTTCCCTCTGCGCGGTTATGTCACCTGTGGGGATTGCGATCACCCGATGACCGCAAACTGGACCAAGGGGCGCAACGGTCGCTACCCTTATTACGTCTGCCGTCATCGCGGGTGTGACCGCTTCGGCAAGTCCGTGAAGCGAGATACAGTCGAAGGGGCGTTTGAGGCGATGCTGACAAAGCTGACGCCGCGACCGGAGTTGCTCGCCCTGTTCTCGAAGTTGTTCCGCAAGCGTTGGCTGGAGGCGGAGTCGAAAGCGCACGAAGGCCGTGCGGCGATGAAGCGTGAAATGGCTGGCATCGAAAAGCGGATCGGCAATCTGCTTGACCGGATCATGGAAGCAGAGAGTCGCGCTGTAATCTCACGGTACGAGAGTGAGGTCGAAAAACTCGAACTGGAAAAGCTGGTTCTGAACGAAAAAGTGGCGTCGTGCGGCACAGTCGCACAGGACTATGACGAAACTTTTCGAACCGCTTTTGAGTTTATCGCAAACCCTTGGAATCTTTGGAATAATGGCACGTTCGATGACAAGCGTATCGTGCTGAATCTCACGTTAGGCTCTCATCTGGAATATGACTGGAATGAGGGCGTTCGAACCGCCGAATTATCCTTGCCGTTCAGGCTGTTACAGGATGTTTGCGACCAAGAAATGTTAATGGCGGAGAGGGTGGGATTCGAACCCACGGTACGGTTACCCGTACACCGCATTTCGAGTGCGGCGCATTCGACCACTCTGCCACCTCTCCGCGAGGTCTTTGCTGGTAGCGGGAAGGTCCCGCCGGTCGAGCGAAGCGGGCGGTTAGCTCATGGTTGCGGGCTTGCCAAGCCCTTTGTGACTGCTTTTGGGGGATGAAGCGGGCAGCTTGCTTGTTTCGGGCTCTTCGCGCGCCTATATTTCGCCCATGAACAGCATGAACCGTGCCTCTTTCTATCTTCCCCAGGCTGGCCGCATGATCGAGGCGCCGCGCAGTGCGCGGGCCAGGTTCGCCATCGGCAGCATCGTGCGGCACAAGCTGCACGACTTTCGCGGCGTGGTTTTCGACATAGACCCGGTCTTCGCCAACAGCGAAGAGTGGTACGAATCCATCCCCGCCGATGTGCGTCCACAGCGCGAGCAGCCGTTCTACCACCTTCTGGCCGAGAGCGAGGACAGCAGCTACGTCGCTTACGTCAGCCAGCAGAACCTGCTGGAAGACGGTGAAAGCGGGCCGGTGGACCACCCTTCCATCGCGCAGATGTTCCACGATTATGCCGGCGGTCACTACCAGATACGCCGGGGCATGGCACACTAAGCCGGCGTCTGCGGCGTCAGCCTGCGGGGTTTGCGCCTCGCAGGTGATCGCGCCCTTCCGCGCCCGCGATGATGGGTGCCGTGCCGAAACTGCGCTCAACCCGCAAGTAGGAGAGCGCCAGCGTGGCGATCTGCCAGCGCCCGTCACGCTTGACGTACGTTTCCAGGTAGTGACCCCATCCGTTGTTCTGGCTGCCGTCCTCCCAGATGTTGTAGTCTTCCATGGCCCAGACACCCGTGGCGCTCTCCGGTCCGGTCAATTCGATCTCCGGCATGTGGCCGTGGTGCACGCTCTGAAGGATGGTCATGCCGCGCGCATAGTCCATGAAGGCATCGCGGCCTTCGAAGCGTTGGCCGCCGGCCCTGGTCAGATCCACGACGATGTCAGGCGCGAACCCCTGGGCATAGAGGTCCCAGTCCTTCGTATCCAGCGCGCGGAAGTAGCGAGCCTTCAGCTTCCGGATTTCCTCGATATCGTCCATCGCGCGATCCTCTCTTTTGTTTGGAGAGCATGCTATGGTGCCTGATCGTCCAGCACCAGTCCCCGCAAGGACAGATCTAGCTCTTCAGCTTCCAGCCAGACCGCAGCACCATGTAGGTCACCGTGGCGAGCAGCGCATTGACCACGCCCAGGCCGATGGCGGAGTGCAGCACCGCGGCGTTGGTGTCGCCGATATCGCTCACGCCCAGGAAGCCGAAGCGGAAGCCGGAAATGACATAGAAAAAGGGATTGAAACGGCTGATCGTCTGGAATGCAGGCGCCAGGTTGTCGATCACGTAGAACGTGCCCGACAGGAGGGAGAGCGGCGCGATCACGAAATTTGTGATGGCGGCGTTGTGGTCGAACTTCTCCGCCCAGATCGAGGACAGGAAGCCGAGCAGCGCCAGGAAGAACGATCCCATCAGCCCGAACCACACGATCGCCCAGGGATGCGCCGGGCGAAGGTGCACGTCGGGCCACAGCAGCATCGCACCGGTCAGCGCCAGGCCGACCAGGATCGCGCGCGTCACGGCCGCAGAGGTCATCGCCAGCATCAGCTCGCCCTCGGTGAGCGGCGGCATGAGGAAGTCGATGATCGTGCCCTGGATCTTTCCCGAGAGAAAGGAGAAGCTCGCGTTGGCAAAGGCGTTCTGCATCATGCCCATGACGATCAGGCCCGGCGCCACGAAGGTCGCGAAGTTGACGCCGAGAACTTCCTTGCCGCCGCGGCCCAGCGCAACGGAGAAGATCACCAGGAACAGCAGCGTCGTGATCGCGGGCGCCCAGATGGTCTGGGTCTGGACCTTGAAGAAACGGCGCACCTCCTTCATATACAGGGTCTTGAGCCCGATCCAGTTCACCTGGTGGATCACAGGCTCTCCCATCGCCGGAAAGCTGCGAGGTTGCGGGATCTGGGCGGGCGAAATGAGTTCCGCCGAAGAGGGTTGATCGGCCATGGTGCCGCGACTATCGGCTGGCCGCTCCGCAGGCAAGTCCTGCGGCCGGAAGCTGGCCCGAATAGCTGCAGTCGCAGCGACAAGATTGTGGCACCTGTCGGTGCCGATGATGATGCAAGGCCTCGGTGCGAGGCGGAACGAACG
The DNA here is from genome assembly GCF_014204535.1 of Novosphingobium chloroacetimidivorans. Taxonomy (GTDB): domain Bacteria; phylum Pseudomonadota; class Alphaproteobacteria; order Sphingomonadales; family Sphingomonadaceae; genus Novosphingobium; species Novosphingobium chloroacetimidivorans. The sequence goes on from NZ_JACHLR010000005.1 coordinate 26,858, forward strand.
GATTGCAGATGAGCTGGACGGACGAGCGGATCGAGAAGCTGCGGAAGATGTGGGAGGGCGGTGCCACCGCCAGCCAGATCGCCGACGACCTGGGTGGCGTCAGCCGCAACGCCGTGATCGGCAAGGCCCACCGCCTCGGCCTCAAGGCGCGACCTTCTCCGGTGAAGCCGAACGAAAAGCCCGCCCGTCCTGCGCCGGTGGCCAAGCGCCCTGCGGCAGAATCGCGCGACGATGAGCAGGAAGCACCGGCGGCGCGTCCCGAGCCGGTCGCTGCCGCTCCTGCCGTGGAGCGCCCTGCTCCCACGCCGACGCCGGCACCTGTGAGCGCCGCGCCCGCAGAGCCAGCTGCCGACGAGCCGGTTCGCGCGCCGCAGCCGCGCATCGTCTCGGTCGGGCCTGGCGGCTTCCTGCGTCAGGGTCCGGGCGATCAGCAGCAGCCGATCCCACCCGCGCCGCCGCGTCGCCTCGTGCCGGCCAAGCCCAGCGCCGAGATCGCCGACAAGACCAGTCTGCTCGACCTCAACGATCGCATCTGCCGCTGGCCGATGGGTCACCCGGGCGAGCCGGACTTCCACTTCTGCGGTGACAAGGTGAACCCTGGCTTCCCGTACTGCGTCGACCACTGCGGCCGGGCCTACCAGGCGCAGCTACCCCGCGGTGCGCGCCGTCCTCCCCCACCCCTCCCCTTCGGTGGGCCTCGAGTGCGGTAAGCCCCATTGGGTCGCCGTCGTCCCGGGCTCGACCCGGGACCGGTTCCGGCAGTGCGCGGGTTTTGCGTTTCTGGCCTCAACTCTGCCGACCACAGCCCGTTCGTGCTCGTGATCGTTGAAGCAGGCGTAGCTCGCCTGCCTCAAGCCCGCGCGACTTGCGGCGACTTGCTCCCTCTCAACAGCGCCGCGCAGGCCGCACCTGCCAGCGTCAGTCCGGCCATGACTGCCATCGTCAGCAGGTAGGACGAAGGCGCGGGGAAATTGGCTCCGCCTTCGGGCGCCGCGACGGTGCGGCTCGCCAGCAGCATCGCGATTACCTGAGCGCCCACTGCCGCCGCGATGCCGCGCACGACCTGCATCGATCCGATCGCCTCGCTGGTGCGCTCCTGCGGCACCGAGGCGACGACGATGTTGGGGATCGCCGCCTGCAGGATCGTGGTCCCGAACGAGATCACGCACAGCAGCGCGATGACCAGCTTCAACTCACCCGGAAGCAGCATGGCCGCGCACCAGCCCGCCGCCGCAAGCAGAGCGCCTGCCGTCACCGTCAGGCGATTGCCGAAGCGGCGGATGAGCCAGCCGGCGAACGGCCCGGCGAAGAACGAGAGTAAGTTCGAAGGCAGCTTGGCAAGGCCGGCAACGGTCGCGCTGAGGCCAAGACCCACGGCCGTCCAGCCGGGCGACTGCATGTAGGATGAGAAGACGTAGACGATCTGCATCGTCCCCATGCCCAGCAACACGGTGATCAGATTGGCGACGGCGAAGTCGCGATCGCGGAACAGGCGCAAGTCGACGAACGGCTCCTCCGCCCGCAAGCTGCGCTGCCCCCACAAGGCGAAGAGCGCCACCGATACCGCCAGCATCGCCAGCACTTGCGGCGCGAACCAGCCAGCCTGCTTCGTGGCACCCAGGGCATAGAGCAGCAGGCCGATCGCCGGCACCGGCAGCAGGCCCTCCACCCAGTCGATCGGGCGGCGGGTCGGCGTGCCCGGCCGATCGGGCACGAAGGCGGCGATTGCCGCGACCGACAGCGCGAGCAGCGCCGCGCTCGCCCAGAACAGAGCGTGCCAATCGAGGTTGTCGACGATCACGCCACCGGCGACCAGGCCCATGGCGGCTCCGGCACCCAGCGCCGTCGTCAGGACGCCGATGCCCATCGGCACCTTGTCCTCCGGCAGGCTCTCGCGCACGATGCCGATGGACAGCGGCAGCACGACCGCCGAGAGGCCCTGCAGCGCGCGGCCGACCAGAACCACGCCGAAGTTGGTGCTGACGGCGCTGATCACCGAGCCGACGAAGGCGAGCGCCAGCAGGATCAGCACCAGCCGCTTGCGCCCGCGGATGTCTCCCAGGCGGCCGACCACGGGCGCGGTCGCGGCGGCGATGAGCATGTGGATGGTGATCAGCCAGCCCACCTTCAGCGGATCCCCGAACTGACGCGTCAAGGTGGGCAGAGCGGCGTAGACCATCGAGGCTTCGAAGGTGACGGTCATCTCCGCGATGAACAGGGCCGCGATGATCAGTGCCGGTGCGGATCGCATCGGGGTTCCTCTTCCATGCGCCGGCTGGCTGCCGGCATCGTTGTCGCCCGAGACTATTGATCTTGTGTTCAGCAGCCAAGCGCTTTGGTGCAGCGGGTTGCCCCGCGCAGGCAGGCAAGCGCAAGATCGCGCCCATGCTAAAGCGATTCGCGCCCCTGCTCGCCCCTGCCCTGCTCGCCCTTACGGGCGCGGGCCCTGCGCAAACGCCTGCCAAGGACGTCTACGTTGCGATCACCACCAGCGCCGGGACGATCACCGTCGATCTCGACGCCGAGCACGCGCCGCTGACCACGGCGAACTTCCTCAAGTACGTGGACGGCCGCAGGTTCGATGGCACCGCCTTCTATCGCTCGATGCACCTCGACTGGGGTACACCGCCCAACGGCCTAATCCAGGGCGGCACCCAGAACGAACCCACGCGCACCTTCAAGCCGGTGGCGCACGAGCCGACCAGCCAGACCGGTCTGCTGCACAAGCGCGGCACGATCTCGATGGCGCGCTTCGCCCCGGGCACGGCTACGGGCGACTTCTCGATCATGGTTTCCGATCAGCCCGGCCTGGACGCCAGGCCCGACGCACCCGATGCCGACGGCAAGGCGGGCTTCGCCGCCTTCGGCCAGGTCGTCGGCGGCATGGAGGTGGTCGACAGGATCTGGGACATGCCCCGCTCCGCCACCAAGGGCGCGGGCGTGATGAAGGGACAGATGCTCGACCCGGTCGTGAAGATCGTCAGCGTCCGGCGCGTGGCAGGACCGCCGGCACCTGTGTCTGGCGCGCCGGCCGTCCCGTCAGCAGCGGGTACGGATTGATCGCCGCGCCGTCCTGGGACCAGCCCTTCGAGGGGTCGGCGCTCCACACCGCGAAGTGCAGGTGCGGCGCCGCGGGATCGGCGTTGCCGGTGTGCCCGACCGTTCCGAGCCGCTGCCCGACGTTCACCCGCGATCCCTCGCGCAGAGCGGGATCGTAGCCGGCGAGGTGTGCGTAATAGTAGATCAGCCGCCGATCGGGCGAGCGGACGTAGATCGTGTTACCGCCCTCTTCGGAGAGGAACATCTTCTCGACCCGACCCCCCGCCGCGGCCAGCACCGGCGCGCCCTCGCTCGCCATGATGTCGATCGCGTCATGCCGGCGTGCCCCTTCGGCGCGAGCTTGGGAGAAGGTGTCGACCAGGCCGGTCGCGGGCACTCCGGCCACCGGGATGGCCAGGGAGCCGACCCGGACCGGAGAGGGAGCCAGCACCGGAGGGCGAGTTTGCGACGGTGCGCTGGCCGGGGCACCACCGGTCAGCCCATCCAGCAAGCCCAGGCGTCCGGCCGGACCTTGCGTCGACGGCTTCGTCGCGGCTGGATCTCCATGTCGATCTGCGGCGATGTGGCCGTGGAACAGCCAGGCGCCCAGCGCCACCCAGAATGCCGAAGTCAACACCACGCTGAGAGCGATGGCGCGGCTCAGCCCCGGCCATCCAACTTGGAACGTCATGCCGCGAACACGGCGGCGCCGCCGTGAGCCCCGCGCCCACGGTCGCATCGGCCACCTTCCAATACAGGCGACGTGCTCGGCAATACGGGTGCAGTAGCAAGCACGCTGTTTCCTCCTCAGGAAGGGTCATCGTCCGTCTTCCGGCGACCTGTCCTACAAACGAACATTCGGGGGAATGGCTGCGGTCCTACAATGAAGCCATCTTGACTTGCGCCTCGGGTGCGTGTGCTTGACCGAGCCATGAGCGAAGACGAGACGCATACCTTGCGCGCCGGCTGGCTGCAGCGGCTGGGCCTGGCCCAGCGCCGGCGCGCGCGCGATCCGCAGCCGGTCCGAGCCATCGCCAGCCTCGACCCGCACACCGAACACGCCATGCAGCGCCGGCGCGAGCTGCTGGCCGACGTCTCCAGCTTCGTCATCGCGCACGGGCTGCCGGTGAACAGCTTCACGCTCGACATCGCGCACAAGGTCATGGCCGAAACCGACACCCGGCTGATGGGTGCGGTCGAAGACCGTGTACGCGCCGGCGAGCCGATCACGGTCGATTGGCTCGAAGCGACGGTTGGCAAGCGCGGCAACGCGGAGGGCATGCAGGCGCTGCAGGACCTCATCGAACGGCTGGAAAGCACCATCGCCCAGTTCGCGCAGACCGCCAGCGAGGCTCGCAGCGCCACCAGTCGCTACAGCACCGCGCTCGAGCAGCACGCCGAAGGCCTGAGCTCTCCCGAGAGTGGGCAAGGCGATGACACCATCGCCGCCCAGATCGCCGCCATGGTGCACGACATGCTCTCCCGCACGCGGCTGCTGGAAAAGGAGCTCGACCGCTCCGAGCGCGAGACGCGCCAGCTGGAAAAGAACCTCGCCGCAGCCCGGCGCGAGGCGGAGGTCGACTACCTTACTGGCCTGCCCAACCGCCGCGCCTTCGAAGCCGTGTTCGCCCGCGAGGTGGCCGAAGCCCAGCAGGCCGGCCACCCGCTCTGCGTGGCCTTCTGCGACATCGATCACTTCAAGCGCATCAACGACGCTCACGGCCACGAGGCCGGAGATCGCATCCTGCGCGCCGTCGCACAGACGTTGTCGAAGCTGCTTCCCGATGCCTGCCACGTCGCGCGCCACGGCGGCGAGGAGTTCGTGGTCGTCATGCGCGCGCTGAGCATGGATGAGGCCGTCGCCAAGCTCGACGAAGTTCGCACCGCCATGGCCGGGCGGCGACTAATCAACCGATCGACCGACACGCCATTCGGGCAGATCACGTTCTCCGCCGGGATCGCCGACGTATGCGCATACGAGGACGCGCGTGAGGCGCTGCGCTGCGCCGACCGTGCACTCTACAGCGCCAAGAGCCAGGGTCGTAATCGCATCGTCTGCGCGCCCCCGCCGCAAGGCTGAAGACCGCCCCACTCTCGATCGACGAGACAAACGCACGAAGCGAATCGATCGCCTGAGCCTGCGGATCGATAATATCCGATCGCGGATAGAACGTGAGGTCGATCTTCAAGCACTCATCAACAGCACTGTTTTCTTCGAACCGTTACTTGACGGCCGACGAGTCGATCTTCGGCCGGGGCGCGACGCTTAGAACTCGTTAGGGAATTTTGCTTATCATCCATGGTGATAAAAACACGGGATGAACCGCGGTGCCGGCACAGAATTCATTCGCCAACGATCTGCGGGTCACATCGACACGCCGCATCGCCATCCTGGGTATCCAGGTTCCGAGTTGCGTGTTCATCGCAATCGCCGCATTCGGGCCGGCGGAATATACTCGCCCCGCCGCCGCCCTGGCTCTCGCGATCGTGCTCGTGGTCTTCTGCATCGGATTGTTCTTTGCGCGTGGCGCGGTCGAGCAGGCGCTTCGGCAGGGCCTGTTGTTTCGCGAGGCGGAAGAGACCAAGCAGCAGGTCGAAGAACTCTTCGCGATGACCGACATGCTCCAGGCGGCGGAGGATCATGAGGACGCTGGATCGATCCTGCTGGCGACCGCGCGTCGCCTCCTGCCGGAGTTCGGCGGCGCGCTCTACGTCTTCAACAACTCGCGCGATCGGCTGGACCTCGCCAAGTCATGGAACGTCAGCGAGAGCTTCCATCCCGGCAGCACGCTGCTGCCAAGCAATTGCTGGGCGCTCAAGCGTGGCAAGCCGCACATCAACGACATTTCGCGTGAGACACTGTGCTGCATGCACACCATCGGCACGACGCCCCACATCGAAGTGCCGATGATGGCGCGCGGGCAGGTGCACGGCCTGCTGGTGCTCTCGATCGACGGTGAGGATGCCTTCGAACGCCTGGAACAAGTGGGTCGGGTGGCGCGCGCGCTGGCCGATTCGATGTCGCTCGCGCTCTCCAACATCGCCCTGCGCGAGAAGCTGCGCACCCAGTCATTGCGCGATCCGCTGACGGGCTTGTACAACCGCCGCTACATGGAAGACGCGCTGGAGCGTTACATCAGCTTGGCTGAGCGCACGGGAAGCGCCACGTCGGTGATGATGATCGATCTCGACAACTTCAAGCGCCTCAACGACGAGCACGGCCATGCAAAGGGTGACGCGGTGCTGCGCGACGTTGCCGCGCAACTCGTCACCGCCCTGCGCCCGTCCGATGTCGTCGCTCGCTACGGCGGCGAGGAGCTGATCGTGATCCTGCCCAACTGCGGGATCGACGATGCCGCGATCAAGGCCGAGATGCTGCGCCTGCGGATCGAGGGATTGTCGGACGCACACGGCGTCTCGATCAGCGCCTCGTTCGGCATCGGCAGCGTGCCGCAGACCTCGACCAACGCCGCCGACGTCGTGCCCATGGCCGACGCTGCGCTCTATTCCGCCAAGCAAGCGGGCAAGAACTGCGTCGTCTGCGCCGACAAGCGCGCCGGGCGGGACGACAAGGGTGCGCCCAGGCTGGCCGTCACGGGCTGAGACGCTTCGCGCTGAGGTTCGCCGGGCGATGCCTTGGCACGATAAATGGCACGCCAGCCGGGCGTAGCTGAGGATCTGCCTTTCCCGGTTCGCGTATTAAGCCAACGGCGACACGCTGTCAGGCACTTCGGGCGCGCCACCTCACCCTTGCAGGGACGCCTGTCCTCCCCGGTACGGGGAGGGGGACCGCGCGAAGCGTGGTGGAGGGGAGTCTCGCCATCTCCGGAGCTCGCCGGCAAGCTCGGGTAAGGACGCGAATCCCCACCACCCCTCGCTACGCGAGCGGTCCCCCTCCCCGTCCCGGGGAGGACAAGATGCGCTCGCATTCTCCCCTATAGGGGGATGTTAGACGCGTAGCGATTGACGGAGGCGTGTCACCGTCGTCGGAGCAAGCAACCGAAAGCGCTACATCCCTCCACCACCGCCTGCGGCGGCGGCGCCTTGCAGGAGAGTATCCGGACACATCGCTCAAGCGTAAATCAAAAAGGCCGCGCCGGTTGCCCGGTGCGGCCTCTTCAACTCAAGCCTTCAAGGATTAGTCTTCCTTGAGGAAGGCCGGCATGTGGTCGGGATTGCCGCCACCGTTGTCGCCACCATCACGGCGCGGACCACGGTCACCGCCGCCGCGCGGGCCACGATCGCCGCCGCGGCCGCCGCCATCGCGGTCGCCACGGGGACGACGACGGTCACCACCGCGATCGCCACCGCGGTCGCCGCCACTCGGACGATCGCCACGCGGTTCGCGCGGTTCGCGAGCGGGACGGGTGTCCTCCAGCGGCTCACCGGTTTCCTGATCGACGACGCGCATCGACAGGCGGACCTTGCCGCGGTTGTCGATCTCGAGGACCTTGACCTTCACGGCCTGGCCTTCCTTGACGACGTCGGTCGGCTTTTCGACACGCTCGTTCTTCATCTCGGAGACGTGGACGAGGCCGTCCTTGCCACCCATGAAGTTCACGAAGGCGCCGAAATCGACGATGTTGACGACCTTGCCGTCGTAGATCTTGCCGACTTCCGCTTCCTCGACGATGCCCAGGATCCAGGCCTTGGCGGCTTCGATCTGGCTCACGTCGGAGGACGAGATCTTGATCGTGCCCTCGTCGTCGATATCGACCTTGGCGCCGGTTTCGGCGACGATCTCGCGGATCACCTTGCCACCGGTGCCGATGATGTCGCGGATCTTCGACTTGTCGATCTTGATCGTCTCGATGCGCGGAGCGTGGGCCGACAGCTCGGTGCGAGCCGAACCCAGCGCCTTCTGCATCTCACCCAGGATGTGCGTGCGACCGGCCTTCGCCTGCTCGAGCGCCTGACCCATGATCTCCTTGGTGATGCCGGCGATCTTGATGTCCATCTGCATCGTGGTGATGCCCGCCTCGGTGCCCGCGACCTTGAAGTCCATGTCGCCGAGATGATCCTCGTCGCCCAGGATGTCGGACAGGACCGCAAAGTCCTTGCCTTCCAGGATCAGGCCCATGGCGATACCGGCCACCGGACGCTCGATCGGAACGCCCGCGTCCATCATCGACAAGCAGCCACCGCAAACGGTCGCCATCGAGGACGAGCCATTGGACTCGGTGATGTCGGACAGGACGCGGATGGTGTACGGGAAGTCCGCCTTGGTCGGCAGCACGGGGTGCAGCGCACGCCATGCCAGCTTGCCGTGGCCCACTTCTCGGCGGCCCGGAGCGCCGAAGCGTCCAACTTCACCAACGGAGTAGGGCGGGAAGTTATAGTGCAGCATAAAGTTGGAGTAGGACAGGCCGTCCAGGCCATCGATCATCTGCTCGGCGTCCTTGGTGCCCAGCGTGGTAGTGCAGATCGCCTGCGTCTCACCGCGCGTGAACAGCGAGGAACCGTGGGTGCGCGGCAGGAAGCCGACGATCGCCTCGATCGGACGGATCTGGTCGAGCTTGCGGCCGTCGATGCGCGAACCGTCCTTGAGGATGGCGCCGCGAACGATGTCCGCCTCGACCTTCTTCATAGTCTTGTTGGCGACCATCTGGGTCTGCGGGGTCTCGTCCGCGAACGCCTTCTTCGCCTTGGCACGCGCTTCGTTCAGCGCGTTCGAGCGGGCGGACTTGTCGGTCAGCTTGTAGGCTGCGGCAACGTCCTTGCCGATGGCGGCCTTGAGCTTCTTCTTGATGTCCGCGGTGTTGTCCGACAGGTCGACATCCCAGGGGTCCTTGGCAGCCTGCTCGGCCAGGTCGATGATCAGGTCGACGACCTTCTTGATCTCGTCATGCGCGAACATGACGGCGCCCAGCATCTCGTCCTCGGACAGCTCCTTGGCTTCCGATTCCACCATCATCACGGCATCGCCGGTGGCGGCGACGACGAGGTCGAGGCGGCCTTCGCCGGCCAGAGTCTGGTCCTGCTTGGGGTTCAGCGTGTATTCGCCGTCGACGAAGCCGACGCGCGCGGCGGCGATCGGGCCCATGAACGGCACGCCCGAGATGGTCAGCGCGGCCGAGGCGGCGATCATCGCGACGATGTCGGGCTCGTTCTCACCGTCGTAGCTCATGACCTGAGCGATGACGTTGATCTCGTTGTAGAAACCTTCAGGGAACAGCGGGCGGATCGGGCGGTCGATGAGACGGCTGGTCAGCGTCTCTTTCTCGGTCGCACCGCGCTCGCGCTTGAAGAAGCCGCCCGGGATACGGCCGGCGGAGGAGAACTTCTCCTGGTAGTGAACGGTCAGCGGGAAGAAGTCTTGGCCTTCCTTCACCGACTTGGCGGCGGTCACGGCGCAGAGCACCACGGTGTCGCCCAGGGTGGCCAGCACGGCGCCGTCGGCCTGACGGGCGATGCGGCCGGTTTCCAGCGTGAGGGTCTTGCCGCCCCACTCCATGGATACAGTCTTTACGTCGAACATGAGATACTATCCTCAACCCGCGGGCCAGATTGCCTCGTGGGGTTACCTGCCGGGGATACCGTCCCGGTCCGGTGTGGAGCCTTGGCTCCTGGTCCTCACGCCGAATTGCGATCGGACCGGTAGTGGGTTCCTGAAAGCCAGCGCTGGCCATCTTCCAACACCACCGTCATCCCGGACTTGATCCGGGATCCCGCTTGTTCTTTCGACCGCACGATGTGCCGCAAGGGAAGCGGGGCCCCGGATCAAGTCCGGGGCGACGAGCTAGAGGATGGCAGCTTTGCAGCGATCTCCTTCTCGGAAGCCCAATAGAGCAGCGGCCCCGGTTTCCCGGAGCCGCCGTGAAACTTACTTGCGAAGACCCAGCTTCTGGATCAGCGCGTTGTACCGCGCCACGTCCTTCTTCTTGAGATAGTCCAGCAGCGAGCGCCGCTTGTTGACCATCGCCAGCAGACCGCGGCGCGAGTGGTTGTCCTTGTGGTGGGCCTTGAAGTGCCCGGTCAGGTTGTTGATCCGCTCGGTGAGGATCGCGACCTGCACTTCCGGCGAACCGGTATCGCCCGACTGGCGGGCGTTATCGGTGATGATTTCCTGCTTCTTTTCAGCCGTTACCGACATGGTCTTACTCCGCGACATCAGAGAGGTTGAAGCCCCGGGAGACGCGGGCGTCGCCGCCCGTCAGTTCCAGCAGGGCGACCGGGATCATCCGCAGTCTCGCCAGGTGGAGCCCGTCTTCAAGGGGCAGTCCGGTCAGAACGCGGCCCTGTTGGACCGCCCTTGCCTGCTCCGGGTCGAGGTCGATGGCCGGGATGTCGTCCAGCCCCGCCTCCAGCGGCAAGAGTATCTGTTCAAGTGGCGCGCCCTTGCCGATTTCGTTCAACTTGTCCAGCGATATCGCATGACTGAGGTCGAATGGACCGGCTTTCGTGCGGCGGAGCATGGTCACCGTGCCACATGCGCCGAGCGCATGCGCGATGTCGCGCGCCAGGCTGCGGATATAGGTGCCCTTGGAGACATTTGCCAGGAGAGTCACGCTGTCCTCCCCGATGCGGGGAGGGGGACCGCGCGAAGCGTGGTGGAGGGGACTCGCGGTTTCCTGTGAGCGGTCGTTGTGGCGAGAGTCCCCTCCACCACCTTCGGTGGTCCCCTTCCCCGTGCCGGGGAGGACAGTCAGCGAATGGATCGTCACGTCCCTACTCGCCAGTTCCACTGCCTGCCCTGCCCGCGCAAGGTCGTAGGCCCGCTCGCCATCGATCTTCAGTGCCGAGTACGCAGGCGGCACTTGCGCGATCCGGCCGGTGAAGCGCGGCAGGATCGCCTCGATCTCCGCCATGGTCGGCCGACCATCGCTGGTGGCGACCACCGCCCCTTCCAGGTCCAGCGTGTCCGTTTCCTCGCCGAACCTGATCGTGAATTCGTACGCCTTGTTGGCATCGAGCATCCGGCCGGTCACCTTGGTCGCCTCGCCCAGCGCCACCGGAAGCACGCCGCTTGCAAGGGGATCGAGCGTGCCGCCGTGGCCGACCTTCACGCCCCCCTTGCGACCTTGGCCCAAGCCAGCCTCGCGCAAGTTGCGCTTCACTGCGGCCACCGCCTGCGTCGAGCCGAGGCCCACCGGCTTGTCTAGGATGATCCAGCCCGAGGGCATGGCTCAGGCGCCCGCGACCGCGCGCACCAGCGCGTCGAATTGATCGAGCATCCATAGCACCGGCGGCAGCACGACATTGCGCATCAGCCCAGCGCTCGGCCAAAAATAAGGCACCACCACGAGCAGCACGAAGACCAGCGGAAAGCCGATCGGCCGCAGCTTCTCGTATGCCCGCGCGGCCCGGCGCGGCAGCAGGCCCTCGAGGATGTGCGAGCCGTCGAACGGGGGGATCGGCAGCAGGTTGAACAGCGCCAACGATACGTTGATGAACACGAACGATGTCAGGCTGAGCACGACGAACTGGGCCATCCCGCCCTGTGCCTGCGAGCGGACCAGCAGCCCGAGCGTCACTGCCCCCAAAGCCGCCAGGACGAGGTTGGTCAGCGGGCCTGCGGCCGCGACCGCCATCATCCCGAAGCGCGGGTTGCGCAAGCGACGATGGTCCACCGGCACGGGCTTCGCCCAGCCAAACGTCGGCAGGCTCGCCAGTGCGAGCATGCCGGGCACCACGATCGTGCCTATGGGATCGACGTGCCGAAGTGGGTTAAGGCTCAGCCGCCGCCGCTCGTGCGCGGTCGGATCGCCAAGCATCCATGCGACCCAGCCATGCGCGACCTCGTGGAACACGATCGCGACGATCAGCGGCACGATCAGTGCCGCGGCTTGGAGAAGGGTCTGCTGCATGGGTGGCAAGCTAGGAAGGCCAGGCCTCCCGCGCAATCAGTCAGCCACATCGCCCAGATCGCGCCGGACGCGCGGATCGGACAAGAGGCGCTCGATCCGATCGGCCTCCTCGAAGGTGTCGTCGATGCGGAAGCGGAGCTTGGCCGCGGACTTGAGGCCAAGGTGACGCGCCACTTCCTTCTGGAAGTACGCCGTGTTCTGGCGCAGCGCGGTGAGCACCGATTCCTCGTCCTCACCCAGCAACGGCTTCACGTAAGCCGTCGCCAACCGCAGATCCGGCGACATCCGCACTTCGGTGACGCTGACCGAATGTGCGCTCAAGGTGCTGTCGTGCACCTGCTGCCGGGTGAGGATCTCTGACAGCACGTGCCGCACGCGCTCGCCTACCTTGAGGAGGCGAACGGAGTGCTGCTCGGGCGTGGATTGCTGGCGTGCCATGATGTCCTTGCATGTGGCGCAGCCGCGACATTTTGCAACAATTCATTACGCGGTCCCCGCTGGACGCAGCGCGTTATTCCAGCGAAATTCCAAGCCAAGGAGAACGCCATGCAGCGCCATTCGCGCGCGACAAACGAAGCGCTTCCGGTCGCAATCGTATGCAGCGGGATCGGCCGATCATCGCCGCGCACGTCCAACTGAGATACCGTCCTGTCGGGATCGGTGGAGGCACGGTGTCCCTTTGCCTTCTGCGATCCTGACCGGTGCCGTTGCGGGGCTTCAAAGCCCAGAGCGAGCCGGCTTTTCGCCGCCGTCCGGAACGCTCTTCCATCGCCCTGCCCCGGCGCTGGACGCAACGGACCTACCCTGCAGAGCGCGCGCTCAGGCCATCTTGTCGAGGATGCGCTGCAACGAGCGCATGTTGCGCGCGGTGCCGTCGCAGCCCAGGCGCTTGGCCAGAAACGGCCCGCTCAGCTTTGTATTGCCTGCGCCGTCCTCGAAATCGATGAACAGCGCACGATCGCCCAGCGCCAGCCGCTCGGGCCCACGCCCCGCATGATCGCGCAGCAGCGTATCGAACTGCGCCTGGCTCGGCTGATGCGCCAGGAAGTGCGTGTGGACCAGGTTCTCGGCACCATCGATGCGGAACGGATTGTCCTCGATCGCAGCGCGTATCTCAACGGCCGTGCGGACGGCGACGAAGCTCTTCATGTCGAAACGATCGCGCATCATGTGGGCGAACAGATCCTCCAGCCCATCGGTGGGTCGGTCGTCGAACGAGAACAGGACGTTGCCGCTGGCAACGACCGTCTCCACGTCCTCGAACTCCTCGCGCTCGAAGGCATAGCGCAAGTCGGCCATCTTGAGCCGATTGCCGCCCACGTTAATACTGCCGAACAGGGCGACGTAGCGGGTCATGGTGGCGGTGCTTCGGAATAGAAGGTGAGGCGATTGCCCGCCGGGTCGGTGACGGTGAATTCAAGCGAGCCCCAAGGTGCTTGCTTGGGCCGACCTGGCCGAGCGCACCCAAAGTTTTTCGCCCGCAGGCCGCGGGCATAGCCGACCACGTCCATTACCGGGATGCGAACCGCGGAGCCGGGGGTGGCGTCGCCGTAATGCTCGGACAAGTGCAGACGACACGAACCCAGCTCCACACCCATATACAGCGGTAGATCGGCCTCGAAGCGATGCTCGAAAGTAAGCGTGAAGCCCAGGAAGTCGCAATAGAACGCCTTGCTCCGCGCCTCGTCGAAGCTGCGTAGGATCGGAGTGGGGCAGCCGCAGCTCATGCTTGACTGCCCCCCTGCCGATTAGCCGACCGTGCGATCGCGATGGCTGACCTCGAACACTTCGAGCTGGTCGCCAGCGCGAATGTCGTTGGTGTCGGCCAGGACCACGCCGCACTCCATGCCCGCGCGCACTTCGTCCACGTCGTCCTTGAAACGACGCAGGGACTGGATGAGCGTGGCCGAGACAATGACGTCGTTGCGGGTGAGACGGGCGTGGATGCCCTTGCGGATGAAACCTTCCTGCACCAGCAGACCGGCGGCCTTGTCGCGCTTGCCGGCAGGGAACACCTGCTTGACCTCGGCGCGGCCGACGACCGTTTCGATACGCTCCGGGCCCCAGATGCCGGCCATCTGCTTGGCGACTTCGGCGGTCAGCTCATAGATGATGTCGTAGTACATCATCGGCGTCTTGGTCTTCTCAACCTGCTCGCGCGCCTTGGCGTTCGGGCGGACGTTGAAGCCGACGATCGGCGCGCCGCTGGCAGCCGCCAGGGTCACGTCACTCTCGGTGATCGCACCCACGCCGGAGCTGAGCACGCGCACCTTGATCTCGTCGTTCGACAAGGCGTGCAGCGCCTGATTGATCGCCTCGACCGAGCCTTGGACGTCGGCCTTGATGACCACCGGGTACTCGATGACGTTCTTCTTGTCAGCGAGTGCCGAGAACATCGTGTCGAGGCTGGCGGGCGCGGTCGCGGTCCGCTTGGCGGTCGCCTGCTCCTGGCGATAGGAAGAGACTTCGCGGGCACGCTGTTCGCTCTCGACCACGCTCAGCAGGTCCCCGGCCATCGGCACGCCGCCCAGACCCAGCACCTCGACCGGCAGCGCCGGCGGCGCTTCCTTCACCTGGCGGCCCTTGTCGTCGAGCATGGCACGCACGCGGCCGCTTTCGCTGCCGACGACGAAGATGTCGCCGACCTTCAGCGTGCCGCGCTTCACCAGTACGGTCGCCAGTGGGCCCTTGCCCTTGTCGAGCTTGGCCTCGATCACGGTGGCTTCGGCATCGCGGGTCGGGTTGGCGCGCAGTTCGAGCAGTTCCGCCTGGAGCAGGATCTTCTCGACCAGTTCGTCGAGGCCCGCGCCGGTCTTGGCGGAGACTTCCACGTCCTGCACGTCGCCCGACATCTCCTCGACCACCACTTCGTGCTCGAGCAGACGCTCGCGGACGCGCTGGGCATTGGCCTCGGGCTTGTCGATCTTGTTGATCGCCACGATCATCGGCACGCCGGCGGCCCTGGTGTGACGGATCGCCTCCACCGTCTGCGGCATGATGCCGTCGTCGGCCGCAACCACCAGCACCACGATGTCGGTGACGTTGGCGCCGCGCATGCGCATCTGCGTGAAGGCGGCGTGGCCCGGGGTGTCGAGGAAGGTGACGAGATCGCCGCCCTTGGTCTTGATCTGGTATGCACCCATGTGCTGGGTGATGCCGCCCGCTTCGCCGCGAACCACATCGGTGCCGCGCAGCGCGTCGAGCAAGCTCGTCTTGCCGTGGTCGACGTGGCCCATGATGGTGACGACCGGCGGGCGAGTGACCAGCGATTCCTCGGCATCCACGTCCTCGGTGGTGTCGATGTCGATGTCGCTTTCCGACACGCGCTGGATGTTGTGGCCGAATTCGGTCACCAGCAGCTCGGCCGTATCCTGGTCGATCGTCTGATTGACGGTGACCATCATGCCCATCTTGAAGAGCGACTTGACGAGGTCAGCACCCTTCTCGGCCATGCGGTTCGCCAGTTCCTGAACGGTGATGGCTTCTGGCACGACGACATCGCGGACCTGCTTCTCACGCTGCTGCGACTGTCCGCCGAAGTGAGCGCGACGCTCCTTCTCACGGGCACGCTTGAGCGCCGCGAGCGACCGGGCGCGAGCGCCCTCGTCCTCGTTGAGCGCACGGGTGACGGTCAGCTTGCCGGACTGGCGACGATCGGCGCCACCTGCGTTCTTGTTGCGATCGCCGGGACGTGCGGGCGCCGGCGGTGGAGTGCCCGGACCCTTCTTGGCATCGGGCCGCTTGGCCGCCGCAGAGGACGTGCCAGCCGCGGTGGTTCCGCTGCTGGCCGCGGCTGCGGCCGGTTCCGGGCGGCGCACTTCGGGGCGCTGCACCGGCGTGAACCGGCGCGGAGCGGGAACGACTTCCGGCTGAACCGGCTCGGCGGGCTGCGAAGCAAGCGCCGTCGGTTCCGATGCGGTCGGCTCGGGCGCAGTCGGCGCAGCAGCGGTCGGCGCCTCGCTCGAGGCTGCGACGGGGGCAGTTGCCTCGACCTCGACTGGGGCTTGGGCCACCGGCTCGGGTGCTGCAGGAGCAGGTGCCGGCGCAGCGGCGGCCTCTGCCTCGGCACGACGGTTCTCTTCGGCGCGGCGCCTCTCTTCCTCCAGAGCACGGGCGCGCTCTTCGGCTTCGCGACGGCGGCTTTCCTCCGCAACGCGCAGGCGATCTTCCTCAGCCTCGCGCTGAAGGCGCGCCACTCGCTCCTGCGGCGTCTCACCGGCAGGCGCGGGACGGCGCGCGACCGGCGGAGCCGGCGGCGGCGGAGCGGCGGGCGCCGGCTCGGGCGCGGCAACGACCGGCTCGGGCTTGGTCTCGACGGTTTCGCCGGGGCGGCCCAGCACCTTGCGGCGCTTTACCTCGACCACGACCTTGTTGGTCCGGCCGTGGCTGAAGGTCTGCTTGACCTCGCCGGCCTCGACCGACCGCTTGATGCCAAGCGGCTTGCGGCCAAGGGTCGGCTTGTTGTCGGTCTCGCTCATAAGTCTCTATTCGCCCTTCGAATCAATTCGTCGTTGCGACCACGGTTTCGGCTTGCGCCGACCCTTGGCCTCCATCATTCTCAGTCTCGGCCGATTGCGCGGCCTGCCCTCGGAAATGCAGCAGGCGCTGCAGCGGCGCCGCGACTCTCTCGGCCGCCTTGCCGTCTGCCAGCGCCAGGTGAACGACGTTGTCGCGGCCCAATGCCACAGACAGAGCCGCCCGGTCCAGTGGCAACACCGTACCTCTGAGGCCACTTCCTTCCGCGTCGCTGCCCACGCGCCAGGCCTGGTCCAGCTTGCGCGAGCCGTCTTCCGCCGCATCGGCCGCATGGGCCAGCCAGCGCACCTTGCCGTTACGCGCATTCTCGGCAATCCGGTCGGATCCTACCAGCAACCGGCCCGACTTGGTCTCAAGGCCGAGCCGATCGGTGAAGGCACGCACCAGGGCGGTATCGATCCGCTCGGCCAGATCATCGGGGATGGTGAGCGGTGTGCCGTCGAGAGACTTGCCAAAGGCTCGCAGCAGCGCGCCCTTTAGTTTGCCCTTCGCCTGCGCTTTTTCAAGGTCTTGCCGCGACACGCCGATCCACGCGCCGCGCCCGGGGGCACGCGCGTGGACATCCGGCAGCACCACGCAAGCACCATCCGGTCCGGGCGGGGACACCGCCAGCCGGATCAGCGCATCGCGCGGGGCCGCTTCGCCGGAGAGGATGCACGTCCTCTCCGGGCCATTAGCCGAGTTGTCGGAACCTAGGCGATCATTGCGAGGACTCCGCATCGGCGGCCTCCTCAGCTTGGGCCGGTTCAGCAGCCGGCTCGTCGTCGAACCAGTGCGCGCGCGCGGCCATGATGATCTCGTTGCCCTGTTCTTCGTTCAGGCCGTACTCGCCGAGTACGCCACCCTTGTCTTCGTCGCGGGCGCGGCGATTGACGGTGCCGTCGCGGCGCTTCTGCTCCTGGCGCTTCTTGGCGATCAGCTCGTCGGTGGCGAGGTCGGCCACGTCGTCGAGCGTCTTCAGACCCGCCTTGCCGAGCGTGACCAGCATCGCTTCGGTCAGGTGCGGCAGCTCGGCAAGAGCATCCTCGACACCCAGCGCACGGCGCTGTTCGCGATAGGCCTCCTCGCGACGCTCCAGCGCTTCCTGGGCGCGGCTCTGCAGCTCTTCGGCCAGTTCCTCGTCGAAGCCTTCGATGTTGGCGAGCTCGGCGACATCGATGTAGGCCACTTCCTCCATCTCGCTGAAGCCTTCGGCGACCAGCAGCTGAGACAGCGTCTCGTCGACGTCGAGCTCTTCTTCGAACATCTTGGAGCGCTCGACGAATTCCTTCTGGCGCTTTTCCGAGCTTTCCTGCTCGGTCATGATGTCGATCTGCGAGCCGGTCAGCTGGCTGGCGAGACGCACGTTCTGGCCGCGCCGGCCGATCGCCAGCGACAGCTGATCGTCGGGCACCACCACCTCGATGCGATTCTCTTCCTCGTCGATGACGACGCGGCTGACGGTCGCGGGCTGAAGGCCGTTGACGACGAAGGTCGCGGTGTCCTCGCTCCAGGGGATGATGTCGATCTTCTCGCCCTGCAGTTCCTGCACGACGGCCTGGACGCGGCTGCCCTTCATGCCGACGCAGGCGCCGACCGGGTCGATCGAGTGATCGTGGCTGATCACGCCGATCTTGGCGCGCGAACCCGGGTCGCGAGCGGCGGCCTTGATCTCGATGATGCCGTCGTAGATCTCGGGCACTTCCTGCGCGAACAGCTTCTTCATGAATTCGGGGTGCGCGCGGCTGAGGAAGATCTGGGGCCCGCGGTTCTGACGCTCGACCTTCAACACGATCGCGCGGACACGCTCGCCGACGCGGGCGGCCTCGCGCGGGATTTGCTGGTCACGGCGGATCACGCCTTCGGCGCGTCCGAGATTGACGATCACGTGGCCGAACTCGACCGACTTGATCACGCCGGTGATGATCTCACCCGCACGGTCCTTGAACTCTTCGTACTGGCGCTCACGCTCGGCGTCGCGGACCTTCTGGAAGATCACCTGCTTGGCCGACTGCGCATCGATGCGACCCAGGTCTACCGGAGGCAGCGGATCGACGATGAAGTCACCGACCTTGGCGTCCTTCTGCAGCTTCTGGGCCTGGGCAAGGTCGACCTGCTTGAAGTAATCCTCAACCTCCTCGACCACCTCGACGACGCGCCACAGGCGCAGGTCGCCGGTGCGCGGATCGAGCTTGGCACGGATGTCGTTCTCGGCACCATAGCGGTTGCGCGCCGACTTCTGAATCGCCTCTTCCATCGCCTCGATGACGATGGACTTGTCGATCATCTTTTCCGACGCGACCGAATTGGCGATCGCGATCAGCTCGGCGCGGTTGGCGGAAATCGCACTGGCCATGGGATTAGTCTTCCTGTTCCTCAAGAATTTCGTCGGCGCCCTCGACTGCGAGAGGGCGGGTAGCGGCGATCAGCTTGTCCGTCAGGATCAGCCGAGCAGATTGCACATTGGAGAGCGGGAACGTGACCCGGCCAGACTTGCGATCATCGAACTGCACCAAGTCACCCTCGATCCCCGCCAGATCGCCATGCAGCGCCTTGCGGTTCTCGGCGACGGATTCGATCAGGTTCACCTTGGCCTCGTGCCCGGTCCAGGTCGCCCAGTCCTTGGGACGGGTGAGCGGACGGTCGATGCCGGGTGAGCTGACCTCGAGGCGATAGGCCTCCTCGATCAGGGTTTCGCCGGCTTCTTCCAATGCGTCGAACTTGTCGGAGATGCGGCGCGACAGGGTGGCGCAGTCGTCGAGCACCAGCTGACCGGTCGCCGGGTTCTCGGCCATGATCTGCAGCGCGATCTCGTCGTCGCCCACTTCGCTCTTGCCGAAGATGCGCACGCGCACGAGATCGAAACCCAGGGCTTGCACCTCAGGCTCAACAACCTCCGTGATCCGCGCGATATCGACCAAAAGACAACTCCAGTTCGTCAGGCATTCTGCCCGGACTTCAGACCCAGGCATCAGGCAAGGCAGTTTCGCGCCAGCCCCTTGCGGCGCCAGCCCGATCTTGCATCACCAATGTCGGGATGTGCGCTATGTAGTCTCCTGTGCCAGCGAAAGCAAGTGCATGGTTGCGACCGGTTTGCAGCTTCAAGGGACTCGGACAGCCGAGAGAGCAAAACGCCCTTGCGGGAGTTTGTGCGAGGCCCCACACCTTGGATCGATGCAGGGACCGACATGAATATCCGCGCACTGGCAGCAAGCGCCTGCCTCGTGCTCGCGGGATCGCAAAGCCCGGCAGCCACCGATGCGCGAGCGACCCTGTCTTCAGCGACGGCGACGCCGGCTTTGTCGCCCACGCCCCACAGCGACTCACTCAAGGTCGCCTTCATCGGCGGCTCGATCACGGAGGGCGCCTTTTCCAGCGTACCGGCAGAAAGCTACGCCGGGCTGCTAACGAGCTGGTTGCGGACCCACTACAAGACCGTCGAGGCACGCAACACGGGGCTGGGTGGCACGGGATCGGAGTTCGGGGCCTATCGCACCAGCCACGACATGGCCGGCTTCGCGCCCGACCTCGCGTTTATCGAGTTTGCGGTCAACGATGCCGGCAACCAGCGCCCTGCCCTGTTCGCGCACATCGATGCAATCGTCTACAAGCTGCGCCAGGCGAACCCGCGCGTGAAAATCGTCTACCTGTCGACGACGGACGTTCGCGAAGAGGCCGACCGGCGCGCCGGTCGCCGCGCAAGCTGGGTGGAAGACTCGGCCGCGGCGGCCAGCTACGCAGGCTTGCAATACATCGACGTGGCCGCCGGCATCTGGGCCAAGGTGAAAGGCGGCACTCCTGTGACGCACTTTTTCGTAGATGTGGTGCATCCAAATGACGCGGGCCATCGACGCTACTTCGAGGCTATCCGCGATGCCATGGCCCCGAGCATCCCGCTGGCGAGGCAGCCGCGCGCGACCGGCTCCAGACTGATCGGCCAGAGCAAGCTCGATAGTGCGCGATTGGAGAAGGGTTCGTCGGCCGCCGGCTGCCGGCCGGGCGCGCTCTCGCTCAGATACATGGAGGCGGCGCTGTCTTGCGACCGGGGCGACAGCTTCACCTATACGTTCACCGGAACCACCGTCGGCCTCGTCAAGGCAGAAGTGCGCGACGGCGGACGGCTGGCCTGCACCATCGACGGCGGAAGCCCCACCACCGCCGATTTCTATAGCGATGCCACGCACATCTACGAGCGGCCCTTCCCGCTCTTCCTTTACCGTGACCTGCCCTCGGGCCGGCACAGGCTGGCATGCCGGGTAATTGACGACCTGATCAGCCTGCCTCAGGGCACCTCGACCGGCCGCAAGGTAACCGTCGGCTACTTCATGGTCAGCGACGAGCGGCCGGTCACTCTTTAGAGGCGAGGGTGTCCAGCTCCTGAGCTCGCATGAAATCAATCGCTGGCGTGGGAATCCGGCCCTCGCGATTATGACGAAGTTGAAGGCTGAGCCGCCAGGTCCAAGCCAGGCAGCCCGAGCCGATCAGCCCGTGCCGATCAGCCCGTGCTTGCGCAGGCAGTGCCGCAGCTGATCGTAAGTGAGACCTAGCGCCGAGGCGGTGCGCCGCTGGTTCCAACGATGCTGCTCCAGCGCGGCGGCGATGAGCGTGCGTTCATGCTCCTCCACCGCAGCGCGCAAGTCGGCAGGCGGCGTGGCTGTCGGCGCGGACGAAGCCGGTGTGGCAGATGCAGGCGCGGGATCGACGACGCCCTCCCTCGGAGCCCAGATGCTTTCGAACGGATCGAAGATGATCCGCGCGATCGGGCGGTCCTGGTCGTCCCAACGATAGACGGCGCGTTCGACGACATTGCGCAATTCGCGCACATTTCCCGGCCAGGCGTAGGCTTCAAGCGCGTCTGCGGCGGAGGGGGTGAAGCCCGGCCACCCCTCCCAGCCGAGCTCGGTCGCCATGCGCCGGCCGTAGTATTGGGAGAGTTCGGCGACATCGCCCTCGCGCGCGCGTAGTGGCGGCAGCGTGATCACCTCGAAGCTGAGGCGATCGAGCAAGTCGGCCCGGAACCGGCCTTCGGCGGCAGCGCGAGGAAGATCGGCGTTGGTGGCACCGACGATCCGGACATCGACTTGCAAAGGCCGCGAAGAGCCGATGCGCGTGACCTCGCCATATTCCACCGCGCGCAACAAGCGTTCCTGCGCGGCCATCGAGAGCGTGCCGAGTTCGTCGAGGAACAAGGTGCCCTTGTCGGCCTCCTCGAACCGCCCGGTGCGGGCGCGGGTGGCTCCCGTAAAGGCGCCCGCCTCGTGGCCGAAAAGCTCGGCCTCGATCAGCGTCTCGGGAAGCGCTGCGCAGTTGAGCGTGACCAGCGGCTCCCCCCAACGAGGGCTGAGGTGATGCAGGCGCTGCGCGATCAGCTCCTTGCCTGTGCCCCGCTCGCCGATGACCAGCACCGGGCGCCCGGCAAGAGCCGCGCGCGACGCACGCTCCACGGCATCGAGAAAGGCGGTGGACTGGCCGATGAACTGAAAGTCTCGCTCCATGCCATAAGTTAGCGATATTCCCCAAGTCTTGGCAAGATGGAAGTAGCGCGCGACCGTGCGCTCGGAGGAAATCGCAGCAATTCCGCGCTACTCGCCGTTTGGCACGGCGCTTGCGATGATCCCGGCACTACCAAGGCTCAGGCTCAGGCAAGGACGAAACCCATGTTTTTCCGTAACGACGCACCCGCAAGCAAGGTCGCCCGCTCCAAGGTGGACGCCGCGATCCTGGCCAGCGTGCTGGCCATGGGCACGCTCAACCTCCTTGTCATGGCCGACCAGATCGGCATGCCCAAGGCCTATGCCGCCAGCTCATGCCGCTGTGCGCCGGGCATCGCGCTGGCATGACCCGGCTCGACGCGGAAATCGCGGACCTGCGGGGGCAGCGGCAGGCTTTGCCGGCACCGCTCCTCACACTCGACGGGTTGGACGAACCCGGCTCGACGACCACCCGGCCGCGGGCGTACTATCACAATCAAAGCGATCGGCCGTTCACGACCGGCCGACACTCGATCAGAAAGGCACCCCCTGCGATGGGCATCTTCTCCCGGACGCGCGACATCATCGCCGCCAACTTCAACGACCTGCTCGAAAAGGCCGAGGATCCGGCCAAGATGATCCGCCTGATCATCCTCGAGATGGAGGAGACGCTGGTCGAGGTTCGCACCTCCAGCGCGCGCACCATCGCCGACCAGAAGGAGATGCGCCGTCATGTCGCCAAGCTCGACAAGCTGCAGGCCGACTGGTCGGACAAGGCACAGCTGGCGCTGAGCAAGGAGCGCGAGGACCTTGCCCGCGCCGCGCTGCTGGAGCGCAAGAAGGCCGCCGACATGGCCGACCAGCTCAAGTCCGAGATCGAAGTGCTCGACGATGCGCTGCGCGCCTACGAGGCTGACATCGAAAAGCTCCAGAACCGCCTGCGCGAGGCGCGCACCCGCCAATCCTCCATCGCCGCGCGGCTGCAGAGCGCCGAGAACCGGGTCAAGTTGCGCACGCTGCTCTCCAGCGAGCGGGTGGACGAGGCCATGGTGCGGTTTGACCAGCTGGAACGCCGGGTCGACTATGCCGAGGGCCGCGCCGAGTCGATGAGCCTGGGCGATGCCCGCCAGCCAAGCTTGGCCGATGAGATCGCCGCGCTCGAAAATGGAGACAGCATCGAGGCGGAACTGGCCGAGATGAAACGCCAGATGGGCGACAAGCCCGCCGCGACATCGAACTGATCGTAACGGCGAATACAAGCAAGGGGACCAGGACAGTGGCACGCGGACAATTCTATCTCGACAAGTCGAACGCCAAGCTTGCCGGCGTATGCGCCGGCATCGCGGACTACACCCAGGTCGATGCGCTATGGGTGCGCATCGCGGCGGTGTTCCTCACGCTGTTCGTCTCGTTCATCACCATCCCGATCTACATCGTGACCGCGCTGGCGGCGAACAAGCGACCGATGGCACTGTACAGCGAGGCCGAGGAAGAGCGCCTGCTGCGCCGCATGCAGCGCTCGCGCAGCAAGGGGCGCTATCGCTCCGAGCTGTCCGACATGGACCGCCGCGTCGCCGAGATCGAGGCGCGCTATTCCACCAGCAACGCGCGGCTCGCCGCCGAGATCGACAGCCTGCGCTGAGCACGTCGAAAAGGATAGATCGACATGGAAGACATCCTCGCCCTGCTCATCCCACTCGCGCCGTTCCTGATGGTCTGCTTCATCGTGTGGACCAAGCACCAGCGCAAGATGGCCGAGATCCAGATCGCGGCCACGGCGGAAAAGGCGGCGCAATACGCCTCGCACTCCCGCGAACTGGAGGAGCGCGTACGCGTGCTGGAGCGCATCGTCACGGATGGCGGGTACGACACCGCACTGCAGATCGAAGCGCTGCGCGACACCCGCGAAGTCGAGGCACAACGTCGTACCGAGCGCGATCAGGCGATCAACTGAGGCCGCTCGGCCAGGAAGGATGTGAGGTCATGAGTTTCTGGAGCGCCATAGTCGCCATCGTCGCGATCCTCGCCTTCGCCTGGGTGCGCGCGCAGCAGCACCGCGGGGGCACTTCGCTCGACAACGCCCCCTCGCGCGAGCCGGAACTGGAGCGTGAGATCGAGCAGCTGAGGAAGCGAATTGCCGTGCTGGAACGTATCGCCATCGAAGAACGCGGCGGAGACCGCCTGGCCCGCGAGATCGAAGCGCTGCGGGATTGAAAGCCGGGCGGACGCCGAGGCTGGCTCTTAAATGGGTGGTGGTGTGAAACTCTCGTCAAGCCCCCGAAGGCGGGGATTCATCTCCTGAGCTCGCGTAAAGGGAACCACCTGGAGTTGGATTCCCGCCTTCGCGGGCATGACGAAAAATGAAGCGGGAACCGGCACCTGTGCCGCGTTTACCCGCTCGAAGGCAAGCCCCGCCGCAACTCCTCCAGCCACACCTCCGCACTCGCATCGGACGGTGCGCGCCAGTCACCGCGCGGGCTGAGCGCCCCGCCACTCGAAACCTTCGGTCCGTTGGGGATCGCCGAGCGCTTGTATTGCGCGAATGCAAAGAAGCGCTTCAGGAACTCCTCCAGCCACTTGGCGATCACGGGCAAGTCATACGTCGCCCTGACATCCTCCGGCAGTCCGGCTGGCCACTCGCCGCGCGCCGCATCGTGCCAGGCATGCCACGCCAGGAACGCCACCTTCGACGGCTTCTGCCCGAAGCGCATCACGTGGTGCAGGAAGAAGTCGTTGAGTGCGTATGGTCCGATCTTGTCCTCGGTGCTCTGCATCTCGCCATCCTCACCCGCCGGGACCAGTTCGGGCGAGATCTCGGTGCCCAGGATCGAGAGCAGCACATCGCGCGTGCTGTCGTCCACCTGGGTCGTGGCGGTCCAGCGGATCAGGTACTGCATCAGCGTCTTGGGCACGCCGGCATTCACCGCATAGTGGCTCATATGGTCGCCGACGCCATAGGTGCACCAGCCCAGCGCCAGCTCCGACAAGTCGCCGGTGCCGACCACGAAACCTGAGTGCTGGCTGGCGAGACGGAACAGGTAGTCGGTGCGCAGGCCCGCCTGGACGTTCTCGAAAGTGACGTCATAGACTTTCTCGCCCCGGCCGAACGGGTGGCCGATGTCCTTCAGCATCGTCGTCGCGGCGGGGCGGATGTCGATCTCCTCGGCGGTGATGCCGAGCGCGTCCATCAGCTTCCAGGCGTTGCTTTTGGTGCCCTCGCTGGTGCCGAAGCCGGGCATGGTATAGCCCCGGATCGCGCTGCGCGGCATGCCGAGCCGGTCGCAGGTCTTGGCCATGACGATCAGCGCGTGGGTGGAATCGAGGCCGCCCGAGACGCCGATGATCAGGCTCTTGGCTTTCGCGGACTCGACCCGGCGCATCAGGCCGTCGACTTGGATGTTGAACGCCTCGTAGCAATCGGCGTCGAGCTTGTCGGCACGATCGGGCACAAAGGGGAAGCGGCGCATCGGGCGCTGCAGGCCCAAGTCACCGCTGGCCGGCCGGTGATCGAAGAAGACCGTGCGGAACGCCTGCTCGGGGTTGCCGGCCGCGCGGGCGGCATCGGCATAAGTCGGCAGCCGCAGGCGGTCATTGACGATGCGGGTGCAATCGACATCGGCGATGCACAGTTCGGGTTCGAGCGAGAAGCGCTCAGACTCCGCCAAGAGCCCGCCCAGCTCGTAGATGACGCCCTGCCCATCCCAAGCGAGATCGGTCGTGCTCTCGCCATGGCCGCCCGCCGAGTAGACATACGCCGAGTACGTCCGCGCCGATTGCGAGCTGCACAGCAGGTGCCGGTCGTCCGCCTTGCCGATGACGATGTTCGACGCCGACAGGTTGCACAGGATCGTCGCCCCGGCGAGCGCACCCAGAGAGCTTGGCGGCGCGGGCGCCCAGAAGTCCTCGCAGATCTCGATGTGGAAGATGAAGTCGCGCTGAAGGTTGGAGGCGAAGACGAGGTCGGTTCCGAACGGCACCTCCTGCCCAGCGACACGGATGGTGCGGCCGGTGACGCCGATGCCACTGGTGAACCAGCGCTTCTCGTAGAACTCGCGATAGTTGGGCAGGTAGCTCTTGGGCACCACGCCCAGCAGCTTGCCGTCGGCGATCGCCAGGCCGCAGTTGAAGAGGCGGCCCCGATCGGCCAACGCGGCGCCGATCAGCAGGACCGGCGAGTGGCCTCTGCTGGCCTCTACAACGTCACCGATTGCCTCCTCGACCGCTTCGATCATCGCTTGTTGCAAGTGCAGGTCGTCGATCGCGTAGGAAGACAGGCACAGCTCGGGATAGACCACCAGGTCGACGCCGGCCTCATGCGCGCGCCTGGCCTCGGCAATGATGCCGTCGCGGTTGTAGGCGACGTCTGCGGTGCGGACCTTTGGGGTGGAGGTCGCCACGCGCACGAAGCCGTGGCGGTGGAGGTCGTAGAAGGGGTGGCTCTGGGTCATCGGTCGGACCTGACAGTTGGAAGCTTGTAACGCAACGACCCACTCCATCACCGTTCGTGTCGGGCGTAGTCGAGACACGCTGGCCTGGCGCTCACGTGTCTCGACTACGCTCGACACGAACGGCAGGGGGTTTTGACTTGTTCCAATCCGGGTTCGCCCTAAATGCCAGACCCATGCGCAGCCTCGACGACATCCGCGAAGAGTACGAATTCCTTGATGGCGACGAGCGCTATCGCATGCTGATCGAACTCGGCCGCGAGCTTGATCCGATGCCCGATGCGCTGAAGACGGACGCCACCAAGGTGCGCGGCTGTTCGGCCAGCGTCTGGGTCTACCCCACCAAGGCGGACAACGGCGCCCTGCACTTCCTGGCGGACAGCAATGCCGCGATCACCAAGGGCATCGTCTCGCTGGTGCTGGCCGCGGTGCAGGACCGGCCCGCTGCCGAAGTCGCCGAAACCGATATCGCCGCGAAGCTCGAACCGTTCGATCTTCGCAACCAGCTCTCATCCAACCGCACCCAGGGCGTGCCGAACATGATCGCGCTGATCCGCGAGACCGCGGCGCGCTATGCCGCCGGATAAGGAACCGGGAGATTGCGGGCCGGCCGAGGAGCCGGAGTTTCCCACGCCCGCGCTCGGCCGCATGCGGCTGCTGTGGGCGGCGGGAGGCTGGGTCTTCGTAGCGGTCGGGACTGTCGGCATCTTCCTGCCACTGCTGCCGACGGTGGTGTTCTACCTGCTGGCGGCGTGGTGCTTTTCCAAGAGCCACCCGCACCTGGCCGACAAGCTCTATGCCCACAGGCTCTACGGTCCTCAGCTTGTGGCGTGGCGGGATCGAAGGGCGATCAGCCGCAAGGGCAAGATCTCGGCGCTACTGGCCATGAGCGCCAGCGTGCCGTTCGTGTACTTCACGCTTGGCTGGCCGCTGGTGTTGATCCCGGTCGTGGTGCTGGTGGTGCTGGGTCCGTGGATCTGGACGCGGGCGGAGTAAGGCTTCCCGAACTAGCGTCGTCCCGGGCTCGACCCGGGACCGGTTTCGCCATGTCACGACCTCGCTGGCCTTGCCCGAGAGGTTCATCGCTTCCGGAACCGTTCCCGGGTCAAGCCCGGGACGACGATTGCTTCACGCCACCAAGTCGAACCTGTCGGCGTTCATCACCTTGGTCCAGGCGGCGATGAAGTCGCGCACGAACAGCTCGCCCGCATCCGCCCCGGCATAGACTTCCGACACCGCCCGCAACTGCGAGTTGGAACCGAAAGCCAAGTCAGTGCGCGTGGCGGTCCACTTCTGCTCGTCGGTCGCGCGGATGGTGCCGGCGAAGATCTGGTCGCTGCTCTCGTCGACGACCTTCCACGCCGTACCCATGTCAAGCAGGTTGACGAAGAAGTCGTTCGTCAGCTGGCCCGGACGGTCGGTCAGCACGCCTTCCTTGACGCCTCCGTGGTTGGCACCGAGAACGCGCAAGCCGCCCACCAGGACCGCCATCTCGGGCGTACTGAGCCCAAGCAGCGAGGCACGGTCGACCAGCAGTTCCTCCGTCGGCACGCTCTTGCGGGTCGGCAGGTAGTTGCGGAACCCGTCCGCCTCGGGCTCGAGCGGCTCGAAGTTCGTGGGATCGGTCCACTCCTGCGAAGCGTCGGTGCGCCCTGGCGTGAAGGTGACCGGCACGGTGTAACCCGCAGCCTTGGCCGCCTGCTCGACGCCGACGGCACCGCCAAGGACGATCAGGTCGGCGATCGACACCTTCTTGCTCGCAGTGTCGAATGCCGCCTTGATCCGCTCGTAGACGGCGAGCACCTTCTCCAGCTTGGCGGGCTCGTTGACGTGCCAGCTGCGCTGCGGCTCCAGACGGATGCGACCGCCGTTGGCGCCGCCGCGATGGTCCGACTTGCGGTAGGTCGAGGCCGAAGCCCAAGCCACCGAGACCAGCTCCGCCACGCTGAGGCCAGAGGCGAGGATCTTCTCCTCCAGCACCGCCACATCGGCTGCGCCGATGGTTTGATAATCCGCCTTGGGGATTGGATCCTGCCAGATCAGGTCCTCGGCCGGAACGTCGGGGCCGAGGTAGCGTGCCTTTGGCCCCATGTCGCGGTGGCACAGCTTGAACCAGGCACGGGCGAAAGCGTCGGCGAACTGATCGGGATTGGCGTGGAAGCGCTCGGAAATCTTGCGATAGTCCGGGTCGACCTTCATCGCAATATCGGCAGTGGTCATGATCGTTGGCACCTTTACGCCCGGCGTGTGGGCCTTGGGCGCCAACGTTTCCACGGGATTGCCGACGGGGTGCCACTGCCAGGCACCTGCCGGGCTCTTCTCCAACTCGTACTCATGGTTGAGCAGGTTGTCGAAGTAGCCGTTATCCCAGGTGGTCGGGTTGGCCGTCCAGGCGCCCTCGATGCCGCTGGTGATCGTGTGATCGCCCATGCCGCTCTCGTGGCCCGACTGCCAGCCGAGGCCCTGCTGCGCGATGTCCGCGCCCTCGGGCTCGGCGCCGACGAGATTGGCATCGCCCGCGCCATGGCACTTGCCGAAGGTATGGCCGCCCGCGGTCAGCGCCACGACTTCCTCGTCGTTCATGCCCATGCGCGAGAAGGTCTCGCGGATGTCGCGCGCCGAGCCGACCGGATCGGGCTCACCGCCCGGGCCTTCCGGGTTCACGTAGATGAGGCCAAGCTGGATCGCGGCGAGCGGGTTCTCCAGCGCCAGGCCGGCCTTCTCGTCGATGCGGGTCTGGCCGAGCCACTCCTCCTCGGTGCCCCAATAGATGTCCTTCTCGGGCTCGAACACATCAGCCCGGCCGCCACCGAAGCCGAACACCGGGCCGCCCATCGACTCGATGGCGACGTTGCCGGCCAGGATCATCAGGTCGGCCCACGACAAGTTGCGGCCGTACTTCTGCTTGATTGGCCAGAGCAGGCGGCGCGCCTTGTCGAGGTTGCCGTTGTCCGGCCAGGAGTTGAGCGGCGCGAATCGCTGCGAGCCGGACGAGGCGCCGCCGCGACCGTCACCGGTGCGATACGTGCCGGCGCTGTGCCAGGCCATGCGGATGAAGAAGGGGCCATAGTGGCCATAGTCGGCCGGCCACCAGGGCTGGCTATCGGTCATCAGCGCGTGCAGGTCGCGCTTCACCGCTTCGAGGTCGAGCTGCTTGAATGCCTCGCGATAGTCGAAGTCGTCGCCGTAGGGGCTGCCGGTCAGGCCCTTCTGCGGCAGGATTTCGAGCGAGAGCTGGTTGGGCCACCAGTCGCGGTTGTGGCGGCCGAGCAGCTTGCGCATGGCCGTACCCTCTTTCATCGGGCACCCATGGAGCGGGCTGCCGCTGGTCTCTGCGTCCATGTCTCTCTCCTTCACGTCAGGCTCGCGCCCAACCTAACTGGAACTTGCGCTAAGTTAGAAGCGAGTTCGGCAGATAACAGAGATTGACGAAGCCGAATGAACCAACGGGCAGGATCAGTCCTCGACCGCCTCGCGCAACACGGCAATTCCGCTCTGACGCTGTGCCTTCAGCTCCCGCTTCAACGCAGCCGGATCGCGCGCTACGACGAAGCCGAAGCTGACCCCGCCTTCCTTGCCGATCGTCGCATGGTGCAGCTTGTGCGCCTGGACCAGCCGCTTGGCATAGCCGCGCTTGGGGACCCATCGAAAGTAGCGCTGATGCACCAGTCCATCGTGGATCAGCGTGTAGATGACGCCATAGATCAGCACGCCGAGCCCGATCCAGGTCCCAGGCCACCATGCACTCGCGCCCATCACCAAGGGCGAACCGACAGCGAACATACCGATGCTGATCCCAGCGCCGAACACCGCGTAGAGATCGTTCTTCTCCAGCAGCTTGTCGTGCAGCTCGTGGTGGTCGCGGTGCCAGGCCCACCCGAAACCATGCATGACGTACTTGTGGCTCGACCAGGCGACAAACTCCATCGCGGCAACGGTCGCCAGGACGATCAAGGTAGGGCCAAGCAAGGACATGCGACGCGCATCTACGCCTCTTCGTCGCACTTGTCAGCCGCCCCCAGGAACAATGCCTGCGACACTTTCGTACAAATCCGCACACATGCGCGACGAACCATTTTCCCGCCGTTCAGTTTAGAAGGCTTAAATCTGAATGCGACGGATCAGACCGCCGCTGTCAACATGAAGGACCAAGTACCATGCGCAAGCTCACCAAGATCGTCGTCCCTGCCCTGATCGCCGTCATGGGTGCAGGCACCATGGCCGTCCCAGCGCAGGCCCAGGCCTACGGCCGCCACGACGCCGGCCATGCCACGCCCGTGCGCAACTCGAACATCCGCGCCGACATCAACGGCCTCAACCGCGACATCGACCGTGCGTTCGCGCGCCGTACGATCTCCAATCGCGAGGCTACGAGCCTGAAGCGCGACGCCATCCAGGTACAGCGTCTGTATCAGCAGTATGCCCGCAATGGCCTGACGCGCACGGAGACGCGCACCCTGCAGGCCCGGGTCGACCGCATCCATGTCGCCCTGCGCGCCGAGCGCCGCGATCGTGACAACCGTCGCGGCTAAGGCGCAAAAGCGCCCGGATCGCAGTCAAGCGATCCGGGCACTCTTGATCTCCCAGACGAGGGGGGACGGGAGAACCGGTGAGGATACGCGATTAGCTCGCCTTGACGGGCTTGCTCACATGCTTCTTCTCGGCCTTAACCGCCTTGACCTTGTGGGTCTTGGTCGGCTTCGCGGCGTGGGTCGCTGCCATGGCTGGCATCGAAGCCGTCATGACACCGGCGAAGAGAGCGGGAACGAGAAGCTTGGAGACATTACGCATCGTGAATGCATCCTTCGGATGAGCGACGGATCGGCGTCCGCCGATGCGCAAAATCGGCTCCTGAAGATGAATGCCAGTGAAACGAACGGTCGCGCGATTGTAAGATGCTGTAACAAATGGTCGCGGGGCATGATCCCAGGCATTTGCCTTCATGCTTGAAAAGCCGGGCAGGCAGGCTTAACCGCCGCAGATCATGACAAACGGTCCGCGCACTCTCTACCAGAAGATCTGGGATGCTCATGTCGTCGACACGCGCGACGATGGCACCAGCCTCATCTATATCGACCGCCACCTCGTTCACGAAGTGACGAGCCCGCAGGCCTTCGAGGGTCTGCGCATGGCCGGCCGTTCCGTGCGTCGCCCCGACCTGACGCTTGCGGTGCCGGATCATAACCTGCCGACGACTCCGCGCAAGGATGCCGCCGGCAACCCGATCCCGATCGCCGACCTGGAAAGCGCCAACCAGCTTGCCACGCTGCGCAGAAATGCGCCGCAGTTCGGCATCCGCTACATCGATGCGACCGACCGCGAGCAAGGCATCGTCCATGTCGTCGGCCCCGAGCAGGGCTTCTCGCTGCCCGGCGCGACGATCGTGTGCGGGGACAGCCACACCGCCTCGCACGGCGGCCTGGGTGCGCTCGCCTTCGGCATCGGCACCAGCGAGGTGGAGCACGTGCTCGCGACCCAGACGCTGCTGCTCAAGCAGAGCAAGACCATGGAAGTGCGCGTCGAAGGCCAGCTCGGCCCCGGCGTGACGCCCAAGGACGTGGTGCTGCACATCATTGGCGTCACCGGCATGGGCGGTGGAACCGGCCATGTCATCGAATACCGTGGCAATGTATTCGAGGAAATGTCGATCGAAGGCCGCCTGACCGTCTGCAACATGGCGATCGAGGGTGGCGCGCGCTCCGGCCTGATCGCGCCGGACGAGAAGACCTTCGCATACCTCAAGGGCCGTCCCTATGCGCCGACCGGCGAGGACTGGGACAAGGCCGTCGCCTGGTGGAAGAGCCTCGCCACCGATCCCGGCGCGACGTTCGACAAGACCGTCGTGATCCGCGCCGAGGACATCCAGCCGACCGTGACCTGGGGCACCAGCCCCGAGGACACCTCGGCCATCGGCGGCACCGTGCCTGCGCCCGAGGACTTCGCCGACGCATCCAAGCGCGATGCGGTGAAGGTCAGCCTCGACTACATGGGCCTGACGCCGGGCACCAAGCTGACCGACGTCGAAGTGCAGAACGTCTTCATCGGCAGCTGTACCAATAGCCGTATCGAGGACATCCGCGCAGCGGCCGCCGTGCTCAAAGGCCGCAAGAAGGCGGATCACGTGAAGTGGGCGATCGTCGTCCCCGGCTCGGGCCTGGTCAAGGAGCAGGCCGAAGCCGAGGGCCTGGACAAGATCATCGTCGAAGCGGGACTCGAATGGCGCGAACCGGGCTGCTCGGCGTGCCTTGCGATGAATCCCGACAAGGTGCCTGCGGGCGAGCGCTGTGCGTCCACCAGCAACCGCAACTTCACCGGTCGTCAGGGCCCCGGCAGCCGCACCCACCTGATGAGCCCCGCCATGGCCGCCGCCGCCGCGGTGACCGGGCGCCTCACCGACGTGCGCGAATTGGTAGGATAATCGATATGGCAGACGACACCGACACTTCCTTCGCCGGCCGCGCCGCCATTGCTGCGGGCGCTGCCATCGGTTCGGCCGCGGTGGCCGCGGCGCTGATGTACGTGAAGCGTCGCAGCGACAAGAAGAAGGCGGAGAGCCTGCCGCCTCCGACCAGCACCGCACCGCACTTCCCGCCCGAGACCGACTGAGCGAGACCGATTGATGCAGCCGATCAACCACGTCGCGGGACGCGCCTATCCGTTTGGCCGCAAGAACGTCGACACCGACGTGATCATTCCCGCGCATTGGCTCAAGACGGTGACGCGCGAGGGTCTGGGACGCGGCGCCTTCGAAGCGGTGCGCAAGGAGCCGGACAACGTGTTCGACGATCCGGAGTACGCCGGTGCGCCGATCGTGATCGCCGGCGACAACTTCGGCTGTGGTTCCAGCCGCGAGCATGCCGCCTGGGCCCTGCTCGACATGGGCGTGACGTGCGTGATCGCGCCGAGCTTCTCGGACATCTTCTCGGGCAATGCATTCAAGAACGGCATCCTCACCGTTGCCTTGCCGCAGCTGGCGATCGACCGGCTGATGGAAGTCGCCCGAACCGATCCGATCGAGATCGATCTCGAGACGCAGACCGTCACCACGCAATTCCAGGATCGCTGGAGCTTCGAGATCGATCCCTTCCGCAAGCACTGCCTGCTGAACGGCCTCGACGAAGTCGGCATGACCATGGCGCAGGGCGATGCGATCGGAGCTTACGAGAGCAAGGCCCGCGATGCACTGCCCTTCCTGGCCAAGACGCTGGCGACGGTGGGGTAAACGCCTCCCTTCCCCCCGGCCGGGGGAAGGCACAGCAAAACCATTGCCCCTGGCGCTCGCTAGCCCTATCGGCGGGACGCAATCGTTCACAGGGGCATGCCGATGACCGCATTCGACGACCGCGAGCGCGCCGAAGAGGCCAGCTTCGCCCACGACGCCGAGATCCAGTTCCGCATCCAGGCGCGCCGCAACCGCTTGCTGGGCGAATGGGCGGCCGATCGCATGGGCCTCTCGCAAGCCGAGCGTGACGCCTATGCCAAAGCGGTTGTCCAGGCCGACTTCGAGGAAGCGGGCGATGAGGACGTGATCCGCAAGCTGCTGGGCGACCTTACCAGTGCGGGCGTGGAAACGGACGAAGCCGAAGTGCGCGTGGCGCTGGACGCCAAGCTGGTCGAGGCGCGTCGCATGCTGATGGGAGAGGCCTGAGCCATGGCGATGCCCGCCGCCGAGATCGAGAGCCTGATCACCGCCGCCCTGCCAGACGCACAGGTCACCATCACCGACCTGGCAGGCGACGGCGATCACTACGCCGCGCATGTCGTCTCTTCCGCGTTCGTCGGAAAAAGCCGCGTCGCGCAGCACAAGCTGGTCTACGAAGCCTTGGGCGGCCGCATGGGCGGCGTGCTTCACGCCTTGCAACTCACCACCGCTGTTCCCAACTGAACACGCGTAGACATTCCCGCGCCTGCAGCGGCCACAAGAAAGTTTGATTGCCATGTCCGACGTGAACAGCCGCATCGGCGAGATCGTAAAATCCAGCGACGTCGTGCTCTTCATGAAGGGCACTCCGCTGTTCCCGCAGTGCGGTTTCTCCAGCCGCGCGATCGCCATCCTCGACCACCTGGGAGTCGCGTACGACAGCGTCGACGTGCTGCAGGACATGGAGATCCGCCAGGGCATCAAGTCGTATTCGGATTGGCCGACCATCCCCCAGCTTTACGTCAAGGGCGAGTTCGTGGGCGGCAGCGACATCATGATGGAGATGTACGAAGCTGGCGAACTGGAGCAGCTGATGAGCGAAACCGGCGTCGCCCGCGCCAGCTGAGCCTACGGTTCACGACGTTCAAACAGCGGCGCCTTCGGGCGCCGTTTTCGTTTGCGTCGATGGATGGTCCGAGGGCGTTCCACGCCTTGTATCTGGAGAGGCTCGGGGAGGCGGGGCCGGGAGACTGGGCGACCCCGCCTCTGGTTCGAGACGTAAGCGAGGGTACGCCGACAACTTAGCACGGAGCGTGCCAATCTGCCAAAGCCACGCAAATGCTTGATCTCCATGGCTTCCGTGCGAAACGCGTGGGGCATTCTGTAAAGCTGACCGACAGCTGTGCCGCACTGGGCACTTGCGTGGGCACACGACACAGGCGAGAGGTGCGACATGCCCGAAGACACTGCTCAGCCCCCATTGGGCGTGAATGACGATACCGGAATTCCGACCGCGACGGTGGTGATCTTTCGCCGTGCGCAGGCTGGTCCGCCCGAGTTGCTGATGGTGCAGAGATCGCGCCAGATGCGCTTTGCCGGGGGCGCTGCAGTGTTTCCCGGGGGCAAGGTCGATCCAGGCGATCGCGTCCTTGCCGCCCAACTCTGTCCGGACGAAGACCCCGTCGTCGCTGCGGCCCGGATCGCCGCCATTCGCGAAACGCTGGAGGAAACCGGCCTTGCCATCGCCGTGCGCGAACCTGTTTGCGCGCAGCAAGCCGCCGATGCCCGGACCATGCTGATCGCGCAAGGCGCGCTCGGTCCTGTCGTGGAGGCGTTCGGCTGGACGCTGGAGCCTGCGCGGCTGACGCTCTACGCCCATTGGCGCGCACCGTCCGATCGCGGGTTCGACACGCACTTCTTCGTGACGGACCTGGGCACCGGCGAGGTCGACATCGCAGTCGATGCGACCGAGAACACCAAGCTGTTCTGGATCAGCGCCGCGCATGCGCTGGAACTCGCTGACAGTGGAGAGATCAGCGTGATCTTTCCCACACGCCGCAATCTCGAGCGCCTGGCCCAATTCGCCACGTTCGAAGATGCGCTGTCCGACATCGCCCGCCATCCCGTGCGCCGGATCACGCCCGGCCGCACCGAGCGCGACGGTGAACCGTGGCTGCAGATCCCCGATGGTCACGGCTACCCGGTGCTCGGCCAGCCGCTCGCCACCGCGGCGCGCGGCTGAGCTCGGCTCCGGCCGTCAAGCGGGCTGCGGATCGGCCTGGCGCGTGGGTGCCTTGACCCCGCTGGCGGCATAGAGCCCGCACAGCACCGCGATCGCAAAGACGATCGCCATCGCGGTCACGGGAATCGCAAACGAGCCGGTCTCTCGCGCGATGCGGCTGCCGCCCAGCATGGCGCAGGCTATGAAAGGCAACGAGATCACGGTGTTGAGCCCGAAGCCGCGGCTATAGCTGGGCTGGCCGAAGGTATCGCTGACCCCGCGGCCCAAAGCCGGAATCGCGCCCGCGCCGTGCATGCCAATCAGTCCCACGATCACGGCGACGGCGGCGAAGGGCGGCTCGGTGAGCAGCAGTGCCCACAGGATCGCACAGTCGAACGCAACCAGCGCGAGCGTGCGTCCCCCGCCCAGCTTGTCGGCGACCCAGCCGAACAGCACCGACCCGGCGATGCCCACCAGAGACATGATCGAGGCAAGGAGTGCCGATTGTCCGCGCGAGAAGTCCCACGATTGTCCCATAGGTATCAGCAGCGAGCCCAGCATGACCGAACTGGTCATGCTGGCGCAGTTGGCCAGCGATAGCGCCCAGAACTTCGGGCTGGCGAGCAACTGCCCAGTGCTCAACGACCCATCCGCCGTCCGCTTTTCACCGGTGGATAC
This sequence comes from Novosphingobium chloroacetimidivorans, assembly GCF_014204535.1. Lineage (GTDB taxonomy): Bacteria > Pseudomonadota > Alphaproteobacteria > Sphingomonadales > Sphingomonadaceae > Novosphingobium > Novosphingobium chloroacetimidivorans. Next base: position 63,175 of record NZ_JACHLR010000005.1, read on the forward strand.
CGGAGCGACATAGCCTGGAGGATGATCGACCGTCAGGGCCGTCAGCGGCAACATCAGGATCGCGGCGACGCCTGCGAGCGTCAGGTACGCAGCCTGCGCGCCGTAATCGGCGAGGAACGCATTCAACGCGACCGGCAACACCGCGATCATGATCGGCAGGTGCACGAGACCGAGCGCCAGCCCGCGATTGCTGTTGAACCAGCGCGTGACCAGCGTTGCCGGCCCGATCGAGCCCGCCAGGCTCAGTGCCGGTCCGAAGCAGAGCCCGTAGACGGCCAGGTAGAGCGGGTAGCTCTGCGTCAGGCCAAGGATCAGGTAGCCGAGCACCGTCAACACACCGCCCAGCATCAGCAGCAGTCGCAGCGAGTAGCGCGCGACCAGCACGCCAACGATCGGGGCAAGCGCCGAGGAGCCCACTATCATGAGCAGGATACCGGCGGATGCCTGCTCCAGCTTCACGCCCAGACGGCCTTCCACCGACGCGAGCAGCACACTGAACGAGCCCATGATGGTCCCGATCACGACGTTGTGCGAAACGCCGGCAATCAGCCCCATCCGCTTGGCGAGCAGATGGTTGGGCGCATCGGCCACAGGAACGGCGGAATTCAAGGCCACGGCACTCTCCCTCGGGCCTCTTGAGGGCCACGTATGCATTGGGGAAAGTGTGACGAGGCCGAAGCGCTAAGCCCAGCCCCTTTCTACGTCGCCGGTGCGATCCTTCGCGCGGCCTTCGATCAGCTCAATCGCGCGATACGGGGATCTGCGCACCTTGCTCGTGCAGGCGGACCAGGTGATCTACGATCGGCCCGTAGATGGCGCGATCGAACTCCAGTCCGGCACAATCGCCGGCGATCCAGCGCACGGTGCCGCCCAGCGCCTCCATCCCGTCGGGCCGGATGATCACGCGCGATCCCACGCGAAGCATCAGCGTCTCGGTGCGGATGCAGCAGCCCTGCGTCGAGATGTCAGAGATCTCGCCGGAGTCCCGCAACCCGTTGGTGGTGCGGCATTGCGCCGGAAGCACCACCGCCCTGCGTTGCGCGCGCCGAGGAATCTCAACAGACATGGCATGTCTATGCCTCAGCCCGGTGTAAACTTCGTTAAGCGGCAACGGTTGAGGCGGGACCGGTGCACGTCCGAACCGGTCCCGCCACGCCCCCGAGTGCGACCCGAGAGCGAAGGGCCAGACGCCCGTGAGGGCGAGCGCCGGCCGCTTTGCAATGCCTCCGACCGGCGTACCCGGCATCGCTGACGACGCCGGTGCACCACTCCACCTTCGCAAGGAAGACGGCGGACAGCAGCGAGTGGAGGACTCGCGCGCCGATCCGAGAACCAAGGCGCTGTGACGTAGAAGCGTACCCGTCCACAGTCCCGGTCTTGGGGGACAGGGCTGCAGCTATGTCGGGGATCAGCGCGCGTCGGGGGCGCAGGGCTCGTCCGTATCGCCGTCGGCGCGGGCAGCACCTTGCGCCGTTGCGGGAGCAAGTTCGGGTTGGGGACGAAACGGTCCGGTGTAGAGATGCCCGGCCAAGACCGAGTGCAGCACGGCCGACGTCCGGTCGGACACTCCCAGCTTGCGGAAGGCGCGGCGCACGTAGCTGTCTACCGTTTCGGCCGAGATGCCGAGGATCTCGGCAATCACGGAATTGCTCTTGCCCATCGCGATCCAGTAGACGACGTCGAGCTCGCGCTCGGACAGGCGGATGTCGCCGGGCTGCTGGGTGTCGATCAGCTCGCAATAGCGCAGGAACGACATCTGCGCGATCGCATGCGCCGCGGCGGCCGTCTCCTCGTCGGTGGGCACACCCGCCGCCGCCGGCAGTCCCACGAACCCGGTTCGCGCGCCGGGGCCATACGTCGGCAAGGCCAGACCCTCTTCAAAGCCGAGCTGCGACAGGAAGCCGTAGAACGCCTCCTCCGGCTTGCCCGGTGCCTCGATGCGGCGCGCCTCGCTCCAGCGAAGCGGGCGACACAGGCGCAGCGCCAGTTCGGGCAGCGGATCCTCGTAGCGCAACCGCTCGGGATAGGCCTGCGACCAGGCCTCGGCCATGTTGTTGGCGCTGTGCACACGGCCGAAGCGCTTGTCCGAGGTGACCGGCGTGACGAAGTAGGCGCGCGGGTAGCCGATCGCGGCGAAAGCCTCCATCGTCGCCTCTCGCAAGGCGATCACCGTTTGCGCGACACGAAGTCCCGCCAGCCCTGTGCGAAGCTGCATCACTGCCTCCAGCAGCAAAACCACATGCGCTGCCGCTGCTGCATAGAAGATCGACACCGAGGGCGCAAACCGTGCAGCCTGCGCGCGGGACTTGCATCCACTGAGAAGTCGTCCGGGAATCCGCTGCACGGGTCGAGTGTGAGACGATGCGGATTCCGACGGAATTTCGCTGGACCTTGCGATGGATCGGGTCTCAAGTGAGCCACTGATAAGCCGAAGCAAATCGGCAGCGAAGCAGGGAGGATGGTCTATGCGATGCAGCTCCAGAGTGGCATTGGCGCTCGCGCTCGTACTGGCGGGGTGCGGCGGCGATGACGGATCCAGCCCGGCACCCGCTCCCACACCGGCTCCGACGCCCGCACCGACACCTTCGCCGACGCCAACACCGGTGCCGACCCCCACGCCTGCTCCGACGACGGCGGTCACGAGCACGGCCGTGGCCACGCTCAGCAATCCTTGGGCGATGGTCTTTCTGCCGGACGGACGCATGCTGGTGACAGAGCGGCTTGGCACGCTACGCATCGTCACGGCCGCAGGCGAGGTGGCTACGGTCATCGGAACGCCGAGCGTCGCGTCGGAGGGGCAAGGTGGCCTGCTCGACGTCGCGCTCGATCCCGACTTCGCGGCCAATCGCACCGTTTACCTGTCCTTCTCAGAGCGCGATGGTGGTGGAGCCGGCCTCGCGGTCGCACGCGGGACCTTGGCGCAGGATGGGCGAAGCATCGCGGGATTGACGGTCATCTGGCGACAGACACCGAAGATCTCGGGTGACAGCCGACACTACGGCGGCCGCATGGCCTTCGCGCCCGACCGCACCTTGTTCGTGACCGCGGGTGAGCGTCACCAGGGTGCGCCCGCACAGGATCTTGCCAACACGCTGGGCAAAATCATCCGCATCAACCGCGATGGATCGATCCCTGCCGACAACCCGTTTGTCGGCCAGGCTGGCGCAAGGCCAGAGATCTGGACGCGCGGTCACCGCAATCCCTATGGGCTTATCTTCGCGAGCGATGGCCGGCTGTTCGAGCACGAGATGGGTCCGGACGCGGGCGACGAGTTCAACCTGATCGCGCGCGGCGCGAACTATGGCTGGCGAACGGTGTCCGAAGGATCGGACGGCGGCGAGCCCCTGCCCCGCCACTCCACGCGTCCGGAATTCGCCGCCCCGTTGTTCAGCTGGACACCCAACATCGCGCCCGCCGGCATGATCCAGTACACCGGCCAGCGCTTCGTGGGCTGGACGGGCGACTTCGTCCTCGCCGCGCTGTTGGGCCAAGGCCTGGTGCGCGTGCGGGTGAGCGGCGAAACCGCGAGTGAAGTCGGCAGGATCGCGCTTGGCGCGCGCATCCGTGAAGTCGAGCAAGGGCCCGATGGCGATATCTGGGTACTGGAAGATGGCGGTTCAGGCCGATTGCTCAAGCTGGCGCCGGCCTGACAGGAACGTCCGAGATGACGCGCCGCAGTGCCCGGTGCCACATCGGCGCAGCGTGACGGGAGAGCGACCTTCGCAGATGGCAGCCGTCTTCGACGTGTTGCCTGTTCTCAGCTTTCGCTCCGGCGGCCGCCCTGCAGGCGATAGCCGACCAGTACGGAATTGTTGGAGCGTCAGCGCATGATGCTTGACCAACACCGAGGAACGACCAGTGACTGCGATGGCGCCGTCGAGCGGCAAAACTCACTGTGGTTCACGCGGCATCCGCGCCGTTATCCCGGAGTTCGGAACCCTTCCGACCCTGCACCGGCCTTGAAAGCTGCGGGAGCAGGCGAGCACACTTGCAATGCTGGCGCGCCCGACAGGGTTCGAACCTGTGACCCCAAGCTTAGAAGGCTCGTGCTCTATCCAGCTGAGCTACGGGCGCGCACCGATGCTGCTGCGTCCAATGCGGTAGTTTCGCCGGCGCCTTGCGTCAATGCAGAGCGGCCTTGGTCACACCGCCTGCGTGCTGGCGCGAAGCCGACCTCTCATTGTGCTGCTCACCTGCTGAGCCGACGGTCTTCGCCTGCGGTATGCCGAGGTAGGGACATGCCGCGGGAAGGTGCCGCCGCACGCAGAGCGCAAACAGCGCCGGGAGCAGCAAGGCCGTAACCGTCAGGATGTATTGGTTGTTGATACCGGCATCGCGCAGCCCGATGTTGACGGCCTGGTGCAGAAACAGGATCGGGATCGTCGTTCGCCCGAGGAAACCGAGGAGCCTGCTTAGCAAGGCGCTGCGTTCAGACAGTCGCGCCAGAGCGAAGACCAGCTGGCTCCCCGCGCAGGCAAGCAGGATGCCAAGCAGAGGCACACCCAGGATGCCGTTCTTCAAGTCGAGCTGGAACGTGCGACCGGCGCTAGCCCGCTCGATCCAGATCGCGACGCAGACGACGGCGATGGCCGCCACGGTCATCGCCGCGACATTGCGGTTCCAGGCAATGGATCGACCGATCCACATGAATAGGACGAGCCCAGGCACGGCGTGGAGCGCCAGCGGCACGGGTACGGTGATACGCAGGGACGATATGGCGTAAGCCAGCAACGCCACTACCGTCATCGCTGCCACGAACCGGCCCGAACGCTCGCCGCCCAATCGCTGTCGCAGAAACAGGTAGCCGAGCAGAGTCAGGTAGATCGCCGGCATGTACCAGAACGCCGTCATCGTGCCAGTCAGGTAAGTGCCGCCCAGCGCCAGCTTCGCGCCATATACGATGCCAGCGCTGAACGAGCCGCTCAGCCGATAGAGGCAGGCAGGAAGGCCGAGCAGGAAGAGGTAAGTCACGTAGGGAAGGAGCAGCGCCCTGGCCTTGCTTACAGCGGCCGTGCGCCAATCCTCGTCCTTCAGCACCATGGTGGTGAGAAAGACGAAGAGCGGCATGTGGAAGGTGAAGATCATGCTCTTGACCGGCAACGAGCCGATCGTGGTGATCACATGGCCGAGCACCACCAGCACGATGCCAAGGCCGCGGGCATTGTCGATCCACGCTATCCGCTTCGCCGCCATCGCCCTGCCCTTATGCACCACGTCCCGGTTAGAGCGGCACCAGTAGGCGGCAAAGTCGGGATAGGACCGAAATGGCGAGTTGCCGGCCAAGGCCGTACGGTTCTGGAGTGAACCCATCGGTCGTCCGGCCGCTGCGCACAGCGAGGCGAGACAAAGCCTCTGGTCGTGCGGATCGGGCCGAGTTACGCTTTGTAGATGGACCAAGAGCAGCTTTCCCGCATCGACGGGCAGTCGGGTGCGCGCCGCCACTTCCGTTACTTTGACTATGTGATGGCGGCCTTCGTCGCGATCCTGCTGCTTTCCAACCTGATCGGCGCGGCCAAGCTGGCGACGCTGGGTGGGCTGACCTTCGGGGCAGGCATCCTGTTCTTCCCGGTGAGTTACGTGCTGGGCGACGTGCTGACCGAAGTCTACGGCTATGCCAATGCCAGGCGCTGCGTGTGGGTCGGCTTCTTCGCGCTGATCTTCATGGCGTTCATGAGTTTCGTCGTCGTCGCCATGCCGCCCTCGCCCGAGTGGGGCTGCGCCGCAAGCGCTGACCCGCGCTATGCCGCCGTGGTGGCCGGTACGGATGCGGGAACGGTCTGCCAGTCTACGTACGTGTCGGTCTTCGGCAGCACCTGGCGCATCGTGATCGCATCCCTGCTGGCGTTCTGGGCCGGCGAGTTCGTGAACTCGTTCGTACTTGCCAAGATGAAGCTACTCACCGGCGGAAAGCACTTGTGGGCGCGCACGATCGGGTCGACCGTGTTCGGCCAGGCGGTCGACAGCGCCATCTTCTATCCGGTCGCCTTTCTCGGCACCTGGACGACGCAATCGGTGCTCATGGTCATGGTGACCAATTGGGGCATGAAGGTATTGTGGGAAGCCGTGCTGACGCCCGTGACGTACGCCGTAGTAGGCTGGCTCAAGCGGCGCGAAGGGGTCGATGTCTATGACGAGAATGTCGACTTTTCACCTTTCGCCAAGACGCGATCGGCCTGAGCGCCGTTTGACCTGACCCCTCGCGCACGGCTAGGCCGCGCGCACGATGGCGCTCGACCGCATCCTGCTTGCCGATTTCCGCAACCACCGCGACACGCAGGTGGAGGGCACCGCACAGTTCAACCTGCTGGTCGGCGAGAATGGCGCGGGCAAGACCAACGTGCTGGAGGCGATCTCCCTGCTCGCACCCGGCCGGGGCCTGCGCCGCGCCAGCCTGGCCGACATGCCTGCGCAGGGTGGCCATGGTGGCTTCGCCGTCAGTGCAGACCTCGCCGCCCGGGGTGAGCCGGTGCGGCTCGGGACCGGCGTTCTTGCCGAGCGGCCGGGGCGGCGGCTGGTGCAAGTCAACGGTGCCGAAGCGCCAGCGGTGCGCCTGGCGGAGTGGCTTTCGATCGGTTGGCTGACGCCCGCCATGGACCGGCTGTTCTCGGAAAGCGCAGGCGCGCGTCGTCGCTTTCTTGACCGGCTGGTGCTGGCGCTGCAGCCGGGCCATGCCGGCAACGCCACACGGCTGGAGACTGCCCTGCGCGAGCGCAACAGCCTTCTCTCCGACGATCGTGCGCCCGATCCCCGCTGGCTCGACGCCATCGAGGCACAACTCGCGGAGGCGGGCGCTGCGGTGGCGCGAGCCCGGCGCGACACGGTGGAGGCGCTCGACCGGCTGCTCGCGGGATTGCCCCCCTCGCCCTTCGCGCGGCCCTCGCTCGCCTATGGCGCGGGAGGACCAGACGACGCCGGTGCACTCGGCGCCGCCTTGCGCGAGGGCCGCGCACGGGATCGCGCCGCACAGCGCACGCTGATCGGCCCCCATCGCGACGAACTGGAGGTCCGACTGGCGGCCAAGGACCAGTTGGCGGCCGAGTGTTCCACCGGCGAGCAGAAGGCGATGCTGATCTCGATCGTCCTGGCCCATTCGCAGCTGCTGGAAAACACCGGCGAGCGGCGGCCCCGGCTGCTGCTGCTGGACGAAGTCGCGGCTCACCTCGATCCCACCCGGCGAGAAGCGCTGTTCGAGCGCCTTCGCGCCGGCGCGGCCCAAGTCTGGCTGACCGGCACGGAGCCGCAGCCCTTCGCCGCGATCCTGCGCGAGGCTTCCGTGTGGCAGGTCGAAGGCGGTTCGGTCGTGCGGCGAGGCTGAGCGGATACGGAGCTCCGCTCCGAAGACAAGCGCTCACCTGCGAGGCAGCGCCTCGGCGACATCGTCGACGGTCGCCGCGACGATCTCCTCGATCCCGAGCGCAGTCGGATGCACCTGGTCGGGCTGCATCAGGTCGGGCTTGCCTTGCAGCGGCTGCAGGAAGAACGGCACGAGGCTGGCACCGTACTTGTGGGCCAGGCTGGGGTAGATCGGGTTGAAATCGCGCGCATAGTCCGCGCTCAACGTTGGTGCGGCCATGAGCCCCAGCAGCAGCACGCGGATCTTGCGCCGCTGCAGACTTGCCAGGATCGCATCGAGATTTGCCCGCGTCTCGGCGGGAGATCGGCCTTGCAGCATGTCGTTACCGCCGAGGCTTACTATGGCGAGCTCTGGCTTGGTCGCTTGGGCATCCAGGATCCGCTCGAGGCGCTGTAGAGCTTGGCCGCTCGTCCCGCCCGCAATGCCGGCATCGACGACGCGCGCGTTGCTGCCGCGAGCACGCAAGGCCGCCTCCAACTTGGCCGGGTAGCTGGAATTGTCCGGCAGCTTGGGCCCGTCAAGCAGCGAGTCGCCGAAGACGAGGATCGGCCGCTCCGGCCCCATGACCGGGATCGGCGGCGGTCCGGTCCATCGATCCTCGTTCTTCTGGCTGGGCGGTTCGGATCCGCTGCCGCAAGCCGCCACCATGCAGATGGCGGCGAGCACGAGGACGAAGCGGCAGCCCGAACCGCGCGCTTGTGTCAGGCGAAGACCTGCGCGCTGGCCGGGTCCTTGGGATCGGGTCCGAAACGGTTCGGCCCCGCCGTGCCGGGCAGGAACATGATCACCAGCAGGGCGATACTCGCGATGAAGCCCACCAGCGGGATCAAGGATAGCACCATGAAACCCAGGTACCACCAACCGCTCATGTCGCGATCGTGCAGCCTGCGCACGGTGACGGCGAGGCTCGGGATGATCGTGGCGAGCCAGTAGACCAGCAGGAGCAGACCGGCGCCGCCGAAGAACAGCGACCCGACGACGCCCAGCGGATTGGCACCTCCGTTTTCGAGTGCCTGCAACGAGAAACCGGTGCCGAGCATGATGCCGCCGATGATCGCGTACACGATCGCGTTGAACAGCCCGAAGGACCAGAATTCCATCCTGCGCGAGCGGCCGCGGAAATCGGCATAGCGCCGGAACGGCAGGAACATGTACTCAAGCATACCGAAATCCCCTGTCTTTTTGCCCTATCGGCATCTCTGAAATGCTCGAACCGAGCGGTGGTGCCACCGCGCTTCACCGCACCCGCGCTTGCCCCGCGCGGGTACTTCGAGTAAGGGCGCGCGGATTGTGCGATGCAGCGAAGCATCGCTGTACCACTCCTCGAACTTACAGGCCCATCATGTCAGCCCCGCTTCCGCTGCGCAATATCGCGATCATCGCGCACGTCGACCATGGCAAGACCACGCTCGTCGACCAGCTTTTCCGCCAGTCCGGCACCTTCCGCGACAACCAGCGCGTCGAAGAGCGCGCCATGGATTCGAACGACCTCGAGAAAGAGCGCGGCATCACCATCCTGGCGAAGCCGACCTCGATTGAGTGGAACGGCTATCGCATCAATATCGTCGACACTCCCGGGCACGCCGACTTCGGTGCCGAGGTGGAGCGCATCCTCTCGATGGTGGACGGCGTGATCCTGCTGGTCGACAGCTCGGAAGGCGCGATGCCGCAGACCAAGTTCGTCACCGGCAAGGCGCTGGGCCTCGGCCTCAAGCCGATCGTGGTGGTCAACAAGATCGACCGTCCCGACGGCCGCCATGCCGAAGTGCTGGACGAGGTGTTCGACCTTTTCGTCAGCCTCGACGCCAACGATGAGCAGCTGGACTTCCCAACGCTCTACGCCTCGGGCCGCAACGGCTACGCCAGCACCGATCCCGACGCGCGCGAGGGTACCCTCACCCCGCTGTTCGAGAAGATCATCGAGCACGTTCCCGCCCCCGAGGCCGACGTCGACGGTCCGTTCAAGTTCCTGGTCACCCTGCTCGATCGCGACAACTTCCTGGGCCGCATCCTCACCGGCAAGGTCCAGTCGGGCCGCATCAAGCTGAACGACCAGATCCGCGCCCTCGACAACGATGGCAACGTGGTCGAAACCGGTCGCGCCTCGAAGCTGCTGGCATTCCACGGCCTCGACCGCATCCCGGTCGAGGAAGCCAAGGCGGGCGACATCATCTCAATCGCGGGCCTGACCACCGCGACGGTGTCGAACACGATCGCCGATCCGACCGTGACCGAGCCGCTCCATGCCCAGCCGATCGATCCGCCGACGCTGTCGATGCGCTTCGCGGTGAACGATTCGCCGATGGCGGGCCGCGAAGGCAGCAAGGTCACCAGCCGCATGATCCGCGACCGTCTGGCGCGCGAGGCGGAGACCAACGTCGCCATTCGCGTCACCGAGAGCGCCGACAAGGACAGCTTCGAAGTCGCAGGTCGCGGCGAGCTTCAGCTGGGCGTCGTCATCGAGACGATGCGCCGCGAAGGCTTCGAGCTGGGCATCAGCCGCCCGCGCGTGCTGTTCCGCGAGGACGAGAACGGCAAGCGGACCGAACCGTACGAGACCGTCGTGATCGACGTGGATGACGAGTATGCCGGCACGGTCGTCGAGAAGATGAACATCCGCAAGGGCGAGATGACCGACATGCGCCCCTCGGGCGGTGGCAAGACCCGCATCACCTTCTCGGCGCCTTCCCGCGGCCTGATCGGCTACCATGGCGAGTTCCTTTCGGACACGCGCGGCACCGGCATCATGAACCGCCTGTTCGAGAAGTACGACACGCACAAGGGCCAGATCCCCGGCCGCAAGAACGGCGTGCTGATCTCGAACGGGGCCGGCGAAGCGAATGCCTACGCGCTGGGCCCGCTCGAGGAGCGTGGCGTGCTGTTCGTCGGCGTCGGCGAGCCGCTGTATGAAGGCATGATCATCGGCGAGAACGCCAAGCCCGACGATCTCGAAGTGAACCCGATGAAGTCCAAGCAGCTGACGAACTTCCGTTCGACCGGCAAGGACGACGCCATCCGCCTCACCCCGCCGCGCGTGATGACGCTGGAACAGGCGATTGCCTACATCGACGACGACGAAATGGTCGAAGTCACGCCCAAGTCGATCCGGCTGCGCAAGGCGATCCTCGATCCCAACGAGCGCAAGAAGGCGAACCGAAAGAAGGACGCGGCGTAAGGGACGCGCACTCCCGTAAGATGGTGGTCTGACAGACCTCGTCATCCCCGCGAAGGCGGGGATCCATCTCCTGAGCTAACGCAAAAACGCCAGCGGTGGGGTCGATCCCATTGCTGGCGTTTTACGTTGCGTAGACCGCCATGCAGTTGGCGATTTTGCCACCGCATGAATGGACCGGTCAGGAGATGGATACCGCCTTCGGGGGATGACGAAGGTCTGGAATCGGCAACCAGGATGAAGATGCAGACAAGTGTCTCGCCTTTGCCCCATGGCGCGTGCCCAGGCTCAGCGGAGCCGCCGGAGCGGCTCCACCCACCTCACGCGATCTGCGACAAGTGCGCCGGCTGGTTGCCGCCGCTGCCGCTGCCGCTGCCGCGATTGTAGCGGCCGAACTCTTCGGCGTAGCGCTTGCTGAGCGCCTGCTGCTTTTCCAGGGGCACGTTCTGGATCACGTCGGGGAACCAGCTGCTCTCTTCCTGGTAGACGTGCTGCGCCACGGCGCCCTGGATGTGCTCCAGCTTGTCGCGCCATTCCTGGCTCATCGGATCGAGGTTCTCGAGGATCGCCATGTTGATCTTGGCGGCAGCCTGCTCCTCGTAGGCCATCGTGGCGTGCGCCTTGCTGCTGCCTTCGACCAGGGCCGGATAGATGACCGCTTCCTCGGCGTTGGCGTGCGCCATCAGGATACCGGCCAGTTCGCCTGCGGCTGTGCGCCGTTCACCTGCGCCCGCGGCGTTGAGCGCGCGATCGAAGGCGGACTCGATCTGTCGGTGATGATCCAGGATCTGGCCGAGCCAGTCGTCGCCTTGCGACAGTTGCTCTGCCTTGCGGCGGGCCTCGGCCCGCTCTTCCTGCGAGGCCATGGGGGTGACGGCGGCGGCGATTTTATCGAGAAGGGACATGGACGTACTCCGTATCTTGCAGTCCCTATCTAAGCGTCCGCGCACGCAAGCCCGTTCCGCAGGTCGGCGCAGGCGAACGGATCTGTGAACCGCCCTGACTGACTGGGACCGCAGCTTGAATGTGCCTCGCGCGTCTTGGCCCCGGACCAGCCTTGTTCATCTAAGCTGCAAGGTTTCTGAATATCGGCTGCAGCACCTGTCCCTGCTCGGTTCAGCAAGGCGGCGCTAGACCGATATCAACGAGACGACGTGCGAAGAGATTTTGGCTCCGCCTCCGTCGGCTCAGGAGATCGACCATGAACCTGATCCATAAGGGCATCCTCGCGTCCACCCTAGCCGCCAGCGGCCTGGTATCGACCGCGTCGCCCGTCATGGCGCGCGACTATTACCGCGATCGCGGCGATAACACGGCGGCAGTCGCGATCGGCGCCGGCATCATCGGCCTTGCGGTGGGCGCGATCGCGGCCTCGAGCAACAACCGTGACGATCGCTATTACGATCGCCGCTACTATCGCACAGGCGACGGCTACTATCGGGACAACCGGTCGTACTACCGCAATGATCGCTACTATGATCGTTCGCGCCGCTACGACTCGCGCGATTGGAATAGCCGCAGCCGATATGACGATCGCTATTACAGCCGTCGCGGCTACTGAGTTCGTCCAGCCGTCAGGCGGCATCCCCTTGCCCGCCTGTTCGGCAAAACTGGCGCCCGGTTCGTAAAGAGCCGGGCGCCTTTTTGCATCTGTGGCTAGATCAGAAGTGGAAGCCCACGGTCGCGCGCAGCGAGTGGTAGTCCAGATCCTTGTCCGCCACCTTGATGTTGGTGCCGCCGGCGCCGCCGATCAGGAAGGGATTGGTGGCAAGGGCAGTGCCGCGGCCCACGGCGACGTTGTACTTGTTGTCCTTGTAGCGGTTGTACAGGTACTCGACGCCGAGGCTGAGGTGGTCGGTGACCATGATCTCGCCGCCGCCGCCGGCCTGCCAACCCCATACCCGCTTGCCGTCGCGGTTCTCGTCGAACGAGTTGGCGGTGTTGGTGGTGGAGAAGCGATGGTTGATCTTGGCCATGCTGCCGCCGCCGGTGACATAGAACAGCATGCCGCCGCCGGGTGTGTAGCCGGCGCGCAGGCGTGCCGAGACGTTGTACTTCAGCTCACGCTCGAAGGTGTAGCTGGCCGGCGTGGTGCTGAACCCTGAGGCGCGATCGACCGACTCGTTCTTCGTGGCTTCGACCAGTCCACCCAGGACGAAGTTGTTCATGCGGTAATCGTAGCCGATGCGGCCGCCGTACTCGAGACCGTCCTTGTCGCTCCGGCAGCCGTCGGCCGGACGGGCACCGCGGGCACCGCCCCGGCAGAAACCGGGCGAGAATGCGTCGGCACCGGCAGCGGTGCGGACGGTGTCGTCATAGTTGCCGTCGCCATCGTTGTCGAAGCGCAGTGACGAGCCATTGTAGTTGCCGTTTGCGGCGGTGCCGATGACGCCCTGGATGTAGGGGCCGTTGAAGTGGCTGTCGCGGTCCTGCGCGGCGGCCGGCATGGCCACGACCGCGGCCAGGCCGAGGGCGATTGCTGTCATCGTCGAACGTGCTTGCATAAAGAGCATCCTGCTAGATTGATAATTGTGAAATCGTCCCGCGGCAGGAGAAAGCCTGACGGCGAACGGAGTTTCCGAGGCCTTAAGCATTCTCCACTGGCTGTGACATTCCTGCCACGTTGGCCGAGCGGACCATCGCTTCAGGGTTAAGACGGGGTTCAGCGCCGGTCTGCTGAATGGATCATCTCGATCGTATCGAGGCGCCCGCCGATTCCGCCGTACTTGGCAGGCTCCGGAAGGGAGTATCCAATGAAGACGTTTCTCAAGACCTTGGGCGTGACGGCGGCGCTGGCCGCCACTTCGCTCGGCTTCGTGCAGAGCGCCGAAGCACGTGATCGCTGGGGCCGCGGCGGCGGCGGCGACGATGCCGCCATCGCGATCGGCGCGGGCATCATCGGTCTGGCCGTGGGTGCGGCGATCGCCGACCGTGGCGACGGCCGGTACTATGACCGGCGCTTTTACAACAATCGTCGTTATGTGACGGTGCGTGGGCGTCCGGGTTATTACTACTACTACGACAATGCCCCTCGCAGGTATTACCAGGACCGCTTCTTCGGCCGCCAGGGCTACTATGGTTACGGCTACGGCAACGGGTACTACGGCAACCGCTGGGATCGCGGCTATGACCGTGGCCGCTGGGATCGTCGTGGCTATGGTCGCGGCTGGGGCGGTCGGGGCGACTGGGATCGGCGGGGCAACTGGGACCGTCGTGGTGGTTGGGACCGGAGGGGCGACTGGAATGGTCGCGGCTGGGGCGGCCGGGGCGACTGGCGCCGCTAACGCGAGCGGGGCTCGGGTGCAGGCCTGAGCCCCTTTTCGGCGTGATCGGGCTTAACTCGCGATCGAGGCGCGCACCGTGGATAGCGGCCTCGCCAAGCGCGCCGTGCGGGGCTATGGGCAGCCGATCATGGACACCGCCGACCTGCGCATCGCCCTGTTTTCGGGCAATTACAACTATGTGAGGGACGGCGCGAACCAGGCGCTCAACCGCCTTGCGGGGTATCTGCTCGACCAGGGCGCCGCCGTGCGGATCTACTCTCCGACCGTGCCCAAGCCCGCGTTCGAGCCTACCGGCGACCTGATCGGCGTGCGCGCGCTGCCGATCCCGGGACGCGGCGAGTATCGCATGCCGCTGTGGCTGCCGCGCAAGGTGCGCCAGGACCTGAAGGCTTTCGCGCCCAACGTGGTGCACGTGTCCTCTCCCGACCCGGTGAGTCACGAGGCGGTGACCTGGGCGCGCAAGCACGAGCTGCCGGTGCTCGCATCGGTGCACACGCGCTTCGAGACGTACTTCCGGTATTACAACATGGCCTGGGCCGAGCCGCTGATGGAAGCGTTCCTGCGCCGCTTCTATCGACGCTGCGACGCCCTCGTCGCGCCCTCCGAGAGCATGGCGCAAGTGCTTCGCGAGCAGCGGATGAATTACGACATCACCATCTGGTCGCGAGGCGTCGATCGCGAGGTGTTCAACCCCGGCGTGCGCTCGCTCGACTGGCGGCGCTCGCACGGAATCGGCGACGACGAGATCGCGATCGGGTTCCTGGGTCGCCTCGTCATGGAGAAGGGTCTGGATGTCTTCTCGGACTCGATCGATGCGCTGCGCCGCCGCGGCGTGCCGCACAAGGTGCTGGTGATCGGCGAGGGTCCCGCGCGCGAGTGGTTCGAGAGCCGGCTGCCCGGCGCCGCCTTCGTCGGCTTCCAGGCCGGCGCGGACCTTGGCCGAGCGGTCGCCAGCATGGACGTTCTGTTCAATCCATCCGTTACCGAGACCTTCGGCAATGTCACGCTGGAAGCCATGGCCTGCGCCCTGCCCGTCGTCGCCGCGGCGGCGACCGGCAGCGAGAGCCTGGTCGAAGACCACGTCTCGGGCCGCCTGATCCGCCCGGGCGCGGTGCATCAGTTCGCCGAGGCGCTGCGCGGCTATGTCGAAAGCGCGGAGTTGCGCGACCGGCACGGTGCCGCGGGTGAGCGCCGGGCGCTCGACTTCAGCTGGGACAGGATCAACCGGGCGGTGGCCGACACCTACTTGCGCCTGGTCCGCCGCAAGCCGGGGCGGAGCTAGGGGCTAGCTGCTCTCCGCTGTGTGCCCCTCGCCCGCTCGATCGCGTGAGCGAGCCCGCATGCGCCTGGCATAGCCCAGCAGCGCGAGCGCCACGAACCACGCCAGCGCCCGCATGCTCCAGTACGCGGCCGTGCCCATGCTCGCCGGCGTGCCCTCGCCGTACTGGTAGAGCTGCATGCCCGCCAGGCCGAGCACCGAAAACGCGAAGGCATAGGCCGCATGGGGCAAGCGACCCAGGAGCAGGATCGAGCCGATCAGGCCGCACCCCACGCTTGTCGCCCAGGCGATCACCGCCCAGGCGGGGAAGCCGTCGATGTAGTCAATCCTGTCGGCCGGAACTTGCGCCAGGTAAGCGGCGTCGCGGACGTTCGTCATGAGGAAATCGTAGCAGCCCCAGGCATGCCACAGCAGCCCGGCGCCGCCGGCCAGCCACAGGTGGGCCGGTGCCTTGTCCGCCCTTGCGGCGTTCGTGGTCGCATCCATTCGCCGCTCCTCTTGGCGCCGGGGATTACGCCGCGCGGCGAGGCGATGCAATCGGCGCGCAAGATCGCTAGATGGACGCCATGGCCGACCTCTTCGCCGACGACTTGCCCGCGCAGCCTGCCTCATCCCGCAGCGAACCCGCGCGCGCCGACGCCCCGCTCGCCGATCGCTTGCGCCCGCAGAACCTGGGCGAGGTCATAGGGCAGGAGCACCTGACCGGGCCCGAGGGTGCAATCGGGCGCATGGTGGCGGCCGGGCGCCTCTCCTCGATGGTCTTGTGGGGCCCGCCCGGCACCGGCAAGACCAGCATCGCGCGCCTGCTCGCCGACGCGGTGGGCATGCGCTTCGCGGCGGTGAGCGCGGTGTTCTCGGGCGTGGCGGACTTGCGCAAGGTTTTCGCCGAGGCGGACACCGCCGCCAAGGCCGGACAGCGCACGCTGCTCTTCGTGGACGAGATCCACCGCTTCAACCGCGCGCAGCAGGACGGATTTCTGCCCTATGTGGAGCGCGGCACGGTCACCCTGGTCGGCGCCACGACCGAGAACCCCAGCTTCGAGCTGAACGCGGCGCTGCTCAGCCGTGCGCAAGTGCTGATCCTGCACCGCCTGGATGCCGTCGCGCTCGAAGCCTTGTTGGCGCGCGCCGAAGGGCTGGAAGGCCCCCTGCCGGTCACGCCCGAGGCGCGCGAGGCGCTGGTCGCCTCGGCCGACGGCGACGGGCGCTTCCTGCTCAACCAGGCCGAGACGCTCTACGCCGCCAAGCTGCCCGAGCCGCTCGACCCTGCAGCACTCGGCCAGTTCCTGCAACGCCGCGTGGCCGTCTACGACAAGGATCGCGAGGGGCACTACAACCTCATCTCCGCGCTGCACAAATCGTTGCGCGGATCGGACCCGCAAGCAGCGCTCTACTACATGGCGCGCATGTTGACCGCGGGCGAGGAGCCGCTCTACGTCCTGCGCCGGCTGGTGCGCTTCGCCAGCGAGGATGTCGGCCTCGCCGATCCGCAGGCGCTGGTGCAGTGCCTCGCCGCCAAGGACGCGTACGAGTTCCTCGGCTCTCCCGAAGGCGAGCTGGCGATCGTGCAGGCCTGCCTCTATCTCGCCACTGCGCCCAAGTCGAACGCGGCCTATGTGGCGCAGAAGGCGGCGTTCAAGTCCGCGCGCGAAACCGGCTCGCTGATGCCGCCGCCCAGCATCCTCAACGCGCCGACCAAGCTGATGAAGGAGATCGGCTACGGGAAGGATTATGCCTACGACCACGACACCGACGATGGCTTCTCCGGCGCGGACTACTGGCCCGAGGAGATGCAGCCGCAAGCCTACTACAGGCCCGTGCCGCGCGGCTTCGAGCGCCAGGTGATCGAGCGCATGGAGTGGTGGGACAAGAAGCGGCGTGAGCGGCGGGGCGGGTGACAAATCCAAGCTTCGCAAACTATGATGTCGTCATTCCCGCGAACGCGGGGGTCCATCTCGTGACGCTGCGGCAAACGAGACCTCTGGAGATGGATTCCCGCGTTCGCGGGAATGACGAAGTCTAAGGCTGAGGGTTCAGGGCTGACATGTCCATTGCGAGCCCCCGATTCTCCCACTTCCTCGCGATCGACTGGTCAGGCGCTGCGGGCGAACGGCAGGCGGGCATCGCCCTTAGCCTATGCACGGCCGCCGGCGACGCTCCAAGGCTGCTGACCCCGCGCGACCACCGCCACTGGTCGCGCGCCGCCGTGGTCGAATACCTGTGTGACGATCTTCCGCCCGACACGCTGGTCGGCATGGACCTTGGCATCTCTCTACCCTTCGCCGACGCCGATGCGTTCTTCCCCGGCTGGCCCGCAAGTCCGCTGGATGCGCACGCCTTGTGGCGTCTGGTCGACGAGACTTGCGCCGACGACCCGCACCTTGCCGCCAACAGCTTCGTCGATCACCCGCAACTCAGCCCCTACTTCCGCCGCCATGGCGGGCGTGAAGGCGCGGCGTTCCACCTGGCAGAGGCCGCACACCGCCGCGGCCGCTTCCGGGTGACCGAAGCGGCGCAGGAGCGGTCCGGCTGCAAGCCATACAGCAATTTCAACCTCGTCGGCGCGGCGCAAGTCGGCAAGTCGAGCCTCACCGGCATGCGCGTGCTGCACCGATTGGCAGGCCGCGTATTCGTCTGGCCGGTCGACGGCCGTGACCTGCCGCCCAACGGCTCGGTGATCGTCGAGATCTACACCACGATCGCCGCGCTCGCCGCGAGCCGTACCGCCGCGCGCTCCAAGATCCGCGACGGCGAGGCGCTCGATGCGGCGCTGGCGCTGCTTGGCTCGCCACCGACCGGACTTTCCGGCGCGATCGACGACCACAGCACCGACGCGCTGCTCACCTCGGCCTGGCTGCGCCGCCATGCCGACGATCACGCCTTGTGGCACCCGCGCGAACTCACCGAGCAGATCGCCCGCACCGAGGGCTGGACGTTCGGAGCGGCTTAGACCACACTCGCCATCGGGAGGGGGTGCTCGCTTCGCGCAGGCACCCCTTCGCTCGTTTACGAAGGGGCTGCCAATGAAAACCAGAACCATCCTGCTGACCGGCATCGCCTGCCTGACGATGGGTGCGTGCACCACCGCGCAAGTGCCGCCTGCACAGACCAGCGCAGAGGCGCCCGTCGCGACCACAGCTGCAGCCCGCCCCGCGTGGAAGGACTTCGTCCAAGCCACGATCGACCGTTGGTTCGCGCTCGACCCGGCCACCGCCGTCTACCAGGGTGCGCACCAGTTCGACGGCAAGCTGCCCGACTGGAGCGAAGCCGGCCTGGCCACGCGCGTGGCGTTCCTGCGCTCGGTGGTGAGCGACGCCGGTGCCTACACCGGCCTCTCGGCGCAGGACGCGATGGAGCGCGACAACCTCGTCGCCTACGCCCGGCGTGAGCTGTTCTGGATCGCCGAAGCGGATCGGCCGCATCGCAACCCGTCATGGTACATCGACGGCGGCCTCGATCCCAACGTCTACGTCAGCCGCGAATATGCCGACAAGCCGACCCGCATGCGCGCGATGATCAGCTTCTTCAGCGCGATCCCGACGGCCGCCGCGAACATCCGCGCCAACTTGCGTACGCCCCTGCCCGCCAGCTTCATCAAGCACGGCGTCGCCGGTTTCGGCGGCTTTGCCGAATACTATCGCGGCGATGCGCGCACAGCCTTCGCAGATGTGAAGGACCCGGCGCTCCAGGCCGAGTTCAAGGCGTCGTCGGAAAAGGCCGGCCAGGCGATGGCCGATCTCGCCGCCTGGCTGAAGAGCCAGCAGTCCAGTGCCACCCAGGACTTCCCGCTGGGCGCCGACCTGTTCTCGCGCATGCTGAAAGAGACCGAAATGGTCGACTTGCCGCTCGATCAGGTGGAAGCGATCGGCCGCGCCGATCTCAAGCGCAACCAGGACGCGCTGAAGCTTGCCTGCGCCAGGTATGCGCCGGGCAAGACGATCCTGCAGTGCTTCGACAAGCTCAATGCCGACAAGCCCAAGGGCAGCCCGGTCGATGCCGCGCGCGGGCAGATCCCGGAGCTGACCGCCTTCGTTCGCGCGAAGGATCTGGTCACCATCCCCGGCACCGAGCAGGCACTGGTGCGCGAAAGCCCGCCCTACAACAGACAGAACAGCGCCTACATCGATCCGCCGGGGCCGTACGAAAAAGGCATTCCGTCGATCTACTACATCTCGCCGCCCGACCCGACCTGGTCGAAGCAGAAGCAGCTCGACTACATTCCGGGCGTGAACGACCTGCTGTTCACCAGCATCCACGAGGTCATGCCGGGGCACTTCCTGCAGTTCCTGCACTCGAACCGTGCGCCGTCTTGGATCGCCCGCGTCTTCGTGCCTTACGCCTATGCCGAGGGTTGGGCGCACTATACCGAGGAGATGATGTGGGAGGCGGGTTACGGCAACGGCGATCCCGGCGTCCATGTCGGCCAGATCTCCAACGCCCTGCTGCGCGACTGCCGCTTCCTCTCGGCGATCGGCCTGCATGCCCGCGGCATGACGCAGGCGCAGTCGCAGGCGATGTTCCAGAACGAGTGCTACCAGGTCGAAGGCACCGCCGAGCAGCAGGCGGCGCGCGGCACCTACGATCCGGCCTACCTCAACTATACGCTGGGCAAGCTGATGATCCGCAAGTTGCGTGACGACTGGACCGCCACCCGTGGCGGCAAGGCAGCCTGGAAGCAGTTCCACGACACCTTCCTGGGCTTCGGCGGCGCCCCGATCCCGCTGATCCGCCAGACGATGATGAACGAACCGGAGCCACGCGCGGTTTTCTGATCGCAAGTTGTCTTGCGGATTGGGCGTTTTCCTGTCTGGACCGGTGCCCCCTACGCGCTGTATGGGGCACCGCAACCAGGCGCCGGCTTAGCTCAGTTGGTAGAGCACCTGATTTGTAATCAGGGGGCCACGGGTTCAAATCCTGTAGCCGGCACCATGGATTTCTGCCATTATCTATGACTTCTCCCGATGCGCTTGGTGAGGGTTTGGCGGTCAAGCACCCACCATGCACCCGCGTTGAGAGCATGGTGCTGATGATCGCCGAGTCGGGAAAGCCCCGGCGAGGGCGAACCCAGGCCGGGGCAGTGTGTCAGTTGTCGTTGAACTCAAGCTGCCGGTCGAAGACGCGGGGGCGGGCGTCGCACCCGCTGCCCCAAAAGCCCCGTGCTAGCGCCCGGTCCACGTCCTCAGGCTCAACCGGGCGGGCGCAACTCTTGTGCTCGTCCTCGGCGTTGTCGGTGTCCTGTTCGTCGCCGCTCGGCTCACTGTCCGGATCACTTGCCGCACGGTCCCCGCTGAAGCCCATCAGGGCACCTCGGGAGAATACCGCTGCGTCATCCTCACCAGCGCCGCAGCGATCCTCGTCGTCATCCTCCGCCGGGTCGCAGTCCTCCACGTCCTCCAGCATGACGCCTCGGGCGGGGTGGATGAGCTTGCCGTTCAACTCGCCAGCGCGGCGGCGTGAGGCGGACAACGTGTGCCACTCGCACCAAGCCGGGTCGCCGTGCTCGTCGCCGCTCAGCTCATAGTCGGATGTGTCGTTCTCGAAGTCCGGGTCACCGTCGATGAGATCCAGTTGCGTCACCAGGGCCTCGATGGCGTCCGCCAGCTTCTCGCGGGCACGGTCGGCTCCCAAGGCTCTACGAAGGTCCCCAGGGGCTACGTAGCGCCGTCCTGCGGCCTTGATCTTTACCTCAAGCATGGCGCGTCCCCCTCAGTGCCTCGGCAAGGCCGAAGAGGAAGAACCCGATGTCGCGCTCGCGCTGGTCTGGGCTGTTGAGCAGTGGGCGCAGGCGCTTCGAGAGCCTTACTCGCGCAGCGGCATGCTTGGCGGTGTCAGGGAACAGGATCGGCGCCATAGCAGCGCCTTCCTTGGACAAGTCGTGTCCTGTCATGATGGTTACTCTCTAGAATGGCTTTCCACAGCCAGACCGCAACGGGCGGTCGCCGGGGGGTGGAAACCAGCTAGAGACTGGTCGGCAGCGCTTTTAAGTTTTCACTCTGGACATGACGCACCGCCCCCGGCTATGCAGCCGAAGTCGACGCGCCGCCAAGCGCTAATCGTCATTCGACAGCAAGCCTCGCCAAAGGCCGCTGCCGCTCTAGTCCGGGTTTCCACACCCGCCGGACGAAATGCCTCAGAACAGAAACAAGCGCAAGCCTCCCTCGCCAAGGGGAGGTCAAGCGCGTTTGTTGCTGCGGCAAGTCGTCTGGGATTATCCAGCTGATGCTGAGGGAAGCATCAACCTTACCAGTCGCTCTGCGTCTTGCCGTCAAGGTAAAGCGAGCGGCGTGGACAAGCGGGCCGGTGTGTATAATGTCGTTGGAGTTGGCGTCGAGCTAGGACCAACGTGACGGTAAACGGCACTGCAGAATTGGTGGATCAGTCGTGACAGCAGATCTCGTCACCCGCGCCTTCGAGCTTGCACGCAGTGGCAAGTACCGTGAGCTTATAGAGATCGAACGGCAGCTTACGCGTGAGAATTACTCGAACGTGGGTATGCACCTCAACGGCCCTTTGCTGCGGAAGCAACTCAGGGCCGCAATGGTGGCGGCTAAGTGACGGGTCGTGCTTCGTGCTGACCGGATGGGTAATCGTCTTCGCACTAGCCGCTACCGTAGCGATTTTTGACGTACTTTACGCAGATCGGGTGATCAGTACATATGGTCGCGTCTTTCTCGGAACTTTGGCTCTCGTGATCATAGCGGTAGCCATCTGGAACTTGTGAGTAGGGCCACCTTGCCTTGCACAAACGGCTCGATGCCGTCAGGGCCGAGGGCAACGCGTTCGAGGCCTTGGAAGACGCAGAGCTCAGCTGGGCGAGCTACTGATGGCTGACCGCTTCCGCATAGAGGTGTTCGGCCGTCCGCGCTCGCCGTGGCGCGATAGCCAGGAAGAGGCGAGCGCACGTTATATCGCCTTGAAATAAGCCTTCTACGAAGCCAGCCCGCGCGAGTGGTTTGCGAAGGTGAAGGTCGGGTCTGAGGTGCACAGAGCTGCGCGCGTCATTTACGCGTCCGTGACGTTGGTTGTGAGTTAAGTTCGATCAACCAAGCCGCTTGAGGAGGCGGTAAATTCTTAGCGGCATTTCCTGGACCCACGCGGACGTAACCCGCGGGGGGTATTAGAAAATGAAAGTCGCCAAAATAAAGTCACGCTGTCTCGGGCTGCGCGGCAACGCCGATGTCGTGCGTTTGGCTTCAGCTGCAATTGTCTCTTTGGGCATTGTCAGCTCTGCCGTGGCGCAGCCACTTGCCAAGCCGGTATCGATCCTGCCAGCACCTGTTACAGTTGCGGCGGTGCCTGCAGCCGATGAGCCCTTACGCCAGGAAGTTACAACACCGGCTCCGGCTCCGGCGGCCCTCAGCGACGCGGCGTCCTGGAAAACCGGGCCAAGCCGTGCTGAGAAGCTGCGTCGTCTTGAAATCATGCTGATGGTCACCGCCCTGCGCTGCCGCAACACGAGTGACGACTTTCAGACCGACTACGAACGCTTCGAGGCTCGTCACCTGGCGGAAATGAACGGCGCCGCCAGCGACTTGCGCAAGCAATTCGTCAAAGAACACGGCGTCCTTGGAGCCATTCGCGCACTCGACGAGGTGAGCACATCTATTGCCAACTCTTACGGGAATGGTCACCCCTGGCTTGGCTGCCACGATCTCAAGGCGGTGACCCAGTTGCTGGTTGACGTCGAGACCACAGACACACTGGTAGAGACAGCGGATCAACTGCTCGATCGCGAGCGTGCGCCGCAGTTCGCGCTAGCAGTCCGCTGAGCAGTCGCAGACAACGGCGGCTCGCGCAATTGCGGCAGATACAAAGCGGCGCTTGAGCAGGTAAAGGGCCGGTAAGGGCATGCCCATGTCGACGCCGGAAACAGAAAAGGCGCCCCAGCCGAAGCTGGAGCGCCTGATCGGCTTAAAACTTGTAGTTGATCCCTGCCCGAACCAGATCAACATCGGTGCGGACGCGCGAGTTGTACCCGCCAATCGTGGCGCCACCATTTACGCCCGGGAAGCGCAGATTGCGATAGCCTAGGTCGTAGTGGAGGTACTCGGCCTTCACGGTAACGGCGCTGGAATTGAAGAAGTTCAGAAACGACTCGGTCGGCATCGCGAATTCTACACCACCGCCGTAGACGCCGCCAAGGTCGGTCTTACGGTTACGGCCGGCAAAGAACGGCGTGTCGCCCGCATTGGGGCCGTAGTAGATGGTTTCCTGATTGATGCGGCCATAGGCAAGGCCACCAGTGCCGTAGACGAGCAGGCGATCAAAGGTCAGGCCCAAGCGAGCGCGTACGGTGCCCAGGTAGTCAAGCTTTCCGCGATACTGATTATCACGCGTGACCGGCGTTGCTGACGGCGTGCCGAGCGGGCCAAAGTTGGTCGTGTTGCTCAGGACCTCGCTCTTATCGAGATCAGTATAGGCGAGGTCGGCCTCAACGCCGAGAAGCAGTCCTTGGCGAGCTAAATTGTAGCCGATCTGCGCGCCGCCGGTGAAGCCCTTGTCATTGACGGTGTTGGCGACGGGGCGGAGGCCTTGGTTCAGCGCATTGGTGTTGTTCGGCAAATCGCCGGTGGTGTCTCGAAAGCTCGTGTCACCGTTAATCGCGGCACCTGCATTCACGCCGACGTAAGGGCCGCTCCAATCAAATCCATCTACCGACTGAGCTACAGCGGCTTGGCATGAGAACAGGGCAGCAGCTGTAGCTAGCAGTGCACAAACGTGGGCAGATCGACGCATTCGCAATATCCTTATCGAGAGTTGTCGATACGCCTCCACGGTTCATCAGGTTCCCGCGTTCCGCAGTTCTTACATGACTATGTACTAACCTGTGTTGTTTGAGCATCACCAGGCCTTCAGCCGATAAGACGACTTCGAAGCTAAGTAGGACTGGCTCGCCTCTGCCTGGTGGAGAGCTGTCACGTCCGTACTCTACCTAGCAACGAAAAAGGCGCCCCAGCCGAACCCGGAGCGCCTTCCTCGATGGCAGGGGGATGCCACCGCACTATCGTAGCGGGGTCGAGTGAAAATTCGAGATACCCAGCCGCTGATAAGCAGTTGTTAGGTCTCGGCGAGGTAAACACGAGTATGTTCGCCAGCCGCCTGCCGCTGCCATCGAGATCCTACACAGGTCGCCGCGCGAGCGCTCGACTACGCACGCGTTTACCGGCCCGAATGGTGCTCCTTGGGGGCACACAGCACTGTGTTTTGATCGACCTTTCTCTGAACGGCGCACGCATTCAGACGAGCACGCCGGCACGCCTTGGAGACGAGGCGGTGCTGATTTGGGGCAGTTTCGAAACGTTCGGCCAGGTGGTTTGGGCAACGGACACACACTGCGGACTTGCCCTGTTTGAACCGATCACAGATGCTCTCTTGCTTGAGACCCGGCAGCTGGATCAAGTCGCGCGTCTTCCCGAGGATCGGGACCTCACAAGGCAATCTGCGCAAGCATGGGCACAAGGAAAGGCCAAGCTGTAGACGATTTGGTCCAAGTACCAGTCGGCGCTGATAAACAGCTTCGCCGTAGGAGCGGACTGGTGCCCGCTTGGGACGATGGCACCAGTCCTAACTGCACCGTGGACAGGCATCTCGGGTGTGCAGCTGTGCTGGCTCTAACGGGATATGTAGCTCCCACAAAGTAAAAGGCGCCTCAGCTTGCGCTCAGACGCCTCTCGTTGCCGGCATTGCTGTTGGTTTGACCTCAAGCAACCTCGCGCCGGTTAGCCCGCTCGTGCTTTTGCCGGTTCTGCTGAGCCTTCGTAGCGCGAAGCCCGGGCAGACCGTCTCGATCAATGGCGCGCTGCCACGAGACTAGTTCTTCAAGAGACAGCTCGTAGCGGTCGCATGCCTCGCGTGCCGTCAACAAGCCGCCGATCACAGCTGCAACAACCTCAGCCTTACGGTTCGCCACCCACCGTGTGGTCCCACGATTTGGGATGTTATCTAACGTCAGTCTTTCACCTCGGAAACCAACTACTTCGGTTATCGTCTCAATCTCACCAAGCGCCATGCTCTATCTCCCCAGATCTTCAAGGCGTCTAAACTGCTGAGGACTCACTACGCCTCAAGTGTTAAAGACATATATCTCGAGGTGGTTAACAGGACAGTTAACGAGCATCTGGCTGCATCAGCCTGACGATTACGGCAGCCATGTGTTGTGAAACGCCATAGACCATTAAAGATTAGAGATAGAATTCTGATCGCACAACTCAACTAACGAGGCGATCTCTTCGGCAGCAGAACGTGCTTGTAGCCGTACGTGGCTAAACTGCTTGCGCACCGCCGAGTTCCAACGATCTGGCAGCCATAGCATCCAAATTCGACGAAGCGGTGCCGGGTAGCGATCAACAGATTGGTAACAATTGATTGCTACACACTCCGAAGATCGCCAGGGGCAGGGCGACAGGGGTCGCAAAATGATCGAAGCATCGTCGCAGGTCGGCAGCTACGGCTATGCCACACAGGAAGACAGATCGTCGCCTCGGATCCGAGTAGCTATTCCGGGTCACCTTCGTCCTGCCGGTGGCAAACGGCTTGTCACCAACACTCGGGACATCTCACTCTCCGGCTTCGCTGCAATTGCGATAGCCCGCTTGAAACCAGGCACGAAGTGCTGGCTCACCTTGTCAGGCATTCCGTCGCTCGAGGCAGAGGTCGTCTGGTGGGAGGGAGGCGTCGTTGGATGCGCTTTCACGAAACTTATTGATGCAGCAGCTTTCTCGGACCTACTCGAACGGTGGCAGCGCCCCCGGTCCTGACGGGGCAGCGGTGCGTTAACGGCTTGGCGAGCCGCGCGTGACGGGGTGCTGCAAGGCGTCCTTCAATTGCCGTGCTAGGAACACGACACCCCCGCTCCGGCCTAAAAAGCGGGTGATCCCCACCTTTACGAAAAGGTCGGAAATTCTGACCTTTTATCCAGCCGTGCGGACGTGCCTCGTAGGTGGTGAGTCCAGAGCGCCAAAATGGCAGAGAGCAGCACCCGAAAGCCGCAGAGTTCTGCCGTGTGGAGGGAGCGAGTCCAGCTCAGGAGCAGGGGCTTCCCTGCGCTAAGTCCACGAAAGTTTCTGTTTCGTTAGCGATGATCCGGTGATAGCCTCTTGGGATAACAGAGGGTCGCATCTCACTTCAACAGGGAAACCCGTATGATGAAGCGACTCGCATTAGCCATTACAGCAGCTGCTGCTTTCTCATCACCCACGCTCGCCGCTGATCTGTCGTTCGTGGGCAATTTCAGCGATGGGAATGATGTACAGCTGTTTAATTTCGTCGTTGGGGCTCCATCCACCGTAACGCTCCGCTCATGGTCCTATGCAGGTGGAGTAAATGCTCAAGGAGCGACCATTGATCGCGGAGGCTTCGACCCTATTCTGGCGTTGTTCGACGGAAATGGTTTCCAGATCGGCCAGAACGATGATGATCAAACAGGGACAGTAGCGCCCGACGCTGTCACCGGAGAACAGTTCGACGTTTTTCTGCAGCGCGTGCTCGATCCGGGCAACTATACCGTATCTATCCAAGCTTACTCGAACTTCGCAATCGGCCCCAACCTTTCCGACGGCTTTGAAGGCGACGGCAGCCTCACTGACGTGACGGGTGATGTTCGGAATAACAAATGGGCGTTCGACATCCTCGGCGTTGAGTCCGCCACGCAGGTAGGCTCTGTGCCGGAAGCCTCAACTTGGGCCATGATGATCATGGGCATCGGCTTTGTTGGCTATGCCATGCGCCGCCGCAACCCGGCTGAGGGTCGCAAGCCTGCGCTCACCGTCTAATCGTTGCAACATCAGGGCCGCCACGCTCGCGTGTGCGGCCCTAACCCTCGTGTATCGCTCAGCGCCGCGTTAAAACCGCTTCCACTCCGCAACCAGTTTGTTGAGCAATACACTAGGCTTGCCCTTTCCTGGCCCAGTAAGACCGAAAAGGTAGCGCGGGTGCATCGCGAAGTTGCCGAGCGTCCAGAACGTGACCGCATAGACCGCAGGGCTCTCCTTGATCTTGGCGACAGCGGCTGAGCGCACGGCATCGCACGAGGGGTCGGCGCTGAACGCTAGCTCGCCAATGATGACTCGGTATCCGTTTGCCTGAGCATGCCTTAGGACGGGGTTGAGGCGATTGGCCGAGCCAGGCACGCACGGTGCTTCCGTGCCGCTGCCCCACTTGTCGAAGTAGGTGTGCGCCTCGAAGTAGGTGCGCTTAAGCGGATCTTTGAACCTGAGCACGTGCGGCCCTTGAGCTCGGTCCCAGGTGTTCGCCGGCGAATAGCCCGATCCTGCCACCGAAAGCCAGTTCTGAACGCCGGCCGCACGCAGGTCCGCCACGACGGATTGAGCAAACGGCCACCAATCAGCACCACGCTTGTGAGGCTCGTTTTGCAGGCCGAGTATTACGTCAGAGGGCAATTCCCGCGCGATGTTCGCCCATGCAGACGCCAGCGCCGTTGGGTTCGCCTGCGCCCCGTAGCTATGATCGTCGATGAGCGGCCGGATACCTGCGGCTCGCACAGTTGCGACGGTTACCCGTAGCGCGCCGAACTCGATCGGATCGAGGTATCCACCCGGGGCGACTCTGTCCATCTTGAACGGAATACGAGCGACCTTGACGCCGCTCTTGACCGCAAGAGCGATGTCCTCCCGTGTTGGGGCGATGTGAGACCACCCCAGCCTGCCTCCTTTGCTGGCTTCAAGGCCAGACAAATTGACGCCGAACAGGGGCTTGGCGGAGACAGGTAAGGCGGCGAGAGCGAGGCTGACGATGAGTAGGGTGCGCACGGCAAGCTCCTAGTTGAGGCGACAGGCGACCGGCCTGCCTGCGGTGATCATGGTCGATGCCAGGTAAGAAAATGGCGCCCCAACCAAAGCTGGAACGCCTTCTGCTGGATTACAGCACGTGTCGCATATACAAGAAGTTGTCGGTTCTAAACGCCGCTGACGTTCACACTCCCGTTAGCGCGCTTG
The DNA here is from genome assembly GCF_014204535.1 of Novosphingobium chloroacetimidivorans. Lineage (GTDB taxonomy): Bacteria > Pseudomonadota > Alphaproteobacteria > Sphingomonadales > Sphingomonadaceae > Novosphingobium > Novosphingobium chloroacetimidivorans. The sequence goes on from NZ_JACHLR010000005.1 coordinate 91,217, forward strand.
GAACCGGCAACCATCCACAGGTACTCGGCTCGCATGTACCTGAACATGCCGCGCTCGCCTGCGACAGGCCGGAACGCGCGGGCTTGCCGTCGTTACTATGAGCTGATCAGGGCAGTGCTTTACGCGCTTGCCATGGGCGAACAAACCACTGACACGCTCTGTCCGTCGCCGCGAGCAAAGCGCGCTTCTGACCAAGTACAGGCTTCTCGACCAAACGCCACGAGCCAGTCGCAAACAAGCCGGAAAGACCGAGAGTGAGCACGAGCAGCAAGGGCCAACCCATTGTCTCACCCGAAAGTTCGTGGATCGTTCGTGCTATGGGGAAGTGGAAGAGATACACTCCATACGAGATATCGCCGAAGGGGATCTTCGGAAGACGAAGTAGCCCGATGTACACTGTCGCGTAGGTTAGAGGCATTGCTGCTAAAAACACAAGATTGGGTACATATAGAAACACATAAGATAGGATAACTGATCCCGCGAACAGCCCCGGTGAATGCCGGAGGGAATGGCGGAACAGGTAAGCCAAGCATCCGCAAAGAAAGGCTATTACGAGCATTCGGCCAGGAACGTTCCAGCTGGTCTCGTACCAATCTTGCCACACTGCGCCGATCGTCATGATCACTATGAGAGCAGACAAGATCGACAGAAACATGCGCGGACGCGTGACCAGACCGAGTAGACCAAAGACCACAATGGCGATGTAGCACTCGAGCTCGAAAGGTATGGTCCAGAGTTGAACGTTCAGCGCCTTACCTTCGAACACTCCCGGCAGGGTATAGTGTATGATGCCGAACATATTCAAAAGGTAAGCGTGAAACTCGGGTGACGTTACGTATTGCTTGATAGGAAGAGTAGTGACGAGCGCTCCGAGCACGAAGGCACTAAGTAACACTTCGACTATCAAGGCGGGGAAAATACGCGCCACTCGCAGCATGATAAATTGCGGGATGGAATTGCGGCCTAAGCTTCCGGTGACAAGATAGCCAGATAGGGCAAAGAACGACGGCAATATGAAGCGCTCGATCGGCCCAAACCAGGATTGCCACATCCATTCTGAAAGGTCGTGGTTGCCGATGTTTATTGCATGCACCACCAGTACCGAAAGAGCCAAGCCGACTCGTAGATAATCGAAGCCGGTTGTGTGTTCCTTAGAAGAACTCACAATATCGTGAAACGTTGGGCTCGTTCGATACATACGTACTCCGTGGCGCGATCGTCTCGGTGCCACCCCCGGCTAAACGAGAGTGTTAAGGCAAGGATTTCTCGACTTTTTGCCATGGCGGCAAATGGACGAGCATTGAGCCCTTACTTAGTGAGGGCTTCGCGACTCACTTGCGGTTCGTAGACAAACAAGGCTTCAAGCGAAAGATTTTTGTGCAGTGCGGCATTCGGCTGATATCGGAGCATCTGCGATAGGCGGGGAGTAGGGCGGTGACCATGAGATCGCCGCCCTACGCTCAGCAGCCCGACAAACCGGCGCAGGCCTTGTCGTACGCGGGGCCGAAAGCAGCGACCTGACGATCGAAGGCCGCAGTGTCGCGCTTCTGGTCGGCCGCTCGGGCGTTCGAGTAGGCACTCTGCGCCCGGGTAAAGTCGGCCTTCACGGCATCCCGCGTGCCGGGCTCGGCGTTCCAGGCGTCCACAAGGGTCTGCATGCGGGCCTGGAGAACCAGCAGCTCGCGGCTCGGCTCCGCTACGGGTGCGGAGTTGGGCTTGGTCGCCATTGCCAGAGCAGGCGAGGCGATCGAGGCCAGAACGGCCATACAAAGAGCAAGAAATGCGTATATGATCTTCATGGTACTTCTCCGTGGTTGATGGGCAGACAAGCCGGTCTGCCAGCGGTCGGGTTAGAGATTGCCCGCGCGGATCGCGTCGAGGTGGCGCCCAGTCGTGGCGGTTCCGTTCGCGCTGGAGCGGACGCCTACGAAGCCACCGGCCCAGTACTTGCCGTTGTAGACCGAGTTCACGAGCGTGAGCGTACCGCCCTTCGGCCCCAGGTACGTCTTCAGAAGCGGACCAACCGCCTCGAAGCGCATAGTGAGGCTCGATCCGGGATCGGTCGGGGTGACGCTGTTGATGCTCGTCGCCGTGCCGTTTCTCATGCTGGCAATGGCAGCCGCGCCACCCGGAGTGTACGCCATTCGGTAGCCGGAAAGGGCTGTTTCGCCCTGTCGTAGATGCCCACGAAGGATGATGTTCCAATCGGTGTTGACCGCCGTTACCGCGTCGATGTCGATCTCGACATACTGATCGCGGCCTCCCCCAAGAGGGATATACATGTAGCCATTGATGCTCATGTAGGCCCTGCCAGCGGCAGTGACGATCATGTCCGCCGTGCTTATGGAAGACCAGTTCTGGCCGGTGTTGGCAGCGCGAGTCTTGATAGATTGCCCGACCACCGTGTTGAAGTCGTCGAACAGGGTTTGGCCGGCCGCATAGGTCGGAACGTCGCCCGCCGTGACGCCGCGCAAGGTCGCCGCACGCAAGCTCGGGTGCGCCGCTTCGTAGCCCGCAGGCGTGAAGTGCGTTCCGTCGAGCGCGAACGAGATGTCCTTGAACACGAAGTAGTCATCGCTCGTTGGGTCTGTCGATAGACGCATCCCGCTGAGACGGACAACGTAGTCGATCAAGCCATTGGACAGTGCCGTTTCCTGGCTCTGCCGCAGTAGGTCGGCCTCACCCCCTCGCGCCCAACCTGCATTGATCGGCGTGTTGACGGTGCCACTCGTGGTACGGGGCGAAGGTTGGACAACCGAGATATACTCGGCGCCCTTGCTGCGTGCATAGGCCCAGAACTTCTGCTTGGTAGCGTAGACGGTCGCTGCCTGCCCCGCACTCGGAGCTTGCCCGATGTCGTTCGCAGCGAAGTTCTCCATGAAGTCGGTAAACCCGACCATGTAAGCATCACGCAGCACGCCGGTCGCATTCGCGGCCCCGGTCGATGCGTCGATCCATGTGGTCATCGTGGTGCCATGGCGAGCCAAGTTCATCATCGGCACGGGGTTGAGACCATAAGCGTTCACCGCCCGGCGCGAGTACCCGCCCCGTGGCGAGGTATCGGGATCGTCGCCCGTATCCGCCGAAATGCTGTCACCAGCGTTGATGTGCGCCTTGCTGCTGTGGAGGCCGTAGACACACGAGACTGTGTAGCCCTCGTTCGAAGCCTGCCCGCCTGTTTGTGCCGGGATCGCGCCTGTACCTAGGGCAATAGGCGTTCCAGTGGGCGTGAACTCAAGAGAGGCCTCACCAGCCCCGCTGGCATGGCAGTTATAGAGCTGGTAGGCCGTGGTCTGGTCGTTCGCGATCAAGCTATCCGTCTGGACTACCAGCAACTCTCCCCGCAGGAAGTTATAGGCCGGGATGCCATAGAAGTCCGCTGCGGTGATGTTGTCGTGTCGAACGCGGATAGCACCTGCGGCAAGGACTTTGCTTGTGGCCGCGCTGTTGTCGAACGTGGCGACCTTCGACTTGGAGCCGTCGAGGGTGAGATAACCATGCTGCAGAATGGTGACGGCAGCGGTATTGAGGTCATCGCCAGTTGGGCCTGTGGAGGCGTTGTCAAACGTACCGTACAACCAAGGCGAGTCTGCGCCGATCATGATGATCTTGCGCGTCGTCTTCTGCAGGCGCCCATTGGACTTCTGGTTAGCGGTGAGAACCGGGATCGACGTGCCGTAGGTGAGGATGCGCTCGCTGGGGCCAGGAGTTGGCGTAGGCGTCGGAGTGGGCGACGGGCTTGGAGTAGGCCCAGGCGTAGGTGTTGGGTTTGGGGTGGGGGTTACGCCACCCGAGGAAATGTAAGCCGCGCGAGCACGCGCCTGGCGGTTCCGGTATCCGGCCATGGTTCAGTCGTCCTTTCGTGATTGTGCGGCCGGATCGGCCAGGCAGTTGGCGGTCAGATCCGCGGCTTCTTCGTCTCGGCCTTGATCGCCTTCACGACGGGGCCGAGGGCAGTGACCGCGCTGATGACGAGGCTGGGGTTCTTCTTGGCGACCTTGACCGCTGCGCCGAGCAGCTTGCCGATGTTGATCTTCATGCTTGTTCTCCGTCGTTTGCTGGTGGGTTCGGGCTGCTGATGGGGCTCGAGTTCGAGAGCGCGGTCGTGAGATCGCTGCGATCAGCGTGCTCCCAGATCGACTTGATCACGCCGATGACTTCGCGGAACGACAGCAGGAGCGCTGTGAACATGCCGGCGTCGACCACCGGCACCTTGCCGTCGGGCGTGACCTTGGAGATCATGCCGTCGAAGGTGTGGGCGATCAGCGCTAGGATTGCGGTGGCGAGCAGCGACATCGCGATGATGCCGGCGAGCTGGACTGCGCGGCTCATCCCTTGCGGCCGATCTGAAAGTGCGGACCATCGAGGAAGTCCGGTCCGGGATGCCGCGCGGCGTACTGCTTCACCGCGAGCTTCATGCCGGCTTCGGTGCCGGGCAGATCGTGCATCCAGCGGTCCCAAACGCCGCCCCAGTTCATCTTGTCGGCGACTTCGAGTTGCGCGGCAGCGCTGCGCACCGCGAACGCGATGGCGTAGCAAGGCCCCCACTCCCAGCGGAACTCGCCATCGATCCAGGGCACCAGATCGACCGCGTGCCCGAGGCGCTCGGTGGTGTGGCCGAGCCGGTCGACTGCCGGGATGTGCATCGAGTTGAGCGTCTTGGACGCGCCGCTCGCTACCAGCTTGCGCTGCCGCTCCATCGTGCGGACGCCCTCGTAGACGCCGAAGTCCTGCGTGGTGATCTCGATCGCGCGCTTCACCACGGCGACGAGAACGGGATGCACGCCTTCGAGCCGCGCCAGCGAGCGCTGGCCCAGAGCATAGGTCATCAGAAGATCCTTCCAGCAATTTAGGTACAGTTGCGGCTCGCGACTTTAGCGCCGCTTTAACTCTGACCCGTTGGGCAGGCTTAACTTGTCGCTCTTAGTGCAGGCGGCAGGGGGTATTTATGCGTCACATGCTTGTTTCTGCGGGAGCTTCCGCGGCTGCGATTGGCCTGAGCCAGTTAGATAATCCGTTCCTTGACGAGTCCGAGTTCCCGCGCATGACTGGAGAGCCGATCTCGACTTGGGCTAACAAGGTTATCGCCTGGGACGAGGGTTGGAAGATTGCACGTCGGATCGCAGCGGATCTGGATCTTCGTGCGCACCTAACGGCTTCAAGGCCCGACGAGGCCATTCCGGTGATCGAGCCGATAGTGAGCGCTGTCCAACAATGCCGGCTTGGCGAAGCCGCTTAGACCCGTTGTTAGCCTTTACTTAACCCCACCAAGCCATATCGAACGCGGCGGTGGGGAAGTACTATGTCGCAAGAACTTATCGAGCGCTGCGCGGTAGCGCACGCTGCAAAGCACAAGCAAGTAGCCGAACGGTGTGCCGATCATGGCCTGTCGCCAAAGGGCAAGATCGAGACCGTAAGTGAGTTCCGCGCCCGGGTGCTTGCTTGGGACTCCGGTTGGTATCCGCCCAAGCGGTAGGCTGAGATCGGCGTCGACATGCCGGCGGCTGGTCCGTTCGCCTCAGCTAGTCTCTCTCTTCTTCAATCCGCTTAGCGACGAGTCGCACCAAGGCGTTGATCTTCGCCTCTTCCTGGCGCCGGGTGCCAGCCTTGTCCTCGGCGTGCGTGTCGCGGTAGCCCGTCCAGAAGTAGATCGTGCCGAACAGCAGGATGGCGAAATGCCCCATGACAAAAATCCACTGATCGGGGTCGTGAGGTGGCGGCACGTACCCCATGCGGCCGATGCCGAAGCACATAAACGCAACACCTAGAGACGCGAACTTTAGCCGGCGCACCTGCGGCTCCGCAGAATGGGTGCCGTGGTCCAGCAGTAGCGACATCAGCACGAAGTAGCCGAGCACGATCACGGCGTTGATGGCGGCGAGCATCAGGTGCTCTTCTTCGACCAGGGCAGCGAGAAGTCGAGGTCGCGAACCCGATCGACGCCCTTCTTGGACCCGAGCCCTGCGATCATCATGGCGGCCTGGACCGGCAGATCTTTCACGTACGGAATATGAGGATGGAGGATGGCCGTGAGCAGTCCCATGAGCAGTGCGGCGAACAGCGTCGCCCACTTGTCCATGCGGTACTCCGGCGGCGAGAAACTCATGGCAATGAAGCCAGCAGCCGATGAGAAGCACAGTCCCATGGCGAGTACGGGCATCGGGATGGTCACTCCGGCCGCTTTCAGGAACTCTCCAGACAGTCCGGGGGCGGAGGGTGCGATAATCCCGGCCCCGGCCGTGGCCGCTGCCGAGGCGAGATAACTAAGCTTCATGCCGCCCTCGATTTAGGCAGAGGCGGTTTCAGCCGACCCTGGTGCTACAACTTCCTGCCAGTCGATCTTTGCCGCGGCGGCGAGTTCAGCGAGGTTCGTGGCATTCGCGACTGCGACCTTGGCCTTGCGCCGTGCGGCCTCGATCGCAGCACCGAGCGGGCGCCACTGATCGGCTTGCGCCACCACCTCGGCTGCGAGATCGGCAACGCTAACCCCTATTGCTGCAGCCTCGGCGCTCAGGAACACCGTATCGCTGGTGTCGCCTGCAAGCACGCGGCGTGCCTCAGCTTCCTTCTGTAGATAAGTGGCCATCTGCCCTGGCGTGTTCGTGATGAACATGGAGCGCACCTTGTCGGCGTCGGCGTCGATCGAGGCAGCGTAGGAGACCTTGATAATGTCGAGATCGAGAGGGCTGGTGTAGAAGGCAGCGAACGGGATGATCATCGCCGCCTTGCCCTCAGGCAGCGTCTGCACCATCGCGGCGCCTTCCGGCCCTTGCGCTCGGTGCCCTTCGGCACCCGTCTCGATGTCATAGACCACGTAGTATTCGGTCACCGCTTCAACTCCGTGATGACGATGGTGCAATCGACGTAGCCCGGCCCGTCAGGGCTGCTGCCGTCCTGTGAGGTCTCGAGCCTGACGGCCACCGGCCCATTCGAGCCGCCCCACAAGCGGGTGAGGCTGTAGGTGTTCGACTGGTTGTTCTTGCCCAAGCGGACACCTGCGTTCACCAGCACGCCGCCGATGTAGAGGTCGCCCAACGCCCTGATTGCGGAACCGGCCGGCACATCGACCACGCCTGACACCGTGATCTGCAAGGTGGACTCAGAGTTGCGCGGCTGATGCGTCAACTGGAACGCCGCGCCGAGATTGCCTGCCTGCGTCATGGCGCTGGTGGCCGTCACCGCGTTCTGTTGGAGCTTGCCGGTGATGATTGAGCCCGAGACAATCAGGTTGCCGCTGATCGTCAGGTCGCCGATGATGTCGACGCCCGACATCAGGTTGCCGTTGTTGTCGAAAGCGTAGACGGTGAGCTGCGCACGCCCGTTGCCTGCTACTGCCTCCTTCGACCAACGAGCGCCACTCACACGGTCGAAAGCGTCCGTTGCCACCTGCGATATATCGTTGAGGCGCGCGCTCTGCCCGCCCGCAGTGACCTGCAGGATCTGCTGCAGCTGCCCCACCGCTTGGCCATTCGCCGCCGCAAGCTGGGCCGTTTCCGTCAGTTGGGCCTGGGCGGCCGTAAGTCCGGCGCCGCCGCCACGCGGTGTGTATGGCGCTGGCGCATTCGGCTCCGCAGGTGTGATCGCCACCATGGGGCGCATCGCAAAGAGCCAGGACAGGAAGTTGTTCTGGTTGGCGAGGTACTGACCCTTGTGCAGCACCAGCCTGACGAAGCGCGCGCCGGACGGAGCAAGGCCTTTACACCAGACCCGCTTCCAGCCGTCGAGGTTCTCCCAGCCGGTAAACGGCGCGCCTACGATCTCGCTTGAAGGGCCTTCCGAAAGGAAGCTGCCATCCCCGCCACCCCACTGTAGCCGGATGTTGTTGAAGCACTCCCGCGCCGCTAGATCGGCTGATCCTTGCACCCATTGCCCGGGCCGAACAGCCATCCAGCCACTGACAATATCGGCAGCGCGGTCCCCATTGGGCTCTAGGCACAGCAGCCCGAAATAGCGCTCGCCGGCAACGGTGAACCCTGCATTGTTCACACCCCAAGAGAACGAGGCCGGCGTGCTGGTGATTAGATCAAACCCGGCTTTGCCGTTGGCGAAGTCGGATGATGGAATGAGGTTGCCCGGCGCGGTCGAGCCGTAGCTTGCTTCGAGGGTCTCGGTACGGGTGACAACGGCGTTGGTGTCCGATGCCGCGGCAAGGCGCACTTCTTCGATGCGCGCGCGAGCATCGCTAAGGCCTGCGCCGCCGCCAGAAGGCTTGTAGTTCGTCGGCGCGGTCTGACCCTCGGTGGCGAGCGCCAGCATCGGGCGAAGCATGAAAGCCCAGGAGAGATTGCCCGCCTGGTTCGCGAGGTATGGGCCCTTCTCCAGCACCAGCCGCATAAAGCGGGCGTCAGCGGGTGCTTGGCCTTTGCACCAGCGGCGCTCGAAGCCGTCGAGATTGTTGCTGCCGTTCGGCCCTTTAACTGCGGGCGTGGCCGGGCCGTTGCTCAGATAGTTGCCAGCAGCGTCGCCCCACTGGATCCGGATAGCTGCCGTGCATTCACGAGATGCAAGATCCGCCGATGCTTGTGCCCATTGCCCCGGCAGCACAGCCACCCATTGGCTTACGACCGCCGCGTCGTCATCGCCGTTTGCCCGGAGGCCCAGCAAGCCCATGTAGTGGGCGCCTGGGAACGCGATGTCATCGGCGTTGTCGATGCCCCAATTGAAGAACTGCGGGGTGGACGTGATCAGGGCGAACCCCGACGTGCCGTTCGCGAAGTCGCTGCTCGAGATCAGGTTGCCACCGATGTCGCTGGCTTCGATGTCATTGATCAGTTCAACGACGGTGGCGCCCTCAGGGATGACGCCGATCTTGGCAAGCAGTCCCTGTGTCAGTTCATCAATGTCGTCGATTGTCTGCTCGACCGCTTGCAGGCCTCCGGTCACTTCCAGTGCCGGCACGCCGCCGACAGCCATAGTGTCCTTCGACGTGTTCTCGCCGGTCACGTCCGCGTTGTTGTCAGGCTTGGTCCCGAGCGGATCTGTCACGTCGGGCCATGCCGCGCTCGCCGTGAAAGGCTCGACCTTGCCCGCAGTGCTCAGCCCTTCGACCGTCAACGACAAGCGGCTGATCATCGTGTCAACGGCGATCGAGAAGTCGCTGAAGAACCCGTAGATTGTCAGCGCCTCGATGCCGTCGGCGCCGATCCACAGCGCCGGCCGGCCGCGCACCGCAGCAATGCGGTTGGCGACCAGATCAATTGCGTCCGTCCGCAGCACCGCCTTGACCGACATGCGCTTCGCCCAAGCCCGCTCGACTACGGTTACCTCGCCGAAGTCGTCCGTCTCCTTTCGGCTGAAGTCGCTGATGCTGGCAGAGGGCGACGACTCTGTATGGCCGAGGCCAACGAGCTTACCGACCAGCAACGTGCCGATCGACTTCGTGCCCGAGCCAGCGATGGTGACCGAGATGGCTGCAGAAGTAGCGGGCAGATCAAGGAAGCTGACGGTGCCGCTGGCGTTCGGCGCGGCAGTACGGTCGAAGCCCTGCGTCTGAACGCGCACGGTCGTAGCGGTCACGTTCAGGAGCACCAGCGCATCAACGACGCCGACGCCGATGGTAACGCTGATCGCCGCAGCGCTCGACGTTTCCGATCCGAGCGCCTGGTCGAACATGGCCCAGCGGTTCGTCGGGCCGATGTCCGTCCACTTGCCCGAAGCGCCTGCCGGATCGTTGCCGACGTTGCTGGCCGCGCCGCTCTCGTAGATCCGGTGGGTAGCAGCCTTGATGACCCGCGCGCCAACCGAGTAGTTCGTGCCTGCCGACCACTCGGGATAGTCGTTCTCAGGCACGTTGCTGGCGAGCAGGTTGTCCGTGCCGAGGACCACCGGCTGCACCACCATGAGCTTGGAAGGTTCGTCGCCCGGCGCCGGGTCGGTACCCGGGTCGACGAAGTCTTCTGTCGCCGCGAGCCCTTCCACCGTCAGCGTGCAGTAGCTGATCGGCGGCACGTTCAAGTCGATCGCGAAGTCCTTGTAGAACCCCCGGAAGTCGAGCCAGCTGTAGCGATCGTCAGCGACCCAGCGGACCGGTGTGGCACGAAGATCGGCCAGTTGCCGCTGCAGAGCATCGACCTGATCAAACGGCACGATCAGCTTGACTGACATGCGCCGGGCAAACCCGCGCGGCACTACGGTGGTCACGCCGAAGTCGTTAGTCTCGCGCCGGCTGAAGTCCGAAATGCCGATGGTCGGAGCGGCGTCGGTCTCCCCCAGGTCTATGCTGGAGCCGTCGTCAAGAACAACCCTCATGCAGCTTGCGCCACCGAGATCGCGTCGCCGGCCGGGGTCACATTGCGCAAGATAGTCGTGGACGCAGCGGTGTTCCCCGCGATGGCAGCAAGAGCAACAAGCAGCTGTTGAAGCATGGCCGCCAATTCCTCCCGCGTTTCGCGCATCTCTGCAGCCGTCGCTTCCGACTGAGCGCCACCGCTCGGCAGCCCGGTGACCTGAGTTGCGGGAGCGCCCGCAAGGCGCGCCACGCCTTCAAGTGCCGCGGCCGTCTCGGTCTTCACGCGATCGAGTTCCTGCTGACTCCTGGCCGCGTTCTGCGCCGCCTCGATCAGCGACTGGCTGAGATTAGCGAGCTTGCCCGCAGCAGCCTGGTCGCCGCCGCGCGCCGCGCCAACGGCAGCGTTGAACTGGCCCTGCAGCGCCGCGAAGCTGTTCGCGCCATCGGTCCCGGTGAGGCCGCGAATACGGTTCACCTCGTCCATAAGGTCCGCGCCGATCGACGCCCACGCGTCCCGCAGCTGGTCAGCCTTGGCTGCAGCCTCGGCCTGCGCGTCGGTGAGCTTCTGCTGTGCTTCTGTAGCGTCCTCGACGGCGTAGAGGCGCTGGAGTTCGGCGCGCACGTTGTCGTTCAACGCGTCCTTCAACTCCTTCGTGCGCGCGATCAGCTTGACCGTGGCGTCGTCGCCCTGTGCCTCGGCGATGCGCGAGCGGATGTCGTCTAGCGCGTCCTTTTCCTTATCGAGCGCTTCCTGGCGTCGGATCGACAGCAGCTGCTCGAGCTGCGCGTACTCTTCCGCCGTAGCGCCGGCCTCCTTGAACACGACGCGCAGCTGGTCGAACTGCTTGTTTACCTCATCGAGAGCGGCCCCGACCGGATCGGTGATGCCCTTCAATTCGGAGAAAACGCCCTCAAAGCTCATCGCCTTCTGCAACTGAGCCTGGAGATCGTCGCCGGCCTTGAGCAGGTTGTTCGTCGAGTTGCGGATGCCGGTGATTGCGCCGCGCTCGATGGCCTCCTTCATGGCGTACGCCGCCGCTGCCTCAGCATCGTCGTCGAAGTCGACCGCGCCCTTCTTCTTCTTCAGCGAGGTACCGCCAGTGTTCACGCGGTAGTCGCCATGACGCACACCGACACTGATGCTACCGAAATCGCCGAGCACGCCGCCGAGCTGGGTGGCGAGATCCTTCAAACCGTTGAAGATGCTGTTGCCTGTCTGCAGCGCCGCCTTCTCAGAGGATCCGCTATTGCCGCTGGTAGCTGAAACGCCGGCGGAGGTGAGATCGACGCGACCCCACTTCACCTTCTTGAACAAGCCGCCGACTACACTGCCCAGCACGCCACCGAGCATCGAGCCGAGCGGCCCTGCCATGCCGCCCAACGCCTTCCCGAGCGAACCGCCTACGGCCTTGCCAATCGCATCGCCTGCCATTTTGCCGAGGCCGCCGCCGATGGCACCACCAACGGCAGAGCCCGCCTTCTGTGCGCCAGTCTGCTTACCAAACACCAAGCTGGCTGCTGCCATACCGGTGCCGGCATTCTGCAGCACGTTGGTCATCATCTTGGCGAACGAGCCCTTGCCGCCGAACACCTTGTCGAGGGCGCCGACGATCTCGTCCCGCAGTACCCGAATTTGGCCGAGACCATTCGCATCACTCGGGTCGCGCCATTGAACATTGCCAAGCGTGCGCATGAGGCTGCCGAGCGGTCCTCGCGAGCCGCTCCAGTCACCGCTGGTCAGACCAGCAAGGGTTGCTGCGATGTCGCCAAGGCCGCGCCCGCTGGTGCCGATGTCATCCAAAAGATCGACGGTGTCGCGCAGCTCGTCGTTCCAATAGGCCCACGCCTGCTGCGCGTCTGTCGCACCCTCGACGCCTGCGTTAGCCGACTTCTCGACCGTAGCGATGAACTCGTCCCACACCCGCTGCTCGGCCGCGAGGAAGCCCGGCAGCAATGCCTTGGCGAGCGCGCTTTCCATCTCGTAGGAGGTGGCGAGAATGTCGGTGCGGAAGCGCTCTAGTTCGTCCTTAGCCTTTTCGGCGGCCTTAGTCGCCGCCTCCGCAGCATCGGTCTCCAGCTTCGCCACCTGGTCGGGCGCAAGCCGCTTGACGCCGAAGGCAATATGGAAGTGATCGCCGTGGCCCTTGTCCCCTGGGCCGAGCAATTCCTTGATCTGCACACCCAATGGCGCCAGCGCCGCGCGAATGCCGGCCTTGGTGAACGGACGGCCGCCGACGCTCAGTGGGATGTCGATCGCTTGCCCGGTCAGGTGGTAGCTGTTCTTCGCGCCCTTGACGGCGTCGTTCACATCCTTCGTGCGGAAGCCGCTGGTGATTGGCGCGCCGAGCGCTTTCGCTATCTCCGCGCCCGTTACCTTAGCAAGCTTGATCGTCTCGTCGGCGTGCTTGCGGTTGGCTTGGCTCGCACGTTCCAGCGCGGCCTCTTCGCCTTTGCCGAGTTCTGTCAGGCGGGCAGTGAGTTGGCCGACACTCTTGTAACGGTCTTTCGCTTGCTTCTCGAGCTGATCATAGCCAGCCCGGGTCTTTGCCGCAGGATCGACGTTCATCTCGGCGATGGCGGTCGCCACTTTGATGGAAGCCTCATTTGCCGCATCGGTCAGATCCCTCATGCCTGCCGCATTCTTGGCGATCTGCTCCCGCAACGACTCTGCCGTACGCATCGCACTCGACCGCGCTGCTTCGCCAGCTTCGGACTGAGCACCACGGGTGGCGACCGACTGAAAATATTCCAGTTCCGCAGCAAGCTTTTGCCGCGTACTGATCGCAGTCCGAAGGTTGGACGCAGCAACAGCTGCCTCTTCCCGGATCATATCGAATGTAATCTGGCGATTGTTCTTTTGCTGGTCAGCATAATCTCGCGCTGCTTTCGTGACCTGCTCCCAAGACGACTTGCTGTCGCTCAGCACATCCACGAACGAGCGCTGCCCCTTCTCAGCCTTCTTAGCAGCGTCATCTGTGTCAAACAGCTTAACCGCGAAGGTCGCAGCAAGGCCAATCGCAGAGGTGAGCGCGATGCCCCACGGACCCCCAAGGAACGCTGCAAATTTGCTCCCGCCAGCGGTGCCCGCGTTCATCCCAGCAGCGACGTCTGGCAACTGCATGGCAAGAGCCTGGATTAGGCTGGTTCCTGCCATGACCTGTTGACCGACCTGGCTCATCTGAAGCGAGAAGCCGCGAGCAGACCCGGAAGCCTTGTTGAGACCGCCGCTCATGCCGGCAAGGTTGTCGTTGGCGTGGCGCGCACTCTTGGCGATGTCGCCCGAGGCATCCTTCACCAAGCGGCGAACCTTGTCCATGTCGGCTTGAAGGCGCGCCACCTCGGCAACGATTTCGATGCTCAGCCGCCCAGCGTTGCCGGCTTGGATGCCTGCCATGTGAGCCTCCCACGCGAAAGACGGCTCGTAAGAACCGCTCTAGCTACAGTAGATAATGTGAGTTATTGCCGCTCGACGGCTACCAGTTCGTTCGCGAACGCTGGCCGCAGTTCAGTTAGTAGCGCTGCGATCGGCCCTACTGCAGTCTACGTATTCAGTTGTTTTCCACGCCTGATACTTCGACTCGTCACCTTCTTTGAGCCACGCCTCTCTAACACGGCTCGCTGCTTCACATCGCGCGGCATAGCCCGGCTCGTTCCGAGCAACGATCGCATACTGAGCTTCGGCCCGCTCACCCGCGGACTGCCCGCAACCGGCGAGAACGAGCAGCGCAAGGGTCGGCAGCCACTTCATGGAGCCAACCCTATCCCGCACGCTCATCCTTGGCCAGCCCTGCCTTGATCGCGCTCATCATGCCCGAGAACTGCGCCTCGACTCTGTTGCGCGCAGCTTCCGTGTCCACCTGAAGGCGCGGCTCCGGGCAGCTCGGCTTTCGCGCTTCTTCACGCTGGTTCATGTAAGCCACAGAGAGGCGACGCATAAGGCTCGCCTCCCACGGGTCTAGGTCGATGCTGGTCATCAGCGACCATGCCGCGATTTCCTGCCAGCTGATCGGCCCCTCTGCGGACGTTGGGCCGATCTCGAAGAACCAGTCAGTAAGGTGAGAAGCCGAGTTCGCCGGAAGGACCGGCTCGCGCTTCTGCGCCCTCATCTCGTCGCGCCGGCTCACCGGCTCGGGCGGCTTGCCCTTACCGGTATGCTCGACGCGCGGCGCGGTGTTCAGCCAGGCGAGTTGTCGGACCCAGAGTTCGAGTTCGCTTGCGAGGCCTTCATAAAATTTTCCCAGTTCTTCGTGTCCGCCTCCATGTGGTCGCGGATGAAGCCGAGAAGCGGATCGCTATAGACGGCACGCACCGTTTCCTGGTCGCCGTGCACGCCGTCAAACTCAAGATTGTTGAAGCGCTTCGTGATGGCGCAGAGGAAGTCGATGCTGTCCTCGTCCTCGTTGTTCAGCGCAGCCTCGAACTTGCCGTTCGCCTCACGCGAGCGCTTGATCGCCTTGCGGCGGCGGGTCGCGTCGGCGACCGTCCAGATCTTGGTGCCGGGGCCGAAAACGGTGGCAGTGACGGCATTGCCGTTGTCGTCCGTCATCGGGGTACCATCGGCATCCTTGACGGGCAGATCGCAAACATCCGACACGCGCTTACTGGTGATGTTGAGGGGCATTCTGGATTAGCCTTTCACGGAAGGGTGCCCCGCCGGCTCCGTGACACCGACGGGACGTGGGAGGCTCGGCGCGGCCGAGCTAAGCTCACGGGCGACGCGAAGTTCAGTCGGGAGCGTCGATCACCAGGCCGTCTTCGGTCTGGCTGACGATCGTGTACTCTAGCGTGATCTGGCGGGTGGCGATGGTGTTCGCGTCGCCGTAGTTGCGGGTGCCGCCCATCACGAGCGCGCGGCCATAGATGTCGCCCAAGTTCGGGTTCGAGATCTTGACCGAGTAGGTGCCGTCCGACTTGGTCGCGACGTCGACCAACGCCTGGCCCGCGTCATCCGGGTCGATGCCCACGGTGATGGTCTGCGTGCCTAGCGTGTAGCCGCCCTTGGCCTTGCTGTCGCCGCGGTTGGCGATGTTGCGCCATGTGACGATGTCGTAAACGCGGCTCGGAATGTCGCCGAGGTCGCTGATCTCGCCAATCGCGGTGAAGGTCAGGGCTTCATAGCCTGCTTCGTTGTAGTTGGCGGGTGCGGCAGCCGAGAGGGCAAGCGTCGTCCCGGCCGAGGTAAAGACCGTCATCAGTGTTCTCCGTGAGGATGGGCCCTGCCGGATGCAGGGCTAGGTCATTGCCGGGAGCGGCAATCTCGTCAGTCGGCGCTATCGCCCGACTTGGTGTCGGAGGCAGCCGCGATCTGCGCAGGTGCGGGCAACGCCGCCTTGGTTGGCGCTTTCGAGCGGACCTTAGCCGGCTTTGCCGCAGCCACAGTGGTCTTCTTCTCGGCAGGTGCGCGCTCGAACAGGCCAGTCGGCTCCAGATCCTGGAACTGCTGCAAAGGCATGGGCACCTTGTCGCCCTTGGCGATCGGCTTGCCGTTCAGGGTGGTGCGGCGCTG
The DNA here is from genome assembly GCF_014204535.1 of Novosphingobium chloroacetimidivorans. Taxonomy (GTDB): domain Bacteria; phylum Pseudomonadota; class Alphaproteobacteria; order Sphingomonadales; family Sphingomonadaceae; genus Novosphingobium; species Novosphingobium chloroacetimidivorans. Next base: position 106,951 of record NZ_JACHLR010000005.1, read on the forward strand.
GGCAATGGTATCGATCATGTCACCGGGTCTCCGTGTAGGTCGTGATGAAGTCCTGCGTGCCCATCCAGATCGAGGCATCTTCGGCCATGAAGTCCGGGCCGGCGCCTTCAGTGTGGATTGTCACCGCGCTGATGCCCGGCACCTCCGGGTTGATCTTGTCGGCAGCGGCGCGGCGCGCGGCGCGGGTGATCAGCTTCTGTTGCGGGTAGTTCCGGGCGTAGATCGTGGCCTGGACGCGCTCGCGAACATGTCGCGTTGCGCCGGGCGCCGGGATGTTTCGGTCGACGATGGAGATGGTCGCCAGCGAGATCGCCGGCAGGCTGAAGTTGAGCGGTAGCGGGCCAGCGTGGATGTTGTCTGCTGGCACCAAGGTGACGAGCACAGCGTCAGCGGTCAGCACGGCCTTGAGTGCCGCCACGCCGTCCATCAGGCTGCCTCGCCGACGGGTGCGGCATAGCCGGTCTTCTGCTCAACAAACCCGCGCACGCGATCCGCAAAGGCCTTCACCGCGTCGTCGACCGTCTTGTCGAATGCCGTACGCAGGAACGGGTGAGCAGCGTGGCCTGGATGGTGAATGATGCCCGAGACGAAGCGGTCGCCGATCTTCATGGGCCGCAGCGTCACCTTGCCGCTACCCTCTGCCGCTTTCTGGATCGCCACCTTGCCCTCGCCCGGGCCAGTCCGCGCGATCAGGTGCGGCTTCACGCCGTATTCGGCGAAGAAGCCAAGGAAACCATCAGGCTTACGCTCATCCACGTAGACGCGGATGGAGAATGTGCCGTCCTGATTGTGCCGCGGACTGCCCTTCGTGATCGCCTTGGCAACCTTGGGCGACCAACCGGATGCTAACAGCCTCGCCTCTTTCAGCGGCGGGTCGGCAGCGGCGCGCAAGCCCGCGCTGTAGGCATTGCGCTGGAGGTTCTTCGGCAAAGTGGCGAGCACCTTGTCGAGATCGCGCAAGCCCTTGAGCGGAGAGTTGCGGCTCATGCCTCGTCCCCCGAAGTGGATAGCTCCTCCACCATCATCTCCCACTCTTTGCGGTGGCCCTTCTCGGCGGGACCAGCGACGATGCGGAGTTTGCGACCATCGATGTCGAGCCGCATGGCGGAGGTGATGGTCAGGCCATCCAGATAGTCGATCCGCACGCGCGCGGGGCGGCGCTGGATGGAGATGCCGTCAGCCAGGTTCTCGGAGCGTGATGGCAGCACGTCCTGCACCTCTGCCCAAGCGTCCGAGTGCTTGATCCAGTCGCCCGCGACGTTGGTGCCGTAAAGCGGGTCTTTGGTAGTTTGCCGCACCTCGAAGGTGATGAAGGCGTCACGCTTGCCGGCGCTCATACGAGAACAGACCTATGCGGGAAGCAAAGTGCCCCTACGGCTGAGTTGGTAGCCGCAGTAGCCGCGCCCGCTTCCCGATTTACGTAAAAGTCCGCGACCAGAAGCAGCACAGCAGCATCAAGATCGGGGACATCGTCCACGATCTCGGAAAGCCTCTTGCCGATATACCCTTCAACCCAAGCCGTCGCAGCCGCGAGGTACACGCCGATAAGCGCGTCCTCGCGATCGTGCAGAACACGACATTGCTGCTTAGCCAAGGCCAAGTCGACAGCCATTTAGTGGCCCTTCGTAGCCGACTTGCGCGAAGTCACGGGTGCCGGAGGCTCGGCTGCTTCCGCCTCAGGCTGCTCGGCTGCCGGCTGCTCTACCTGCTTTTCAGCTGGTTTTTCCGCCGGGTTGTCCACCGCAGCTTCTACCGGCGCCTCCTCTTCGATCTCACCCAGGAGGCCAAGGTCCAGTAGTGCCTTTGCCACGGTGGCCGACATGGTGCGGGTGCCGTACTTCTCGTCGCCCGGCACATAGGGGTTGTAGGGATCGTCGCCGATGTGCGTCTCAAGAACCTTGTAGGTCTTCATGTCTCGTCTCCCGAGAAGTGGTGGGCGGCGCGAAGGCCGCCCACTCAGATTATCCGGCTTAGAACGTGCCCTTGACCAGGGCAGCCGGGCGCTTCACCGCCATGGCCAAGCGCTCTTCCGCGCGCATGGTGAAGAGGTTCTTTTCGAAGTCGTCGGCGTTCTCCGACGAGATCAACACCTCGACGGTCATGCGGTCGTACAGCGTCGCAGCTCGCTTGAAGTCGCCGGTCAGCCAGGAGCCGGCTGCCATTGAGACTGTGGCAGCGACCGGTCGACCCCAAAGGATAGGCCCAGCCATCTGGAGCGGGTTGGCGAAGATGTAGCCGTTGGCCGCGTCCTTCGTCAGCTCGATGTTGTACCAGTCGATCGGGTTCAAAACGAACGCGGTCGGCGAGTACAGCGCGAGAGTGGCCTGCAGGACACCAGCGCGCAGCTTGTCGATCGAGGTGGTAGGCGTGGTGGCGCCGGTCGGCAGTGCGTAAGGGGTCGCCTGCGGCATCATGCCCAGCAGGTTCTCGCCGGTACCGTCGCCGAGCAGGATCTGCGCGTCCTCGGCCAAAGCGAGGCCATAGCGCATCTCCGAGTCGATCTCACCCTGCAGCTGAGGTGCATCGTCCATCGCCTGCCGGGTGAGCTTCGCCAGGTGCGCAAGCGTGCGGACCGGCGTCGACACGCGCGACCAGCCATAATTGCTGTACGGCTTGGTGTTGCCCTCAGCCACCGGCGCAGCCGCGTTGGTGCGCACCGTCTGCTTGGCGAAGTCGATGCTCGCCGAGGTGGTCGGAACAACCGTGACGAGATCGCGCAGGATTACGTCAGGGCGCTTGGGCATGTCGGTGATGCCGGGATCTCGCTGACTGACGATCAGGCCGCCAGCCGAACCGCTGGCGCTGGTGATCGCCTTCAACTCGATCCGCATTGAGCCCTGCGCGCCGCGGTCGATATAGCCCTTCAGCTGCTCGCTTTCCGCCAGCTGGGCACCATAGGACTTCACCTCAAGGGCGCCGTCATCGCTGCCTCGGCGGGCAAGCTTCTGCTCCAGCTCATCGACACGAGCCTTGGCTTCGTTCATGCCGGTGATTGCCTGGTCGGCGAGTTCCTTGGCGGACTTGGTCAGATCCTCGCCCTTGGCCATCCGGCCCTGCAGATCGGTGGCGATGCCCTTCACTTCGTCGATCTTGGCGTCGAACAGCGCCTTTGCCTCGGCGGCCAGCTCGGGCGCCGTCTTGGTCTCAGTCGTCATGATGTAGTTCCCTGTCTGGGGTGAGATCAGGCGCGGAGTTGCGCCCCAAGTGCCGCCCAAAAGTCGGCTTCGGGTTCATTGCCGGGCTCACCCCGGAGCAATGGCGCCAAGCCCTTCGTCGCGATGAAGGTGCGCTGGCTTTTCGAGAACCCTGCCTCACGCAGGAAGTCCTCAAATTCGGGTAGATCGGGCAGCTCGCCGTCGATCAGCTTGGCTTTCAGGTCTGTGATGCGCGCCAGCTCGTTCGAACCCTCAGGAACGAGTGAGACCTCCGCCAGACCCACGGTCTGAAGCCGGCGCTTGATGTTGCCGGTGCCGCGCACATGCTTGCGCGGCTTGAAGCCGATGGAGAGGCCCGAGAGCGCGCCATCTTCCATCAATGCGTAGTGGAAGCGCCCGCGGTCGGTTTCCATGCCGGAGAGCTTGCCCTCGACATAAAGGCCCTTGCTGTCCTCGCGCATCGCCTTCCACTTGCCGATCGGCAAGTCAGAGCCGGTGAAGGGATTTGCGACTGAGCCGTGCATCATCTTCATGGCGGGGAGGCTGCCCCTGGCGGCCCACTCCCGCAGGGAGTCCTGAAAGGCTCCTGCCTCGATCACGTCACCATGGCTGTCGACGTTACCGAAGATCGCGCCGTACCCAGCGAACTCGCCAGTTTTTGCATCGAGCCCCTCCGGCGCGAACTTGCACTCAAGCCGTTCCATTAGTTTCCTCCTGCCCGGCCTGAGTGATCGGGACGTTCTGCATCTGCATGCGCGGCACATCGCCACCGGCCACTGGCGGCAGGTTCTCCAGGGTGCGAACCTCGTTGATGGTCATTGCGCCCATCTGTGTCATGGACGTGTAGAAGGCCGCGCGCCCGGCGCTGTCGCCGCGCAGCAAGCCTTCGAGGTTGAACTCGATCGTGATGCCGTCGACGCGATCCGCGCTTGTCAGCAGCTGCTTGGATAGCGCCTGCTCGATCCGCTTGACCCGGCGGCGCAGGGTGAACTTGTTGAAGCCGAGCGTCTGCTGCTCAAGGCCCGTACCCCAGCTGGTGCTATTTTCAGTGTGGCCGATCATGTGCGGGGGGACGCCGAACACGCGGCAGATCTCTTCCACCGAAAAGCGCCGGCTCTCCAGCATCTGCGCATCTTCCGGCGAAAGCGTCAGCTGCGTCCACGTCAGCCCGTTGTCGAGCAGCATCGGCCGGCCGGCGTTGATGGCACCGACGAACTTGTCGATGAGCAGCTGCTCAGCTTCCTGCCGCTGCTCCTTTTTCATAGCCTGCGGCGCCGACAGGATACCGGATGGCCTAGCCCCATTGGCGAACATTCCATTTGCGGCCTGCTCGGCATTCAGCGCGCCGGTGAAGATCTGGCGGCAAACCGACAAGGTGGAGGCGCCGCCCAGAGGATTGCCGCCAAAGCCGCGGATATGCAGGATGCGCTCTTGCGTCACACGGCGCTGCTTCCCGTCTTCGTTCCAGCTGTATTCAATGTCGCCGTTGGTAAGGCGGCGCGTGCACATGGCATCAGGGCGGATAGGCGTCAGTGAGTAAATCGAACCGTCGCTACGCTTCTCGATCTCAGCGTAGGAGTTGCCGTGCAATTCGATGCCAGCGCAATTGAACTCCCAGAAGTCGACCGCCGTTTGATCATAGTTCGGGCTATCGTGCAGCACGTAGTAGAGCGGATGGTCGCGCGCTACCAAACGCACCCCTGCACTGTCAGTGCGGTAAACCATCAGCGGCAGCGAGGCGATCGTGCCGGCCAGCAGGTTCACGCACGCCCAGGTGGCGGCTAGGCCTACGGCATTGCCGATGCCGCGATCGGTAAAGTCCGCCAGCGTGACCCGATTGGTGCTGAAGTCATCGCGGTTGTTGAACGCGATGTCCGTGAAGCCGGAGACCGGAATGATCTCCTTCGCCTCGTAACGGGTGATCTGCTTGCGCTGCTCCGCAGCCGCTGCCTCCCGCGACAGCTTATAAGCGCTCATCCGCGAAGGGCCTCAAGCCAGTCTTCCGTGGTTACATTGTCGTTGCTCGCCATCATTGGGGCGGTCGCGTTGATCATGCCGTCTACCCCGTCTATCTTGTTCGGACTGTTCGCGGTTTCCTTCTTAGGAAGGATGCTGCCGTCCGTACGGCGATCGACTACCGCGTTGCCGATCATCCATTTCATGACGGGGTTGCCGTCGTGGCGAAGCCGGGAAGGCCCGGCCTTGACCCGAGCCTCGATCGCCTTGGCCGGGTCGGTCACGTTCTTGGCGTTCTTGGCGAGCTGCACCGCGAAGCCGGTACCGTCGTCGAGATCCTCGTTCAGGCGCGAGGCCATCGCGAGGCCGCTGTTCCACTGGTCGAAGGTGGCCTTTCGAACAGCCAGCGCCTCCTTCAGATCTCGGATCTGCTGCTCGATGACACGGTGATCGATGAAATCGCCAGGGGTCGCGATCAGCGCCCCCTCTGCGACCCATTGCTTGTACAGCGCGGTGACCTGTTTCAGCGAGTTGTCTTGGCTGGCGAGCCGCGCTTCCGGCACATAGAACCAAGTCTTGACCAGCAGTTGCCCGCTCGGAGTCTCAGCCGCGAGCACAATTGCCGAGAGATCGTCCACGTTCGAAAGGTCGGCGCCGATGTAGCAGTCGAGCCCGACGAAGTCGTCGAGGGTCAGCGTGTCGTCGGAGCAGAGCAGCCACTGCGTGACGTTCAGCCAGGCCGAAGCCGCGCCCAGCCAGATATTCAGGTGCTTGGTCTTGAACTCGCCCTCGGCGGCCGGGCTGGCCTTCGCCTCAATCGCTCGCTTGGCGACTTCGTCGCGCAGCGGCCGGGAGGCCTCCATCAGCGGGTTAGCCTTGATCCACTTGCTGGCGTCGTATGGGTCATCACCGACCTTACGGTCGTCCCCGTAGTCCTCGGCGCGGTCGAGCGTGAAGATGATCGCGAAGATATGCTCGGCGGTGACGGTGCCCTCCAGCACCTTGGTCGCCATTGTACGCTGTTCGTAGCAGACGCCGTGCAAATTGAAGCCAGCGGTCGTGATGATCCACATCAGCGGGTTGCGGCGAGCGCCAAAAGCCGAGTTCATGACGTCGAAAAGGCCGCGATCGGAGTGCGCGTGCAGCTCGTCCATCGTCACCAGGTGCGGGTTATGCCCGTCCTGCCTCTTCGCCTTCGCGTGCATCGGCTGCATATAGCCGCCGTTGTCGCCGCAGGTGATCGACTTGGCCCACGGAATGAGCCCGAAAGCCTCCTGTAGAGCCGGCATTTTCTCCACCATGCGCTTGGCCGGGTGGAAAACCTTCTTGGCCTGGTCGAACGTCGTCGCCGCGGTCAGCACCTGAGGCCCGGGCTCGTCCTCACATGCGAGGCAGTAGAGCGAGATCAGCGCCGTCTTGGTCGACTTCGCGTTCTTGCGCGCCACCTCCTCGTAGACCGAGGTAAAGCGCCGGCCGCCGGTGTCATGACGACGCCAGCCGAACACCATGGCCAGCACGAACACCTGGAAGGGCTCGAGCGTGATCGTCGGCGTGTCCCAGACGCCTTCGACGTGCGGCAGCTTCTCGGCGAAGTCGCAAACGTCGTTCGCGTGCCACGGATCGAAGTAGTAGCCCCAGCTTTTGTCCTTGGCGCGCTTCAGATCATCGAGGTGACGCTGCGCAGCGAGGCGGACCCACTTGCAATGACGGTTCTGCTTGCGATCGGCTGCGGCAGTCTTGGCGTACTGCAGCGCGATCGAGGCGTAATCCTTAGCGTGCCCCGTGTCCGTTGCGCTTGAACGGGTTGCCGGACTTCGCGGCATCGGCGGCACCTCCGCTTCCTACGCGGCTCTTCGGGCCGGCGATGCGCAGCAACTCTTCGTACTGGCGCAGGACTGTCAGATATGCGGCTGGCGGCGGCTCTTCGTCGGCCTTGAAGGCTTTGCGCACCAGCGCCTCGAGTGAGCAGTACCGCGCCAGCAGCGCGCTATCGACCTCGCTCACGCCTGCGGCCATCACCCGGCCTAGTACCTCCTGCCACACGTCGATCGCGTCAGCTGTGAGGTAGTCCGGGCGCATCGGCGGATCACCAGGAACGATGATCTCGGTCTTGCCGGCATCGCGGAACGGCCGGAGCGTGCCAGCCGCCGCCTTTTCAGTCGGCGTCTTTGGCTTGCGGCCACGCTCCATGACGATCTCCGAAATCTATATCGGCCCAGAAGTTTATATCGGGCGCGTGAAAAAAGAGGCTGGCGGCGGTCCCGGGGCGCGGGGTGCTGTCACTTTCGACCCGCCTCCCCCTGTTCAGCTTTACCCACCGATTTGATGAATGATCAGCGCTGGCTGTTCCGGCGCGCCGCTCGCGCCGACTCCTCGGCAGTCTTGGCCACATGGCAGGGGTGGCAGATGCCCTGATAGTTCTCGCGGTCGTCAGTGCCGCCTTCAGCCTTGGGCTTGATGTGATCAGCGATCGTTGCCTGCGTCACTCGGCCCTGCTTGGCGCATGGCCTGCACAGCGGTTCCTCGCGCAGCACCTGTTCCCGCGTCAGCTCGTGCGCTCTGCCATAGCCACGTGCTTGCCTGCTCTTGCGTGTGGTGGCCCAAGCCTTGGCTCGTGGCCGCTGCTTAAGCGGGGGTGGTCGGCTGGGCATCTAACCGAGCACGACGACGTTCAGCGAAGCGGATGGCCAGCGGTACGGAACTCCTGCCCTCGTAGAGCCACAGAGCCAGCCATCCGGCACGGCCAAGCGGAGTGGCATGGATGTAGTTCCAATGCCAATCAATGAAGGACTTGCCCACCGTCAGCACGGACCACGTGAGCCAGGCATCGAGCGCGAGGTACACCAGCAGTGCGAGCAGCTTGAGGCCGATGTCGCGCATGCTCGTCTCCTATGCTTAGAGGCTCACTGCCCCATTCCGGCACAGCGGACATGGAAGAGTCCAGTGGCTAGAGGCGGCCCGGAACTTTGTAGCAGCAGAGCCTGTTCTGTCCGGACGCGACCCGAAGGCTCACGTTGAGGCTTCGAACCTTTCATGCGGCGGCTCTGCTTGTGCAGGTGCCGCCGTATTCTTTGCGGTCTACCAATTGAGCTACGCCGACGTAGTAGTTCTGTACGGCAGCGTACCGGCGCACTTCACTTATGTGATAGTACTCCGGCTTGATCTGCATTAAGGTCCCTGGTGCGACCCGAAGGACTCGTGAGAGTTCTTACAACTCAGCGGCGGCGACCCTCAGTACCCCGAGACGCCGCCGTTTCTTTGCCTATCGCAGCGCGCTTAACATTTTGCAACCGCATTATCACGAATTGCGCAAAGCGTAATACTCGCTGCTGTCTGCAGCAACATCGACAAAAGTGCGGCACCGCGCGACGAACAACCATTCGCCGGCGGTGCCGGCCGTGTATAGCTGCGGTGCGACCCGAGGGACTCTTGCTGAGTCCTGACAACTAAGCGGCGACCTCCTGATACCCCAGGGGTCGCCGTTTCTTTAACTCGATATCGCGATCACATTGATCGGCAATGACAATGCGCTGAGGCGGTAGGCTCGAACTGCCAGGCGATTAGCTGATCGTTTAATCTGCGGCGCACTGTAAGTCTTTACAGTGCAGTTTGGCCGAGCAATGCGGGGGAGGGGGCCACGCCGCCCAACACCCCTCGACGCGACGCATCTGAGGGGGTGGTGGCGAGGGTTGCTACGCCCAGCTAGGGGCCGGCTATGCCTCTCGTCATGGTCATCATGTGACCGGAGCCTTTTCAGGCTGCGCATCATCTACATGAACTGGGCAGACATCGCAAGTCTCAACAGTAAGCTGCCCCAGCATGCCGCCGAGATCGATCACAAGGGTGCCCTTCTTCTTACTCTCGAGGACCTTGGCAGTGAGCCCCTGGAAGGCTGGACCTTCGACACGAACGGTCTGCCCCAGGATGTAGGAACGTGCTGCATTCAGGCGGCCCTTGACGCGCTTGCGTCCTTTCTTCTTCCTCAGTTTCTCAAGTCGCGCTTGCTCTTCAGCAGCAACAAAGTCGACCCACTCGGCGGCCTTGTCCATCTCGTACTGGCGCAGCGGGTCAAGGCTCGCGTCGGTGACCTTTCCGTAAGTGCCGCGTTGCATCAGCAGCGAGAAGGGCGGGTGCTCCTGAACCGGCGCCTGCACGATTGCAGCCAAGCGGGGCGCATCCCCCAAGCGGGCGAAGGCAACGCCCGACACCAGCGCTACTGGCTCGTCACGGTACTTGCGCGATCGAGGCCGTGCTCGACGCATCATCCCGGTCGGCGCCCAGACGTCGAAACCGGCGGCTCGAAGCGAGCGGGTGACCGCCAGTGTACGGCCGCCGGACATTTGCAGGATGCACCAAATCTCTGCGCTACTCATCACTTGCCCCCAGTTTTTGGAACTGCCCACCCTCGGGGCTCTGATACGATCCGACTGTTCGGCCCGCAGCAGATCGTCTCGACCTGCACGGCGCCAAGACCGGCACAGTAAGCGCACGTGATCTTGGCAACTGAGCGCGTGGCATCGGGCCTGAAGTGGTGACCATTGAAGGTCCAGCCATCACCGAGGCAATTGCTGCATTCCAGCCAAACCTTAGCATCGAGCTTCATGTCGAAGCGGACCCGCTCATTCGATGGTCGCCGAGATGGATCACCGGCCACGGTCAATTCCTCGTCTGGCTCACGCCAAGGACTTCCTTCAGGCGTTCGGTCGATGTGACGCATGCTCCGTCGAAAGCGATCAATGCGAACTCCGCAGGTGTCAGCTGCGAAAGGCACAAGGCGCTCGCGGCTTGGAACAGCAACAGCAAGGCATCGATTGGGTCACCGGTAGCCGCCAAGGCACGTTCGGCAATCGCACCAGCGAGATCGCCGGCTTCGTCCTCCGTCATTTCAGCTTCCTTTTGCCATGGCACTTCTCGGCCAGAAGTTCGGCTTGGCGCCGATCGGCCCAACCGTTCAGCCATTCGGGGTTGATCAGGATGAGCCCGTGCGTGAGCCACGCCTCGCGCGCGGCGCGTCGGGCCTTCGCCGGATCGGGCTCTTGCATCAGGGTCGCAAAGCGTCCGAGCGACCCCCTCATGACACGGCTCCGCTCAATCGGCAGCGCCTTCTACAGCAGCCCCAATCGACCAAGCTGAGTTCTGCGGGTGTTGCGGGTATAGGCGGGTGTTGTTTCAGCCGCTCTTTAGAATTTAGCAGTGCGAAATCGCCCGCGTCGGTTGAAACTATACCCGCAAACACCCGCAACACCCGCAGATCAGAATTGCCGATCATGCTGCCGTTTCCAGTCGTTCGAGCCGCCAAAGCTTTGATTTAGCGTGAAGATCATTGTCGTTGACGAGCTTGAGGCCTTGGATCACGCGCCCCTTGTGCCTCCCGAGGAAGCGGCCAAGATTGCCCGCGTCGATCGTGCCGCCTCGATCGGCCGCAGCATCTCTCAGGGCTTGGTTCAGATCGGGCCGGTTGTATCCGCCATGTGGGTTCGTAGTCTCGGCCGTCCGCTTCAATTCAGCCGCCGACATCCAGTTAGAGCCCGTGGCTTCGTACCAAGAGGTGAACAGTGTCCTGAGTAGCGAAGTAACCGGATCATCTGCCCTTGCCGCTTCCATCGTCGCGACTGGATCTTCGCGCCCGAGCCAGACAAGGGCCGACCGGACGACACGCGACCAGTCCTCAAATGATGCAAGCGGCCGACACTGATCCGGATAGCCGGCCACCGCATAAGCTCGGCACACTGTCAGCGCGGCGGCAATGTATTTGCCGCGGTCTGAGAGCACCATGTCGACTGGTTTCGCCTCAAACTTGCGCAGTTCGGGTCGCTCCATGCCCGGGTCTAACGTGCACAGGACCACGCGCCTCGTCATGTCGCCGACCATTTGGATGTTGTTGCCAGTGGCGAAGACCGTGGCCCTGTTCTCGATATTGACCAGCTTGGAAAAGCCGAGAATTCGAGGCGAGACGACGGGCCGCTCGATCATCTGGCAAAGGAGATCACCGCCGAGCTGCCCGTTTACGTTGTCGATCGGAATGATGGCTTGACCGCTTAGAAGCGCAGCACCGAGCCGCTTCTCTGTCTCCTCGTCCTTCTGAGCAGCTGCGATCACCGGCGCTGGCTGGCCAGTGCCGATGCAGCATGAGATGTCGACGATGTAACTCTTACCGGAGCCCGCCACCGGTGCAGTCGTGGCCTGCAAGGGCACTGCCTTCAGCGCGGCGCGGACTACGGGTGTGATCAGCATCGAGAGGGCTACCGATCGGCTCGGCGCGTCGGCGAAAGGAAACTCGTCTAGCAGGGTGTCGAGGATCAGCAGGCTTTCGAGAGCTTGAGTTTTTGTAGGCCGATCGGGGATAGGCGGGAGCGTCGGAGGGTCTAGAAGCAGGAGCCTGGTGGCTTCATCGTACCCGGCTTCGCACAGGATTGAGCCGTCCTGTCGCATGGTCGGGGTGGTAATTACCCCGGCAATCACCCGCAGCTGCCACTCACCCTCTCGCCCAAGGATCATCTTGGCGACAGCGGGCGGGGGGTCGGTCGGGACTAAACCCTTTTGCCTAGCGTTGTACTTCACCCAATGGGCAACGCGGCACAGGTAGTCCGTGAGATTGTCGGCCCCGACGGAGCAAAGCCTAGCGACCTTGGTGCGGCTGGAGTGGAATGCGTCCACTTCGTCAATGACCGGGCGCACAATGCCGCCCCCACCCGACCTCACGTAAAGCGGAGCGTCTGCCTCGACCAAGGCATCTTCGGCCTCGGTGGCGATCAGGTGGAGCGCGTCTGGCTTGACTTCGATGATGCGGGTGCGCTCATCAGTTGGGCGATGGTCGAACCGTTCGGCGATGCGCGTAACTGTTGCAGCTTCTGTCATCTGCCCTTGCCGTTCAGCTGGTCATTCCAGTCTTTGAAGGATGGTGCGGGGAACACGCTGTCGACACCGAGGCCGTGCGCTCGGTAGGCAGACATCGCGCGTAGAACGGCCTTGTGGCCGGCCTCTCCATTATCGCCGGCGAGCGTCACCGCCGTCACCTCAGGTGGCAACGCGATCTGGTGCAGCATCGCCGTCCCGCACGACACCCACACGCTACGGTCGGGCATCTCTTGCGCCAGCGTCAGGCCATCCTCCGGTCCTTCGCAGAGCGTGATGCGATCACAGGCAGGGCCAAGGCGAAGGGCCGATCCAGGTAGCACTCCCCAAGTCAATTTTGCTGGGACAGCCTGACCCTCTCGGATGCGCCGATACTTCTCGCGGCCACCATGCTGGAGGTACACACATTGAACGGCTGTGATGGCGCCGGCCGCGTCCTGCAGCGCACACACCATCGCAGGATAGTCGCGCCCTGCTTCCCCGCTTTCGGGATCGTACCACCGCGGCGTCATCGCGAAGCGGATCGTGTCTGGAAGCGGCATGGTTATACCGCGCGAGCGGGCGTAGACCTCTGCCGGCGTTCGACCCGGTGGGCCGGCTCCGTTCCAGATGGCCCGGGCGAGCGCGATGCGACCAGCACGACGTTGCTCATCCTCGGCCTTGCGCCTAGCCCGCTCTTCAGGTGAAACCCGGGGAAGCTCAGCACCAAGCAGCCATTCCACGGCCTCGCGCCAGCGAATGCCTTTGATGTTCATCAGGAAGTGGATGGCGTCGCCGCCAGCCTTGCAGCCCCAGCAGTGATAGGTGCCCTTGTCGTCGTTTACCTCGAAGCTTGGCGTGCGCTCGTTGTGGAACGGGCACAGTCCGACTTTCTCAGATCGGCTTGCGCCGCGGGGTTCCAGCTTCGTGTACGGGCCGATTACGTCAGACAGATCGTAGCGGTCGCGCGCTTCGCGCGCCAACTCGCCACGCTCGGTCTGAGTCATCTCCGACAGCGGCTTGTCGGGGATCTCCATCAGGTGACTGCCTCCTCGCTGGCGGCAGGCTGTGGCAAGGGGGCCAGATCCTTGGTGGCGTGAGGCGGTGGCAGCTTCTGTCGTGGCATGTTGCGCACGTGATTGGCGGCGCGGTGGAGCATTCGGACTGCTCGCCCAGCTTTGACGCCTGCCATTCGCGCGTCTTCCGGCCGCCAATCTTCGCTCTCGGCAACCACAAGGATCACCTTGGCCGCTTGCTCTCGCGCCGCCTTGAAGCCTTCGGCGAACCATCTTTCACGTTGGCTCTGCACCCATCGATCTAGTCGCGCGCTGCGGTTGCTCATGCCCGGGCGAGCCTCGTGTCTTCGTAGGCCAGCAGAAGCACTTCACGGAGACGTTGCGCGCGGGTGTCTCCACCCTTGATCGCGGCGAGGAAGCTCGACCACCCCGCCATGTCGAACGCCTGCAACGCCTTGGCCAAGCAAGCCTGATCAAGATCCCGCGGCGGGTTGACAATGATGCGGCAGATCGCGGTGAAGATGGACGAGCCGGCGCTCAGTCGCTGGCCCGGGAAGGCTTGCGCCATCATTTCGAGCGCGACCCTGCAGACGCGCTCGCCGTGTTTTCGCCGGATAGAATTGATTGCGGAGGTGAAGGCGACTTCGCCGGGAGCCCAGGCTGCGGACCCGGTTTTGCGCGAGATGGTGAAGCCGGCCGCCTCAACCATCTGCGCCACGATGAGTGCATCGTTGTCACCACCAGCGATAGCAGCGTGGAAGTCGTCCAGGCGATTGATAGCGCGTCTGGCGCGGTTCATGGCGACGAACATCGAAGCCTCGGCCTGGATGCCGCCGTAGATGCTTACGCAGCACGGGAGGTAGGGAATGTCGCCCCGGAGCTTGGCGGCGGCGAGGCGGTGCTGGCCGTCCAGTACCCAGAGCGAGCCGTCGTCGCGCTTCGACACGACCAGGGGCAGGCACATCCGCCAGTCCCAGCCCTTGGCGATCTTCTGAATGAGCGCGCGGCTTGGCCCTGTGTCGATGCTGCGCTGATACGCGTCGTCGATGTTCAGCTCATCGGGGCTGCGGTTCTCGATTGACGGCGGCATTCCGAGCGGGCGGTCCCAGCGTTTCGCAGGCGGGGAAGGGGTGAGCGCCGCCTCCAAAACGTCGGCCATCTCTTTCCTGAGCACGTGAACGTCTCCCATGTTAGGCTGCCTTCGCGTGCTGGCGGGAATACTCGGCCTCGACCTGGCCCCACGTCCAATCGGGGTGGCGATCCCAAACAGCGCGGGTCTCAAGTTCTGCATCGCGGAGGCGCTTGAGGTAGGTAAGATCGGCCGTCACCTGATCCTGACGGATGCGGATGATCTCTCTGAACTCGGCGCGCGTCAGTGCCTCGGTGCGCTTGATGAAGCCCTCGCTGTCGCCAATCGGGTGCGCGTCCATCAGGCCGAAGAGATTGTTCTGCTCCAGCGTGGTCTTCCCGCGTTCACGCCGACGCTTCTTAACGTTGCTCGCGATCACCTTGGACAGGTGACTCCGCACGCACATCTCTGTGAGTTCTTCGTCGGCCAGTATTTGCGGCATCGCGGCATTGATGGCGTTGTGCCGGTCGATGACGCCTGCGGCTTCGTTCGCCTCGATGGCGTCGGCGACGATCTTGTTAAGCGACATGGCGTTCGGTCTCCTGGGAAAGCCGTGCAATTCGGGTGTTTCGTTGAGCGGCCAGCGCCGGCCAGCGCGCGGCGAAGTCGGCGAGCCAATCGGCAGCGCGGGCGACGGCTTGTTCGTCCAGCGCTCCCCCTAGGGATGAAGCCCAAGTCGCAAGGGCGCGGTCCACCGACGGCCAAGATGTGATCGTGTCGATCGTGTCGACCATGGCGAGGCGAAGTTCGCCTGCTTCGTGATCGTAAACCATCGGCGCTGGTGGCGGGGTCGTGGCGGGCGCTGGCTCGTCGGAACGGCTCGTCTCCACCAACTGCACAAGCGAGGCAGTCGGCATCACCCAAGAGCCGCCGTCTTTGACCGCGCCGTCGATCTCGCCAGCGCGAGCAAGCTCGGTGATGTTGCGTGTGCTGAGTCCGGTGATCCGCGCAGCGGTCGGCACGCAGGCTTCATCGCAGGTCGCGAACGCGAGATCTGGCTTCTTTTCGGCGCGCCGACCCGCAATGAGCGGCAGGTTCGGCTTTGACTTGCCAATCGCGGCGACCTGCATCTGCGCTTCGGTGCCATCGGGTTTGCGGAAGGTCCGAACGTCGCCAGCACGAGGGTTTACTTCGTCGGCTTCGGGCCGAAGGCTTGCCACCAGCGGTGCGCTAACCCCGCATCGGCGAGCAATTTCGCGGTCGCTCCACGCAGACCACTCGGGGTCATTCAGCAGCCTTAGTGCACTCCGACGCTTGTCGGCATTTGTGCGCCGGTATCCATGGCTCGCGTTGGCGCCGACGGAATACAGGACCGCATCGCGCTGCGTCCCTTGGCGAACGTCCGCCAAGATCGTCGATGCGCCGATCAATCGATGCGCTTCGGTCCGGTGGAAGCCGTCAGCGAGCCAGTAGCTGGTGCCGTCGAAGTAGACGATCACCGGAGGCATCACCGCGCCGTCGGCCAGGGCCTCGGCATAGTCTTCAGCGACGGCATCGTTGAAGTGGTCGCGGGGCTGCGTCCCGCCATCGAGCCGCAGGTTGATGAGCGCGAGTGGCGCTACGCCGTCGGCCGCAGTCACGCGGCAGTGCTTTCAGAAGTGCTGACAACCGAGCGGGCGCTCAGCCATTCCTCAAGGTCCGCTTCACGGTAGCGGACCGCGCGGCCAAGCTTCAGAAAGCGGGGGCCAGCGCCGGTGAGACGCAGCTTGCGCAGCGTCGATGATGCAAGGCCGGTGCGGATCGCGGCCTGGTGGGTATCTAGGGCAACGCCCATGTTTCCTCCGGTCGATACGAGCAGGAACTGCTAGCTACGACCGGGAACATGGCGTGAACGGAGGCTACTTCGCTAGGACGCGCAATTGGCGCAAAGGCCTAAATATGTGGCGCATTTCACGCCGAAAGTTACGCTGGCGGTTTGCGCCAATTGCGCGCTATTCCTCAGACTTTTGCGCCATTCCCGCAATCCAAGCGTCAAGCGCATCCCGGGCGTCTGATGAAGCATTGCGCAGACTGGGGCCTTTGCCGGGCACAACGTGGTTATATTCCTCCAAAAGCCAGCGGCCGAGTTCCTCGTTCTTCTCGGCGGTCGCTGCTTCAATCCCAAATGCGATCACCCGATGAAGAAAGCGCGCAATTGCCGCGCCATTAGGATGCGGGCGCCGGCCTCTGCGCTCGCTCATCGTTTGCGCCTGGGGCGGCATACTGCGACCGACCGCCGTCTCGCTTGTTAAATTGGCCCTGCGCAATGACTGAAGCGAGCTATCGCTCACAGTGATACTGAGCGGCCTCGTGTGCTTTCTCAAGCAAGATAGATCTTCCCAAAATAGAAGAAACTCTTCCAAGACGAAGTAGTCCGCGTCGTCGTCCCACTCTTCACTCCACGGTGAACCGTCCTCCTTGGGGGGCGTAAGATACAGTGCGAGCCCATCATCGGACGATAGATGGAACCGCCAGTTGGACAGCTTTTCGAAGTCTAACGCCACAAGCCGGTTAGCTCTGAAATTCAAACCTTCGACCCGTGTGCCAAGGTTGTCTACTTGCGCTATGCGGATGCGACCGGTCTCGATAGCATGGCCGAGCATTTCCTCGGCTAGCTCCAATCGTCCTTCTTCGCGCTCCATCTCAGAGGCGTCATAATCGCAGAATTGCCACCAGCTTCGCACCGGGAACTCAGGGCCAGAGTAAAATCGTCCAGTCGCAATCCAAAGAACAGCGTCTTGAGGGTGTACCAGCTTGTGATCGGGCCAATCGGCTCCGTTAGGATTGCCGGCGTCTATAAGGACCTCGAATGGGAGATCATTGTTCGGCAGGATCATGCTTCCACCCTCCGCTTCAGCGGCAGGACGTTGTTCACTGCCTCATCGTTTATCAGACCCGCGAGATGACGCGCCCAAGCCTCTAGCGCTGTCTGCTTCTCTGCTTTCCAGTCGTGACGCTGGTACACGCCTGCGACACCGCCGCGCGCGCCGCTGACGTGGTTCAAGATCGCCTCGGTGACTTCAAAGCGGATGCCCAGGCGCTGGAACCCGGTTGCGGCAGTCCGTCTGAGATCATGAATGCGCCAGGATGCGATCTCAGCTGGCTTCTCTTCCGCCTTGGCGGCCCGCTCGTACTCAAGAGCCGTCATCGCGGCATCTAGTCGCTGCTTGCCACGGGAGTGGCCGGACACGGGGGTCTTGCCCGTGGTCGTGAATACAAGCCCCGTCTTCGGCCAGGAGACGGGCCGCAGCGGCGGCGCGTCGGGATCTAGCTCTAGGGTGCGGGCGACTTCATCCAGAATAGCCACCGCCTCGTCTGCGAGAGGCACGATGTGCGCTTGGTTGTTCTTCGCCCGATCCGAGGGAAGGGTCCATTCGCCGGTTTTCTGATCAAGCTCGGACCACCGCAGCTCGGCGACCTCGTCCCGTCGAGCCGCCGTGATCATGAGCAACTGATAAATCGGGCCGAATGGATAGCCCAGGGTGCCCGCCGCGCGCCACGCAAGCGCCAGCTCCTCGTCACTCAGGACTCGGCTCCGAGCCGGGACAGCTTTCGGTGCCGGGAATTCCGCACCAATCGGCGAACGATCGATCTCGCCGCGGCCCTCGGCCCATGCAAACATTTTGCGGAGGGTCGAGAACGCCAAGCGAGCGACGGCCGGCCTTCCCGCGAACTGATCCAGCACCGCCACTATATCAGCTTTCGTGATCGTGGGCATGGGCTTGTGCTGCAGCACCTTGAGCGGTTCGCGGCGCAGCAAGCGCTCGGCGTCCGACCAGCCCTTCCAATGAGCCTTGAGGTAGCCGTCCGTGAAGGTTTTGATGTAGGCCGAGAAGGCCAGATCCACGGCCTGGCGCCGCCGTTCAAGATCCGTCGCGGATGGATCAATGCCTTGAGCTACCAGCAGGGACAGCCTCTTGCACTCGGCACGCGCGCTGTCTGGGGTCCAGGGCGAGCCATGACGACCAATCGTGTAGCGCTTCTTCAGCGACTCTCGACCGCCCAGCCGGTACTGGTATATGTAGCTCTTGGCCCCGGTGGCGGTAATCTGCAAGCCGAAGCCACGCAGCTGATCGTCCCACAGGAAGTGCTTCGTGCCGGTAGCGCTTTCAGCATCCACCGCGCGCTTCGTTATTCGTCCAGTCGCCAAGACCACCAACTCCAAGGTTCCGGCACCCACCGTGCACCCACCATAGCGGAACAACGGGGAACAAGTAAGAACAAAAGCGATACGGGACTTGGAGCTTTCGGCGCAGTTTTCAGCGGCAAGAGGAACAACTGGGAACTACGGGAGCGCATAGACGCTCAAATTTGTAATCAGGGGGCCACGGGTTCGAATCCTGTAGCCGGCACCATGGTCCTTCACGATCCCGCCGCTGACGCGATGTACGGCCACAGACTAGACAACCGTCTAGACAAGCGCGGTGCATGGGAGCAGAGCCATCCATCCGATCCGCCGTCAGGGCGTGGCGACTTCCACAAGGAAGCGCCGGGATCGGTTCAGGGGAGGACACCACTTGCGCAAAGCCATATTCGCTGCCGCCGCCGTTTGCGCCAGCCACGCGACCATCGCCGCTGCGCAAGTCGCGCCGGGACAGGCTGGATCGGCCACCGAGGACAGCGGCGAGATCGTCGTCACCGCGCAGAAGCGCAACGAGCGGCTGCTCGACGTGCCGATGTCGGTCGCCGCGATCTCGGGCGAGCAGCTCACGACCTCGGGCGTATTCTCGACGGTGAACCTGCAGCAGACCACGCCGGGGATCGTCACCGTCAACAACGGCTTTGGCTTCCTGCCGATCATCCGCGGCATCCAGTCGACCGGCACTTCGCCTGGCGACGAGACCAACGTCGCGGTCTACCTCGACGACATCTCGCTCGGCACGCCGATCTCCGGCTTCTTCGATCTCGCCGATGTCGAGCGGATCGAGGTGCTGAAAGGTCCGCAGGGCACGCTCTACGGCCGCAACGCGACGGGCGGCGCGATCAAGATCGTCACCCGCAAGCCTTCGTTCGATACCCAGGGCTCGCTCGCGCTGGACTATGGCTTCCGCTACCGCGAACTACGCGCCAACGCCTATCTTACCGGCAAGATCGCAGAGGGCGTCGCCGGCTCGCTCAGCGGCGCGGTGCGGCGCGGGCGCGGGTTCATCAAGGGCATCGCGGGGAACGACGGCGAGTATTACGGCGCGCCCCGGAACTACATGGTGCGCGGCAAGCTGCTGGTGGAGCCGACCAGCAACTTCTCCGCCGTGCTCGCCGCGGACACCTGGAAGCAGCAGAACGATTCGGTGTTCATCTCGATGGTGAAGGGTGGGCTGAACCCCTTCCCCGGACCGGGCTCGGTGGCGAACGCGCCGTTCCGATACGCCAGCGTCACCCAGCCCAGGGCGGACCTGAAGGGCTACGGCTTCAGCCTAGACGCGAACTGGGGCCTGAGCGACGAGATCAACTTGCGCTCGCTCACCGGCTATCGCCATGTCGAGGTGCAGTCCCAGTCGGACACCGACCGCACCAACCTGCCGACGGGCTCGAACCAGCTGAGCCAGTACCAGAACGGCTTCAGCCAGGAGTTCAACCTCTCCGGCGGGGCCGATCGCACGATTTCATGGCTGGTGGGCGCGTTCTACTGGCACTCGGACGCCGGCAACCCCTACTTCCGCACCGTCAGCGGCGATTCGCCAGGCGGCACGATCGTGTCGAACTTCACCAACAAGATGAAGAGCGACGCCTATGCCGGGTTCGCCGACGTCACCGCGAACCTGGGCCAGTTCCACCTGACCGGCGGGCTGCGCTACAACTCCGAGACCAAGAAGTTCCGCTGGCAGAACCTGGTCAACCTCGCCGCGCCGCAAGTCGATCGCAAGCGGACCTGGAACAGCACGACCTGGCGGGCGGTGGCGCGCTACGACTTCTCGGACGACGCGAACGTCTACGCCTCGGCCAGCACCGGGTTCAAGAGCGGTGTCTACAACGCCTACTCGCCGCTGGGCATCCCGGTCGATCCGGAGAAGGTCACCGCGTTCGAGGTCGGCGCGAAGGCGCGGGTGAGCGGGATCAACCTGACCGCCGCCGCCTACGCCTACAAGTACACCGACATCCAGGTGAGCGCCTATTCGTTCGTCGGCACGCCGCCGGCGCTCCAGCTGACACTCAGCAACGCGGCGAGCGCCAAAATGCGCGGGCTGGAGTTCAACGCCGATGGGCGGCTGGGCGGCGGCTTCTCGTTCAACGCCGGCATCGGCTGGGAGCCGACGGCCAAGTACAGCCGCTTCACCACCTCGCAGGTGGTCGCCCCGATCCCGGGCGCGACCGGGCCGGTGGTGTCGCAAGTGATCGTGCCGTTCGATTCTTCTGGCAGCCGGCTGGTGCGCACGCCCAAGGTTACCGCCAACCTTCGCCTCGCCTACGAGGGCGACCTGGCGGGCGGACGGCTGAACGGTTCGGTCTCCTCCTCCTACGCCTCGGCCAAGTACTGGCAGCCGGGCAACTTCTCGCGAGAGGGCGACTTCGTGCTGGTCAACACCAGCCTGGGCTGGACGGAGCCGAGCGGCCGCTTCACCTTCTCGGTCTGGAGCAACAACCTGACCAACACCGAATACTTCACCGACTACGTGCCCAACGTGCGCGGCGACAGCGTCAAGTACGCGCCCAAGCGCGAGGTCGGCGTTGGCGTGAACTATACGTTCTGACCTGAGCGCAAAAGAAAACCCCCGGCGGGAGAGAGACGCCGGGGGTTTTCGCGATGTGCCGATGAGGAGGCGTTCCCCCGCCTTGGGTCCTCAGTCGAAGCGCACTCGCAAGTTCACGCCGGCATAGCGGTCCGCGTCGCGCGGGATCATCAGGCGCTGGCCGGCGGTGGTGTTCAGCAGCACGTAGCTGTCGTCCAGGATATTGCGGACGAGCACGGTCAGGCGGTACTTGTCCTCCGGGTCCGACACACCGACGCTGGCGTTCCAGATGCCGTAGGGGTCGATCGGGCCGCTCTCGCCCAGGTCCGAGAACTGGCGGCTGACGTGGTGCCAGTCGCTCGACAGGTACAGCTTCACCGGGCCGGCATCGACGTCGTAGTCGGCACCGACGGTGTAGCTGAACTTGGGCGCCAGCGGCAGGCGAGTGCCGTCACGCGCGTCGGGCGCATTGGTCAGCGGGTTCGGGTTGAACTTGCGCACCTTGGCGTCGGCATAGGCGAAGTTCGCGCGCAGGCTCAGGCCCTCGAGCGGCGCCAGCGTCGCATCGACCTCGAAGCCCTTGGAGCGGACCGAGCCGGCGTTGGTCAGGTTGGTCACCACCGCGCCGTTCAGCAGCACGAAGTTGTTGGCCTGGAAGCCCTTGTAGTCGACCAGGAACGCGGTGGCGTTCAATTGCAGCATGCGGTCGAACAACTGGCTCTTCAGACCCACTTCGTAGCTGTTCGACTTCTCGGGATCGATCGGCGTCGAGTTGGTCGGCGCGACGTGGTTGAAGAACACGTTGAACGCCGGGCCCTTGTAGCCGCGGGTGTAGCTGGCATAGACCATAGCCCGCTCGGCCAGGTCGTACTGCAGCACCGCCTTGCCGGAGAAGTTGTCGGCGTCGGTCTCTCCGCGCGACAGGTTGGTGCCGTTGCCGCCCGTCGCGATCGTGCCGCCCGCCCCCACGGTCGAGAGGCCCGCGCCCGGCGTGATCACGCCATTGGTGAGGTTGCGCGACGGTCCACGCAAGTGCGTGAAGCTGACCTCGTCGTGCGTGTAGCGACCGCCGAGGGTGAAGCGCAGCTCCGGGGTGAACTCGTAGGTCGCCTGGCCGAACACCGCATAGTTGCGGAACGATACGTTGCTCTCGGACGTGGCGCTGGGGAACAACGTGTTGACGGTATCGGCCAGGTTGCACGGTTGCGCGCCGGTTACCGTGTCGATCGGCGAGGTCGACGTGGCGCAAGTCACGTCGCTGCGGTTGAAGTCCTGCCGGTTCTTCGAATACCAGATGAAGCCGCCGACTTGATAGGTGAGCGCCTGGTTCTGAGGGCTGGCAAGGCGCACTTCGGCGCTGACCTGGTCGGTCTCCACCGTGCCACGGTCATGCAACTGCGGAGCGCTGACGAGCACCCCGTTCTCGACGAACGGAACAAGTGGACGCGGCAGGAAGTCGCCGTCGCGGATCTCGGTGTTCTTCCAGTTGCGATAGCCGGTGATCACGCTGAAGGTGTGATCGGCGAAAGTGTCGATGTCGGCGTTGAGCGTCACGCTCCACTGCCGGTCGAGCGAGCGCGTGATCAGGTTCTGGTTGACGCGGCGCGTGTCCTCACCCTCGGGCACAATGCCGAGCTCACGGTCGAGCACGGTGCCGCGCGAGACGCCGGTCACTTCCGCGCAGCAATCGTCATCGGCCCTGAAGTAATCGGCGATCACGCGGACCTTGGCGCCGTCGCCTTCCCAATCGAGCAGGCCGCGCGCGCCGTAGTGCTCGTAGCCGTTAACCGTCTTGTCGTAGAAGGTGTTCTTGATGTTGCCGTCGAAGTTTCCGTAGAAGCCTGTCAGACGGCCGGTCAGGTTCTCGGCGATCGGACCCGAGACGGTCAGGCGGCCACGGTATTCGTCGTCGGTGGTGCCGGAGACCAGCGCCTCTGCCTGGAACGTATCGGTGCCGCCTTTCGACACGATGTTGACCAGACCGGCGGACGCGTTCTTGCCGAACAGCGTGCCCTGCGGTCCACGCAGCACTTCGATGCGATCAAAGTCCACCAGGTCGAGGAACGACTGGCCCGAACGGCTGAGAACAATACCGTCGACAACGGTGGACACACTGGGCTCGGCCGCGATCGAGAAGCTGATCGTCCCGACGCCGCGCATGACGATCGCGCTGTTGGCGTTGGTGGTCCCCTTACGGAACGTCACCGAGGGGACGATGCTGGTGAGATCTTCCAGGCTCTTGGCGCCGGCGCGCTCCAAAGCATCGCCGGTGACCGCGCTGATCGCGATCGGTACATCCTGGATATTCTGCTCAACCTTCTGAGCTGTAACCACAATCTCGTCGACTTGCGCATGCGCGGGGCTTGCCGCGACGATGGCCGCTGCGGACGCGGAAAGCGCGAAAGCGACCCGGCGGGCCGCGGTGTTGCGTAGTGTATGAACCATGAGTTTTCCCTCCCTGGCAACGAGCCCGAGCCTCGTGGCTTAGGGTCTCTGAACTCTTCGCCTCTTGATCGTCGTCGCGATTTCTGTCAAGCGTTGTCATAGAAGGCTCGCTACACGAAGCCCTCGGGTCGCATGAACGCAAGGGAGCCGGATCGTTGCCTCTGACCATCGCCACCGGTTACGATTGGCTCTCTTGCCACCATGCAGGGCGCGAGGTGCTGCGTAGCACTCCCGCAGCCCCGGCGATCTTCGTGGCGAAGGGCCAGCCGATTGTCACGATGGTGCGCGGCAACTTCGACATCACCGACACGCCGCAGGAACGCACCGCCCTTGCCTTCGCGCAGATGGACGGCGAAAGCGCCTTGCTCTCCGCTGCGCCCGGCGCACCGCCCATGCTGCGTCTCAGCGCGGCTGGCGACAGCCTGCGCATCGAAACGCTGCAGCCCGGCTTCGACCGCGTCTGGATCAACCTCGTAGCGCAGCCTGGCGAGCATGTCTGGGGCGGTGGCGAGCAGATGAGCTACCTCGACCTCTCGGGTCGCCGGTTCCCGATCTGGACGAGCGAACCCGGCGTCGGCCGCGACAAGTCGACCGAGCTGACCCGCCTGATGGACGCGCAGGGCATGGCCGGCGGCGACTACTGGTGGACCAACTATCCCCAGCCGACGTTCCTCACCTCCAGCCTCATCGCCTGCCACCTGGACAGCAGCGCCTACAGCGTGCTCGATTTCTCCGATCCGGCGCGGCACCGCATCGAGGTTTGGGAAGGCGCGTTCAGCCTGGAGTTCTTCGCGGACGACACGATCGCCGGCCTCGTCGGCCAGCTCAGCACCCGTTTCGGCCGCCAGCCGCCGCTCCCCGACTGGGCGATCGGCGGCGCCATCGTCGGCCTCAAGCATGGCGAGGCAAGCTTCACGCGGCTGGAGCGCATCCTGGAAGCGGGCGCGCAGGTCAGCGGCCTGTGGTGCGAGGACTGGATCGGCATTCGCCAGACCACCTTCGGCCGTCGCCTGTTCTGGGACTGGTCGTGGAACCCCGCTCGCTACCCCGCCCTGCCCGACCGCATCGCCGAACTAGCCGCGAAGGGCATCCGTTTCCTGGGCTACGTGAACCCCTACCTCGCCGATGACGGTGCGCAGTACCAGGAGGCCCTGTCCGCCGGTTACCTGGCGCTGCGGCAGGACAGCGACGCGCCGTACCTGGTCGACTTCGGCGAGTTCGACTGCGGCGTGGTCGACTTCACCAATCCGGCCGCGCTGGACTGGTTCGCGGAACGCGTGATCGGGCGCGAGATGCTGGACTTCGGGCTGTCCGGCTGGATGGCCGACTTCGGCGAGTACCTGCCGGTCGATCTGCGCCTGCACGACGGCAGCGACCCGATGCTGATGCACAACCGCTGGCCAGTGCTCTGGGCCGAGTGCAACGCCAAAGCCATCGCCTCGCGCGGCAAAACGGGCGACGCGATGTTCTTCATGCGCGCCGGCTTCTCGGGCGTGCAGGCGCATTGTCCCCTGCTGTGGGCGGGCGACCAGTCGGTCGACTTCACTCGTCATGACGGCATCGGCACCGTCCTCACCGCCGCCTTGTCCGCAGGCCTGGTCGGCAACGCCTGCTCGCACAGCGACGTGGGCGGCTACACCAGCCTGCACGGCAACGTGCGCACCGCCGACTTGCTGATGCGGTGGTGCGAATTGGGAGCCTTCTCACCCGTGATGCGCAGCCACGAGGGCAACCGCCCCGACGATAACCTCCAGATCGACAGCTCGGACGCCATCCTGGCGCAGTTCGCGGCGATGTCGAAAGTCCACGCGATCCTCGCCCCCTACGTGCGCCACCTGAGCGATGAGGCGGTGGCGACCGGGCTGCCGGTGCAGCGCCCACTGTTCCTCCACTACTTCGAGGAGCCGCTGTTCGCAGTGCAGGACCAGTATCTTTACGGGGCCGACATGCTGGTGGCGCCCATCGTTCAGGCCAAGGTCACCGGCCGCTCGGTCATCCTGCCCGGCGAGCAGCCCTGGCGTCATCTGTGGTCGGGCAAGGACTTCGCGCCCGGCACCCACTTCGTCGACAGCCCCTATGGCCAGCCGCCGGTGTTCTACCGCCCGGAAAGCCGGTTCGCGCCGCTGTTCGCCACGCTCGAGACGGTGCAGTGAGCGACCGCTCCAACATCAAGGACGTGTCCGCCCTCGCCGGCGTGTCGGTGAAGACGGTCAGCCGCGTGCTGAACGGCCACCGCTATGTCAGCCAGGACACGAAGGAGCGCGTCGAAAAGGCGATGCGCGAGCTGGAGTTCCGGCCGAGTGTCGCCGCGCGCATCCTCGCCGGCAACAAGTCGGGCCAGGTCGCGCTGATCTACGACAATCACAGCCCCTACTACATGAACCAGGTGCAGATGGGCTGCTGGGAGGCCTGCCAGGGCGCCAATTCGCGCCTGCTCGCCCAGCCCGTAGACGTGACCGACGCGCTGGTGGGCGAGCAGGTGCGCGGGCTCGTCACCGAAACGCATGTCGATGGCGTGATCCTGTCCTCGCCGGTGACCGATTGCCAGGCGGTGCTCAAAGCGCTCGAAGGCATGGACATCCCGTTCGTGCGCATCTCCCCCGGCACCAATCACGCCCTGACCTCCTCGGTGTTCATGGATGATGCGCAAGCCGCCGACGACATGACCAGCTACCTGATCGCCAAGGGTCACCGGCAGATCGGCTTCATCCGGGGCGACACCAACCACATGGCATCGGAGGAGCGGCTGTTCGGCTACCGCCGCGCGCTCGATCGCGCGGGCCTGCCATTCGAGCCGGCGCTGGTCCTGCCCGGCGAGTTCGATTTCGACAGCGGCGTCGACGCCGCCCGGCAATTTCTGAAGCGGCCCGACCGCCCCACCGCGATCTTCGCCAGCAATGACGACATGGCTGCCGGCGTGCTTTCGGTGGCGCACGACATGGGCCTGTCGGTGCCGGAAGACCTCTCGGTCGCCGGGTTCGACAACACCACGATCGCCCGCATGGTCTGGCCACAGCTGACCACCATCAACCAGCCCACCCGCGAACTTGCCTTTGCCGCCACGCAGCTGCTGCTGAGCGGCGCGCAGCTCACCCACCGCCGCCTGCCGCACGACCTGGTCGAGCGCGCTTCGGTGGCCGCGATCAATCCCGATCTCATCGCCTGACAGGAACCTTCATGACCTTTCTTCCTCCCCCGGAAAGCCGCCGTCCGCTCGGCAAGAGCGGCCTGACGGTCTCCGCCCTCGCCTGGGGCAACTGGCGCCTGTGCGGCGACGATGTGAACGCCGTCGTCAAGCTGCTGCACGCCGCGCTCGAAGCCGGGATCGACCTGATCGACACCGCCGACATCTACGGCCCCGACAACAGCGAGCCCTTCGGCGCGTCCGAAGCGCTGCTGGGCCGGGCGCTCGCCACCGATCCTGCGCTGCGGGACAAGTTCACGATCGCCACCAAGGGCGGCATCTCCATGGGCGTGCCCTACGATTCAAGCGCCGGATACCTGACCAGCGCAATCGACGCCTCGCTCCAGCGGCTCGGCACCGATCGGGTCGAGCTGTGGCAGATCCACCGTCCCGACATCCTCACGCACCCGAGCGAGATCGCCGAGGCGGTCACGCTGGCGCACAAGGCAGGCAAGATCCGCAGCTTCGGTGTCTCCAACTTCACCGTCAGCCAGATCGCGACGCTGCAGCAGTTCCTCGACCTGCCGATCGTATCGACGCAGCCCGAGTTCTCGCCGCTGAAGCTCGCGCCCATCGACAACGGCGAGCTGGACCAGGCGATCGCCATGGACATGGCCGTGCTCGCCTGGTCGCCGCTCGGCGGTGGTCGCATCGCCAACCCGTCTGACGAGCGCGCAACGGCCGCTGCCGCCGCGCTGGACGAGGTGGCCGAGGAGTTCGGCGTGTCGCGCACCGCGGCCGCCTACAGCTGGATCATGGCGCACCCCGCGCGCCCGATCCCCATCGTCGGATCACAAAAGGCGGACCGGATCGCCGAAGCCGCCGACGCGCTCAAGGTCCGCTGGACCCGGGCGCGCTGGTATGGCGTGCTGGTCGCCGCCAAGGGAGAGCCTCTGCCATGAGTGAAGATAAGACGTGCGAGGTCAGCTGGTTCTCGGCGCTGTGCGACGATGACTACGAGTTCCTCGGGGTACCCGACCCGATGTTGGCGTCCAGCTGGGAGCATTGCCGCAACATCGTGCTGCAGGCGGAGAAAGGCGGGTTCGACAACATCCTGCTGCCATCCGGCTACCAACTCGGCATCGACACGACGATGTTCGCGGGCGCCATCGCCCCGCTGACCAGGACCATCCGCCTGCTCTGGGCGCTGCGCATGGGCGAGGACTGGCCGCCGCAGCTGGCGCGCCGCATCGCCACGCTGGACCGCATCCTCGGCGGTCGGCTGACGGTCAACATCATCTCCTCCGACCTTCCCGGCGAGAAGCTGGAGAGCCGCCCGCGCTACCAGCGCACGCTGGAGATCATGCAGATCCTCAAGATCATGCTCTCGGGCGAGCACCTGAAGTACAAGGGCGAATTCTTCGATCTCGACCTCGCCCCGGCGCGGATCGGCACGGTTTCGGGCAAGTGCCCGCCGCTCTACTTCGGCGGCCTCTCGGAAGACGCGCGCGAGGCGGCAGCGCAAGGCTGCGACGTCTACCTGATGTGGCCCGACACCATGGACAAGGTGCGCGAGACGATCGCCGACATGACCGCCCGCGCCACCAGGCACGGCCGCACGCTCAAGTTCGGCTACCGCGCCCACGTCATCGTGCGCGAGACCGAGGATGAGGCGCGGGCCTATGCCGATCGCCTGCTCTCCAAGCTGGACGACCAGGCCGGCGAGGCCATCCGCCAGAAGTCGCTCGATAGCGCGTCTGTCGGCGTGACCCGGCAGGCTGAGCTACGTTCGGCGGCGGGCGGTGACGGCTTCGTCGAGGACAACCTGTGGACCGGCATCGGCCGCGCCCGCTCGGGCTGCGGCGCGGCGATCGTCGGCAACCCCGACCAGGTCCTCGCCAAGCTGCGCGCCTACCAGGCCGAGGGCATCGATGCCTTCATCCTGTCGGGCTACCCTCACGCGGCCGAAGCGGACCTGTTCGCGCGGCACGTGCTGCCGCAGCTGAACCATGGGCCGTTGGTGATGTGAGATGACGGGCGGCCCGCCTCTTGTCACCCCCACGCACCTCTCCTCTTCCTTCGTCATTCCCGCGCAGGCGGGAATCCATCTCCTGGACTAGCCTGTTACGCAGCGGTGATTGTCGCACAGCCTTGGCGGTTCACCCGCTCCTGCACGCGCGGCCGCGTAGAATGCGAACTCAGGAGATGGATTCCCGCCTGCGCGGGAATGACGAAGGAGAGAGTGGCTGGCGATAGTCTACTTACCCGGTTAAGAAGAGACCATCATGGACCGTCTAGACCCTCTCCTCGCCCGCACGCTCGCACGGCGTCGCCTGCTCGCCACTGGGGCGCTCGGGCTTGCCGCTGGCGGCACCGCTCTCGCCCAAAGCGGCAAGGTCGCGCAGCTGCTGATGGCTGGCGGACCGGAGCAACGCCCCCTCACCAGCGTCTTTCCCGGCAAGGGCGAGATGATCCTCCAGCGTAATCGCCCGCCGCTGCTGGAGACGCCGATGAGCGTGTTCGATCAAGGCGTGTTCACCCCCAATGATCGCTTCTTCGTGCGCTGGCATTGGTCCGACATCCCGCTCGATGTCGATGCTGAGGCGTTCCGCCTGACGATCACCGGCGGCAAGCAGCCGGTGTCCCTGTCGCTTCCAGAAATCCTGAAGCTGCCGCGCATATCCTATGCGGCCGTCAACCAATGCTCGGGTAACAGCCGCGGCCTGTTCGATCCGCGCGTGCCCGGCGCGCAGTGGGCCCATGGGGCGATGGGCAACGCGATTTGGGAAGGCGTGGCGCTCAAGACGCTGCTCGATAAGGCGGGCATCGATCCGAAGGCAGCCGCCGTGCGCTTCGGCGGGTTGGACAAGCCGCTGACGCAAGTGGACGCGTTCGAGAAGTCGCTTGCGCTTGACCACGCGATGGACGGCGAGGTGATGGTCGCTTTCGCCATGAACGGCGAGCAGCTGCCGCTCCTCAATGGCTTCCCCTTGCGGCTGATCGTGCCGGGCTGGTACTCGACATACTGGGTCAAGTCGCTCAACCACATCGACCTGCTCGCCGGCAAGGACACCAACTACTGGATGGCCAAGGCCTACCAGATCCCCGACACGCCGAACGCCGACGTTCCGCCAGGCACGACCGAGTTCCCCAAGACGCCGATCAGCGCGATGAACGTGCGCTCGTGGATCACCAGCACAGAGCCGGGCGCGAAAGTGCCGATCGCCGCCAGCCTGCCGGTGCGCGGCGTCGCCATGGGCGGTGACACCGGCGTGAAGCGCGTCGAGGTCTCGGCCGACGGCGGCAAGTCCTGGCACGACGCCAAGCTCGGCCCGGACCAGGGCCGCTACGGGTTCCGGCGTTTCGAGACCCAGGTCGCCATCGCGGCTCGCGGACCGGTCAGGCTGATGAGCCGCTGCACCAGCAGCTCGGGCCAGGTCCAGCCAATGAAGGCCAACTGGAACCCCGGCGGATACATGCGCAACTGCGTCGAGCCCTGCCCGATCGAGATCGTCTGATGAGCCGCGTTTCCCTTACCGTCACCGCCCTGCTGCTGCTCACCGGCTGTCAGGCGCAACCGTCCGCCGAGCAACCCGCTTCGGAGCCGCAAAGCTTCGCCGCCCTGACGCGGATCGAAACGTCCAGGATCGAGCTTCCGGCGGATGAGGAGACCTTCGGACAAGGTACGCACGCGGATCTGCTGAACCGGTCGTGCCTGGCATGCCACTCGACCTCGATGGTCCGCTACCAGCCGCCCCTCACGCGCAAGCAGTGGACCGCAACGGTCACGAAAATGCGCGATGCGTACGGGGCGCCGTTCGAGGCCGAGGAGACGGAAGCGATCGTCGACGCGCTGATGGCGACGGCACCGGCGAAGAAGTGATGGCGATCGCCCCGGTGCATAGGGGAACGTCGTCCTGGACTTGATCCGGGCCCGGTTCCGCCAGTGACGAACCCGCCATAGAGGAACCTGATTCACCAAGCCGGAACAGCTGCGGCACGACAGGAGCAGATCGGACCCTGGCCGCGCTCGAACGCTCTCGAGATGCCGGAAACGCGGCGCGCCCGGGTCGACGCATGCCAGTCGCCGCTCAACTCAACGCACGTAGCTGGCACCGTTCGCATCGAGCACCGCACCGGTCATGGAAGCCGGAGCATCCAGCGCCAGGAACGTCGCGATCAGGCCGATCTCCTCGGGTTGAGCGACCCGCCCGAGTGGAATATCGGCCAGCAGCTTGTCCCCGCCCCGGCTGGCGAGATAGTCGTCCGCCATGCCTGTCATCGTGAA
Organism: Novosphingobium chloroacetimidivorans; assembly: GCF_014204535.1. Lineage (GTDB taxonomy): Bacteria > Pseudomonadota > Alphaproteobacteria > Sphingomonadales > Sphingomonadaceae > Novosphingobium > Novosphingobium chloroacetimidivorans. The sequence goes on from NZ_JACHLR010000005.1 coordinate 137,545, forward strand.
GCCAGGGCAGATCGCAAAAGCGAGGATACCCTGCGCCGCATAACCACGCGCGATCGTCTTGGTCATGCCGACCATCCCCGCCTTCGATGCCGCATAGTGCCAGTGCGCCGGACTGTCGCCACGATAGGCCGCGCGGCTCGCCACGTTGACGATGCGGCCTCCCGTTCCGGAGGCCTGCCAGGCGAGGATGGCCGCACGGGAGAGCCTTGCGGATGCTTCGAGGTTGATCGTCATCGTGCGCCGCCACTGCGCGATCCACGCTTCCTCCTCCGCATCGAGAGGAGAAGCCTCGAAGACGCCGGCGTTGTTGATCAGCACATCGACGCGGCCGTCCAGCCGGTCGAGCGCAACCTGCCAGAGGCGATCCGGTCCGTCCTCGGCCGAGAGATCGGCATCGGCGCTCGACGCCGCGAACAGCAGCACATCGCGGGCCCGCAGGGCATCGGCGATGGCGGCGCCGATGCCACGGCTCGCGCCGGTCAGGAGGACGTGCGTGCTCAGGACCGGACGCTCACCGGAAACCGGGTCAGAGGTTACCCGGGCCGCGCTTGTAGCTGGCATTGCCCGGAGTCACCCGGCGGCGTTCGTTGTAGCGCTTCAAGGCATAGCCGCCCGCGGCAGCTGCAATCATGCCCGGCAGACCGAAGCGGCGCGCGAGGGCGACGGCGGCAACACCCATGATCGCTCCGCCCGGCTCATCCACTCCACGAGTACCACGGGCCGCGCGTGCGCCGATAATCCCGCCGATGATCTTTCCCAACATGGCAATCTCCTGTGTTTGAGGCAGAAGCGAACAGGACGCCCGAGGGTTCCATGATCCGTGCGTGGGCACTCTCGATCACCCTCGCGTAGTGCAGATGAGCCACGCGCATACCCATGCTGCCGGATGTCTGGACCATCGCTCCGCACGCATATGAGGGGCGCGACACGGGTCCGCCACGCAGGACCCGTTCGGATGGCGTAATTCGCGCCGCCGACCAGTTCAGATCCGGCGCCGGGTCTCGCGCCCCTGTCTGTCGATTATCGTCCAGCAGCGTAAGTTCGGGTGCGGCCGATTGCTGCCGCCGCCACCAATGCAATTCCAGCCTGTCGGCATGACCTCTATTGACGCCCGAATTGCCCCAACTTTTGGATTTATCGCCTTGCCACGCGACCTGTGCGTTATGCCGGCGACCTTCTCGTGAAAGTCCTAGGCGCCCAGCCCGACCGAAGCCAGAGGCGAGTTGGTCATCCGTCCGCTGGGATCGAGCGGCGCGGAGAAGATCACCCGCAGACCAGGCCGATTGTCATCATCCTCGATGACGCCGTCGAGCCGCTGCACGAGCGTCTTCAGCATGCGTGAGCCGAAACCTTCGCGATTGCCAATCCGCCCCTGCCCCTGGTCCGCCACGATCAGCCGGAAGCGCGCGCGATGCTGCTCCAGCGAGATCGCGATCGGCCCCGGTCGCCCGCTGTAGGCGTACTTCTGCGCGTTGATCACCAGTTCGACCAGGATCAGCCCGACATGGACGGCATTGTCCGCCAGGATCATGATCGGCGCGAAGCTGGTGGAGATGTAGTCGCGCCATTCCGCCCCCATCGACATGCGCAAGTCGTCCACCAGCTCTTGCAGGTAGCGAGAGAGATCGACGCTCTCGACATTGTCGTCGGTGTAGAGGCGCCGGTGCACCAGCCCGACCGCGGACAGGCGACGCTGCGCCTCTTCCAGGCTGCGCACCGTGGCCTCGTCGCCGGCAGAAGCGCGCGCCTGCAGGTTCAGGAACGCCATGACCAGTTGGATGCTGTTCTGCACCCGGTGATTGACCTCCTTGATCAGGGTGTCCTTCTGCTCGATCAGCCGGTCCTTGTCGGACAGCGCGATCTGCAGGCTCTCGGAGAGTTCGCGCTGGCGGATGTTCTGGCGGATCTCGTAGAGCTTGGCGATAAGCCGGTGCGCCCCTTCCACCTCGCCTGCGGTCCAGGTGCGCGACTTGCCGTGGACGATCTGTGACCAGGCTTCGAAGGACGCGCGCGGCGTCAGCATCTCGCCGGGCGTCATCGCCTTGCCCTCGTGCGGGTTGCCCGCCCACTTCACGAGCTGTTCTTCCTCGGCGCGGAACCACAACAGGATCGTGGGCACCTGCGTCGAGATGGTCACCGCCAGCAAGCCGGACGCGTGATCGGCGTAAGCAGTCGCGGGCGCAAAGACCTTGCCGAGCTCGTTGGTGTAGAACGGCACTGCGCTCTTGTCGCGCACCCAGCGGGCGACTTCGCGAACGTCGTCCCGGTCCGGGCAGCGGCCATCGAGATGCAGCTTGGTGCCATGGATGATCGCCAGCCCGTCCGCGCCGAATACGCGCCTCAGGGCATCGGAGGAACCGGACAGCATGCGATACAGATCGCCGTCTTCGCTCAGCTGGCTGAGCAGCGCATCCTCTTCGGCGCGGACGCGAATGCGATCGCGATACGCCTCGGCCTCCTCCTTCGCGCCGATCTGGCGCGCGAGCCCGGCGGCGACCAGCTGCGCCGCGCGGCGCTGCGCCATGTCGAGGTTGCGCGGGGTGGTGTTGTGGCAAGCGACCAGGCCCCACAACAACCCGTCGCGCACGATAGACATGGAGGCGGAGGCGCTCACCCCCATGTTCTTCAGATACTGGATATGGATCGGCGAGACGCTGCGCGAGTCGATGTCGGACAAGTCGAGCCCCGCGAACTCCGCCGGGCGGATCGGCTGGGGCTGGTAATGCACGTCGGGGATAACCCGCACGCGATTGCGCACGTAGAGTCCCCGCGCCTGCTGCGGAATATCGGAACCGGGAAAGCGGTGGTTGCGGAAGCCGGAAATGCCCGAAGCATTGCACTCCGCGATCACCTCGCCGGCATCGTCGTCGAGAAAGCGGTAGATCATCACGCGGTCGTAACCGGTCAGGTCGCTGAAGCTCTTGGCCGCGCGCTCGCACAGTTCGACGAGGTTGCCGGCCCGCTCGAACTGCAAGCCGGTCTCGTCCATCCAACCCAGGACATCGACGGCACGCATGTCCGCCGACGCCGGCTCGAGCTGGATCAGCCAGTGCGCGCCCTGTCGCACGGCAGCGCCATCGACACCCGCCTGGCTCAGCCAGCCAAGCTGGCAGCGCTGCTCCTCGCTCTGCTCGAGACGTTGCGCGACCTCGATGCCCAGCAAGTCCGCTACGGATCGTCCGAGCCAGTCGCCACCGAAGCGTTCCTCCAGATTGCCGGCGCCACCGACGATCGCGCCACTGGTACCGTCGGCCACAAGCAAGAGCCCATGCGGCTGGATTGCGCCAGGCATGTGGATCGGCTCCCGATCGCAAGCCGTCAAATTCATCAAACCACTCCCGTGCAAAGGCCTACAAACGCAGGCCTAATGCCGCAATGTTCTCGATAGGGGCGGTCATGCCCAGTGCAAAGCACGATTGTGCTACCCTTGCGGGCACCTGCGAGCGACAAGGCAGCCACCTTGCGATGAAACGTTGTAACATAGCCTTGATACAACATATCATTTGCGATATCGGCGCTGACATCAGCCGAGGAGCTTACCCCCGATGAGTCGCCTTCTTGCCAGCGCCAGCCTGCTGGCACTCAGCCTTGCCCGACCGGCCTTTGCCGACGATGCGGCCGCCGACGCTCCAGCGGGATCCGCACAGCACGAGATCATCGTCACCGCTCCTTATACGCAGAGCGAAGCCGACATCCTGCAAGGCACCTCGGTCGTCAAAGGCGAGGAACTGACACGCCAGCTGCGCCCCACCATCGGCGAGACGCTGGCTCGCCAGCCGGGCGTGTCGGCCACCTCGTTCGGGCCCTCGGCATCGCGTCCGGTGCTACGCGGCTTGCAGGGAGATCGCGTGCGCGTGCTGACCGATGGCATCGGCTCGATCGACGTCAGCAACACCTCGGTCGACCATGCGGTGGTCATCGATCCGCTGTTGGCCGAGCGCGTGGAAGTGCTGCGCGGGCCGGCCGCCCTGCTGTTCGGATCCTCTGCGATCGGCGGCGTCGTCAATGTCATCGACAACCGCATCCCGCGCACGATCCCGGAGAACGGCTACCGGCTGAGCGGCATCGGCACCTATGGTTCGGCCGCCAACGAGCGCTCCGGCTCAGCAGCTGCCGATGTCGCGGTGGGCAAGCTGGTGCTCCACGCCGACGGCTCCTACGCCAAGACCGACGATCTGGAAATCGGCGGTCACGTGCTCTCCGCCCGCGCCCGCGCCGCCAGCCTCAGCCAGGTTGGCCTGCCGCAGTCGCCCGAGCCGAACGAGGACGGCACCCCGGGCGAGCCGATCGACTTCGCCGGCAATGCCGCGCTGCGCGGTCGCCTGCCGAACAGCGCCTCCAAGACCTGGACGGCAGGCGTCGGCGCGGCGGTTATCACCGAAGGCGGCAGCCTCGGCGTCTCGTACAGCCACTACGACAGCTTCTATGGCGTGCCGGTGCGCTTTGCGACGCAAGTCGGGCAGGAACAGGAAGGCCCGCGCCTCGATCTGGCGCAGGACCGCTTCGATCTGCGCGGCGAAGTTGAAACCGGCGGGTCCTGGCTCGACAAGATCCGGGTCCGTGCCGGCCAGGCGACTTACCGCCACTACGAGGTGGAGGAGAACGGCGACATCGGCACAACCTTCCGCAACAATGGCCTGGAAGGCCGCGTGGAGCTGGTGCAGGCAAAACGCGGGGGCTGGCAGGGCGCCAGCGGCGTGCAGTTCTACAACCGCCAGTTCGACGTCGAGGGGGAGGAAGCGTTCCTGCCCCGCAACGAGACCAGCCAGACCGGCCTGTTCACGTTGCAGCAGCTCGATTTCGGCAGCTTCAAGGCAGAGGGCGGCCTGCGCTACGAGTGGACGCGGCAGCAGGCGAAGACCGCCGAAGACGACTTGCGCTACTTCCGTGGCACGCAGAAGTTCGGCACGCTGTCTGGCTCGCTGGGTGTTTCCACCTCCCCGGTCGAGGGTGTCCGGGTGGGCCTGAATGCCTCGCACACCGCGCGCGCACCCTCGGCGGAGGAACTGTTCGCCAACGGTGCCCACGCCGGGACGCAGGCGTACGAGCTGGGCAGCCCCGACTTCCGGGTGGAAAAGTCCTGGGGCCTGGAGGCGACGCTGCACGCCCATGGCGACGGCTTCAGCTTCGATGCATCCGCCTATCACAACTGGTTCCGCAACTTCATCTACGAAAGCCAGGTCGATCAGGGCGTGTGCGAGGCCGCGGCGGCGCCGTCGGGCCGCGAGGTGGATCTTCCCTGCTTCCAGTACCAGCAAGCCAGCGCGCGGCTCTACGGCTTTGAGGCCGATGCCTCCGCGCGCCTGGCGAAGATCGGCAGCTATACGATCAATGCGGACGCCGTTGCCGACTACGTCCGCGCCACGGTCAAGGGCGGTGGACCGGTTCCGCGCATTCCGCCGCTCCGCGTGCTGGGTGGTCTGGAAGCCCAGGGCGATCTGCTCACCGCGCGCGCCGAATTCGAGCACGTCTTCGAGCAGGACCGCACCGCCGACTTCGAAACTCCGACGGACAGCTACACGCTGGTGAATGCCAGCGTATCGCTTCGTCCGTTCGGCAAGGATAACTCGACCACCCTGCTCCTGAGCGCCAACAACCTGTTCGACGTCACGGCGCGGCGACACGCCAGCTTCCTGAAGGATTTTGCCCCCCTCGCCGGCCGCGACTTGCGCGCGACGATCCGGTTCAGCATCTAACTCTTGATCGTCATTCCCGCGAAGGCGGGAATCCATCTCCGGGTGGTTCCTCTGACGCAAGCTAAGAAGATGGATCCCCGCTTGCGCGGGGATGACGATTTTAAGGGGAGTACGCGGCCTGGTACGGCATTATCACGGAAAGAAGAGCACCGGGTCACCTGGCTGCCATGGCTTGGGCCGCACCATGATCGCGGCGAACAGCTCTGACGCGAGGTGACCATCGAGCCACGCTTGTAAGTGCGATAGCGGCTGCGCGGCGAACCACTCCGCGTCGACGGCCGCGAACTGGCGCACGAAGGGCATGACAGCGGCGTCGGCGATCCCTCGCTCCGCCCCGGCGAGATGGGGGCTTGAAGCCAGGCGCGCCTCGAGATCGCGCAGGAACGCCATCCCCGCCTCGCGGTACGCCCGCGCATCGCCATCGTGCCGTTCGTGGTATTTGTATCCGTCGAGGTCCCGCTTGAACCGACCATCATTGACGGCGATCAGATCGGCATCGTCACGCTCCAGCCAACCCTCGGGATCGTTCTGGACCAAGGCCCAGCGCATGATGTCGAGGCTCTGGTCGATGACCCTGCCATCGGCCAGCACCAGCACCGGAACCGTGCCCTTGGGCGAAGCTTCGAGCATGGCCTGCGGCTTGGCGCCCAGCTTCACCTCGCGCAGCTCGCAGCGCAGGCCGCTGACCGCCAGGGCCAGCCTCGCGCGCATGGCGTAGGGGCAGCGGCGGAAACTGTAGAGGACCGGTTCAGCCATCCCGCGCATCGTCTCGCTCATGATGGACCGCGCCGACGTGCGCCTCTCCGCGCTCGGCGGCGAGCCGCTCCTGGCGGTGGCGCTCGCGATAGGACGCGCGCTGGGAGTCGGTCCGCTCTGGGTAACAGGCCGGGCAGCTGACACCCTCCTCGTAGTGCGGCGCGGCAAGGTCGTCCGCGCGCACCGGGCGGCGGCAGGCGTGGCAGAGCGTGTGCGTGCCTTGTGCAAGGCCATGGCCGATCGTCACGCGCTGATCGAACACGAAGCACTCGCCCTGCCACATGCTCTCTGTCTCGGGCACCGTTTCCAGGTACTTCAGGATGCCGCCCTTGAGGTGGTAGACCTCGTCCACGCCTTCCTGCTTGAGGAAGGCGGTCGACTTCTCGCAGCGGATGCCGCCAGTGCAGAACATCGCGACCCTGGGCGGCTTGCCCTCGCCCAGCAGCCGCTCGCGCTCGTTGCGGAACCACGCGGGGAAGTCGCGGAAGCTCGGGGTCTTGGGATCGATGGCGCCCGCGAAAGTTCCGACCGCGACTTCGTAGTCGTTGCGCGTATCGATGACGATCGTGTCGGGATCGGCGATGAGCGCGTTCCAGTCGTGCGGCTCGACATACGTGCCGACACTGGCGCGCGGGTCGATGTCCGGCTCGCCCATCGTCACGATCTCGCGCTTGATGCGCACCTTCATGCGGTGGAACGGCATGGTGGCCGCGCTCGACAGCTTGATGTCGAGATCGGCGCAACCGGGCAGCGCACGGATGTGGGCAAGCACGGCATCGATGTCTTCTGGCGTCCCGGCGATCGTGCCGTTGATCCCTTCAGGCGCCAGCAGCAGAGTACCCTTTACACCCTTGTCACGGCACACTTTCTGCAAGGGCACCTGCAGCCTGGCGCAGTCTTCGAAGTGCGTGAAGCGGTAGAGCGCGGCAACGGTCAGGGGCTGGGCGGAAGATGCAGTCATTGGGCGCGCCATAGCGTTTCGCACGCCTTGCGTCAGCAGGCAGCGCACAGGCGGTACATGGACTGTCACGCAAGTGGCACGAAGTCGCAATGATAATGCCACGAGGCCGCCCTACCCGCGCCTTCGCAGCCACCGCATAGGTGGACTTAGTGGGGGCAAATTACCGTGATCATCCAGAGAACTGGCTTTAGCGCACGTGCAGCATTGTTGCTCGGCGCGATCGTTCCGACCGTGGCCGCCGCGCCGGCGCTGGCGCAGGACGCGACCACCGCGGATGCAAGCGCAGGTCCGGTCGACAGCACCGACGACGTCAACGGCCAGATCATCGTCACCGGCAGCCGCTCGCGCTCCGCGACCGCGATTACCGGGGTCGAGATCCAGAACATCCTGCCCGGCGTCAGCCCGCTGCGCGCGATCCAGACCCTGCCCGGCGTCACCTACATCACCGCCGATCCGTGGGGCAACAACGAGCAGAACGCCTCACTGTTCATCCACGGCTTCAACTCCGCGCAGCTCGGCTACACGCTCGACAGCGTGCCGCTCGGCGACCAGAACTATGGCAACTACAATGGCTTGTCGGTCTCTCGTGCCGTCATTTCGGAAAACGTGGGCCGCGTGACTGTCAGCACCGGCGCGGGCGAACTGCGCGTCGCCTCGACCAGCAACCTGGGCGGCGCGATCGAGACCGTCACCAGCGATCCGCGCGAGACGGTCGGCCTGGAAGTGAACCAGACGATCGGTAGCTACGATACCTCGCGAACTTTCGTCCGCTTCGACAGCGGCGAGATGGGCGGCGGCAACAGCTTCTACGTCTCGGCCGTGCGCCAGAAGGCCCGCGCCTGGGACTTCAACGGCAAGCAGGGCGGCTGGCAGGGCAACTTCAAGTTCGTCCATGACGACAGCGCCCGCCGCGTCACCGCCTACGTCGCCTATTCGGACAAGACCGAGCCGAACGAGGACTCGACCACGATCTACCGGACGCCGGCCAACGCGGCGCAGGCCTACCAGCCCTATACCCGCCCGTTCCTCTATCCCGACTTCAACGCGGCGATCCGCTACCTCAACGCGGCCGGCGCGGTTCCGGCGCTGGAGAACGTCAACTACCGCAACTTCTACAGCGCGGCGCAGCGCACCGACTGGCTGGTCTACCTCAAGGACGAGGAGCGCCTGAGCGACACCGCGACCTTGTCGGTCCAGGGCTACTACCACAACAACGACGGCGCCGGCATCGTCGCCGGGCCGATCACCGTGGCCTCGCTGCCGACCCTGTTCGCGCTCTACTTCCCGGGCCAGAACCTCAAGGCGTCGACCGGCGGCTCGGGCTACGCGATCCGCACCACCGAGTACCGCATCGACCGCAAGGGCGTGCTCTCGGAGCTGAACCTCCAGCTGGGCAACCACGCGATCGCGGCGGGCGTCTGGTACGAGAACAACAGCTCGGCCGCCTATCGCCGATGGTATCCGCTGAACGTCAACACGCCCGACCGCTACAGCCCCTATGCGCGTCCTGCCGGTCCGCTGTTTACCCAGTACGGCAGCGAGATGCGCACCGAAGTGCTGCAGCTCCACCTGCAGGACACTTGGGAGGTGACGCCGCGCTTCACGCTCGAAGCGGGCGTGAAGACCAGCCTTCAGGACGCGACCGGGCGCTTTCCCGTCCAGCCGATCGCCGGCTCGCTTCCGGGCGCCGCGGGCGCGCTGCCCGAAGGCCGGATCAAGACCGACAACTGGTTCCTTCCCACGATCGGCGCCAAGTGGCGATTCACGGACACCGAAGAACTCTACGGCAACGTCCAGAAGAACCTGCGCCAGTACCAGGCCTATGGTGCCGGCGGCAGCGCCGCGCCGTGGTCGACCGGCAGCCAGGCCGCGTTCGACTTCATCAAGGACAATGGCGAGCCCGAAACCTCGTGGACGTACGAGATCGGCCTGCGCAGCCGGCACAGCTGGCCGGGCTCGTTCCTCAGCGGCTTCGAGGCGCAGGTAAACGCCTACCACGTGGACTTCAGCAACCGCCTGCTGCCGATCACCGCGGCGGTCGGCGGCATCGCCGGCGGCTCGATCGCCGGTGGCACGCCGTCGCTGTTCAACGTCGGCGACGTGAAGACCAACGGCATCGACGCGGCCTTTACGCTGCGCTTCGGCGAGCACTTCACGCTCTACAACGCGACATCGTACAACAGCTCGAAGTATCAGAGCGACTACAGCAGCACGACCGGCGAGGCCACCGGCACCAAGATCGGTGGCTTCACCGTGGTGGGCGGAGTGGTCCCGACCGGCGGCAAGCAGGTCCCCGGCAGCCCGCAGTGGCTGAACAAGACCGTCGCCACGCTCGACATCGACCCGGTCCAGTTCCAGCTGTTCGGCGACTACATCGGCAAGCGCTATGCGACCTACACCAACGATGCGAGCGTCCCCAGCATCTTCCTGCTCAACGGCCGCGCGGCGATCCAGCTGAGCCAGTGGATCGGGCTCGCCAACGCGGAGCTGAGCGTGAACGTGACCAACATCACCGACAAGAAGGGCTGGCTTTCGGTCGTGGTCGGATCGGCGACAAACACCTACAACGTCTACCCGATCCCGCCGCGCCAGTGGTTCGGCACGCTGAAGCTGCGCTACTGATGACGGCGGACCTGACGCGCCGCGCGGTGCTCGGCGCCGGGGCGGGCCTCGCGCTCGCCTCGGCCCTGCCCTTGCACGCTGCGCAAGGCGGCAGGGGCGCGGCGCGCAGGCCCGCCAAGCCGCTGGTGATGGCGCATCGCGGCGCGTCGGCGCTGCGGCCGGAGCACACGCTTGCCGCCTATGCCAAGGCGATCGCGGATGGCGCGGACTTCATCGAGCCCGATCTTGTCGCCACCAAGGATGGCGTGCTGGTCGCGCGCCACGAGAACGACATCTCCGGGACGACGGACATCGCGACACGCCGCGAGTTCGCCGCACGGCGCACCACCAAGACGATCGACGGCGTGGCCGTCACCGGCTGGTTCACCGAGGACTTCACTCTTGCCGAGCTAAAGACCCTGCGCGCGCGCGAACGGCTCGGCGCGGTGCGTCCCGAGAGCCAGGGCTACGACGGGGTGTTCCAGATCGTCACGCTGGAGGAAGTCGCCGACTTCGTCGCGGCCGAGGCGGCAGCGCACGGGCGGACCATCGGCCTGATCCCGGAACTGAAGCACTCCACGTACTTCGCCGGGATCGGCCTTCCGCTGGAGCCGCGGCTGATCGCAGGCTTGTCGGCCAGCACATACCTGCGCCGGGCGCCGGTGATCGTGCAATCGTTCGAGGTGAGCAATCTCAAGGCTTTGCGCGGCAAACTTGGCAGCTTCTCGAACGTCCAGCTGATGCAGCTGATCGAGGACCCGCGCAACGCGCCCTACGACACGATCGCTGCCGGGCAGCGCCGAGCGTATGTGCAGATGCTCACGCCCGCAGGCCTTGCCGAGATCGCCAGCTATGCCGACTGGGTCGCCCCCGCCACCCGGGTGATCATTCCGCTCGGCCCGGACGGCAAGCTTGCCGCCCCCACCGGCCTCGTCGCGGCCGCGCATGCCGCCGGACTGCTGGTAGGCACCTGGACCTTCCGGCCCGAAAACCGCTTCCTCGCCGCCGACTTCCGCAACGCTGCGGGCGAGGACGCGCGCAACGCGGAAGGCAGCGTGGCCGAGATCCGCCGCTACCTGGCCGAGGGCCTCGATGGCTTCTTCACCGACGACCCGGCGCTCGGCCGAACGGCGCTCGGCTGACCTCAGCTTGGCGTTCGAAACCTCCCTTCGAGACTAAGCAACTACGCCTGCAGACAAAATCGCGCTGTTCGTCGAACACCGAACGCCGCGTTGTGTCTTTGCGGCCACGCAGGTGACGGGCATAAGACACGTATGTTGCCGGGGCATGGTGACGGCGTCAGAAGGGCAACGATGGGGTTCCGAACACATGCGGCGTTGCTGGCGACAGCAGCGCTCACCTACACGTTGCCGGCCGTGGCACAGGATGCGCCTCCACCGGAGACGGCCACCGACGTGCCTGTCAGCGCGAGCAGCAATGCCAGTCGCAGCGTCTACCTGCCTGCCGACTTCCAGCGCTTCGCCCCGCGCAATGCCTGGGACATGCTGATCCGCGTGCCCGGTTTCTCGATCAAGGAGAGCCAGGAGCGGCGCGGCTTGGGCCAGGCGACCGGCAACGTGCTGTTCAACGGCACCCGCCCGTCGAACAAGTCGGACGATCTCTATACCCAGCTGACCCGGATCCCGGCGGGCACGATCGAGCGCATCGAGGTGCTCGACGGCGCCACGCTCGACATCCCCGGCCTCAATGGCCAGGTCGCCAACGTGGTCTACAAGGCCAAGGGCTCGACCGGCCAGTTCGAGTGGGAGCCGGCAGCGCGGGCGCACTATGCCGACGCGCTCTACACCCGCGGCAACGTCTCGGTGAGCGGCAGCCGTGGCACTGTCGGCTACGAGTTCAGCGTGAACAACCAGGGCGCCGGTCGCAGCGCGGCGGGCGGACCGACGCTGATCCGGGACGGCCTGGGCGTGGTGACCGAGCGGCGCCACGATGTCTGGACCTCGAACCACGACGAGCCCAAGCTCTCGGCCAGGTTCACCTGGGATGGACCGGGCAGTTCGGTCGGCCACCTCAACGGCAACTACCAGAAGATCTGGCACCATTATCGCGAAGCCAGCGACCGGTTCGACTCCCCGGTGCTGCCCGATCGTCGCCGCACGATCCGCGAGAACAACGATACCTGGAACTTCGAGATCAGCGGCGACTACGAGTTCGCGCTCGGCCCCGGCCGGCTGAAGCTCGTCGGCCTTGAGAACCGCAGCCACGAGCCGTTCTCGTCCGAAGTCATCGACACGCCCTTCGGCGCGCCGGCCAGCCCCAGCGGCGACCGCTTCGCCCAGGTCGGCGAGCTTGAGGAAACGATCGCGCGCGTCGAATACACCTGGAAGATGCTGGGCGGCGACTGGCAGCTTTCGGGCGAGGCGGCGTACAACACGCTCGACAACGTGGCGACGCTCGGCACCTTCGATCCGGTCGCCGGCGAATTCGTCCTGCGCCCCTTCGCCGAGGCGACCGGCGGCGTGAAGGAAGACCGCTACGAAAGCCTGCTGAGTGTCGGCTTCCCGCTCAGCCGCACCCTGTCGGTGCAGATGGTTGCCGGCGGCGAACACTCGAAGATCAGCCAGACCGGGCCCGGCGGCATCACCCGCACCTTCGACCGACCCAAGGGCTCGGTGTCGCTGGCCTGGAAGCCTTCGACCGACTTCGACTTGTCGGTGAAGCTCGAGCGGCGGGTGCTGCAGCTGGACTTCTACGATTTCCTGGCCCGCTCGTTCCTCAACGATAACAACCAGAACGCCAGCAACACCGACTTGCGCCCGCAGCAGGACTGGTCGTGGACGGCGGAGCTGAACAAGAAGCTGGGCCCTTGGGGCTCGACCAAGCTGGAGCTGATTCACAGGAGCGTGACGGACCGCGTCGACATCATCCCCGTCGGCGAGAGCGGCGAGGCCGTGGGCAACATCGACAAGGCGCGGGCGTGGGCGGTGGTATCCACCAGTACCATCAACTTCGATCCGATCGGCTGGAAAGGCGCGCGGCTCGATGCGTCGATCGTCTACCAGCGATCGAGCCTCAAGGACCCGTTCACCGGCCGCAGGCGCAACTGGAACGATTTCGTCGACCAGCAGGTGGAGCTGAATTTCCGGCACGACATACCCTCGTCCAACTGGGCCTGGGGCTCGGACGTGACCTACAATCACCAGCAGGCGGGCTACCGTCGCAGCCAGTCAGACCGTGTCTGGGAAGGCCCGGTGTTCGCCGCGCTGTTCGTCGAGAACAAGAACGTCATGGGCCTGACCATGCGCTTCACCGTCGACAACCTGGTCAACGCGCGCTCCCGGCGTGAACGGGCGATCTATCAGGGCGTGCGCGATCTTTCGCCCGTGGCGTCGACCGAGAGCCGAAACCGGTTGATCGGGCCGATCTTCATCTTCCTGGTCAAGGGTTCCTTCTGAGGATCGCGCTTTCGTCGCCCTCGCACAGGCGCGAGCCTCGCTTCTTCCGAGCGAGTGCTGCTGAAGAAGGAAAAAGCGGGGCCCCCGCCTGCGCGGGGGCGACGGGTAAAGCGCAAGCGGCGACGCTTGGACTGGCGCAATCCAATACACTTCGTCATCCCCGCGAAGGCGGGGATCCATCTCCTGGGCTCGCACCGACGGAACCACCTTGAGGTGAAGCCCCACTCTCTCGAAATTGGCGAAGCAATGAAGATGGCCGCACGATTACCCCCAACTTTAGAGGTTCGCCTTTTCATCCTGCGAGAGGTCGGCGTCGGGCGGATAGTAGAGCTTGGCGCACTCCTCACGCAAGCAGCCGCCTTCGATTGCGATATCGTCGCGATAGGCGTCGGCGATGAAGGTCAGCGTGTCGATGTGCCTGGCTTCGAAGTACATTTCGTGCACGTCCGCGCGCCCGGCGCCGTAGACGACGCGCCCGACCTTGGACCAGATCGAGGCCATGGTGCACATGCCGCAAGGCTGCAGCGTGGAGTAGAGCGTCGCGCCGCGCAGCTCCATCTCACCGATGCCCTCGCAAGCGCGGCGGATCGCCATCATCTCGGCATGCGCGGTGGCGTCCGGCAGCTCCTGGGTCTGGTTGCGCTCCGCCGCGATGACCTTGCCGTCATGCACGATCACGCAGCCGAGCGGCGAGCTCGCCGGATCGCTGCCCTTGGATCGCGCCACCTCGATGGCCATGCGCATCCACCGCTCGTCTGTTTCGGTGGTCATCAAGCGGCCAGCGCATAGCGACGGCAGTGCTCGAGATAGCCCGCCTCGTGACTGCCCGCGAGCGAGACTACACTCTCCCACAGCCAGGTCGGCGCATCGATCTGCCCGCAACGGTCCGCCTCGATCATCTTGCTCCACTCCATCCGCGCTGTCGCATCCATCTGTCGACCGTGCGCCTTGCCTACCACGAAAGCGAGGTACCGCGCCGCCCTGGTCGCCTCGCTCTGGCTGAACTGCTCGACTTCCAACTTGAGGTCCTGCGGCGCGAGCTCCCTGACGAAGAGCGTGCGCCCGTCCATGCGGACCGGGATCATCCGTTCCCCCAGATGCGGCGAGAGCGCGCGTGCCGCGGCGACGACGCGCTCCGCATTGTCCGCCGGCATCACTGCGCCGGGCGCGGCGGGAGCAATCGGGGCCACGGCCTCCTTGATGTCGACCAGCGCGTAGTCGGACCGCTCCTTGGCATCATTCAGACCCAGCAGCACGGCATAGCGATGGAGCCCCAGCGAACTGCAGCCCTTCATCCAGTAAGCCGCATCGATCATGCCGACGGTGCGATGGGCATCCTTGCCGGCGAGTGCTAGCACCTGGCGTACCACCTTGGGCTCGGCGAAGACCGCTTTCAGGCCTGCGCGTTCCTCGTCGGCCAGAGCCCAGAACCTCTTGCCGAGCGGAATGCGCGGTTCGATCGCCTCCAGCCGCTCGCGCGCCAGGTGCCGCCAGCGTCGACTGCGCGCCTTGCGGCGTACGCTGCGCACCACCTCGGGCTCGACCCCGGCGTCGCCGCCATGCGGGTCCTGAAGCGCAGCGTCATAGCCGACGACCATCGCTTCGATCATGCGCGCAGTGGCCACGCCCGGCAGATCCGACCCGCGAGCGGCGGTCGCCAATGACAGACCGAGCCTGATGAGATCGTGTGCGGGGTTACCGATGACCGCCTGATCAAGGTCGCGGATCTGGATTTCGACACCGCCCTCGCCATTGGCGAGCGGCCCAAGGTTGCCCAGGTGGCAATCGCCGCAGATCCATACCGACGGCCCTTGCGGCACTCGGGCGGCGCCGGGCGATCCATCGAGCCACTCGTAGAACTTGGCGGTGTTGCCACGAACATAGGCATGGGCCGAGCGCGCCATCTTGCGCGAGCGGCTAGCATCGAGGACTCGGCGGCGATCCGCGGCGTTGGGTGGTACCATGGATGCACGAACGCAGAACCTCGCGTTTCGTGTCAGAAGATGGCTGCATGATTGCGAAGCTTGCCTTAGAGGGCAGAGCAGGCGCGGGGTGCGCGGGGCGACCTGGCCCGCGAATGACGAAACCGGGCCGCCCGCGCCGATGCTGACGGTCGCCCCTCCGCTGCGCTGCCGCAGGTGCTTCGCCGCGACCAGCGAGCCATACAGGGTGCCGACGTAGTCGACGTCGAGCACCCGGCGATGGTCCTCCGTCAGGACTTGCTCGAGCGTGCCGTAGATGCCCGAAGCCGCGTTGTTCAGCCAGCTGTCGAAGCCGCCGAACGCCTCGATGGCCTGCTCGGCAATCGCCTCGACCTGAACGCGTGGTCGCGTGACGGGCTTACTGGTACCCGCCCTCGTCCTCGCGCTCTGCTGCGGCTTCTTCCTGCGCCTCTTCCAGTTGCTGGCTATCCTGCTGGGGCTGTTCTTTCTCGTCGCTCTTCTCGGGCGTCTTGGGCGCGTCGATCATGGTGAGGTCCTTCTCCATTACCTAGGATCAACAGGCCGGCCGGCGGCGCGGTTCCGTCGCACCGAAGGGCAATGCGGCGGATGGCGCCTGTGGCAGTGCCAGCCGTGCCTGGCCTCATCGCCAGAAGCGCTTGGCGTCGACCAGACCCTCGTGCGCCTCCGCCGCGGCCTTGATCAGGTGAGGCTTCGTATCATGACCCAGCAGCGCCTGCGCCTCGGGCACATCCTCCAGTCCGAGCTTGCGGATCTCCTCGGGCGCGGTCGCGAGATCGTTCAGCAGCCCGAGCTGGTCCTGCAGGTCCTCCAGCGCGGCGATGAACCGCTTGTGGCGACGCCGGCTCCGCTTCCTGTCGTACAGGCCGGCGAAGAACTCGCTGTCGTAGCGCAGCTTCTTGGCATCCTTGCGGAGCTCGTGGCGGGCATGGTCGTCGAGCCGGGCGAGGTGCCGTCCGCCCTTCTTCACCTTGCGGCGCGCGCGATCGAGCGCTCGGGCGGCGAAGTCGCGCACGGGTTCGTCGCGGGCATCCTGCGTGCTCGCCTCCTTCAGCCAGCCGCCGTCGGTCAGCCACTCCATGAGGTCGAGCATCAGGGACCGGCTCCAGGGCGCATCCAACGCGTCCTCGACGTGAGAATACGCCTCTTCGCGCGCGATCTGCAGGCGCGCGCGAAGGTCGCCTTGCGACGCCCGCCCCAGCAGCACGTCGAGATTGCGGGCCTCGCCCAGCGTTCCGGCGAGCGCGCGCAAGTCCTCTCGCAGGGCGGCAGCGCGCGCATCTTGCGCATAGAGGCCCTTGAACAGCGAGAACGCCGACCGCAGACGCCGCAGCGCGACGCGCGCCTGGTGCAACGGCTTGGCATGGCGATGCTCCACCAGCAGCGCCTCGTTCAGGCGGAACTGCCGCAGGCACGACTGCGCGATGGCCTGGAACGCGGCAGCCGCGCTCGCTTCGGGATCGAGCTTCACCGCCTCCGCCTTGTAGGACGACTGCGACGGCCTGGTCAGCCGATAGCCCCGCTCCGATTTCGAGAGCACGCCGATGCGGACAGGCGCCAGCGTGTCGAGCTTGCGCGCGAAGGCGAACAAGGCGGCGGGTTCGCCGGATTTCAGCTCCAGTTCGAGCTCGCAGATCAGCTCGCCCCTGCCACCGGCGTGTACCTGGCCGCGATCCAGGACCACCTCGATCTCGGCATCGTCTTCGTGCAGCATCCAGGTGCAGCGCTCGACGTCGACTTCGAAGACGGGGGCGACCTGCTCGGCCCGGTCACCCAGCAGCGCGGCGAGCGGCGTGGCGTGATCCAGCACCGGCACCGTGTCGTTGACCGGCATTTCCCATTCGGAGCGCATGAACAGCCCCACTGAAGCAGGCCCGTCCGCCTTGATCGTCTGCGTTCGCTGCTCGCCCTTGGAGCGGATGCGAAGGGAAAAACCGGCGTCCACGACGGCCCGGTCGGGGGTGTCGAAGTAGATCGCGCGCAAGGCGCTGCAATCATGTTCGCCGGCAAGGAGCGGCGATGCCTTCAGCTGCTCCGCGGCAGCTTCGCTCACTTCCAGCTTCAGTTCGACTTCGAGCACGACACGCCCTCTTCTGCTTGCAAGGTCGAGCCACCCGCCCCTGGAGCAAGCACAACGATCCTCCGCTCGGTTGGCTGCCTCGCTCAGGCGACCCAGGCGCGCGGGTCGTCCTGTTGTGCCACCAGCGCGAGCCCGTGCGCGATCGAGGTCATTTCCCCGCCCGACATGATCCGCTCGCTGCCGAAGCGCTGCGTGAACAACGCGCGCACAGCCGGCACCAGCGAGGTGCCCCCGGTGAGGAAGACGCGATCGATGCCTCCTTCAGCCAGCCCTGCCTGCGCCAGCGCGCGGCTCACGGCGTCGGCCATCGCGCCGACATCGTCCGCGATCCAGGCCACGAACTGCGCGCGATCCACCCGTTCCTCGATCACCATGCCACCACCGCTAAAGCGGAACGTCGCGCTCTCGGAACCGCTCAGATCGCGCTTCAGGCGGCCCACCGCTTCGTAGAGCGGGAAACCGAGCTCGTTCTCGATCATCGCGATCATGCGCCCGATCGCATCGGGGTCGACGGCGCTGCGCCGCAGGCGTTCCAGTTCGTCGAGCGTGCGCCGGTTGCGCATCAGTCCCAGCTTCGACCAGTCGGAGAAGTCGGCGAAGTAGCCCGGCGAGATGTCGAGCACCTTGTCGAACGACCGGTACTTTCCACCCTTGCCCAGGTGCGGCAGGACCAGCTTGTCGACGATGCGCTGGTCGAAGCGATCGCCAGCCACGCCGACGCCGGCATGACCCAGGGGAACGCAGCGCTGGGCAGCCTCGGGTGCTTCCACTCGCACGACCGAGAAGTCGCTCGTACCGCCGCCGAAGTCGGCGACCAGCACGGTAGCGGGCTCGTCCAGCCTCAAGGCATAGCTGAACGCGGCGGCCAGGGGCTCGTAGACATAGTGGATCTCACGCGCGAAGCCGGAGAACATCGCATCGTAGCGTTGCCGCGCCAGCACCTCGTCGGGGCGGGCTCCGGCGAAGTGGACCGGGCGGCCGATCACCAGCCGGTCGATTTGGTCCAGCTCGCCCCCGGCATGGGCCGCCAGCTTGTCGAGGAACATGCGTCCCAGCTCCTCGAACCGGTAGCGGCGATTGAACACCGTCGCGGTGTCGAAGGAAGCGCTGGCCGCCACCGACTTGAACGATTGCAGGAAGCGGCTGTCGGTCGGATACTCGAGGTATTCGTGGATTGCCGAGGGACCGGCCTCCACGGCGACCCCGCCGGGCACGCCGTCCTCGTGCCAGAAGCACAAGGCCGATCGGAACAAGTCGGTCGGGCCATCGGGCCCGGCCAACGGCAGCAGCTGCGGCGCCTCGCCGCTCGGTGCGAACGCCGCGACGCTGTTCGTGGTGCCGAAGTCCAGACCGACGTGGCGGTTAGATGGAATCGCTTGCATGGCTCGTCGACGCTGAGAGTGGGATCGGCGCCTTTGGCAGACTTCGCGCCCACCTGCCACAACGACGATCCCTCACCCGCTGCCGGCACCGCGGATGTGACAGGCCCGGCGCGGATGAGCTCAGACGATGGGTGCCGCCGCTTCCCTGAGGTCGAGGCCGCCCGAGCCCGCTCCTGCGGCGGTCGGGCCTGCGTCGCCGTTCGCGAAGTGAAGCTGTGCCTTGCCGCGCGCCTTGGAACGGTAGAGCGCGGCGTCCGCGCTGGCGACAAGGTCGTCGAGATCACACTCGAACGAAGCGGCCAACGCGATTCCGACGCTCACCGATATGCGCATGTCCTGACCATCGATGACGTAGGGCTCGCTCAGGTGCTTGATGACTCGCCGGGCGAGCAGCTCCGCCTCATCGCGATGGGCGACTGCCGCTTGCATCAGCAGGAACTCGTCGCCGCCGAGACGGAAGGCGACATCGTCGGACCGGATCGTCCCCTGCAATCGCAATGCGACTTCGCGCAACATGCGATCGCCCGCGGGATGACCGGACTGGTCGTTCACCGCCTTGAATCCGTCCAGGTCGAGGTAGTGGATCGCCAGCTGCGAGCCGGTGCGCTGTGCCGCCTCCAGTCGCGTCTGGTAGGCCTCGCGCAGCATCAGCCGGTTCGGCAGGCCGGTCAGCGCATCGACGCGGGCGAGCTTGGCGAGGTCGTGCCTGGTGACCAGCTGCTCCAGCGTGGCGGCATAAAGGTGCCGCACGGAGTCCAGGCTCATGCCCAGGACCGCGAGGAGCAGAAAGGCGAGCATGAGGAAGAACTCGCCGTGCAGCGCCTGCTCGTCGGGCTCGGCGGCATGCCACAGCATGGCGAGCGCCGTGGGCAGTACGGCGATCAGCAAGCTTCCCGTACACAGACGCGGGCGACAGGCCGTCCGCGATACGACGCCGGCTCCGAAGGTATACACGAGGCTGATGGTTCCGGTCAGCATCAGCGGGTCGTGCACCATCAGCACGCGCACGTTCAGTCCCGCCAGCAAGGCGGCGAAGACGAACGTCAGGGCCGTATAGACCGTTTCCCAGCGAACGAGACCGGCCATGGGCTGGTTGCTGCCACCCGCCTGGTAGAAGCGAGAGATGACGATCAGCCGGACCACGGTGACGATTGCCGCGCTCGCACCCAAGGCAAAGATGATCGGATCGCGCCAGCGCAGGAAGATCAGGCCGCTGACGATGGCGAACAGCATGCCGAATCCCACGATCGGCATGCGCATGGTGAACAGCGGCGCGACCAGGTCGCGGTATACGGCAGGCGCCAGGCCGATTGTCGGCCACACGCGCAACGGTGCTCGCTTTGGCCGAGAAGCAATGCTGACGCGACGCCGATCCATCCCGCATCATCGCACTTGCAGGTTAACTCTTTGTTGTGGTTATGCTGCGTGCCGCCCGAGGGGCTCGCACGCGAAGTCCTGCATGGACGAAGCACACGGACAAAGCACACCGGAGACGATCGCGTTCCGGTGCGCCCTCCCCGCCTACTTCTTGCCGCGGATCGCCTCGGCCTGCTTGTCGAGGGTTTCGGCGGACTGTTTCCCTGCGTCACGGATCGCGTCGGCCTGCTTCTCGAGCGCGTCGGCCTTCTGCTCGGCGGTTTCCCGGGCCTGGTCCGCCTTCGCTTCGGCAGCGTCGGCGCGAGCGTCGACCGCGCGTGCCTGATCCTCCTCGACGCGATCCTGCGCTTCGCCGATGCTTTCGCTGGGTCCGGAATCGAAAGGCCCCTGCTGTGCGCCCGCGGCCGCGTCCGCCTTCTCGCCCGCTTGCTCATGCGGTCCGTCGCATGCCGCCAGCAGCGCGGTGCATGCGATCAACGTGCTTTTGAAGAATGTCCTGCTCATCAACACCTTGCTCCTTCCCAACTCAGACGAAAACCGACGCAAGCTCCGCGTCTTGTCGAACGTGCGTCGGCGTCTTGACTGTGCATGAACTCGCGAGAGCCGATCCGGTGCGCATCCAGATCGAAATGGCGGCGGTCTCCGACCATGCGCCCTGCGGGTGGCGTTGTCGGCGCAAGGCCCCTAAAGGGGGCGCTCAGCCAAGGATCGGAGACGCTCGACGCATGCAGGATGACTTCCGCCGCGAGGCGCTCGACTACCATCGCTATCCGACGCCGGGTAAGCTTTCGGTCGAGCCGACGAAGCGCATGGCGACACAGCGCGACCTGGCGCTGGCCTATTCGCCGGGCGTCGCCGCCGCCTGCGAGGCGATCGCCGCGGACCCCGATGCCGCGCTCGACTATACCGCGCGCGGCAATCTCGTCGCGGTGATCTCCAACGGCACCGCCGTGCTGGGACTGGGGAACATCGGCGCGCTCGCGGGCAAGCCGGTGATGGAAGGCAAGGCCGTCCTGTTCAAGAAGTTCGCCGGCGTCGACGTCTTCGACATCGAGGTCGATACGACCGACCCCGACAAGTTCGTCGAGGCCGTCGCGCTGCTCGAGCCCACGTTCGGTGGCATCAACCTGGAAGACATCAAGGCGCCCGAGTGCTTCGCCATCGAGCAGCGCCTGCGCGAGCGGATGAACATCCCGGTCTTCCACGATGACCAGCACGGCACCGCCATCGTCGTCGCCGCAGGCGTGACAAACGCCCTGCTGCTCCAGGGCAAGTCGCTGAACGAGGCGCGGCTCGTCACCTCCGGAGCGGGTGCGGCGGCGCTGGCCTGCGTCGACCTGCTCGTCTCGATGGGCCTGCCGATCGAGAACGTGACCCTGACCGACAAGGACGGCGTGATCCATGCCGGGCGCGAAGGGATGCTGCCCAACATGGCCCGCTACGCCCGTGTGACCGACGCGCGCACCCTGCCCGACGTGCTGGGCGGCGCCGACCTGTTCCTGGGCCTCTCCGCCCCGCGCGTGCTCAAGCCCGAATGGCTGGCCTCCATGGCCGAGCGGCCGGTGATCTTCGCGCTCGCCAATCCCGAGCCGGAGATCCTGCCCGAACTGGCCAAGGCGACCCGGCCCGACGCGATCATCGCCACCGGACGCTCCGACTATCCCAACCAGGTCAACAACGTCCTGTGCTTCCCTTACATCTTCCGGGGAGCGCTGGACGCAGGTGCCGCCGAGATCAACGAGGAGATGAAGCTGGCCGCGGCCCAGGCCATCGCGGCGCTCGCCCGCATACCCCCCGACGAGTCGGTTGCCGAGGCCTATGCCGGCCAGTCGCTGAGCTTCGGGCCCGACTACATCATCCCCACGCCATTCGATCCGCGCCTCATCCTGCAGATCGCGCCCGCCGTGGCCGAGGCCGCCGCGCGGACCGGCGTGGCCAAGCGGCCGATCGCCGATATCGCCGCCTACGCGCGCACGCTGGAGCGCCAGTCGTGGCGCTCGGGCAGCCTCATGCTGCCGGTCTTCGCCGCCGCGCGCGGGACCGAGCGGCGCATCGCCTATGCCGAGGGCGAGGACGAGCGCGTGCTTCGCGCGATCCAGACGGTGCTAGACGAGCGCCTGGGCCGCCCGGTCATCATCGCCCGGCGCCGCATCGTCGAGCGGCGGATCGAGGCGCTGGGCCTGCGCTGGCGGCTCGATCAGGATGTCGAACTGGTCGACCCCGAGGAGGTCGATGGCGTCCTCCCGACGCTGGTCCCCGCCTATCAGGCCAAGGTCGCGCGCCTCGGCATGGCGCTGGAGGAATCGCGCCGCCTCCTGTTCCGCCGCCCGTCGGTGGCGGCAGCCATGCTGCTCAGCGCCGGCCACGTCGATGCCGCGCTGGTCGGCGGCAACTCGGAGTGGTGGGGCCAGGTCAAGCTGATCCTGCCGCTGATCGCGCGCCGGCCCGAGGTCAAGCGCGTGCATGCGATGACCGCGCTGATCCTCAGCGAGGGCGCGCTGTTCCTGACCGACACGCACATGGTGCCCGATCCTTCCGCCGAGGAAGTCGCGCGCATGACGATGCTTTCGGCCGAGGCGATCCGCAGGTTCGGGATAGAGCCTCAGGCCGCGCTGGTCTCGCACTCGAACTTCGGGTCCTCGCGTTCGCCCAGCGCGCGCAAGATGCGCGACGCCCTCAAGCTGCTGCAAGCCGCGGCGCCGAGCCTCATCGTCGATGGCGAGATGCATGCCGATGCGGCGCTGTCCGAAGCGCTGCGCACCAAGCTCGTGCCCTCCTCACCGCTGAGAGGGTCGGCCAACCTGCTGGTGATGCCGGGTCTGGACGCGGCCAACATCGCCCTCACCGCGCTGCAAGCCGCGGCCGGCGCGCAGATCGTCGGGCCCATGCTCCTGGGCCTGGAGCAACCGCTTCACGTGCTGAGCCAAAGCGTGACCGCGCGCGGGATCGTCAACCTGACGGCGATCGCCTCGGCCGAACTGCGCCAGCAATCGCGCGGGGAGGCAGGCTGAACTAACGAGGGCTTGATGATTTCCTCTCCCCTCCTCGGCGGGGAGGGATCTTATCCTGCTCTCCCCTCCCCGGCGGGGAGGGGTGGGGGAGCGATGCCGTAAGGCGGCGCGTCCACGCTGGCGGCGGTACACCCACCTCCCGACCTCCTCCCTCCAGGGAGGAGGAGCGACTTGAACACGTTGAGAGGAGCAGACTCAGTTCGGTACCATCCGTGCCTTGAACAGCTGCCCGCCCTCGATGACGAGCACGATCGCGAGTACGCCCACGCCGATGCAAAGGTAGCCGATCGCCAGCGGCAGCGTCGTGCCGGCGTAGGACTGGCCGATCGCCGACCCTACGAGCACTGCGCCGATGCTGGTGATGAACCCCTGCACCGATGAAGCGGTGCCGGCGATGTGCCCGACGGGGTCCATCGCCATCGAGCCGAAGTTCGCCCCGCACAAGCCGATGCAGGTCATGCTGAGCGCCTGCAGGATTATGTAGCTGACCAGCGTCTCGGCCCCGGCGAAGATCACGATGAGGTGCAACAGCGACAGCGCGATCAGGCCCAGCACTGCCGATTGCGAGATCATCCGGGTGCCCAGTCGCTCGACCAGTCGGCTGTTGGCGAACGAGGCGAAGCCCATGGCCCCGGCGCAGATCGCGAAGAGGATGGTGAAGCGCTCGCCCGCGCCGAACTCGTCGACGAAGATCTGCTGCGCGGACGAGACGAAGGCGATGATCCCGCCGAACGTCAGCGATGCCGCCAGGGCGTAACCGATCGAATAGCGATTAGTCAGCGTCAGCGCGTAGCTGCGCCGCAGGTTCGCGATCGAGATCGGCACGCGCCGCTCGACCGGCAGCGTCTCGGGCACGCGCAACAGCGTCCAGGCAAGCACGAAGGCCGCGAAGGCGCCGAGCGCATAGAAGATGAAGCGCCAGGGGCCGAACTGCAGCAGCACCTGGCCCAGCGATGGCGCCAGGATCGGCACCAGGAAGAAGATCATCTGCGCCACCGACATCGTGCGCGCCATCTGTCGCCCGGACGTGCCATCGCGCACGATCGCGACGGAGAGCACGCGGGTCGACGCCGACATCAATCCTTGTAGCAGCCGTGCGCCGAGCAGCGCCGGGAACGTGGCAGAACTGGCGGCAAAAATACTCGCCCCGACGAACCCCAGCAAGGTGGCGATCAGCACCGGACGGCGACCGAAGCGATCGGCAAGCGGGCCATAGACGAGCTGCCCCGCGCCGAAGCCTACCACGTAGACCGTCACCACCCACTGACGATGGTTCGCCGCCGTGACGGAAAGCTCCCGGCCGATGTCGGCAAGCGCGGGGAGCATCAGGTCCACGCCCAGCGCGTTTACCGCCATCAGCGCGGCGATGAACGCGATGAACTCGCGCGGGTGCATGCCCGGCGGTGCGTATTGCGGCTTCATCGTGATCCTAACAGAAGCGAGTGGCCCCGCAGCCGAGGGGGGCCGACTGGTTGGCGATTATGAAAAACCGACCACGGCGTGCGGTACATAGGCGGCTTCGAGCTGGTCGATCTCGGCATCGCTCAGCGCGATCGCAAGGGCCGACACCGCATCTTCGATGTGGCCGGGCTTGGACGCGCCGACGATCGGGGCGGACACGACATCCTTGGACAGCACCCAGGCCAGCGCAATCTGCGCGCGCGGCACTCCCCGCTGTGCGGCGACGGTGGCCACGGCCTCGACGACCTTGCGATCGGCCTCTGCGGTCTGCTGGTAAAGCGTCTTGCCGAACACGTCGGTGCGCGAGCGTTCGGTCGCCTCGTCCCAGTCGCGGGTGAGACGCCCGCGCGCCAGAGGGCTCCACGGGATGACGCCGATCCCTTCCGCCTCGCAGAGCGGCAGCATCTCGCGCTCCTCCTCGCGGTAGAGCAGGTTCAGGTAGTTCTGCATGGTGGCGAAGCGCGTCCATCCGTTCGCATCGGCGATGTGCAGCATCGTCGCGAATTGCCAGGCGTACATGGAGGACGCACCGATGTAGCGCGCCTTGCCTGCCTTGACGACATCGTGGAGCGCTTCCAGCGTCTCCTCTATCGGCGTATCGTAGTCGAAGCGGTGGATCTGGTAGAGGTCGACATAGTCGGTGCCGAGCCGGGTGAGGCTGGCGTCGATCTCCTGCATGATTGCCTTGCGGCTCAGCCCCGCGCCGTTCGGCCCCGGCCGCATCCGTCCGTGCACCTTGGTGGCGATCACGACCTCGTCGCGGCGGGTGAACTCCTTCAGGGCGCGGCCGACGATCTCCTCCGAACTGCCGTCCGAGTAGACGTTGGCGGTGTCGAAGAAGTTGATGCCGGCTTCCACGGCCTGGCGCAGCAAAGGCCTGCTGCTCGCTTCGTCCAGCGTCCATTCGTGGCGGCCGCGCTGCGGGTCGCCGTACGTCATGCAGCCCAGGCACAAGCGCGACACGTCGAGGCCCGTCGTGCCGAGTTTCACGTATTCCATTGCCGTTCCCTTGCACAAGTCGCGTCAACGCGTCGGTCGCCATGGGGGTTCCGCTCGCGCTTCGCGCGCCCTAGCGGCTCCGCGCCGCCCTGTCGCCCCGGTGGCCGAGATGAATTTCGGCATCGTCATCGCGCGCTTGGCACGGGGCGGGACGGCGCGCTAATCAGTGCCATTATGGGGAGTGGTCGATGACGAAGCGGTGGCTCTTGGCAGGAACGGCAGCGCTGGCCGCAGCGGCAGCCTGGCCCGGTACGGCCGGCGCCAGCGGGGACTATGGCTGCACGCCGCGCTGGTCGCTGGCGATCTCCTACTACGAGTGCGCCGGCACCGCCTTGATCAGCCCGCGCAACGACACGCGCGTGAACCTGGCCCTCCTGCTGCGTGACAAGGGGGCAGCGCGAGGCGGCCAAAGCTATCCCGAGCGGGACTGGGACAACGCCGATTTCGGCCACGTCTTCGTCAGCTGGGATGTGCTGCAATCGGCCTACTGGCCCAAGCCGCAATCCACTGCCGCGGTCGACACCGACGAACCCAGCTACGCCGGCTCGCGCTGCCAGACCCTCGCCAGCGGTTCGCAGGCGTTCCGCGAGGCACTGGCGCGCGGCAAGGGCCTGTCTTCCGCTGAACGCGAGGCGCTCGCCGGCGCGCGCGACCTGGTCAAGCCGGCCTGCGACGGCAACAGGACGCCCGCGACCTGGCCGACGGTGGAAAGCGAGGCGGCGCGTGGCTGGCTGACCTACCTGCAAGGCGCCTGGGCGTTCTACGCCGACGACTTCGCCACGGCCCGCACGCGCTACGCCGATCTTGCCAAGGCGAACGACCCATGGCTTGCCGAAACGGCGCGCTACATGATCGCACGCAACGAACTGGCCGCGGCGCAGGCCGGCGCCATTGATGAATGGGGTGGTTTCGCCGGCGTCGACAAGGTCGACAAGGCGGCGGCCGAGCGGGCACGGGCGGCGTCGCAGGACTACCTGTCCGCATATCCGCGCGGCCGCTACGCCGCCTCCGCGGATGGACTTACGCGTCGCGCCACCTGGCTGCTGGGCGAGCGTCCGGCCCTGGCGCGCAGCTATTCGCTGCTGCTTGCCGATCCGGCCCGCTCACCCGCCATGCTGGAAGAGGTCGAGAGCAAGCTTCTGTTCGGCATCGGCATGGAGAACCAGGCCGAAGCGCCCCTGCTCATGGCGACCTGGGACTTGCTGCGCATGCGCCAGCCCGATCCCGCGTTCCCGGAAAGCGAAGCGCCAGCAAGACTGACGCAGGCTGAACTGACCGCACAGGCTCCCGCGTTCGCGCGCCAGCCGGATCTCTACGGGTTCCTGCAGGCGAGCTTTGCGTATCACGTCGACAAGGATAACCGCCGCGTCCTGCAACTGATCCCCGATGCGCCGGCCAACGGCTATACCGCGCTTGCCTTCAGCCGGCAGTTGCTGCGCGGCCTGGCGCTGGACGCACTGGCCGACGGCACGACGGCACGCTTCCTCACGCGGCTGACGCAAGGTGCGCGCGACCTCTACCAGCAGCCGGCCGCACAGCTTGCTCTCGCGATGCACCAGGAGCGTGGCGGCGCGCTCGACCAGGTCTTCGCACCCGGCAGCCGGGTCACGGAGCCGGAGATCCGCACCATCCTCCTCGCCCGGGTCGCCCCGCCGGCGCTGCTGCGGCGACAGGCGGGCGCGAGCGCTGTCGCCCGGACGGAGCGCGATGTCGCGCTGTTCGCCTTGCTTGCCAAGGATCTGTCGCGTGGCCGCTATCGCGAGTTCGGCACCGACCTTGCGCAAGTACCGGCGACCGCGCCTTCCGCAGGCTACGTCGGCGAAGGCTGGTCGAGCGGATGGATGGGCAGCGATCCTCAGTACCAGGCACCGCTCGGCCTGTTCCGCCAGGGCAAGTGGCAGGAGGAGTACCCCTGCCCCACCCTGGCGAGCACCGCCGCCACGCTCGCCACCAACCCGCGCGACGTGCACGCGCGGCTCTGCCTTGCCGAATTCTGGCGGCTCAACGGCTTCGACGAGTACCTCGCAGCCACGCGGCCATCGGCCGACCAGCTCGGCGGCTCGCCCGACCTGTTCCCCGGCAAGGCCGCGCCGCGCGCTGCGCTTTATGCGTCGGTGCTGGCCGACCGATCCGCGGTGCCGGCCGATGCGGCCTATGCGCTGTACCGGTCCGTCATGTGCTATAGCCCCAGCGGCAACAATGCGTGCGGCGGCGAAGACGTGCCGGTGGCGCAGCGCAAGGCCTGGTTCCAGCAGCTCAAGCGCGACCACCCGACGAGCCGATGGGCGATCGACCTCAAGTACTACTGGTAAGCCGCCGCGCGCTTCTGTGCGGTTCGGCGGCGAGCCTGCTGGTCGCCGGCTGCGAGACGCGGAAGGCTTCGCAGACCGTCGACCCGCGCGCCTACCAGGCGTTCTTCCTCTGGCCGGGCGTGCCCGCGCCACCGTGGCTGAAGCAGGCGCGCGAGGTCTATCTCCTCGCCGGAGAGGTGCGCCATCAAGCGGGCAGCCGGTTCGAGCCCTTGCGCGCGACGCCCAGGGTGCCCGGTCCGGCCCTGTGGCTGGTCGTGCGCGTGGAGCGGCTCGACTGGAGCGAAGCGATCCACCGCGACGTGCAGCATGCCCTGGCGCTCTGGCGCGCGGCGGGCAACCGCGTTGCCGGGCTGCAGATCGACTTCGACGCGGCGACACGCGGGCTAGCCGGCTACGCGCGGTTCCTGGCCGATCTACGCCGTCGCCTGCCGCCCGGAATCCAGCTGTCGATCACCGGCCTCATGGACTGGAGCGCCGGGGGCGATCCGCGCGCCCTGCGGCAGCTTGGCGGGATCGTCGACGAGATCGTGGTGCAGACGTACCAGGGCCGTCGCACAATCCCGGGCTACGAAGCCTACCTGCGCGGCCTGGCGAAGCTGGGCATGCCGTACCGCATCGGCCTCGTCGAAGATGGAAGCTGGAACCCGCCAGCACACCTCGCCCAGGATCCGAACATGCGCGGCTATGTGGTGTTCCTGCTGGGCAACGGGTCCTGAGGCACGCCCAGCCGTTCGAACGGACCGGCGCGCCGCTCGCTCTCCCGCCATCGAAACCGCGCCGCTGCACGTTCCCATCGCAAGCAGCACAGGACAACTCCATGCCCTCACCTCAGAAGATCGCCGATGGCGCCTACGGGCAGGCGATCGACGAGGAAGTCCGCCGGATCGCTAGGAAGCCAGGCGCCCATCCCGAAACCTGAAGACTGAGCGACCTGCGGGGGTGGGTCGCGAGCGAGGTCGGTGCTAGGGGCGGCACAGCAACCCGATCCAGGCAGAAGCATGGCCCGCAAACACCCCAAGCATGGTCCCTATCCCGAAGACGCGCAGGACGAAGACGACGCGCCGGCTCCCGCAGTGCCTTGCTGGCTCTGTGGCCGGCCGCTGGGCAAGTCGATCGTCCTGCACCATCCCGTTCCGAAGAGTCGCGGCGGGCGCGATACCGTGCCGATGCATCCGATCTGCCAGCAGACGCTGATCGCCAACTTCACGAACTCCGAGATGCAGCGCCACGGCATGGATGTGGAGGGACTGCTGGCGAACCCCAACGTGCGCAAGTTCGTCGACTGGGTCGCGAAGAAGGAACCGGACTTCACCGCGACGATCACCAGGAAGCAGCGCTGAGCGCCCAGCGCCACGCCCGGGGGGCCGAGTTGCAGATCCCGCTGCGGCCCCCATCTTGCATCCATGCATGACGACCTAATCCAACTCGGCCTCGTCGAGGACGAGGACATCGATCTCGACGATGCGGCCCTTACATTGGCGCTTCTCGACCATCCCGACAGCGAAGAAGATCCCTGCCTCCACGTCCTGGCAGACATCGCCGAACGGCTCGACGACCTGAGCGGCGAAGTCACCGACGCGCGCCGGCAGGCGGCGTTGCTGGCCCAGGTTCTGGGCCGTGAATTCGGCTTCACCGGCGACACCGATACCTATGACGATCCGGCCAACGCCGATCTGTTGCAGGTTATCGGGCGCCGCCGTGGACTGCCCGTGAGCCTGTCCATCCTCTACGTCGCGGCGGCGCGGCAACTCGGGTGGATGGCCAACGTGCTCGACCTGCCGGGCCACGTTCTGGTGCTCGTCGGCGACGATCCCGACCCGGTGATCATCGACCCGTTCAACGGCGGGCGTGTCGTCGACCGCGATCAGCTCGTCGCCTTTGTGCGCGACATGAACCAGGGTCGCGAGACTGCCGTGACGCACGTCTCCACGATGTCGAATCGCGCCGTGCTGGTGCGCCTGCTGATGAACAAGGCGACCCGCGCCGAGGCAAGCGGCCAGGGCCGGCGTGCGCTCACCCTGTATCAGCGGATGACCGTCATGGCGCCCGGCTACCCCCATGCCTGGTGGGAGCGGGCGCGGCTCGAGCTCGCCGACGCGGACGTCGCCGCGGCGCGCAGCAGCCTGACCGCGATGCTGGAGGTCACCCGTGACGACGACATGCGCGCGCGTATCTCCGAACTGCTGTCATCCTTGCTAGCCAACTAAGGTCATTTACTTATTGCCTGCGGAGAAACACGCAGCGCAGCGTTGAAACCGTAAGCCCCTGTCCCACGTTGTTGGTCTGAGCGTCGCGCCGTTGGGCCCCACGCAAACACAAGGACTCACACGATGGCTTCCCTGAAAAGGCGCCTGATTGCAGTCGGCGCCGCGCTGGGCCTCAGCGTCTCGCTTGCCGGCTGCATGGGTGATTATGGTTACGGCGGCGTCGGCTACGCCTCCGACTACTACGACGGCTACGGCCCCTCCTATGCCTATGGCGGAGGCTATCCCGGCTACGGCGGTTATGGTGGCTACGGCGGATGGTACAACGACTTCTACTACCCGGGCTATGGTGTCTACGTGATCGACCGCAGCGGTCGGCGCTCCCGTTGGAACGACGGCCAGCGCCGCTATTGGGAGGGCCAGCGTGGGCGCGGACAGCGTTGGGGCGACGGGCGCGGCTACAATCGTCCAGGCCAACCTGACCGCGGGCGCGGCGATCGGCAGTATAGGGGGTGGCGCGGCGATGGTCAGCGAGGCGATGGTCAACGCGGCTCATGGCGCGGCGATCATCAGCCTGGCTTCGCGCGGCCGCAGGGTGAGCGCGGAAGCTTCCGCGGCCAGCCCGGCGTGACACGTCCGGACCGTCCAGCCCCTTCGGCCGGACAGTGGCGCGGTCGGGGTTCGAGCGTCGGAGCACCGTCCGGCTGGGGCGGTCGCGGGCAAGGCACGACCGGCGGCCGTGGCTATGGCGGCGGGCGTGGCTTTGGCGGGGGGCGCGGTGGACAGCGCCCGAACTGAGGCTGGTTGCACAGCCTGAGCTTCCGTTGCGCAGCGGCGTTGTCTCCACACACCGCTGACGCGAACGGATGAGCGGATGGGCGGGCCGCGCCCGGTTCCGAGCGATGTTCCGGAACGATCGGGCAGCGTCGGAATTCCTGGCAGATGGATACTGCCGATACCTTCGGACGCTGGCTCCGCTCGCTTGCTAGCGGGCTGGAGCAGGATGTCGACCAGCTCAAGGCCCTGCTGACGGATCCCGTGAAGCCGGGGTCGGTGCAGGTGCTGCCCTATGTCGGCTACCGCAATGCCACGGCACTTCGCGTGTCCGGGAGGGTCATCGAGCACCAGGCGCCGCTTAGCTCCGCCGAGGGCGTGCTCGACAAGTTGCGCGCCATGTGGACGATCTACAACAGCCGCGAGGTCGGCGGGATCACGGTGCGTTGCGAAGCCGATGGCGTCAGCGCGACCTGCGTCAGCGACGAGGAAGGCTACTTCGCCTTCGATCTCGCGATCGATCGCCCCTTGCCACCGCGCGCCTTGTGGGAGCATGTGACGCTATCGCCCCCCGGGCTCGAGCCGCACCTCCCGCTCAACGTTCCCGTCCTGGCCCCCGGAACCGACGACCACTGGGGCATCATCTCCGACATCGACGATACCGTCATGGAGACGGGCGCGACCGATTTCGCCGCCAACTGGCGCCGCATCATCCTGGAACAGCCGGCCGAGCGGCTCGCGGTGCCGGGTGCGGCCGATCTGTACCGGCTGATTGCGCGCGACCATGCCGCGCCGACGCGACCGTTCTTCTACGTTTCGTCCAGCCCCTGGAACCTCTACGGCTTCCTCACCCAGTTCATGGAACTGAACCGTATCCCGCACGGTCCCATGTTCCTGAAGGACCTTGGCATCGACGCGGGCAAGTTCATCGATGCCGGGCACAAGGGCCACAAGCTCGACGCCGTCCGCACCATCCTGCGGTTCTACCCCGAGCATCGCTTCCTGCTGATGGGCGACAACGGCCAGCAGGATGTCGAGATCTACGCGCAAGTGGTGAGCGAATTCCCGCAGAGGATCGGCGCCGTCTTCATCCGCGACGTCTCCGGCGAGTGCGGCACCGGCGCGAAGGCGGCGCACCTTGCCGAGATGGCGCGGCTCGGCGTGCAGACATACTGCGCGGCCAGCTTTGCCGACGGCGTCTCGATCCTGCGCGCGCTCGATATCGACAATCCGGTCGAGGCCACGCGCGCTTCTGGCGAGGGCGCTGCCGTCGCTGCCGGGACTGAAGCCGGTTGATTCCGGAGCGGGAGGCGAGCAGCGGCGCCATCCATGCCGAGTGAATCTGCTTCATCCAAGCTGCGAACACTGCGTTTGTTACATGCGATACGCCCGCCTACCTCGCCGATGCGGCATAAAGTTCGCGATGGAGAGGTACCATGCTGTTGGAAGGAAAAGTTGCAATCGTCACCGGCGCCGCTTCGGCGCGCGGCATCGGGCGAGCGACGGCGCGCACGCTTGCCGATCACGGCGCGCAGGTCGTCATTCTCGACTTGGATGCAGACACGGCGCACGAAGCGGCACAGTCGCTCGGCAGCGCGCACCTCGGGCTGGGCGCCAACGTGGCCGACGAAGCCGCAGTCGCTGACGCGGTCGACGCGGCCATGGCACGGTTCGGGCGCATCGACGTGCTGGTCAACAATGCCGGCATCACTCAACCGGTGAAGACGCTCGACATCCGCCGCGCCGACTACGACCGCATCCTCGACGTCAACTTGCGCGGCACGCTCATCTGCTCGCAGGCGGTGATCCCGCACATGATCGCCGGCGGCAGCGGCAGCATCGTGTGCATCTCGTCCGTCTCGGCACAGCGCGGCGGCGGCATCTTCGGGGGCCCGCACTATAGTGCCGCCAAGGCCGGCGTGCTCGGCCTGGCCAAGGCCATGGCGCGCGAATTCGGGCCGCAGCAGGTACGCGTCAACTCGATCGCTCCGGGGCTGATCTCCACCGACATCACCGCCGGCAAGCTCAGCGATGCGCAGGAGGCGGAGATCCGTTCGGGCATCCCGCTGGCTCGGCTCGGCCGCGCCGACGACGTCGCCAACGCGGTGCTGTTCCTGGCAAGCGACTTGTCGAGCTATCTCACCGGCGTGACGCTGGACGTGAACGGCGGCATGTTGATCCACTAAGGATCACCCCGCAGGAATTGCGGCTCAGCCAGCCCCGTCGGCGATCTCGGCCAGCACCCAGCGAGTGAAGGCCTTGACGATGGGGCGGGTGGCGTTGCGCTTGGGATAGACGAGGTAATGCCCGGTTTCGAGGAGGTCCTCGCTTCTGCCCGCCAGCGGCGCCACCAGCCGCCCGCTCGTCAGCTCCCGCTCCGCGAGGCGAGTCGAATCCAGGCAGATGCCGAGCCCGTCGGCCGCGGCGCTGATCGCCATGAAGCTGCGGTCGAAGCGCATCATCGCGCCCTGCCCGGGCTGCAGTCCGTTGATCCGCAACCAGTTGTCCCATTGCACCGACTTGAGCGTGCTGCAGATCAGCACATGCGAGAGCAGGTCTGCCGGCTTCGCAATCCTGGCGGCCAGCTCGGGCGCGCAAAGCGGGCTGATCCGCTCTTCACCCAGCGGGTGGACGATCATGCCCTCCTGCTCTCGCAGGCCATAGACGATGTCGGCGTCGAACTCGTCGTTGGTGAAGCGGCTGTAGTCGGTGTCGGCGGCGATCTGCACTTCCATGCCCGGGTTCGCCGCCAGGAACTTGTGCAGCCGCGGCGTGAGCCACTGCGCGGCGAAGCTGGGCGCGGCGTGAAGCCGCAGCATCTCGGCCTGCCGGGTCGTCACCGCCTTGATGCCCGAGCGGACCAGCGCCAGCGCTTCCTCGACGGGGCGGTGTAGCGTCCGTCCGTCGAGAGTGAGCGCGAGTTGCCGGCCGTCGCGATCGAACAGGATCGCACCCAGATCGCGCTCCAGCTTGGCGATCGCGTGGCTCACCGCGCTGGGCGAAAGGTTGAGTTCGTTCGCCGCTGCCTTGAACGACAGGTGGCGGGCGGCGGCGTCGAAGACGTGAAGCGATCCCAGGCTGATGTGCATGACGTCACATGAACGAAGTTCATCCACGATGTAAACATAGCGTTTGTCTAAACGGGGCGTCTGCTTTCAATTCGGACGATGACAGGACTGCCCCACGAGGGGCGGATTGCCGAGAGGAAACTGAACGTGAGCGCCTCAGCCGCCGTCAACATGCCTGTTCGCCAACTGGCGGAACATGCCTACCACATCCGCAAGCACGCCCTGCGCATGGGCGCCGTCCAGGGCCAGGGCTACATCGGCCAGGCCCTCGGCGTCGCGGATGTGCTTGCGGTCTCCTACTTCCGGGCCTTGCGCTACCGTCCCGAGGAGCCGCAATGGGAAGGACGCGACCGGTTCCTCCTGTCGATCGGACATTATGCCATCGCGCTCTATGCGGCGCTGATCGAAGCCGGGATCGTGCCCTTCGAGGAGCGCGAGACTTACGGTTCGGACGATAGCCGGCTGCCGATGTCGGGCATGGCCTCGTACACGCCCGGCATGGAGATCTCCGGCGGGTCGCTGGGCCAGGGCCTGGGCATCGCGGTGGGCATGGCGCTGGGCCTGAAGCGCAAGGGCTCGGACCGTTTCGTCTACAACCTGCTCTCCGATGGCGAGCTAGGTGAAGGATCGACCTGGGAGGCCGCCATGTCGGCGCCGCACTGGAAGCTCGACAACCTTATCGCCATCGTCGATTTCAACAACCAGCAGGCGGACGGCCCCTCGATGGACGTGCTGGGCCATCCCGATCTGGTCGCCAAGTTCGAGGCGTTCGGCTGGCACGCACAGCGGGTGGACGGCAACGACATCGAGGCGCTGGTCGCCGCGTTCGATGCCGCGCGCGAACTGCGCGAGCCGCGCCCGCGCATCATCATCTGCGATACCCTGATGGGTCGCGGCGTGCCGTTCCTGGAGAGCCGCGAGAAGACGCACTTCATCCGTGTGGATGAGGACGAGTGGGACAAGGCGATCGCGGACGTCGACGCCGGCTGGGTCGCCCGGGGCGGCGCCGTGAACAGCGCGATCTGAGGAGTAAGACCATGAACGCACCTGTCCGCCTCAAGACTTCGGCCATGATCGCCTCGATCGCCGCCGAGGGACAGCGCACCATCAGCGCACCGTTCGGCCACGCGCTCGCCAAGGCGGCCGAGAGCCGCCCGCGGATTGTCGGCATGACCGCAGATCTGGGCAAGTACACCGACCTGCACATCTTTCAGGCCGCTCACCCGGACCGCTTCTACCAGATGGGCATGGCCGAGCAGTTGCTCATGATGTCGGCCGCCGGCATGGCCCGCGAGGGCTTCCAGCCCTGGGTCACGACATATGCCGTGTTCGCCGCTCGCCGCGCCTACGATTTCCTGTGCCTTGCCATCGCTGAGGAAGACCTGGACGTTAAGGTGGTGTGCGCGCTGCCGGGCCTCACCACCGGTTACGGCCCCTCGCATCAGGCGACGGAGGATCTCGCGATCTTCCGCGGCATGCCCAATCTGACGATCATCGATCCGTGCGACGCGATCGAGATCGAACAGGCGACCACCGCCCTCGCCGACCATCGCGGGCCGGTCTACATGCGGCTGCTGCGCGGCAAGGTGCCCGCCGTGCTCGACGAGTACGATTACAAGTTCGAACTCGGCAAGGCGAAGCTGCTGCGCGACGGCAACGACGTGCTGATCGTCTCGTCGGGCCTCATGACCATGCGGGCGCTGGAGACCGCCGACGCCTTGCGCGCCGACAAGGTGGACGTCGCCGTGCTTCACGTGCCCACCATCAAGCCGCTGGACGAAGCGACGATCCTGGTCGCCGCCGGAGCCAAGCCGGGCCGCCTGGTCGTGGTCGCGGAGAACCACTCCGTCATCGGCGGACTGGGCGAAGCCGTCGCCGGCGCCATGATGCGGGGGGGCGTGCATGCACCGTTCCGGCAGGTCGGCCTGCCCGACGCGTTCCTCGACGCGGGCGCACTGCCGACGCTGCACGACCGCTATGGCATCTCGACCAAGGCCATGACCGACAACATCAAGGCGTGGCTTGCCGCGTGATCGTGACGTGGGACCCGAAATATCGGGACCGCGCGACAAGGAGAGGACAATGACGACCGTCGCCCTTAATGCGGCCGACCAGCCGGCAAGCACCACCGCTTATGGCAAGATCGCCTGGCGCGTGCTGCCATTCCTGCTGCTGTGCTATCTCGCCGCCTATATCGATCGCGTGAACATCGGCTTCGCCAAGCTGCAGATGTCGTCCGACCTCGGATTTTCCGAGGCTGCGTACGGCCTTGGCGCCGGGATCTTCTTCATCGGCTATTCGATCTTCGAAGTGCCCAGCAATCTGATGCTGCACAAAGTGGGTGCGCGGCGCTGGATCGCCCGGATCCTGGTGAGCTGGGCGATCGTGTCGGCCGGCTTCTCCTTCGTGCAGACCGAAACGCACTTCTACATCCTGCGCTTCCTCCTCGGCGTCGCCGAAGCCGGCTTCGCGCCGGGCGCCCTGCTTTACCTGACCTACTGGTTCCCCGCTGCCCGCCGTTCGCGCGCCAACAGCATCATGTTCCTGGCGATCCCGCTGGCCGGCATGATCGGGGCGCCGCTCTCGGGCCTGATCATGGAGAAGATGGCCGGCGTCGCCGCCTGGGAAGGCTGGCGCTGGATGTTCGTGATCGAGGCGGTGCCCGCGCTCGTCGCCGGTCTGGTGACCTTCCGCTTCCTGCCCGATCGCCCCCAGGACGTCGACTGGCTGACCGCCGAGGAGAAGCGCCAGGTCCTGGATGACCTTGCCGAGGACGCCGGAGCGCGCACCGACCACCTTTCAGTGCGCCAGTTCCTGGCCGACAAGCGCTTGTGGCTCCTGTGTGCCATCTACTTCGCGGTCGTGATGGGCCAGTATGCGATCACCTTCTGGCTGCCCACGATCATCCGGAACGCCGGTGCAGCCACGCCGCTGATGAACGGGCTGCTCACCGGACTGCCTTTCCTCGCCTCGATGGTCGCGATCCTGGCCTTCAGCTTCTCCGCCGACAAACATCGCGAACGGCGCTGGCACCTGATCGCGCCGATGGTGGTGGGCGCCGTCGCCCTCACGATCGCCTCGTTCGTGCCCGAGAACCTGACGCTCTCGATCATGCTGCTTTCGGTCGCCGCGGCAGGCATGCTGAGCGCGACGGTGATGTTCTGGAGCTTGCCGCCGGCATTCCTGGGCGGTGTCTGGGCCGCGGCCGGCATCGGCGGCATCAACGCCATCGGCAACGTCGCCGGCTTCGTCTCCCCTTACGTCATCGGCTCGCTGGTGTCCGCGAGCGGTGACCTGCGACTGGGTCTCTACGCCATCACCGCGGCCGTGCTGATCGGCGCCGCACTGGTGCTGCGCGTTCCCACCAGCGCCAACCGCTGATCCGAGCAGGGTGCGCGCCCCGCGCGCACCCTGCCTCCCATGAACGATCGAGGGCTCACCGCGACGGTGTCGCGGTGGAGGAGAGCCTTATGCTGCTGCTTGCCCTGGCGGCCACGGCCGCCGTGAACGCGGATGCCGATTCGGTTCCGCTCCGCCCCGCTTCGCAGGATGCCGTCGAGGCCGCAGCGCCGCGCTCGGCGGAAGGTCCGCCCCGCCCTGCCCCTTCGGTGACCGGCGCACCGCCGCCGCCTGCGCCGCACCTGCTAGGCGACTGGGGCGGGCTGCGCACCGCGCTCGAGGAAAGAGGCGTCACGCCGACGCTTCAGTACATCGCCATGCCGGCCTGGAACGTGAGCGGCGGAACGCGCAAGCGGGTCGAATATGCCGCGCAGTTCCAAGTGGGCGCGAGCGCCGACCTCGGCCGGATCGCAGGGATCGAGGGCGGGAGCCTGCAAGTGCTCGTCACCAATCGCCACGGCCGAAATCTGACGGCGACCGCGGGGCTGGAGGTGCTGCAGAACCCCCAGGCGATCTTCGGGGCCGGCCAGATCTGGCGATTGTCGCAGCTTTTCTACCGCCAGCGCCTGGGCAAGGCGGAGCTGAAGCTGGGCCGGATGAGCATCGGCGAGGACTTCGGCACCGCGCCCTGCTTCTTCGAAAGCCTCTATTTCTGCGGCATCGTGCCCGGCCACGTCACGCCCGACTACTGGTACAACCCGCCCGTCAGCGTCTGGGGTGCGCGGGTCAGAGTGGAGGACGGGCTCGGCTATACCCAAGTCGGCCTCTACGAGCGCAACCCCACCAACTTGCGCGAGGATCGCGGCTTTTACCTCGGCACATCGGGGCAGACCGGGGCGCTGATCCCGCTCGAACGCGGCTTCGTCGTCCGGCTGGGCGGAGACGCGCGCCGCACCGGCACCTACAAGTTCGGTGTCTGGCACGACACATCGCGCAGCACCGATCTCGTGCGCGACACAGGCGGTGGCCATGCCGCGCTGTCTGGCCTTCCGCTCGCGCGGCAGCGTGGTCGATGGGGCGCCTACTTCGTCGCGCGCCAGCAACTCACCGCAGCGCGGGAGGATGGCAGCGGAGTGGTCAACGTCTTCCTCAGCGGCACCCTGACCGACGCGCGCACCAACCTCATCCGCTCGATCGCGGTGGCCGGCGCGACCTGGTCGGGCATCATCCCCGGACGCCCTCGGGATGAGATCGGCCTGGCGATCGGACGCACGCGGATCAACCCGCGACTGACCCGCGTGCAGGGCCTGCAACGGGACGCCGGGTTGACCGATCGGACGCCGCAGCGAGCCGAGTGGGCGGCCGAGCTCGCTTACTCGATCGTCGTCGATCCGGCTTTCAGCTTGCGACCGAACCTGCAGCTCTATCGTCATCCCGGCGGACGTTCCGACCGAAGCACCGTCACCGTCCTGGGACTGGGCGCCTTCGCCACCTTCTGACATGAACGCCGGTCATGCTCGGCGGTATTTCTGCACGTCACGCCCTGTTTGCTTGAGATTGGCGCGGCGATGGCCGAAATGCGTTCCAACTCTGGCCCGCGCGCGACATCTTGGCGCGGGCGGCGATTTCCATTCGCGCCACCTGTCCCCCCTCGTGGCGAACGTGAAAGGTTTTATTCCTTGGACGTGACGAAGCGCGCGCGGATAGCGCCCCTCGCATTCGGCGCCGTACTGGCTTTGCTGGGCGCCTTCTTCGCCGGGTTCGGCGGCTGGCTCGCCATGCTGGGCGGCTCGCTGTACTACGTGCTGATCGGCTTGCTGATGATCGCCAGCGGCGTGCAGGTCGCGCGCGGCCGGCCCTCGGGCTTCTTCCTCTATCTCGCGATCTGGCTGATCACCGTGGTCTGGGCCATCTGGGAGGCGGGCAGCGATCCCTGGAAGCTGGAGGTTCGCCTCTTCGCGCCAAGCGTGCTGCTCGCGCTGTTCCTGATCCCCGCGATCGGCGCCCCGGCGCGCACCCGGGTTCCGGCGAGCGCGTGGCGCGGCTTCCAGGCGGCGACGGCGGCCGGCGCGGTCGGGATCGTCGGCCTCATCCTCTACGCAAGCTTCGGGCCGGAGCGCGGCGCGGTCTCGCAGATCGCGCAAGCCTCTGCGCAGCGGCCCACCGATTGGGCATTCTACGGCAACGACGCCGGCGGAACGCGCTACAGCGATGCCGGGCAGATCACGCCGGCCAACGTGAATGACCTGGAAGTCGCGTGGATCTCCAAGAGCGGCGACGGTCCGGACGAGACCGAGATCAACCACAAGGGCCGCGAGTATCACTCCGAAGCGACCCCGCTGAAGATCGGCGATACGCTGTTCACGTGCACGCCACACTCGATGGCCATGGCGATCGACGCGTCCACCGGCCGCACGCGGTGGAAGTTCGATCCCAAGCTCCCGCGCACCAATCCGTACATCGTCTGCCGAGGGGTTGCCTACCATGCCGCTCCACAGGCGAGCGAGTGCAAGACGCGCATCTTCCTGCCCACCATGGACGCGCGCGTCTTCGCGCTCGATGCGGCCACGGGTCGGCTGTGCCGCAGCTTCGGGCGCGACGGCGCGGTCGATCTGCGCGATCAGACCGGCACCTGGCCTCCGGGCTGGCAGGTTTCCACCTCCACCCCACTGGTGCTGAACGACCGGCTTGTCATCGGCAGCCGCGTGATCGACAACATGACGACCAATGCGCCCTCGGGCGTGGTGCGCGCGTTCGATCCGGTCACCGGCGAGCAGGCCTGGGCCTGGGACGTGGGCCGGTCGCCCGATGCACTGCCGGGCCGCCTGCCGGAAGGTCAGGAGTATACCCGCAGCACGCCCAACGTCTGGGGCCCGATCACCGGCGACCCGAAGCTGGGGTTGGTCTACCTTGGCACGGGCAATCCCTCGCCAGACTACTACACGGGTTTCCGTCGCCCGTTCGACCGGCGCTTCGGCTCCTCGATCGTGGCGCTCGACGCGGCCACCGGCAAGTTGCGGTGGAACTTCCAGATGGTCCACGACGACATGTGGGACTTCGACACGCCGATCGGGCCTTCGCTGTTCGACTTGGCGGATGGGACTCCCGCGCTCATCCAGACCACCAAGATGGGTCAGGTGTTCATGCTCAACAGGGTGACCGGCAAGCCGATCGCCCGCGTCCAGGAGCTGCCCGTGGATCAGGTGGGTGCGCCCGCGAACACGTTCCTGTCTAAGACCCAGCCGTTCTCGACCGGGATGCCCAGCCTGATCCCGCCCAAGCTGACGCCGCAAGACATGTGGGGCGCGACCCCGCTGGATCAGCTGATGTGCCGCATCGACCTGGCGCGGGCCCGCAACAGCGGGATCTACACGCCGATCGGGCCGACGCGGTCGATCGGGAACCCGGCGTTCGACGGCGTCACCGACTGGGGCGGCGCCTCGGTGGACACGCGCAACCGCGTCATGTTCGTCAACACCATGAACATGCCGTTCTACTTCGAGCTGGTGGACCGCAACACGGCGCGCGGCAAGGAGCTGCTGAAGCGCAAGAGCAGCGGCGGCGAGAACGCCAAGAAGCTGGACGTGCGGCTTCAGACGGGAACGCCGTACCTGGCGACGCTGCGTGCCTGGCTGAGCCCGGCGACAGTGCCTTGCGTTCCCCCGCCGTGGGGTGAGCTGGTCGCGATCGACCTAGACTCGCGCCGGGTCCTTTGGCGCAAGACCCTGGGCAGCGCCCGTGACAACAACCTGTTCGGGCTGCAGCACAACCTGCCGCTGCCCACCGGCACGCCGAACCTGGGCG
Source organism: Novosphingobium chloroacetimidivorans (assembly GCF_014204535.1). Lineage (GTDB taxonomy): Bacteria > Pseudomonadota > Alphaproteobacteria > Sphingomonadales > Sphingomonadaceae > Novosphingobium > Novosphingobium chloroacetimidivorans. The sequence goes on from NZ_JACHLR010000005.1 coordinate 178,747, forward strand.
GGTCGATCGCGACCGCGGGTGGCCTGGTGTTCATCGGCGCGACCACCGATCAGTACTTGCGCGCCTTCGATGCCCGCACCGGCACCGAGGTGTGGAAGCACCGGCTGAAGGCGGGCGCCACCGCCACGCCGATGACGTACATTGGCAAGGACGGCCGCCAGTACGTGGTGATCACCGCCGGCGGACATGGAGCGCTGGGCACGCGCTACGGCGACGAGACGATTGCCTTCGCTCTGCCGCGCGGCGATTGAATGGGGAGTGGCTTGAGCCGAGCGGGTCGGCTGCGCCGAAGTGGCTTGGGTCGGGTGTTCGGCCGGACACCCAAGCCGGCGTGATCCGCGGATGACGCCGGTGCCACGAGGCGCGGGCCGACGGTGATACAGAGGGCGGGATCTTGCAGCCGAGCCTTCGCATCGAACCGACGCGAGTGGCCGGAGCGGCGATGGAGTGCGATCACTCCATCGCCAACCGTCTTAGATGTACATACCGCCATTCACCGCCAGAACCTGGCCGGTGATGTAAGCGGCCTCGTCCGAGGCCAGGAAGGCGCATGCCGAGGCGATCTCGTCCGGCGTTCCGGCGCGCGAAATCGGGATCATCGGCAGGATCGCCTCGAGCGGGAACTCACCGGCTTCGATCGCGCGATGCATCTGCGGCGTCTCGCAGACCGAGGGAGCGATGGTGTTCACCGTCGTGCCATGCGCCGCCATCTCGCGCGCCAGGCCCTTGGTCAGGCTGATGACGCCGCCCTTCGCCGCGGAGTAGTGCGCCATGTACATGCCGCCCGACTGGCCGGCATGCGACGAAATGGGAACGATGCGGCCCCACTTGGCCTCGATCATGTCGTTCACCGCGGCCTGGATCGTGTGGAACACGCCGGACAGGTTGATGTCCATGACCTTCTGCCATTGCGCGGCGGTCATGTCCTGAAACGGAACCATCGGCGCGATGCCGGCATTGGGAACCACGATCGTGATCGGCCCGAACTCCTGGCGGATACGCGCATAAGCCGCGTCGATCGCGGCTCTGTCGGAGACGTCCACGTTCGCGGTCAGCACATTGGCACCGGCCGAGCGCAGCGCATCCGCCTCCTGCTCGAGCAGATCCTGCTGCACGTCGAGCATGGCAGTGGGGTGCCCGTCACGGGCGAAGCGCTGAGCGATGCCCAGCCCGATCCCGCCAGCGGCACCGGTGACGACGACTACGCGGTCCTTACTCATTGCATGCTCTCCCAACAGGAGCGTGCCGGACGCGCCACGATCGGCGTGGCCGGCACCTCCGAGAATCATTTACTCATGGTCAACGGCGCCGCGCGATCAGGCGAGGACGCCGCCATCGACCACCAAGGTGCTGCCGGTCATGAACATGGCCATGTCGGAAGCGCAAAACAGGATGGTGCGGGCGATGTCGTCGGCCGAGCCGTGGCGTCCGAGCCGACCGCCGCCGATGCCGGGGATCCCGGTCGCAGCCGCCATGTCCTTCCCGGCGTCGGCCAGGAACATGGTCTTCTCGGTGAGCATCACGCCAGGCGCGATGCCCAGGACCCGGATATCGTGCGGCGCGAGTTCGATCGACATCTGCCGGGTGAGGCCGACGACGCCGTGCTTCGAAGCGACATAGGCAGCCTGCCCCGCCGCGATGCCGTTGATCCCGGCGAGCGAGGCGACGTTGACGATCACGCCGCCCTGCCCTGCTGCGATCATGCGGCGCGCCGCTTCACGCGCGCCGACGAAGGTGCCGCGCAAGTTGATCGCCTGGACCTTGTCGAACTCGTCGTCGGTCAGGTCGAACAGCGGCACATGCGAGGCTACGCCCGCATTGTTGACCCAGATGTCGAGCGATCCGAAGTCGCCCACCGCCTTGTCCGCCACCGCGGTGATCGCCTCGGGGTCGCCGGCGTCCATCCTGACCGACGTCACCGTGCCGCCGAACTCCTGCGCCAGTTCGCTCGCGGTCGCCGCAGCCTTCTCCTCGTCGAGATCGGCGATCAGCACCGAAGCGCCCGCTTCGGCAAGCCGGCGCGCGGTGGCGCGGCCCAGGCCCCACGCAGCCCCCGTGACGACGGCGACACGGCCCTGAAGCGAGATCAGCTCCTGGAGGGGCTTGGATGAAACGTCCTTGATGGTCATGCAGCTTCCTTCTTCCGACGCACTGCGCCGGTTTTGTGGCGTGACAGTGATATGCAGCCCGGCCGATGGCCCGACGGCTCGGCGTCGAGCCATACGGATTCTTCAAGCGGCGACAAGACTTTCAGCAAGGGGGGTGAGCTTCACCTACAGGTCGGCCAGTCCGCGCACGATGAAGCTCGGCTCGAAGCTGTAGCGGCGGTTCCCCGGAGTGGCGTGACGTTCTTCGTCGAGCTCCATGTGCGAGGTCTTGGCGAGCGGCTTCTCGAACAGGGTGCGGACCTCGGCGCGGGCGACCGGACTGACCTTGCGGATCGGCGTGGGTCAATCGGCCTGGGCGCTGGTGGCCGCAGGCACGCTCCGTGCTGCGTCGGAGCGCTCGGGGCGCACGAAGCGCAGGACAAGGTAGCCGCTGAGCCCGGCCATGAGCGAGCCGGCCAGGACCCCGATCTTGGCTTCGGCCTGGAGCAGCGGATCGCCGGGGAAGGCAAGCAGGGCGATGAAGATACTCATCGTGAAGCCGATGCCGCACAGCAGGGCCACACCCAGCATATGTGGCCAACCGGCGTGCGCCGGCATGTCCGAAAGCTTCAGGCGAACGGCCAGCATCGCGAAGCCGAACACGCCGACCACCTTGCCCATCAGCAGGCCGAGCGCGACGCCGAGCGTTACCGGCGCCAACAACGCACCGGCGGGAAGGCCGAGCACGGGAACGGCCGCGTTGGCCAGAGCGAAGATGGGCAGGATCACGAAGCCGACCGGAAGGTGCAGCGCGTGCTCCAGGCGGTGAAGCGGGCTGGCGCTGTGCGCGTCGCTTGTGCCCGGCGTGCGATCCATCGGAATGGTGAGCGCGAGCGCGACGCCGGCAAGCGTGGCATGAACACCCGAGCGCAAGACGAATACCCAGAGCACCAGGCCGACCAGCAGGAAAAGCGACAGGCGTCTCACGCCCGATCGATTGAGAGCGACCAGCACCGCAAGCGCCATTCCGGTGCCCGCGAGGTCCGGAAGCGAGATGCCCGCGGTGTAGAAGAACGCGATGATCGCCACCGCCCCCAGGTCATCGATGATCGCCAGCGCTGCAAGGAAGATGCGCAACGATGCCGGCACCCGCTTGCCCAGCAGGGCCATGACGCCAAGCGCGAAGGCGATGTCGGTGGCAGCCGGAATCGCCCAGCCCGATGCGGTTGCTCCCCTGTTGAACGCAAGGAAGATCAGCGCCGGGACGATCATCCCGCCCGCCGCCGCCACCCCCGGCAAGATCCGCCGCGGCCATGTCGAGAGCTGGCCGTCCAGCATCTCCCGCTTGATCTCGAGACCCACCAGCAGGAAGAAGATCGCCATCAGGCCATCGTTGATCCAGTGGCCGAGTGACAGTGGCCCGACATAGGCGTGCAGCAGGACATCGAAGTCCGGCCCGATCGGCGAATTGGCGATGACGAGCGCGACGAGCGCAGCCACCACCAGCACGATGCCGGAGGACGCCTGGGCGTTGAGGAAGCGACGAATGGCGCTGAGCGGTATCAGGCGGGCAGGCGCCATGGGCAATGGACTCCGGGCAAGGCTTCTCGTCGCTGGCGGCCCGACCAGCGAGAAAACCTGCCCGCCAGAACCGACGAACACCCAGGCGGGGCTTAGCAAGGCTCGCGGTAGGCGGCAAGCGCGCGGCATTGCGTCGTGCACGTAGCGACGAAGAGGGCCGAAGATGGAGGCTCACCGTGCCGCAGCCTTCGCGTCCGCCCCTCCCGTGCACGCGCAGAGCAGGCCGTCCGCCGTCGGATCGAAAACGTGCATGCGTTCGAACCGGCGACCGAAAGATCATTGATTTGGGTCGTTGGAGCCGCGACGGTGCGGCATGGACTTCATGAAGTGGCTCAACTCGCTCGACGAGTTTCTGTTCGAGGTGATGAGCTGGCTCGTCTTCTTCCCGCTGACGCTATGGCGCACGCTGGTGCAGCCGTTGGAGATGATGGCCTATGCCGACGCGCAGTTGGCGCTGCCGGAGGATGAACAATACGCCGCCGCCGTCAGCCCGCCGCTGTTCCTGGCCCTGGCGCTGCTGATCGCGCACGGCCTGAGCACCGCCTTGGGACAAACGGACGCGATCATCGCCAACCGCCATGGACTGGCCGCACTGGTCGACAGCGAGACAAGCGCGCTGCTGTTGCGACTGGTGGCGTTCGCCACGATCCCGTTGGTCATGTCGGTTCAGTTGCTTCGCCGGCGAGGCGTGAAGATCGTGCGCGGCACCCTGCGCCTGCCCTTCTATGGCCAATGTTACCCGGCGGCGGCGTTCGCGCTGATGCTCAGCCTCGGTACGACCCTGGGATCTGTACCGCATCGATCGGCTCACATCGCCAGCACCGTCCTGACGATGCTTGCGTTCCTCTACTTCCTCGCCGCCGAAACCCGCTGGTTCATGGCTCAGCTTTCGATCAAACCGCTGCGCGCGTTTGGTGCCGCCGCGATGGGCTTGCTCGAAGGCTTCGCACTACTTCTACTGGTGGGATTCCTGTTCACGCGATAGAAGGACACACCATCATTGGAAGTTCGATCCATGCGGATGCACTATTCAGCGCCCTCGTTGCTTCTGTTGATTGGCACGCCCCTCGCGGCGCAGAGCCCATCGGACCTGTCGGACCTCGTGGGCGCGCGCGGCGCCGGCGGCGAAAGCGAACTGCAGCGCCGCGGCTATGTCTTCGTGCGCACGCAGGAGGGCGACGACCGCAAGTGGAGCAACTGGTGGAATCCCGCGCGTCGGCAATGCGTGACAGTCGTGACCATGAACGGCCGGTATGATTCGATCACGGCCACGCCGGCGCCCGACTGCAACCAGCAAGCGAAATCCGCTCAGGCAGATCGCGGCCGTGGCGCCCGGCCTCGCCCCGACCTTGGCTATGGCGCGCCCGCTCCCCAGGTCGGCTCTGCCAGCTACGCGGATCGCGATCGGGGAAGCCAGTATCGCAGTGACGCCGGGCTTGGTCTGGTCTGCTTCGGGGACGGCCAGCGGCCACGAGCGGCCACGAGCACGGGCTGGACCTGGAACAGCAGCTCGCGCCGGTACGATTACGGCAGCCGCACGCAACTGACGCAGGAGCATTTCGATGCGTCGCTGATGCTGCAGCTGGACGGCAACTCGGGCCAGATCCGCTTGCCCAAGAAACTGATCCCGCCGCTCCACTCGCGCGGGCAGGACGACTGGTGGCAACTCGACAATGTCGTGATCGGCGCCGACACGATCAGCGCGAGGTATCGCCTGAACGGCCTCAACAAGCCCCGGCTCACCGTCGATCGTCGGAGTGGGCGCATTACTGTCGTCGGCTCCGGTGATTACGCGTTCCGCGGCAGTTGCGACCTCGTCGACGACGCCCAGCAGCGGCGCTTCTGATCGGTCATCTGCTGCATGAAGGCACGCCGGGTAGCGTGGTGTCGACGACGGTGACAGTCATGTGCCGCCGCTCTCAAGGCGGCACCCCTTCTCACCCTGAACCGTCACTTCGCCCTCGGCTTAACGTCCGATCGATTCTGATCTCAGCTGAAGGTAGGCACGGCGCTCAGCGCCGTACCAGACCCTTGGGCTCCACCACGCCCAGGTCGACGTGGTCGACGATCCCCGGAGCGGCGTCGCACACCGCTCCCACCGCCGTGCAGCCGACCAGCCCGGTCCACGGCAGGCCCAGGAACGGATGGCGACCGTCCTCGTCCTCCATGCTCATCAGGTGGCATTCCAGTGGCGGCTCGCCCTTGATGCGCACGCGGTACTTGGCCTCGCCCTCTTCCCACAGGTGGTCGAGGTCGGTGCCCAGCTGCCAGTAGAAGTGGTAGACGATCAGCGGCGCGCCTTCGCACCAGGCGGTCCACTCGTAGTGCTGGCCGCCGACGGTCCCCGCCTTGACCTCGCCGAACTGGTGCTTGATGTCCTTGGTGGCGCGCGACACCTCGAACTTGACGGTGACGTTGTCGATCTCCTTGCCCAGCCCGCGCGCGATCATGTCCATGCTGGAATAGAAGTGCTTGTAGGTCTCGGGCGAGCGGCGCGGGTTGGCGAGCAGTTCCTCCGGGTCGGCGCCGAAGCCCATGATCTCGGTGTAGATCATGGGGTTGCGGACCTTGTCGATGATCTCGGAGACCTCGACGCAATCGACCCGGCTCATCAGCCGCGCCAGGGTCAGCGGCAGGATATCGCCCGAAAAGCCGGGATGGATGCCGCAGCCGTGGAACGAGACGCCGCCCGCCGCACAGGCCTCCTCGATCCGCCGGGTCTCCTCGGGCAGCCACTTGTTGGGCAGGTGCGGGCCGGCGGGCGAGACGACGTTCTTGCCAGAGGCGAGCAATGCACAGACCTGCTCCAGCGGCGGCGTCATCATGCTGGGGGAGAACAGCACGCAGTCCGCATCCAGCGCCAGGATCGCGTCGATGTCGCTTGTGGCCTTCACCCCGGTGGTCGCCGGCAGGCCAACCAGCTCGCCGGCGTCCTTGCCGACCTTCTCGGGATTGGTGACGTAGACGCCGACCAGCTCGATGGTCGGGTTCTCGATGAAGTACTTCAGCGCCGCCGAGCCGACAACGCCCGTGGCCCACTGGATGACGCGATAGGTTTTCTCAGCCATGGTTCGGCTCCTCTTCAATTCAGGCCGCGGCTCTGGCCGCCGTCGACGCGGTAGTTGGCGCCGGTGATGAAGCCCGAGCGCGGGCTGGCGAGCATGCAGGCGACCATCGCCAGCTCCTCCGGCTTGCCGACGCGGCCGACCGGCGGAATATCGAACACCTTCGCCTCGCCGAATTTCTCGCAGATTTCCTCGAAGCTGGCGTCCGGATTGCCGAACTTCTCGCGCCCGAAGCGCATCAGGCCGTCGACCATGATGATGCCGGGCGTCAGGATATTGGCCGTGACGCCCACGTTGCGCAGAGAGCCGGCCAGGCTGACGGTGTAGTTGTTGAGCGCCGCCTTGGCCGCCGAATAGTCCGCGCCGACGTTGTTGGGCTGCATGGCGACGGCGCTGGAGACGTTGACGATGCGCCCGAACTTGGCCCCAATCATGTCGGGGATGCACAGCTGGCACAGCTGTACCGCGCCCAGCGTGTTGGCCTTGTAGTTCGAGAGGAAATCGGCCGCGTCGATCTCGTGCGGCTTCTTTGCGGAATTGCCCTCCGAGTTGCCGCCGGCGTTGTTGATCAGGATTTCGACGTTGCCGCCCAGCGCCGCCACCGCCTCGGCATGGACGGCCTGCGCGCCGCCGTCCTCGGCCAGTTCACCGATGGCGACACCGGCTGCGCCGATCGCCTTCGCCACGGCCTCGGCCCTTTCGCGATTGCGGCCATGCACGACGACCTGCGCGCCTTCCTGCGCGAGCATGCGCACGATCGCCTCGCCGATGCCGCTGCTGCTGCCGGTGACCAGAGCGCGGCGGCCCTTCAGGTCCAGATCCATGTTCGTCGCTCTCCCGTCTTGGCGCGCGAGAAACCACGATGGCGGACCATGCGCTATCCCCAGATGGGAATGCCGATGTTTTACCATCCACCTCGCGCTTCAAAACAAGCCACGCCGCGCCAAGGCAATGCCGGCAAGGTTCTTCGTGCGCGGTACATGACGCAAGCCAACCCGCGCGAAGCCGGCCGCAGCCTGGTGGAACCTGGCGAGGTATGGCGCCAGATGCGGGCTCCGGCACTTCTGTCGCCCGCTCGCCTGGGCGATCACCAGGGCGGAGTCTCCTACCAGCAGGATATCCGTGCAGGCTTGCGCATCCGCGAGTTCCATCGCCATGAGCAGCGCCAGCCATTCGGCCTGGTTGTTGTCGCCATAACCCTGATCGTCGCGGAACCAGGCCACGCCGCGGCTTACCACCGCAGCGTGCATCGGCCCGGGATTGGGCGCGCAGCCACCGTCGAAGTGGAAGGTGCGACGCTCGCTCGGGTGTGATGGCACGGAACTGCGGCCCTGCTGTGGCTTTGATCCCATTCGCGGGATCTGACCTTCGCGATGGAGACTGGCATGGCCGATAGCAAGAGCGCGACGTTGTACCGCATGGTGCTGCCCGATCACACCTGCCCGTTCGGGGTTCACGCCAAGCAGCTGCTGGAGCAAGCCGGCTTCGAGGTCGAGGACAAGGTGCTCTCGTCGCGCGAGGAGGTCGACGCCTTCAAGGACGAGCATGGCGTCCAGACCACCCCCCAGGTGTTCATCGATGGCGAGCGCGTTGGCGGCAGCGACGATCTGGAGCGCTACCTGGCTCGCTAAGCCTGCGACCGCTTTTTGGCGAGGCGACGTTCTACCCCGGCTCGGGCCTGGACCGCTTCTCCCCGGTCTCGCTGGACGCACGGCTCGGTCGCGAGTGGATCGAGCGGCTGCCGACCTGAAGACCGTCACTCGCCATTTGTGCGACGCGGATGCGGTAGGGACCTGAACGTGTCGGCATATCCTGGCCCTTCCAGCTGAGGCGTACCAGGCCGTCTGCGATGAGGCCGTCCACCGCGGCATGCACGAGGGGCATCGCCTCGCGCCAGTGCGTTGCCGCACCCTCGGCGGTGATCAGCCTGGCGACTTCACTGGGGCAGATCGTCGCTCCCGCCTCGCGTTGTACCAGCAAGGACAGCAAACCGGCGCGCGCGTCGTCGATGCCGGTCGCCGCCATCACAGGCCGATTTGGTCCAGTGCGGAGGCAAGTTCGGGATCCATGGCCTGGGTGCCTTTCGGCGTCAGCCGATTGAGCACGGTCCTCACGCGCTGTTGCGCGACCTGCAAGGTCTTGTGACGAACCTCGCGCGTCCAGTTGGTGCGGCGTAAGCGACTCTGGTTCAGCTGTGCCGCCCATTTCTGTTCCTCGGCGGCAAGGATCGCCAAGGCCAGCCGCAATCCATCGCGCCGGCCATGTGCATAGTCCTCAGACATCGAGAGATCCCATAATTGCTCCAGTCCAAGACAATGCGCGCATGCTCAGGTTGTGCCGCATATGGCCTGCGGCTGTTCGATTTGCATGTAAAGTGCATGAAAATTGGCACCGCGTCGCTGTTCGAGAGTTCGCCGAACAGTTGCTCGTAATCAGCTCTTTGCAGACTGGTCACGGTGCCGCGATGCAGCTACGTCATGATCTCGCCAGGTCGTCGTCGCTATGGAGAGCTCCAAATCATGCCCGAAGTCGAACAAACCGCCGATGTCACCACCCTGACGGTGCAATTGCTCAGCGCATATCTGGCCAACAACTCGGTGGCATCGGGCGAACTGGCCGACCTCATCCGCACGACGCGCGCTGCACTGACCGGCGAAGCCGAAGTCGACGCGGCGGCTGCGCCAGAGACGTTCACCCCTGCGGTTTCGGTGCGCAAGAGCCTGGCCTCTTCGGAGCACATCATCAGCCTGATCGACGGTAAGCCGTACAAGACCTTGAAGCGTCACCTGGCATCGCATGGCCTGACGCCCGACACTTACCGCACGCGCTACAATCTGCCCTCCAGCTACCCGATGGTCGCGCCCGACTATGCCGCGCATCGGCGCGCGGTGGCGCAGAAGGTGGGTCTCGGCACTCGCAAGCCTGTCGCCGACACTGCGGAACCGACCGAGCCGGTAGAAGCAGCCGACCAGCTGATCGAGGCCGCCCTGCCCGATGCGACGCCGGAACAGCAGCCCGAGCCGACGAAGGCGCCTGCCAAGAAGACAAGCGGACGGCCGGCGAAGAAGACGGCAGAGGCCAGCCCGGACGAGAACACCAGCGCCTCCGACGCCCCCTCACCCAAGGCATCCGACACGCCGGTAGAAGCGGAGGGTGCCGCTGCGCCAAAGCGCAAGGCCGGCAAGGCTCCCAGCCGCCCGCGCAAGGCGACCAAGACCGAAGCGGAAGGCGAAAGCAGCGCTGCGACAGCCGAACCGTCCTCGCCCTCGGCGGACGAGGCGGCGCCTGAAACCGCCGCGCCGAAGCGCCGTGGCCGGATCGGCCTGTTCAAGGCAGGCGCGTCGGAAACGACTGCCAAGGGCGACGCCGAACCGCAGCAGGCCAACGCCGCCGGTCCGGTAGAAGCCGCGTCGCCCAAGTCACAGCCCAAGCCCAAGAAGAAGGCGCCGCGCATGGCTCGCGAGCCCGGCAAGGCTGCAGCCGCGAAAGACAGCGCGAGCTAGAGCTGCCCGCGCGCGAAGGTTCAGCCGGGCAAGCCTTGGGTCTGACGCAAGGCTTCGCCCAGCACCAGCGCCGCGGCGGTGGCCAGGTTCATGGATCGCACTTGCGGGCGCATGGGCAGGCGCAGGCGCGCGTCGCAGACTTCGGCCACATCGCTAGGCACGCCCGCGCTTTCCTTGCCGAACAGCAGGATATCGTCGGGCCGGAACTCGAAGCGGTAGACCGACTGCGTGCTCTTGGTAGTGAACAGCAGCAGCCGCCCCTCGTCGTTCGCCGTCCGAAAGGTCGCGAAGTCTGGGTGGCGGGTGACCGTCACGTGATCGATATAGTCCATCGCCGCGCGCCGGACCCGCCGGTCATCCCACACGAAGCCCATCGGCTCGATGATATCGACGCTTGCACCCAGACACGCGGCCAGGCGCATGATCGCGCCCACGTTTCCGGCGATCTCCGGCTCGAATAGGGCGATCCGCATCGCTGCTGATTGGCGGCGGCGATGCGACAATGCAAGCCCTCGCCTGCGCGAGCAATTGCAGTGGCATAGCCGGCTCGGGTCTGGCACTGAGCAGCGATGCGGCAGAAGGAACTGCGGATCGGGCTCGTCTGCTACGGCGGCATCAGCCTGGCCGTCTACATGCACGGCGTCACCAAGGAGCTGTGGAAGGCGCTGCAAGCCAGCCGGTGCCTGTGGTCGGGCGAGGAGGCGCCGGGCGGCAGCGTCACCGTCTACCTCGACCTGCTGCGCACGATCGAAAGCCGGCACGCGGTTCGCCTGCGCGTCATCGCCGACATCGTCGCCGGCGCCAGTGCGGGCGGGATCAACAGCGTCTTCCTGGCGCAGGCGATCCACTCGGGTCAGTCGCTCGAACCGCTGACCGAGCTGTGGCTGGACACGGCGGACGTGGACGCCCTGCTCGATCCGGAGGCGCGGCCAGGCTCGCGCGCCGCCAAGTTCTGGGCGACACCGCTGGTGAACTACCTGCTGCACCGTCCCGGCAATGCCGTGAGCGAAACCGTGGCGCCCGAGACGCGGGCGGAGGTTCGCGAGAAGCTGTCGCGCCTGATCCGCTCGCGCTGGTTCGAGCCGCCGTTCAGCGGCATCGGCTTTTCCCGCCTGCTGAGCCGTGCGCTCTCGGCGATGGCGGCGGCCCCGTCCGCGCCGCCGCTGCTGCCGCAAGGCCATCCGCTCGACCTGTTCGTCACCGCCACGGACTTCAAGGGGCATCTGGAGACCTTGCACCTGCATTCTCCCCGGCTTGTGCTGGAGAGCGAGCACCGCCTGACCTTCGCCTTCCGTGCGCAGGCGAGAGGGTCCGGGCCGCTTGCGTCAATCCCGGAACTGGTGATGGCCGCCCGCGCCTCGGCAAGCTTTCCCGGTGCCTTCCCGCCGCTGATGATCGAAGAGATCGACAACCTGGCGGCGGAGGAGGAGCTTGCCTGGCCCGGCCGCGACGCCTTCCTGCAGCGCACGATGCCCGAACATGCCCGCCGCGGGGAGCTCGATACCGTGGCGCTGATCGACGGCTCGGTGCTGGTCAATGCGCCGTTTGCCGACGTGGTGCGGGTGCTCCATGATCGGTCCGCCGCGCGCGAGGTCGACCGCCGCATCGTCTACATCGACCCGACGCCCGACCGGCTCGGACAGGCGATGCGGCGGGACACGAAGGTGCCCGGCTTCTTCCCGGTGATCTTCGGCTCGCTTTCGGCGATCCCGCGCGAACAGCCGATCCGCGACAACCTGGAGGCGCTGGAGGCGCAATCGCGCGACATGGCGAACTTGCGCCAGATCATCGAGGCGCTCCGGCCGGAGGTGGAGGATACGGTGGAGCGCCTGTTCGGCCGCACGCTGTTCATCAATCGACCGACACCCAAGCGCCTGGCCGCCTGGCGCATGCGGGCCCAGCGCGCCGCCTTCGAGCAAGCGGGGTTCGCCTATCACGGCTACGCGCAAGTCAAGTTCAACACGATCGTTTCGGCGCTGGCGCAACTGGCGCACCAGGCCGCGCCGGAGCTGGAACTCGCCTCCAGCGAACCGATCCGCCAGCGCCTGCTGCAGCACCTCTCCGACCTTGCGCTGGACTGGAAGCAGGGCTTGCGTGACGCGACATCGCCCACGATGATCGCCTTCTTCCGCTTGCACGACATCGCTTTCCGCATCCGCCGCCTGCGCCTGCTCGCCCGCACGGTGACGCAGGAGCGCGATGCGGACGAGGACGCGACCGAGCAGGACCGGGACGCGGCCCGCACCGCGATCTACGATGCGCTGGCGCTCTACCTCGCGCGCGAACCGCTCAGCGCGCTTGGCCCAGAACTGCCCGGCCTTGCTCGCGATGTGATGGAGGAGCCCGGCGCGCTGATCCAATACATCGCCCGGCAACGCGACCTCGAAGGGATCGACGGCAAGGTCGACGAAATGCTGGCACAGGCCCTGGCAGACATGCCGGTGTCGCTGCGGCGGCGCGTGCTGTTCGCCTATCTCGGCTTCCCGCTCTACGACACGGTGACGCTGCCGCTGCTGCGGAGCGAGAACCTGACCGAGTTCGAACCGGTGCGCGTCGATCGGATCAGCCCCGAAGACTGCCACGCCATCCGCCCGGCCGGCGACGGCACGCTGCGTGGAACCGAGTTCTACAACTTCGGCGCCTTCTTCAGCCGCACCTATCGCGAGAACGATTATCTCTGGGGCCGGCTCCACGGTGCCGAACGCGTCATCGACCTGATCGCCTCGACCCTGGAGCCGGAACACAGCATCGCGGCGGATGACCTGCTGCGCTTCAAACGAAGCGCGTTTCTGGCGATCCTCGACGAGGAGGAAGCGCGGCTCACTGCCGATCCGTTGCTCGTATCCAGGATCAGGGACGAGATCGCCGCGGCCATGTGACCGGCTCTCGTTTTCGCTTCACCACCTCAAAGACAGCATATACTGTCTTGGTGAACAGCCGGAGTCCTGCCTTGTCCGCCATGCCGCCCAGCATCCTTGCGCTCCTGTCGGATCTCGAAGGGGCTGTCGCCAATCTGAAGGACACGTGGCGCCCCGAGGACCCCGCCTATATCGCCGACGTCTATCGCCAGACGATGACGAGCCTGTCCTACGCGTACTTCGCGTACTTCCATGCCGATGCCGAACACCCCGACTGGGCGCCGCTGTGGAACCCGGTCTATACGCTGCAGCCCAATCCCGACGACATCTACGTGCAGTCGCCGATCAGCGGCAGGTACAGCTATCGCGTCTCGGGCAATCGCGGGACCTGCAGGATCCTGTCGTTCACCAGCCAGAAGGCGGCTTCCGGCACCGTCGACGAAATGCCGCATCCCAATGGCCACAACGAGCTCGACACCAACGACCTGAACATCCCGCTGGGCGCGGACTTCGAAATCCTGTTCAGTGCCGAAAAGCCGGACGGGTATACCGGTCATTGGGGCCGCATCGATCCCGAGGCGACCTACATGTACTTGCGCTATCGCAGCTACGACTGGCTGAATGAGGTCGATCCGGTGCTGTCGATCGAGTGCCTCGACGCGGTGCCGTCCAAGCCGCGCCTCAGCCCGGAGCAGATCGCCGACCGCATTCGCGAGATGGCCAAGTTCCCCAGGCGCAAGACCGACTTGTACTACGCCATGCAGAACGGCGTGAAGGAGCGTGTCGGCTTCAACGTGTTCGAGCCGGTCAGGTATCCGGGCGCACTGGTCAAGCAGACCTACTGGCCCGCATGCTTCCAGTTCGCCGCCGACGAGGCGCTGATCATCGAGACGGAGCTGCCCGAGGTGCGCCCGTACTGGAACATCCAGCTGAACGATCCGTACTTCAATGCGCTCGAATACGTCTACCGGCTGAGCAGCACCAACGGCCACTTCGCCAAGACTTGCAGCGACGGCAGGTTCCGGGCGGTGATCGCGCTGGAGGATCCGGGCGTCCCCAACTGGCTCGACCCAGCCGGCTACACCGAAGGCGGCATCTACGGCCGCTGGTACGAGTGCGACACCGAGCCCGTGCCCACCATCAAGCGCGTGAAGCTGGCCGAGCTGCGCGATCATCTGCCGGCCGACACCCCGTTCGTCACGACCGAGGAGCGACGACGGGAACTGGCCGACCGCGTCCGAGCCTGCCAGCGCCGCCGCCGCTGGTGAGCAGATCGCCGCGCGCGAAGCCGACCGATCTTGACATTTAGAACCACATCGGTTACACGCCGCAGCAGGTCGGATGCAGACGAGCGGCTTTCAGGCCTGTCGCTCTTGCCCGCACCACCCCGCGGCCGGCGCTTTAGACGGGCGTCTGCAACCATGCGAAGCCTTGCTCTCACTCGAGAGGTCGGCGGCAAGCTGCGAGCCCGTCTCGCCGGCGCTTCGCGTATCAGGGCCGATCCGGCGGCGCTTACGCCTTCCCACGCCGGACGTTCGCATTACTGGAAGCGCGAGCCAACCCTGTCGCGCCAGGGCAGCGCCGGCCGCATCCGTCCGCGTCTGACTTCTACCTGGCGTAAGATCCGCAGTCGCCGGCGGAGAATGTCCGATGGCCCATGCAGACCGCAGCCGACTGGTCGCTCCCGATCGCGCCTTGCCGTTTGCATCGCAAGAGCTTGCCGATGGCTTCTGATCTTCGGTGCATCCTATCCCCGACGTGATCTTCATCCTGGACGGGATCGCCAAGGTAGGTCCCATTTCCGGCAGGGCCCATCCATCGTCGCTGGACAGTCTGCCACGCCAACTCTAGGCTCCGCCGATGCGCGTGAGACCAGGCACGATCGTTAAGGGCCTGTGCGGAACCGCGCTGCTTTTCCTGTCGGGATGCAATCGCCACCAGTCCGCTTTGTCGCCATTCGGTGACGATGCGGCGCGCATCCAGGTCATGACCGTCGTGCTGGTGGCAGGGGCCGTGGTCATCGGCATCGCGGTCGCCGCGCTGATGGTCTGGGCGGTCCGCCTGCCCGCCAATCGGCTGACCCTGGTTGGAGGCGAGCGCTTCATCCTGATTGCCGGCGGCATTGTCCCGTCAGCCGTGCTGCTTGCGCTGCTGATCTACAGCCTGCCCGCCATGCGCCCGCGCGACGTTTCGCCGGGCGACCTGAACGTCGCCGTCACCGGCGAGCAGTTCTGGTGGCGCGTCCGGTACGAACCCCCGGGCGCCACGCCCCTGACCGATGCCAACGAGATCCGCATCCCTGTCGGTAGAACCGTGCGTCTGCGCCTGTTGGGGGGAGACGTCATCCACAGCTTCTGGATCCCGGGACTGGCGGGCAAGGTCGACATGATCCCCGGTCGTGAGAACACCCTGGTGGTGCGGGCGACCAGGCCCGGTGTGTTCCGCGGGCAATGCACCGAGTTCTGCGGGCTGAGCCATGCACTGATGGCCTTCGACGTGGTCGCCATGCCGCCAGAGGCGTTCGACGCCTGGCTTGCCGGCCAGCAGGCAGCACCGGCACGGGCCGCCGCCCCCGGCCAAGCCCTGTTCGCGCAACATGGCTGCGGGGGATGTCACACGATCCGCGGCACGGAGCATGCCGGCACGATCGGTCCGGACCTCACCCGCATGGGCGCGCGGAGAAGCCTGGGCGCCGGCACCCTGCCTCCGTCCGAAGCGAACATCGCCAGCTTCATCCGCCACCCCGAGCATCACAAGCCCGGCGTGCGGATGCCGGCCTTCCCGCACATGCCCGAGCGCGAGGCCATGGCCATCGCCCGCTACCTGAAAGCGCTTCGATGAGCTTGCACGCGCAGGACGATCCCGCACTCCGCGAGGCACAGGAAGCGCGGCTGCGAGCGGCATGGCAGCGCCCGACAGGCTGGCTGACGCGCTGGACCGACACCAACAACAACCGCGTCGGCGTGTGGTACGTCCTGACCGCCTTCGCCTTCATGCTGTTCGCCGGCGTGCTGGCGCTGATCATGCGCACGCAGCTGGCGGTGCCGGACAACGACCTGGTCGGTGCGTCCACCTTCAACCAGCTGTTCACGCTGCACGGCTCGGCGATGATGTTCCTGTTCGCGGTGCCGATGTTCGAGGCGGTGTCGATCGTCCTGCTGCCCCAGTTGCTCGGCGCGCGCGACCTGCCCTTCCCGCGCCTCTCCGCCTTCGGATACTGGAGCTTCCTGATCGGCGGCGTGTTCGTGCTCGGATCGATCTTCTTCGACGCCGCGCCCGATGGCGGCTGGTTCATGTACCCGCCGCTGACGACGCGCACCGACTTGTCGGGCCTGGGCGCCGACATCTGGATGCTGGGTCTCTCCTTCATCGAGGTCAGCTCGGTCGCCGCCGCGGTGGAGCTGATCGTCGGCGTCCTCAAGTGCCGCCCGCCCGGCATGCGCCTCAACCTGATGCCGCTCTATGCCTGGTACATCCTGGTCGTGGCGGTGATGATCCTGTTCGCCTTCCCGCCGCTGATCGCGGGCGACATCCTGTTCGAGATGGAGCGCCTGCTCGGCTGGCCGTTCTTCGATGCGGCGAAGGGCGGCGATCCGCTGCTGTGGCAGCACCTGTTCTGGATCTTCGGGCATCCGGAGGTCTACATCATCTTCCTGCCGTCGATAGCGCTGTTCGCGATGCTGATCCCGACGTTCTCGCAGCGGCACTTGCTGGGCTATCCCTACATCGTGCTGGCGGCGGTGGGCACCGCGTTCCTCAGCTTCGGACTGTGGGTGCACCACATGTTCGCGACCGGCCTGCCCAAGATCAGCCTGGCGTTCTTTTCCGCTGCATCGCAGGCGGTGGTGATCCCAACCGGCATCCAGATCTTCGCCTTCATCGCCACTCTGGCCGCGGGGCGGGTCATCTTCTCGACGCCGCTGCTCTACGCCACGGGCAGCCTGGCGATCTTCGTCATCGGCGGCCTGACCGGCGTGATGGTGGCGGTCGTGCCGTTCGACTGGCAGGCGCACGACACCTACTTCGTCGTCGCCCACCTCCACTACGTGCTGATCGGCGGCACCTTGATGCCCCTGTTCGCCGGGCTGTACTATTACTGGCCACTGGTGACCGGCAAGAAGCTGTCCGACCGGCTGGGCCGAACCGCTTTCTGGCTGCTGATGGCCGGCGCCAACCTGACCTTCTTCCCGATGCACCTCTCGGGCCTGATGGGCATGCCCCGCCGCGTCTTCACCTATCCGGAAGAGCTCGGCCTCGCCGGTCTCAACCTGGCGTCCACGGCGGGCGCATACCTGTTCGCCGTCGGCGTGCTCGTGATCGTGATTGACCTCGCGCTCTCGCCCACGCGCGCCAAGGTGAAGCGCAACCCCTGGAACGCGGGCACTCTGGAGTGGCTCGCCCTGCCCGAGGACGAGGACTGGGGCATCCGCTCGGTCCCCCTGATCGAGACGCGCTACCCGATCTGGGATCAGCCCAACTTCGTGCGCAAGGTGGACGAAGGCCGCTTCTTCCTGCCCGACGCCGAGGAAGGCCGGCGCGAGACGATCGTGACCTCGGTGCTCGATGCGCGGCCGGTCGCGGTGATCCGGCTGGGCACGCCGTCCTGGTTGCCGATCCTGGCGGCGATCACGGTGGGCGGGGTGTTCATCCTCACCACCTACCACCTCTATTGGGCCGCGCTCGGCAGCGGGATCTTGGCGCTGGGCGTTATCCTGCGCTGGCTGTGGACCACCGCCGAGATTCCGGAGAAGCCGTGCAAGCCGATCGGACATGGGCTGGAGCTGCCGCTCTATGTCGCGGGTCCGGCAGCGCCCGGCTGGTGGGCGGTGTTCATCACCATGCTGGCCGATGCCACAGCGTTCTCCGGGCTGCTGTTCGGCTACTACTTCTTCTGGACGGTGCACAGCGACTTCCCGCCGCCCAGTGCGGGTCCGGCGCCGACCTGGCCGATCGCGGCGCTGGCGCTCACCGCCGCAAGCTGGGGCGCGACGATCATCGCGCGCGAGGTGCACCGGCGCGGCCGCGTCGGACTGACCCGCGTGCTGCTGGCGCTGGGCGCGGCCCTGTCGCTCGCTTCGATCGCGGCAGGCCTCGCCGGCCCATGGCAGGCGCAGCTCGATCCTGCAACGAACACTTACGCGGCGATCGTCTGGACGCTGGCGATCTGGACGGTAGTGCACTCCGCGGTTGCCGCCATCGCCCAGCTCTATGGCCTGGCGCGCAGCCTGGCGGGCCGCACCACGCCTTCGCACGACGCGGACGTGCGCAACATCACGCTGTACCAGCACTTCATGCTGTTCACCGCCGTGCTGACCTGGCTCACGCTCGGGCTGTTCCCGGAGGTGGCATGATCACGCGCCTGGTCGATCGCATTCAGACACTGCGGGCCACGCTGTGGACGCTGATCGCACCGCCGCTGGTCTGGGCCGCCCACTTCCTGCTCTCCTACCTGTGGGCCTCGGTCCTGTGCGCCAAGCGCGGCGCCTTCGCCACGGAGCCGGCGCTCTTTTGGGGATGCACGGTGCTCGCGCTCGTCGTGATCGTCGGGTGCGGCGTGATTGCGCACATCCAGTCGCGCGTGCCCGGCGACAACCCGCCGCATGAGCAAGGCACCAAGGTGGATCGCCTGCGTTTCCTGGCCTATTCGACATTGCTGCTGGCCGGGCTCAGCTTCATCGGCGTGATCTTCACGGCGGTGCCGGTGCTCTTCCTCACGGACTGCCGGTGAAGGCGGCACCCCTCCTTGCTGCCGGCGCGCTGATGGCATCGTCGGTGCCCATGGCGAGGCAGGGCGTGACCGGCCACATGGCCGCGCACATGATCGCTGTCGCGCTGGCCGCCCCGCTGCTCCCGGTCGGGCTGCGTGCCACCGCCTGCGATCCCACGCGCCTCGCGCCGCCATTCGCAAGCGCGCTGGCGATGATGGTGCTTGAACTCGCGGTGGTCTGGTCCTGGCACCTGCCCGCGGTGCGCGCCGCCGTCGGCCACGATGAGGCGCTGCATCTGCTCGAGCTCGCCTGCTTCCTGATTGTGGGCACGCTGTTGTGGTCCGCCGTGCTCGCCCCCGGCACGTCGTCGCGCCCCGCTGGCATCGGCGCCCTGCTGCTCACCTCCATGCACATGACGCTGCTGGGCGCGCTGATCGGCCTGGCGCCGCGCACGCTGTACCCCACCCTGGCGCACGCGCCATTCGCAGGACTTTCGCCGCTGCAGGACCAGCAACTCGCCGGCGTCGTGATGCTCCTGATCGGCGGCCTCAGCTATCTGGTCGGCGCGTTGGCGATCCTGCGGCAGCTGCTGGGCGACGAAGGCGAGGCGGCATGACTATCAGGATCACCTTGAAAAGAGCGCTGCTTGGCGTGTTGGCCGTGGTCCTGCTGGCCCTGGCCGTGGGCTGGTCGGGCGCGATCAACGTCGCCGCATCGAGCGGGCACTGGAAGGTCACCGAATGGTTCCTCCACTGGGTGATGCGCAACTCCGTGCAGACGCGCAGCTACTGGCAAGCGCCGGAAGGCCCGGCCGACCCCTCGGGCCTGGTCAGCGCCGCGGGGCACTTCGCCCTTTCCTGCGCCGGGTGCCACGGCGCACCCGGCCAGCGGCCTTCGCCGGTGATGCAAGGGGCGACGCCGCCCGCGCCGAACCTGTCGATCAATGCGCGCGAATGGACCGACCGCCAGCTGTTCTGGATCCTGCAACACGGCGTCAAGTACAGCGGCATGCCTGCCTGGCCCGCCAAGGGCCGCGAGGACGAGGTGCGGCGCATGGTCGCATTTGTCCGTCGCCTGCCCGGGATGACGCCGGCGCAGTATCGCGAACTCACCGGAGGGCCCTTCGGGGTCCAGGGCCAGGGCCGTTTCGAGGCTTGCGCCGGCTGTCACGGCCAGGATGGTCGCGGGCGTGGTCAGCCCGACATTCCCGTGCTGGGCGGACAGCGAGCCGACTACCTGCTTGCGTCGCTGCGCGCTTACCAGACCGGGCACCGCAACAGCGCCGTAATGGGCAACGCCGTGGCGCCGCTGCCGACTGAGGCGCTGGAGCCGCTCGCACAGCGCTTCGCCGCCCTCCCCGGCCTTGGCGGATCGCACCCGAGCGCTGCCGATCCGCTGGCGTGGCAGATCATCCACAAGGGCCTGCCCGATCGCGAACTCCCCGCCTGCGCCAGCTGCCACACGACGGGCAAGCGCTACCCGGTGCTGGAGGGGCAGAAGGCCTCGTACCTCGCGGCGCGACTGCGTGGGTGGCGGGGCGCGAAGGAGACCGTCGACGCTCGCAAGAGCCACGCGACGATGCCGGTCATCGCCCGCCGCATTCCGGAGGAGCTGATCGACCGGATCGCGAAGGCCTATGCCACGGCCGAGCGCTGACCAAGACCCGCGCGTCGCAGCTCAGCCGGCGCCGATGATCGGGTCATCCGCCCACCGCGTTGTCTCGCAGATGCCATCGAACTGCGACGAAACCGTCACGTCGATCCCCTAGCAGACCCCTCGCGCGATCGGGAGCATCGCCGGTCGCACTGCTAGGGGGTTTCACTTTGAAGAATACGATCACGCTGCGGTACGCTGCGGCGGTTGCAGCCTTGTGCGCGGCCTCGACCTTCACCAGCGCGCAGGCGCAAGAGGGCTCGGCTCCGGCCAGTGAGGCCGATGCGGCGGACGAGATCCTCGTGACCGGTCGCCTGGGCACGGTGGCCCAGCGCAAGATCGACGCGAGCTATTCCATCACCGCCATCCAGGACGAGGACATCCGCGCCCGCGCGATCGACAACCTGGCGAACGCGCTGCAGACCGTCCCCGGCGTCTGGGCCGACGATTCCGCCGGCGTGACTGCCAACAACACACGCGTGCGCGGCATCCCGCGCGGCGGCTATGAATCGCTGGCGGTCTACGAGGACGGCCTGCCGATCCAGCACGATCCCGGCATCAACTGGATCAACGTCGACCAGTTCCTGCGCATCGACGAGACCTACGCCTCGATCGAAGCCGTTCGCGGCGGTCCCTCCTCCATCTTCGCCGCCAACGCGCCGGGCGGCCTGATCAACTTCATCCCGCGCCAGGGCGCCGACACCCTGAGCGGCCTCGTCAAGCTGACGACCGCCGATTACGGCCAGATCCGAGGCGATCTCTGGGTCGGCGGTCCGCTGGGCAACGACGGCTGGCGCTTCTCGATCGGCGGGTACTACAACAAGGACCAGGGCGTGCGCGATCCCGGGCCGACCGCCAACAACGGCGGCCAGGGCCGGGTGCTGATCTCCAAGGAGTTCGCCCGCGGCCACTTGTCGTTCGGGGTCAAGTACATGGAGGACAACAACTTCTTCTTCGACGCCATCCCGCTGCTGCGCGAGAGCGATGGAGACATCGTGCCCCTGCCCGGCTTCAACGGTCATGACGACACGCTGACCGGCGTCCAGGACGGCAACGTCCTGATCCGCACGCCCGAGGGCATCCGCGATGCCGATTTCAACCTGTTCAACCAGTCCAGCGACTTGCAGCTGACGATCAAGGGCGACGTCGAGCTGGACGAGATGACCACGCTGCGCGGCGGCTTCCGCTATCGCGACTCCAAGACCAACCGCAACGCCCGCGGCCTCAACAGCCTGAGCACGCAGACCGCTTTCGTCACGACGGCAATCCGCAACGCAGCACAAAGCGCGTTCGGGCCCAGCACGCTGCGCTTCGTCTACAACGACGACGGCACCGCCTATCCGGCGAACGCCAACGGCAATGGCCTGATCGGCGTCAACACCTTCCAATCGATCCAGAACCCGATCGAGGAGGCGACCGCGCTGATCGAACTCGGCCGCGTGTTCGAGACCGGCATCGGCCGCCACGACGTGAAGATCGGCGCCTACTTCACCACGGCCGACTGGGCGCATGACCGCAACGACGGCGTGGGCATCACCGAAGTGACGGACAATGCCCGCCTGCTCGATCTCATCGCGGTCAACGCGGCGGGCCAGGTGGTCGGCCGGGTGACCGACAACGGCATCCAGCGCTACGAGTCCCGCTTCGCCCATGCGATCGGCGGCTACGACGACATCGCCTTCTACATCGCCGACGAGTGGCAGGTGACCGATCAGCTCCGCATCGACGGCGGCTTCCGCTGGGAGAAGATCTGGATCAAGGGCGTCAGCGAGCGAGTCCGCAACTACAACCTGGGCGATCGTACCACTCTGGCGGACGACAGCGTGTCCTACGGTTCGGGCGTGTTCAACAACTTCAACGAGGCGTTCGACGATCACAGCTACACCTTGGGGGTGAACTGGCAGTTCATGCCCAATGCCGGCGTGTTCGCGCGCTACACCAACAGCTACCGACTGCCGCAGATCGGCCAGTACCGGGACAGCTCGTTGCCCATCGACGTGCGCAGCCAGTCGATCGAGCAGGCCGAGGGCGGGGTGAAGTTCCAGAACAGCTTCGGCAGCCTGTACGCGACGGTGTTCTACAACTCGTTCAAGGACGTGCAGTTCACCAACACCTTCCTCGATCCGCAATTCGGCACGCGCCAGGAGGTGAACTACGGCGACGTGCGCACGATCGGCGTCGAGCTGGAGGCCAATGTGCGACCGGTGTCGTTCTTCGAGCTTTCCGCGACGGGTACCTACCAGGACCCCAAGTTCAAGAACTACACGTACAATACCGCGGTGAACGGCGTGCTGGTGTCGACCTCGTTCGACGACAATCGTCCGAGCTCGATGCCCAAGGTCATGTTCAGCGTGCGCCCGCAGCTGCGCCTGTTCGACGATCGCCTGCGCTTGCTCGGCGAGTGGCGGCACGAAGGCAACAAGTTCAACGACGATGCCAACGTCGTGAAGCTGCCCGCGTTCGACGTGTTCAATGCCAGCGTGCAGTTCGACGTGACCGAGGCGGTGACGCTGTCGGTCAAGGGCAACAACCTCAGCAACTCGCTCGGCCTTGGCCAGGGCGGCGGCGGACAGGCGATCCCGGGGCAGTATGACGGCAACGTGATCCTGGCGCGTCCGATCTTCGGCCGCAATTTCCAGGGCTCGGCACTGTTCCGGTTCTGAGCTTGAAGTGACGCAGAGGCACGTCACCCTCGCCCTGTGCGAGGGTGACGTGCCTCCCGATAGCTGCATACCAGAGGGATCTATCATGCCCGCGACCCTGTTTGCCCTCGCCCTTGCCGCAGCGCCGACGGCCCCGCTGAAGATGAACGACATCACCGCTGTCGGCACCCACAACAGCTACAAGCTGCCGATGCCGGCCGAGACGATGGATGCGCTTCGCAAGGCCGATCCGCGGGCGGCCGATGCGCTCGACTACAGCCATCGCCCACTGGCCGAGCAACTCGATCGCGGCGCACGCCAGCTGGAGATCGACGTCAACTACGATCCGGCCGGCGGCCACTACGCGAAGGGCTCCGACAATCCGGACCTTCTGAAACCCGGCTTCAAGGTGCTGCACATCCCCGGCATCGACAATGCGACCCAGTGCACGCTCCTGACTCAGTGCCTTCGGTCCATCAAGGCGTGGTCGGACGCGCATCCGGGCCACGTGCCCATCCTGCTGATGTTCAACGCCAAGGACGCCAAGAACGGCCGCGCCGGCGGGATCGACGCTCTGCCTTACGACGAGACAGCCTACGATGCGCTGGACGCCGAGATCCGCTCGGTTCTGCCGCCGGACAAGCTGATCGTACCAGACGATGTGCAGGGTGACTATCCAACGCTGCGCGATGCGGTCCTGGCGAACAACTGGCCCACGCTCGAAGAGGCGCGCGGTCGCTTCCTGTTCGCCCTCGACGAACCGCCGGCCAAAGTTGCCGTGTACCGGGGCAAGCGCAAGTCGCTCGAAGGCCGGGTGTTCTTCATCAACACCGACGAGGCATCGCCTGCGGCCGCCTATCTCACGCTCAACGATCCGGTCGCGGATCGGGCGCGGATCGCGGCGGCAGTGAAGGCCGGCTATCTGGTGCGCACGCGGGCCGACGCCGACACTGCCGAGGCTCGCACGAACGCGACCGGGCGCCGGCAAGCCGCGCTGGCCAGCGGCGCGCACTATGTCTCCACCGACTATCTGTGGCCCGATCCCCGCCTGTCCGGCTACCACGTTCCGGTCCGCGCCGACGCTCCCGCGCGGTGCAACCCGGTTCGCCGCCCTGCCGGATGCATCGACACCAGGCTGGAGGCTCCGCGCTGAACCGTCTCGCGGTCACCAACACACCTGCGCCGTGCAGCATTAAGGGCCTTCGGCAGCGTGCTGGTTACTGACGCATCGAGTTGCCGCCGTCGACACTCAGCACTTGCCCGGTGATGAAGCTGCCCTCGTCGGACATCAGCAGTGCGCTCATCGCGGCGATATCCTCGGGCCGGCCCAGTCTTCCAACGGGGACCCTGCCCGCCATCTTCGCTGACGTATCGGCATCGATCATGCTTTCGAAGCGATCGTGCGTGATGACGCCGGGAGCGATCGCATTGCACCGAATGCCTTCCTTGCCGAAGCGGTTGGCGACGTTGCGGACGAGTGCGTGGACAGCGACCTTGCTCATCGCATAGGCCAGCCGAACCGGCTCACCCGCAAATGCCGCCCCGGAAGTTGTGAACACCAGCGATCCGCCACCCCGCTTCAGCATCTCGGGGATCGCTGCACGGGCGCAGAGCACGGATCCGCGTGCATTCACCCGCATGACTTCGTCGTAGGCCGACATCGGCAAGCCAAGAACGTCAGCTTGGGTGGCACTGTCCGCGAAGCTGGCGAAGTTGGCATGGAAGCCGTCGAGACCGCCGAACCGCGATACCGCCAGTGACACCGCCGCACCAATCGCGTCCTCGTCCGATCCGTCCAGATCGACGCCTATGGCCGTTCCGCCAGTGCCCTGCGTGATCTCGCGCACGGAGCGGTCGACACCGTCGCGATCGATATCGCCCAGTACGACACAGGCCCCCTCCTGTGCGTAGCGCCGGGCCAGGCCGCTGCCGATGCCACCCGCTCCTGCGACGATCACGACTTTGCCCGTCAACCTTTGCATACTGCTCTCCCGTAAGCTGCGCAGCCTCCTTGCGTAAGGCGTTCGACCGAAGCGCTCAAGCGCGCCGAGCGCGTCGGAGCATGTATCCGCCGACAGGCCGGGCCGGCGGGCAGGTGCCGGCCCTCCGCTCTTTCTCGCTTGCGATCGGCCGCTCAGCCGAGCCGTGCCTATCCCGCGTCGGCGCCGTCCTCGTTCGCCATCCAGTGAACGAACCGGTGCAGAGGGTACATCGCGTCGTGCGGATTGCCGATCGCGCTTGGGCCTGCCTCGCCCAGCCGCACGATCCTCTGTGCGCCCGCACTCGACAAGTGATCCCGCAAGCTGGCCATCCGCTCGAATGGATAGACGCCGACGGTCTGCGTGGCGACGTTGACGTACTTCATGGCATCCATGAGATCGGGGACCAGCACCACGTTCGACGTCTTTCGGATCGGATGGAAGTCGACTGGCTCATCCGACCGAATAGCGATGCCCCTGCCGTCGGTTTTCCCGCAGACGGCATAATCATCGTCCATCATCCGAAGCATGTCGATCTGCTCCTTCAGATCCGCGTCGAGCGGGCGCGGCGTGCCTTCGTCCATCCGGTCGACGCGGATTTCCTCGGCGAGGATCTTGCAGTAGCGGTCAGCCTGGTCGGCGGTCGCCTCGATGAACGTGAACCGGCTGCTGACACAGGGTTCCTGTCCACCCATGGACACGTCTGCCGCGTTGAGCGCAGCGACGTGCGCCATCGTCGCGTCATCAACGAACGCCTCGCGACCGACCATCGAAATGGAGGTCTTGGGGTCGAAGGAAACCAGCTGAAAGCCCGGGCCGATGTACTTCATGACGTTGTTGATGGCATCGCCGCCACCCCAAGCCACGAGCTTGTCGAAGTACTGCGGGCGGTACAGGACCCGCTCGATAGCCTCGTCGCCCCCCCGCCAGTAGATGGCGGACATGGATTGCACGACGGGGTGGTTGGGATCGACCTCGGCCATCGTGCGCAGGAATGCCACTGTCGAGAACGGGTCCGCAGAAGCCATCTTGAACAGGCTGACCGACTTGACGAGCGCGGCCTGAGCGATCGAGCGGATCCCCTGGCTGGGCGCGTTTCCGGGCAGGACGTGGATCAGCCGCGGAGCAAAGGCTCTGATGAAGCTGCGGCGCCCCTGATGGTCGGTATGCGGCACCCACTCGTCCAGCGCGGCCGGATTGGGAAAGTTCTGCTCAACCATCTCGCGCAGCGAGGCGCGATCCAGATATTCGATCGCGTTCTGCAGCTGGTACTGGATAGCCAGACGGGGCTGAAGACTGACCTTGGCGATGCGATCGATCGTGCCTTGGATGTGTGCATTGTTCGGATCAGCCAACTTCTGGCCGGCTTCGTAAAGGAAGTCGATGATCTCCGCGATCGGGGTATTGAGCATAGGCGGCAGCTCTGCTCGCGGATGAATAAGACTATCGAGGTCGATCTTCGGCGTCGCGAAATCCACCCCCAGGTCACGCGAGCGGTGGATCTGATCGGTACCTTCAACCACCTTTCCGCGAATGAAGAAAGGTGCCGAGTCCGGCGTCGTTTCGCTTGTTTGCGCCGCAACGGCACTGCTGATCGTGCTCATATGGTCTCTCCCGGAAAATCGGTAATCAGGTCAGGCCGCGAACATAGGCGTCGACGGTGCCGGCGCAGCCGATCTTGTCGTCGCCTTCGAGGTCCGCATAGCGGGCGATGTCGTCCTTGATCGATGGTGAGGCATTGCCGCACACGCAGGGCGTGAAGTCGATCTGTACCCGATCACCGGAGATCACACCGCCCCAGCGACCGTCCATCGAGAGGTCGAAAAAGGCGGCTCGTGCCTCGGTAGCGCTACCAACGTTCTCAGCCACCAGCGCATCGCCTTCCTTGTTGAGGGGGATCGCGACGAGCCAGGCAGGCAGGTGATAGCGATGCCCCTCCTGGCAGCGGGGTATCGTGGTGTTGATCTCCTGCATTCCGTACATCTGGAAGATGAAGCGAGGCTGGAGATTGAACGTTTCGTACACGAATTCGCGGTAATCGTCCGGCAACTGCGCGCGCTTCAAGCCACCGCCCAGGTAGACGCCGTTTTCAGGGTTGAAGTCCTTGCTGGAATATCCGCGTGCGCGAACTGCTTCAGCGAGGGGGTAGAGTGAACCCCACATGCCCGTGATGTAGAGTTTCTGCTCCCGCTTCGCGATGATGTCCTCGACGGAACCGGCCTGGGCCGCGTCGAGCCCTTCCTGCCTTCTTGCGGACTCTGCCTCGAATTCGGCGATCTCGCCTGGCTTCGCCGTACCGTCGGCGATCGCCTTGCGCAGCGTGATCATCTTGGTCATCGATCCGATCGTGACCGGCGGCAATCCGGAATTGAACCGGGGCGCCGCCGGGTCGACGAAGGCCCCCATGAGGGCCATCCCCATCGCCAGGTTGCGCGGCGTATAGGCGACAGCACCCGCTGCTCCCGCAGCCGTTCGCATATCCCCGACCCGCATGTCGGATCCCCACTCGACGGCGGCGACACCGTCCCGGGCGGCGAAATCCAGGTCCTGCTGCGAGGACACCAGCATCGCAGACTTTCCGGTCGTGCCCGAGGAGCAGGAAACGTGAAGCCCTGCCGCACCGCAGGCCGCGACCCAATCGTCGATCTCGGCAACGGCCGACAAGTCGACAGCGTCGGTAGGATGCGCGGAAACAGTGCCAAGCCACTTCGTGAGCCGGTCCCATTTCTTGTCGATCAGGAAGGCTTCAGGGTAACTTTTATAAGCCGTGTGAGGCAGAAGCAGCGGCACAACGTCTGCAAGCTCCGTGACCTCGGTGATATCGGCATCGGCGGCTCGCAGCTTGACCAGCTTGATACGATCGACCTGCTCTTGGAATCGCTCGTTGATCGCGGCGATCTGCGTCTGGCGAACGTCATCATCGTATGCGGCATAAGCGTCCGCAGTGCCCACCATGCTGAGCAGCTTATCACAGTTCACACCCAAGTGCCGTCTCCCGGAACGAATCGATTGCCTGGTTGGCAAGCTATCAGTTATATGAAAGAACACAACAGCGCTTCGAGGAGACGGCGCGCGTCGAGGGAGAGACCTGATCATGCGAGCAAATCCGGTGCCGACACAAATCGGAACTCTGTCTGTGATCACAGGCACGGGCGGTCTCGGTTACGAGACGGCCGTGGCCTTGGCGGCCGCCGGAGGGAGGGTCATACTAGCCGGGCGCAATGCCGAGAAAGGCGCGCAGGCCGTCACCTCCATCACGGCCAGGACCCCCGGGGCAGACGTCACGTTCGAAGCCCTCGACCTTGCAAACCTGCAGTCGGTCCGGGACTTCGCGGAACGGCTGCTTGGTCGCGCTCAGCCGATACATCGGTTGATCTGCAACGCGGGCATCATGTCGCCGCCCAAGTTGGAGCGCACGGCGGACGGCCACGAAGTGCAATTCGGCGTCAATTACCTGTCCCACTTCGCGCTCACCGCGCGACTTATGCCGTTGCTTCGAGCCGCGCCCGCAGCACGGGTCGTCAGCGTGACCAGCCTTGCCCAGAACTACGCCAAGCTGGATCTCGGCAATCTCGATAGCGAAAAGGCGTACCATCCGGGCAAGGCCTACTGCACGTCGAAGCTGCTCCAGGCCATGTTCGCGGTGGAATTGCAACGTCGCAGCGACCAGGCCGACTGGGGCATCACCAGCGTGGCGGCACATCCGGGTTTCGCGGGTACGAACCTGTTCGAGACTGGAGGTGCCGTCAGCCGCTTGATCAGCACTCGGATCATCCTGCCGATGATCGGCCAATCCGCGGCCGGAGGCGCACAATCCATACTGCTCGCCGCGACGGCAGCTGATGTTCGTGGCGGGCTGCTATACGGCCCTACGGGCTTCATGCACATGCGAGGGGCGCCGGGCCTGGGCAAGTACCCTGCCCTCGTTCACGATGAGGGCTTGAGAGCACAGGTCTGGAAGCTGTCCGAAAGCCTGACGGGCGTGTCGTACGAGTGAGGCGTCAGCGGGCGCCGATCAGAGGCCGCACATTGCGAGGTCGTGCCGCAACGTCGACGATCAGGGCGTTGAAGATCGTGACGACGTCTTCCAGGGGATAATCGGCGGGTTGGCGAAGCCACCAAGCCAGGATTTCGAAGATACCGCTCGTCACGAACGGGACGGCGAGGTCGACTGGCAACCATGGGTTCGCCCTTGGGCGAGTGCGCGATTCCTCCTCGGAAAGCCGCTTGAACTCCTCACGCATGACGTGCGCGGCGCCGCCGTTCAGAAGAACCGTCCAGAGAACCCGATGCTCGTCCACATAGCGACACAAGGCATCCGCGCTGGGCACCGAGGTCTTCGTAGCATCGACCGCCAGGAGCGAGCGCACCTCTGATGTGGCGATCTCCTCGACCAGTTCGCTCTTGGTGGCGTATCGGCGGAAGAACGTGGGGTAGCTTAATCCGGCTGTCTCGGTGATTTCCTTGATCGAGATTTCATCCAGAGGCTTCTGCTCGATCAGTTTCAGGAACGCAGCTTGCATCGCCTTGACGGAGCGTTGCGCCCTGGCGTCGGAGCTCTTGGATGGCGTCGTGGTTCGCGCTCGGGCCAAATTCAGGTGTCCTTGATCGATCGACTGCGGTTCTTGCCTGCCCCTCGCTCAAACACTTGCGCTTGTCAGCTATTAAGTCGGCTTGATCTCGGATGCTGCCCTGGTCCAGTTGGGGTACGGCCCTAACCGGAAGATGAGTGCCGAGCACAAGACGCTCGTGAAGACGCCGGCCCACAGCAAGGGCACATAGGATCCCGCATAGTCATAGATACCGCCGGCCACGACGGAACCGAGGCCGCCCCCTATTCCGACCAGACTCGTCATGACTCCGAAGATCTTCCCGAAGTGCGCCATGCCTGCATAACGCGCCGTCAGGTACGCGCAGATCTGAAGCTTCGCGCCCGTCGTGTAGCCGATGATCATCATCGCGATCACGTACCACCATGCCAGGTGCTGCGGCTGTATCAACATGAGGTACGCCGCTACCGGCGTCAGCAGCGTCAAGGCACCGATAAGACCGGCGTTCCACCGATCCGCCATCCACCCGGTCAGGAGCTTTCCGGCAATCGCAGCGGCGCCCGACAAACTCGCGAGCCAGGCCGCGTCGCCTCTCGACACTCCGACCGAGGTGAGGATCGGCACCTGGTGGATGAGTATGGCCGTGCCGATGAACATGGTGATCAGGGTGGACACTCCGATGCGGATCAAGGGAACGTCGCGGAGCGCCTGCCGAAGCGTCAGCCCGGAAAGGGCGATCCCTTTGTCCGGTCCCTCCTGGCGCCTGTCCATGGAGAGGCGGACGCGATCACGTGAATCGTAAAGGAAGAAGACCGCGAGCAACACGCATGGCGCTGCCCATCCCAGGCCAAGCCACAGATAGGCTTGCCGCCACCCGTACTCATCTGTCAGCCACTGCGCCAGGGGCGGCGCGGCGATCTGTGACACGGCAGTGCCGCAAAGCACCACGCCAAGCGCAAGGCCGCGCGCAGCGGTGAAGGCGTTGGAGATCGCTGTCGTCCAGATCGTCGCCTTGATGCCCAGGCTGACCAGTCCGTAAAAGAGCCATAGCAAGTACCACTGCGCCAGTGATCCGTTGGCCAGACTTACCAGTGCCAGCGCAATACCCGTTAGTACCAGCGAAGGGATAGCCAGGCGACGGCTGCCGAACCGATCGACAAGGCCGCCGATCGAGGGCGACAGAAGAACCATGATGATGGCTGGAATGACGCTGACGACGGAAATTTGCGCCCGCGCCCAGCCAAACTCGGCCTGGAGTGGCTCCATCACCAGTCCGATCACATAGGACGATATGGTGTGTAGAGAAAAGCCAGCCGCCGACGCGAGTACCAGGGGCCAGTGCGCCCGCCACTCGCTTCGTGCTTGCATGCCACTCGTCACGAAATGATCTCCTTCGATGACTGCCGTAAGTGTTCGAAGGTCGAAACACTTACGGCAGTCGGATCCTTTAGAATTCGATCATGAGATCGACGCCGTACGTCCGTGCAGGCACGTAATTCGCCGAGGTGCTGAACGGCGTGAACAGCGCAGTCGTAGCGTCACGCCTGTTGGTCAGGTTCTTGCCCCACAGCGCCAGTTCTGCATCGACTGGACCGATCGGCAGATGGCGAAGAGCCAGACGGCCGTTGATCGTCCAATAGCCATCCACTTGGGCAGCGCCACGGTTCCAATCGAAGATTTGCAGATCGGGATTAGCTGCGAAGCCCATCTTACCTTGGTAAAACGCGTCCGTGCGCAGGCTGAGCGTCGCTTCGCCGAACAGGGGCTGTGTCTCGTAGGCGCCATACGCGCTCGCCGTCCACTCTGGCCGCGCCGTGACGTCCAGCCTACCGCCATTGGCCGCCAGGACACCCGGCTCGATGAACGGGAACGAGATATCGACGTAGCTAAGGCTACCACCGATCGTCAGGCCGCGCGTTGGCGCTGCGGTCACCTCAAGCTCGAAACCACGGGCTCGAACCTTGCCCTGATCGCCAACGAACACGCTGAGTTTCGGAAGTATCTCGTTGGCGACGACCGGGCCATATAGTTGCGTCAGGATCGGCAGCGCCAGAGCCGCGGAAGCCACCGTCGATGTCGATTGCGACTGCTGGAAGTGGTTGTAGTCCACATGGAACAAGGCGAGGTTGGTGCGTAGCTTGTTCCGGAAGAAGTCTGCCTTGACGCCAACCTCCCAGGACTTAGCAGTCTCTGGTTCGTAGGGGATGCCGCCGGTGGATCCGCCGGAGACGAATGAATTCGAAAATTTGCCGTAGACCAACGTGTCCTGGTTCGGTGTCCAGTTGATGCCGACCAGGAAGTTCGGCTTCGTCTTTTTGAAGTCCGGTGGAGAAACCATCATGTCGGGAGAGACGATGCCGGTCGGTCCACGCGAATTGTAGGTGAACGTGCTGGATTTCTTATCGCGCGTGATGCGCGCACCCAGGACCGCCTCGAGTTGTGGCGTGAACTTGTACTCGAGCTGGGCGTAAGCCGCGACCGAGGTGGCTTTGTTGTTGTAGATGCCCTCGTTGCCGAGTGGGATGGCGCCGTTCTGAGGAACGAAGGTCGGGAAAGACAAGGTGTTCTGCAGGCCGTCAGGTCCGCCAGCCACGTCCTTCGAGTGGAACCAGAGCGCACCCGCAGTGGCGTTCAAATTTCCGGTCGTGAAGTTGACCTGGAGCTCGTCGCTCCATTGCCTGGACGTTGAAGCGGACTGAGCCGCGACAAGAAGGAAACGCTGCCCCACGAGCGGCTGCAGCTGGCGCGCGAAAGCAGGGATCGCCGCTTGCGCAGCGGCAGCATTTGGGATGCCGGGGCTGCCGATCGAACTGAACGCCACAAGGGTGGCATAGGGGACCAACGCCGGCTGCGTGAAGGTGAGGCTGCTGATACCGTCGATGGGCGTGGGCCCGAGCACGCTCGACTTGCGATATGCGAAGATGTTCTTGACCGTGAGACTATCGGTGGCCTGCCAGGTCGCGGTGGCGCTGTGACCCTGGACCGTCTGCGTCCTTGGCACCGTGAAACCGTTCGTCGCGACGTTCGGACGCTTGCCGTCCGCCCGGACATAGAGTTCCTGGCTGGCATACAGGGGCCGCAGGATATTGCCGACCAATGCAGGCAGGCCGGCGAATGCCGGATCGTATCCCACGATTCCCGTCACATCGGGCGTGCCCTCGTCTTCATTGCGATCGTACTTGTAGACGACCTTGAACGAATCCGAGGGTTCGAACTTGACCGCGCCGAAGTAGGAGTTGGAGTCGATCGTCCCGAGCCAGTTCGGTGAGACTTGCACGCCATACCGAGAGGACGATCTATCCCAGATGAGTCCTCCTCTGGCGTTTCGGACCTCGCCACGGCGATAGTTCCGCACGAAGCTGCCGAATGCGGTGAACGGCCCCATCTGCGGCAGGTCGGCAGTTACCCGGTACCGGTAGGCGTTGCGATTGCCCAGGCTGGCTTCTGCCTTGATATGCGGGTCGCCGGTAGGATCGCGGGTGGTGACGCTGATCGCCCCGGCCGTCGCATTACGGCCGAACAGTGTTCCTTGCGGCCCGCGCAGGACTTCAAGTCGCTGGATGTCGGGAAGTTCGAAAATCGATCCGCGTGGGCTGCTTACGTACACACCGTCGATGTAGATCGAGACCTGCTTGTCGGATCCCGGAACGACACCGAAGCTGCTCTGCCCACGGATCGTGAAGACCGGCACCGAGCTTCCGCCCGGCGAAGGCTTGACCGTGACGCCCGGAGCAATCGACGACAAGTCGTTGACGGAGAAGATCCTGTTCGCCTGAAGGCTATCCTGGGTAACCGCAGTGACCGCGATCGGCACATCCTGCAGGCTCTGTTCGCGCTTTTGCGCCGTTACGACGATTTCCTGGAGCCCCCCATCGCCTCCGGTATCCTGCGCGTACGCAGGCGCGCCATGAAGGACGACGGCCAGCCCCGTGGAAGCAAACCAAACACTACGACGATGCCAATCGATCACTAACTATCTCCCCATTCGACAGGCGTTCTCGCCCGCTTTCGTTATTTGTTCTGATCGGGCGTACGTCGGCGTCCAAGTTGCATCGGCTCCTCCTCAGAATCCGACAACCGACACTCTCTTGTGCGAACCTTCTGCATGCCGGGAAAAACGACCACGAGCCTGGCATCGCAGCCAACCAGCCGACCACACTTACGCTTGATTCGATCAGGCAGCGCTTAAGCCACAACACTGTCTAAGTGTGTTTTTTCATGGAACACAACTAAAATCTGCGCATCCCGGACCTTACTCCTCATTAATGTCTGTGAGGCGCGCGCAACCAGATCAAGGAGGCCACATTCCGACTGCGTTCTGATCAGAATTTCATCGAGAACGGATCACGCTTATCGTTCGAGAAGTCGATGAAGACGGTCTTCGTCTGCGTGAATTCGAGAATGCCAGCCTCGCCGCGGACCCGGCCGAAGCCTGAATCCTTCATCCCGCCAAACGGTGCTTGCGGTGCCGCGACACGGTAGGTGTTGACCCAGACGACACCGCTGTCGATCGCACGCATCATCCGCATGCAACGCGTGATACTTTCCGACCAGACACCGCTGGCGAGGCCATAAGGCGTGTCGTTGGCGATCTGCACGGCCTCCTCTTCCTCGTCGAAAGGAATGATCGAGAGAACCGGGCCGAAGATCTCTTCGGCCGCGACCTTCATGTCGTTGCGCACGTCCGCGAAGATCGTCGGCTCGATGAAGAAGCCCTTCTCCAATGCGGCCCCTTCCGCGCGCTTGCCGCCGGCCACCAGCCGGGCGCCATCGTTCCTGGCCGCATCGATAAAGGACAGGATCTTGTCGAACTGCGGCGCATTGGCGGCAGTGCCCATCTCGGTTTCGGGCAGGCGTGGGTCCCCCATCCGGATCATCGCGGCGCGCTTCGCCAGTCCCTCTACCATGCGCTCGTAGATCCCCCGCTGCACCAGCAGGCGCGATCCGGCGATGCAGGTCTGGCCGGTGGCACCGAATATCCCGGCGAGCGCACCGATCAGCGCCCGATCGAAATCGGCGTCATCGAACACGATGTTGGGCGACTTGCCGCCAAGCTCCATCGTGACCGGCTTGAGGTTGCCGCCGGCGACTTGCGCGATCGTACGCCCGACGCCGGGGCTTCCGGTGAAGCTGATCTTGTCGACCTTCCGGCTCGACGTAAGCCAGCGGCCCACGTCGGCGGCTCCGGTGACCACTTGCACGACGCCTGCGGGGAATCCCGCCGCCTCGCAGATCTTCACGATCTCGATCGTCGTGCTCGACGCGTGCTCGCTGGGCTTGAGGATCACGCAGTTCCCGGCAGCAAGGGCCGCGGGCAGCGTGTTGGTCAGGATCGCGACGGGCGAATTCCACGCCGTCACGCAGGCTACCACGCCGAACGGCACGCGGATGGTCAGATCCAGCGTGTCCTTCTGATCCAGGGGCACCACATCGCCGTGCATCTTGTCGGCCCAGGCCGCATAGTAGCGGAATATGCGCGCGGCGTAGCCCATCTGATTATGGGTTTCGCGGATGACCTTGCCGTTGTCGGTCGTCTCGAGCAGGGCCAGGCGGTCGGCGTCGGCATCGATCAGGTCGGCCGCCTTGTTTAGCAGCTTGGAGCGCTCGCCCGGCGAGGTCTTGCGCCATACGGTATCGAACGCGCGGCGAGCGGCGTCGATCGCGTCCTCGACGTCCTGCTCGGTCGCGACCGGGATGTGCCCGTGAACCTCCTGGTTGTACGGATTGGTGGCATCCATCGTGGCACCGTCGGCCGCATCGCGCCAAGCGCCATCGATGAACAGTTGGTAGTTGGCGGTCATCTTCGTCTCCGAGAACCCCGCAGGGTCCATTGATTTACAAGATCCGGCGTCGCCTAGAGGACGCGCTCAGCCCAACGCACCATCGCGATGTCGATCATCTTGCCGTCGAGCACGCCGACGCCGTCGGGCGCCGCTTCCAGGATGCGCCGGGCGCGGACACGCTCGTCGTCGCTTGGCGAATAGTTCGTGTTGATCGTCGCGATCTGAGCCGGGTGGATCGCGGCTTTGCCGTGGAAGCCCAGAGCACGCCCGGCCGCGCAGTCTTCGCCAAGCAGATCGGGGCGGTCGATGGCGAAGAAGGGTGAATCGATCGCCACGATCGCACCTGCCGCGGCGGCGTTGACGATTACGGCACGCGCATAGTCGGGGCGGAACACGGACACATCCTGGCCCAGGTCCGCCGCGTAGTCGGCGGCGCCGAACATGAGGAAGGCAAGGCGTTCGTGCGATCGGGCAAGATCGGCCGCCTGAGCGATCCCACGCGCGCTCTCGACCAAGGCGCCCGCGCGAGCCTGCGATCCGCCTTCCGCCAGGACCTCCGACATGAGCCGGACCTGCTCGGCGCTCTCCGCCTTGGGCAAGAGGATGAACTCCGGGCCGCTCGACAGTCCGGCAATCATCGCGAGGTCGAGCAGTCCGGCCACTGTCGAAAGCGGATTGATCCGCACCGTCACCTGCTGGCGCACCGCACCGCGATCGGAGAGGAACTCGGCGACATGCCGGCGAGCGCTGTCCTTGTCTGCTGGCGCAACGGCGTCCTCCAGATCCAGGATCAAGCCTTCGGCCGCAGTCGCGCCAGCCTTCGCGAAGCGATCCGGTCGCGAGCCGGGCGTGAAGAGCAGGCTGCGAGGCACCGTGGTCATGCGGCAGACGCCGTGCTGACCGTCGCCACCATGTTTTTCGCCTCGCCCTGCTGGGTCCAGACCTCTGCGCCGCCTTCGCTCGGCCCACCGCAAACGTGCAGCGGCACGCCATCGAAGGCCGGCTGTTGCCCACGGAAGCTGAAGCCCGTGATCGGCGCATCGAGGTTCCGCTCCGCGAGGGCAATCAGCAGCGTGGCTTGTAGCGGCCCATGAACGACGAGCCCAGGATAAGCCTCTTCCTCGATCGCATAAGGCCGGTCGTAGTGGATGCGGTGGCCGTTCATGGTCAGAGCGGAGTAACGGAACAGCAGCACCGGATCGGGGTCGACCTGCTCGAGCCAGTCGGTTTGCGGCGCCGACGCCGCGACGGGCAGCGGCAAGCTGGCACTTGCCGGCTCGCGATAGACCAGATCCTGCTCTTCAGTGATCGCCACGCCCTCGCCTGCATCAAGCTCGTGGCGCACGGTGACGAAGACCAGCGTTCCGGTGCGGCCCGTCTTCTCGTTGACCGACAGGATCGTCGAAGTCTTCGTCACCTGGGCGCCCAGCAGCAGCGGCTTGTGGAACGTCAGGCGTCCACCTGCCCACATGCGACGGGGCAACGGCACCGGCGGCAGAAAGCCGCCTTTTGCCGGGTGACCGTCCTGACCAAGGCCGGCGGGCGGCTTCACGTCCCAGAAGTAGAGCCAATGATGCAGCAGCGGCAGAGGATCGCCGGCTTTCAGCGCTCCCTCGCCACCCAACGCGACGCTCAAGGCGTTGCTGCGGGCACAGTCCAGCGTGTCGGTGGAGGCCTGGCTGCGGCCTACCCAATCATCGAAGTCGCTCAATCAACTCTTCCCTTTTCCATATCAATGATCCGCGCCGGGCGCGCGAAGGCGGTTCCGGCCAAAGTGGCGAGGCCGGCGAGAAACAACAGCACTCCGGTATTGCGGGACAGCCCCTGGACGACCAGCAGCTGCGCCACGAACGGCACGACCGCGCCCCCCAGGATGCCGCCCGCGTTGAAGGCGAGCGAAACTCCGGTGTAGCGCAAGCGCACCGGGAACAGGCTCGCCAGCCAGCTTCCCAGCGGCCCATTGTTGAAGCCGAGCACCAGCATGGCCGCGCACAGCGTCGCACCCAGCAGCAGCAGCGATCCCGATCGCATCCCCGCCTCGAAGATCAATCCCACGATTGCGGTCGCGATCGCCCCTCCCGCGAGCACGCGCGCCGGTCCGATGCCGTCCGCAAGTCGTCCGGCCATCAGGATACCGGCGACGTAGAAGCCGTTCGCCACCATCTGCACCATCAGGATCGACTGGCGATCGTACCCCAGTTCGCCGACCGCCAGTGCAAGCGCGAAGGAGGTAGCGATGTAGAACACGGCAAAGGTCGACACGACGCCGGCAGCGCCCGCTATCAGATGCAGGCCGTGGCGCGAGACGACATCGACGAACGGCACGCGCACGACGTTCTCCCGCTCGACCGCAGCCTGGAACTGCGGCGTCTCCTCGATCTTGAGCCGTACGTACAGGCCGATGGCCACCAGCAGCGCACTGGCCAGGAAGGGAATGCGCCAGCCCCAAGCCATGAACTGCTCCTCGCTCAGCAACAGGCCGAGCAGCAGGAACACGCCGTTGGCGGCCAAGAAGCCGATGGGCGAGCCGAGCTGCATGATAGAGACGAAGCGGCTCTCCCACCCTTTAGGAGCATGCTCGGCGGTAAGCAGTGCCGCCCCGCCCCACTCGCCACCAAGGCCGAAGCCCTGGCCGAACCGCATCAGGCAAAGGAGTGCCGGCGCGATCCATCCGGCTGTGGCGTATGTCGGCAGCAAGGCGATGGCGAACGTCGATACGCCCATGGTGAGCAGCGAGGCGACGAGCGTGGACTTGCGTCCGATACGATCGCCGAAGTGGCCGAAGAACGCCGCGCCGATCGGCCGGGCGAGAAACGCGATGCCGAAACTGGCGAAGGCGAGCAGCGTCTGGGCGGCCTGGGACTCTGCCGGGAAGAACACGGGTCCGAAGACCAGCGCGGCTGCGGTGCCGTAGATGAAGAAGTCGTAGAATTCGACGGCCGTGCCCATGAGCGCCGCGAAGAGCACGCGGCGCTTGTCACGCATGGGGTGGGGCGTTGTGCTCATCGCTGGTGTGGCAAGGGTAGGCCCGGGCGAGGCCAGTCCACCGCGATCAGCAAACCATGGCCGGATACGGTGATGTACGCCGTCCTCAGGTCCGCACCGCCAAAGCAGATGTTGGTGCAGTAAGGCTCTGGCCCTTCCCAGTATTCCAGCTTTTCGCCTTGCGGAGAGAATACGGTGATGCCGCCAGTGACAAGCGTTCCGACGCAGATGTTGCCACTGGCCTCTAGGGCCATGGAGTCGAAGCGCTGGTAGCCCGTGGCTTGCCCCAGCAGTTCGCCACCGTTCGGTGAGGGCCAGGCCTTCTTGGCGACCTCTCCCCTGCCGGTGACGGGCCAATGCCAGAGCCGCCCGGTCTCAGTCTCGGACACGTAGAGCGTCTTCTCGTCGGGCGAGAGCGCAATGCCGTTCGGTGTCAGCAGCGGGAACACGGCCTCGCGGATGGAGCTACCGTCGGCCGCCGCATGATAGACGACGCCGCTGTCCATCTTGCGATCATAGGTCTTGCCGTGATCGGTGAACCACATGTCGCCGTTCGCATCGAAGGTGATGTCGTTCGGACCGTTGATCGGCACATCGCCGCAATGCGTGTAGAGCGTCGTCACCTCGCCAGTGGCCAGATCGACGCGCTGGATCGAGCCGCCGATGTAGTCGTGCGCGCGACCGTGGGGGCGATCGTACCCACGAACCCCGAAGATATCTTCCTTGAGCCAGTGGAAACCGCCGTTCTGCGCGACATAGCAGGCCCCGTCAGGCCCGATCGCCGCGCCGTTCGGACCGCCGCCAAGATGCGCGACGACCTCCTTGCGGCCATCGGGCAGCACCCGGATGAGGCGACCGCCCTTGATCTCGACAACCAGGACCGAGCCGTCAGGCATGGCGATCGGACCTTCGGGAAAGATCAGTCCGTCGGTGACGATGCGGTGTTCGAGCTTTCGCCGTTCCATGGTGCTCTCCCGTGGGCCGCCGCTATTTGCGGTCGACCACCTCGATGATGGCTGGGAAGTACTTCTCACCGATCCCCTGGTCGATGGCGGCCTGGTAGTACTCGGTCACCAGGCGCGGCAGGCGCGGCTCGACGCCCATCTGC
This sequence comes from Novosphingobium chloroacetimidivorans, assembly GCF_014204535.1. GTDB lineage: Bacteria > Pseudomonadota > Alphaproteobacteria > Sphingomonadales > Sphingomonadaceae > Novosphingobium > Novosphingobium chloroacetimidivorans. The sequence goes on from NZ_JACHLR010000005.1 coordinate 218,249, forward strand.
TCGGCGAGTTCGATGGTGTAGCCGATGTCCTTCACCGCGTAGGCCATCGGGAACGCCTTGGCCGGGAAATCGCGAGGCGCCATCGCCTTCTTCGCATGCGTCTGCAGCGCGAAGGAGTTGCCGGAGCCCAGCCCTACCGCCTCGATCAGCTTGTCCGGCGCGACACCTGCCCGCTCGGCAACGACCATCAGTTCGGCGATCGCGGCTACTTGTTCGAACAGGAGCGTGTTGTTGATCAGCTTGACGACCTGCCCGCAGCCGACCTCCCCGCAAAGGGTCACGTCAGAGCCCATGTAGCCCAGCAGCGGCTTGATCCGGGCGAACAGGTCCTCGCTGGCACCGACCATGATCGAGAGCGTGCCGTCGATGGCGGCCTGGCGGGTGCGCGCCACCGGCGCATCGGCAAAGGCCAGACCGCGATCCAGGAGCAAGCCTGCGACCTCACGCGCTTCCGCGACACTGGTGGTGGAAAGGTCCACCACGATGGTGCCGGGGGCTGCGTGTTCGGCAATCTCTTGGCTGACCGCGTGAACCTGCTTGCCGCCAGGAAGCGAGAGAAAGATGACCTGCGCCCCCTTCGCCACTTCGCCGACCGATGCGGCCGCAACGGCTCCGTTGGCGACTTGCGCGGCCAACGCGTCCGGGTTCATATCGAACGCGTAGAGCGGCGCAGCATGCTTTCTCACTGCGTTCGCGCACATCCCGCTCCCCATGACACCCAGGCCGATGAAGCCCAGGACCGGTGCTGCAGTCTCGTCTGCCACGTCTCTCTCCCTCGCGGACGGCTCGCGCCGCCGCGTTTCAATAGATCACTTCCGCATCTTCAAGCGCGCGCCGCTCGTCCCGCCCCATGCCGAGGAGTTCGCCGTAAACATGGTCCTCATGCTCGCCGAGCTTGGGCGTGCCACGGTCGATGCCGATTTCGGAGCCCTTGGACAGACGCATCGGCACGCCGACTGCCGCACGCAGCTTGCCATCGGGTTCTGCGACCTCGACGATGGCACGGCGCATGCGCAAGTGATCGTCGCTGGCGATCTCCGGCGTCGTCCACGACGCATGCGCGCCGATGCCCGCCTGCTGCAGCTGCGCCGCTGCCTCGCCGGCATCCTTGCCCGCCGTCCACTCCGAGACGATCGCATCTATAGCAAAACGGTTTTCCTGACGGTCTGCTTCCTTGGAGAAGCGTGCGTCGCTTGCAAGCTCGCTGCGCCCCATGAGATCGGCCAGGGCGCTCCACTCCGCGTCGCTGGTCACCGCAAGCGCCAGCCAGCGATCCTCGCCCTGCGCCGGGTAGACCCCGTGCGGCGCCATCCGCGGGTGTGCGTTGCCCCGCCGTGCCGGCGATCCGCCCGCAGCGGCGAGCAACATCATGTCGCCCACGAGCGCGGCCGCCACTTCGCGAGCGGCGACATCGACATGGCTGCCTTTCCCCGTCGCACGGCGTCGATGGAGTGCGGCCATGACAGCCGTCGCGGCATGCATGCCGACCGTGTGGTCCATGACATGCCGGATCTCGACCGGCGGCCCGTCCTCGTATCCCGTCAGCTCGCCCAGGCCACCCCAGGCGCCGAACAGCGGCGCGTAACCGGCGAAGTGCGAATCCGGACCACTCTGGCCGGAGGAGGAAACGGAGAGCATGACGATGTCGTCCTTGACGGACTTGAGCGCCTCGTACCCAAGACCAAGCCGATCCATCACGCCCGGGCGAAAACTCTCTGCCGCGATGTCGCTGACGCCGACGATGCGCTTGGCCAGAGCAATGCCGTCCGACTTCTTGAGGTTGATGCGGACCGACAGCTTGGTCGAAGCCACTTGATCGAACGTCGCCGGACCCATGCGACCGTAGACCGGATGCGGCTTGCGGAATGCGTCCGGTCGCATCGCGCTCTCGATCTTGATGACCTCGGCGCCGAGCTGGGACAGCAAGTTGGTGCAGAACGGCCCGGCGTTGTGGACCGTAAAGTCGGCGATGCGGATGCCGGCGAGAGGTTTTGCCATGCGTTCAGCCTTTCGCCCGTGCGAGAACCGGCATGTCCTTGAGCGGCGGGGGTCCGCCGGCCAACGTGAGAGGCGCGGCATCGAAGTGGAATGGCGAGACAAGCACGTCGAGCTCGCCCGCATCGCCGACAGGAAGCTTCTGGAACACGCCGCGATGCCGCTCTTGCGGATCGGCCAGGATCTGCGCCGGCGTCTTGTAGCGCGCCAAGGGAACTCCGAGGGTCTGTCCGGCGCTCACGATGTCGTCCACCTTGCGAACGGCAGCCCACGCGCGGATGTGTTCGTTGATCTCGGGGCCACGCCGGCTACGCTCAAGCGAGTCCGCCAAGGCAGGATCGAGCGCCCACGCCGGATTGCCGAGAAGCTTGACCAGTCCATCCCACTGGCGCTGCTCCAGCGTCAGCAGTTCAAGGTAGCCGTCTTCGCAGGGGATCACGCCGCCGTAGCGAAAGCTTCGCTCGACACGGTGCTCGATCGAGCCGTCACCCAGCCGCTGTATCGCGAACGCGCCGACTGCAAGGTTGGCGTCCTGGCATGATATATCGACGAACTGGCCGCCGCGCGCCGGGCGATCCCACAGGGCCGCCAACGCGCCGAGAGCCGCGGCGATGCCGCCCTGCATCGCACCGAAATGACCGGCGATCTTGAGCGGCGCGCGATCCGGAAACATCTCGACCGCCAACCCGTTCGGCAGCAGGTTACCCTCGCCACCGGCATGCTGGATGACGACATCCTCACCTTTCCACCCGCACTTGGGGCCGGAGGCGCCGAACGGCAGCACCGAGACATGGATGAGTTGCGGATAGCGGCCAGCGATCGCCGCTTCGTCCAGGCCGAGCCGCTCACGTTCCGCGACCGGCGTATCATCGATGAAAACGTCGGCATCCGTCAGCAGCTGCGACAGCCGCGCTGCATCGGCCACCACCTCGCTGTCCATTCCGGCTGCGAGATATGCGAAGAGTGCGCTTGTCGCGCCTGCCTGGCCATCTTCGCACGGCAGGAATGGTGGCTCGCGCCGCAATGGCGTGCCGCCCTCCGGTTCGGCGAGCAGGACCTTGCCACCCATCGTGCCGAGCAGCCGCGCCGCATAGGCGGCGGCAACACCGCTTGCGCGAACCACGATGGACAGATCGGAAAGCGGCGCGGTCATCGAGCGTGTCTTCCAGTGGCTTCTTCGAGACGCGGCACGTGCGCAGCTCAATAGAAATGGATCGGCACGGCTCCGTGGATGGACAATGCGGCGCATGCCGTTCTATCCATCCACGGTACCATGGCGTTGCGCGGCCCTGCCACCCCGTCGAGCAAACTCGCGGGAAGCCAGGGCCGCGCCGTGAGTTACCGAACGACCGGAAGTTCCAGATCGAGACCCGAACCGTCGACGAAGACCTTCGTGTTCGGATCGAGCGAGGGCAGCACCACCGTGGCGAGGCCCGGAGTAGTCAGCTCGCCGCGCTGGTTCTCGCCCTTGATCTCGATATCGACCAGGGCGTAGCCGTCCTTCATGTACTTGCGGGTCACGGTGCCGCGGGCCCAGGTGCAGTCGCCCATGGTGTTGAAGCGGCTCATGCGGGTGCGGATGCGCTTGAGGAAGCCGGCGTCGCCCATCCAATTGGTGACGAGGCTGGCCATCCAGGCCGAACGCTGCGGACCGTAGTCGTAGACGCCGGGCACGCCGACTTCCTTGGCGGTCGATTCGCGGTGATGGCCGATGCCGGTGTACTCGATCCCGCCGCCCGCCTCGGGGTTGCGGAAGAAGTGTCCCGGATGCTTCACGGCGTTCTTGAAGATCACGCCATGGGTATGGCCACGGCCGCAGCCCACGAGGAAGCCCATCGTGTCCATCAGGCTCAAGGGACCGCGCACGATCTCGGGCAGCTGCTCACCCTCCTGGACTTCTTCCCAGTAGCGTACGTTGCCGCCGCGAATGTTCTTCTCTTCGTCCAGGATCGCCTGGTCGATGTGCTCGAATTCTTCCGGCGTGTACTCCGACTGCTTAATGTCGTCGTACTTGCCGGCCTCGCGCGCAGCCTTGCGCTCGTGACGCGTGCAGGTGCCCAGTGCTCGGCTGACCAGCTCGCCGCGCTGGTTGAAGTAGCTCGCCTCGACGTACTGGAGGACGAGCGTGCCGGAGAACTGGCTTTCCTTGACGTCGACGCCGACCACGCGTTCGATCGCGGTGATGCGGTCGCCCGGGCGGATCTGGCGGAAAATCTCCCAATCGTTGCCGGCGTAGAAACCATGCACACCGGGCAGCCCCCACCGCGTGCGGCCGACCCAGCCGAACGCCATGGGGAAGTTGGGGTGAGCGATCATCGAACCATGACGCGTCAGGCGACCGACTTCGAGATCGCGGTACAGCGGGTTGAGGTCGCCGATGCCGTTGCAGAAGTTGCGGATCGTGTCCTCGGTGGCGTCCTGCAGATAGGGCCCTTCGGGCCGCAGCTGCATGCCGATCATGTTCTCGGCCGCCTTGATCGCCTCGGGCGTGATCTTGCCCTCCGCGGGGGCTCCGCCGACTTCGCCTTCTTTCAGATCGCCTGCCATCAATAGCTCCTGTTGAGGCGCTACGATGCTGCGCGCCCTGAATGCCGGCCGATGGATAGTGCATTATCCATCGGCGTCAAGGCGTAGCATGAATGGAAAGGTGAGCCCGACAATGCCGGGCGCGTGCGAACCTCCGCGGAAAGCGTGAGGGGAGTTCGAGGTGAAGCCGGGCAATGCATGTCGAGGCGCTCCAAGGCACCTTGTTGCTGGCTTGCGGATATGTGGCTGGATCTCCCATCCGCAGGACGCGGATGGTGGAGTGATCAGGCTGGCGAGGTCGTGTCGCCCTCGTCCCAGCGGAAAGCCCGGCTTTCCACAATCTGACCGAAGCGCCCCATGCACGCCACGGCGTGGTTGTGCTCGTCGGGCGTCACGCCTGCGCAGCAATCTTCCAGCACCACGACTTCGTAGTCGCGATCGTGAGCCTCGCGAGCACCGGAATGCACCACGCCGTTTGTGGAAACGCCGCACATGACGATGCGGCTGATCTTGTGAGCCCGTAAGATGGCTTCCAGCGAAGTCGAATAGAAGGGGCTGACGCGGTGCTTCACGATGTCGAAATCCTGCGGCTCCGGCGCAATCGAATCGTGCACCTGTGTCCCCCAGGTTCCGAGCTGGAAAATCCCGTTCTTGCGGGCACCCGAGAAGATCGGGGACGCTTCGGGCGCCTCCCGGTAATCGCTCGAAAAACCGACCCGCACGTAGCCCACAAGAGCCCCCGCCGCGCGTGCCGCCGCGATCGCAGCTCGCGTGTTCTCGAGGACACCGCGCTCCTTGACCTGAACGCCGTAGGTCTTGGCGTTGAAGCCGTCCTCAGCGACGAGGTCGTTCATCATGTCCATGACGAGGAAAAGCGTCGGCTTCATCAGGCGTGTCTCTCTGGATCGGTTACATTGGCGTTGAGCGATGCGCGCAATTCGTCGAAACCCGCCTCGATGTGCTGGCGCGTCGCCAGCATCGCTGCGGCGGCGTCCCCCGCAATCAGCGCGGCGAGCAGTTCGTCGTGCTCGTCGGACGCGCGTCCGACGCGGCCTTTCAGGCGATTGATCAAGTCGAACGGATAGCGCGCCCAGAGGATCTGCACGAAATGCAGCGTCTGCGGCATCTGCGCGATCTCGAACATGCGATGGTGGAAGCGATAGTTCGCGGCTCGCGCGGTTTCGTTTTCACCCTGGTCGAACGCCGTGCCGAACTCCGACGCCAGGATCTTGAGTTCGGCAATGTCGGCGACCGTGACCCGCTCCGTAGCCCCGCGCACGAGTTGCGTTTCCAGCAGGATTCGCAGGTTGAGGACTTCCGTGGAGGTCTCGATATCGAAGGGCGCGACAGTCGCTCCGCGATAGCTATCGACCAGTACGTAGCCCTCGGCGGCGAGCAACTTCAACGCCTCCCGCACGGGCGTGATGCTCGTCTTGAGCATCGTCGCGATTTCCTGCTGCTTGAGCCGGACGCCGCGGGGTATCCGGCCGGAGATGATGCCCTCGCGAAGGAAGTCGGCGACTTGCTCCTCCTTCGTACGAAACTGCATCATCGGTTCGATCATCCTTTCTGGCGGACCGGCGCCCAGGCGAAGTCACCAGGTTCATAGGCCTTGGCCGCCCCCCCTGCCAACAGCTGATCGATCTCGTCGGGCGCGTAGCCGAGCTCGGCCAGCAAGGCTTGCGTATGCTCGCCGATCTCGGGCGGAGGCAAGTTCGGTTCCACGGCGGTCTGGCCCGGAAATTCGGGAACTTCGAATTGCAAGCCACGAAACTCGAGTTCGCGCAGCTTGCCGGGCTGGCGCGCTTGCGGCTTTTCCAGCACTCGCTCAAGCGGCATGACTTCATTGAAGCCCAGGCCGGCGGCGCGCAGGCGCTGCTCCACGTCGGCGAACTGATACTTGGCCACGGCCTTGCGGACCGCCTCCTCGACCACCTCGCGATCCTTCTTGCGGTCGCGCAACTTGGCATAGGCCGGGTCACCGTGCTCCGGCATATCGAGCGCCTTGGTCAGCTTGGCCCAGTGCGCATCGGTCAGGATCAACAAATAGACCCAACGCTGGTCGGCAGTTAGGTAGGAGCCGTATCCTGGCATCGAGAACTCGCCGCCGCCCTCCTTCTCCAGCCGGCCGAGCAACTGCGTTTTCAGCTGCATGCCGGCAAGATCGCGCGCGGCAAGGTGCAGGCCCGTCTCGTAGAGGCCGATCTCGATGCGGCGATCCGCTTCGCTCGCGGCAGGGTTGAGCATCGTCGAGAGCACGCGGATGACCGCATATGTGCCTGCGAACTGGTCATGGTACGAAGGGCCGAATCGCGTGGGGCGATCATTGACCCGATGGTCGTCCATCGCCCCGGTCGCCGCCTCTGCGATCGGGTTGGTCATGAGGTCGTCAGCCTGCGGTCCGTGGGTGTATCCCTTGATGTGGACGTGAACGATGCCGGGATTGACCTCCATGCAATCGTCCGCGGTGACGCCCAGCTTGCGCGCGGCCGCTGGAGCGAGATTGTGGATCACCATGTCTGCGGTCGCTGCCAGGCGACGGAAGACCTCCCTCCCCTCACCCGTCGTCAGGTCGAGGCAGATTGCCTTCTTGGAGTGACTGTAGGCGACGATTGTTCCAGAAGGTCCGCCGCGCACCAGCGCCCGGGTCGTGTCGCCCGCAGGAGGTTCGACCTTGATCACCTCCGCTCCGAGCTGGGAAAGGATATGTGTCGCAAACGGCGCGGCAATCATCGTGCCGAGTTCGAGAACGCGCTTGCCGCTAAGTGGCTTATCGGTGATCTGCATTCCCGCTGGATAGTGCATTATATATCCTGGGTCTAGTCGGACTAAGTCTAGTCTTCCTGGCAGCCGCTACTGCGCGTCGCACCAGGATCGTGTATGCAGGCAAACGGCATAGCAGTTCGTGCCCGGCGCCCAAGCTTGAACCACGCCACCGGTTGGGCGTTGAAGTACCTGATCTGCCCCCTCACATAAGGCCTCCCAACCATGCGCTATAACAAACTCGGTCGTACCGGCCTGTTCGTGTCGGAGATCTGCCTGGGCACGATGACGTTCGGCGGCAGCGGTGAGGATATGTGGGCGAAGATCGGCCAGCTCGGCCAGGATGAGGCGGACGCGCTCGTCCGTGCCGCGGTAGAGGGCGGCGTGAACTTCATCGACACCGCCGACGTGTATGCTGGCGGCCGTTCCGAAGAAATCACCGGCCAAGCCATCCGCAACCTTGGCCTCAAGCGCGACGAGATCGTCGTCGCCAGCAAAGGCTTCGGTGCGACCGGCGAGGGTCCGAACGCCCGCGGCGCTTCACGCTACCATCTGATCGATGCCTGCAAGGCCAGCCTGAAGCGCCTTCAACTCGACCACATCGACCTCTACCAGATCCACGGCTTCGATCCCGTGACGCCGATCGAGGAGACGCTGCGCGCCCTCGATACTTTGGTCCAGCATGGTCACGTGCGCTATATCGGCGTGTCGAACTGGGCCGCCTGGCAGATCACGAAGGCGCTCGGAATCTCGGAGCGCCTGGGCTTGCACCGCTTCGCCTCGCTGCAGGCCTACTACACTCTGGTCGGCCGCGAGCTCGAGCGGGAGATCGCGCCCATGCTCTTGTCCGAAGAAGTCGGGCTGATGGTCTGGAGCCCGCTGGCCGGTGGTTTCCTGTCCGGCAAGTACAGCGCCGGCGACCCTGCCGATGGCCGGCGTACACAATTCGACTTCCCGCCCGTCGAGCCGCAACGCGGCGATGCGGTCATCGCGGCGCTACGCCCGATAGCCGAGAGCCGCGGCGTTTCGATCGCTCGCATCGCTCTTGCCTGGCTGTTGCACCAGCGCGCCGTGACGAGCGTCATCGTCGGCGCGAAGCGACCGGACCAGCTGGCGGACAACCTCGCGGCGGCCGACATAGACTTGACCGCCGAAGAACTTGCGGCGCTTGACGATGCCAGTGCCTTGGCGCGAGAATACCCCGGATGGATGTTCGAACGGCAGGGCGAGTTGCAGCGCCGCTTGCTCGCCCAAAGACGCTGACCAAGCGTCGTCCCAGGTGCGGCGCGTGACTGTACTTGCCGCCTGGTGTGAGAATGAAAGGCCATGCTACCGGCCTGCGGGCTTGCTCTGCCCATGACCACTCCGGAGCCTTGGGATCGCACCCCGGCATTGTTCGCAGGGATCGTGGGCACTTCCGTTATCTCGGAGCTTCTGCCCCTCGGTCTTATGCCGCCTTCGATCCCGTATCAGACATGAAAGGTCACCCGCAATGAACATGCTAAGCGCAGCTGAACGGATGCAACGTGGCGAGGTCAACCAGTCGCGGCTTCTTGCTCGTACGGCGCCCAGCCCGGCCACGGTCTGGCAGGCATCGGTGCGGGACTATGTCTTTGCGGAGATATGGGAGCGTCCGGGCCTGGACCTGCGCTCCCGTTTCCTGATCGCGATCAGCGGGGCGGCGAGTTGCAACGGATCGACTTCTCACGTGGACGGCTACGTTCGCGGTGCGCTCACCCTCGATGAACTATCGCTCTCCGAATTGCGCGAAGCGGCGTTGCACCTGGCGGTCTACACTGGCTGGCCCTGCGGCGAGGCACTCGACGCATCGATTTCGCGCGTTGCCGAGGAGCTGGACCTGGCGGCTGCCGCCTTCGATCCGATCCGCGCCGAGCCATGGGATCCGAACCAGCGACGGTTGCTGGGACGCGAGAACTTTCGCAAGGTCATGGTGTTCGACGCCGGCGAGCCCAGGACGGCCTTCGCCAAGGGCGGCGTCACGAACTTCGTGTTCGCCGAGATGTGGAACCGACCAGGCCTGGACGAACGCGCCCGCCGATGGATCACGCTGGTCGGCGTGGCGAACACGGCGCCCGACACGCCGCTGAACTCACACATCCATGCCGCCATGGCGAGCGGCAATGTCACGGGCGAGGAACTGGACGAGTTCGTCCTGCAATACGCAGTCTACGCCGGCTGGCCCAAAGCCTCGGTCGTCGACAGCGTGGTGCTGCGCCAACGCGATCGCGTAGCGCGCGGGCTCTCGTTCTCCTACTGACGCGGTTCCATTGTCAGACCGCTTTGCACGGCGGCGGCGCGTGATCGCTATCACGCTCGCCTTCCTCGGCCGGTGTGGTGCGAAGGCCCTTGGGCGCGGCCACTGGCCTGATCTCCTTGCGCCCGCCCTGTTGTAAAGGCGGCCCGCGCTGCCGCGCTCAAGCAGGGAAACTCGACAGGTCCTACTCTAACGGGCAGATCAGCGGGGGCCTGTGAGGCTTTCCAAGGCCATGCGCGCGAGTAAAGGGAAGCTCTGCGCGCGACTGGCGGCCTGCGCATTGGCGGCATTTCCGCGCAGCACGCGCCCCTTGATGCCGTGGAAGATCGCGGCGAGACGGAACAGGTTGAAGGCCACGTAGAACTCGTAGTCGGGAATACCCGCCCGTCCCGTCCGCCTGCAGTAGCTGGTGACGTAGTCCTGCTCGCTCGGGATGCCCAGCGCCTCCAGATCGGCTCCTTGCAGGCCCGGCACGATGCTGGGATCCATGCGATACATCAAGGCATGGTACGTGAAATCCGCCAGCGGGTTGCCGAGGGTGGATAGTTCCCAGTCGAGCACGGCCAGGACCCGCGGCTCGGCGGGATGGAAGATCATGTTGTCGCAGCGGCAATCGCCATGGATCACCGCCGTCTCGTCCTCGGCGGGGATCAAAGCCGGCAAGGCCTCGACCAGTGCGTCCATGTCTGGGTTGCGGCCGGCCAGCTCGTCGGACTGGTACTGCTTCGTCCAACGGCCGATCTGGCGTGCGAAGTAGCTGCCCGGCTTGCCGAAGCCTTCCAGCCCAGCCGCGACCGGATCGATCCGGTGCAGCGCGGCCATGGTTCCGTTCATGGCGTCGAAATAGGCGGGGCGCTCCTCGCGGCTCACACCGGGGAAGGTCGCATCCCAAAAGATGCGACCTTCGACCATGTCCATCACGTAGAACCAGGTGCCGATCACCGCCTCGTCCATGCACAGGGCATGGATGCGCGCGACGGGAAAGCCCGCGGTTCCCAGCGCCATCTGTACCCGCGCCTCGCGGTCGACGGCATGGGCACCCGGCAGCAGCACACCGGGAGGCTTGCGCCGGAGGACGTAGCTCGCAGATGGAGTGGAAAGGCGATAGGTCGGGTTGGACTGTCCGCCCTTGAATTGCTCGACCCGCATGGGCCCTGCGAAGCCCTCGACATGCGCGGCCATCCAGCGCGCGAGAGCGGCTTCGTCGAAGCCGTAGCCTTCGCGGACAGGGACGGTGCCGGAGTTGTCGGCCGCAAGATCGGTGCTCATCGCGTCAACCCGCCTTGGCGTCCTGCGCGTGCTTCCACTCGCGCTTGATCTTCTTGGCGAGCGACCACTTGTGCACCTCGGTCGGGCCGTCGTAGATCCGGAAGGCGCGGATTTCGCGGAACATCTGCTCGACGATGGTGCGCTCGGTGACTCCGGTTCCACCCATGACCTGGACGCAGTTGTCGGCGATCTTCATCAACGCCTCGCTGACCGAGACCTTCGCCATCGAGCTTTCCACCGTGCCGAGCGAACCGCTGTCCAGCACTCCCGCGCACCAGTCGATCATCAGCTCGCATTGCTGGATCAGGATGCGGTTCTCGGCGAGCATGAAGCCGACGCCCTCGTGGTCGATCAGCGTCTTCCCAAAAGCTTCGCGTCGGCAGGCATAGTCCACCGCGATTTCGTGCGCGCGGATGCAGCCGCCCAGCCAGCGCATGCAGTGCGACAGGCGCGCCGGCGACAGGCGAACCTGGGCATAGCGGAAACCTTCGCCCGGCTCGCCCAGCATCTGCGTGGCGGGAACGCGCAGGTTCTCGATCGTCAGGGTGGCGTGGCCGCCGGGCATCGAGGTGTCGATGGTGTTGGGCACCTCGTCGATGCGGATCGCCTCGTCCGGCAAGTCGACCAGGAACATGCAGGCGCCACCGCGCGTGTCGTCCTCGTCGGATGCGGCCATGACGATGCCGACCATCGCCCCTTGCGCGCCGGTGATGAAGGTCTTGCGCCCGTTGATGACCCACTGGTTGCCGTCCTTGCGGCAAGTGGTCTTCATCATCGAAGGATCGGACCCGGCGCCGCCCCATTCGGCAGGTTCCGTCATGAAAAAGGCGGAGCGCGCCCGGCCTTCGACCAGCGGCGCGAGGAACCGCTCCTTCAGTTCGGGCGAGCCGACATGGCCGATGAGGTACATGTTGCCCTCATCCGGCGCCATCGTGTTGCAGGCGAGCGGCCCCAGCGGCGAGAGGCCGGACTTGATCAGCACGGCAGCGGTTTCGCGCTGGGTGAGGTGCGAGCCATCGGCATTGATGTGCGGCGTCAGTACGCCCGCCTCGCGAGCGAGCGCGCGCATCTCCATGACAAGTTCGTCGGTCGGGGCACCGTGATGGTCGCGGCGCGGATCGCGCTCGTACGGGACGATCGTCTGGCGCACGAACGCCTCGACCTTGGCCGCCATGGCAGCCGCATGTGCGGAAATCTCGGTCATTACTGGAGCACCCGGATCGGATCGGAGCCATCCCAGTCCCGGGCAGCATCCTTCATCATCTGGAACAGGCCTTCCGAGCCCGACATCGGTTGCAAGTACTCGATGACCTGCCCGGGCCCCTGCCCCGGATCGACGTAGATCACCGCGCCGTCAGGCCCGACCTTGCCCTCGACGATGATCTCGGCCCCCACGGCGGCGCACGCCTCGCGCGCTTCGACGATGGATTCCACGAAGACGCAGACGTGGTGCAGGCGATCGCGCACCGCGTATTCGCCGGAATAGAGCGAAGGCGCATCGCTATCGGTCTTGATCAGCTCGATCTGGATATCACCCCAGTAGCCGATCGCCATCGTAAAGACCGCGTCGGTGGGCTGGCCCTTGTACTTCATCTCGTCGAGCCGGACGTCGTTGAGCACGAAGAACGGTCCGACGCCGACCGTCTCGATCCAGTACTTCATGGTGGCGTCGAAGTCGGTGGGGAAGAAGGCGAGCTGGATCACGTCGCCCAGCCGCTTGAGCGGGCCGGGCCGGAGGGAGCCTGAAGCGTCGTTGGTCATGGCGTTTCCTTAGGCGAAGAGACCCGCAGGCTCTTCGATCAGCGACTTCAGGGTCTGGAGGAACTGCGCACCGGCAGCACCATCGATGGCGCGGTGATCGACAGACAGCGTGAACGAGATGCGCGTCTCGAACGCGACACCGCCCGCAGCGGTCTCGACCGGCTGCCGAAGCGCCGCACCCACCGCCAGGATCGCGCCCTGTGGCGGATTGATGATCGCGTCGAAGTTCTCGATCCCGAACATGCCGAGGTTGGAGACGGAGAACGTGCCGCCCTCCATGTCCGTCATGCTCAGGCCCTTCCCTTGCGCCTTGTCGATCAGGCGGCGGGTTTCGGCCGCAAGCTGGTCAATCCGCATCAGGTTGGCCTGGCGCACCACCGGCGTGACCAGACCCTTCGGACTGGCCACGGCGATGGACACGTCGGCATGGGGGAAGCGATGGATCTGTTCCCCATGCACCTGCACATTCACGTCCGGATGGCGGGCGAGCGCCATGGCGCTGGCCTTGACGATCCAGTCATTCACCGAAGCCTTGCAGCCCAGCACCAGATTGGCGGTCTTGCGCATGTCCAGCAGCGCATCGGCGCTGGCCGACATGCGCAGGTAGAAGTGCGGAAGCTCCTGCTTGGCCTGGGTGAGGCGCTGGGCGACGACCTTGCGGACGCGATCGAACGGCACGATCTCGGGCCGGTTCTCGCCCACGACGAAGGCCGTGGTTGCTGCCGCAACGCTCGGCTTGGGGACGAGCGCCAGCACATCAGCCTTCGAAATGCGGCCGCGCGGACCGGTGCCGGTCAATTCCCCCAAGGCGATGCCGTGGAGCGAGGCCAGACGACGAGCCAGCGGCGAGGCAAAGACTTTGAAGTCCTCCACATCCAGCGCCAGCACACCCTTGTTCGCGCTGTTCGCAGGACCACGCAGCGCCTTGATCACGTCCTGATGGGTGATGCGGCCTTGCCGGCCTGATCCCTCGATCACCGCGATATCGACGCCTTCCTCTTCGGCCAGACGCAGGGCCTCGGGGCTGATCGGGCGGTTGGTCTCGATCCTCGTGCGCGGCTTCTCGGGCATCGGCGCCGGCGCGCTCTCAGCGTCTTCCTGCGCCGCCGCCTTGGCGCTGGCGGCTCCCTTGGCCAGGCCACCCTCGGCGGGCTTGAAGGAGGCCACGAAGGCGTCGATCTCGGCGTCCGAGTGGTCGCCCTCATCGAACACCGCGAGCAGTGCACCGACCGGCTCGGCCTCGCTGCCGCCGGGCACGATGATGCGGCGCACGGTGGCGTCGTACTCGGCATCGACTTCGTTGGTGATCTTGGCGGTCTCGATCAGGCACAGGGTCTGGCCGCGCTTGAAGCTGTCGCCTTCCTTCACCGTCCAGTCGGCGATGGTTCCTTCGGTCATCTCGATGCCCCACTTGGGCATGGTGAATGCGCGGATGCGGCTCATGACAGCGGCCTCCTCACCGGTATTCCAGCGACTTGCGCACAGCTGCCGCGATCTTGGCGGGGCTGGGCAAGTAGGCGCTCTCAAGCTCGCGGGCGAACGGCACCGGCGTGTGCGGCGGCGTCACCATCTCGATCGGAGCCTTGAGGCTGGCGAATGCCTTCTGCGCCACCAACGCGGAGATGTCGGTTGCCAGCGAGCAGCGCGGTGGCGCTTCGTCGACCACGACCAGCCGCCCGGTGACTTCGACCGAGTCCAGGATTGCCTCCTCGTCCAGGGGGGACGTGGTGCGCAAGTCGATCACGTCGCAACCAATGCCGTCCTGCGCCAGGTCGTCGGCAGCGGTTTCGGCATAGCTGACCATCATGCCCGACGCGACGATGGTGGCGTCCTGCCCGGCCCGCGCAAGGCGAGCATGGCCGAAGGGGATCACGAAGTCCGGATCGTCGGGCACCTCGCCGCTCATCGCGTAGAGGAACTTGTGCTCCAGGAAGACCACCGGATCGTCATCGCGGATCGCCTGGCGCAGCAAGCCGCAGGCATCGGCGGGGGTCGCCGGCATGACCACCTTGATGCCCGGCATGTTGGTGACGAACTGGCTGATCATCTGGCTGTGCTGCGCGGCCGCGTTGTAGCCTGCGCCGCAGGGCATGCGGATCACCGCCGGGCAGATCGACTTGCCGCCGAACATGTAGCGGAACTTGGCGATCTGGTTCCACAGCTGGTCCATGCACACACCGATGAAGTCGGCGAACATGATCTCGGCCACCGGGCGCTTGCCGGCCAGCGCAAGGCCCCCCGCCGCACCCATGATCGCGCTTTCGCTGATCGGAGTGTCGATCACCCGGTCGGGCCCGAAAGCATCGTAGAAACCCACCGAAGTCGACCAGATGCCGCCGATCGCCTCGGGACCACCCGCCGTGCCCATGCCACCGGCGACGTCCTCGCCCAGAACCACCACGCGCTCGTCGCGCTGCATCTCCTGGAAGATCGTGTTCCGGATCGCATCGCGATACATCATCTTTGCCATGTGTTTCGGTCCTGCGATCAGTAGCTGATGTAGACGTTGTCGAGCACGTTCTCAGGGCTCGGACGCGCCGCGGCGCGAGAGGCGGCAACCGCGTTCTCGATCTGCTGCAACGCATCGGCGTCGAGGACATCGAGATCGGCCTCGTCGAGCAGCGCGGCACCGCCCACTTTGGCGCGGAAGATCTTGATGCAGTCCCGCTCGGCGCGCAGGCGATCAAGCTCGCCCTCGCCGCGATAGCGCTGCGGATCGCCTTCGAAGTGGCCGAAGAAGCGCTCGGTATCGAACTCGACTGCCGCCGGGCCATTGCCGGGCACGCGAACGTATTCCAGCACCTCGCGGAAAGTATCGTAGACCGCGAAGAAGTCGGTGCCGTCCGCGCGCCAGACCTTCATGCCGAAGGCCTCGGCGCGGCTGGCGATGTCGCGGGTGGTGCCCACCGCGTAGTCGACGCCGGTGTGCTCGGAATAATGGTTGTTCTCGAACACGAAGATCGCCGGGGCCTTGGTGACCACCGCCAGGTTCATTGCCTCGAAGGTGGTGCCCTGGTTGCACGCCCCGTCGCCCGAGAACGCGATGGCGACCGCCAGCTTGCCCTCTGCGTCAGGCCCATCGATCTTGTTGGAGATCGCCGCGCCCACCGCGATGGGAGCGCCCGCGCCGACGATGCCGTTGGCGCCCAGCATGCCCTTATCGATGTCGGCGATGTGCATCGATCCGCCCTTGCCGTTGCACAGGCCGTCCTGGCTGCCCCAGATCTCCTTCATCATGCCCTCGACATCGCAGCCCTTGGCCAGGCAGTGGCCGTGGCCGCGATGGGTGGAGACGATCTTGTCCCGGTCGGTCAGATGCTCGCAGACGCCCACGGCGACGGCTTCCTGACCGCAGTAGAGGTGCGTGAAGCCGGCGATCTCACCGGTCTGGATCTCCTCGTGGAGCCGTTCCTCGAATTCGCGGATCAGCTTCATCTGCCGGTAAGCGCGGGTGAGCGCTTCGCGGTTCAGCTGCATCGGGCATTCCTCTCGTTATCGCGCCCATCGTTATTGTGAGGGCCCCTCAAAGGCCCAGCACCGACTTGGCTATTATGGTGCTCTGGACTTCGTTGGTGCCACCAAAGATCGTCCACGCCCTGCTGTTGAGATAGCGCGCCGAAGCGACTTGCGCGCCCTTCGAATGCACCGGCGAGGGTGCATTGTCGCCATAGAGCGGGCGCGCGGTTTCCAGTTGGAGTCCGGCAGGGCCATAGAGGTCCACCGCCAGCAGATCGATCTCCTGCCGCAGGTTGGACGCCAGCAGCTTGGTGAGCGAGGTTTGCGGTCCCGGCGCTCGGCCCTTGGCGACCTCGGAAACGATCTTCATCTCGATCATCTCCAGCGCGTTGACCGACAACCGGGTCAACGCGACCCGGCGCTTCCAGTCGATCTGATCGGACAGCTTGCCACCGCGACCATCGCTTTCCTGCGTTGCGGCTTCCTCGATCTGGTCGAGATCGTAGCTCAGCTTGGGCGCATGGCACGATCCGCCACGCTCGTTTTCCAGCAGGAACTTGGCGATGGTCCAGCCCTGCCCTTCTTCGCCGACGAGGTTCTCCACCGGAACGATGACGTCTTCGAGGAAGACCTGATTGACCTCGTGATCGCCCGCCGAAGTCAGGATCGGGCGGACCGAGACGCCGGGGCTCTCTAGATCGATCAGCAGGAACGAGATGCCGGCCTGCTTCTTCACTTCGGTGTTCGTGCGCACCAGCGTGAACATGCCCGTCGCGTGATGGGCGTGCGTGGTCCAGATCTTCGATCCATTGACGACGTAGTGGTCGCCTTCGCGCACCGCGCGGGTTTTGAGGCTGGCGAGGTCCGATCCGGAACCCGGTTCGGAGAAGCCCTGGCACCAGTAGTCCTCGCCACTGAGGATGCGCGGCAGGTAGTGGTTCTTCTGCTGCTCGGTTCCGAAGTTGTAGATCACCGGAGCCAGCAGCTTGAGGCCCAGCACCGTCAGGTTCGGAGCACCGGCCAGCGCGCACTCCTTCTCGAACAGGTATCGCTGCAGCGGCGTCCAGCCGGTGCCGCCATGGGCCGCGGGCCACTGATAGCCCAGCCAGCCCTTCTCGTGCAGGACAGCGTTCCAGACCTGACCGATCTCGGGCTCGACAAAGACCGAAGGCGTTGCCGCACCGCCGGCTTTCACTTCGGCGGGCAAATGGTCGCGAAGGAACGTGCGCACCTCGTCACGGAAGGCGGCGTCCTGCGGGGAGAGTTCGATGTCCATGGGCTCTAACGTTCCAGTATCGTGACGGCAGAGACGCCCGGCGCGCCGTAGACGTGGCTGTAGGCGGTCCGGGGATCGCCGGGCACCTGACGGCCGCCGCCGTGGCCGCGCAATTGCACCACGTTCTCGTAGACCTGGCGCAGGCCGGAAGCCCCGATCGGCTCCCCGCAGGCGAGACAACCGCCGTCGGTGTTGACCGGCAGCGCGCCGCCGATCTCGGTGCGGCCCTCGGCGAGCCATTGCTCCTGCTCGCCATCGGCGCAGAAGCCGCTCTCGGCCATGTGCATGATCTCGGCGCCGGCTTCGGTGTCCTGCAATTGCGCTACATCGATGTCGCCCGGGTCGATGCCGGACAGCCGGAATGCATCGGCAGAGGCGATGCGCGAGGCGGTGGGGCGGGGCTTGGTGTCGTCCGCCACCACGTCCACCGAAGGCGCGAACACCTCGAAGCTGTGCGGCGGGCGGGTGCGCATCGTCGCGGCCTTCAGGCGGATCAACGGCTTGCCCAGCTCGCGCGCCTTCTTCTCGCTGGCGAGGATCAGCGCGACCCCGCCCTCGGCAGGCGAGCAGAACATGTACTTGGTGTAAGGATCGCTAACCAAGGGCGCTTCGAGGATGTCCTCCAGCGAGACCAGCTGCCGTCGCCACGCATGCGGCGCGTGCACTGCGTTGCGGAACGCCTTCTCCGCGACCCGGGCAAGCGAGGTCTGCGAAATGCCGAACAAGCTCATGTAGCGCATGATCTTGGCGGCAAAAAATTGCGTGGTGACCATCTGACCGACTTCGCCGTACCACTCCGGCAAGTTGTATTCGGCGGGCAGCGCGTTGAAGGCGCCGCGCGGGTGCTTGTCGAAGCCGACCGCCAGGCCGATATCGAACTCGCCCGACTTGATCGCCATCTGCGCGCTGAACAGCGCCGATCCACCCGCAGCGCAGCCGTTGCGCACGTTGATGAACTGCACTCCGGTAAGGCCCAGTCGATCGACCATCGTGTCCGGATTGCCGGCGGCATCCGAGCTGCCGTAGGCGAACTGGACCTGGGGCCAGTCGATCCCGGCATCGGCCAGCGCCTCACGCACCGCATGGACGCCCTGATCGAGGCCTGACAGGCCATCGGTGCGCCCGAACTTGTGGATACCGATGCCGACGATGCACACGTCGCTCATGCGGGAAGCTCCGCCGGCACAAAGGCGGGAATGTGGGAGCTCGCCGGATCGTTGCGATCAAGCAGGCCCGGCTCGAACCGCACCGGCATGCCCACCGCCACGTCCTCGAAGGCGACGTCGTCCAGCCGCGCCTCGACGATAACTTCGCCGGGCAGCTCGACGTAGGCGACCACCCATGGCGCGAACGCCTCGGGGCCGGCATAAGGCGGGCTCTTGGGCCGAAACCGCTGCACGGTGTAGGACCACAGCCTGCCCTCGCGCGAAAGCGGCACGGGCTCATGCGTCGCGGTCGATGGACAGGGGAAGACGATGCGACCGGATTTCCGGTCCTTGCCACCGATCAGACGCGGGGGCGTCTCGTCGGTGAACAGGCCTTCGGCTATGGCGCGCATCTCTTCTCCACCCCGGTTGATGTCTCCGGTCATGGCAGCTGTTTAAGCCTGCCCTCGCCCGCAATTTGACTCACCAAAACGCTAGGGTAGCCAAAGCGCCAGTTCATGCGACCCATGCCGCCGGGAGAGCGCAAGCCATGAGCAAGCAATGGGACTACATCATCGTCGGGGCCGGCAGCGCTGGTTGTGTCATGGCCGAGCGGCTGAGCGCCGACGGCCGCTCGCAAGTCCTGGTGCTGGAAGCGGGCGGTGAGAACGACAGCTTCTGGGTCACGCTGCCCAAGGGCGTCGCCAAGCTGGTCAAGAAGCCTGAGCACATGTGGGCCTACCACGTCGCTCAACCGCGCGAGGAAGGCGCCAACGATCCCGGCGCGGGCGAAGTGTGGATCCGCGGCAAGGGGCTGGGCGGCTCATCCTCGATCAACGGCATGATCTGGAGCCGGGGCGAGCCAGCGGACTACGATGCGTGGGAGGACGAGGCCGGCGCGACCGGCTGGAACGGCGCCAGCATGACCGCAGCGTTTCTCGAGCTTGAGGACCATAAGGCGGGCCCTTCCGAAATGCGCGGCAGCGGCGGCCTCGTGCGCGTCGATCCCGCCTGCTACACCTACCCTCTTGCCGAGCGCATGATCGAGGCCGGCGAGGCGCTGGGCCTGCGGCGGGTCGACGATCTCAACGCCACCGCCGGGCCTCGCGTCGGCTATTACAGCCACAACATCAGCAAAGGCCGCCGTGAATCTTCGGCGCGCACCTACCTGGCGGCGGCGCGCAGGCGGCCCAACGTCACGGTGATGACAGGGGTCACGGCGGAGAGGATCGTGTTCGATGGCATCCGCGCGGTGGGCATCGACGTCACGGTCGACGGAAAGCCACAGCGCTTCGACTGCGCCGGCGAGATCGTCGTCAGCGCCGGGGCCATGGAAAGCCCTCTCCTGTTGCAGCGATCCGGCATCGGCGATGCCGGTCGGCTGGCGCTCGCCGGCATCCCGCTGGTGGCGCACTCACCCGATGTCGGCGAGAGGATGATCGAGCACCTGTCGCTGTCGATGCCGTTCCGGCTGGACCATGGCAAGGGCACCAACAAAAGCTTCTTCGGCCTGGGCGCGGCTCTTGCGATGCTGCGCTATTTGCTGCGCCGCGACGGGGTGCTGGCGACGGGGCCTTTCGAGGTCGGCGCGTTCTGCAACGTCGCGCATCCCGACGGCCGCACCGACGCGCAGTTCTATCTGGGCGGCTACACCTTCAAGGTCGGCGACGACAAGGATCCCGTCCCGCTCGACAAGATCGATCCCAGGCCGGGCGTGACAATCTACGGCCAGCTGCTGCGCCTCACCAGCGAGAGCAGCGTTCGCGCCACCGGGCCTACGACTGAAGCTGCACCGCACATCCTGCACAACTTCCTGAGCACGCAGCACGACCGCACCTCCGCCATCGCGCTGGTACGCAAGATGCGCGCCTATATGTCAGCGCCGCCGCTCGACCGGATGGTCGGCGCGGAACTGGTGCCGGGTGCGCAAGTGCAGAGCGACGAGGACGTGCTCGCCATGTTCCGGCGCCTTTCGAGCTGTGGGCTCCACGCCATCCGCTCGTGCCGCATGGGCAGCGATCCGGAAGCCGTGGTTGACCCGAGGCTACGGGTGAACGGAGTTCAGGGCGTGCGGGTGGCGGATTGCTCGGTCATGCCCGGTCACGTCACCGGCAACACCAATGCCCCCGCCATGGCGCTAGGCCTGCGCGGCGCGCAGCTGATGCTGGAGGATCGTGCCGCTGTGAAGCCTCCGCGCGAGTTAGCCGATCACTTCTGAAGCGAGATGTAGCCCAGCTGCGCGGCCTTGAAGACCGTCTGGCTGCGATTCACTGCATTGAGCTTGGTCGCGGCGTTGTGGATGTGGAACCGCACGGTCGCCCGGCTGCGCGACATGATCATGCTGATCTCCATATCGGTCTTGCCGATCGCCGCCCAGCGCAGGCACTCGACCTCGCGCTTGGACAGGCGCGAGCCCGACGGCAGCGCCTGGGCCGAACCCATCACCTGCACGTACGTGGCGATGAAGGTGCGGGCATAGAGCCCCAGCGCGTCCGAGTAGAGCTCGAACTCCTCGCTGAGATCGGTCTTGCCGCGATCCAGCGGGTTGAAGCTGACCGCGCCGATCTGACCGAACGGCAGGTGAACGGGCACGCCAATCGCGGCCCAGGTCATCGCGCGGTTCTCGAAGTTGGAGAGGTCGATGGAGGTGAGATAGGCGTTCGGCTCGCGCGTGCGGAAGCCATTGGCGTTGACCCAGAACGGCTGGCTCTCGAACCGGCAGGCAGTGGTCAGCGGACTGTCGAGCGCGATGCGCGAGTTGCGCCACCAGACCCGCTCGTCGGTGTCCCAGCCGAACACCTCGGTCGCCAGGATACCGCCGTCGGCATCCACAGGCGTGCGCTTGTCGGCGATGTCGTGCGCGGGTGCGACGCGCATGCCCAGTTCCTGCGCGATCGCATGCAGCGCCTCGGCAGCCGAGCGCACCCCGGCAGCCGACTTCACGCGCACAGCGTCGATGTGATCCTGTGATAACAGCGCCATTAAGCTTCTCTCCCAAGCCTTCTTAGACCGCGCGGTCGGGGGGCACAATCGCGTGCACCAGGTTGGGCATGGGTGTGACTAGTCTTTTGCTCAGCAGCAAGGGCGCGGGACGCGATGGTATCACCGCCGGTGGATACCGGGAGTGGATTGTGAACTTCGATCTTAGCGAAGACGAGGAAATGCTGAAGGCGCTGGCCGATCGGTTCGTCGCCGATCGCTACGACCACGACAGCCGCCGCGCGTTCCTGGCGGAGCCTTGCGGGTTCTCTTCCAGCAACTGGCAACTGCTGGGCGAACTCGGCCTGATCGCGGCGCCGTTCCCCGAGGATCTGGGCGGGCTTGGGCTCGACGCCACGGGCATCGCCATCGTCTTCGAGGCATTGGGACGTGGCCTAGTGGTCGAGCCCCTGGCGGAGTCCGTCATGATGGCAGGCCGCCTGTTCGCGATGACCGCGCGCGAGCCGTTGCTGGAAGCCTGGATCGAGGCGCTGGTTTCGGGCGAGAAACGCCTTGCGCTCGCAGCGCTGGACGAGAGCGCGCGGGACGGACTTTCCTGGTTGGAGACACGAGCAGTCGCCGAAGGCGACAGCTGGAGGCTCAGCGGCACCAAGCCGTTCTGCGCCGCGGGCGGCGGTGCCGATGCCTTCATCGTCCCTGCACGCATCCACGGGGAGCCGGGCGATCGCACCGGCGTGGCGCTGTTCCTTGTTCCTGCCACGCAGCCAGGTGCCTCGCAGCGCCCATGGCACATGGCCGACGGCAGCGTCGCGGTGGCGCTGACACTGGACGATGTCGTGATCGGCGCCGACCACAAGCTAGACCGCGCTGGAGAAGACGGCCTAGCCGCGATCGATGCCGCGAACGAGACGGCCGACCTGGCCCGCAGCGCCGAAGGGCTGGGGATCATGGAGCGGCTGTTCGGCGACACGATCGACTACTTGCGAACCCGCAGCCAGTTCGGCGCGGCGATCGGTTCGTTCCAGGCGATCCAGCACCGCATGGTCGCGCAGTACGCCGTGATCGAGCAGGCCCGCGCGCTCCTCAACCTCGCCCTGGTGTCGAGCGGCAGCGCAGACTTCGGCAAGGCCGTCCAGGGCGCCCGCGCTTTCATCGCCCGCACCTCGCTCGATCTGGGTCATGAGATGATCCAGTTCCACGGCGGCATGGGCATCACCGACGAACTTGCGATCGGCGCCGGACACAAGCGGCTGCTGGTCCTCTCGCGCTGGCCCGAGAGCCCGCAGGCGACCCTGGACCGCTACGCCGGCGTGCTCAACTGACAGCTTCACCCCGACTGGAGGGCGGCCTGCATCATGCGGCCGCCCTTCTCTTTCCCGCTATCGCTCTTGGTGCGACCCGAAGAGCCTGATCAATCTGCGGGCTGGCGCTGCTTGAGCCAGGCGATGCCACGGCGCAGCAAATCGTAGAACACCGGCAAGTCCCAGGCGCAGCGGTCGACGGTGGGCCACCAGTCCATCATCGGCTGCAGGTCGTAGTGTCCGCGACAATGCCCAAGCGTGTTGTAGAGCACCGCGCCGGCGCCGTGATCCTTGAGGTACATCACCGGGTGCGTGCCAGGCGCATCCGCGGCCTCGACGAAGCCAGTGCCCTGCTGCGTGCACTCGGCTTCCAGCAGGACGTGCAGGTGCCCGTGCGTCTCCATGTGGTAGAGCTCGTCGGTGGTCTGGAACGGCTCCACTCCGGACACCAAGGGATGGCTCGGATCGGCAACGGTGACGGTGTAAGGCGCGATCGGAGGGTGGGAGAGGAACTGCGAGCCGAGCAGGTCCATGAACAGCGGCGCCCAGCGCGGCGCATCCCACAGCCCCGCACCGGGGCCCTCGGACAGCAGGCGCAGCACAGAGTTTGTGCCATGCAGCGCGTACCAGCGTCCGCCCGCCGCCAGCCAGTCACGCAGCACCTCCTGCGCGGCCAGCGAGGGCGTGACGTCGCACGTATAGGTGATCAAGATGTCCGCCTGGCGCAGCGCGTCGAGGTTCTCGTAATCCTCGAACACGCGCGTACGGACGGCGGGGTCCTCGCCCAGCAGCTTGAGCAGCTCTAGCCGGGCGAAATCCATGTCGTGCCACACGCCGCCGCACACGAGCACACAGTTGATCCGCGGCGGGCGGCCTGCGCCCTCGTCCTGCTCCGCCATCCGCTCAGTCCTGCTTCCAGCCACCAAGCTCGCCGCCGATGTACTTCATCAGCGTGTCCTGGAACTGGCGGATGCGGATTTCCTGGTAGTTGCCCAGGTTGATGTTGCCGGTCTTCGAGACGTGCAGGCCTTCCTGCACATAGGGCAGGTTGTCCATGTCCTGCTCGAACACGTCGCCCAGGATGCCCAGCTCCGGCGCCTCAGTCCACTTCTGGTCGAGGCGCAGCATCTTGAGCGGAGCGCCGCGCGGGATCGGCTGGCCCTTGGGAATGCGCGAAAGGATGCGCACTTCCATGATGCAGGTGTCCGGCGTCTTGCCGGTGCGCCAGTTGTAGACGACGTTGGGCATGAACCCGCCCCACGGCGAGAAGTTGGGGAAGACGTTGTAGACCAGCGCGTCGAGCAGCTCGGCATCCGTCGCGTCGGCATGATCGTAGCCGGTCGAAGCGGTATAGGCCTTGCGCATGGCCTCACCCAGAGCGGCTCGCGCGCTCACGCCATCGGGGACCGCGATCGCCATCGGGTTGTCCCTTGCGGCTTCCTCGTAGTTGTC
Source organism: Novosphingobium chloroacetimidivorans (assembly GCF_014204535.1). Classification (GTDB taxonomy): domain Bacteria; phylum Pseudomonadota; class Alphaproteobacteria; order Sphingomonadales; family Sphingomonadaceae; genus Novosphingobium; species Novosphingobium chloroacetimidivorans. The sequence continues at coordinate 242,408 of NZ_JACHLR010000005.1, forward strand.
CGCCGAGCGCCCATTATAGCGGATGAACTGGTCGACGATCCACTGCTCGCCCTGCCCTTCCTCGATGTGCGGGCTCATCACTCCGAAGGGCACCAGGTTGACGTTCACGTTGTCGCCCCAGGTCCAGTAGGCGGCATTGGAGTCGCCGGTAAAGGGCAGCAGCTGGGGGTGGGTGACGATGGTGTGCCAGGCCTCCATGAAGGCCTCCATCACCACCTTCCAGTTGGCAGGGACTTCCTTGGCGACGCGCATGACGCTGGCGCACTCGTCATGCCGCCAGCGCTTGAAGTGCTCGGGCAGCGGTGCCAGGAACTCCTCCAGGGTTGGGCCGCCCTTCTCCTCGCGGATGAACACGTAGCCCTGCCACCGGCCGACCTCGGCCTCGGGCAAGTCAAGGCTCTGTTCGCTCAGGTGCGGGAAGTCCCACTGGCAGGGCATCGAGTTGAAGCTGCCGTCCTTGTTCCAGGCAAAGCCGTGGAACGGGCAGACGAACTTGTCGGTCGTGCCTTCCTCGGTGCGCAGCTTGCGACCGCGGTGCAGGCAGACGTTGTGCATGGCGCGGATCGAGCCATCGTCCTGCCGGCTGACGAGGTAGGATCGCCCGGCGTTCTCATAGACGACGAAGTCGCCGGGTTCGGGCAGGTCTTCCTCACGCGCGGCGAACTGCCAGACGTAGGGCCACATCCGCTCCCGTTCCGCCTTCGCGAAGTCCTCGCTGGTGTAGCGCTCCCCCGGGATCGGCTCGGACCCACGGTATGTGTAGCTCTCCTCGGTCAGGATCGCGGGTGCCGGACGCGAGTCCCGCGCCATCAGCTCGGACCAGCTGATGCCCTTGCTGCGGTCGGCGCCAAGACCCTCCGATGCCGGGGTTTCCAGCTGTGACTTGGTCGCAAGGGCGGGATCGCGCTCGGCCATCTTTATCGTACTCCCAAAACGTACTTCTATTTGGGATATGTCTGCCTTAACCGGAGCCTCAGGTCACCTTGCTCAAGTCATAGGTTGCCGGGCCGCGCAGCAATGGGTCATGCTCGCCATCGGATAAGACTTGGGAGAATGCCGTGCAGCGGCTTGAAGGCAAGGTTGCGCTGGTAACCGGGGGAACCTCCGGTATCGGCGCGGGAACGGTGGAGCGCCTCTGCGCCGAAGGGGCGCGCGTGGTGTTCACCGGCTCCAACCAGGCGGCCGCGGACGCCGTCTGTGCCGCGACGGGCGCGCAGTTCATCAAGCACGACGTCACCGATGCCTCGGCATGGGACGGACTCATCGACACGATCCTGGAACGCCACGGACGGCTCGACATTGCCTTTGCCAATGCCGGCACCGAGAGCGGTGACGCCAGCATCGAGGACATCACCATTGACGGCTGGAACAACGTCATGAACGTGAACCTCACCGGCGTGATGCTGACCGTGCAGCACGCGATGCGGGCGATGGCGCGCAATTCTGACGGACCGGACGGCTCGATCATCGTCAACTCGTCCATGAACGCGCACCGCGCGATGGGCAACTTCTGCGCCTATTCGGTCTCCAAGGCAGCGGTGATCGCGCTGATCAAGTCCGCCGCGGTGCATGCCGGCAATCGCAAGTACAAGATCAGGGTCAACGCCGTGCTGCCGGGCGTTGTCGAGACCGCCTTGATCGTGAACCTGATCGACAAATCCGCCGATCCTGCCGCCGCCCGTGCCGCCTACCAGAGCCTGTCACCGCTCGGCCGCATGGCTCAGGTCGATGAAGTCGCCGGCATGGTGGCCTGGCTGGCGAGTGACGAGGCCCGGTTCTGTTCGGGCAGCGAGTTCACGATGGACGGCGCGTCCACGGCAGGAATGAACGGCGTATGATGGACCTGGGATCGCAGCGTCTCAAGGGGCGCGTCGCGCTCGTCTCCGGAGGATTGCGAGGCATCGGCCTTGCTTGCGTCGAGCGTTTCGTGGCCGAGGGTGCCGAAGTCGTCCTGACCGACCTCTCGGCCCCCGAGAGCGATGCCGTCACGAGCACGCTCGGCAGGCTTGGGCAGGCCGCCAGCTACGTGCAGGCGAATGTCACCAGCGAGGATGATTGGCAGGCCGTGCTTGCGGCCGTGACCGAACGCCACGGCAAGCTGCACGTGCTGGTCAACAACGCCGGCATCGACTTGACCGGCCCCGTCGCCGCGACCTCGCTCGACGACTGGCGCAAGATCATGAGCATCAACGTCGACGGCGTGTTCCTCGGCGTGCGTACCTTCGTGCCGTTGCTGGAGCGCAGCGGCGCCGACGTGAAGGGCGGCGCCTCGATCATAAACGTCAGCTCTATCATGGGCCTGGTAGGCCTCAGCGAGGTGTCGGGCTACAATGCCAGCAAGGGCGCGGTGCGCTTGTTCACCAAATCGATCGCGCTGGAATTCGCCGAGAAGCGGATGCCGATCCGCGCCAACTCGCTGCATCCCGGCTTCGTCGTCACGCCGCTGCTGCAGGAGGGTTTCCAGCGCTGGGTGGACAAGGGCATCGCCAACCAGACGCAGGACCTGGTCGACATGATGGCCGGCAAGACGCCGCTGGGACGATTGGCCGATCCCGCCGAACTCGCCGGCGCCGCATTCTTCCTTGCGTCCAGCGACAGCTCCTACATGACCGGCGCCGAGCTGGTGATCGATGGCGGCTGGACCGCGCAATAACTTCACCGGAGATCACGACGCCATGACCATCGCCCTCCCTAATGTGATCGCCGTGGTGACCGGCGCTGCCGGCGGCATCGGCCGTGAGATCGTCAAGGACATGAAGGCCGCGGGCGCAGTCGTGATCGCGACCGATCTGAAGGACGATGCACAGATCGACGGCGCCGATCACTACTTGCGCCATGACGTCACCAGCGAGGCCGACTGGCGCGCGGTGGAGCAACTGGTACGTGACCAGTACGGCAGACTGGACGTGCTGGTAAACAACGCCGGCTTCTCCATCGTCACCAAGTTCGAGGACACGCCCCTCTCCGAATTTCATCGAATCAACGGCATCAACGTCGATTCCGCGATCATCGGCACGCAAGTGCTGCTCGACCTGCTCAAGCAAGGCGGTCAGGCCCGCGTCGGCGGCGCCTCGATCATCAACTTTTCCAGCGTCGGCGGTCTGCGCGGCGCGGCCTTCAATGCGGCTTATTGCGTCAGCAAGGCCGCGATCAAGATGCTCAGCAAATGCCTGGGCGCGGAGTTCGCGGCGCTCGGCTACAAGATCCGCGTCAACTCGGTCCACCCGGGCGGCATCGACACGCCGATGCTGGATTCGATCATGGCCCGCTACGTCGAATTGGGCGCCGCTCCTTCGCGCGAAGCGGCGCTGGCCGGCATGAACGCCTCGCACCCGATCGGCCGCCTGGGCCGCCCCGAGGAGATGGCGGGCGGCGTCGTGTTCCTCGCCTCGGACGCATCCAGCTACATGACCTGCGACGAACTCGTGATGGACGGAGGCTTCAGCCAGGTCTGATCGAGGCGGGCATATAAGGCCGTAGAAGAGAGAAATTGGCCAACAAGGCTTATGACGTCGTCGTGCCCCGGGGTGCTTGAGGCGGGGCCGTCGACCCGCTCGACCCCGGACTGATCCACGTCTACGAGGGGTGGGAGCGCGAGGCCGCCTTGCTCCAGCACTTCGCGCACAGCTCAGACAGGGCCATGCGCGAACATCTGGGCCGCTTCGAGCTGATAGGCTTTACGGTCCAGATCTACTTCGTCTGCGGCGTCGAGCCGATCTATGGCGGAGGCTGCTGGCCGCGCACCAAAAACTGTGGCGTGACGCTAGGGACCACCGGCGCCTCAGCCGCCGGGGCGCACCATGTCGTTGAGCAGTTCGTGGAAGCGCTGCACGCGCTTCTCCTGATCGGGCAGGATGCAACCCTTGAACCCGCGCGAGTTCAGGCCCTGTTGCTGGCTGGTACCGATCGACAGGTCCTGATCCGCGACGAAGCCCACCGAGACGCCATCGCCATAGACGGAGTGCCGCGCCACCGCATCGTGCCGCAGCGGAACGGAGCCGATCGGCGTCACCACCTCGCGCATGCCTGCCACGGGCGGATAGAGGCACCAGTGCTGGAACACGCACTTCTCGGGATCGGTCGGGTGCGGCTCCGTGCGCAAAACCTGCATCTGCTCCGGGCTCATCGTCAGCGTGAGGTTGGGGAACAGCGTGCAGTGGAAGTAGTCGACCAGTTGCTGGTCGGTCATGCTGTCGTAGTTGATGAACCCCCGCGAAGGGCCCAGCCGTCGCTTCGCTTCGATCACCGCGGCACGCAGATCGCCGGTGCGGCCGTGGTACTGGGCCGGATCGATGTCCCACGCGCGGGCGATCTGGTCGAGCGGGGCAGGCACCTCCGTGGTGTGATAGTCGGCACGTGTGGTCGCCTGGTGGCCCTTCATCCACATCGAATTGTGACCCGATGGGTACATCTCGAACAGGGTGTCGGGCAGGCCGTCGTTGATGAAGGTCGCCAGCTCCGGATGGATGGTGGGTAGGTGATAGCTCTCGTTGAAATTGTCGCGGATGATCTTCCAGTTGAACTCGCAGTCGACCGAGAGGTTGAGGACGCGCACCCAGTTGTCCAGGCCGTAGCCCGCCAGCCGCTCGGGGAACGGGGCCAGCCACTCGTGCAACGGCGCCACATCGTCGTCCATGCACCAGAACACGAACGGGCCCCAGGTGTCGCAGCGCAGCTCGGACAAGTGGACGCGTCCGCACGGGCTCCCGCCCGCGAAGTCCTCGGGATCCTGCACTTTCGCCAGGGTGCCGTCCAAGTCGAACGTCCAGTTGTGATAGCTGCACACGATCCGCGGCACGCTGGTCGCCTCGCCCAGCACCAGCCGGTTACCGCGGTGCGGGCAGGAGTTGTAGAACGCCCGGATCGAGCCGTCCTCCTGCCGGACCATGATGACCGACTCCTTGGCGAAGTTGTGGCGAATGATGTCCCCGGGCTCTTCCAGGTCGGCGAGAACGCCGCCCAGGTGCCAGACCTTGGGCCAGACGTTCTTCATCTCAAGATCCATCCAACCCTTCGAGATGTAGCGCTCGGCGGTGATCGTGTCGCCACGCACCGGCATGTCGAACTCGGGCGAGTAGCGCGAAACGGTGCTTTGAACGTTCATGATCCTGATCCTCTCGCGGGGCCGCGCGGGCGCCCGCCGCTTTTTCGATCCATTTCGCCGACGTGTGCGTCGGCGCGGTTTTGCCAGCGTTATGCTGCCGCGTGCCCCCGCCACTCACCTGCGATAAAAAACAGGTGCATGGCGCCAAGGTCCGTCACCACATGAGGCTGACGGTTTCGGGAGACGATGATGGCGAACGTGGCAATCACCGGTGCAGGGCGCGGCATCGCGCTGGAGCTTGTGCGCCTGCACCTGGCAAAAGGCGACAGGGTCTATGCGCTGGTGCGCGATCCCAGCCGGACCGACGAGCTCAACGACATGGCGGCCGCATCGAACGGCCTGCTCTCCGTCCACACCATGGATGTCGGCGACGACGCGTCGGTGAAGGCGGGCGCGGCCGACACTGGCCGCGACACCATCGACTTGCTCTACAACGTCGCCGGCGTGTCGGGCAGCACCAAATCCGAATTGGAGAACGCCGACTTTGCCGATTGGGCGGACGTGTTCAACGTCAATGTCAGTGGTCCGATGCGCGTGTTCCAAGCCTTCAACCCGCGCCTCGTCGCCGGATCGCGCATCGTCAGCTTCGGCAGCCAGGTCGGCGCCTCCACCTGGCCCTCTCCCGGGTTCGAGGCCTATTCGGCGTCCAAGGCCGCGCTGCACAGGTTGATGCTCTCGCTGGCGCTGGGCCTCAAGGATCGCGGGGTGATCGCGATCAGCGTGCACCCCGGCTGGGTGCAGACCGACATGGGTGGACCGCAAGCCGACCTCACCCCGCAGGAGAGCGCCGAAGGTATCGTCGCGCTGGCGGAAGGGCTCACGCCCGAGATGTCAGGCGGGTTCTACAAGTGGAACGGCGAGCCGCACGCCTGGTAGCCTCGGCTCAGCGAGGGCCGAGCCAGGCGCGGGTCGCCTGGAGCACGGCGGTCGCTCGGGCCGTAGGATCGGGGTAGGCTTCGCGCAGCGCAGCCGAGCGCAGCTCGATCGAGAGCGGTATGTCTGCGGGCAGTGCCTCCAGCAGCGCCTTCAGCGGAAGCGCGCCCTCTCCGCACTGCCTGCGCAAGTCGATCGCATCGTGGATGACTGCATCGAAGTCGTTCGGACCGGGCCGGGCCCCAGGCGCGTCGCAGAACTGCGCGTATGATAGCAACGCGGGATCGATCGCAGCAACCTCCGCCACTGTAGTGCCGGAGCGATCGACGTGGATCGGGTCGACCAACACGGCGGCAGTCGGGTGCGCCACGCGTTCGATCACCGCCAACGCCGCCCTCAGGTCCCGGACCGCGGTGAAGATCCCGAACTCCAGCGCCACCCGCAACTGGGTCCCTTCCGCCTGCCGGCAGAGCGCCGCCAACTGCTCGGCGGTTGTCCCCGCGTCGGGATGGGAGGAGACGCACAGCACGTTGGCCGCGCCGAGTTCCACGCCCACGTCGATGAGCTTGCGATGGGCGTCCAAGCGAGTGTCCGGCTTCAGCCAGACGACTTCGACATCCAGCAAGTCGAGGTCCGTGCCACGCAGTGCCGACTTGGCGGCGATGGTGTCCGCAGCGCTCCAGCTGTCGGGATCGACCCATAGCCCGACCGCATCGAAGCCCGCCTCGGCGCCCGCACGCACCACGTCGAGAGCGCCGAACTCGGGCAGCACGCCCGATGCGAGCGAAAGCTTGCGCACCCGCCTACATCCGCGGTTCGGGCTGCGAAGCGTCGTCCTCCAGGTACCAGTTGAGCCATTCATGAAAGTACTGGTTGCCGCGCTCGTTACGGCCGAACACGAGTTCGTCGTGCGCGCCGGACTCCAGGCCCCGCTGGATCTCAAGCCCGATCACGTAATCCTCCTGGTATGTGACGTCGCGGAAGAAGTTCATGGCGGCTTCGACGCCTTCGCGGTCGGCATCGTCCTTGACTGGCTCGCGGCGCAGGTAGTTCAGCACCGTACGGTTGCGATCGGGCGTGGGCCCGGGAAACAGCTGGGCGACCTGCGTGATCTCCGGCGCGATGAAGATCGAAACGTTGGGGAAGAAGATGCGCACGAAGTCGTAGCCATAGTTCTCGCGCGTGCCCCACTCTGCCCGCGGCACGTCCTTGAGCTGCTCACCGATCGAGTGCTGCGGAAAGCCGATGCGCATGTTGGGGCCGAAACCCTGGAAGTGCGTGCAGTTGGATGGCGTGCGCGGGAAGATCGTCTCGGGATGCAGCGACTGGAAGTGGTAGCCTTCCAGGTAGCCGTCGTATGCGACCTTCCAGTTCGCGCCTTCGATGGTACGGCTGCCGAGATAGGTCCAATTCGCGAAATCGAGCGCGTCGAAATCCTCCAGGAAGCCGCGAAAGTGATTGTCGAGGTCCATCGGCGCGTTGGGTGTGAGGCAGACGAAGATCATGCCGCTGCGCTCCTCGCACGGCAGCTGCCGCAGACCCATCGCACTCTTGTCGACATCGCCGAAGGTGCTCGCCTCCGATATCCCGATCAGCCGTCCGTCCTGCCCATACGTCCACGAGTGGTACTTGCAGGTGAAGCGTGCACAATTGCCATGCCCGTCGGCTGCGACCGGCGCGCCGCGATGCGAGCAGACGTTGAGGAAGGCGCGCACCTTGCCCTGCTTGTCTCGCGAGATCAGCACCGGCAGGCCAATCGCCTCCATCGCCTTGTAATCGCCCGGGTTCGGCAGCTCGGCGGTGAACGCCAGCATCAGCGGCACCCGCTTGAACACCAGCTCCATTTCCGCCTTGAACTGGTCGGGATCGGTATAGCTCTGGGTCGGGACCTTGAAGGTGCTGTCGGTCTGGAAGGTCTTCTTGTTCTCGACATAATCGAGCATGATCTCGGCGACATCGCCAACCTGCTGTACCCGGTCCAAATGACGTCCTCTCGACACATCTTATCCCGCACCAGAATGTCGCGCGGCAAGCGGCCTCGCAAGCTGCTCAAGGTGTTAGGTCGGGCTGCGAGCCTTGACACTTTGGCCAGTTGGCCGCTCCCCTGAGGCGGGGCAGGCCTTTGCCATGATGGAGAGGACAAAAAAGCCCTGGGCGTGGCTCGCGACCCCGCCCCCGCACCTGCAGCGCTACGCCGGCACCGGCTTGTGGGACGAGCGCACGATCGCCGAACATGCCGAAGCCCTGGCGCACGACGATCTGGGCTTTGTGCTGGCGATCGATGGGGTGGTGGAAGTCACGCGCGCGCAGGCGCTGGCCGATGCCGAGGCGCTGAGCGCGGCGCTCCATGCGCGCGGGATGCGGGCCGGTGACGTGCTCGCGTTCCAGGTGCCGAATTGGCACGAGGCGCTGGTGATCAATCTGGCAGCGGCAATGTCAGGCCTGGTGGTTAACCCCATCGTGCCGATCTACCGCGATCACGAGGTCGCCCAGATGCTGGCCGACTGCGGCGCCAGCGCGCTGTTCGTGCCCGGCGGCGCCCGCAAGTTCGACTACACCGCCATGGCGCGGCGTCTCGCCAGCGAGTTGCCTGGATTGCGCCATGTCTTCACCGTGCGCGGCGAAGGCGAAGACGACTATGCCGCGCTCTTGGCCGAGGGACGCGGCGCCGCGTTTGCACGGCCGAAAGTGGACCCGCTGGGCGTGAAGATGGTGCTCTACACCTCGGGCACGACCGGGCGCCCCAAGGGCGTGCTGCACAGCCACGTCGCGATCGCGCGCGTGCTGCGTCAGAGCGGGACCTTCTGGGGATTGGCTCCGGGCGAGGCGACGCTCATGCCTTCCCCGGTCACCCACGTGTCCGGCTATGCCAACGGCCTCGAGGCGCCATTCGTCTGCGGCACGCGTACGGTGCTGATGGATGGCTGGGACGCGCAAGCGGCGCTGACGCTGATCGACCGGCACGGTCTGGTAGGGACGGTTGCGGCAACGCCCTTCCTGGTCGAACTGGCGGCCGCAGCTCGCGACAGCGGCAAGACGCTTCCCTCGCTGCGCTTCTTTGCGTGTGGCGGAGCGGCAGTGCCGGGCGACCTAATCCCTGCGGCCAACGCTGCCTTCGCCCAATGCCGGGCCTTCCGGGTGTTCGGAGCGTCGGAGGTGCCGCTTGTCTCGTTCGGATGGCCAAGCGACGAGCACCTCGCGGCCACCACCGACGGCGCCATCGTCGACTACGAAGTCCGGATCGTCGACGGCGACGATCGCGATCTGCCGGACGGCGCCGAAGGAGAGATCCTGGCGCGCGGGCCCGCCATGCTGCTGGGCTACGCCGACGAAGCGCAGACCAACGAGGCCATCACGCCCGACGGGTTCTTCCGCACCGGTGACCTCGGCGTTCGCACGCCCCAGGGCGCAGTTACCATCACCGGGCGCAAGAAGGACCTGATCATCCGCGGCGGCGAAAACATCTCCGCCAAGGAGATCGAGGACGTACTGCACGCCCATCCGCATGTTCGCGAAGCCGCGATCGTCGCGATGCCGCATGCGCGGCTCGGCGAAGGGGTATGCGCCTACGTCGTTGCGCGCGGCGATGCTCCGTCAGCCGCCGAACTGGCCGAGCACGTCGCCAGTAGCGGGCTCGCACGCCAAAAGATCCCCGAGCGCTTCGAGTTTCGCGAAGACCTGCCACGCACCGCCTCGGGCAAGGTGCGCAAGGACATGCTCCGCCTGGAGGTCAAGGCGCTGGTCGAAGGCGTTGCCGACTGAGATCAGCCGGCGGCAGCGGCGATGGCGGCGGCAAGCTCGCTGTTCATCGGATTGCGCCGCAAGGTCAGGCCGCCGTTTACCTGCAGGTTCTCGCCGGTCATGAAGCATTCGTCGCTGGCGAGCCACACGGCGGCCGCGGCGATGTCGTCCGATGTGCCGATGCGTCCCAGCGGATAACCCGCCAGGAACGCCTTGGCCAAGCCCGGCACTTGCATCGCATCCGCCGTCATCGGCGTATCGGTCAGCCCCGGCGAGATCGAGTTGGCGCGCACACCCTCGCTGCCGAACTCGTGGGCGATGCAACGCACGACGTGATCGGTACCGGCCTTGGTACCCATGTAAGCAGCATGATCGTTCAGCATGATCGTCGCGGTGGCCGAGCTGATCTGGATGAGCGAACCGCCGGTTCCACCATGACTGTGCGCCATGCGGCGCAGCATCGCCTGGAAGAAGTGAAACGGTCCGACGTACTGCAGCATGGTGAGGCCCATCAGCTCTTCGTGGGTGGTCTCCAGAAACGGCTTGAGCAGGCCCCAGCCCGTCGAGTTGATGGCGATGTCGATACCGCCCAACTGGTCCATTGAGGCCTGGCCGAGATCGTCCAAGCTCTGCTCATCGGTGAGATCGCAAACGGCGTAAGGGCAGCCATGCGACGAGGCGAAGTCCGCCAGCACGTCTTCCTTGCGCCCGGACACCAGCACTTGCGCGCCTTCCGCCAAGAAGCGCCGTGCGATGTGCTGGCCCATGTTGTCCGGGCTGCTTGCCCCGACGATCACCGCGCGTTTGCCGTCCAGCCTGCCCATCGCTCTCTCCATCGCCTTTGCGCCGGGCTAGCATGGCGCTTGGCAGCACCGTCCTGACCAAAATAGGAGTGGCCGCCACACGCTGCAGGGTCGAACATGCCATCGAACGATCGTGCGATAACAAGGAGAGGCACCATGGATCTGGGATTGAAAGGCAAGAAGGTCATTCTGACCGGCGGCAGCCGCGGAATCGGCCGCGCCGCGCTTGAGATCTACGCCGAGGAAGGCTGCGACGTGGCGTTCTTCTCTCGAAATGCCGATCAGGTCGCCGAAACCGTGGAAGTGCTCTCCCGTCATGGCGGCAAGGTCATCGGCGAGCCGCTCGATATGCTGGACCACGAAGCCTACATTGCCTGGCTGAAGTCGGCGGCCGACCGGCTGGGCGGATGCGACATCTTCGTTCCCGGCGCCAGCGCCTCCGGCTCGGGCGCGACCGGTGACTGGGAAGCCTGCTTCAACGCCGACATCAAGGGGACCGTGCTGGGTTGCGAAACCCTGCTGCCGTACCTGGAGAAATCGGGCGACGGCGCCATCGTCATCATGGGATCGACCGCCGGCACCGAGACATTCATCGTGCCCCAGGCCTTCAACGCCCTCAAGGCCGCGCTGATCGCGTATTCGGGCCAGCTCGGCCAGCAAGTCGGCGCGCAAGGCATCCGCGTGAACTGCGTCTCGCCCGGTCCGATCAAGTTCCCCGGCGGTAATTGGGAAGCCATCCAGCAGGCCGCGCCCGAACTCTACGACGCCACCGAGGCATCGTTCGCGCTCGGCCGCTGGGGCGGCGCGGAGGAGGTAGCCAGGACGATCGTCTTCCTCTCCAGCGCGGCATCGTCCTATACGACCGGCACCAACGTGATCATCGACGGCGGATACACCAAGCGCGTCCAGTTCTGACGCGCGTGCACTTCGGCGCACGATTTATGCGGCGGCTCCGTGCGGAGCCGCCGCTTTGTCATGCGATCTTGAGCACAAGCTTGCCGGTGTTGGCACCGGAGAACAGCCGCATGAACGCATCATAGGCGTTCTCAAGGCCTTCCTGCACATCCTCGTCCGCACGCAGCTTTCCTTGTGAGAGCCACTGCGCCATCTGCGCACCACCCTCGGCAAAGCGATGGGCGTAGTCGGCGATCAGGAAGCCGTGGATCGTCGCCCTGCGCGCCAGGATTTGCCACAAGTTGTGCAGCCCGTGCTTCTCGGTCGCGTTGTATTCGCTGATCAGGCCACACAGCACGATGCGGGCGTGGTGGGCGAGCGCGAACACTTCCGCCTCCAGCACCGCTCCGCCCACGTTCTCGAACACGACGTTCACGCCATCCGGGGCCGCGGCATGGATCGCCGAGACCAGTTCTTCGTGCCCCTTGCCCTTGTAGTCGATCGCCGCGTCGAACCCGTAGTCCTCGATCAGGCGGCGGCACTTGTCGGGTCCGCCGGCGATGCCGACCACGCGGCAGCCCATGATCTTGCCGATCTGGCCGACGGCCGATCCGACCGCGCCTGCCGCGCCCGACACCAGCAGCGTCTCGCCAGGCTGCGGCTTGGCGACGTCCGCCAGTCCGAAGTAGGCCGTGAGGCCGACGGCTCCGAGCGCCGACAGGTAATTGGAGGGAGAGGCCACCGCATCCACATCGATCGGCATGGTGAAGCCGCCGGGCACCGCCACGGAATAGTCCTCCAGCGCATTGAGCCCCATGACCCACTGTCCGGCTCTGAAGTCAGGGTTGTCCGACGCATGGACCACACCCACCGTCGTCGCGCGCACCGGATCGCCGAGCGGGATCGGCGGCATGTAGCTTTCCGCATCGTCCATCCAGCCGCGCTGTGCAGGGTCGAGCGAGGCGAAGCGGTTGCGCACCACCAGCCCGCCGGGCGGAGGAGCCGGGATCGGCTGAGTGACGAGCGCGAAGTCCTCGCGAACAGGTTCACCCTGCGGCCTGCGTGCGAGCAGGAAGCGGCGGTTCTGGTCCATGGCATCGATCTCCTGGGAAGTACGCACGTGATCGATGCTTCGCGCGTCACCCGCACCTATGCAAATCGTCAGTTAGGGGCTGCGACGATCGGATGCATAGTGATGATGAAGCGAAGGCGCCGAAGAATTCTGCGCCACGCCCGGGAGGAACACTGATGGCATCCGCATACAACCGCGGAGCGTGGTCGGCCGCGCTCGTCAAGCTCGCGCTCACCACCAGCGCGCTCACCTGCATCGCATCGCCTGCGATCGCACAGGACGCCCCTGCCGAGACCGCATCGGTCGACAGCAACGAGATCATCGTCTCGGCGCGCCGCCGCTCGGAAACGCTGCAGGACACGCCCGTCGCCATCACCGCGGTCAACGCGGCGATGATCGAGGACAAGGCGGCAATCAACATCGGCGACCTGATGGGCACCGCGCCCAACCTGATCATCACCAACCAGGCGTCTGGCGCCGCCGCGGCCAACCTTTCCATCCGCGGCCTGACATATGCCGACGTCGAGAAATCGGCCGAGCCGACCGTCGGCGTGGTCGTCGACGGCGTGTTCATCGGCACCAGCACCGGCCAGTACTTCGACTTCTTCGACATCGAGCAGATCGAAGTCCTGCGCGGCCCGCAAGGCACGCTGTTCGGCCGCAACACCATCGGCGGCGTGATCAGCATCCGCCGCAGCCGGCCCACCGGCAAGCTCGGCGTCAAGGCCGAGGTCTCCTACGGCAAATTCGACACGCTCGCCACCCGCGCAGTGGTCAACGTGCCGCTGGGCGACAGCCTCGCGCTGAAGGGCTTTTACTTCCACAACGAATCCGACGGGTGGTACCGCCAGGCCCAGGATGGCCGCCGCCGTGGCGGGTCGAACAACGAGAATTTCGGCCTGAGCCTGCTGGCCACGCCGACCGACACCTTCGAAGCGTTGCTGACCCTGGAAAAGCAGGTCCAGAAGTTCGATCCGGTGGTCTCGGTTCTCACCAATTCCAGCGAGTTGTTCTGCGGCCTTGCGCCGGCGGAGCAGTGCAACCGCAACAACACCGACGATCTCTACACCGTCTTCGGAGAGCCGAACACCGGCCGCTACAGCGCGCCTGCCGCAACGCTCGAGATGAACCTGGACGTGGGCGATGTGAAGCTCACCTCGGTGACCGGCTATCGCGAGTCCAAGGAAGCGCAGACGCAGGACTTCGACGGCAGCTCGACCGACCTGTACTATGTCTACCGCGGACAGAAGTACGACCAGTTCAGCCAGGAGCTGCGTGCAGCCGGCAATCTGACGCCCAAGTTCGACTATGTCGTGGGCGCGTACTACTTCCGCTCTAACTACGAGCTGGACCAGTTCACCCGCGTCTTCGGCTTCAGCCCCGGCGTCGACCCGCGCGTGTTCGACCAGAACCCGCAGCACGTGGAGGGCAAGACCCGCTCGGTAGCCGTCTTCGGCGATTTCAACTGGGCCTTCGCGGACAAGTTCCGCCTCTCGTTCGGCGGCCGCTTCACGCGGGACAAGAAGGCGCTCAGCAATGCCTTTGGCGGCGTGCTGATCGGCCAGGGTTCGGACAGCTTCAAGAAGTTCACGCCCAAGATCGGCGTCGACTATCGCCCCAGCAACGACGTCATGCTCTACGCCTCCTGGTCGCGCGGTTACCGCTCGGGCGGCTTCAGCCCGCGTGCCGGCTCGGCCGCGAGCGCCAGCCGCGCCTATGGCCCCGAGACGGTCGACAGCTACGAAGTGGGCGGCAAGTTCGACCTGATGGACGGCATGCTCCAGGTCAATCTCGCCGGCTTCGTGTCCAAGTACAAGGACCTGCAGCAGAACAACAACATCTTCTGCTCGACGTGCGCCACCCAGAACGAGACGGTCACGTCGAATGTCGGCTCTGCCACGATCAAGGGCATCGAGGGTGACTTCACCCTCAAGCCGGCAGATGGTCTGGCGATCACCGGCGCGGTCGGGTTCCTGAAATCCAAGTTCAAGGACTTCATCGTCGGCGGCATCTCTCCCGTCACCGGCGCGGTGATCCCGTTCGACTTCTCGAACAACGACCTGATCTACAATCCGAAGATGACCGCATCGTTCGGCGCCAATTATACGGTGCCCACATCGTTCGGTGAAGTGGTGGGTAACGTGGGTTACCGTTATATCGGCCGCTACGACCAGCAGATCTCGATCGGGGGCCTGACCGGCAATACCACCACCGGTCCCGCGATCGTCACCGGCAACGACCCGCGGGTGCGCACCGACAAGCAGAACCTGCTCGATGCCAGCCTGACCACCCGGTTCAACCTCGGCAACACCGAAGCGCACCTGACCGCGTTCGGCCGCAACCTGCTCGACGATCGCGGACCCACGCACGGCTTCACCGTCGGCGGTCTGTTCGCCTTCGGCAACGCACGCGAGCCGCGCAGCTACGGCCTGACGCTGGGCATCAAGTACTGACGCATCCGGGAAAACCCTGGGTGCCTTCGGAAGTGCGTGCAGGTTTTCCCCAGCCTGCACGCACTCTCATTTTTTCGACGGGAAGGACTATCGATGACGGGTCGGCTTGAAGGCAAGATCGCGCTGGTGACCGGCGCAGGCGGACTGCGCGGCCTGGGTGCGGCGACGGCGCAGCGTTTCGCGCAGGAAGGTGCGTTCGTCTACGTGACAGACCTCGACAGGGCCGGCGCGGGCGAAGTGGCCGCCGCGATCGAACAGGCAGGTGGCCAGGCCCAGGCCTTGGCACAGGACGTCACCAGCGAAAGCTCATGGGACGAAATTTTCGCCACGATCGAACGAGGCCACGGCCGCCTCGACGTGCTGGTGAACAACGCCGGCATCGCCATCCTCAAGCCCCTGCCCGAACTTACCGCAGCCGATTGGGAGCGGCAAAACAAGGTCAACCTGGATAGCGTGTTCTTCGGCACGCAGCGGGCCGTCGCGCTGATGCGCAATGTGGGCCAGGGCGGCTCGATCGTGAACCTCTCCTCGATCGCCGGCATCGTAGGCGTGACGATGTGCGGCGCGTACGCGGCGGCCAAGGGCGGCGTGCGGCTGTTCTCCAAGGTCGTGGCGATGGAATGCGCGGCCGACAACATCCGCTGCAATTCGGTGCATCCCGGCATGATCGAGACCGCGATGCAGGACGTGGCCCGCAGGGACAATCCCGAGGGCTTCAAGCAGATCGTCTCGGCTATCCCTATGCAGCGCATGGGCAGCCCGCTCGACATCGCCAACATGAACCTGTTCCTGGCGAGCGACGAGTCCGGCTATATCACGGGCTGCGAGTTCGTGGTCGACGGCGGCTCCACCGCGATGTGAGGGCCACTGGGCGGGCCCGCTCGGACTCGCCCGGGAGTTGCCCGCAATCTTAGTCCCTTGCAGCCTGCTGCCGGTGCAGCTTGCGGAACGTGCGGCTCTTGAACAGCCAGCGGCCATCCTGCTTCACGCAGGTATCCTCGTACACACCACGATCGCGTACCGTCATCTTGCCCTGATCGTAGACCTCGGAGGTGTAGCTGCGCATGGTCGCGTGATCGCCCTGCACTTCGATAGACCCCGGCCAGGCCTCGAACATGATGCCGGGGTAATGCTTCATCGCTTCGACCCACATTGCAACGATGGCCGCCTTGCCACGCGTAGTCCCGATCTCGGGATAGTCGGGCAAGGCCCAATCGGCATCCTCGGCGAACGTCGCGCCCAACGCGTCTGCATCGTTGCGCGTCACGGCATCGGCGTAAGCCTCGAGCAGCTCTCGAATGGCTAGGCGATCCTCAAAGGGTCCGGTAAAGGGCATCCACGTCTCCATCGTTGTTCTATCAAGTCGGTGCGTCAGCTCGCGATCGGTCGCTCCTGCGGCCCTGGCGGGGTCGCCGGCACGGCCACCTCGATCGACCCGCCTTCGCTGCGCACTGCGAAGCGCCGCAGATCGGCATAGGCGCCGCCGACACAGCGGCCGGTCGCGACTTCGAAGCGGGCACCGTGCAGCGGGCACATGATCGCCCCGCGCCGCACCCGCCCTGGCGAAAGCATCGCCGCCTGGTGCGTGCAACGATCGTTGAGCGCGTGAAAGCCATCCTCGGTGCGCACGATCAGCACGCTCCAGCCGCCCAGCTCTATCGCAAGCTTGCCCTCTGCCGGGAAGTCGCTCTCGGGAACGACGGTATGCCAGACTTCGCTCATAGCCTCAGATCCGCACCAAGGTCTTGCCGATCGTCCGGCCCGACATGAGGTCGACGAAGGCTTGCGGCAGCGTCTCGAACCCGTCTCGCAAGTTCGCCAGCGGGCGCAGCTTGCCTTCCGCGACCCACGCGTCGAGCTCGGCTTGTGCCTGCGCGAGCACCTCGGGATGGTCGAAGGTGATGAACCCCTGCATCTTGATACGGTTCACCACGAGCTGCCAGAGCGTCTTGACGCCGAAGGGGTGGTCGGCGTCGTTGTATTGCCCGATCATGCCGCACACCGCCACGCGCCCGTGCAGGCGCATCAACGGCAGCACGGACTCCAGCGTCTCGCCGCCGACGTTGTCGAAGAACACGTCAACGCCCTCGGGTGCGGCCTTGGCGATCTCGGCGGCGATGTCCGGCGTCGCGCGATAGTCGATCGCCGCATCGAAGCCGAGATCGCTGATCACCTGCGCCTTCTCGGCAGATCCGACCAGGCCGACGACCTTGCAGCCCTTCGCCTTCGCGATCTGGCCCACCGTGGAGCCGGTCGCGCCCGCCGCCGCGCTGACGACGATCGTCTCGCCCGGCTTCGCTTCGCCGATGGTGAACAGCCCGACCCAGGCGGTGAGCCCGACCGGACCCAGTGCGCCCATGTAGTGATGCAAGTCGGTGCCCGGCTCAGGTCGGACTTTCTCGATCCCCCAGCTCTCCGCCGAAAGCACATAGTGATCGGACCAGGTGGCGAAAGCGCGCACGAGCGTGCCCTCGGGATAGTCCGGATTGCGCGAGGCGATCACCTCTCCCAGCGACATGCCCTTGATCGGGGCATCGATCGCGACGGGTTCGATGTAGCTCGGCCTATCGTCGAGGAAGCCGCGAATCGCCGGATCGACAGATCCCACCCGCATCCTGACCAGCAGCTCGCCCTCGCCAAGCTCCGGCATGGCAGTCTCCACCAGCCTGAAATCCTCCACGGCGGGTATGCCCACCGGCCGCCGTGCCAACACGATCTGTCTTACCTGTCCCATGCTCCGGAACTTAGGCAAGCGCATGGAGCCGATATGCTGGCCGAAACGCTAGGTTCCCGCGCGCGGCACCTGCGTCAGACAGGCGATGGG
This sequence comes from Novosphingobium chloroacetimidivorans, assembly GCF_014204535.1. Classification (GTDB taxonomy): domain Bacteria; phylum Pseudomonadota; class Alphaproteobacteria; order Sphingomonadales; family Sphingomonadaceae; genus Novosphingobium; species Novosphingobium chloroacetimidivorans. Next base: position 260,172 of record NZ_JACHLR010000005.1, read on the forward strand.
ACGAGGAGACGCACGATGACCATGACGCCTGATGAGATGATCGCCTTCGTCGACCGGATGTACGAGGCCACGGGTGCGGGCGATTGGGCAGCGGCATCGCAGATGGTCACCGACGACTTCTTCGTGACCGAGGCCGCCGATCTGCCGATGGCTGGCACCTACCGCGGCATGGACGGTTTCCGCGATCTCTTCGTCAAGGTGATGGGCCTGTGCGATGTCGCGGGCCTCGAGCGCATCGAGACCACGGCGGGCAAGGATCACGCCGTCACCATCCTGTCGTTCCGCTTCGCCGATCCGGCACTCGCGCCCGCAGAGCTGTGCGAGATGTTCCGCTTCCGCGACGGCAAGTGCTGCGAGATCAAACCGTTCTATTATGACGCGGCGCCGTTCTGGGCGGCGGTCAGAGCCAAGGCAGCCGTGGCCTGAGCATCGTCGCATCGGTTTAATCCGTCACGCAGCACGTGCGATATCGCGACAGGCATTTGCACGCCACTATGAACGCAGTACGAGACTGATCGCGGCCATGTGGCTGGCTGAGAAACCTGGGGGTTGAGGAATCATGGCTGAGGGCGACAAGCGCAAGGCATCGGACGTCTTTATAGAGTGCCTGGAGCAAGAGGGCGTCGAGTACGTCTTCGGCGTTCCGGGCGAGGAAAACCTCGATTTTCTGGACTCGCTGTCGCGTTCCAAGCAGATCAAGCTGATCCTCAACCGGCACGAGCAGGCCGCAGGCTTCATGGCCGCAACTTACGGCAGGCTCACCGGCAAGGTCGGCGTCTGCCTTTCGACCTTGGGCCCGGGTGCGACCAACTTCGTCACGGCCGCTGCCTATGCCACTTTGGGTGGCATGCCGATGCTGATGATCACCGGACAGAAGCCGATCAAGAAGTCCAAGCAGGGTCGCTTCCAGATCCTCGACGTGGTCTCGATGATGCAGCCGATCACCAAGTACGCGCACCAGATCGCCTCGTCGGACAACATCCCCAGCCGCGTGCGCGAAGCCTTCCGCATCGCCGAGGAGGAGAAGCCGGGCGCCACTCACATTGAACTGCCCGAGGACATCGCCGACGAGCATACTGCCTCTGCAGCGGTTCCACGCTCGATCGTGCGCCGGCCGACCGCGGACGTGAAGTCGATCGCGCAGGCGGTCGAGGCGCTGCAGAGCGCCAAGCGCCCCCTGCTGGTCATCGGAGCCGGCGCGAACCGCAAGATGACCAGCAAGATGCTGGGCGAGTTCGTCGAGAAGACCTGCATCCCCTTCCTCACCACCCAGTTGGGCAAGGGCGTGATCGACGAGCGTCATCCCCGCTTCCTTGGTTGCGCGGCGTTGTCGGCGGGTGACTTCGTGCACCGCGCGATCGAGGATGCCGACTGCATCGTCAACATCGGCCACGACGTGATCGAGAAGCCGCCGTTCTTCATGCACAACGACCGCAGCCGCGGTGCCCGCACGGTGATCCACGTCTCCACCAAGACGGCCGAAGTCGACCCAGTCTATTTCCCGCACATCGAGGTGATCGGCGACATCGCCAATGCCATCTGGCAGATCAAGGAAGCGATCACGCCCTCGCCGAAGTGGAACTTCGATGCGATGCTCCGCTATCGCCAGGCCGAAGTGGAGCATACCGCGCGGCTTGCGGACGATGCGCGTTTCCCCATCTTCCCGCCCTACGCCGTGCGCCAGGTGCGCGACGCCCTGCCCGACGACGCCATCGTCTGCCTCGACAACGGCATCTACAAGATCTGGTTCGCGCGCGGCTACAACGCGCGTCGGCCCAACACCGTGCTGCTGGACAACGCGCTGGCGACGATGGGCGCTGGCCTGCCCTCTGCCATGGCCAGCGCCATGGTCTATCCCGATCGCAAGATCGTGGCGGTATGCGGCGATGGCGGGTTCATGATGAACAGCCAGGAACTGGAGACCGCCGTTCGGCTCGGCCTCAACCTGACCGTGCTGATCCTGAACGACAACGGCTACGGCATGATCCGCTGGAAGCAGGCCAACATGGGCTTCGAGGACTTCGGCCTCACCTACGGCAATCCCGACTTCGTCAAGTATGCCGAAAGCTACGGCGCGGTTGGGCATAGGGTGGAGAGCGCCGCGCATCTGGGCGAACTGCTCGCGCACTGTCGCGACACGCCGGGCGTTCACTTGATCGACTGTCCGGTGGACTACTCCGAGAACGACCGCATCCTGAACTCCGAGATCAAGACTCTGGCCAGCCAACTCTGAAGGCCGGGAGCAGAACCGGCAGCAGCAGCCTGGCGAAGACGTCGAAAACCCGAGCCGACATCAAGTCGACCCGGGTTTTCGTGTTCGTTTCTCCGGGGCGTCGGAGCCCGATCAGAAGCCGGTGGAAACCTGTAGCACCACGGTGCGTGGCAGCGTGGCGAAGCCGAGCTGATCGGCGTGCACGCGGTCTGGTCGGCGGTCATCACGCTCAGGCCGTCGGGCGGGTTCTGCGGACCAAAGATCGAAGTGACCGCAACGTTGTTGTAGGGCTGCCTGAAGAAGCTGTCCTTCGTCTCGTGCGTGTAGCGCACGCCGCCGGCCAGCTCGAGCGTCTCTACACAGCCGCAAGCCCAGCGGTTGTTATTCCACTGGTAGTTGGTGACAGATGTGATCGTGACGCTCTATCGCCGCCTATGCGGGATGACTTGAGCCGCAGCGCACTTGCGTCACCTAGCCAAGGCATCAGGTTGCTCGATACCGGCTTGTCGTCGATCCAGAAGGCCCCGAACGGAGCGGCCTACCATGTCCGAAAACCGCGTATGGACGCTGCAGGCCTATCCGGAAGGCCTCGATTTCGCATCCGCCATCCACCTTGACCGACGACCGACACCCGAGCCGGCGGATGGCCAGGTGACGATCGCCGCCGACTGGCTGTCGCTGGACGCGGGAACGCGGATGTGGATGACGCCGCGCACCGATAGCTATCAACCTCCCATTCCGCTCGGCAGCCCCGTACCCGGTCAGGTCATGGGGCGAGTGCTGGAATCCCGCGCGCCCGGTTTCGCCCCCGGCGACCTGGTGCGGGCGTTCGGACAATGGGCCGATGTCTCATGCGTCGATGCGCTCGCCTCCGGGTTGATGAAGCTCGATCCGACGGTAAGCGATCCTCGCCTGCACCTTGGGCCCCTCGGCATGAACGGCTGGACCGCGCTTGTCGGCATCGAGGAAGTCGGCCGCGTCAAGGCAGGCGACACGGTCCTCGTCTCGGCCGCAGCCGGCGCCACCGGCATGCTTGCGGCGCAGATAGCCCGTGAGCAGGGCGCGCGCGTGATCGGTATAGCGGGCGGCCCGGCCAAGTGCGCCTTCCTGACCGAGCAACTCAAGCTCGATGCGGCGATCGATCATCAAGGGCCGGATGTCGAAGCAGCCATCGCGCAGGCAGCGCCGGAGGGGATCGACGTCTACTTCGAGAATGTCGGAGGACCGCTGCTCGATGCGGTTCTGCCGAACATGGCGCATTACGGCCGCATCGCGATCTGCGGCTTGATGGCGAACTACGCACAAGCCCAGCCCGGTCCAAAGCGCTTCGACCAGATCCTGTCGCGTCGGCTGCAGGTCACCGGCTTCTTCTCCCCCGACTTCGCCCACCGCGGCCCCGAACTCACCGCGCGCCTGCGCAGCTGGACCGACGCCGGCAAGCTCATGACCCCGTTCGACGAAACCATCGGTCTGGATAACGTGCTGACCGCCTATGCGCGGCTGTTCACCGGGGCCAACATCGGCAAGGTCGTCGTGCGCGTACGCTGAGGCCCCCGAAGAAGATACAAAGAGACGGCGGAGAGGAGAGTGATCATGGACGCCTACGACCAGCTACTCGCGATCGAGCAGATCAAGCAGCTCAAGGCTCGCTACTTCCGTTGCATGGACACGAAAGATTGGGCCGGCCTGCGGGCGGTGTTCTGCGACGACGCCGTGTTCGACGCCCGCGCGTCGCTCAACATGGACGGGTCGGGAGAGGGTCCGGGTGCGGAGAGCAACGAGTGGACCTACGAAGGTGGCGACGTGATCGCCGGCTTCGTACGCGATGCAATCTCCACGCGCCGTACCGTGCACCACGGTCACTGCCACGAGGTAGAGATCCTCTCCGCAACCCAGGCACGCGGCGTGATCGCCATGGAGGACAAGGTGTGGGAGCTCGCCAGCGGAGCGCCGGTCCTGCACGGCAGCGGCCACTATCACGAGACCTACCGCCACGATAACGGCGCGTGGCGTATCCTGACCTCGCGGCTCACGCGATTGTACTTGAAGCTGGGGTGACGCATGGCCGCGCACGCAGCGGCCTCGGTAGCGCTATCGGCTGGGATGGCCCGCGTCCGCCCATGGGCGATCGGCCGCACGGCCACCATCTCCAGGTCCTGGCGCTCGATCGGATGCTCGATCTGCCGCTCGGCGCCACTCGCGACCAGCTCCTGACAGCTGCGGCCGGGCATGTGCTGGCCAAGGGGCGAGATCGTCGGGACGTACGGTGAGCCGAAGGTGACTGCTCCCCCGTGTTCCAACGATAGCCGAGGCTTACATCAGTGACCTACCCCAAGGGGCAAGGTCGGCCTGCGCTGGAACCCGAGACGCTCCGCAACGGCTATGCGGGGGATGACGCATTTTCGACGAAGCGGCGTACGCGCCCTGCCCCACGCACGACTGACGCGCCAGGGCGCAGTCGGTCGGCTGGCCTACGGCGTCACCGGGTTGCTGATGGGCCAACCGAGATGTCCAGCCTCGATACCGCCACCCGGGAAGGATTGACCAGTGACAGACAATGCCGTGCTGACCCGCCGACGGGAAATCGCGATCGAACACGTTCTGTTCAAGCTGATCGAATATATCGAGCAACGCCAACCGGGGCTCCTCGACTTCGTCGAAGGCAGCCTCGACCATCTGGGCGACAACGCGCGTGACGAGACCAAGGACGACGAGGCTGTGCGCGATATTGCCCGGCGACTGATCGCCGGCGCGCGGCACGAGATCGGCTCATCCATCCGATGAGAACCCATGGGGCCGCCCCGCCGCTCCGGCCTCCGGCGCTGCCGATGGCACTGGGCCTTGCCGGGCTTCTGCCTCAGGCCGCTTGCGTCGCCGTGCTGGCGCTTGGCCCAGAGCCATGGCACTTCTCGGCGCTGTCGCTCGGATATGCCTACTCCGCGCTGATCCTCAGCTTTCTGGGCGGCATGTGGTGGGGCCTGGCTGCCGGCAAAGCTGCATCAATACCGCCATGGATCTGGTTCGCGGCCATTGCCCCATCGCTCATCGCGCTTGCTACAGCAGTCCCATGGGCGATCGGAGCCGCCTGGCCCGCACCTTCGCTGGTCGTCCTGGCAGGAGCGCTGCTCGCCAGCTTGCTGGTCGACCGGGAGCTTTCAGCCCACGGCCTTGCACCCGATTGGTGGATGTCCTTGCGAACGCCGTTGTCCCTTGGCTTGAGCGCCTTGACGCTTGCAGTGGCGGCACTCGGTTGAATGCCCAGCCCTGAAGCACCACGATGAAGCACTCCTGATGCCCAACTACCTTGTAGCGCAAAGCGAACTCCCCGAAGAACGGGAGGCGCGGCGGGAGAGTGCCGGCAAGAGCGCGGGAGAAACATACCGCGCGACGCTTCAACAGCTGGTGCCTGGCGCCCGCATCAAGATCGCGTCCCCGGCTGACGCGGACGCACGGAGATACACCCCGGCGCAGATCTCAGACTACGATGCGGTCTTCCTGACGGGCTCGCCGATGCACGTCTACCATGAGACGCCGGAAGTCGATCGCCAGCTCGACTTCATGCGCTGCGTGTTCGCGTCTGGTGTCCCCTCGTTCGGATCATGCGCGGGGCTGCAGGTCGCCGTCGCGGCGGCAGGCGGCAAGGTCCGCAAGATGCCCGAACGGATGGAGGCAGGTATCGCCCGCAGGATCTGCGCGACGCCCGCGGGTCGCGCGCACCCACTGCTGCAAGGCCGTCCTGCAAGTTGGGATGCGCCGGCCGTTCATGGCGACGAGGTGGAGGATCTTCCACCCGGCGCGACGTTGCTGGCATCGAACGGCGTGACGCGGGTCCAGGCTGCCGAGGTGCGATGCGATCGCGGCGTTTTCTGGGGCGTGCAATACCACCCCGAACTCGCGCTAGGGGAGATCGCGGCGGCACTGCTCCGGCAAGCCGCGAGCCTGGTCGAAGCCGGCCTCGCGCATGACGAGGATGCCGTGCGCGCTTATGCAAGGGACATCTACGCGCTTCACCGTCAGCCCGACGACCGTGCGCTGCAGTGGCGTCTGGGCATAGATGCAGAACTGGCGGAAGAGCGAAAGCGGCGCCGAGAGATCATCAACTTCCTTCGCCATGTGCCCGCGCTAGGCCACCGACTCATTATGTCGCAGCCAAATCCGTATGGATGCAAGTTGGACTGACGCGAGGAAGTTATCATCTCGCTTGTCGTAGCGGGTGGCGACGGCCCGGAACTGCTTGAGTTTGTTGAAGAAGCGTTCGACGAGAT
>NZ_JACHLR010000006.1 GCF_014204535.1 Novosphingobium chloroacetimidivorans
GAAGCTGGTGGTGGTGGGGATTCGCGTCCTCAAGCAACCTCTGCAGGAACCCGCCAGCCACCTCGCGCCATGCCGAGACTCCCCTCCACCACGCTTCGCGCGGTCCCCCTCCCCGTGCCGGGGAGGACACTAAGGGGAGGATCGCAGGTTCCCCTACTCCGCTTCGCCTATCTCCACTCTGATCCCGGCCAGCCCGGCGATCTCGCCTTCCAGCACATCGCCTGCCACGATCGGCCCCACGCCCGCCGGGGTGCCGGTGTAGATCAGGTCCCCGGGCGCCACGTGGTACAGGCTCGACAAGTCGGCGATCAGCTCGCCCACGCTCCAGATCATGTCCGACAGCGCCGCCTCCTGCTTCACCGCGCCGTTCTGCCGCAACGCGATCCGCTGCGCGCCGACTGCTCCGAACGCACCCGCGCGCGTGATCGGTCCGATGACGGCTGCGTTCTCGAAGTCCTTGCCGGTGTCCCACGGATAGCCCTTGGCCTTGGCGGCATTCTGCAGGTCGCGCCGCGTCAGGTCGAGCCCGCAGGCATAGCCCAGCACCAACGCTTGCGCCTCCTCTGCCGACACCCGGAAGCCCGGCGCGCCTATCCCCACCACCAGCTCCATCTCGTAATGGCAGTTCTCGGTTCCGGGCGGATAGGGGATCGTGCCGCCCGCCAGGCACACCGCGCTCGGCGCCTTGGTGAACCAGATCGGCGTCTCGCGAACCGACGTGTCGCCCATCTCGCGCGCATGCGCCTCGTAGTTGCGCCCGACGCAGAACACGCGGCGGACCGGGAACAGCGCGTCCTCTCCCAGCAGCGGGACGGCGGGGGCGGGCGGCAGGTCGAACAGCAGGGTCACGGGCGGCGGGTCTCCGTCGGAAGGGGCTGCGCGGTCCTAGCTCGCGGGCGTCGGCGCGCCAAGATGCGCGGAGTGCTCGACCATTCGACTGCTGCCCACGCTTGCCGCACGCCGCCAAGCGGCTACATTCGTGGCCGTGACACAGGAACAGTACCTCTCCGGCCGCATCCTGCTGGCCATGCCCGGCATGTTCGATCCCCGGTTCGAACGCTCGGTCAACGTCATGTGCGTCCACGACGAGCACGGCGCGTTGGGCATCGGCATCGGCCACTTGCGCGACGGCGTGCGCTTTCGCGAACTGCTGGAGGAAGTCGGCATCGATCCCGGTGATGCCCCCGATCGCGAGGTGCACCACGGCGGCCCGGTCGAGCCCGGCCGCGGCTTCGTGCTCCATTCGACCGACTGGGGCGGGCAGGACACCATCGCGGTGGAGCCGCTCTGCGCCCTGTCGGCCTCGCTCGACGTGCTGCGCGCCATCGCCGAAGGGCGTGGGCCCAAGGACTGGCTGATCGCGCTGGGCTACGCCGGCTGGGGCGGCGGTCAGCTGGAAGGCGAGATGCGCCAGCACGGCTGGTACGCGGCGGGCGGCCATCGCGAAGTGCTGTTCGACACGCCGGCGGAAGGCCGCTGGGCCGCGACCTGGCGAGCGGAGGGGATCGACCCCTCGTTCCTGGCGAATACGACGGGGCGGGCGTGAGATCGCTAGGTCAGCTTCGTCTTCGCTTAACTGATGACCTCCGTTCGTGTCGAGCGAAGTCGAGACACGCTGGCGCTGCGTGTGCGTGTCTCGACTTCGCTCGACACGAACGGCAATGATGCATGAAGTGTGGAACTAGGCCACGCTATCGTGGAGCTTGATCTCGATGTCCGCCACCAGCGGCATCAGCCCGGCCAGCGAGGTTTGCAACGGCACGCTGCCGACATGGCGATCCATGGCCGCCTGGTCGGCATAAGCTTCCACCACGCGATAGGTGTCGGACTCCTCGCGGCAGCGGGCAGCGTGGTAGAACACGATGTCGGGATTGGCCGCGCGCACTTGCGGCATGATCCGCGCCACCGCCGCCTCGTAGTCCGGACCCTTGCCGGGGTGGAGGCGAACGGTGGCGACGACGAGGATCATCTGGCGCCGCTCACTCTCAGTACGTGCGCTCGAGCACTTTGTTGTCGCTCGATGCCCCGCCCTCGAAGTAGCCGAGGCCGTAGTCGCCCTTGATGGTGGTGCGCTGCATGCGCCGGCCGTACTGCGGATCGTGCCCGCTGACGGCATGGAGCGCGCGCCAGTTGTCCCAGATCAGCATGTCGGTGGGCTTCCACTGGTGCCAGTAGCCCAGGCTCTTGGAGAGCGCGAAGATCTCCTTGCTGACGGCGTCGAGCAGGGCGTGGCCTTCGGGCGTCTCGTCGCCCTCGATCCCCTCGGCCATCCATGGCGAGACGTGGAGCACCTTCTCGCCCGTCTCGCGCGTCCACACCGCGGGGTGGACCGCGCGGGGCACACCGATCGCCTCGTCCATCACCGGCTTGGAGTAGGGGTTTTCCGCCAGGCACTTGTAATCGTCGGGCGCGCCGAAGTGGAAGTCCTCCATATAGACGTTCATGCGATAGAGCACGTTCCTGCCTTCGATCGCTGAGCGCAGTTCGGGCGAAAGCGCCTGGTAGAGTTCTATACCGTCGACGAACCCGGTCAGGCCACCCTCGGGCGGAATGTCGAGCGCGCGCAGCACGCCGGCGCGGTTCAGTTCGTTGTTGTAGGCATGGTCGAAGTGCCACGGCAGCCAGCTGACCAGCTCCTTGCCGCCCACCGAGATCCGCCCTTCCGGGTTGGGCTTGGCGGTCATGTCGATGACGCCGGGCATGGCGTCCTGGTCGACACGGGGAACCGCCTTGCTGGGATGGTCCTTCATCGGGCCGAAGATGTCGGAGAGCGCGACATGCATGCGGCCTGAGGGCTCGACATCCTCGAACACGATCATGCCGTGCCGATCGAACAGTGCGTTCACCTGCGTGCGGATCTCGGGATCCTGGGTCTGATCGAAGGTAATGCCGCGCAGGCGCGCGCCGAAGTTGCGGCCTTCGATCAGGGGGCGGATATCAAGATCGCTCATCGGTGTGCCTCGTGCTTCGTGTCGGTCATGGACCTGTCGTCGTGGAGCAGCATCGGCCCATGCGGGCTGGCGGGGGGTGTGCCGATCTGGCGATGCCACTGTTCGGCCGCGTCATAGCACGCCTCGACCACGCCCGAACAGGTACTGCGCAACAGCTCTCGCTGGCCGGGGGCAACCTTCAGCGCGTGATCGACAGCCGCTCGAGATCGGCAGGCCGGTCGACATCGGCGTGGATACCGGCATCGTCGCAGTCGTGGAAGGCCACGTCGTTGCGCGAACGCAGCAGCTTGCCCGCGCCCGCGTCGCCCTCCAGGCTGGCGATGTCGACCAAGGCGCGGCGGCTCAGCACGACCGGATGGCCAGGCCTGCCGCCCTGGCGCGGCATGGCGGCGTAGTGACCGTCGAGCAAGGCTGCGAGGCGAGCGGCCAGCTGCGGCGGCACGAGGGGCATGTCGCCCAGAAAGACGGTGAGCGTATCGACATCGCCGGCCGCTGCCAGCCCGGCCTTGAGCGAATCCGACAAGGCCTCGCTCGCCACGCGGACGATATCGGTCGTCGGCGCATCGGGCCAGGTGCCGCAAGCCAGGCCGGGTCGGGCAACGACGATCACGCGATCGACCGGCGCCTGGCGCGCTGTCCTGATCGCGTGGAACAGCAGCGGCTCGCCGCGGAAATCGGCCGAGAGCTTGTCGCTCCCGAAGCGCCGCGCGGAGCCGGCGGCCAGCACCACCGCGGCGTGGGTCATGCCCGTTCGCGCGCCGGGTTGAGCGCCTGCATGACCGCAGCCAGGATTCCGGTCGCGACTTCCCACGGCGCCTTGCCCAGCCCCGGCACCCCGGGGGAGAGTTGCAGCCGCGCAAGCTCGGCCGGCGTGGCGCCGGCTGCCTCCAGTGCGGACAGTCTCGCCGGAGCGCGGGATCGCGCGCCGATCATCGCGACGTACCTGGCTCCGCCCCGCAGCGCGGCAAGGCAGCCGCCGAGATCGTGCTCGTCCTCGTGGGTCGCGCCGACGTAGGCCGTCCAGCGGTCCACGCCCAACCGCTCCAGCGCTTCGCTCACGGGCTCGCGCAAGTATTGCGCAACGGGGAAGGGCGGCGGGGTCTCCGGGCCGAGCGGGCGCACCAGGATCGTCTCGAACTGCGCGTCGTTGCCCAGCCGCGCCAGCGCCAACGCGCCCGGGTCGCCGCCGGTGACGATCAACCGACGCGGCGGATCATGGCGGCGGCGGATCGTCAGCGGATCTTCGTTGGTATCGAGCAGCGGCCCGTCGCCGGCCAGCACCCGCTGCTCGCGCCCGTCGCTCTGCCAGATGCAGACAGTCCGCGCGCGCGCATGCGAGATCAGCGCTTGCGCCGCCGGGCTGCCGGGCTCGATACGCTCGACCATGACGTGGAGCGCGCCGCCGCAGCGCAGGCGGATGTCGATCCAGGGGCTGCCCATGCCATAGTGCAGCCGCCGCGGCACGCCATCGGCCAGCACTTGGCGCGCATGACCAGCGACGTCGCCTTCGATGCAATCGCCCGAGAAATAGCCAGTCGCCGCATTGCCGACGAACAGCATCTGCGCGCCCGGACCGCGCGGCGCGCTGCCGCCCACTTCGAACAGCGTCGCCAGTGCAGCCGGTCGTCCGGCCGCCATGGCCTGCGCCAGGGCCGGGCGGATGTCGTCGGACCAGCCGAAGGTCGGCCAGTCGGCATCGGCCAGCAGGACGTCGTCCTCGTTAGGGTAGGGCGCATGCAGCATCGCGGACATATAGGGCGGTGCGTCCGCGAGTGCCATGTCCTCGCCGGCGCCGAGTGCCCCGCCTTACGCGGTTGCCGCAGTCTTGCGGGGTTCGCTGTCCTCGACCAGGGGCGCGATGACGAGGCGGTGCAGGATGGTGGCGATCTGCTCGGCCGAAAGATCCGTCCCGATGGTCAGCCACCAGGCCAGCAGGTCGATCATCGCGCCGGTGCCGTGCACCACGCCCAGATCTGCCGGCAGCCAGCGCTCTTGGTGCTGTCCGGCATGTGGCAGGAGGCGCGCCTGGCGGATGAACTCGTTGCGCACGATCGCCGCGGCCCCGCCGGCGAGCAGGGCGGACCACAAGGCGCTATGCTCGGCGACGTAGCTGCACAAGGCGAGGGTCGAGTGGTAGCTGTCCGCCTGATGGAGGATCGGCAGCGTCATCGCCAGCAGCCCGGCGATCTCCTCCGACGCGACATCGCCCAGCAGGGCTTCCTTGGTCACGTAGTGGCGGAAGAAGGTGGCGTAGCCGGTGCCGGCCCGCGCGCTGATCTCGCGAATGGTCAGCTGGTCGAAGGGCTTTTCCTCCAGCAGCTCCAGCAGTGCCGCGTGGAGTGCCTTGCGCGAGCGGACCTGCCGCGCATCGGTGGGTTCGGCCAGCTTGGCCCCGCTCAATGTCGCCATGACGATTGCGTAACATTGCAGGCACGCGAAGTCGATGCCTGGTGGGGCCGGAAGCCTTCATCCTGCACGTCGAGCTTAGACGATCCTGTCGGCGAACAGCAGCCGGCCGCCCGACAAGTGCCAGAGCGCTTCGTTGAAGTCCGTCTGGCTCATCGCGAAGCATCCGTCGCTGCGGCCGATCTTGCCCCACTTGGCGATCATGCCGGGGTCGACGTACCAGGCCGAGTGCATCACGATCATCCGCTCCAGCGCGGTGCGGTTGTCCGGGTCCAGCCCGACCAGGCGGATCGAGGTGCCGTACTTGCCGGTGTACCACTCGCAGGTGAGATAGGCCCCGCGCGAGGTCGCCAGAGAGCCGTACTGGCTGGAGAAGGTCTGCAGCCAACCGGTGTGATCGAGGTCGGAGCCCTTGCCGTGCGCCAGCAGGAACGAGCGGACGGTCCCGTTCTCCAAGTTGGCGAAGTGCATCCGCGGCTCCCAGGACGGGCGCGAGAAATCCGCCATGCCCACCACGTCGGTGCGCCAAAGCTTGGAACCGAGGCGTTCCACCTGCCGCTTGGCGTTGGCGAGGATGCGGCGGTTGTACTCGGGCGTACCCACGGGCGATGTCGGCAACGCCGCGGCCGGGCTGACCGGCGCCATGCCGGGAACCGCTGCGCCAGGCGGCAACGGGGCTCCAGCCGGTTGAACTCCGGGCGACTGCAAAGGTCCTGGCAGACCTTGCGCAAGCCCGGGCACGGCCCAGCCCGAAGCTGCAAGCCCCGCGCCGATCGCCATCGTACCTTTCAGGACATCACGCCTGCCCAACACCGGATCCATGGCCATGGTTCTAGCGGTTTCCGCTTAACCTCGCCAGTACGACCCACGCGGTGCGAGCGGCATAAGCAGGCATTGTGCGTCCAAAGAGTCGGAGCATGCGATCAGGCGACGATCTTGAGCGCGGGCTTCTGGTGGGCGGCGATCCATTCCTCGACCACCGGCGCGATGCGGTTGCGCCACTTGCTGCCGTTGAAGATGCCGTAGTGACCGACGTCCTTGGCGAGGTAGTACCTCTTGCGCGCATCGGGCAGGTTGGCCGCCAGGTGCAGCGAGGCGCGGGTCTGGCCGATGCCGGAAATATCGTCCTTCTCGCCCTCGATCGCCAGGATCGCGGTGTCGCGGATGGCGCCTAGGTCGATTCGCTCGCCATGGTGGACGAACTCGCCCTTGGGCAGCGAGTGTTCCTGGAACACGTGCTCGATGGTCTGTAGGTAGAACTCCGCGTCCATGTCGCAGACGGAGCGATACTCGTCGTAGAAGGCCTTGGTGGAGTCGGCGCTGTCCTCGTCCCCGCGTACGAGGTGCTGGAACATCGCCCAATGGCTCATCAGGTGGGTGTGCAGGTTCATCGACATGAAGCCGGCGAGCTGCAGGAAGCCGGGATAGACCTTACGGCCCGCACCCGGATAGGTCATCGGCACAGTGGCGATGACGTTGTTCTCGAACCATGACAGCGGCTGCTGCATCGCCACGTCGTTGACGCTGGTGGGCGCCTCGCGCGTGTCGACCGGACCGCCCATCATCGTCAGCGTTGCCGGACGACACGGATGCTCGCGCGCCGACATGACCGCGGTCGCGGCGATGGCGGGCACGGACGGCTGGCAGACCGCCAGCACATGGGTGCCGGGTCCGATGCGTTCGAGGAAAGCGATCAGGTAGTCGATGTAGTCATCGAGGTCGAAGGTGCCTTCGGACAGCGGCACCATCTTGGCGTCGGCCCAGTCGGTGATGAACACGCGCGAGGACTGCGCCATGCGGGCCACGGTGCCGCGCAGCAGGGTGGCGTAGTGGCCGCTCATCGGCGCCACGATCAACAGGTTGGGCGCGTCGGCCGGCAGCTCGTCACGCTCGAAGCGCAGCAAGTTGCCGAAGGGGCGACGCTCGATGATCGACTCGGTGACGCCGAAGGTCTGGCCATCGACGGTAACCGCCTTGATGCCGAACTCAGGCTTGCCGCGCGGGGCCGCTGCATGTGCGAAAACGTCGAGCGCGGAAGCGAGAACCGGACCCAGGCCGAAGTAGCCTACCGGCAGCCTCGGGTTGGACAGAACTTCCGCTCCGATCGAGGCCCACGCCGCGGCGCCGCTGAGCATGGTGCGCTGAAGTTCATAGGCATTGTAGAGCACGTCGCCGATCTCCTCGGGCCGCGGAGTTCGCCTGCCGCGCCCGTTCCATTGCACCCTATTTGGTGTACATCGAGTTGTTGTGCAATGCGGCAATTGGCTAGGTTCGGCTTGCGCGGGGGACTCTCGCTCCTCTGCAGCCCGTCGCCCCGGGCTCGTTTCAGGGTGACGAGGAGGGGCAAGGGTATGCGCCGCAAGCCCACGCGCGCGCATTGACCGGCATCGCCCTCTTTCCCTTGTCCGGACGAAGGAGTAAGCGGCGCGCCATGGAACCAGCAGCCGGTCCGGCACCGCTCGCACAGACCCCGGACATCGCAGCGGAGGCGCCGCGGCGGCGCAGCCTGTCGCCGCTCGTCATGATCTGGCGGCAGCTGCTGAATTATCCCGGGCGGCTGGTCACCGCGGGCCTGGCGCTGATCGTCACCGCCAGCGCGACCCTGGCGATTCCCGCGGGTTTTCGCCTGGTGATCGACCGCGGCTTCGGCAACGGCGGCAATCCGGCCGACATCGGCCGCTGGTTCGAATACCTGCTGCTGATCGTCACGGTGCTGGCGATCGGCACCGCGGTGCGCTTCTACAGCGTCTCCTGGCTGGGCGAGCGCGTCGTCGCCGACGTGCGGCTGGCCGTGCAAGGCAACCTGCTGCGCCTCTCGCCCAGCTTCTTCGAGGAGAACAGCCCCAAGGAGATCGCCTCGCGCATGACTGCGGACACCGCGATCGTCGAGCAGGTGGTCGGCTCGACCGTCTCGGTGGCGCTGAGAAACGCGATCATGGCTGTGGGCGGCGTGATCTACCTCTTTGCATTGGCGCCGCAACTGACGCTCGGGCTGGTGATCGCCATCCCCGTGGTGATCCTGCCGATCGCCTTTTTCGGGCGCAAGCTGCGCACCGTCTCGCGCACCAGCCAGGACCGCGTGGCCGACATCGGCGCGCTGGTCGCCGAAGTGCTGGGCGCGCTGCGGGTCGTGCAGGCCTTCAACCAGGAAAAGCGCGAGGCGGGCCGCTTCGGCGCGGCGGTGGAGCGCACGTTCGAGGTCGCCAAGCGTCGCATCATGATCCGCGCGGTGATGACGGCGGTCATCATGTTCCTGATCTTCGGCTCGATCACGCTGTTGATGTGGCGCGGGGCGATCGACGTCGCCAACGGCGTGATATCGGGCGGCACCATCGCCGCCTTCGTGGTGACCGGCGGCATCGTTGCGGGCGCCTTCGGCTCGCTGACCGAGGTCTACGGCGACCTCGTGCGCGGCGCGGGCGCGGCCAGCCGCCTCGCCGAACTGCTTGGTGAGCGGCCGCTGATCGCCGCGCCTACCCGCCCGCTGGCGCTGCCCAGCCCGCCGCGTGGGCAGATCGCCTTCGAGCGAGTGACCTTCCGCTACCCCTCCCGTCCGCAGCAGGCGTCGGTGCGCGAGTTCTCGCTGACGGTCGAGCCGGGCGAGACGGTGGCGATCGTCGGCCCTTCGGGGGCAGGCAAGTCGACGCTGTTCCTGTTGGCCGAGCGGTTCTACGATCCGCAGACCGGCGTGATCAAGATCGACGGCGTGCCGCTCACCTCCGCGGACCCGGAGGAAGTGCGCCGTCGCATCGCGCTGGTGCCGCAGGAAGGCGTACTGTTCGCGGCGGACGCACGCGACAACTTGCGCTACGGCCGCTGGGACGCGAGCGACGAGCAAATCTGGGAAGCCGCCCGCGCCGCCAATGCCGAGACCTTCCTGCGCGAGCTGCCGCAAGGGCTCGACACCTTCCTGGGCGAAGGCGGCGCGCGCCTCTCGGGCGGCCAGCGCCAGCGCCTGGCGATCGCCCGCGCCATCCTGCGCGACGCGCCGATCCTGCTCCTCGACGAGGCCACCAGCGCGCTCGACGCGGAAAGCGAGCGGCTGGTGCAGGACGCGCTCGACCGGCTGATGGCCGATCGCACGACCTTGGTCATCGCGCATCGCCTCGCCACCGTGCGTCAGGCGGATCGCATCGTCGTCATGGACGAGGGCCGGATCGTGGAAGAGGGCACGCACGAACGGCTGAGCGCCGCCGGCGGGCTCTACGCGCGCCTCGCCGCGCTGCAGTTCGACGCGCCCCACATCACGCCCCACGGGTGACGACCAGGCCCTCCCCTTGCAGGGGAGGATCTGGCGAGCCTTGATCGACCAACGGCTGACGACACCCGAACAAGGGACTGGATCGTCCAGCAAATCCGCCTATCTCCAAAGCCATCGCGCGGGGCCGTCCGGCATTCGCTGGCCTACTCATGCGCAGCTTCAGATCCGGAAAGGACTTGGCCTCTTGCCTCTTCGCTTCACCACCCTTCTTGCCGCCGCCTCGCTCGCCGCAGTGGCGATCTCCGCCAATGCCCAGACGCAGACCGCGGCCTCGGCCCAGCCCGACCCGGCAGCCACCCAACCCGAAACCGACTGGGGCGCGTTCGGCGTCCAGACCAAGTATTTCGATCCGACCGTCAAGCCGGGTGACGACTTCAACCAGTTCGTCAACGGCAAGTGGCTGAGGCAGACCGAGATCCCGGCCGACCGGGCGCGCTTCGGCTCGTTCGACATCCTCAACAACCTGTCGATCGCCCGCCTGCGCGAGATCCTCGATGGCCTTTCCGCGACCAGGCAGGCACCGGGCAGCGCCGAGCAGCGGCTGGCCAACGCCTACAAGGCCTTCACCGACACCGCCGCGATCGACGCCAAGGGCATGGCGCCGCTCAAGCCCTATCTCGCCAAGATCCAGGCGGCGAACACGCCAACCAAGCTGATGAGCCTGTTCGGCCAGCCCGGCTATGCCTCGCCGATCAACGCCAGCATGGATCCGGACGAGAAGCAGAGCGGCATCTACGCGTTGTACCTCAGCCAGGGCGAGCTCGGCCTGCCGGACCGGGACTATTACCTGAAGGACGACGCCAAGTCGCAGGAGATCCGCGCCAAGTACCTTGAGTACACGACGTTCCTGCTGGGCAAGCTCGGCTATGCCGACGCACCCGGCACCGCCAAGGCGATCGTGGCGCTGGAGACGCAGCTGGCGCAGGCTAAGTGGGACCGCGCGGCGCAGCGCAACCCCGAACTCACTTACAACAAGCTCTCGCGCCAGGAAGCCGAGGCGCTTGCCGCTCCCGGCGAGATGAACGCGTTCTTCCAGGCACTGGGCGTGTCGCCGCAGTACGTCGTCGTCTCGCAGATGCCGCCCACGGCCGACGAGCTCAAGAGCGCCGGCATCGATGCGGCCAAGGCGCAGGCGCTGTTCGGCGGCGGCGTGCCGGCGACCGTGAAGCTGGTGAACACCGCGCCGATCAAGACCTGGCAGGCCTGGCTGGCGACGCGCTTCGTCGCCGGTCATGCCGCCGTGCTTCCCAGCGACATCGACGAGGCCAACTTCGCGTTCTACGGCAAGGTCCTGAGCGGCCAGCCCGAGCAGCGCCCGCGCTGGAAGCGTGGCATCTCCGCGGTCGAGGGTCAGATCGGCGAGCTGCTCGGCCGGATCTATGCGGCCAAGTACTACCCGCCGGCGCAGAAGGCCGCGATGGAACGCCTCGTGGGCAATCTGCGCAAGGCGATGGCGGCAAACCTGCAGGACCTCGCCTGGATGGGCCCGGCCACCCGCAAGGAGGCGGAGGCCAAGCTCGACGCGTTCACCACCAAGATCGGCGCGCCCGACGAGTGGAAGACGTACGAGGGCCTGGCGATCTCGCCCAATGACGCGCTGGGCAACGCGATCAACGCCGAAGCCTGGCACCAGCAGGACCAGATGCGCCGCCTGGGCAAGCCGGTCGATCGCAAGGAGTGGCTGATGCTGCCCCAGACGATCAATGCCTACTATAATCCGCCGCTGAACGAGATCGTGTTCCCGGCCGCGATCCTGCAGCCGCCGTTCTTCAACCTCTCGGCCGACCCGGCCGTCAACTACGGTGCGATCGGCGGCGTCATCGGCCACGAGATGGGCCATGGCTTCGACGATCAGGGATCGAAGTACGACGGCACCGGCAACTTGCGCGACTGGTGGACGGCGCAGGACCAGGCCAACTTCAAGAAGCTGCAGGACAAGCTCGCCGCGCAGTACGACGCGCTGTGCCCCTATGACGAGGGCAAGACCTGCGTGAACGGCAAGCTGACCATGGGCGAGAACATCGGCGATCTGGGCGGCCTGAGCCTCGCCTACCGCGCCTACAAGCTCTCGCTGAACGGCAAGCCGGACAAGGTGATCGCCGGCATGACCGGCGACCAGCGCTTCTTCCTGGGCTGGGCGCAAGTCTGGCGCTCGAAGATCCGCGAGGCGCAGGGGCGCCAGTACCTGATCGTCGACCCGCACTCGCCCGACCAGTACCGGATCAACGGCATCGTCCGGAACTTCGACGAGTGGTACAAGGCGTTCGACGTGAAGCCGGGCGACAAGCTCTACCTGCCGCCCGAGCAGCGCGTGCGGATCTGGTGATCGCAGGCGGGGCGCGAGGCTTCGCGTCCCACTTGCCCTCTCCCCGGACGGGGAGAGGATATGGAGGCTTACCAGCTTCTCTGGTTAGCCGGAGTTGGAGAGGGGGGTGTGCTCTCTCGGGCGTCGAAAATTCCTCTCCAAGCTTCGCTAGCTCCTGACGGAGCAAGCTGCGCTATCCTCTCCCCTGAAGGGGAGAGGGCGAGGACCGTGTTCCCTTTATAGACCTTCACTTGCATCTTGCCCGACCTCGCCACCGGCGAAATCCCAACTACCATCTCCAGCAGCAAACCTTTCGTGACATCCGCAATCTCTACTCATAAGGTTGAGGTGTTCCCGAGAGAGCTGGTCGGACGCTCTCGTGAAGTCATCCGTCCGACCCGCGGCTTTTGAATGGGAAGCAGCTTGCCCCGCGTCACCAAAGGCTAAAGCGCGCGACGTCTCAGGCGACCACGCCAGGCTCGTGTTCCCCTCTCGCCAATGAAGAGGTGATACGATGCGAATGTGTACCAGCCACAAGTGACCCCTTGATCGGGGCGCGTGTGTTCCGGCTTGGTCTGCAACTGGCGCCGAATGGGTCCGTAGCTTCACCGCTCCCCCATTCCCCGCGGTTCGCCCGGCCTGGCGCTCGCGCCCCGTGACCGGTTCGACGATCTTCCCCCAAGGGCAACGCCCGCCTTGCGGGAGCCGATGCGCTTATCGTACGTTGAACCGCGCATGGAGGCTGCGACCACTCTGAGCGGAGCGGGCCGGGGATTATCTCAGGCAGAACGTTTTCGAGCCACCCGGCTCTTGAGCGAGGCTTTGGTCGCGACCTTGAGCGATGCCGACGCCACGATCCAGTCGATGGCGGATGCCTCGCCGGCCAAGTGGCACCTGGCGCACACCACATGGTTCTTCGAAACCTTCCTGCTGCGCGATCACCTGGCGGGATACACCCGTTTCGACGAGCGCTGGCCGTTCCTGTTCAACAGCTATTACGAGGCGGAGGGCGCCCGCCATGCCCGCGCCGCGCGCGGCCTGCTTTCGCGCCCGAGCCTTGATGAAGTGCTCGCCTGGCGTGCGCATGTGGATGCTGCGATGGCGCCCTTGCTCGCGCGCCCCGACCTGGCGCCACTGATCGAACTGGGCATCCAGCACGAGCAACAGCATCAGGAGCTTCTGCTCACCGACATCCAGCATGCGCTGTGGAACAATCCGCTCGGCCCTGCTTATGTCGGGTTTGGGACAGCGACAGCGCGTGAAGAAACGGCAAGAGGCTGGATCGAGCATCCCGGCGGCATCGCCCGGATCGGGCACGAGGGCGAGGGCTTCGCTTTCGATAACGAAGGCCCTTCGCATCGCGCGCTGATCGAGCCTTTTGCGCTCGCCGACCATCTCGTGACCAACCGAGATTGGGACGCCTTCATCGCCGATGGCGGCTATCGCACCGCCGCGTTGTGGTTGTCCGATGGCTGGTCCTGGGTGCAGCGCGAGGGCGTCACGGCACCGCTTTACTGGCGAGAGGGCGAAAGCTTCACGCTGGCAGGCTGGCGGCAGCGCGATCCCGAGGCGCCGGTCACGCACATCTCCTACTACGAGGCCGATGCCTTCGCCGCCTGGGCCGGGATGCGGCTGCCCACGGAGTTCGAGTGGGAGGTGATCGGCCAGGGCCACGATGCCAGCGCGGGCAACCAGCTCGACCAGGCAGGCGCTGTCCGGCCGCACGGCTCGGCCGGCTTGTTCGGCGACGTGTGGCAGTGGACCCGCTCCGCCTACCTGCCGTACCCGCGCTTCCGCCCGGCCGAAGGCGCCGTGGGCGAATACAACGGCAAGTTCATGAGCGGCCAGTTCGTGCTGCGCGGCGCCAGCTGCGCCACCCCGCGCGGCCACTCGCGGGCGAGCTATCGCAACTTCTTCTACCCCCATCAGCGCTGGCAGTTCACCGGCTTGCGCCTCGCCAAGGATCTGTGACGATGGCCACCGCAGCGCTGATCAGGGAGGAGCCCCAGGCCGCCTCCGATACGTTCCACGCCCAGTTCCGCCAGGACGTGCTGGCGGGCCTGTCGCAGGCGCGCAAGGCGATCCCCGCGCGTTGGTTCTACGATCATCGCGGCAGCGAGCTGTTCGAGCAGATCACCGTCCTGCCCGAATACTATCCGACCCGCACGGAAGTGAGCATCCTGGCCGAGCACTGCGGCGAGATCGCCAGGGCGGTCGGGCCGGGCCGGGTGGTCGTCGAGTTCGGCGCCGGCAGCGCCACCAAGACGCCGCTGCTGCTCGATTGCATCGCGCCTGCCGGCTATGTGCCGATCGACATCTCGGGCGACTTCCTGCGCGAGAGCTGCGCCCCGCTCGTGGCGCGCTATCCCGACTTGCCGATCCATCCGGTCGAGGCGGACTTCGGCGAACCGGCGCGGCTGCCCGCCGCCTTGTCGCTGCAGCCGCGCCTGGGCTTCTTTCCCGGCTCCACCATCGGCAACATGGAGCCGGCGGCCGCGACCGACCTGCTGCGCACCATGCGCGCCACGCTGGGCGCCGGCAGCCTGCTGCTGATCGGCATGGACCGGATCAAGGACGAAGCCGTGCTCACCGCCGCCTATGACGATGCGCAGGGCGTCACGGCCGAGTTCAACCTCAACCTGGCGCACCGGATCAATCGCGAGCTGGATGGGTCCATTCCCGTCGAGGCGCTGCAACACCGAGCCGTGTGGAACGAAGCTCGCGCCCGGATCGAGATGCACCTGGAGGCCCGGCGCGACATCGCCTTCGAGGTCGCCGGTCGCAGCTTCGCGCTGGAGCGAGGCGAGACGATCCACACCGAAAACAGCCACAAGTACGACGAGCGCAGCGGCACGACGCTCCTCCTCGCGGGCGGCTGGGAGCCGCGCCACACCTGGATGGATGCGGACAGGCGGTTCATGGTGATCCTCGCCCAGGCGATCGGTGACGATCAGACCGCCTGAGGGCGGGCGGCTGCTTGCCGGCGCCCCCGGTACGGCGCATGTCATCCTGACGGGGCGGCGAACGCCCGATCGTTAGGGAGCGCGCGTTCGATGGGCTTGTTCGACTTGAGTGGGCGCGTCGCGCTGGTGACGGGCGGCGCCATGGGCATCGGCGCGGGGATCTGCGAAGTGCTCGCCGAAGCGGGCGCGACGGTCGTGATCCTCGATCGGGACGAGGCCGGCGCGCGCGACCAGGTCCAGCGCGGGGCGGCCGCGGACTTCGTCGTCGCCGATCTCGCCGACGAGGCCTCCATCACCGCCGCGGTGGCCCAGGTCGTCGACCGCCATGGCGCGCCTTGGGTGCTGGTCAACAATGCCGGGCTGCAGCACCGCGAACTGCTGCTAGAGGGCACCGCGGCGCACTGGGAGCGGCTCCACGCGGTAAACGCCCTCGCGCCCTACCTGCTGATCCGCGAAGTCGGGCGCGCGATGATAGCCAAGGGTGAGGGCGGGCGCATCGTCAATTGCGCCTCCTGCGGGCTGGAAGGCCAGATCGTGCAGGGGCTTTCGGCGTATCTGGCCTCCAAGGGCGGCCTAGCCACGCTGACGATGACGGCGGCGTTCGAGCTCGCCGAGCATGCGATCACCGTCAACACCGTGCTGCCCGGCGGCGTCGCGACGCCCGGCGCGATCGGCGCGGAAGGACCGCCGCCGGTCGGTCCGGGCAACCGCCGCCCGCCGCTCGGCATGTGCACCCCGCGCGATATCGGTTCGGCCGTGCTCTACTTCGCCACCCCGGCGGCGCACCGGGTGACCAACCAGGTGCTCAACGTCGATGCCGGCTTCTCCGTGACCTGAGGCCTAGACTCAGTAGCGCCCGGCGGCGATGGGCGGTCAGGCCAGCTGCGCGCGGGGCACCTGCTCTGAATCGCTTGCACCGGCTCGTGCCGCCAACTGACGCCGCCATGCCTCTATGCCGCGCTCTACGAAGCGGACGACGAGCCAGGCCACCAGCAGGCTGATGGCGATGATGACCATCGCGTAGAGCGCCGGATGGGCCGCGAACATGCCCGTCCGCGGCACCAGGCCGATGATCAGCAGATGGCCAAGATAGAGAGGGAACGAGAGCTCCGCGATCCTGCGGTCCCATCCCCGCGTCCGGCTCCATTCATGGATCGCGGGCAAGGCACAGGCGGCGAGCGTCAGCGTGCCCACGCGGGCCGGCGTGAAAAAGGCCAGTTCCGACCATGAGCCGAGCAGGACCGGATAGAACACGATCGCAGCCACTGCGGCCAGTGCCAGGATCCGTGCTTCCTGCGTGCGCCACAACTCCGGCTTCGCGGCCCAAACCTTGTACCCCAGCACGCCGGCCAGGAAGAGCGCGAGTTCGAAGGGAAAGAAACGGTAGCTGAACGGGTCGGCGCTGATGCCCAGCAGCGCGGCCGCGATCCTCGCGACAAGGGAGAGCCCCATGATTGTGGCGATCTGGCGTACCGGCCGCCGCGCGATGAAGGGGGCGAGCGCATAGAAGTATAGTTCCAGCGCCAGCGACCACGCCATCGGGATGGCCATGAAGCGGAACACTTCGTGTCCGCCTTGCGCGAACGGCGTGGTCGAGAAGACCAGGTGGCCTTGGCTGGGCGCCAGGTAGAAGGCTATGTCCTGGCCGACCACCGTCAGGTTCAGGAGGCCGAACAGCAGCTTGGCCGTCAGGCTCACGCTGTCCTGCAGGTACGGCGATAGCGGTGAGTTGCCGCTTGCCAGTTGCGCGGCTGCGAAGGCCACGACGTAGAGCGCCAGAAATACCAGGTAGACCGGATAGATGCGCGCCAGGCGGTTGACATAGAACACGCGGTTGAGCGCCGGGCGATCGTATCGCTCGTTCAGCACCAAGCCCATGTAGAAACCGGAGACGATGTAGAAGATCTGCACCGCGACCGGGCCATCGACGAGCAGGAGGCGCCACCGCATGCCGGTGTGGCTGACCAGCACGGCTATCGCCAGGAGCACACGCAACAAGCCCACCGAACTCTCCCGATCGCGCACGGCCCAGAGTTTCAATCCGGTGCCGCATCGGATCCGGCCTGGCTGCATCGGAGCCTAGCGCGACAAGGTTAATGTTTCGCAAGGCTCAAGCATTGGGGATGGCCACGAAGACGAAGGGCCGCACCTTCCGGCACGGCCCCCCTTGGCTTGGATGTGTCGTGCCGGGCTTACTTGGGCGGCATGCGGATCGCCCCGTCGAGGCGGATCAGCTGGCCGTTCAGGTAGGTGTTGCGTGCGAGCTCCAGCACCAGGCTGGCGAACTCATCCGGATTGCCGAGGCGCTTGGGGAAGGGGACGGCCTTGCCGAGACCCTCGAACACTTCGGGCGCATGCTCCTTGACGCGCAGCATCGGTGGGGTGGCGAAAGTGCCGGGCAGGATCGCGTTGACGCGGATGCCCAGATCCATGAGGTCGCGCGCCATCGGCAGGACCATCGCGTTCACCGCGCCCTTGCCGCCGCCGTAGGCCACCTGTCCGATCTGCCCGTCCTGCGATGCTGCCGACGAGGTGAAGATGATCGCCCCGCGCTCGCCATCCTCGTTCAGCGGCTCGGCGTTCGCCATGCCCAGCGCGGCGATCGAGGCGACGCGGTAGCTGGCGGTGAAGATACCTTCTGCCGACTTGGCGATCTGCTCGGTCGGGGTGCGCTTGTAGGCGCCGGTCTTCTTGTCGAACGACACCGTCTTGCCGCCGCCCGCGACCACCGCGCAGTGCACCACGAGACGCTCCTGGCCATGCGCGGCCCGCGCCTTGGCGAAGCCGGCCTCGACGCTTTCCTCGTCCATGATGTTGACGTTGCAGAACACGCCGCCGATCTCGGCCGCGAAGGCCTCGCCCGCCTCTTCGCTGATGTCGAACACGGCGACCTTCACGCCGGCGTCGGCAAGCGCCTTGGCGCTGGCGCGGCCCAGACCCGAAGCACCTCCGGTGACGATAGCGGCGATGGTGTTGTCGATCTTCATTCTCGGCAGCTCCCCGTATGGTGCGATTCGCGAAGGTTGGGCGTTTGGCTAGCGAGTGCCGGCGTCGCTGTCGAAACGACACGTGCTTTCACCCGCAAGTATCGCATGTGCGGGGACGTCTCGAGAGGGGGTATTTCAACGGCGCCAGGACACAGTCGCGCTGATCATCTCCAAGGACCGGCCAGCGATGCGCGCTGATCGGACGCGCGCGCACTCGACATCGCACCGCTCTTCACGGACAACGGGCCGGACGTCGTGCAATCGAAGCGGCGCAACGGGGGATGCGATGTGAGCTACTGGGGTGAGATGCGCGGCAACTGGCGCGTGTTGCTGGCGGCGAGCCTCGGCTCGGGCACGAGCCTGCCGCTCTTTGCCTATACCAACTCCGCCTTCGCCCCGCACCTGATCCGCGAGTTCGGGTGGTCTCGCGCGCAGTTCGCCTTGATCGGAATAGCCACACTGTCCACCTTGCTGGTGCTGCCGGTGGTCGGGCGGCTGACCGATCGGATCGGGGTCAGGCGCGTCGCCCTGCTCGGGACCTTGCTGGTGCCGTTGTGCTTCGTCGCCTATGCCATGCAGAATGGCGACTTCGCCTGGTATGCGACCGTCTTCACGCTGGTCCTCGCGGTGGCGAGCCTCACCAGTCCATTGGTCTACACGCGCCTGGTCGCCGAACGCTTCGAGCGCGCGACCGGCCTTGCACTGACGGTGATCAACTGCTTTCCCGCCGCCTTGGCGATCGTGCTGGTGCCGCTGCTCAACGCGTGGATCGAGCGCTTCGGTTGGCGCAGTGCCTACCTTGCACTCGGCGTGCTGACGCTGGCGGGAGGGCTCAGCGCACTGGCGCTCATCCCGCGCGGGCAGGAGCGCCTGCGTCCAGGGGCGGCCGCGCCGATCGAAGAACCGGCGGTTGACAATCCCGCCACCGCGACGGCGCGCCAGGATTACCGCGCGATCCTGAGCAGCGGCGTGTTCTGGATCGTCGTGCTCGGCATGTTCCTGTGCCTGCTGCAGACTCCGCTGCATTCGAGCCAGATGAACCTCATGCTGGTCGACAACGGCATCTCGGCGCAGGCGGCTGCCAACATCGTCCCGCTATACGCCTTTGGCACCATCGTCGGGCGCATCGCCTGCGGACTGGCGCTGGACCGCTACCCCACGCCGCCGGTGACCGCGCTGTCGATGATCCTGCCGGCGATCGGCTTCGCCTTGCTCGGCAGCACGCTCGACAGTCTGACGGTCATCGGCGCGGCGATGTTCCTGGTCGGGCTGTCGATCGGTGCGGAGAGCGACCTGATCTCGTTCCTGGTCGCCCGCTACTTCAAGGTGCGCATCTACGCGACGACGCTCAGCCTGCTTTATTGCACATCGTTCCTCGCCTCGGCGCTGGGCGCGATCGGGATCAGCTGGTCGCTGGCGAGGTCGGGCAGCTTCTCGCCATACCTGTTCTTCGTGGCGGGCGCGGTCGGGCTGGGCAGCCTGCTGTTCCTGCTCCTGCCCTGGCAACGCGATCGTCCGCGCATCGGCTGACGCTGTCCTCGGTGCCGGCCCGGTATCCTCCGCTGCCTGATTCGCGCTGAGAGTGCGTTCTCGAAAAGGCCGGTCGCGGAAGCCGGCCGAGCGCGTCTGGCTGAGCGCTAAACCGGCCTCTAAACTGGTGAGACCAGCGAGATTGCCTTGGCGATGGCTGGGGCGGCAGGATTCGAACCTGCGAATGCCGGTACCAAAAACCGGTGCCTTACCACTTGGCGACGCCCCATCGCGCGGTGCGTGGCGCTTAGCTGCTAACCTCCTCCATGAAAAGGCCCATCGCCGCTTCGAGGGGCTTTTGCGAACGCCAGAGAAATGGCGGCATCGAACGTTCGGCCGCCGGTGAGTACCAGGGAGAAGACGGTGATGAGGCGTGCAGCAACGAAGCCGTTCCTTCGCCTTCACATCACCGAGTCGATGTCCGCCGCCGAGTGCCGCTCGCGCACCAGTCCCTCGCCGTTGCGGTTGACCTTGATTCCGCGTTTGACCGGGGTGCGGGCGAACAGTTCGTCGGCCCAGCGAACGACGTTCTTGTAGCTGCCGAAGTCCAGGAACTTGTGAGCCGTGCCGTAGGCCTCGCCGCGCGCGATATTGCCCAGCCAGCCATAGGCGGCGATGTCGGCGATCGTGTATGCCTCACCGGCCAGATACGGCACTTGTGCAAGCCGCTTGTCGGCGACGTCGATGATCCGCTTGGTTTCCATGGTGTAGCGATTGATCGCGTACTCGAATTTCTCGGGCGCATAGGCGTAGAAATGCCCGAACCCGCCGCCGATCATCGGTCCGGTCGACATCTGCCACATCAGCCAGGACAGGCACTCGGCCCGGCCTTCGGGATCGGTGGGAATGAAAGCGCCGAACTTCTCGGCAAGGTGCAGCAGGATGGCGCCGGATTCAAACACGCGGATCGGCTTGTCGCCACTCAGGTCAAGCAGGGCCGGGATCTTCGAGTTCGGGTTGATGCCCACGAATCCCGAGCCGAACTGGTCGCCCTTGCCGATCTCGATCATCCAGGCATCGTACTCGGCCGGGTGTCCGGCGGCGAGCAGCTCCTCGAACATGATGGTGACCTTCTGGCCGTTGGGCGTGCCCAGGGAGTGCAGCTGGAAGGGATGAGAGCCACGCGGCAGCTCGCTCTCGTGCGTCGCGCCCGAGATCGGGCGATTGATGTTGGCGAACTGTCCGCCGTTCGCCTTGTCCCAGGTCCAGACTTCGGGTGGCGTGTAGGTCTCTGCCATGTGCTTGCGGTCCTCGGCTTGTTGCGCCGCTTAGGTAGGAGCGGGCGCGGCAGCGACAAGGCGGCCTCGTGCAAGACGATCGGGGCGAG
This sequence comes from Novosphingobium chloroacetimidivorans, assembly GCF_014204535.1. Classification (GTDB taxonomy): domain Bacteria; phylum Pseudomonadota; class Alphaproteobacteria; order Sphingomonadales; family Sphingomonadaceae; genus Novosphingobium; species Novosphingobium chloroacetimidivorans. Next base: position 20,731 of record NZ_JACHLR010000006.1, read on the forward strand.
GGCGGCAAACCCGCCTCCGGACGTTCGATCAAGTTAGCGTCGCAAGACGAAAGGGCCCGGACACCTGAGGTGCCCGGGCCCTTTCATTTCCTGTTCGGGTCTGGTCGGGTCAGCCGATGATCGACTTGACCTCCAGATACTCGTGGAAGCCGTACTCGCCCCACTCGCGGCCATTGCCCGAGCGCTTGTAGCCGCCGAACGGCGCGTGGAAGTCGAAGCCGCCGTTGACCCAGATCGCGCCGGTGCGCAGCTTGCGCGCAACGTTGCGGGCGAGTTCCGCATCCTCACCGCTGACGTAGCCGCCGAGGCCGAAGTTGCTATCGTTGGCGATGGCGATCGCATCTTCGACATCGTCGTAGCCGATGATCACCAGCACCGGGCCGAAGATCTCCTCGCGCGCGATCACCTTGTCGTTGGTGGTCACGAACACGGTCGGCTTGACGTACCAGCCCTTGTCCAGGCCCTCGGGACGGCCGAGGCCACCGGCGATCAGTTCGGCGCCCTCGTCGAGGCCGATCTGGATGTAGCGCTGGATGTCGTTGTACTGGCTCTTGGAGACGACCGGGCCCATCGCGAAGTTGCCGTTGGGGTCGCCCACCGTCACGCCGTCCGCCGCCTCGGCAGCGATCTTTTTCACCTCGTCGAGGCGCGAGGAGGGCACCAGCAGCCGCGAACCGGCCGAGCAGGTCTGGCCCGAGTTGCCCATCATGCCCGCCGTCGCACCGGCGACGTTGGCCGGTAGCGAGGCGTCGTCGAGCACGATCCAGGCGCTCTTGCCGCCCAGCTCCAGGCCGACGCGCTTGACGGTGTCGGCCGCATCCTTCTGGATCTGCACGCCCACGGCTTCCGAGCCGGTGAACGAGATCATGTCGACGTCTTCGTGCTTGGACAAGGCGGCGCCGATCTCGCTGCCCTTGCCCTGGATCATGTTGAACACGCCCGCAGGGGTGCCGGCATCATGGATGATCTCGGCCAGGATCTGCGCGGAGTAGGGCGCGAGTTGTGGGGGCTTGAGGATCATCGTGCAGCCCGCGGCTAGGGCCGGGAAGATCTTCACGCAGGTCTGGTTCATCGGCCAGTTCCACGGCGTGATCAGGCCGCAGACGCCGATCGGCTCCTTGCGGATCAGCGTGGGGCCGCGCTGTTCCTCGAACTTGAACTCGCGCAGGACCTCGATGGCGGTACCCAGGTGCCCCTTGCCGAGCAGGGTGTGGAAGCCGGTCGCCAGTGCCCGCGGCGCACCCATTTCCTCGAGGATCGCCATGCCGAGCTCTTCCTCGCGCTTGAGGTACTCGGCCTGGATCGCCTCGAGCAGCTCGAGACGTTCGGCAACAGTGCTCTCGCCATAACTGGCAAAGGCGCGACGAGCGGCGGCGACCGCCTTGTCGACGTCGGCCAGGCTGCCGAGCGAGATGGTGCCCGAGACTTCCTCGGTCGCCGGGTTGATGACCTCGGCGGTGTTGGGCGAAGTCGGCTCGACCCAGGCGCCGTCAATGTAGAACTGGGTGTAGTTGCGCATTGCTCTCTCCTCGGCGCATGTCCTGCCACGGCAAGGAGCTAGGCGCCTCTTCAATCCACGCTCACTTCGCGAAGGCTCAGGCTTGTTTACCCGAAGCTTTTGCCGTCATCCCGGGCTAGACCCGGGATCCCGCTTCTTCTTGCAAGGGTGCCGAAGAAAGCGGGGCCCCGGGTCAAGCCCGGGGCGACGGTAAATGCTAAGACTGCCCTTCCCGCCTTACTGCGTGCCTTCGGCGTACCAGGTGCGGAATTCGGAGTAGTTGGGCATTTCCTCCGAGTTCGCCTTGGGGTCGATCGGCACGTGGATCACGGTCACACCGCCGCGGGCGTAGGCGCGGTCGATGGCCGGGCCCAGGTCTGCCGCCTTGGTCACGAACTCGCCGGCGGCGCCGAAGCCTTCGCCGATCTTGTCGAAGCGGACCTTGTCCGACCAGTGGGTGCCGGTTTCCTTGGTGCCGTGGCCGAAGGTGCGCTTGTAGACGCCCACTTCGAGGCCCCACTGGAAGTCGACGCCGACAACGCAGACGAGGTTCAGGTTCTCACGCACGGCGACTTCGAGCTCGCCGATGTGGAACAGGAACGAGCTGTCCGAGGTCAGCAGCATGCCGGGGCGCGACACGCCGGTGGCTGCACGGTCGGCCAACATGGCACCGGTGGCGTAGGGCAGGCCGGTGCCGATATGGCCGTAGTTCTGGTTCCAGATCACGTCGTGTGGCTTGCACTGCGAATAGGTCCACTGGAACACCACCGTTGCGCCGCCGTCGCGGATCATGATGCCGTCGGCGGGGAACGCCTTGGTCGCCTCGGTGACGAACTGGCTGGTGTGCATCAGGCTTTCGCTGCCGTCCGGCTTGCCGGCGGCCTCTTCTGCCAGTTCGGCCAGCTGCTGCGCGTCCTGCTGGATATAGGCGGAGAGCTTCTCGGTCGCCTGGCGGCTGCCGAGTTCCTTCAGCGCACGGCTGAGTTGTGGGACGACGCCGCGAACGTCGCCGACCAGCGGCACGTCGATCGGGCGGTTCACGCCGATCGCGGTGGCATCCTGCTGGACGTAGATCCACTTGCGGTTCGCCTCGTTGTCGACCCAGTGGCGCCAGCGGCCATAGTGCGACGGCTCGCCGAGTTCGGTGGCGAGCGCGACACAGCAGTCGCTCTCGACAACCGCGTCGATCGACGCTTCCGAGAAGCCGTAAGGGAAGGTGCGGTCTTCCAGGCCCTCGATAAAGCTGGTGCCGCCCGAGGTCTGGATTACCGGGCACTGCATCAGGTCGGCGAGTTCCTTGACCGCCGCGCCCGACTTCGACGTGTGGACGCCGTGGCCGACCAGCAGGATGGGGTTCTTGGCTGCCATGATGATCTTGGCGGCCTCCGCAATGCGATCGCCATCGGCGCCCGCGTTCACCAGGCGGTAGCGGCTGGGCGGCAGGATCGGCGTGTTCGGAACGTCCTCCAGGATCACGTGCTGCGGCAGCTCGATATAGGCCGGACCGGGAGTGCCGGACATCGTGACGCGCATCGCCTCGCGGATGATCTCGTCCACCTGGTCGCCATACTCGATCGAGCTGGAGAACTTGACCGAGTCCTCGATCAGCGGCTCCTGGCGCACGAACTGGATGCGGCCGCGGCGCACGCGGCGCTCGGTCACGCGGGCGCGCTGGCCGGCGATGATGATGATCGGATCGTTCTCGACCTTGGCGCACTGCACGCCGGGCATGGCATTGGCGAGGCCGGGCCCGAGCGTCGCGATACACACGGCCGGCTTGCCGGTGATGCGCGCGGCGGCGGCGGCCATGTGGGCGGACGAGGCTTCGTGGTGCGAGGAAACCACGGTCCAGCCGCGGGTCTCTGCTTCGAGGAACAAGTGGACGAAGTTGGGATCGGGAATGCCGAACAGCGTGTTGATGCCCTCGGCCTCGAACAAGTCGAGCATCCGCTTGTACACAGGGATCATCCCGGTGTTCGTGGTCGGGCTCTGCGCCTGAGGCTCATTGTCGTACATGGTGATGCCTTCCTTCCGATCTCGATCCGGTCTCTTGCCAAACTGCGCCGAAGGTCCGCTGCCGGGCCCTCGCGAAAACACACGCGGGACGGATTACCCTCCCGAGGCTTGCCGTGGACTCGCTGTTAGCCAGTTGCGCACCGGCTGCCAAATGCAAATCAACAGCACTGTTCATTCCAGAGGACGCTTCGCACGCTCTGCCGCTCAGGCATCGCCGAGGCGGTCCGTGGCGGGGCTGCCGAGCACCGCGTCGTTGTCGGCACCAAGGCGCGGTGCCGGCCCCTGGACGCGGCCGGGCGTGCGCGAGAACCATGTCGGCACGCCGGGGAGGCGGGTCGGCCCTTGCTGGGTTTCGATCACCTCGAAGAAGCCGATCGCGTTCAGTTGCGCGTTGTCGAACAGCTCGTCGGTGGTCCGCAGCGGCGAGCAGGGAATGTGCAGCGCGGTCAGCGTGTCCATCCACTCCTGCGTGGTGCGGGTGAGGAACGTCTCGCCGAGCAGGCCGTAGACCCGCCCGATCTGCGTGGCGCGCTGGGCAAGGGTGGCGAACTCGTCGCTCGCCCAGTCGGGCCGGACCGCCTGGACGAAGGCGTTCCAGTGCTTGTCGTTGTAGACGAGCGCGGCGACGTAGCCGTCCTTGGTCCTGTAGGGTCGCCGGTTCTTCTCGACGGCGCGGTGATAGTGCGCCGGTGTGGTCGGCGGCGAGAACATCGCGCCATTGGCGTGCTCGACCAGCATGAAAGAGGCCATCGCCTCGAACATGGTGACCTCGACCTCCTGGCCTTCCCCTTTCCCGCGGCCACCGGTGCGCTCGCGATGGAACAGCGCCATCATCGTCGCATAGAGCGCGTGGAGGCCCGCGACCTTGTCCGCCATGATCGTGGCCACGTAGCCCGGCTCGCCGTTCATCAGGCCCTGAACGTAGGGGATGCCGCATTCGGCCTGGATGGTATCGTCGTAAGCGGGCTTGTCGGCCTCGGGGCCGCGCCGGGAGTAGCCGTAGCAATTGGTATAGACGATGTCGGGCCTGATCGCGCGCACCGCCTCGTAGTCGAAGCCGAGCCGGGCGATCGCCTTGCCGCGCATCGAGTGGATGAAGACGTCCGCCGTGGCGATCAGCACCCGCAACGCCGCCTTGTCTTCCTCCCGGCGCAGATCGAGCATGACGCTCTTCTTGCCGCGGTTCACGTTGACGTAGATGCCGCCCATGCCGGCTTCGGGGCCGGTCGTGATCCAGCGGGTATTGTCGCCATCCGGCGGTTCGACCTTGATCACGTCGGCGCCCATGTCCGCCATGATCTGCGTCGCGTAAGGTCCGAACACGACGCTGGTCAGATCGATCACGCGAACGCCTGCAAGCGGTCCGCCTGCACTCGGTGCCGCTGCGTCCATCCTCAACTCCCGCCTTGTCCTGCTCTGGCGGTAGCGGTGCATCGTCGCATCGTCCATGCGTATTTCAGAACTGCAGACCGATATGTGCACGATCATGAGTTGTACGCGCGAACGGCGGTTGCTAGGCGGACGGCCATAATCCCGCCTTTCGGAGAGGAACCGCCGTGGATTTCGCCCTGACCGAGGACCAGCAGAACATCCGTGAAGCGGTGCTCAGGCACTGCTCGCAGTTCGACGACGACTATTGGCTGGAAAAGGACCGTTCGGGCGAGTTCCCGACCGAATTCCACATGTCCATGGCACAAGCGGGCTGGCTCGGCATCGCCATGCCGGAGGCCGTGGGCGGCGCAGGACTGGGGATCACGGAAGCCGCGGTGATGATGCAGGCCGTGGCCGAGAGCGGCGGCGGCATGACGGCGGCCTCCGCGATCCACGGACCGGTCTTCGGCCTGGAGCCGGTGCACCTGTTCGGCACGGAGGCGCAGCAGCGGCGGATGATCCCGCCCATCCTTTCGGGCGAGGAAAAGATGTGCTTTGCGGTGACCGAGCCGAACACCGGCCTCGATACCACCAGCCTCAAGACTCGGGCGCAGAAGGTGGACGGCGGCTACAAGGTCAACGGCGAGAAGATCTGGATCACCAATGCGCACGTCGCCGATCGCATGCTGCTGATCGCGCGCACCACCCCGCTGGAAGGGGTGAAGCGCAAGACCGAAGGGCTGACGCTGTTCTACTGCAAGCTTGACCGGGACGCGATCGAGCATCGCCTGATCCCGAAGATGGGCCGGCATGCGGTGGGATCGAACATGCTGTTCATCTCCGACTTGTTCATCCCCGAGGAGGACCGCATCGGCGAGGAGGGGCAGGGCTTCAAGATCCTGCTCCAGGGCCTCAATCCCGAGCGCGTGCTGCTGGGCGCCGAAGCGACGGGGCTGGGCCGCGTGGCGATCCAGAAGGCGAGCCGCTATGCGCGCGAGCGGATCGTGTTCGGCCGTCCAATCGGGCAGAACCAGGGCATCCAGCATCCGCTCGCCAGGGCCTGGATGCAGCTGGAGGCGGCAAGCCTGATGGTGTTCAAGGCGGCGACCCTGTTCGATCAGGGCAAGGACTGCGCGGTCGAGGCGAACACCGCCAAGTACCTTGCGGCAGAGGCCGGTTACGAGGCCTGCCAGACCGCGGTCATGTCGATGGGCGGCATGGGCTATGCGCAGGAGTACCACGTAGAGCGCTACTTGCGCGAAGTGCTGATCCCGCGGATCGCCCCCGTCAGCCCGCACCAGATCATGAACTACATCGCCGAACGCGTGCTCGAACTGCCCAAGAGTTATTGACCGCAACCCCGTTAAGCGCTGCTGGCCGTTCCCCGTCATTCCCGCGAACGCGGGGATGACGAAGGGTAGGATGAGATTGTAAGTCGGCTGCGGTTACTCGACCAGACAGCCGCAAGGGAGATACGATGCCGATGCACCACGAACCGATCGCCGCCCGCTCCTGGCTGTTCGCACCGGGCGACAGCGAGAAGAAGATGACCAAGGCGACCGAGGGCGAGGCCGACATCGTCCTCATCGACCTGGAAGACGCCGTAGCGCTCGAAAGCAAGGCGGCCGCGCGCCCGATGGTGCATGACTTCATCAAGGCGCACCCCGAGCAGCGCCATCGCTTGTGGGTGCGGATCAACCCGCTCGACGGGCCGCACACCCTGGCCGATCTCGCGGCGGTGATGCCGGCGCGCCCCGGCGGGATCATGCTGCCCAAGGTCTATGGCCGGCAGGATGTGGAAACGCTGGACAAGTACCTGGAGGCGCTGGAAGTCGCCAACGGCATCGCGCAGGGCTCAACCCCGGTGATCGTGCTCGTCACCGAGACGGCCGAGGGCATGTTCCATTGCGGCGACTACAAGGGCGCGCCGCGGGTGGTGGCGCTGACCTGGGGCGCGGAGGATCTGGCGGACTCGATCGGCGCCTCGTCCAACCGCAACCCGGACGGCTCCTACGCCTTCACTTACGAACTGGCGCGCAGCTTCTGCCTGATGGGCGCGGCGACCGCCGGAGTGACCGCGATCGAGACCATCAGCGCCGACTTCAAGGACCTCGATGCCCTGCGCGAGCGCGCCGAGAAGGTACGGCGCGACGGCTATCGCGGCATGATGGCGATCCACCCGGCGCAAGTGCCGGTGATCAACGCCGCCTTCACCCCCAGCGAGGCGGAGATCGCCGAGGCGCAGGAGATCGTCGACGTGTTCGCCGCCAATCCCGGCGTCGGCGCAATCGGGTGGAAGGGCGGCATGCTCGACCGGCCCTATCTGGCGCGGGCCGAGCGCGTATTGAGGCAGGTGGGCAGGGCTTGAGGCGTTCGGCGCCATGACGCCCGAACAGCTCGATCTATCGCGATACCTGCGTCGCGGCGACCGGATCGTCCTCGGCCAGGCTTGTGGCGAGCCCACGACGCTGGTCGAGGCCCTGATCGAACAAGGCGCTGCCATCGGTGAACTCGGGGCATTCATCGCCACCAGCTTTTCCGGCCTGTTCACGCCGGAGACGGCAGGCGCCTTTCGCTTGTCCTCGATGGGCGCGATCGGCGCGCTGCGGACGATGACCAAGGCCGATCGAGATGGCAGGGGCCTCCTCGACATCATCCCGATACACGTCAGCCAGATCGCGCCGCTGATCGCCCGGGGCGCGATGCCGTGCGACGTTGCGATGATCCAGGTGAGCCCCGCCGATGCGCAGGGCAACCACTCGTGCGGCCTGATCAGCGACTACGTGCGGGCAGCGGTCGACAAGGCGCGCGTGGTCATCGCCGAGGTCAACGAGCAAGTCCCCTACGTGCCCGGCGAGCTGATCCCGGCTTCCGCCATCGACGTCGCCGTGCAGGTCAGCCGCATGCCGGTCGAGGTCGCGCCCGCCAGCATCGGCCCCACCGACGAGGCGATTGCACGCTTCTGCGCCGAGTACATCGGCGACGGCTCGGTCATCCAGACCGGCGTCGGTGCGGTGCCCGATGCGATCCTGCGCCTGCTGCTCGACCGCCGGGACCTGGGCGTGCACTCCGGCATGCTGGGTGATGGTCTGGTAGACCTAGCCGAAGCCGGCGTGCTGACGAACGCGCGCAAGGAGATCGACCGCGGCGTCTCGATCAACGGCGCGCTGATCGGAACGCGGCGGCTCTACGACTGGGCGGCGAACAACCCGGCGATCCGAATGACGCCGACCTGCTACACCCACGATGCCGGCGTGCTCGGCCAGCTCTCGCGCCTCGTCACGATCAACTCCGCGCTGGAGGTCGACCTGACCGGCCAGGTCAACGCCGAGCAGTCCGGCGCCTCGTACCTGGGCGGCACCGGAGGTCAGGTCGACTTCGTGCGCGCCGGGGCTCGCTCGCCGGGCGGCGCGTCGCTGATGGTGCTGAGCGCCACGGCCAAGGGCGGGACGATCAGCAAGATCGTACCCCAGCTCTCCGGGCCGGTGACCTCGGCGCGAACCGAGGTCGACGTGGTCGTCACCGAGTACGGCGCCGCCGAGCTCAAGGGCCAGACCCTGGCCGAGCGCGCCCGCCGTCTCGTCGCCATCGCCCATCCGGACTTCCGCGCGGAACTGGACCGCACCGCCTTCGAGATCGCGAAGAGAGGCTTCTGACATGACCGACGCCGTCCGGTTCGACGCCCGCCCCGATGGCATCGCCGTCATCACCATCGATCGTCCGGAAACCCGCAATGCGCTCGGCCACGATGTCCGCGAAGGCCTGCGCGCGGCCTGGGAGCGCTTCGAGAGCGACCCGGCCCTGCGCATCGCCATCCTGACCGGTGCGGGCAACCAGGCCTTCTGCGCCGGTGGTGACCTCAAGGAGATGGTCGAGACCGGCATGGCCGTCCCGCCGCGCGACATGTTCCCGGTGCCCTACGACACGATCGAACTGACCAAGCCGACTATCGCCGCGGTGAACGGGCATGCCTTCGCGGGCGGCTGGATGATCGCCCAGGCCTGCGACTTGTGCGTCGCCAGCACCAACGCCAAGTTCGCCATTTCCGAGGTCAAGGTCGGCCGCGGCGTGCCCTGGGCGGCGCCGCTGATCCACATGATCCCGCAGCGGATCTTCATGGAGATCGTCCTCACCGGCAAGCCGATCGACGCCCGGCGTGCCTACGAGATCGGCCTGGTCAACCGCCTGGCCGAGCCGGGCGGTGCCCTGGATGCGGCAATCGCGCTGGCCCACGAAGTGCTCGAAGGCGCGCCGTTGTCGGTCAAGGCGGCGCGCGAGACGGTCATGCTATCGACCGAGATGGGCCGCTCCGCCGCGCTCCAGGCCGCCCGTGCAGCGCACGACCTGGCTTATCGCTCGCACGATGCTCAGGAAGGTCCACGTGCCTTTGCCGAGAAGCGCAAGCCTGAGTGGCAGGGGCGCTGACGCAAAGCCGTAAGGCCCGGCTTCAAGCCTGGCCCGTCCCGACGACGCCGGGCACCGGGATGCCTTCCTCGATCATCCTTGCCGCGGCATCCGGCTCGTGGCCGCGGCGCAGGAGCAGGATCGAGGATGCGCCGACGAGCACGGCAAAGCCCACGATCGTCAGGTACAGCTCGTAGCCGCCGGTCCGCGCCAGCGTATAGCTGAGCAGCACCGCTCCGCCCGCGGTGGAAAACGACATGGCGGCCGTCAACAGCCCCAAGGTCGAACTGTAGACCTCCACGCCGAAATGGCGCGCCACCAGGTAGGCGATGATGTCCCCTTCGGCCCCGAACGCGAAGCCCAGGCAGAACACGGCGAGGGTAATCACGGCGGGCGTGTCGAAGCTGGACGCGAGCAGGAACAGGCCGACGCATGGCAGCGCCAGGCCGACGAACGAGGTCAGGTAGACGTTGAAGCGGTCGAGCGCGACGCCGGTCACGAAGCGACCCGCCAGCATGCCGACCGAAACGGCGCTCAACATCACGGCGGCGCCTTCCCCGGTGATCCCGTTGGCCAGGAGCAGGAACTTGAGCTGAACCAGTATGATGGTCTGCGGCAGGTTGCACAGCAGCATGGCGAGCAGCATGATCCAGAACGCCGGTGTGCGGAAGATCACCGGATAGTCCTGGCGCGCCGTGCGCCTGGATGTGCTCGTCGCCGTGCCCGCTTTCGCTCGGTCGGGCGGCAGCAGCAGGAAGGTGACCAGGCCGGCGATCGCGGTGGCAACGGCCACCGCCTGGTAAGCGGCGCGCCACCCGTTGGCCTCTACAAAGGCGTTGAGGACCGGTCCGATGACGATGCCCGCCAGCGCCGGTCCGGAGGCCACGATCGCCAGGGCCAGCCCGCGCGCCTGGACGACGTTCTGCACGGCGGCGCGTGTGTAGACGGTGGATGTGGTGGTGACGCACAGGAGGCTCTGCAGCGAGAAGATGACTGCATAGACCCACATGTCCGCGCCCATCATGCTGTAGGCGAGATAGATCAGCGGCAGGGTGACCTGGCCGATCAGCGCGGTCTTGCGCACGCCGATCGTATCGGCAAGCCGCCCCACGAACGGGAAGACGAAGGACATCAGCAAGGCCAGACTGCCGATCATCGCGAAGTCGGCCTTGGACCATCCGGTGTCCGCGACCAGCGTGGGCACGATGGTGCTGGTGATCACGCCCACCACGGACATGCCGCTGCCCATGCCGATGGTGGCCGCCAGGAGCGGCCTCCAGTTGCGTGCCAGCTCTGCGAAGTAGCTCATCGATCATCCTCTGCGTGCCGGTGCGCGAGCATGCTCACGCTCGTAATCTCTGGCGAATTCTCTGGCCGGTGTTCTGGGCAGGCGCGGCGGCGGCGTCTACCCCGATTGTCGGTCCGGACGCCCATCGCGCAAGTGCACAACGCCCACGCGAAGTTCGCGATGACGCGCGGTGAACTCGCCTCTACAGCGCTGCGCATGTCCTTCGTTCCGCAAACCCATGACGCCATCATCCTGGGCGCCGGTGCCGCTGGCCTCATGTGCGCGGCCATCGCCGGGCAACGGGGACGGCGCGTGCTGCTGCTCGATCATGCGCCGGAGGTGGGGCGCAAGATCGTGATCTCGGGTGGAGGGCGGTGCAACTTCACCAACCTGCACACCGCGCCCGATCGCTACCTCTCGCAGAATCCGCACTTCGCCCGCTCTGCGCTCAGCCGGTACACCGCGCTCGACTTCCTGGCGCTGGTGGAGCGGTACGACATCGCCTGGCACGAAAAGACGCTGGGGCAGCTGTTCTGCGACGGTTCGGCACGTCAGATCGTCGCCATGCTGCTGGCGGAGTGCGCGAAGGGCGCGGTGGAGGTGCGGTGCGAGGCGCCGATCTCGGGCGTGACGCATGGCGACGGTCTGTTCGCGGTCTCGCATTCGGGAGGCGCGGAGGCGAAGGCGCCGGCGCTGGTGATCGCCACGGGTGGACCCTCGATCCCGAAGATGGGGGCGACCGGCTTCGCCTACGACCTGGCGCGGCAGTTCGGCCTCAAGGTGGTGCAGCCGCGGCCCGCGCTGGTGCCGCTGACGCTGCCGGCCGAGGAGGCGCTGTTCCGCGAGCTTTCGGGTGTCAGCACGCCGGTGCGGGCGCGCTCGGGCAAGGTCGGTTTCGACGAGGCGGCCCTGTTCACCCATCGCGGGCTGTCGGGCCCGGCGATCCTGCAGGTCTCCAGCTACTGGCAGCACGGGGAGGAGGTCGGGATCGACTTCGTGCCCGAGGCGGATGCGGGCTGGCTGGTCGCGGCCAAGCGGGCACGGCCCAAGGCTTCGCTGCGGCGGGTGCTGGAGGAGGCGTTGCCGTCGCGGCTGGCGGACGTGTTGGCCGAGCGCGTCGGCCTTGCGGGCGATCTCGGCAACGTGGGCGACAAGGCGCTGGCGGCGGCAGAGGCCCGGCTGGCGGACTGGCGCTTCCGCCCCGACGGCAGCGAAGGGTTCGCCAAGGCCGAGGTGACCGCCGGCGGGATCGACACGCGCGGGCTCTCGTCCAAGACGATGGAGGCGGTCAAGGTGCCGGGGCTCTACGCCATCGGCGAGGCGGTGGACGTCACCGGATGGCTGGGGGGCTACAACTTCCAGTGGGCCTGGGCCAGCGGCGTCGCGGCCGGGCAGGCGGTTTAGGTACTCTCGGTACGGGGAGGGGGTGTCCTCCCCGGCACGGGGAGGGGGACCGCGCGCAGCGTGGTGGAGGGGAGTCTCGGCACCTCCAGACCTTGCCGGCAAGGGCGCCTGAGGACGCGAGTCCCCACCACCCCTCGCTGCGCGAGCGGTCCCCCTCCCCGCATCGGGGAGGACAGCCCAGATCCTCCCCTGCAAGGGGAGGTGGCAGACGCGAAGCGGCTGACGGAGGGGTGTCAGCGCTGGCGGAGTGCTCGACCGTGAGGGTTACACCCCTCCACCACTCACTGCGTGAGCGGTCCCCCTCCCCTTGCAGGGGAGGATCTAAGAAGCTGCAAGGGGAGGAGTTGGGCACAACTCGACCTCCGCCGGCGAACGCGGATTTACGCCAAAAGGAAAGTCTCACGACGGACGTGCGGCCGGCGCGGCCTGGCGCGACAGGCTTGGCTCGGGTTCCGGTGTGCGAACGGCTGGCGGAGGAACACGCAAGCGTGCCGCCAACTCGGCCTTGTTGGTGCGAAGCGCCGGCGGGCAAGGCTCGCGGGAACTGTGCCGGCTCCGGGCTGGAAGTGCAGTGTGTCGCCTCCAGGCGGGATAAGGCTTCGCAACTGGGGTGCAGGCGCCCGTCTCTAGGCGCCGGCCGCATGGTGCGGGGCTGGTCGAGCGATGCACCGCTCACCCGCACCCGCCGTGTACCGAAAGCCAAGCTTTCACCTGGCTCCAGTGCTGCGGCATATAACCTAAACGGTTCTAAATGTCAAGCTTTCCGATCCGCCCGTTCCAGAGCGGATCGGAAGAGCACGGCATCAGGCGTCCAGGCGCATGCCGGGCATGTCGCCGGCCTGACGCCAGCTTTCGATCTTGCGCTGCCAGTCGTCCCAGCCTGGACCCCAGCCGCGGAACAGGAACCACTTGGCAGCCTTGTCGCCGTCGTTGGTGAAGTAGCTGGGGGTGCATTCATTGAGCACCATCGAGAGGTCGAGTTCCTTCTCGCGGAACTCCTTCACGTAGGCTTCCATGCCTTCGCGCGTCGGCTCGACAGCCTTGATGCCGCGATTGTGCGCCTGGGCGATGATCCATGCGGCGTGGCGCGCCTGTTCGCCGAACTGGACGGTGGTGTTGCCGTTCAGGCCGCCCTGGATGTAGCCGGTGAAGTACATGTTCGGAAAATGATGCGTCATGTTCCCGTTCAATGTCAGCGGGCCATCGGCCCAGTGATCGTAGATCGACACGCCGTCACGGCCTTCGATCTGCTCGATCCCCCAGCGGCGCTTGAGGTCGCTGGTGACTTCGAAGCCGGAGGCGAAGATCATGCAGTCGATCTCGTACTCCTGGCCGTCCTGGATGAAGCCGTTCTCGGTCATCGCTTCCAGCCCGGCGGTCTTCGACACGTCGATCAGCTTGACGTTGGGCCGGTTGAACGTGGGATAGTAGTCGTTGTTCGACAGCGGCCGCTTGCACATGAAGCGGTAGTAGGGCTTGAGCGCCTCGGCCGTCTCCGGATCCTCGACGATGGATTCCACCCGCTTGCGCAGGCGTTCCATGACGCGGAAGTCCATGACTTCGCGGCGTTGCATGAACTCGTTGAAGTCGATCTGCGGCCAGCCGTCTTCCTCAAGCTCGGCGTTGAGGTTGCGGTTGATCTCGGTCCAGATGTCGCAGATCAGATCCTTGTCGCCCGGCGGAATGATCTCGTTGGCGGCGCGCAGGAAGTTGGTCTGGCGCTCGGCCTGCCAGCCGGGCTTGAGCGACGCCGCCCATTCCTGGTCCGTCGGCGGATTGGGCCGCTCGTCCACGCTGGAGGGCGTGCGCTGGATCACGTACAGCTGCTTGGCGTACTTGCCGAGGTACGGCACCGCCTGGATCGAGGTGGCGCCGGTGCCCAGGATGGCGACGCGCTTGTCGGCCAGCTTGTCCAGCACCGGGTTGCCCCACTCGCCGCCGGTGTACTCGAAGTCCCACCGGCTGGTGTGGAACATCTTGCCCTTGAACTTGTGCAGGCCCGGCATCGACGGGAACTTGGGCGTGGAAAGCGTGCCGCCGCACATGATGACGTGCTGGGCGCGGATCGTGTCGCCGCGATTGGTGGCGATGCGATAGCGCTTGATGCTCTCATCCCACTGGATCGCGGTGATCTCGGTGTGGAGCAGCGCCTTGTCGCGGAACTCGAACTTGTCGACGATTGTCTGGATGTAGTCGTAGATTTCCTTGCCGTCGGCGAACTTCTTGGAGGGCAGGGTGCCCATTTCCTCAAGCAGCGGCAGGTAGCAGTAGGCGTCGTTGTCGCACTGGATGCCCGGGTAGCGGTTCCAGTACCAGGTGCCGCCGAAGCCGCCGGCATGCTCTATATGGCGGAAGTCGGTGATGCCGGCCCGGGTCAGGTGGAAACCCGCCAGAACGCCGGTCCAGCCCGCGCCCAGGATCGCGACCTCGATATCCTCGTCCACGGCATCGCGCGGGACGACGGGGGTGAAGGGATCATGCTCGCGGGTGTCGTGGACCAGATGATCCTCCGGCGCGGCATAGTTGCCGCCGACCTTGGAGGGCATGCGCTTGTCACGCTCGGCCGCGTACTTGGCCTTCAGCGCCGGGATGTCGATTTCCTCGGGCGCGGGTACGATCGATTTCAGGCAGTTCATGTCCGATCCCACTCTTTCCTGGCTGCGCCAAACCCAGGCAGCGGCCTTGATGCGAGAGATAGTCTCGCGGCGTTAGTTGTCAACAGTGTTGTTCATTAGTGGAGCCTGGCCACGTGTCGCCATGCCGAAGCTGTAGGTGATGTGATCGACGTGGCCGTGCAATCCGAAATCGAGGATCTCGGCGTTGTCGAGGAACCGGGGCGCGGCTTCGGCGACCTCGTCCAGCGTCCACGAAGGCTGGTACACGCCCGGTGTCTCGGCGATGAACATGCGGGCGACACGGCCGGCGATGGCCGCGATCATCTCGCCCGAGATGCTGCAGTCCTCGTGTGCCAGCCAGGCCACTGCCGGGGCGACCAGTCCGGGCTCCATCGGCGGGTATTGCGAAGTGTCGATGCCCTCGGCCATGCGGGTGACGGCGCTGGGGACGATGACGTTGCACTTGACGTTGCAGTCCTCCCCCTCGAGCGCGGCGACGTTGGCGAGGCCGATCATGCCCGACTTGGCCATGCCGTAGTTCACGCAGGCCTTGTTGCCATAGATGCCGCCGATCGAGGAGGTCAGCACGATCCGGCCGTAGCCGGCATCCTGCATGGGCGGGAAAGCGGCCTGGACGACGTGGAACGCGCCCATCAGGTGCACGTCGACGACGCTGCGGAAATCCTCGTAGCCGATGTCGCGGATCTTGCCGTAGCGCACGTTTCCGGCGTTGTGGATCAGCACGTCGATCCGGCCCCAGGTGTCGAGCGCCGCCTGGACGATCGCGCGTCCGCCTTCGGGTGTGGCGACCGAATCGGTGTTGGCGATGGCTTCGCCACCTGCGGCGAGGATCTCGTCGACGACGCTCTGGGCGATGCTAGCGTCCGGGCCGTCGCCCCGGACCGCACCGCCCGGATCGTTGACCACCACTTTGGCACCCAGCGAGCCCAGCAGCAGGGCATAGGCGCGACCCAGGCCCCGGCCCGCGCCGGTGATCACGGCAACGCGGCCCTTGAAGTTCCTCATCGCCATGGCTCTCCTCCGACCGGCGCACGCGCAATGGCGAGCGCCCATTTATTCGAACGACACCCCGATATGCGTCCAGCAGCAGCATGGCAATTCGACAGAGAGGGCGGGCGCGACGGCACGGCGATGCCTGCATCGTGGGCGTTGCTTTGCGAGGAGCCGGCATGCACGGTACCACCCCGGCCGAAGAATCGGCATCAAGTCGGCGGAGAGGCGTATACATGTTGCAACCCAGTGGCCGTAATCAGGCAGGCGTGTCGGCAAAGCCGGGCGAAGGCTGGATGCTCCATCGCCTGACGCCTGCAAGCCGCCTCCAGAGCGCCAACGGCATCCGCACCCATGCCGATGGCCGCATCTGGGTGGCGCAAGTCGCGGGCAGCCGAGTGAGCGCGATCGACGTCGACACCGGCGCGATCGAGACGATCAGCCCGTCGAGCGGCGGGATCGTCGGCCCTGACGACCTTGCCTTCGACGAAGCCGGCAATCTCTATTGCACCGAGATCACCGAAGGCCGCGTCTCGATGATGACGCCCTCGGGCGAGTACCGCGTGGTGCAAGGCGAAATGCCGGTGGCCAACCCGATCACCTACCACCAGGGCAAGCTGATCGCGGGCGAACTGCGCATGGGCGGCCGGATCATGGAGCTGGACCGCAATGGCAGCGACCATCGGGTGATCTACGAAGGCGTGCCCTTGGCCAACGCCTTCGAGGTCGGCCCCGACGGCAAGCTCTACTTCCCGGCCCAGGGCGCCAACGAGATATGGCGTATCGGCCTCGACGGCGGCGAGCCCGAGGTAGTGGCCAAGGACCTGGGCGTGCCCGATTCGGTGAAGTTCCATCCGGACGGCTACATCGTGTCGACCCAGGTCTATTCGGGGCAGGTGCTCAAGATCGACCCACGCACCGGCGAGAAGTCGGTGCTGGCCGATATCGGCCCGGGGCTCGACAACGTCGCCTTCGTCGGCAAGCGCACTTTCGTCAGCCACATCAACGGCTCGATCACCGAGGTTCTGGAACCGGGCAAGACCAAGCCGCTGGTCGAGGGCGGGCTGGAGTGGCCACTGGGGCTCGCTGTCGGTGCTAACGGGCACCTGATGGTCGCGGACGGCGGCTTTACCTACCTGCTGGCGCCGGGCGATCACCTGCAATTGGCCGGCATGCTGTTCACCCCCGGCTACCCCGGCTGGATCCGCGACATCGCCTCGGCCGGTGTCGACGAGTGGGTCGTCACCACCGCCAACGGCGAAGTGGCGTTGTGGGACCCGGCCGGACAGGAGACGCAAGTGCTGGCGAGCGGATACGATCGCCTCATGGGCGTCGACACCGGCAAGGGCGGCCGTGTTGTCTTCGCCGAGATGCCGACGGGCCGTGTGCTCGAGGTTCAGGGCAGCGACGTGACCGAACTGGCCTCCGGTCTAGACCGGCCGATGGGCGTGGCGGTTGGGGAAGACGGCACCGTGTTCGTGGCCGAGGCCGGCGCGGGCCGCGTGGTCAAGCTGTCGGGCGGGCGCAAGGAGACGGTGATCGACGGGCTGGGCCGGCCCGAGGGTCTCTCGATCCAGGGCGGCACGCTCTACATCGCCGATCCCGGCGCCAATGCCGTGGTCGCCTGCGATCTGTCGGGCGGTGCGCGTGAGACGCTGGCCTCCGACTTGCCGATCGGCGGACCGGGTGGCGCGCCGACGGTGCAGCTGGGCGGTGTCGGCGATATGTGCGGGCCGATGAACACGTTCGTCGGCATCGCCGCAGCCGCCGACGGTACGGTCTACGTCTCCGCCGATGCCGAGGGGAGCGTCCTGGCTTTGCGCAAGTCATGACCTGATCGAACACTAACCCCGTCGCCCCCGCCTGCGCGGGGACGAGGGTCGAGGATAGTGGATTGAAGGTAGGCGCGCCTCTGCGCCATTGTTTGGGATAGAGAGCGATGTTCAAGCAGATCTGTTTTTTCCGCAAGCGTCCGGACATGACCATGGACGAGTTCATGGACTACTACGAGAATCAGCACTCGCAGCTGGCCAAGAAGGCCTCGCTCAAGCCGGCGATCCCGAACGCGACGCGCTACGTGCGCCGCTACCTCAAGCCGGAGACCAATCCGGTGACCGGGCAGGTCATCGATCCGGGCTACGACTGCCTGATGGAGATCTGGTGGAACAGCCGCGAGGATTTCGAGAACTCGCAACGGATCATCTCCAATCCCGAGCGCCTGCCCTTCGTCAAGGAGGACGAGAAGAACCTCTTCGCCAGCCATGACAATCCGGTGGTCAGCGTGATCGAGGAGTACGATTCGCCGATGGGTCCCAACGGTGAGAAGACGCACATCGACCTGCGTTACGGAGATTGAGCCGCTATGGCGATTGAAGCGCCCGACGCCGTCGGCGTCGGGGCTGCTCCGGCGCAAGATGCACTGGCGGTAGCGACGCCGCTGACAGCGGGCGCTGAATGGCGTGCCTACCCGATGCTGCCGATCGCGGCGGCCTTCGGCTACGCGACGAGCGTGATCCACATCTATGGCTTCGGGCCCTACGTTGTGCCGGTCTCCGAGGTATTTGGCTGGTCGCGCGCGATGGCCACCGCCGGCATCAGCCTGGCGACGATCGTGCAGGCGTTCTTCGGCATCCTGATCGGTCTGGCGGTGGACCGCTTCGGACCTCGCGGCTTCGCCCTGCTCGGCATCGTGCTGGTGCCGGCCGCCTTCGCGCTGATCGGCACGGCGACGGGCAGCGACCTCAACTGGTACTTGCTGTGGGGCCTGCTTTCGATCTGCGTTCTGCCGGTGCAGGCGACGATCTGGACCAGCGCGGTCGCCTCGCGCTTCACCGTTTCGCGCGGGCTAGCCTTTGCGGTGACGCTGTGCGGCGCCTCGATCGCGGCAACGGTGTTCCCCTTGATGGGCAGCTACCTGATCGGCCGGCTCGGCTGGCGCCTGGCGCTGGCGGCGCAAGGCGGCTTGTGGCTGCTGATCGCCTTCCCAGTCATCTTCGTGTTCTTTCGCAGCGCCTTCGATCGCGAGAAGGGCGCGCGCAAGGTGGCGGGCGAAAAGCCCCGCCCGCGCGATCTACCCGGCGCCACGCTGCGCCAGGGTGTGTTCTCGACCATCTACGTGCGCCTGTTCGTCGCCTGCCTGCTGTTCACCTTCACCATCCTGGCGCTGGTCGTGCACTTCGTCCCGATCATCACCGATCGCGGCGCCGATGCGGTGACCGCCGCGGGCTTGGCGTCCCTAATCGGCGTGTTCTCGCTGATCGGACGGCTGACCACCGGCGCGCTGCTCGATAAGTTTCCGGCCTCGCTGGTGGGTGCGGTGGTGTTCCTGCTGCCGGTGGGGTCCTGCCTGATCCTGCTACTGGCGGCCAACTCTTACGTCGCGCTGGCGCTGGCGGCGACGCTGGTCGGCCTGACGCTGGGTGCCGAGATCGACGTGGTCGTCTATCTGCTCAGCCGGCATTTCGGGCTGAAGAACTTCGGCGGGCTTTATGGCGGGCTGCTGGCGGCCCTGTCGATCGGTACTGCTGCGGGCCCGTTGGCCGCCTCGGCGGTGTTCGACCGGACCGGCAGCTATGCGCTGTTCCTGTGGGCGGTGCTGGGCTGCATGGCCGCGAGCAGCGTCGCCATCGCGACCTTGCCGCACAAGGCACGGGACTGGAGCGCCGGCTAGCGTCGTCCCGGGCTCGACCCGGGACCGGTTCCGCCGGTGACGAACCTTTAATTGCCAGCCAGTTAGCTCAAGACATGCCGAAACCGGTCCCGGGTCAAGCCCGGGACGACGCCGGCCGTCAGAACTGCCGCGTGCCCGTGGCGTCGCTTGCCTTGAACACCGGGATCTCCTCGACCGCCTTCATCATGACCAAGGGGATCTGCCGCTCGGTCGAGGCCTGGTAGTTCGCGTAGAAGGGGTGGCAATCGACCACGAAGTCCCACACCTTCTGCCGCTCCTCGCCCTCGGGCTCGCGCCAGGTGCCGCGGAAGGCCTGGGTGGCGACCTGGAACTCGACCTGGTCCATGTCGCGAATGTTGAGGTACCAGGCGGGGTGCTCGTCGGCGCCGCCCTTGGAGGCGACGATCACCACTTCGCCGCCGATGTCGGCATAGCACAGCGGGGTGATGAACACCTTGCCGCTTTTGCGGCCGACGTACTTGATCATGCAATGCGTGGCGAAGTTACGACCGCCGACCGGCGTGATGTCCATGATGTGGCCCTTGGCGCCGCCCGACTCAAGGTACATCTCACGATGCTCGACCACCCAGTCCTTGCGCGTTTCTCGGATGGCGGCTGACGTATCATCGCTCATGGCATGTCTCTCCTGTGCTTGCTTGCAAGGACACTTGCGCATCTCACGGCCGAGGCCAAGCGCTATGTACACGATCGCCATGGCGGTTACCGGACGGGTTTGCGCGAGCGTGCGAATAATGGGATAACCGCCGCAAAGCGGAACATGCTCGAGGAAGACCGATGGGTGAAGAGGCCAGGATCGTCGCGTCGGCGCAGGACCTGATGGAGCCGGTGAACGTTCCGGCCGAGGCTTACGTTTCGCCCGAGTACGCCCGGGCGGAGCGCGATCGCCTGTGGCGCAAGGTCTGGCTGCAGGCCGGGCGGATGGAGGACATCGCCGAAGTCGGCAGCTACATCACCTTCGACATTCTCGACGATTCGGTGATCATCGTGCGCACCGCGCCCGACACCATCAAGGCGCTGCACAACGTGTGTCCGCATCGCGGCCGCAAGCTGGCCGACGTGCCCCCCGGCAAGCGCAACGCGCGGGGGCGTCGGCCCAACTTCATCTGCGGCTATCACGGCTGGACCTTCGATCTCGAAGGCAGGAACACCTACCTCGAGCATCCGGACGACTGGCAGGGCAAGCTGTGCGATGGCCTCGCCGATGTCGGCCAGGTCAAGGTCGAAAGCTGGGGCGGCTGGATCTGGATCAACCTCGATCCGCAGGCCGGGCCGCTGAACGACTATCTCGAGCCGGCGATGACCATGCTGGATCCCTACCAGCTACAGAACATGCGCCCGCGCTGGCGCAAATGGGTGGTGTTCGAGTGCAACTGGAAGGTGGCGATGGAGGCCTTCGCCGAAACCTACCACGTCAACACCACCCACCCGGAGTTCATGGAATTCGGCCAGTTCCGTGGCTGGGCGCGCAACCAGGGCCTGCACTCCAACATCGGCTACGACGCGCCCAAGGGCCAGGAAGAGGACTCGGGCAAGCTGCGCCTCGGCGCGGGCGAGGACCCGCGGATCACCACGGCGGACATGCAGAACTTCACCTGGGCCAATGCCAACACCAACACCACGACGACGCTGGTCGCGGTCGCGAACCGCCTGAAGGACGAGCTGCCCGAGGGCACTCCGGCGGCCGAGGTCTCCAGGTACTGGATCCAGACGGCCCGCGCCGAGGACGAGGCGCGCGGCGTGGTGTGGCCCACGGTCGATCCGCAGCATACCTCGCAGGCCGGCACCGCCTGGCAGATCTTCCCCAACTTTCAGATCGGCCACGCGGTCAACAACATGCTGTGCTACATGGCGCGCCCCTACAAGGGCGACCCGGACAAGTGCATCTTCGAGGCCGCGGTCTACGAGCTCTACCCCGAAGGCCAGGCGCCCGAAACCGAGTGGGAGTACACCGAGCTTGCCGACTGGCCGCCGGTCCTGCAGCAGGACTTCGCCAACATGGCCGCGGTGCAGCAGGGCATGAAGAACGTCGGCTTCCGCGGTGCGCAGCTCAATCCCTACATGGAGCGCTCGATCGCCAGCCTGCACATGAACCTCGCGAGGTTCATGGGGACGGGCGCGCCGCTTCGGTATTGAGGCATTTGCGGATTTTGGATGCGGACGACGCCGCATCCAAACACCTCGTCGTCCCCGCGCAGGCGGGGACGACGCTTCTTGCGATGGACATGTGCCGCGACAACAAAAGCAAGCGGGGCCCCCGCCTGCGCGGGGGCGACGAGGGAGGATTTCAAGCTCACTCGTACAAATCTCAGAGGATAGATCCATGACCGCCATGCCCGTCGCGCACATCAGCTGGGCCTTGGCCGACAACGCCGAGCGGCCCGCGTGTGACGCGTTCTTCCAGGACGTGTTCGGTGCGCGTACGGTCTTCGAGATGCTGGAGACGCCTGAGACGGCCGGCATGGGGCTCGACCGCGAGGAGCGTCTGATGCTGGTGGGCGAAACCATGATCATCCCCATCGCGCCGGCGGGCGAGGGGGTGAAACAGACCTCGCCGCTCGGCAACATGCTGCGCCGCTCGGCCGCGCCGATGCGCTGGATCGGGGTCGCGCTGAAGGTGGCCAGCCTGGCGCAAGCGGATGCACGGCTCAGGGCGGCCCGGTTCGACCTGCACTACGATCCGGGTATGGAGAACCACTACTTCATCGTCGCCCGCCACCAGGCGCTCGGCATGCGGATCGAGGTGCTGGCGCAGGACCTGCCCAACGATCCGCGGCGAGATCCGGAGTGGCGTGCCGATCCGGCGGACAATCCGCTCGGCATCGAGGGACTGCAGGCGATCGGGCTTTCGGCACCGTCGGTGGGAGAGGCTCGGGCGATCTTCGGTACGCGCTTCGGCTGGCCTGAGCTGGGCGAGCGCGCGATGATCGAGGGCGCGGCGTTCGACATGGGTGATACCGTGCTGGAGGTACTGACCGGCAGCGAGGGTTCGGCCGTCGCCACGCACGCGCGGGAGATCAAGGGGATCTACCATCTCGTCTTCAAGGTGCGCGATGCGCGCGCCGCTGCCGCGAAGCTGCGCGAACGCGGCCTCGATCTGATCGGCGACGTGAGTGATCGTTTCGCCATCGCTCCCGAGCAGGCGCATGGACGGCTGATCTGGCTGACCGACGTGACTCCGGAGGGCTATCCGCCGGTCGGCTCACGCATGCACGAGTTCGCGCCCGCCTGAGCTGTCCTCCCCGGAACGGGCAGGGGGACCATGCGCAGCATGGTGGAGGGGAGTCTCGGCATCGGTGGAGGGTGCTGGCGGGTCCCTGCGAGGTTCGCTCGAGGACGCTAGTCCCCACCACCAGCTACGCTGGCGGTCCCCCTCCCCGGCCCGGGGAGGACAAGGGCAGATCCTCCCCTGCCAAGGGGAGGATCTCGGGCTCACTTCGCCTCGTTCACCAGGGTGAGCGCCTCGACGTTGGTCCAGATCTTGCCGCCCATGAAGCGCCAGACTTCCTGTCCTTGCGAGTTGTAGAGGATCGTCGTCGGCAAGGTCTGCACGCCGTACTTTGCGCCGAGATCGCCCTTGGGATCGATCCAGCCCTCCAGGTTGTCGCCGCCGCGTTCCTTGATGAAGGCGGCGACCTTATCGGTGCCGCTCATGTCCTGCGAGACGGTGACGACCCGCAGCTTGCCTTCCTTGATGTCGACCAGGCGATCCAGCGTCGGCAGTTCGACCACGCAGGGCGCGCACCAGGTGGCCCACAGGTTCACCAGCGTGGGCTGGCCCCGCAGCGAGGACAGCGCCAAGGTCTTGCCGCTCGCGTCCTTGAGCGTCATGTCCGGCATCGCTTCGCCCTTGTGCGAGCGATCGAGCACGCCGGACAGCTTTTCGCTCTTGGGCAGCTCCGAAGGAGTCTCGTCCGGTTGCACCTGCTCGGGGGTTTGCCTATCGCACCCCGCGAGCAGCAGAGCACAACTTAAGGCGACGAGCTTGAACGAGCGGGACGACAGCAAGGGCACAAGCTCCGAGAAAGCTTCCGGCGGAAACCAGATGTGGGGCGGGCGCTTCGCGGAAGGGCCCTCGGCGATCATGCGCGAGATAAATGCCTCGATCCCCTTCGACAAGGCATTGTGGCGCCAGGACATCCGCGCGAGCAAGGCGCACGTCGCGATGCTGGGCGCGATGCACATCGTCTCGGACGAGGATGCGGTCACCATCGAGCGCGGCCTCGACCAGGTCGCGGCCGAGTACGAAGTGAACGGCGTACCCGAGG
Source organism: Novosphingobium chloroacetimidivorans (assembly GCF_014204535.1). Lineage (GTDB taxonomy): Bacteria > Pseudomonadota > Alphaproteobacteria > Sphingomonadales > Sphingomonadaceae > Novosphingobium > Novosphingobium chloroacetimidivorans. The sequence continues at coordinate 44,294 of NZ_JACHLR010000006.1, forward strand.
ACTGGGCCCTCGAAGACATCCACATGACCACCGAAAGCCGCCTGGCCGAACTGATCGGTCCGGCGGCGGGACGCCTCCACACCGCGCGCAGCCGCAACGACCAGGTCGCGACCGACTTCCGCCTCTGGGTGCGCGACGCCATGGACGAGGCGCAGGCGGGGCTCGAGGCGCTGCAAAGGGCGCTTGTCACGCGCGCCGGCGAGCACGCGGACAGCATCATGCCCGGCTTCACCCACCTGCAGACCGCACAGCCGGTGACGCTCGGCCACCACCTGATGGCCTATTACGAGATGATCGCGCGCGATCGTTCGCGGTTTGCCGATGCCCGTAAGCGGCTGAACAGGAGCCCGCTGGGGGCGGCGGCGCTGGCCGGCACCGGGTTCCCGATCGATCGCGAGATGACCGCGCAGGCGCTCGGCTTCGATGGCCCGACGGCGAACAGCCTCGATTCGGTGTCGGACCGCGACTTCGCGCTCGATTACCTGATGGCGGCCAGCCAGTGCGCGCTGCACCTCTCGCGCTTGGCCGAGGAGTTCATCATCTGGGCGAGCCAGCCGTTCGGCTTCGTTGCGCTGCCCGATTCGCTGTCGACCGGCAGCTCGATCATGCCGCAGAAGAAGAACCCCGACGCCGCCGAATTGGTGCGCGGTCACTCGGGGCGGATCACCGGCTGCCTGGTCTCGTTGATGATGACCATGAAGGGCCTGCCGCTCGCCTATTCCAAGGACATGCAGGACGACAAGCCGCCGGTGTTCGAGGCGGCGAGCCTGCTGGCGCTGTCGATCGCGGCGATGACCGGCATGGTCGCGGAGACGCGGTTCCGCACCGATCGCATGCGCGCCGCTGCCGAGCTGGGCTTCGCGACCGCCACCGACCTGGCCGACTGGCTGGTCCGCCAGGCCGACATTCCGTTCCGCGAGGCGCACCACATCACCGGCGCCGCGGTGAAGCTGGCCGAGCAGCGCGGAGTGCCGCTCGACCAATTGCCGCTGGAGGACCTGAAGGCCATCGACAGCCGCATCGACGCGCGCGTATTCTCCGCCCTCTCGGTCGAGGCTTCGGTCGCCGCGCGCAAGTCGCACGGCGGCACGGCTCCGGACCAGGTCCGCAAGCAAGTGGCCTTGGCGCGCGAAGCGCTGGGCCTGGAGTGACGACGATGCGTATCGCCTTGGCCTGCGGGCTCCTGATCGCGCTCTGTGCCTGCGGTTCACGCCAGGGACTTGCGCTCAAGGAAGGCCAGCAGCTGCCCCCCGCCCCCTACGGCCGCGAGGTGAAGCCGCTGCCCACCGAGCTGCTGCAGACGCCGACGCTGGCGATCCCGGAGCGCAGCGTCGAGCTGCGCACCCGCTCGGAGAAACGCGAGGACGATCCGTTCGACCTTCCGCCTCCCGAAGACAAGTAGAAGACCCTTGGACCATTTCGAACTCACGAACGGCGAGCTTCACGCCGAGCAGGTGCCGCTGGCCGCGATCGCGGCGGCGGTCGGCACCCCCGTCTACGTCTATTCGCGGGCCACGCTGACGCGCCATGCCCGCGTCTTCCGCGAGGCGCTGAGCGTGCTGCCGCGCGTGCACCTCGCCTTCGCGGTCAAGTCCAACCCGAACCTGGCCGTGCTCAAGCTGCTGGCGAGCGAGGGCTACGGCGCCGACGTCGTCTCGGCCGGCGAGATGCACCGCGCGCTCGCCGCCGGGATGCCGGGCGAGCACATCGTGTTCTCGGGCGTCGGCAAGACGCAGCGCGAGATGCACGAGGCACTGGAGGCAGGGCTCGGCCAGTTCAACCTGGAGAGCGAGGAGGAAGGTGTCGAGCTCTCCGCCATCGCCGCGGCGCGGGGCAAGCGGGCGGCGGCAACGCTGCGGGTGAACCCCGATGTCGATGCGCGCACCCATGCCAAGATATCGACCGGCAAGTCCGAGAACAAGTTCGGCGTTCCGTATGACCAGGCTGCCGGCATCTACGCGCGGCTCTCGGCTTTGCCGGGCCTGGCGATGCGCGGGCTCGACTGTCACATCGGCAGCCAGATCACCGACCTCGAACCCTCCCGCGCGGCCTTCACCAAGATGGGCGAGTTGATGGGGGCTTTGCGAGGACAGGGCCTGACCGTCACCCACATGGACCTGGGCGGAGGTCTGGGCGTGCCATACCGCGCCGGCGAGACGCTGCCCGGGCCTGCCGAGTACGCGGCGATGGTGGCCGAACTCACGCGCGATTGGGACGCGACGCTGATGTTCGAGCCGGGCCGGGTGATCACCGGCAACGGCGGCGTGCTGGTCACCGAAGTGATCCGGGTCAAGGCCGGCGCGGTGCATCCCTTCGTGATCGTCGATGCGGCGATGAACGATCTGGTGCGCCCGGCGATGTACGATGCCTGGCACGACTTCGCGGCGGTCCGGCCCACGGGGCAGCGGATGACCGCCAACATCGTCGGCCCGATCTGCGAAAGCTCCGACACCTTTGCGATGGCCCGCGACACCGATGCGGTGGGTGCCGGCGACCTGGCGGTGTTTCGTACCGCGGGTGCTTACGGCGCGACGATGGCCAACACCTACAACAGCCGCGCTCTGGTGCCCGAAGTCATGGTCGATGGCGACAAGTGGGCGGTGGTCGCCGAGCGGATCGAGCCGGCGACGATCCTCGCCGCCGAACGCGTGCCCGAATGGCTCTAACGCCATGATCGCCTCGCTTCCCCTGTTCCACCGTATAGCCGGTCAGCCGGTGATCGTGCTGGGAGCGGGCGAGGCGGCCGGGGCCAAGCGCCGCCTAGTCGAGCGGGCAGGCGGGCAGGTGGTCGACGACTTGCAGGACGGCATCGACAAAGGCGCGCGCCTGGCGTTCATCGCTCACGACGACGAGCAGAGCGGGCAAGCCGATGCGATCCGGGCGCGGTGCGCCGGCTTGCTGGTCAACGTCACGGACAAGCCGCAGCTGTGCGACTTCACAGTGCCGTCGGTGCTCGACCGCGCGCCGGTGCTGATCGCGATCGGGACCGGCGGCGCATCTGCCGGGCTCGCCAAGCAGCTTCGGCTGCGCCTGGAGGCGCTGCTGCCGCGATCGCTGGGCGCCTTGGCGGATATGCTGTTTGCCGGGCGCGGCGCCTTGCGAGCACGGTGGCCGGACGCGGGTGATCGCCGGCGGGCGCTCGATGCGGCGCTGGGACAGGGCGGTGCGCTCGATCCGCTCGATGAGCGCAGTGCGGAGCGGGTCGCTGGCTGGCTGAGCGGCGAGGGTGAGGGGCCCGGTGCTGCAACGGTCGAGATCGTCCTGCGCAGCGGCGATCCCGATGACCTGACTCTGCGGGAGATGCGCTGGCTCGGGGCTGCCGACGTGATCGCGCATGAGCCGGGGGTGCCGGAGGCGGTGCTCGATCGTGCTCGGGCGGATGCGATCCGTGTGCGGATCGGGCGAGATGAGACGGGTGACGGAGCTGGGTTGGTCGTTACGCTCAGGGTTTGACATGGGTTTCGCGCCATGTCCCTCTCAGGCACCGCCAGCCTCATCGTCGTCCCCGGCTTGACCGGGGACCGGCTTCGCAAAGTCGCACGCTGTCAGCATGCCGCTCGTGCGCTCAGCGTCTCAAGGCGAGGTTCATCGCTGCCGAAACCGGACCCGGGTCGAGCCCGGGGCGACGCGAGCGCCTACAGCGCCGCGTTGTTGTAGCAGTGCCAGGTAAAGATCGCCACGGCGCCGCGATGCGGCCGCCAGGGTTCGGCCAGTGCGCGCGCTTCCTTTTCGCTCGGCCGCGCCTCCAGGCCGAGGATCTTGTGCAGGCCGGCCTGGACGGCCAGGTCGCCTGCGGGCCAGATGTCGGGCCGTCCTTCGGCGAACAGGAGGTAGATCTCCGCAGACCAGCGCCCGATGCCCTTGATCTGCACCAGTTGCGCGATCGCGTCCTCGTCGTCGCCGGGCAGGTTGTCGAGGTCGAGCGTGCCCGCCACCACCAGCTCGCACAAGGACCGGGCATAGCCCTGCTTCTGGCGCGAGAGGCCGCACCCCCGCAAGGCATCGAACTCAGCGGCGAGCAGCACTTCGGGCGCCATCGTCTCACCCAGCAGCGCCTCCAGCTTGCCCCACACGGCGGCCGCGGAGGCGACGCTTACCTGCTGGCCGACGATGGTGCGCAGCAGCGTCGCATAGCCCGTGGCCCGGATGCGCGGCTCGGGGTAACCGGCGATCGCCAGCGCGCGTGCCATGCCGGGCTCACGGGCGGCAATCGCGTCCAGTCCGGTGCGCAAGGCGTCTGCAGATATGCCCATTCGATTCGCCTGCCTTGTCAAAGTCGGAGCCACCCACTAGCAGCCACCGGTGAAGGCTTGCAAAGGCCACCGGTGTGATACAACGTATATCACAACGCACTATCCGGAAGGGACGGAACAGCACCATGCCGCAGATTATCGTCGTGAATCAGTCGGGTGAAGAATCGAACGTCGAGGCGAGCGAAGGCCGCACACTGATGGAAGTCATCCGCGACAACGGCTTTGACGAGCTATTGGCGCTGTGCGGCGGTTGCTGCTCGTGCGCCACCTGCCACGTCCACATCGATCCGGAATACTTCGGCAAGCTCTCGCCGATGAGCGAGGACGAAAACGACCTGCTCGACAGCTCCGAGCACCGCAACGAATACTCGCGCCTGTCGTGCCAGGTGCCGATCACCGGCGTGCTCGAAGGCTGCAAGGTCACCATCGCGCAGGAAGACTGATCCAGCCCGATACTCCCTGCAAGGGGAGGTGGCAGGCGCGAAGCGATTGACGGAGGGGTGTCCCGCTGGCGGTTACACCCCTCCGTCACCTGCAACGCAGGCGCTCTCCCTCCCCTAGCAGGGGAGGATCTCGAGTTGGTGATTGCGCCGGGTCCTGCTTGTACCTACTTCACCGCCCATGACCGCGCCCGCTCGCACCGCTCCCAAGCCTCGCCTCTCCACCCTCGACCTCATCGGCAACACACCGCTGGTCCTACTTAAAGGGCCAAGCGAGGCGGCCGGGTGCGAGATCTGGGGCAAGTGCGAGTTCGCCAATCCCGGCGCCTCGGTGAAGGACCGGGCCGCGCTGTGGATCGTGCGCGACGCCGAGGAGAAGGGGCTGCTCCGGCCCGGCGGCACGATTGTCGAAGGCACGGCGGGCAACACCGGCATCGGCTGCGCGCTGGTCGCCAATGCGCTGGGCTACAAGACGGTCATCGTCATGCCCGAGACCCAGTCGCGCGAGAAGATGGACACGCTGCGCGCGCTCGGGGCCGAGCTGGTGCTGGTGCCCGCTGCTCCGTTCAGCAATCCCGGCCACTTCGTGCACACCTCGCGCCGCCTGGCGGAGGAGACGGAGGGCGCGATCTGGGCCAACCAGTTCGATAACATCGCCAATCGCAAGGCTCATATAGAGAGCACCGCGCCCGAGATCTGGGAGCAGATGGACGGGCGCATCAGCGGCTTCACCTGCGCGGCCGGCACCGGCGGCACCATCGCCGGCGTCGGCATGGGCCTCAAGGCGTTCGACGAATCGATCACCATCGCGCTGGCCGACCCGCACGGCGCCGCGCTCTACAATTATTACGCATGCGGCGAGCTGAAAGCCGAGGGCTCCTCGGTCGCGGAGGGCATCGGGCAGGGCCGGATAACCGCGAATCTCGAAGGGGCGCCGATCGACGCGCAGTTCCGCATCTCGGACCAAGAGGGCCTCGTCTGGGTCGGCCGGCTGCTGCAAGAGGAAGGCCTGTGCCTCGGCCTATCTTCCGGCATCAATGTCGCGGGCGCCGTGGCGCTGGGCCGGCAGCTCGGCCCGGACGCGCGTGTCGTGACGATCCTGTGCGATACGGGGTTCCGCTATCTGTCCTCGCTTTACAACCGCGAGTGGCTGGCGGCGAAGGGCCTGCCGGTCTTCCCATGGCTGGCGCAATAAGCTAACATCTCGTCGATGGCAGGTAACGCTCCGCCTCGCATTGTCGAGCCGATCACGACGCCGCAGCACTTCGCGCCGCCCACCGCGCGTGAGCTGCGGGCGCAGTCGATGCATCGCCTGCAAGTGGGGCTGTTCGGACTGTGCGCGATGCTGCTGATCGTGGGCTTGGCGAACATCATCATGGACCGTGCTCGCCTGACCGACACGCGCGAGCCCGTCGAGGAAGTGGTGGCAGCCGATGCGGAGCCCAAGAAGCCGGCGAGCGAGCCCCTGGCCGATATCGGCGTGGTTCCTGCGGCAGATCCCACCCCGGGCGTCCTCGCCTCTCCCGCACAGCAGACCGGAGCCGCCGCGCAGTAAGCGCCGGTTTGCGGCGCTTGCGCTTGGCCTCGGGCTGGTCGCCTGCGGGCCGAAGCCGAGTGCCGCTCCCCAACGCACTATCGGTTTGTCGAGCAGCCTGCCCTTGGTCTGGGGCGAAAGTGGGGATCTTCGGGGACAGCTGGCGAACGATGCGCCGCGGCACTGGGCCATGCGCACCGTGGAGGAGCAGGGCAGGGTGGTCCCGCTCGACAGTCTGGCGGGCCGGCGAGGCCTGCCTCTGCCGCAAGACGCGCTGCTGGTGCTGATCCAGCCCCGTCCGTTGACGCCCGACGAGAATGTCGCGCTCGATACCTGGGTGCGTGCCGGGGGGCACGTGCTTCTGTTCGCCGATCCTATGCTGACGGTGCACTCGGCTTTTGCGCTGGGCGACCCCCGCCGGCCGCAGGATGTCGCGATGCTCTCACCGATCCTGGATCATTGGGGGCTGTCACTGGAGTTCGACGACACGCAGCGTAACGAGGAGCGCTACCAGCAGGTTCGCGGCACCTCGATTCCCGTGAACTTGCGCGGGCAACTGCGGGTGTCGCCCGCTGGGGCGTGTCGGACGGAGGCGACGAAGCTCCTCGCCGACTGTCGCATTGGCAAGGGGCGCGCGGTGGTGATCGCCGACGCGGCCCTGTTCGATGGGGAAGATGCGGGACGGGTGGGCGCTTTTCGCGCCTTGATCAGTCTCGCGGCCAGCTGACGCGCTGCAAAGGCTGCGGAAAATAGAGGCTTGTAAAGGCTTCTAGCACCGGCTCTCGCAAGGCGAGCAGCGACGGCGCGTGATCGATGTCACACCACATGGGGATTGCGCGGGACCATCCACGTTGCAGACCCTTGGGCCTGCAAACTTCTGCCAAGCTTTGGATTTAACGGCGTCGACAGGCTACGTGTTGGCCTCGGCAGCCAGCGTCATGCGCCATCCTGACTCACAATCGACAGGTTTGGTACCGATCGTCCCCACTTTTCCCTTTTCGCCCCCGAGAGGGTGAGATAGAAGAATCATCAATCGGAAAGCCCGAACTCTTCCGTGACTCGCGAAGTCGCGGAACGTCCGCTTGCGCCCATGCGCAGGTGAGGCGGAGCGCGGCTGTTTTTCGGGACGGGGCACTTTCGGGGAATTGGTCGAATCTGATGGCGGGGCAGCCGTTGATCTACAGGGGGCAGGGCTTCTCGCTTCGACGCGACAAGAACCGCTTCGTGCTGCCCAACCTGTTTCGCGGCACCGTCAAGGCGTCGAGCGGCGACAAGCCGATCCTGTGCCTCGCCAAGCACGAAAGCTGGAACTGCCTGGTCGGCTACGGCCTGTCGCGCACCCAAGAATTCGAGGAGATCATCGAGCAGGAGCGCCAGTTCGCCATGCAGGCGGGCCTCCCCTTCGATCGCGACATGAAGGCGATGACCCTCTACAATTATCACGAAATTCCGTTCGACGGATCGGGTCGCTTCGTCCTGCCCGAGGACCTGGCGATCCTGGCCGAAGTGGAAGACCAGCTCTACTTCCAGGGCGCGGGCCAGTACTTCTTCGTCTTCGCCCCCGACGCGCTCGCCGCCATGACCGAGCCCCAGTTCAAGGGCGCCCAGGTCTCCTGCGCCAGCCTGGCCAAGGCCGAGCTGAAAAAGGCGGCCGGCAAGTGAGCGCCCCCGATGCTCCCCACATCCCCGTCCTCCTTGAAGAGGTCGTCGCCGCGCTGCGCCCCGCCCCGGGCGCGGTGATCGTCGACGCCACGTTCGGGGCGGGCGGCTATACCCGGCGCCTGCTCGACGCCGGGGCCACCGTGCATGCCTTCGATCGCGACCCCGATGCGATCGCGGCGGCGCGGGGCAATCCTGCAGGCTGGCCCGAGCTGCACCAGGAGGCACCCCGCCTCGTCCTGCACCCGCGCCGCTTTTCCGAAATGGTGGAAAGTCTTGCTGAGCTGGGGATAGCCCGGGTCGACGGCATTGCGATGGATATCGGCGTGTCCTCAATGCAGTTGGACCAGCCCGAGCGGGGCTTTGCCTTTTCCACGAACGGCCCGCTCGACATGCGCATGAGCCAGGAGGGCGAGTCCGCGTCCGATTTCCTCAACTCCGCCGAAGAGAGCCGCATCGCCGACGTGCTCTATACCTATGGCGAGGAGCGCCAGTCGCGCCGTGTCGCCCGTGCGATCGTCGCCGCACGGCCACTGGAGACGACCGAGGACTTCGCCCGGGTCGTGAGGAAGGCGCTGGGCTATCGCCCTCACGTCAACAAGGGGCCAGCGCCCAAGGACCCGGCGACGCGCAGCTTCCAGGCGATCCGCATCCACGTGAACGGCGAACTGGACGAGCTCGACGCCGGACTGGTCGCGGCCGAGGCGCTGCTCAAGGCCGAGGGGCGTCTCGCGGTGGTCTCGTTCCACTCGCTCGAGGATCGCGTCGTGAAGCAGTTCCTGCGCGAGGCCAGCGGGGCGACCGCCTCGACCTCACGCCACCTGCCGATGAGCGCGCCGGCCGAAGTGCCGACATTCGCCGACGTGTCCAAGGCGATCCGGCCCAGCGAGGCCGAAGTCGCCGCCAATCCCCGTTCCCGTTCCGCCACCCTGCGCAGCGCCGTGCGTACCCCTGCTCCTGCACGCCGGAGGAAAACCGCATGAATCTCACTCGCGATCGCGTCCATTCGATCGGTTGGATGACCGTGCTGCTGATCTGCGGCGCGCTCAGCCTTGCGTTGATGCTGCGGGTCAATGCGGTGAAGAGCCAGGTGGCGGGATCGGAGAAGCGAATCGCCTATCTGCAGCGCGACCTCGATTTCCTCGAGACCGAGTTCCAGACGCGCTCCAACCAGCAGCAGTTGAAAACGCTGAACGATGTCGAATTCGGGTACGAAGCGCCGCGTGCCGAGCAGTACATCGAGGGCGAGCGCCAACTGGCTGCCCTGGGCAAGGCGCCGGCGCCGGGCGCGCCGCAGCCGATCCGCTATGCCAGTGCCGACACGCCGGAGGATGGTGACGGCCAAGCCGGCGGGTTGCTGGCGATGGTCTCGCCCGTGACCGGCATCGCCCCCGCGCAGGCGAACGCGGCTGCCAGGAAGCCCGAAGCGGACGTCCGGGAGCAGGACGAAGCCAAGGCGCTGGCCCGTGACGCCCGCAGCCTGCGCAAGCGGCTGGCGCGTATCGAACTCGCCGGCGGCGTCCAGTAAGTGGCGACACGCGCGATCTCGCCGGAGGGCCTTGCCGCCGTCCGTCCCGGAGTGGTGCGGCCGCAGACCGCGCCACGCCTGGCGTTCGTGAACCCCGATCCGATCCGGCCGGCGGTGCCGCTGTCGACCGGGCGGCACAAGCTCGCCAACGTGCGCCAGAAGGCGCTGGTCGTCGCCAAGTGGCGCGCGCTGTGGGTGCTGGCCGGCTTCGCGCTGCTGGCGACGTGCGCGCTGATCCGCCTGACATACCTGGGCGTGACCGGCGGCACCGTGCAGCGCTTCGACATCGCCAGTCTGCTGATGCCGTCGCGCGGGATCATCGTCGACCGCAACGGCGCGCCGCTCGCGCGCGACTTCCACGTCTACTCGCTCTGGTTCAATCCCAAGGCCATGACCGAAGGCTCGCCGCTGATCGGCAAGCCGGCCGATGTCGCGGCGCGGCTCCACGCGATCTTCCCCGACCTCGACGTGCGCAAGGTGACGCGCATGTTGCAGACCGGAACGCCCGGCTACTTGCGCAAGTCGATCCTGCCCGAAGACGCCAACCGCGTGCACGCTCTGGGCGAGCCCGCGCTGGAGTTCCCGCAGGAGACGACGCGCTTCTATCCGCAAGGCTCCACCGCGGCGCACGTGCTCGGCTTCGTCGACAGCTACGGCAACGGCAAGGTCGGCATGGAGGAGTTCTTCGACAAGCGCCTCAAGTCCGACGAGGGCCGCGCCGCGCCGATGTCGCTCTCGATCGACGTGCGCGTGCAAGGTGCTCTGGAAGACGAGCTCGGCCGCGGCATGGCGCTTTCGGCCGCGAAGGGCGCGGCGGGCGTGGTGCTCGACGTCGACACCGGCGAAGTCCTGGCGCTGGCATCGTTGCCCTCGTTCGATCCCAACAAGATCGACCGTGCCTCGACGCCCAACATCTTCAACCGCGTGACCAACCAGGTCTACGAACTGGGCTCGACCTTCAAGCCGATCACGGTGGCGGCCGCGCTCGATGCCGGGACGATCACCAATCTCGGCCGTCGCTGGCCTGCCGCGCCGCTGCACGTCGCGGGCTTCACCATCCGCGACAGCCACGCGATGGGCGCCTCGCTCAACGTGCCCGAGACCCTGATGCACTCGTCCAACGTGGTCACTGCGCAGATCGCCGACGAGCTGGGCGGCGCACGCATGAAGAAGACCATGGAAGCGCTGCACATGAACGCGCGCCCGACCATCGAACTGCCGGCGCGAGGCTTCCCGATCTGGCCGTCGGGGCAGTGGCCGCGCCTGCGCACCATGACCGTGTCGTATGGTCACGGTATCGCGGTGACGCCGCTCCACCTCGCTTCGGCTTACGCGGCGCTGGTGAACGGCGGTATCTATCGCCCCGCGACGCTCGCCAAGCTCGAGCCCGGCCGGGTGCCGCGGGGCGAGCGGGTGTTCACTGCGGCGACAAGCGCGCGCATCCGTCAGCTGTTGCGCATGATCGTTTCGTTCGGCACTGGCCGCAAGGCCGACGCTCCCGGCTTCCGCGTGGGCGGCAAAACCGGCTCGGCCGAAAAGCCGGGCGCCGGCGGCTACCAGCGCCACTCGCTGATCGCCACGTTCGCCTCGGCCTTCCCGATGGACCACCCGCGCTATGTCGTGATCGCGATGATCGACGAGCCGCAGGGCACCGCCGCCACCTCGTTCCAGCGCACCGCTGCCTGGAACGCGGCGCCGGTGATCAGCCGCGTCGTTCCCCGCATCGGGCCGCTGCTCGGCATCATGCCCGACGAGACCCGCGACATCGACATCAGCGACCTGAAGCCGCTGGTGCCCGGGGAGGCGAAGGAGTGAAGCTTGCTGCCCTCGCCCAGGCAGCCGGACTGACGCTCTCCCAAGGGGGAGAGGCGAACGTCACCGGCTTCGCGATCGACCACCGCAAGGTCGCGCCGGGCACGGTGTTCGGCGCATTTCCCGGTGCGCGCGTGAATGGCGAGGACTTCATCGCGGCCGCTATCAAGGCGGGTGCCGTCGCCATCGTCGCGCGACCCGAGGCCAAGGTCGAGGGCTCGGTTCACTTCGCCGATGCCGAGCCGCGCCGGGCGTTCGCCAGGCTGGCGCAGGGCTTCTTCGTGCCCGTGCCCGAGACGCTGGTCGCGGTGACCGGCACCAACGGCAAGACCTCCACTGTCGAGCTCACCCGCCAGCTGTGGCGCATGGCGGGCCTTCGCGCCGCCTCGATCGGCACGCTGGGCGTGACCACCAGCGACGAGAGCGTGTCGACCGGCCTCACCAGTCCCGACATCGTCACCTTCCTGTCCAACATGACCGGTCTGGCGCGCGAAGGCGTGAGCCACGTGGCATTCGAGGCTTCCAGCCACGGACTGTCGCAGTTCCGCAGCGAAGGCCCGCGCGTGGCCGCTGCCGCCTTTACCAACCTCAGCCGCGACCATCTCGATTACCATGCGACGATGGACGACTACTTCGCAGCCAAGATGCGGCTGTTCGACGAGGTGGTCGCAGACGATGGCACGGCTGTCGTCTGGGCAGACGACGCCTGGTCCGCCCAGGCGATCGCCCATGCCGAGCGGCGCGGGCTCAACCTGTTCACTGTCGGTGAGCAGGGCAAGCAGCTGCGTTTGCGCTCGCGCACCGCCACCGCGCTCGGCCAGACGCTGCAGGTCGAGTACCTGGGCATGACGGTCAAGATCGACCTGCCGCTGATCGGCGCCTACCAGGCCGCCAATGCGATGGTCGCCGCCGGCCTCGTGCTGGCGACCGGCGGTGCGCCGGCGCAGACCTTCGATGCCATGAAGCGGCTGCAGACGGTGCGCGGTCGGCTGGAGCGGGCGGCGGTTTCGGCCAAGGGTGCGCCGATCTACGTCGATTACGCGCATACGCCGGACGCGCTGCAGGCCGCCATCGCCGCGCTGCGGCCGCATGTCACCGGCCGGCTGATCGTCGTGTTCGGCGCGGGCGGTGACCGGGACCAGGGCAAGCGGCCCGAGATGGGCAGGATCGCCTGCCGCAACGCAGATTCAGTGATCGTCACCGACGACAACCCGCGCGGCGAAGATCCCGCCGCGATCCGAGCCATGGTGCTCGCCGGGTGCGCCGAAGGGGCAATGGAAATCGGAGATCGCCGCGATGCCATCGGCGCGGCGATCGTCGAGGCCAGCGGCGGGGACGTGGTTCTCGTCGCTGGCAAGGGGCATGAACAGGGGCAGGTGGTTGGCAGTGGCGCGCATGCGCGGGTGCTGCCGTTCGACGACGTAACGGTCGCCAGGGAAATGTCTGGCGCGACCTCTATCCCCTTGGGAGAGCATTGAAATGACTGCCATCGCCCGCATCCTCGAATGGCCCGTCGAAGCGACCGACGAGACGCCTCTCGCCCTGTGGGATGCCGAAGGCATCGCGCGGGCGGTGAAGGGCACCGCAAGCGCCGATTTCCTCGCGTCCGGCGTCGAGATCGACAGCCGCGACGTGCAACCCGGCGACCTGTTCTTCGCATTGAAGGGCGAGAGCATGGACGGCCACCGCTTCGTGGACATGGCTTTGGCCAAGGGCGCCGCGGCGGTCGTGGTCGATCGTCCGGTCGATGGTCCGCACATCCTGGTCAAGGACACGACCGAGGCGCTGGTTCGCCTGGGCGCGGCAGCACGCGCGCGGGGCCGGGGCAAGATCATCGGCGTGACCGGCTCGGTCGGCAAGACCGGCGTCAAGGAGTCGATCTTCGCCGCGCTCGATCGCGCCTCGCACGGCGACGCGCACCGCTCGGTGAAGAGCTACAACAACCACGTCGGTGTGCCGCTCAGCCTCGCTCGCATGCCGGCGCGAGCTCGCTTTGGCGTGTTCGAGATGGGCATGAACCACGCGGGCGAGATCAGCGCGCTGACGCGTCAGGTCCGCCCCGACGTGGCGGTGATCACCACCATCGCGCCCGCGCACATCGAGATGCTCGGCTCGGAAGAGGCGATCGCCGACGCCAAGGCCGAGATCTTCGAGGGCCTGGAGCCCGGCGGCGTCGCCGTGATCCCGGCCGACAGCCCGCACTTCGAGCGGCTGAAGACGGCAGCCGACAAGCTGGGCGTCACGGTCGTGTCGTTCGGCAAGGCAGACCATGCCAACGTCCGGCTGCTCGATGCCGTCTCGGCGATCGGGGGTGGCTCGCTGGTGACCGCCGACATGGGCGATCGCCGCGTGTGCTACACCGTCGCCTCGCCCGGTGAGCATTGGGTGATCAACTCTCTTGCGGTTATGGCCGCGGTCCGCGCGGTGGGCGGGGACCTCGGCGCCGCGGGCGTCGCGCTGGCCGAGATGGAGGGTCTGGCCGGCCGCGGCGCCCGCCTGGAGATCGACATCGACGACGATGTGCCGCCAGGGCAGGCTCTGCTGATCGACGAGAGCTACAACGCCAATCCCGCCTCCATGCGCGCCACCCTGGCGCAGCTCGGCCGCACCCCGGCGCGCCGCCGCATCGCGGTGCTCGGCGCAATGAAGGAACTGGGCAGCCATGGTCCCGATTACCACGCCGCGCTCGCCGCGCCCGTGCGCGAGGCCGGCGTCGACTTTGCCGTGCTGGTGGGGCCCGAGATGCAGCCGCTTGCGGACGAACTGGGGAAAGCCGTTCCCAACGCGCTTGGCAAACCGGTGGCCTTCGCGCATGCCGGATCGGTGCAGGACGCGGTGGACACCTTGCGCAGCTTCGGGCTCGAACGCGATGACGCGATCCTGGTGAAGGGATCGAACTCGGTCGGCCTGGCGGCGCTGGTCTCCGCGCTCGGCAAACGCGAAGGCTAAGACGTGTACGGAGCGACCCTCGTCAGTGCGAGCGCAGCAAGGCAATCAACGGCGGTTTGCACCGGCCCTGGATTGCCGCAAGGCTGCGCCGCCCGCAATGACGAAGCCGGGTGGCTTACGGCGCTCTGTACAAAACGCTCGATTTAGGTCGCACCACCCCCAATGCTGTACATCATCGCAGACTGGTTTCACTTCGAAGGGGTCTCCAACCTCTTCCGCTACCAGACGTTCCGCTCGGGCGCCGCGCTGATGACGGCGCTGGTGATCGGCCTGATCATCGGTCCCAAGTTCATCAACATGCTGCGCGTACGGCAGGGCAAGGGTCAGCCGATCCGCGCCGATGGGCCGCAGACGCACCTGGCCAAGCGCGGCACGCCGACGATGGGCGGGCTGATGATCCTGATCTCGCTGGTCATTTCCATGCTCTTGTGGATGGACCTGACGAACCCGTTTGTCTGGGCCTGCCTGGCGGTGACCGTCGGCTTCGGGGTGATCGGCTTCCTCGACGATTACGACAAGGTGACCAAGCGCCACCATGCCGGCTTGTCGAGCAAGCTGCGCCTGGTGCTGGAGTTCATCGTCGCGGGCATTGCCGCGTTCATCATCGTCCAGCAGCTGAACACCAACCTCTACGTGCCCTTCCTGACCGGGCGCTACATTCCGCTGGGTCCGTTCTACTACGTCTTCGCAGCGATCGTGATCGTGGGCGCGGGCAACGCGGTGAACCTGACCGACGGGCTCGATGGGCTGGCGACGATGCCCGTCATCATCGCCGCGGGCACTTTCGCGATCATCGCCTATCTCGCCGGCCGCGCCGACTACGCGGAATACCTGGGCATCCCGCACGTTCCGCGCGCCGGCGACCTCGCCATCCTGTGCACCGCGATCATGGGAGCGGGCCTCGCATTCCTGTGGTTCAACGCGCCGCCTGCTGCGGTGTTCATGGGAGACACCGGCAGTCTGGCTCTCGGTGGAGCTCTGGGCGCCATTGCCGTCGCGGCACACCACGAGATCGTGCTTGGCATCGTCGGCGGCCTTTTCGTGCTCGAAGCCCTGTCGGTCATCATCCAGGTGTTCTTCTTCAAGCGCACGGGCCGTCGCGTGTTCCGCATGGCGCCGATCCACCATCATTTCGAGCAGCTCGGCTGGGCAGAGTCGACCGTTGTCATCCGCTTCTGGATCATATCGATCGTTCTTGCGCTGCTGGGTCTCTCGACGCTGAAGCTGCGGTAACGGCGCCGCCGTGCTGGTCTCCTCTGCATTCGCCGGCAAGCGGTACGCCGTGCTCGGGCTCGCGCGCTCGGGGCTTGCCGCAGTCGAGACATTGCTGGCGAGCGGCGCCCACGTCATGGCGTGGGACAATCGCGAGGAACCCCGCGCGGCACTTGCCGATCGGGTCGAACTGAACGATCCCACCAGCGCCGAACTCGCCGGGTACGACGGCGTGGTCGTGTCGCCCGGTATCCCGCTCAACCGCCATCCCATCGCCGAAGCCGCCGCGCAGGCGGGCATCCCGGTCATCGGGGATATCGAGCTCTTCGCGCAAACCCGGGCCGACCTGCCGCCGCACAAGGTCGTCGGCATCACCGGCACCAATGGCAAGTCGACCACCACTGCGCTGGTCCACTACCTGCTCGAAAGCGTCGGAGTGCCCGCGCTGATGGGCGGCAACATCGGACTGCCGATCCTGGGGCAGGAGCCGCTTCCTGCAGGCGGTGTCTACGTGCTGGAGCTGTCCAGCTACCAGATCGACCTGACGCAGACCCTCGACTGCGACGTGGCCGCGCTGCTCAACATTTCCCCGGATCACCTGGACCGCTACGAAGGCTTCGCTGCCTACGCCGCCTCCAAGGCGCGGCTGTTCACGATGCAGAGCGCGGATCATCATGCGGTGTTCGGGATCGGCGACGACGACACCGCCGCGATCGCCGGCATGCAGGTGACCCGGCACGAGCCCGGCCGCGTCCACTTCGCCGACGGACGTGATCTGGCGAGCCTGCAGAAGGACTGGCCCTCGCTGCAGGGGCCACATAACCTGCAGAACGCCGCCGTGGCCGTCGCCATCGTCGAAGCGCTGGGGCTCACCCGCGAGCAGTGGCAGGCGGCCATGCCCAGGTTCCACGGGCTTCCACATCGCATGGAGCGTGTGGCCGAAGCCGGTGGCGTGCTGTTCATCAATGACAGCAAGGCGACCAACCCCGCTTCCACCGCGCCGGCCCTGGCGGCGTTCCCGCCCGCGCCGAACCGGCGTATCCACTGGATCGTCGGTGGATTGCCCAAGGGCGAGGACCTCGACGAGTGCCGTCCCTTCTATGGCAACGTCGCGGCCGCCTACACCATCGGCGATGCCGGACCCCTGTTCGCCGAGCTGCTCAGCCCGCACATGGCGGTGGTCCGCAGCGAGATGATGGCCGAGGCGATCCGCGAGGCGATCGCGCGCGCCGTGCCGGGAGATGTCGTCATGCTATCCCCCGCCTGCGCCAGCTTCGACCAGTTCCGCGATTACGAGGCGCGGGGCGACGTGTTCCGACAGATCGTGACGGCGCTGACCGAAGGCGACGCGCCCGCCGCCGATGGAGACAGCTGATGGCGAGCACCGCACCTGCCGCCTCCATCGCCACCGGCAATGCCCTCGTGCGCTACAATCGCAGCCGACGCAGTGCGTTTGCGATCTGGTGGCAGGAGATCGACCGGGTGACGCTCGGCCTCGTCCTCGTGCTGATGGCGATCGGCACCGTATCGGTCGCGGCCGCCTCGCCGGCGAGTGCGCGCCGCTTGTCCACCTCGGCCAAGCACCTGTCGGACCTGCACTTCTTCGCGATCCACTTGCGCTGGCAGGCGCTCGGGCTGGTCGCGCTGTTCGTCAGCTCGACCCTGTCCAAGGACACCGCGCGCCGGCTCGGCATCATGGTTTCCGGCGTGATGATCGTCGCGCTGATGCTGGTGCCGTTCATCGGCGGCGAGGTGAACGGCGCGCGGCGCTGGATCAACCTGGGCATCTCCATCCAGCCCTCCGAGTTCCTCAAGTGCGGGTTTCCGATCCTGCTCGCTTGGATCCTCTCGTGGCGCGTGCGCGACGGCAAGATCCCGGTCATGCAGGTGACGATCGGCCTGATGGGCCTGATCGCGGTGCTGCTGATGGCGCAGCCGGACTTCGGCTCGACCATGCTGTTTGGCGCCACCTGGTTCGTGCTGATCCTGCTGTCGGGACTGGACGTGAAGCGCATCATCGCTGCCGTCGGTGCGGGCCTGGTGGGCATCACGTTGGCGTACTTCTTCTACGAGAACGGACGCAACCGCATCGATGCGTTCCTGGGCGGCGGCAGCGCCTACGATCAGGTCGCGCTGGCCGAGCGCACGCTGCTCAACGGCGGGTGGCTGGGCACCGGGTTCTGGATGGGCACGCGCAAGCTCTCGCTGCCGGAGGCGCATACCGACTATATCTTTTCCGTGATCGGCGAGGAGTTCGGCCTGTGGGTCTGCGGCGTGGTGATCCTGCTCTACAGCGCCATCATGGTCCGCTCGATCATGCGGCAGGTGCGTGAGGACGATCTGTTTACCGTGCTCGCCGGCGTTGGCCTTGCCGCGCAGTTCGGCGGCCAGGCGTTCATCAACATCCTGGTGAACCTGCAGCTCTTCCCGTCCAAGGGCATGACCCTGCCGCTCGTCTCGTACGGCGGTTCGTCCACCGTGGCGATGTGCACGTGCCTGGGATTGCTGCTGGCCATCACGCGCAGAAACCCGTTTATCGAGCGCGAGCGCTTCTCGCTCAGCGATGTCGGAGATGTGTCATGACAGGCGTGAGCCGCCACTACGTGCTGGCTGCCGGAGGGACCGGGGGGCACCTGATCCCCGCCTTTGCGCTGGCGCTGGAGCTGGAGAAGCGCGGTCATCATGTAGCCTTGATCACCGACGAGCGCGGCGCGCAGATCCCCGGCAAGCCCGAGAGCCTGCCCGCGCACATCCTGCCGCCCGGCCGGATCGCCGGACTTAATCCGCTGGGCTGGCTGAAGGGCGCCAAGGGCGTGATCGAAGGCCGGCGCATGGCGCTGCGCCTGTTCGAAAGCTTCCAGCCGACAGCAGTCGTGGGCTTCGGCGGCTACCCCGCGCTGCCGACCATGTTGGCGGCGCGCGCGGCCAAGATCCCGACGATCCTGCACGAGCAGAATGCGGTGCTCGGCCGCGTGAACCGCTTCTTCGCCAGCCGCGTCGATGCGATCGCGACGTCTTTCGCGCAAGTCGACCGGCTCGATCCCAAGCTTGCGGACAAGGTCACGCTGGTGGGCAACCCGGTGCGCGAGGAGGTGCTGGCGCTGCGCGAGGCGCCGTTCCCGATGTTCACCGGTGAGAGCCTGCTGCGCATCCTTGTAACCGGCGGCAGTCAAGGCGCTCGCGTCCTGTCCGAAGTGGTGCCCGATGGACTGGCGATGCTGCCCACCGCGCTGCGCTCGCGGCTCCAGGTGATCCAGCAAGCGCGGGCCGAGGATATCGAGGCGGTCCGCCATCGCTATGCCACGCACGGCATCCCCGCCGAGCTTGCGACCTACTTCGAGAACATGGCCGAGCGGTTGGCCGGCGCGCACTTGTTCATCGGCCGCGCCGGGGCCTCGACCATCGCCGAGCTTTCGGCGGTCGGTCGCCCGGCGATCCTGATCCCGCTGCCCATCGCCACCGACGACCACCAGGCCGCCAACACGCGCGAGATCGTCGCGGCCGGTGGCGCGCGCGCGATCCGGCAGGAGAAGTTCACCGCCAGCGAACTCGCCAAGCAGATCCAGGCCATGGCCCAGCATCCCGAAACCCTCGCCAACGCCGCGCACGCTGCCTGGAACTGCGGCTACCCCAACGCAGCCAAAGATCTCGCCGATCTGGTCGAGAGCTTCGGCGGCGCGCCGATGATGGACGTGATCCGCATGGGCGCGAAGCCGGCGACCACCAAGAGCAAGGAAGCGCTGGCTCTGGAGGGCGCGGAATGAAGGGCGTCGCGACCGATATCGGCACCGTGCACTTCGTCGGCATCGGCGGCATCGGCATGTCCGGCATCGCCGAGGTCATGCACAACCTGGGCTACACCGTGCAGGGCTCCGACATCGCCGAGGGCTATGTCGTGGAAGGCCTGCGCGCCCGCGGCATCACCGTGATGATCGGTCACGCCGCGCAGAACGTCGCGGATGCGGCGGTGGTGGTCACTTCCACGGCGGTGAAGCGCGACAATCCCGAGGTCGTCTACGCGCTGGAGCACCGCATCCCGGTCGTCCGCCGCGCCGAGATGCTGGCCGAGCTGATGCGGCTGAAAAACACTGTCGCGGTCGCCGGCACCCACGGCAAGACCACCACCACCTCGATGGTCGCCTGCCTGCTCGAAGCCGGCGGTGTCGATCCCACCGTCATCAACGGCGGAATCATCAACTCCTACGGCTCCAATGCGCGGCTGGGCGCGAGCGACTGGATGGTGGTCGAGGCGGACGAGAGCGACGGCTCGTTCCTGCGGCTGGACGGCACCATCGCCGTCGTCACCAACATCGATCCGGAGCACCTCGAGCACTACGGCAGCTTCGACAAGGTGAAGGATTGCTTCGTCGAGTTCATCGAGAACGTGCCCTTTTACGGCGCGGCGGTGCTGTGCATCGACCATCCCGAAGTGCAGGCGCTGATCGGCAAGGTGCGCGACCGGCGCGTGATCACTTACGGCTTCTCGGCCCAGGCCGACGTGCGCGGCGAGGCGGTGACGCCGGTGCCCGGCGGTAACCGCTTCGACGTCGTCGTCCGCGAGCGCGATGGCGAGCAGCGCCGGATCGATGGCATCGAGCTGCCGATGCCAGGGCGCCACAACGTCCAGAACGCACTCGCCGCGATCGCGGTGGCCATCGAGATGGGCTGCGACGACCAGATCGTGCGCGGTGGCTTTGCCGGCTTCGGCGGGGTCAAGCGGCGCTTTACCAAGGTCGGCGAAATCAACGGCGTTACCGTGATCGACGATTATGGCCACCACCCGGTCGAGATCCGCGCCGTGCTGGCAGCGGCGCGCGAAGGCGTACGGGGCAGGGTGCTCGCCGTGGTGCAGCCGCATCGCTATAGCCGCCTGCGCGATCTGATGGAGGAGTTCCAGACCGCCTTTAACGATGCCGACGCCGTCTATGTGACCCCGGTCTATGCCGCTGGCGAGGCGCCGATCGACGGCGTCGATGCCGACGCGCTGGTGGCCGGCCTCAAGGCGCGTGGTCATCGCGATGCGCATGTGGTCGGCGGCGCGGACGAACTGGCGGAGGCTTTGGCGCGGGTGGCTCGGCCCGGCGACATGGTCGTGTGCCTGGGCGCGGGCGACATCACCAAGTGGGCGGCGGGGCTTGCCGGGGCGATCGGCGAGCGAGTAACGGCGTGAGCCAGCATCCCGCCTCCTCTGATTCCAACCCCACCTCCGTTCGTGTCGAGCGAAGTCGAGACACGTTGGCGCTGGATCCACATGTCTCGACTGCGCTCGACACGAGCGGGGAGGGGGCGCTCGGTGCGAGGGGCAAGCTGACCCCTCAGGCACCCCTGGCTCCGCTGGTGTGGTTCAAGTCCGGCGGCGCGGCCGAGTGGCTGTTCGAGCCCAAGGACCTTGCTGACCTGCAGGACTTTCTCCGCCAACTCGATCCTGCCGTGCCGGTCATGGCACTGGGGTTGGGCTCCAACATGATCGTGCGCGATGGCGGTGTGCCCGGAGTGGTGGTGCGCCTCGGCAAGGCCTTCGCGCAAGTG
The DNA here is from genome assembly GCF_014204535.1 of Novosphingobium chloroacetimidivorans. Classification (GTDB taxonomy): domain Bacteria; phylum Pseudomonadota; class Alphaproteobacteria; order Sphingomonadales; family Sphingomonadaceae; genus Novosphingobium; species Novosphingobium chloroacetimidivorans. The sequence goes on from NZ_JACHLR010000006.1 coordinate 65,210, forward strand.
CGCCGCCTGGACGAGGTCACGCTGGAATGCGGCGGCGGCGCCTCGGGCATACTGGTTTCGTCCACCGCGCGCGACGCCGGTATCGCCGGGGTCGAGTTTCTGCGCTCTATCCCCGGTACGGTCGGCGGGTTCGTGCGGATGAACGGCGGCGCGTATGGCGGCGAGGTCAAGGACATCCTGGTCGACTGCGACGTGGTCCTGCGCTCGGGCGAGCTGGTGACGCTGGACAATGCCGACCTTGGCTACACCTACCGGCACTCGCAGCTTCCCGAGGGCGCGATCGTCGTGGCCGCGCGCTTCAAGGGCCGATCCGGTGAGCCCGCGGCGATCCAGGCGGAAATGGACCGCATCTCCGCCAGCCGCGAAGCCTCGCAGCCATTGCGCTCCAAGACCGGCGGATCGACCTTCAAGAACCCGCAAGGCCACAAGGCCTGGGAACTGGTCGACCGCGCAGGATGTCGCGGGCTCACGCTCGGCGGTGCGCAAGTGAGCGAGAAGCATACGAACTTCCTGATCAACACCGGCGCCGCGACCAGCGCCGAGATCGAGGCGCTCGGCGAGGACGTGCGCCGGCGCGTGAAGGACATCTCGGGCGTGGAGCTTGAGTGGGAGATACAAAGGGTGGGTACGAAGTGAGTGACGCGTGGCATGTCCTCCCCGAGACGGGGAGGGGGACCGCCGGCACGGTGGTGGAGGGGACTCTCGGCATCGAGCAGCCTTTCGTGCTTGGCGTCTGGACGCGAGTCCCCTCCACCACGCTTCGCGCGGTCCCCCTCCCCGTGTCGGGGAGGACAGCATGAGCATACCCCACCTCCACGTCGTGGTCCTCATGGGCGGCTGGTCGAACGAGCGGCCGGTCTCGCTGATGAGCGGCGAGGGCGTCGCCAAGGCGCTGGAGAGCAAGGGCCACCGCGTCACCCGGCTCGACATGGGCCGTGACGTTGCGCTCAAGCTGGCCGAGGCCAAGCCGGACGTCGTGTTCAACGCGCTCCACGGCGCGCCCGGCGAGGACGGCACGGTGCAGGGCATGATGGACTTGATGGGCCTCACCTATACGCACTCGGGCCTGGCGACGTCCGTGATCGCCATCGACAAGGAGCTGACCAAGCAGGCGCTGGTCCCTCACGGCATTCCCATGCCCGGCGGCCGCATCGTCGCGTGCGAGGAGATCTTCGAGCGCGATCCGCTGCCGCGCCCTTACGTGCTCAAGCCGGTGAACGAGGGATCGTCGGTCGGCGTCGCCATCGTCACAGCTGAAGGAAACTACGGCAACCCGATCGCGCGCGGCGCCAAGGGGCCGTGGCAGGACTTCGACCACTTGCTGGCCGAGCCGTTCATCCGCGGGCGCGAGTTGACTACGGTGGTCATCGCAGATCGCGCTCTGCTGGTCACCGAGCTCAAGCCCAAGTCCGGCTTCTACGATTTCGACGCCAAGTACACCGAAGGCATGACCGAGCACGTCTGCCCGGCCGAGATCCCCGATGAGATCACCCAGGCCTGCAAGGACATCGCCTTGCGCGCGCACAAGCTGCTGGGCTGCAAGGGGACCAGCCGCTCCGACTTCCGCTGGGACGACGAGCAGGGCGTGGAGGGCCTGTTCCTGCTGGAAGTGAACACCCAGCCGGGCATGACCCCGCTCAGCCTGGTGCCCGAACAGGCCAAGGCGTGCGGCATGGACTACCCCGACCTGGTCGAGGCGATCATCGCCGAGGCTCTGGCCGACGCACGCGCCAAAGCCGGCTCGCCATGAGCCAGACCATCCGCCGCAAGGCGACGACCGTCCGCAAGACTGCCGCAAAGCAGGACAAGAAGGCCAAGGTCAGCCAGGCCAAGGCGCGCACCGGTTCGGCGATCGACATGGCGATGGTGGCGCTGCCCTTCACCGAGGCGCAGCTGCACCGCATGTTCCTGATCCTGATCCTGACTGGCGCCGCGCTGCTCGCCTGGGTGGTCGCTTCGGCGGCCGGCCTGCCCAGCTTCGCGAGCCTGCAGCTGGCGCAAGTCGCGTCCGACGCCGGGTTCGAAGTGCGGCACGTCGACGTGCGGGGCGTGAAGAACATCAACGAGCTCAAGGTCTACGAGCGGGCGCTGGCGCAGCAGGACCGGTCGATGCCGCTGGTCGATCTGGAGAGCCTGCGCCAGGACCTGCTGGCGCTTTCGTGGGTCAAGGACGCGCGCGTCTCGCGCCAGTTGCCCGACACTCTGGTGATCGACATCGTCGAGCGTGAGCCGCACGCGGTGTTGCGCAAGGCCGATCGCTTCGTGCTGATCGACGAGACCGGCCACGAGCTGGAGACGGTCGCGCGGGGCCGGGCGCAGGGCAAGCTGATCGTCTCCGGGCTCGGCGCGGGGCAGCAGGTGGTCTCGCTGACCAAGCTGCTCGATGCCGCTCCTGCGTTGAAGCCGCGCGTGCAGGAGGCCGAGTGGATCGGCAATCGGCGCTGGAACGTGACCTTCAAGACCGGCCAGGTCCTGGCGCTGCCCGAAGGCGAGCGCGAGTCGGCAAGTGCCCTGGTTTCGTTCGCGCGGCTCGATGGCACCAACCGCCTGCTGGGCGGCAAGGTGACGATCTTCGACATGCGCGCGGGCGATCGCATCTATCTGCGCATTCCGGGTCGCGAGGCGGAGGCAGCCGCGCTCAAGGCCGGGGCCACGCGCAAGGCAGGGGAAAACTGATGGCTGGCTCGCGTTCCTCGGTTCCGCGCACTTCGCAGCCGCGCATCAGTCGCGTGTTCGGCGCGGTCAACATCGGCTCGTTCCGCATCTCGGCCATTGTCGCGGGCATCTCCGACGTGGGCGAGGTGGTCGTGCTCGGCTCCGGCCATCGCGCCAGCCAGGGCGTCCGGCGCGGCTACGTCACCGACATGACGGCCGCCACTTACGCCATCCGCGACGCGATCGACCGGGCCGAGAAGATGGCCGACACGTCCGTCCAGCGCGTCTGGATCGGCTGCTCGGGCGCGGGGCTGGCCAGCCAGGTCGCCGAAGTGGACGCCGAGATCGGCGGGCGACGGATCGAGCAGGAAGACATCGACATGCTCCTCAGCTCCGCACGCGACGTGATCCGGCCGGACGGACGCATGGTGCTCCACGCCCAGCCGGCGCAGTACCGCCTGGATGGTGCGCATGGTGTCGCCAATCCGAAGGGCCTGCATGCCGAGCGGCTGGGCGTCGACATCCACATCATGCTCGCCGACGGCGCACCGATCCGCAACCTGACCGAGGCGGTGCAGTCTGCGCACCTCGAGGTCGAGGCGGTGGTCGGCTCGCCGATCGCCGCGGGGCACGCCTGCCTTTCGCCCGAGGAGCGTGACCTTGGCGTCGCGCTGGTCGAGTTCGGCGCCGAGGTCACCAACGTGGCGGTCTATTCGCAAGGCATGCTGACCGGGCTGACCGCGATCCCGATGGGGTCGGCCGACGTCACCGATGCGATCGCCTCGGCCTTCGGCATCCGCCGCTTCCAGGCCGAGCGGCTCAAATGCGTCAACGGCTCGGCGCTCGCCAGCCCGGCGGATCACCGCGAGATGATCCCGGTCAACGCGCCCGGCGAGGAAGAGACCGGCCCGGTCGCCCGCCATGCCGACGACAAGAACCGCATACCGCGCGCGGAGCTGATCGCGGTCATCACCGGCCAGCTCGGCACGCTGATGGAAGAGGTGAACAAGGCGCTCAAGGCCATGCGCTTCAACGGCCAGCGCGGCAAGCAGGTGGTCTTCACCGGTGGTGGCGCGGAGCTGGTGGGCCTTGCCGACTATGCGCAGGCCGCGCTGGGCAAGCCGGTGCGCATCGGCCGCGTGCCGCACCTGAGCGGCCTGGCCGAGGCGCACGTGAAGCCGGGCTTCTCGACTCTGGCGGGCCTGGTGCTCTACGCTTCGGCCGATCCAATCGACATCCGCACGCTCAGCAAGCGCCGCCAGACCAGCGTGCGCGCCGAGCGCCTGGGGACGGTCGGGCGGGTGTATCGAGCGTTCCGTGAATACTTCTGACTGCCTCCAGCCCTCTCCCCGGACGGGGAGAGGATACAAAGCCTTGCGAGCTTGCTCGCTAGGCGTAGTTGGAGAGGGGTTTGTGCGCTCTCGACCGCGGAACCCCTCTCCAAGCTGCGCTAGCCGACGTGGGGCGGCAAGCTGCGCCATCCTCTCCCCGACCCGGGGAGAGGACCACCGTACCCGGCACCGAGCCAAGCGCCGGAATGTGGCTCGTCTGCGCCCGTTCGTTGTGGACAAAGCCTTGCCCCGCTTTGCTTGTTCGCGCAGGGCTGTGCCATCAGACTTGGTCAAGAATTCCTTCCCGCGCGTGTCTGCCAGGAGAGTAGAATGAGCATCAATATCGGACCGCCGGCGATCGAAGAGCTGCGTCCCCGCATCCTCGTGATCGGTGTGGGCGGTGCTGGCGGCAACGCCATCGCCAACATGATCCAGGCGCAGATCGAAGGCGTCGACTTCATTGTCGCCAACACCGACGCGCAGGCGCTGAACAGCTCGATCGCGGAAAACCGCATCCAGCTCGGTCCCGATATCACGCAAGGGCTGGGCGCGGGATCGCGTCCGGAAGTGGGCCGCGCCGCCGCCGAGGAGACGATCGAGGAGATCGACCGCCTGCTCGAAGGCGTGCACATGGTGTTCATCGCTGCGGGCATGGGTGGCGGCACCGGCACCGGCGCCGCCCCGATCATCGCCAAGGCCGCGCGCGACAAGGGCGTGCTGACCGTGGGCGTGGTCACCAAGCCGTTCATGTTCGAGGGCACGCGCCGCATGCGCTCGGCCGAGACCGGCATCGACGAGCTGCAGAAGCACGTCGACACGCTGATCGTCATCCCCAACCAGAACCTGTTCCTGGTCGCCAAGGCGGACACCACCTTCAAGGAAGCGTTCGGGCTCGCCGACGAAGTGTTGCAGCAGGGCGTGCGCTCGATCACCGACCTCATGGTCATGCCGGGCCTCATCAACCTCGACTTCGCCGACGTGCGCTCGGTCATGGGCGAGATGGGCAAGGCAATGATGGGCACCGGTGAGGGCGAGGGCCCGAACCGTGCGCTCGAGGCGGCGGAACGCGCGATCGCGAACCCGCTGCTCGATGGCGTGTCGATGCAGGGCGCCAAGGGCGTGATCATCTCGATCATCGGCGGCGATGACATGAAGCTGCTCGAAGTCGACGAAGCCGCCAACCACATCCGCGAGCTGGTCGACCAGGATGCCAACATCATCTGGGGTTCGGCGTTCAACCCGGACCTGCAGGGCAAGATCCGCGTCTCGGTTGTCGCGACGGGTATAGAGCAATCCGCCGAACAGGCGGAGATCGCGGCGCGCCCGGTCAGCTTCAGCGGCTCGCGCGGCCCTGTCCGTCCCGGCGCCGCACAGCCGGCGCAGCCGGTCGCGGCAACGCCCAGCTACAGCCCTGCTCCTGCCGCTTACGCACCGCCGGCACCGCCTGCGGCTCCCGCCGCCGAGCCTTTCGACCTGGGTTCGGACGCGGAACTCGGTGAGGACGACAGCGCGCTCGAACTGGGCGGCGCCGAAGAGCTTGGCGACGAGAGCTACGGCAATGCCGCGCCCGCCCCGGCGCGCCAGCCGGCGGGCCTGGGCGCTGCGCAGCCCGTTGCGGCTTCGCAGACCAGGCGCCAGGACGAGCTCAACCTGCAGGAAGAGGCCGCGGAGCCGGCACCTGCTCCGGGCCGTCGCCGCACGTTCCTGTCCGAGCCGGCAGCTGCTGCTCCCGCTCCCGCAGCGCCGGCACCCGCCGCACCCGCGCCGCGTCCTGCCTCGACCGGCAGCACCCTGTTCGAGCGCATGTCCAACCTCTCGCGCGGCACCAAGCCGGCGCCGAGCGAGGAAGAGGGTGAGGAAGACAGCGGATCGATCAGCATCCCGCGCTTCCTCGGGCGCCAGAACAACCAGTAAGTACCTGGGCGGGAGGGGGCGTGCCTTCCTCCCGTTTCGGCCGTTCCTGGCCCGTTCAGTTTGGCGCAGGTATCACGCCGAGCGATCGGGCCGCAGAACGGACAGGCTGGATCGTCGAGGTTTCGGTCTCCGAAGCCGAGCGCAGAAGGATGTCAGCAACCTTGAAGTTCCGCCGCAGCCTCGCCGCGTGGCTTGCCAGCGTAGCTTTCGTGAGCGTCGGCGCCTGCGCGTCGGCGGCGCTGGCGCAGTCGCTTCCGACCGTATCGCGTCCGGTGGTGCAAAGGACCGCGAGCCCGGAGTCGCAGCGCCTGAACGCCGCCCTGGCCCGGATCGCGCGCGACCCGCGTGACTTCCAGGCGCTGATCGAGGCGGGTGAGGCTGCCAACACGATGGGCGATCCCGAGGCGGCGGCAGGCTTCTACAACCGCGCCGACGGCATCTCGCCCAACAATCCGCGCATCAAGGCGGGCCTTGCCCGGGCGCTGGTGCTGCAAGGCAATCCGACCAAGGCCATTCCCCTGTTCGCCCTGGCCGAGGCGGGCGGCTCGGCGCTGGACGTCACGGCAGACCGCGGCCTTGCCTATGACCTCGTCGGCGATCCGGTGACGGCGCAGAGGTACTATCGCACCGCCCTCAGCCGCCGAGACGACGACGAAGTGCGCCGGCGTCTCGGCGTAAGCCTTGCCATCGCCGGCGATGCCGCCGGTGCAGAGGCGATGCTGATGCCGCTGCTGCGCAAGCAGGACAAGCCGGGGTGGCGCAGCCACGCCTTTGCCCTGGCGATCGAGGGCAAGACCAAGGAGGCGGTGGATACCGTCAACGCGATCCTGCCCGGCATCCTGGCGCAAAGCGTCACGCCTTACTTGCGCTACATGCCGCGGCTCACCCGCGCGCAGCAGGCCGCGGCCGCGAACCTGGGCAAGTTTCCGCGCGCGTCCGAGATCGGCCGCGACGATCCCGCCATTGCGGCCTACACGCCGACGGCGCCGCGCCTTGCCTCGGCGGATGCCGCGCTGATCCCGCAGGGCAAGGCGCTCGGCAGCGGGCGGGCGCGCACGCAGGCGAGCGAGGCACGGCCCCTGACCGGCGCGCAGCGGCGGGCGCAGGAGCGGGCTGCACGGCTCGCGCGTGCCGAGGCCAATCCGCGTGTCGCTCCGCCCGAGCCCAGGCCAGCCATCGACCGCGATGGCGAGCTGCCGCCGATCGGCGCGACGAGTGCAACGCTGGCGGCAAGCGCGCCGGCACGCACCTCGACCACGCCGCCGCTCCCGTCGACCGCAACGCCGACACCGACGCCGACCGCGACGCGCGTCGCGAGTGCGGCCGCTGTGCCATCGGCGCGAACTTTCCCTGCACCTGCACCTGCACCTGCGGAGGCGCCGCGGCAGACCTTCACGCCCGTCTCACCCGCGCGCGCCGCGACCGTTCGGACGGGGTCGATACAACTGCCGGCGTCCACTCTGGCGTCGAGCAACCCGGTGCCTGCGTCGACACCTGCTCCTGCGCCCGCGCCGGCATCCGCCTTGGCCGCGAGCACGCCCGCGCTCGCCAGCGCGCCGGTACCCGTGCCGGCGGCGAGCACGCCTGCGCTCACCAGCGCGCCGACGAGGCCGGTTGCGGTACCTGGCTTCGACCTGGGTCGGCTTGCCGCGTCCACTCCGGCAGCGGCTTCGGAGACGCCACCCGATCCGGTTCCGCTCGAAAAGATCTTCGCCGATCTCGGTGCACCCAGCGCCACGGCAGTGCCGGTCGCCGGCGCGGTGGACATCCGTTCGATCGCGCGAGCCCAGGCCTTGCCGCAACGCACGCCCGAGGTCGTCAGGCCCGACACTCCCAAGGCCGACATTCTCGAGGCTGGCCAGGCCAAGGCCGGCAAGTCGAAAGCCGATGCTGCGAAGCTCGCCGCCGAGAAGGCGAAGGCCGATACCTCCAAGGCAGCCGGCAAGAAGGGCGTAGCGACCAGGCTTGCCGACGCCGAGGACGCCGTTGCAGACGACGCGAAGGCCGGCGCCAAGGACAAGAAGGCTGACGCCAGGAAGGCCGATGCCAGGAAAGCCGATGCCAAGAAGGCGGACGCGAAGAAGGCCGCTCCAAGCCATCCCAGCCGGATCTGGGTGCAGATCGGCGTTGGCCGCGATCAATCGGCGATCGCCTTTGACTGGCGCCGCTTCGTGAAGACGGAGCCCACTCTCTTCAAGGGACGGCAGGCGTCTGTCAGCGACATGGGCCGCACGAACCGCATCCTGGTGGGCCCGTTCGAGACGCAGAAGGCGGCGAACGCCTTCGTGGCTCAGGCCAAGAAGGCCGAACTCGGCGGAGCGTTCGTCTGGACCAGCCCCGCGGGGCAAGTGGTGGATCCGCTCGGAGCCAAATAGGCGCCTCGCTGGTTAATACCCGCGGCTTATCCACACGCTGTTCACAGACTTGTCGAGTTTTGCGCAGCGGCATGTGACCTTGCGATTGTGCAGTGCACACGTGGCGGCGCAATCGTTACCGCGTCATGGAGGCGTGATGTCGGGAATTATGAGAAGCGTTGGGGACGAGATCGAACGCGAAGAGGAGGCCGCTCCGGTAGAGATGCTGGCGGCGCTGTTCGAGGCGCGGGACTGGCCGCACGAATATGCCGGCGAGGACGAGATCTCCGCCGAAGTGAAGGGCAGCTGGACCACTTACCAGTTCCAGGCGATCTGGCGCGCGGAGGACCGTGTACTCCAGCTGCTGTGCCTGCCCGAGATCCGCGTGCCCGAGGGCAAGCGACAGGCGATGTTCGAGGCGTTGTCGCTGATCAACGAGCAGCTGTGGCTGGGCCATTTCGACATGTGGTCGAACGGCGGGGTCGTGCTCTATCGCCATGGCCTGATGCTCGGCGAGGACGGACTGCTCGGCCCGGCGCAGGCGCAGACCGTGGTGGAGGCCGCGATCGACGAGTGCGACCGGTTCTATCCCGTGTTCCAGTTCATCCTGTGGGGCGACAAGACGCCCACCGAGGCGTTGGCGGCCGCGATGGTCGATGCGGCGGGCGAGGCCTGAGCCGTGGTGAACCTCGACAAGGTGCTCATCGTCGGGTGCGGCAACATGGGCGGGGCGATGCTGCAAGGCTGGCTCGCCGGCGGGGTTGCGCCCGGGCGCATCACGGTGGCCGATCCGCGCATGGCCGAAGCGCCTGCAGGCGTGATGCTGGTTCGCGAGGTGCCGGTGGCGGACTTCGATGTCGTGCTGCTCGGCGTGAAGCCGCAGCTGCTCGATGCCGTGGCGCCGCAGGTCGCGCCGGCGATCGGGCAAGGCACGATCCTCCTGTCGATCCTGGCGGGGGTCGAGCTGGCGACGCTCGCCACTCGCTTCCCCGACGCCAAGGGGATCGTGCGGGTCATGCCCAATCTCGCAGCCGCGATCGGGCGCTCGCCGCTTGCTCTCTCCGGGCAGGGGCTGGACCAGGCGGGCAGGGATGCGGTGACCGCCCTGCTGGAGCCGCTGGGCACGCCCGAATGGCTGGCGAGCGAGGATCTGTTCGACGCCGTGACGGCGCTTGCCGGGTGTGGGCCAGCGTTCGTGTACCGCTACATCGACGCCCTGGCGGCTGGCGCGACTGCGTTGGGTGTTCCCCGGGACCAGGCACAACGATTGGCGCTCGCCACGGCCGAGGGATCGGCGCTGCTTGCGGCCTCGTCGGAGCACGGTCCGGGCGAGCTGGCCCGGCGTGTCGCCAGCCCGGGCGGTTCGACCCAGGCCGGCCTGGACGTGCTCGATGCCGATCAGGCGCTCGTCCGGCTGGTCGAAGCGGCCATGACTGCGGCCGAGCGAAGGTCGGCGGAAATGGGGCGCGACGCGCGCGGCGGCTGACACACTTCGTTACGCTATTCCGGTTCGGGTTGTTCTTGAATTGTCGCGAACGCAGGACGATATTCGGGAGTGTCCGGAATCCACCGCATTGGGCGGTGCCGGAAAGGAGTTTGAAATGGCTAACTGGAACGACCCCCAGCCCCGCACGGGCTTCGGTGCGTCCCCGAGCCTGGGCGCCCGCACGGGCACCCGCGCCGGCTACGACGCCGGCCTGCGGCGGCACATGCTGTCGATCTACAACTACATGGCCTCGGGCGTGCTGCTTTCGGGTGTCGTGGCGCTGCTGTTTGCGCGATCGGGCCTTGCCGTGCAGGTGCTCAACACGCCGCTCAAGTGGCTGATCATGCTTGCGCCGCTCGGCTTCGTCATGGCGATGAGCTTCGGTGCCAACCGCATGCGCACCTCGACGCTGCAGGCGCTGTTCTGGGGCTTCGCGATCGTGATGGGCCTGTCGCTCTCGTCGATCTTCCTGGTGTTCACCGGCGCTTCGATCGCGACGACCTTCTTCGCGACGGCTGCTGCATTCGCCGGCCTGAGCCTGGTGGGCTACACGACCAAGAAGGACTTGTCCGGCATGGGCTCGTTCCTGATCATGGGCGTGATCGGCATCCTGGTCGCATCGGTGATCAACATCTTCGTGGCTTCGAGCGCTCTGCAGATGGGCATCTCTGTTCTCGGTGTGCTGATCTTCGCGGGCCTTACGGCTTATGATACCCAGCGCCTGAAGCAGGAGTACTACGTGCTCGCCGGCACCGAGTTCGCCGGCAAGGCGATCGTGCTCGGCGCGCTCAGCCTGTACCTGGACTTCATCAACATGTTCCAGTTCCTGCTGAGCTTCATGGGCCAGCGCGACTAAGAACGGCGGAGGAGACGCGGATCGCCCGCGAATCTTCCACAGGTGAATGACGATGCCCGGCGCGACTTGTTCGCGCCGGGCATTTGCTTTGTGCGGCTAAGCGGTTAGATGGGATACCTCAGAATGTGCGGAGTGGGCCGGGTGACGCGTCCGAATACCAAGGGGCTTTCCCTTAGTTTCCTGAAGCTTGCACCGCTTGCGGTGATCAGCGTGCTGGCAGCCTGCGCCCAGAAGGTGCCACCGCCGCCGCCGCCGCCGGTGGTGGTGATCCCGCCGCAGCCGCAGCCCCCGATGGGCGCGCCGCTGAACATGCGCATTCCCGAGGTGGCGGACGACGGCACCCGCAAGACCGTCAACACCAGCGTGTCTACCGCGCAGGCCGTCTGGAACTTGCGCTCGGCCTACAACGTCGCCGCGCTCAACTGCGTCGAGCCGGAGTATGCGCCCGTGCTCGCCGGCTACAAGGATTTCCTGAAGATCCATGACAAGTCGCTCGACAAGGCCGACGCGGATCTGAAGAAGAACTTCAACGGCGCCTTCGGCAAGTCCGGCACCCGTGAGCGAGAGACGTACCAGACGCAGGTCTATAACTTCTTCTCGGTTCCCCCCGTCAAATCGACCTTCTGCAACGCCGCCATGGCGCTCGCGACGGAGATGGCGTCGGTGCCGGCCGGCCAGCTGGAAGGCTATGCGCCGCAAGGCCTGGCGAAGATCGAAGCTCCGTTTATGGCGTTCTTCGATGCCTACGACCAGTACCGCGCGGACCTGGCAGCGTGGCAGGCCAAGTACGGCGGCATCGTAGTGGTCGCGCCCGACCAAGCGCGCAACTCCACGACCACTGCGCGCCCGGGGCCTCCCGCGGTTCAGCCGCAGTAGCGCGAGATTTCGCTTTCCTTGCTGCGGCCTCTTCGCTAACGGAGCCGCTCGCGAGTTCGGGCCGAGCCCTCTCGCGCGATTGCTGGAACGGGGCCGTAGCTCAGCTGGGAGAGCGCGTCGTTCGCAATGACGAGGTCAGGGGTTCGATCCCCCTCGGCTCCACCAGTAATTGAAATCGACGCTGACCGGCCGCACATCGCTGCGGCCGTTCGCATTTGCGCGGACCGCAGGACAGGCCGCTGAGCTTATCGGACCGGAACCGCCATGCACTTTCTCGACCAGGCCAAGATCTACATACGCGCGGGCGCCGGCGGGCCGGGCGCGGTCAGCTTCCGGCGCGAGAAGTACGTCGAGTATGGCGGCCCGGACGGCGGAAACGGCGGCAAGGGCGGCGACATCGTGTTCGAGGCGGTGGCCGGGCTCAACACCCTGATCGACTTTCGCTACACCCAGCACTTCAAGGCGCCGCGCGGCGGCCACGGCATGGGCAAGGACCGCAACGGCGCGCAGGGCAAGGACCTGGTGATCAAGGTGCCGGTCGGCACCCAGGTCATCGCCGACGACGAAGAGCGGACCACCGTGCTAGCCGACCTGACGGAAGCTGGACAGCGCGTGGTGTTCTTCGAGGGCGGACTGGGTGGGCGTGGCAACGCCTCGTACAAGACCAGCACCAACCGCGCGCCGCGCCAGCACCAGCCGGGACTGCCCGGTGAAGAGGCGTATGTGTGGCTGCGGCTCAAGCTGCTGGCCGACGTCGGTCTGGTCGGGTTGCCGAACGCGGGCAAGTCGACTTTCATCAACCAGCTGACCAACACGCGCGCCAAGGTCGGCGCTTATCCCTTCACGACTCTGCATCCGCAGTTGGGCGTGGTCCGTCACAAGAACCGCGAGTTCGTGCTGGCCGACATTCCCGGGCTGATCGCGGGCGCGGCGGAAGGCGCCGGCATCGGCGACCGCTTCCTGGGTCATATCGAGCGCTGCCGGGTGCTGATCCAGTTGATCGACATCGCCGGCACGGATCCGGCCGAGGCCATGCAGGTCGTCGAGGAGGAACTCGCGGCTTACGGTGGCGGGCTGGAAGACAAGCCGCGGCTGATCGTGCTCAACAAGCTCGACCTTGCCGATCCGGAACTGGCCGCCAGCTTCGCCGAGGAGCTGCAGGATGCCGGAGCCGATCAGGTCTTCGCGATCTCCGGCGCGACGGGCGAGGGGATGGACGCCTTGCTCGACGCCGTGATCTCGCACCTGCCGGCAGCGACCGTGACCGAGCGGCCACAGGGCGAGCAGGAAGAGGAAGACGAGAAGCCCTGGTCCCCGTTGTAAGGCGTTCGCTGCTGGGTTCGAGATAGCTCCGTCGTCCCCGCGCGGGCGGGGGGCCGCTTTTTAAATCAAGCATATCGCCAGGAAGAACAAGCGGGGCCCCCGCCTGCGCGGGGGCGACGGAGATGTGTGGCCAGGATACGAGGCGCACCGCGAGCGTGCAGTTTCATCCACGACAACCCGTGCCGTGCGTCCCATGCATGCGCTTTCCATGACCGGGCGAATTGCCTAGAGGCTGGCGCTCTCATGACGATTGCCCGACTATCCGATCTTGCCGACGCCGCGCTGTGCCCGCTCCTGGTGGTCAAGGTGGGATCGTCCTTGCTGGTCGGGCCGGATGGCGCGCGCCGGGCATGGCTGCAAGGGCTGGTCGCCGAGATCGCCGAAGCGCGGGCGCGCGGCCAGCGCGTGATCGTTGTCTCGTCGGGGTCGATCGCGCTGGGTGCAGGGCGGCTCAAGCTGGACAAGGGCGGGCGCGGCAGCCTTGCCGATGCGCAGGCTGCGGCCGCCGTCGGCCAGATCGCGCTCTCGGGGCTCTGGGCCGAGCTGTTGGGCGGTGAGGGCGTAACCGCGGCGCAGATCCTGCTGACCCTCGACGACCTGGAAGACCGGCGTCGCTACCTGAACGTCACCGCCACGCTGGCGCGGCTGCTGGATGCCGGCGCGGTTCCCGTCATCAACGAGAACGATTCGGTCGCCACGCAGGAGATTCGTTTCGGCGACAACGATCGGCTGGCCGCGCGCGTCGCCCAGGCGGCGCAGGCGAGTGCGGTCCTGTTGCTGTCGGACGTCGATGGCCTCTACGATCGCAACCCGCGCGAACCCGGCGCGCAGCTGATCCCGCAAGTGCAGGGCGTCACGCCGCAGGTTCGTGCCATGGGTAGCGCCGAATCGGCGTCGGGCATGGGCTCGGGTGGCATGACCTCGAAGTTGCAGGCCGCCGAGATCGCGGAACTCGCCGGCATTGCCCTGGTGATCGCCAACGGCACCCACGATCGTCCGATCGCCCGAGCCACGCAGGAGCGCATCGGCACGCTGTTCTGCGCGCGTCGCCGGTCCGGTGCGCGCAAGGCGTGGCTTGGCGGGCGCCTGCGGCTCAAGGGCCAGCTGACTGTCGATGCCGGCGCCGCGGCGGCGTTGCTGCGTGGATCCAGCCTGCTGGCCAAGGGCGTCACGCAAGTGACAGGGCCGTTCGAGCGTGGCGACCCGGTGGCGATCTGCGGCGACGATGGGCAGGTCCTGGCCCATGGCCTTGCCGAATATGGCTCCGACGAGTGCGAGCGGCTGCAGGGGCGGCACTCCAGCGAGCATGCTGCGTTGCTCGGCTATGCACCGCGCTCCGCCGTCATCCACCGCGACCAGCTGGTCCTGAAGTGATCATCGCACTGACTGGAGGGACCGGCTTCGTCGGCCGGGCATTCGTCGATCACGCGCTTGCGGCAGGGCATCAGCTGGTGGCCCTCGCCCGCGCCAAGCAGGTGCCGCGCGAAGGGGTCGAATGGATCATCGGCGACCTGGAGAACCGCGCGGCTCTGGCCGAGCTCGTGCGCGATGTCGACGCGGTGGTGCATATCGCCGGGGTGGTCAACACGCCCGATCCGCAAGGGTTCGAAACCGGGAATGTGCTGGGCACGCTGAACCTGGTCGAAGCGGCCTTGAAGGAAGGCGTGCGCCGCTTCGTGCATGTCTCCTCGCTCTCGGCCCGCGAGCCGGGGCTGTCCGCCTACGGGGCCTCCAAGGCGCGGGGCGAGAAGATGGTCAAGGCCAGCCTGCTCGATTGGACGGTGGTGCGTCCGCCGGCGATCTACGGCCCGAACGACAAGGACATGTTCGAGCTGTTCCGTGCCGCACGCTGGGGCGTGGTGCCGGTGCCGGGCGAGGGGCGGGCCTCGGTGATCCACGTCGATGATCTGGCGCGGCTGTTGCTGGCGCTGCTGCCGAGCGACGAGGCGGTGAGCCACATGGTGTTCGAGCCCGACGATGGACGGCCCGGCGGCTGGGAGCATCGCGAGCTGGCTCTGGCGATCGGCTGGGCCGTGGGGCGGCGGCCCCGGGTGCTGGGGCTCTCGGCCAGGTCGTTGCGGCGGGCGGCGGGGATCGACGGATTCCTGCGCGGCAAGGGCGCGAAGATGACGGCGGATCGGGCATCGTATCTCAGCCATCCGGACTGGACGGGTGATCCTGCCGCCAGCGTCCCGCCCTCGATCTGGGAGTCACAGGTGGAAACACGCACCGGGCTGAAGGCAACGGCCGACTGGTACCAGGAGCAGGGCTGGTTTTGAGGCCCATCCTCTCTCCGTCGGGGAGAGGATCAAGGCTGTTCCTCGTCGCTAACTTCCTCAACCTCGGCCGGCTTCGCGCCGCCCTCGGCTTGCTGGGTCATCGTCACGTAGTCCAGCTTGCCCGTGCCCAGCACCGGCAGTGCTTCGACCACGCGCACGTCGCGCGGCAGCATCAGCTCGGTCACGCCGTTCTGACGGCCCCACGCCTGCAGGGCCTTGCCCTCCGCGTCCTTCTGGGTGGTGAACAGCACCAGCTGCTCGCCCTTCTTCGGGTCGGGACGCGTCACCACCGCATGCTCCGCATCGGGCCAGAGCTTGGCGGCATAGCCCTCGACGGCCGGCAGCGAGACCATCTCGCCGCCGATCTTGGCGAAGCGCTTGGCGCGGCCCTTGATGGCGATGAAGCCTTCGTCGTCGATGGTGACGATGTCGCCGGTGTCGTGCCAGCCGCCTTCCGGAGGCTGCAGCTTGCCCGGCTCGCTGGCGAGCAGGTAGCCTGCCATGACGTTGGGGCCGCGGATGAACAGGCGCCCGCCTTCGTCGATGCCCTCGACCGCGTCGAGCCGCTGGTCGATCGCCGGGAGCAAACGTCCGACTGTGCCAGCCTTGAAGTGCATCGGCGTATTCACCGCGATGACCGGGCCTGCTTCCGTCGCGCCATAGCCTTCCAGGATGCGCAGTCCGAACTTGTCGGCATAGGCGCGGCGGGTTTCGTCCCGCACTCGCTCGGCGCCGGCGAAGATGTAGCGCAGCGAGTAGAAGTCGTAGCTATGCGCCATGCGTGCGTAGCCGGCGAGGAAGGTGTCGGTGCCGAACATGATCGTCGCATTGGCGTCGTAGGCGAGCGCCGGAACGATGCGGTAGTGCAGCGGGCTGGGGTAGAGCACCGTCTTCACCCCGTTGAGGATCGGCAGCAGCGTGCCGCCGGTCAGCCCGAACGAGTGGAACACCGGCAACGCATTGAGCACGATGTCGGACGGGTTGAAATCGATCCGCGCGGCAAGCTGCGCGCAGTTCGAAAGCAGGTTGCGATGCGTCAGCACCACGCCCTTGGGCGCCCCTTCCGAGCCGCTGGTGAACAGCACCACCGCGGGCGCATCGGGCGAGATCCGGCGCGCCTTGTGGCGGCTGGCGGCACCCAGCTTTGTAAACAGCTTCCACAGCTTGGCGCCGGTGCCGATCTGCTTGGCGACGTCTTCCAGGTAGAGCACGCGGCGGCCGTCCGCCTCCAGCGCGGCGATCACCGGCTGGAGCTTGCCCTGCTCGACGAAGGCGTGGGCGGTGACGACGGTGCGGATGCAGGCGGTCTGGCAAGCGGAGACGAGGTTCGCCTGGCCGGCGGTGAAGTTCAGCATCGCCGGCACGCGTCCCTCGGCCTGGAGCCCGAAGAACGCGAGCGTCACGCCCGCGACGTTGGGCAGCAGCACGCCGACGTTCTCGCCGGGCTTGGTCATGTAGGCCAGTTGCTCGCCGACCAGCTCCGAGCCGAGGATCAGGCGGTCATATGTCAGCGGCTCGCGCTTGGTATCCTCGACGATCGGCGCACGGCCGCCGTGCATGTGGCGCGCCTCGCACAGCGCCGCGAACAGCGTGCTGTCCGTATGCGAGGTGTCGAAGATCATCGTGCTCATCACGTCGTAGAGCCGCCGCCCGGCGACGGCGCGGCGCTGACGGGCCGACATCTCGCCTTCGATCTCGAAGTGGCGCGGCGGCAGGACGGTGATGGTGATCTTGGGGAACAGGCGCGTGCGCACCTTGCCCTTGAGGTGCGAGAAGGGCGTGAACTGCGGACCGTTGAGCCGCACCGGCACGATCGGCGCTCCCGACTTGTCGGCCACCATGCCGGGCCCGTCGAACACCTTCATCAGCGCGCCGGTGACGGTGATGCGGCCTTCCGGGAAGATCACAAGCGTGCGGCCTTCCTTGACCGCGCGGACCATGGCCTTGGCCGCCATCGGGTTGGTCGGATCGACCGGGAACGCCTCGAACAGCTTGAGGAACGGCTTCACCCACCAGGCCTTGGCGATCTGGGTGTTGATCGCGAAGGTCGGCTTGCCCGGCAGGAAGGCGCCGAGCAGCACGCCGTCGAGCAGGCTGAGGTGGTTGACGACCACGACGGCGGGCTCGCCTTCCTTCACCATGTTTTCGGCACCGATCACTTCGACACGGTAGAGGGCCTTGAGCACCCACCGGACCACGGTCTTGAACACGGTTTCGGGCAGCAGCCAGACGCTGATCAGCGCCACCGCCAGCGTCGCGAAGCCCAGCGTGCCGATCACGCCCGGGATGTCGAGTCCGCTCGAGACCAGCAGCGCGGCGACGGCCACCACGATCACGTTCACGAAGGCATTGACGATGTTGTTGGCCGCGACGACTTGCGATCGCTCCTCGGGCACGGTGTAGACCTGGAGGATGGCGTAGAGCGGCACGATGAACATGCCGCCGGCAAAGGCCGTGACCACCAGGTCGGCGATGACGCGCCAGCTGCCCGGATTGGCCAGGAACTGCTCGACCGTGGCGCCCGCCACTTGCGGCTGGAACGCGCGCGAGGAGAGCCACAGGTCGATCAGGCCGGCCGCCATCAGCAGCGCGCTGACCGGCACGTAGCGCGCCGAGACTTCGCCCTTGAGCAGGCGGTTGACCGCCAGCGAGCCGAGCGCAACGGCCACCGAGAACACCGCCAGCAACAGGTTCACGACATGCTGGCTACCGGCGAAGTGGCCGGAGACGAGCGGCGCGAACTCGATCGTCAGCACCGCGCCGGCGCTGAAGAACCAGCTGATGCCCAGGATCGCCAGCCACACGCCGCGACCGTTGTGCGCGGTCTTGAGCACCGTCCAGGTGCCGCGCAGGATGTTGAAGTCGATCGGCTGGCTCACGCGTGACGGCGGAGCGGGAGGAACGGCGAAGCTCAGCGCCAGGCCGATCGCGGCCAGGGCGACGGCGACCACCCCCGCCTCCCACGCCGGAATGAAGCCGGCAAGCAGCTGTCCGCCCAGGATCGCCAGGAAGGTCCCGCCCTCGACCAGGCCGGTGCCGCCCATGATCTCGTGGGGATGCAGGTGCTGGGGCAGGATCGAGTACTTGACCGGCCCGAACACCGTCGAGTGCACGCCCATGCCGAACAGGCAGACCAGCAGGATCGGGATCGACTGCAGCCAGAAGCCCGCGAGCGCGAGCAGCATGATTGCGATCTCGGCGACTTTCACCAGCCGCACCAGGCGTGCCTTGTCGATCCGGTCGGCCAGCTGTCCGGCGATCGAGGAGAACAGGAAGTAGGGCAGGATGAACAGCCCGGTGGAGATCAGACCGAGCTGGCCGGCCTTGTCCGGCTCACTCGCGTAGATCGTGAAGCTCGCCATGAAGACGAGCGCATATTTCAGCAGGTTGTCGTTAAAGGCGCCGAGGAACTGGACGGCAAACATCGGCCCAAGCCGGCGTTTGCCAAGAAGCGAAAGGTCGGGTGCTGACACGCGGGCTCCTGCATTGTCGGCCCTGATGGCCCTTCGAGGTGGCCGCTATAGGCTGCCTTCTTGTGCGTCACGGTATGCGGGCAGCCGTAAATGGGCAATGAAGTCGTCCACGAAACCCTCGATCTCTGCCTCATCGGGCATGAGCGGGCGCGTGAGTGCCATCGAGCGATAGCCCGCCAGAGCGGCGCTGGTAAGGCGGGCCAGCTTCACGGCCTCGTCCATCTTGAAGCAAGTCGAGAAAAAGGTGACGGCGGCGGTGTGCATCTTACCCGGGGCCCGGGCATGGAACACGGCGACGATCTCCGGAAAGCGTCCGCCTTCCGCGATCATCAGCCGGAACAACGCGATGGCCTGGTCGCTCATCAGCTTCTTGAGATAGCGCAGGACGTAGCGCCGCAGCCCCTCGATCGAAAAGCTGTCATGGATCAGGTCCTCCTCGATCTCGATCGAGAGGCGAGCCACCAGGTCGTCCACAACGGCCGTGAACAGCTCTTCCTTCGAGGCGAAGTGCGACCACAAGGTGGCCTTCGAGCCGCCAAGCTCGTCCGCGATCGCCGACATGCTGGTCGCCGCGTACCCCCGTTCGAGGAACGAACGGGTGGCGATCTCCACGATCGACGCACGCCTCCGCAGCTTGTTCTGCTCACGCTTGCTTGTCACGATTTCCATACCGTACCGGCAAGTACACTTTTTCATTGACAGAGGCAAGCTGGAGGACGATTCCGCACCGCAGCATGTCTACTCACACGATCAAACGAGTCGCAGCGCCCGGCCTGCTTGCGATGACGTTCGCACTGGCTTCCTGCGGCCTGCCTGAACTCGGGCCACGACCCGAGACGCGTCCGCCCGCCTCCCTCGCCACCGCGCAGACCTTTGCGCGGGCCAGCGCAGTTGCGGCAAACTGGCCGCAGGAGCAATGGTGGAAGGCCTATGGCGATCCGCAGCTCGACGCCCTGGTGGCAGAGGCGCTGGCCGGTTCGCCCGACGTATCCGCCGCACAGGCGCGCGTGCGCCAGGCGCGCGGCGCGGTCGAGATCACCGGCGCCGATACCTTGCCGCAGATCGGCGCGCAGGGCTCGGCCGGCGTGACCAAGCAGAGCTACAACAACGGCATTCCGCCCGACTTCGTGCCCCGCGGCTGGAAGAGCACCGGCAACCTGGCGCTGACCGGCGACTTCGACCTCGACCTGTGGGGCCGCCGCCGCAAGCTGCTGGCAGCCGCCACGTCCGAGGCGCAGGCCGCACAGGCCGACGCCAGTCAGGCCTCGCTGATCCTGGCGAGCAACGTCGTCTCTTCGTACTTCGATCTGGCGCGGCTGCTGGCGCGCGACGAGGCGCTGGTGCAGGCGGCGCAATCGCGCGAGAGCCTGGGCGCGCTCACGCGTCGCCGGGCGGAGCAGGGGCTGGAGAACCAGTCGCCGGTCCGCCAGAGCCAGGCCGAGACGCTGCGGTCGCGTATCGCGCTGTCCGCCAATCGCGAACAGCTCGCTGCCCGGCGCAACGCCCTGGCGGCGCTGCTCGGAGCGGGGCCGGACCGCGGCCTCGCCATCAAGCCGACGGGGATCACGCAAATTCCCGAAACGCCGCTGCCGGCGGACGCGGGGATCGCTCTGGCCGGACGACGACCCGACATTGTCGCCGCGCGCCTCCGCGTGGAAGCGGCGGGCAAGCGGATCGACATCGCCAAGACCGCGTACCTGCCGAACATCTCGCTGAGCGGCCTGATCGGACTGACCTCGCTGGGCGTGTCGAACCTGTTCGACAGCGGCTCGACCTACGGCAATGGCGTCGGCGCCTTCAGCCTGCCGATCTTCGATGGCGGCCGGATCCGTGGCGAGTACCGGCAGGCACGCGGCAGCTTCGATCTGGCGGTGGCCGACTACAACTCCACCGTGGTGGACGCCCTGCGCGAGATCGCCGACGCACTCGCCACCCGCGATGCCGCGCGCGCTCAGGAGGCCGACGCCGCCGCTGCCCGGCGCGAGGCCGAGGCCGCCTACGATCTGGCCAACAAGCGCTACGATGCGGGGCTCTCCAGCTTCATCGAGGCGCTGAGCGCCCAGCAAGTCGCCATCGAATCCCGCGAAGCCGCGATCGATGCCCATTTCCGCACCCTCGCTGCCGAAGTCGCGCTGAAGCGCGCTCTGGGCGGGGGCTTCGCGCAAGACATGAACGAGAAGGTTACGACCGATGAGTGACGACGTGCAGGGCCAGACCGAAGCGCCCGAACACGACAGCAAGCCGGGTGCCAGCGGCGCCTCGGCCGCGGTGATGGACAACTCCCGGCGCAAGCCGCTGCTGATCGGACTGGCCGTGGCGGTGGTGGTGCTCGGGATCGTCTATCTCGGTTATCACCTTCTGATCGGCAGCCGCTCGGTCTCGACCGACAACGCCTATGTCGCTGGCGAGAACGCGCAGATCACCCCGTTGACGCAAGGGCAGGTGGTGGAAGTCGCGGTGGTGAACACCCAGCCGGTGCGCAAGGGGCAACTGCTGATGCGGCTGGACGATGCCGACCAGAAGATCGCGGTTGCCGAAGCGGAAGCCAATCTCGCCATGGCGCAACGGCGCTATACCCAGTCTCGCGCGCAAGGATCCGCCGCGGGTGCTTCCGCGACCGCCAAGGAAGCGGCGATCCCCGAGGCGCAGGCGCGGCTCGTTTCGGCACAGGCCAATCTGGCGAAGGCCCGAACCGATTATCAACGACGCGCCTCGCTCGACGGCAGCGGTGCCGTTTCCGGTGAGGAGCTGACCAGTGCCCGCAATGCGCTCGCGGCCGCGCAGGCGTCGGTCAGCCAGGCCCAGGCCGGCCTCAGCCAGGCGCGCGCCGATGCCGTCAGCGCCCGCCAGGAGGAAACCGCCAGCCGCGCGGCCACGCAGGGCCTGGCCGTCAACGAGGCGCCGGAAGTGCGCGCGGCCATGGCGCGTCTTGCGAACGCCCGGCTGGACCTCGCCCGCACGGTGATCCGCGCACCGATCGACGGCGTGATCGCCCAGCGCACAGTTCAGGTCGGCCAGCGGGTGACCAATGCGACGGTCGCGATGGTCGTGGTCCCGGTCGAGCAGCTCTATGTCGATGCGAACTTCAAGGAAGACCAGCTGGGCAAGGTGCGCAGCGGCCAGGCGGTCGAAGTCACCTCGGACTTCTACGGCGACGACGTGGTGTATCATGGCAAGGTCGTCGGGTTCTCGGGCGGCACCGGTGCGGCCTTCGCGCTGATCCCGGCGCAGAACGCCACCGGCAACTGGATCAAGGTCGTGCAGCGCCTGCCGGTCCGCATCCAGCTCGATCCGCGGGAACTGCGCGAGCATCCCCTGCGCGTCGGTCTTTCGATGGAAGCCACCATCGACCTGACCAGCGGCGGTCGCTGATGGGAGCCAAGGGGCTCTTCGCAGCGTCGGAGCAGCCTCGTGCCTTCCAAGGCGCGAAGCTGCTGATCGCCGGCCTCGTGCTGGCGATGGCGAACTTCATCGTCGTGCTCGACCTGACGATCGCCAACGTCTCCGTGCCGCACATCGCCGGTGGCCTGGCGGTCTCCGTATCGACCGGCACCTGGGTGATCACCTCCTACGCGGTCGCCGAAGCGATCTGCGTGCCGCTGACCGGCTGGCTGGCGCAGCGCTTCGGCACCTTGCGCACCTTCGTGTTCTCGCTGATCGGGTTCGGCGTGTTTTCGGTCCTGTGCGGGCTATCCAGCACGCTGCCGATGCTCGTCGCGTTCCGCATCGGCCAGGGATTGTGCGGCGGCCCGCTGATGCCCCTGACGCAGACGCTGATGCTGCGCATCTTCCCCAAGGAGATGCACCCCAAGGCCATGGCGCTCTGGGCGATGACCGTGGTCGTCGCGCCGATCCTGGGGCCGATCCTGGGCGGCTGGATCAGCGACAACTGGTCCTGGCACTGGATCTTCTTCATCAACGCACCGATCATCCTGGCGATCTTCATCGGCGTCGTCATCATGCTGCCCGGCACCGAGACGCCGACCGAAAAGCGCCCGATCGATGCCACAGGGCTTGCCTTGCTGGTCATCTGGGTCGGTGCGTTCCAGATCATGCTGGACAAGGGCCGCGAGGAGGACTGGTTCTCTTCGCCCTTCATCGTCGTCTGCGCGGTGATCGCCGCGATCTTCTTCGCGCTGTTCGTCATCTGGGAACTGACCGAGGAGGACGCGATCGTGAACCTCAAGGTGTTCCGCCATAGCGGCTTTTCGGCCGCAACACTTTCGCTGACCCTTGCCTTCGGGACATACTTCTCGTCCGTGGTCGTGATCCCGCAGTGGTTGCAGACCTCGCTCGGCTACACCGCGACCAATGCCGGCTTCGTCATGGCGTTCAGCGGCGTACTGGCAGTCGTGATGTCGCCGATCGTGCCGGGATTGATGAAGAAGTTCGATCCGCGGCTGCTGGTGTTCATCGGCGTCGGCTGGATCGGCGTGTGCTCCGTATTGCGCGCCTTGTGGTGGTCGACCGATGCGACGTTCTGGACACTGGCGCTGCCGCAACTGCTGCAGGGCGCTGGCGTCTCGCTGTTCATGGTGCCGCTCACCACCATCAGCCTGGGCTCGGTCGATCCCGAGGAGACCGCCTCGGCGGCGGGCATCGCCAACTTCGGCCGCACGCTGGCAAGCGCGATCGCGACGGCGATCGTGACCACCTACTGGTCGAACCAGGCGCGGATGGACACCGCGCAGATGGCGGGAGAGCTCAACGGTGCGCCCGAGGTCATGGCGCGCATGCAGGAGCGTGGCTTCAGCGTCGAGCAGTCCCGCGCCACACTCGAGCAGCTGGTGACCAACCAGGGCATGTCGGTGGGCACCAACCACTTGTTCATGGTCGCAGCCGTGGTGCTGATGATGGCCGCCTCGGCGATCTGGATCGCGCCTCGGCCCAAGAAGGGCGCCCCGCCCGTAGCCTCGCACTGACGCCGGCTCGTCTCAGCGGGGGCCGGGGCTCAGCGGGGGCGGGGCTCAGCAGGGGCGGGGCTCAGCGCGCGGCGGGGGTGAAGCCGTAGCGCCGGAACACGGCTTGCGCCTGCGGCGAGAGCAGGAACCGGCGCAACGGCTCGGCCTCCGGGGCGCGTGCGGTCTGAAGCAGGGCGATCGGATAAGTGATCGGGGTGTGGCTTGCAGGCGGGAAGGTGCCGATCACGCGGACCTTCGGCTCGGCCTTCGCATCGGTTGCGTAGACCACACCGAGTGGCGCCTCGCCCCGCGCCACCAGTGAAAGTGCGGCGCGGACGTTGTCGCCCGCTGCCACCCGCGCCGATACCTGATCCCAGACGCCCAGCCTCTCCAGGGCTTGCCTGGCATAGCGGCCCGCAGGCACGCCGCTGGGGTCGGCCAGGGCCAGGCGGCCGCTGCCCAGTGCCCTGGCCAAGGGCATGCCGGGCGCGATCTTCAGATCGGTCTTGCTGGACACCGGCGCGATCAGGACCAGGCTGTTGCCTGCCAGCGTCGCCCGGCTGCCGGAGCGGATCAGGCCCTTGGCGGAAAGCGTGTCCATCCACTCCTCGTCGGCGGAAATGAACACGTCCGCCGGTGCGCCCGCCTCGACTTGGCGGGCGAGCGCCGAGGTGGCGGCGAACGAGAGCACGGGCCGCCGATGCCCCTTGGCGGTCCAGGCATCCGCCGCCGCCTCCAGCGACTCCTGCAGGCTGGCCGCTGCCAGTACGACCGGAGCAGCCGGTTCCGATGAAGGCGTGCGCACGAGCAGGGCAACACTGGCGGCGATCGCCAGGACTGCTGCGACGAGGATCAGGATACGGCGCAAGCGGACGGCCTCTCGCATGTTATATCCGCCGGTATATGGATCTCAGCGAGGGTGTGAAGAGCCTGCCTCGCCAAGGTCGCGCCGCAGGAGGCGGGGCAGAACGGCGATCTGCCCCGCCGCGCGCACGACGAAGAACAGGGTGAATGCGAGCCACAGCCCGTGATTGCCGAGCGGTACGGCCGCGAACAGCAGCGCGACGTAGACCATCATCGCCAGCAGCATGGTACCCAGCATCGCGCGGGTCCAGCCGGCTCCGACGAAGACGCCGTCCAGCACGAAAGACGCAAAGCCGGCGAGCGGAAGCACGACCAGCCATCCGCTGTGCGCACCGGCCGCCGCGATGACCTGCGCGTCGGTGCTGAACTGTGCGGTCAGCCCGCGCCCGGCCACTAAAGCCACGGCGGCGAGCACCAGCGCCCCCGCTCCGCCCGACACCAGAGCGGCGCGCAGCGCGGCATCGAAGCGCCGCCGACTGCGTGCGCCCAGCGCCTCCCCGCAGAGCACCTGGGCCGCGCTCTCGAAGCCATCGAGGATCAGCGTCGCGAGCATGAACAGCTGGAACAGGATGCCGTTCGCCGCCAGCATGACGGGGCCGCGCTGCGCACCGCTGCGTGCCAGCAGCAGCATGGCCGCGGTGAGCAGCACGGTACGCAGGAACAAGTCGCGGTTGATGGCGAAAAGGGCGCGCAAGGCCTGTGTCGCCCAGGTGGAGCGCCGGCGGGCAGCGGCGAGTGCGTGACGAGCTTCGGGCTCGCGCAGGACCAGCGCGGCCAATAGCGCGCATTTCAGCACCTCGGAGCTGACCGTCGCGACGGCGACCCCCGTCACTCCCAGCTCGAAACCCATCACCAGCGTGAGATCGAGCGCGATGTGCGCCGCGTTGGCGGCGACCTCCACCACCAGCACCGCCCTTACGCGCCGTCGCCCGATCAGCCAGCCGACCAGCACGCAATTCGCCAGCCAGATGGGACCGCTCCAGTATCGGATCGCCACGTACCGGCCCGCTTCCGCGCGCAGCGACCCGTGTGCCTCGAGCAGGTCCAGGCCGTAGGGGATGGCGATGGGCATCAAGAGCAGCAGCCCTGCACCGATCACTCCCGCCGCCGCCAGGGCGCGCGCCAGTGTCGCCGCCTGAGCCTCCGCATCGCCGCGCCCGGCGGCCTGCGCGGTGAGCGCGACGGTACCGGTGCGCAGGAAGTTGAACACGTTGAGTAGGCCGATCATGTACTTGGCGCCCAGCTCCACGGCGCCTTGCGCGGGTGCATTGCCAAGCTGGCCGATGGTCCACATGTCCGCCAGTCCGAACAGCGCCGTCGCGACGTTGGTGAGCATCGCCGGCAGCGCGATGGCCCAGACCATGCGGGCCGGAGAGGGGGAAGGGGCAATAGACACGCATGCCGGGTGGCGGCCGTGGCGCGCGGCGTCAACCTTGCGCAGCGTCGTGGCGATGCCGGCGTGGAGGCCGGGCGCGCCCTTCACAAGCGCTCGCCGGGCATGCTTTGCTCCGCGACGAGGAGATCGAGACATGGGCATCGCCGCAGACGGGGACAGGGAAGCGAGCGCCGCTGACCCGTACCAGGCGATCCTCGACGATCTGGACAGCCGCGCCGAGCGGATCGAGACGCCTTGCGCCGACGGCACGGTGGTGTGGCGCGCCTGGGGTAGGGGCGAGCCGCTGATCCTTGCGCATGGCGCACAAGGCTCCTGGCAGCACTGGGTCCGCAACATCGACAGCCTGGCGCGCGATCGTCGTGTCATCGCGGTGGACCTTCCCGGTCACGGGGACTCGGCGCTGCCCGAGACGCTCGATCATCGCGGGATCGCCAAGGCGCTCGCGCATGGCCTGGAGCAGATTCTGGGCGCCAACGCGCCGGCGGATCTATGCGGCTTCTCGTTCGGCGGCGTCTGCTTCGCGCACTTGGCCGCCTATCATCCGCAGGTCGCCCGTCGGCTCATCCTGGTGGGCTGCGGCGGGCTGGGTACGCCGCATGGAGAGGTGCACCTCCAGCGCGTCAGCGGGTTGCGTGGCGAGGCGCGCACGGCCGTTCTGCGGAGCAACCTGCTGGGGCTCATGCTCCATCATGCCGAGAGCGCCGACGGGCTGGCGATCCACATGCTGCTGCCCAACGCCAAACGCGCGCGGCTGATCGCGGCGGACATGGTGATGCCGGACAAGCTGCTGCGCATCCTGCCCGAGGTGCGCTGCCGGGTCGATGCGATCTGGGGCGAGTACGACCGCCCGCATCCCGATCCCGCGCTGCAGCAAGCCGCACTGCGCTCGGTATGTCCCGATGCCGGCTTCGAGGTCGTGGCCGATGCGGGCCACTGGGCGATGTACGAGCGGCCGCAGGCGTTCGAGCGGGCGCTGCACGGCGTATTCGAGCAAGCCGGGTGAGGGCGCGGCCCGGCGCAGTGACAAGGCCGCGACGGCCTCACCACACGAGCGGCAGGTACTCCGGGCCGACCACGCCACCGGGGCGGTACTCGACCTCGTAGCCGGGCTTGATCCGGAAGGCGGGAATTCGCTTCAGCCACTCCTGCAGCGCGATCTTGACCTCGAGCCGCGCGAGGTGCGCGCCCATGCAGCTGTGGACGCCGACGGTAAACGCCAGGATCGTCTTGCGCGGGCGATCGAAGTCCACCTCCAGCGGATCGGGGAACACCTCGGGATCGAAATTGCAGGCGGGCAGCACGCAGGTGATGCGATCGCCCGCCTTCATCTGCACGCCGCGCATCTCGCAGTCCTGCGCCAGCACGCGGCCCGAGAAGGTGACCGACCAGCGGCGCAGCAGTTCCTCGACGACCTTGTCGATGTCCTGCGGACGGTCGATGATCTCCTGCCGCTTTTCCGGGTGCTCGGCGAGATACATCCAGACGTTGTTGAGCGTGGCGAAGACCGTGTCCAATCCTGCGATGAACAGGAACACGACGAAGCCGAACACTTCCTTGTCGGACAGCGGCCGGCCGTCGAACTCGGCATGGGCGATGCGACTGACGACGCCGTCATCGGGGGTCGCCTTCTTCTCCGCGATCGCCTGCTTGAGGTAGTCCGAGATGCTCTTCATCGCTTGCGCCATGATCGCGCGGTCGTTGGAGTGCAGCAGGTTCACCGCCCAGTCCACGAAGGTGTCGCGCATCGACTGCGGCAGGCCCATGATATCGAGGAACACCGAGACGGGCAGCGGGCGGCCGAACGCGGTGGTGTACTCGCATTCGCCCTTGGACTTCACATCCTCGATCGCCTCGTCGATCAGGTCGTTCGCCAGCTTGCGGATGCGCTCCTCCAATGCCAGCACGCCCTTGGGGCTGAGCATCGGATCGACGATGTTGCGGTACTTGCGATGGTGCGGCGGATCGATCTCGATCGGGATGAAGTAGAAGTAGTCGTCCGGATCGCGCGGGAAGGGGGTGGCGCCCTCGTTGGAGAAAATCTCGGGATTGCGCAGCACGAACAGCGCGTCCTCGTGCTTGATGGCGTTCCAGGCGTTCTGGAATGGCGAGACATCGTACCAGATCGGCGGAAAGCTGTCGTGCAGCCCGGCCATGAAGTCGTGCGGCGCCTTCAGGAAGTCGGGCGCGAAGGTGATCCCGGCCGAGCGGACCAGCTCTGGCGCGACATGATCGGGAACCTGGTCCGGACCGGCACGGCGGGGCAGGGTTGGCGGAACGGGGTTTGCGGCGTCGATCGGCATGGCGCGCTCCGGCTCAGTACTGGGTTTCGGGCGTGTGGATGACCAAGCCGTCGAGCGCGTCGGTGACCTCGATCTGGCAGCTGAGGCGGCTGGTCGCCTTCAGCTCGGTCGCGACGGATTCGAGCAACTCGCTTTCCGTGACGGACGAAGGGCCGCCCACGCGATCGATCCAGCTCTCGTCGACGTAGCAGTGGCACGTCGCGCACGACAGGCCGCCGCCGCATTCGCCAACGATGCCCTCGACACCATTGTACAGCGCGCCGCGCATGACGTTTTCACCCGCCGGCACATCGACTTGCGCTTCCGTACCATCGTGCGCCACGTATGTGACCTTCGGCATATACCCTCCAGAGAACATAGTTCTCAAGTCTTTTAGGCTCGTTCATGACGCAAGTCAACGCGCCAGCGTCATATGCACGGCGACTAGACCGCGATCCCGATGACGCTTAGCTTTGCGGCATGGACACGCTGACCGCTTCACAGACAGACGTGCCGGGGCTTGCCGGCAATCACCGCAACGATGTGCTCATTCGCGCGGCAGACGAACTGCTGGATGAGGGTGGCCTGGAAGGACTGACGATCCGCGCCGTTCTCCTGCGATCGGGACTGGCACGTCGGGCTTTCTACGAGCAGTTCAACGGCAAGGACGATCTGGTGCTCGCCGTCTTCGAGCGGACGCTCAGCCTCGCCGCCGAGCACTTCCGTCAAGGAGCGGAGAGCGCGCGCGATCCGATCGACGCGCTTCGCCAGATCGTCGAGGGGCTGGTGATCGGGCAGCTCGGCTTCGGAGAACCGGGCAAGGGCCGCCGCAGCGCTGCCCTCAGCCGCGAACACTTGCGCCTTGCGGAGAGCCGTCCGCAGGAGCTGCAAAGGGCGCTGAGCCCGCTCATCGCCCTGATCGCCGAAGAGATCGCCCGGGGTGTGGCGATGGGCCTGCTGCGCGAGTGCGATCCCCGCCTCCAGGCGAGCCTGGTCTATAACTTCGTTTCCGCGACGATCCATGTCGAACTGCTCAGGGAGGAAGGCGGCCAGGCCGACCGAGCTCGGCGCGAGCAGCTGGCCGGCACGATCTGGGAGTTCTGCCGCCGCGCCTTGATTGTCTAGGCTCGCGGTCGCAGCCGCGCAGATCCCTTAAGCTTCAACAGCCGCAGATCTGCGCGTGCAGGCGCGCGATATCGTCCGGGTGGGCCAGACCCGTGCCCGGCGATAGCACCGCGGCCGATCCTGCCGCCATGCCGAGGCAGAAGGCGTGCTGTACGTCCCGTCCGCTGGTGAGGGCATGGACCATGGCCGCAACGAAGCTGTCGCCAGCCCCGACTGCGCTCTTGGCCTCGATCTGCGGGGCGGGAAGGAAGGTCGTGCCACCAGCCTGCGCCAGCACGGCACCAAGATGGCCGAGCGTGACGGCGACCAGTTGCGCCTTGCCGGCGTCGACGAGGCGCGATGCCTCGGCGCCGATCTCGTCGATGGTCTGGAGCGAGCGTCCGACCAGCGCGGCGAGTTCGCCTTGGCTCGGCTTCACCAGCAACAGACCGCCGACTTCGAGGCCCGCTGCCAGCGCTTCGCCCGAGGTGTCGAGCACGACCGGCGTGCCGCGGGCCTGTGCCAGGCGCGCCGCCCGCGCGTAGAAATCCGGTGGAACACCCTGCGGCAGCGAGCCCGAGAGCACCAGTGCGTCCAGCGGCAGCGCCGCCTCCATAGCGTCGAGGCAGGCCTGCCACTCGGCGGGTTCGATGGTGGGCCCCGATGGCGTGAAGCGATATTCCTTGCCGGTGTCGAGCTCGTGCACGGCCGAGGCGATGCGGGTCGCGCCCTTGATGGGGATACGGCAGCAGCCCAGGCCATGATCGGCCAGCAGCCCATCCAGTGCCGGCCCGGTCTCGCCGCCCGACAGATAGAAGCTCAGCGCCTCGCCGCCGAGCCGGTGGAACACCCGCGCGACGTTGATGCCGCCCCCGCCCGGCGCGTATTGCTCGTTCTGCGTCCGCATCTTGTGCGTGTGCTGCATGCGCGCGACGTCGTAGGACACGTCGATCGTCGGGTTCATCGTCAGCGTGGCGATCCGGGGCATGCTCGCGCGGTTCCTTCAGGCGGTTGCGGTCATCTCGCACGCTGACGTGCGGGCGAGTGCAACAACGACCGGGCTCCAGAGAGGATGCATGCCGGTGGGCCATCGGCATTGCAGCAGGCTTGGCGTTCAGGCCGCGTCGCGTCGGACGTCACAGCTGAGGTATCGCTGCATCTCGCTGGCCGGGCTCGGTCGACCGAAGAGGTAGCCTTGGCCCTGCAGGCACCCCTCGTCGCGCAAGTAATCGCGCACGGCCTCTCGCTCGATCCCCTCGGCGGTGACGGTCAGGCCCAGGTTGCGAGCCAGGCCGATCACCGCCCGGATGACGGCGCGCGAGTTGCTCTCCCGCTCCAGGTCGAAGATGAAGGACTTGTCGATCTTGATCTTGGTGAAGGGGTAATTGAGCAAGTAGCTGAGCGACGAGAACCCGGTGCCGAAATCGTCGAGCGCGATGCCGATGCCGAAGGTGCGCAAGTTGCGGATGATCGCGGACGGACGCGGCCCCTTTTCCATCAGCACGGCTTCGGTAATCTCCAGCTCCAGCCGCTCGGGCGGAAGGTTCGCCGAGGTGAGCGCGTTGATCACCGTGCTGATCAGATTGCCGTTGCGGAACTGGAGCGGCGAGACGTTGACCGCAAGCTTGATGTGCTCGGGCCAGTTCTGCGCCTCCCGGCAGGCGGTGTGCAGCACGAAGCGACCGACCGCGTCGATCAGGCCGATCTCCTCGGCAAGCGGTATGAAGACATCGGGCGACACGGACCCGCGTACCGGATGGTGCCAGCGCAGCAGTGCCTCGAAGCACTCCACCGCGCCGCTCGTGAGATCGACCAGCGGCTGGTAGTGCACGTAGAGCTGTCCGAGCTTCAGGGCGTCCCGGAAATCGTTCTCGAGCCGCGTCTTCTCCTGCGCCGCGGCATCCATGCCGAGCCGGAAGCTGCGGCAGGTGCCCCGCTTCTCGCCCTTGGCTGCGTAGAGCGCAAGATCGGCATAGCGCAGCAGCGTCTCTGGATCGCTGCTGTCGTACGGAGAGGTCGCAAAGCCGATCGTCGCGCCGATGTGCAACACGTTGCCCTGGACATGGAACGGCTGCGACAGGGCAGTGATTATCGAGCGTGAGACGATCTCGGCCTGGGTGCGGCTCGATCGGCGGAAGATCACGGCGAACTCGTCGCCACCGATCCGGCACAGGAGCGCGTCCTGTGGCACCAGCGCCGCCATGCGACGCGCGGCATCGGTGAGCAGCGCGTCGCCGACATGATGGCCATAGGTGTCGTTGACGGCCTTGAAGTGGTCGAGATCGACGAGCGCCATCGTGACGGTTTCGTCACTGTCGGACTGCTCCAGCACCGCCCGCAGATGCGCCCGGCAGTGGGCGCGGTTGGCAAGCCCGGTCAGTTCGTCATGACGCGCCATGTGCTCCATGCGCTGCTCGATTTGGCGCCGCTCGGTGATGTCGAAGAAGGAGACGATCGTGGCGGGATAGCCCTCCAGCTGCGACAGACGCGTGGAAATGACCGCCTCGCCGACAAGGCCGCCGGCACAGCGCATCTGCCACACTTCGCTGAGCCCGCTGGAATCCGAGGAGAGCAGAACCTGCGCGCGAGGCCACTCGCCCTCGCCGAACAGCGCACTGGCCGGAAGGCCGCTCATCGAGGCGATTGGTAAGCCGAAGTAGTCCGCCGCGGACTGGTTTGCCGCGCGAATGCAGCGGCTCTCGCGGTCGTACACAGCCATGGCTACCGGGTTGCGCTCGAACAGGAGGCGGAACGCCTCTTCGCTCTCGCGCATGTCGGTGATGTCCACCCGCAGACCGATGGTGCCGCCGTCCGAAGTCTTGCGTTCCTCGATCAGGATGCGTCGGCCGTCGGCCAGGCGCTGCTCGTGGCGGGCGGCAGGCTTGGACATCTGGGCAAGGCGTTCGGCCAGCCACTCCTCCTCGCGCCCGATCGCATCCGGATAGTCTCCCCGCGCCATGCCGATGCGCAAGGTGTCTGCAAAGCGGGCGCCACGCTCCAGCAGATCGGCCGACGTGGAGTAGATCTTGGCGTATTGCTGGTTCCAGAGGATGTAGCGTCCCTCGGCATCGAGGAACACCACGCCTTCCGGCAGGAGATCGATGGCTTCGCGCAATCGCTGCTCGGCAAGGTTTGCCGCGGTCATCGCCGCTTCGAGCGACTGCACCGCCTGTAAGTCAACAGCCCCCACCAGAGAGCTTTCTCCGAAGTCGAGTTTCATCCGTGCCCCACTGAACCTCCGCGAAGTTGAACGGGAAAGGTTAACTTGTGTGTAAAGCCCGGCGATCTTCGTCGATGTTTGTCAGGCCTTCGTCGCTTCATACGCGGGAAGGCGCGTCGCCCGCGCGCCCAGCGTCAGGAGTCGTGGGCAGGCGCGGGCGGCTTGCATGCCCAACGCCAACGCCAGAGGATGCTCGGAGAGCCGCTGGAGCCGCATGGCCCGGCGCACTTGCGGACCGACTTGCGCGGCGAGCAGCCGGTGGAACTGCGCGGTGGTGGCGCCGCGCGTGAACAGATCCGCAGCCAGGGTCGCGCTGCGAAGGGCGACCGCCATGCCGTCACCGCTGAGGGAGGCGGTCATCGCCGCCTGGTCGCCGAGCCGCCACACCGCGCCTTCGTCGCCCGACGGCCGGTGCATGTGCCCGTACGGCAGGTTGGCTATGGCAAGCGGCCTGGCCATGAGCGGCTGGGCGTCGCCAAGGCGAGAGGCGAGCCCCGGTTCGTCCATGAGGCGGGCAAGGAGCGCGTCCCAGGTGCCGCCGAGCTCCGCGAAGTGCTGGCGCCGCACGACGAGACAGAGGTTGGCCTCGCGGGTGCCGACACGCTGCAGGCCGGCATAGCCTTGCCCGAACAGGACCAGCTCGATGGCACTGCCCAGCGCATCCAGAGCTCTTGGAGAAAGCCGCCAGTGCATCTTGAACCCGACATAACCGTCGCGGGTCGCGGGCGCGGCGCGAGGCATCGCGCGCAAGTCGTGCTTGCCGGTCGCGAGCATGACGTGCGAGGCCTCGTATTCGCCGGCGGAGGTCAGCACTCGCGTTCCCTGCAACCCGGTGACACGTACGCCGCGGAGCACCTCGGCACCCGCCTTCCGGGCCATGTCGAGCAGGGCCTCGTCCATGATCGCGCGGGAGAGCCCGCGTGCCACGAAGGGGAGCTTGGCCTCTACCGCATGCCTGCGATGCAGGACCCGCACGCGGTCGATGGCGACGGCGCCGAGGTGTTCCGGCGGCAGACCGAGCCCGGCGAGGTCCTGGCAGCCTTCCACCGACAGGAATTCGCCACAGACCTTCTCGTGCGGTCCTGCCTCGCGCTCGATCACGGTGACCGCTTGCCCGGTGCGGGCGAGGCGGGTGGCGACGGCGGCCCCGGCGAGCCCTCCACCGATCACCACGACGGGACTTACCATCGGCGGCGCTCCACGCAGTAGCGGAAGGGAAAGCGCCAGCGCACGCTTGCCGCGCGGTCGACGCCCGCCTGTCGCAGCAACGCGTGCCACTCGTCGCGCCGAAAGCTGCGCGCGATCGAAAGCGGACCGTCGTGCCGCACGAAGGGGTGCCAGCGGGCCAGCGCGGCGAGCGCGGTGAAGCCGTACCAGGGCAGGGCGTGGCGGTGCAGATCGTTGACGAACCAGCCGAGGCCGGCAGTGGCTTCCATCCAGGTGCAGAAGCGGACCACCTCGGCATCGTCCATGTGATGCGTCACGAGCGAACTGATGATCAGATCGGGCCGCTCGCGCTCGGCCCAGGCATAGGCATCGCCGGTGCACCACTCGATGGACGCGTCGGGCGGCGTCAGCGAGCGCGCGACGGGTTCGCTGCGCGGATTGAGATCGATGCCGACGAGCCTTGCGGACAGGCCCCTGGCGCGCAGCACTTCGGCGATCGCGCGCAGCATGTCGCCGGCGCCGAAGCCCACGTCCAGGATCGTGGGAGTGCGCGGAGCTTGCCGTACCGCCTCGGTCACGAAGCGCAGAGTGGGGCCGCGGGCGAGGGTGACGGTGTTCACCGCGGCAAGGTCCTTCACGCAGGCGGCGAAGTCCTCCGGCGTCACCTCCGCTCCGTCCATCCACTCGGCCGCTTGCGAGCGGTGGCGCAGATCGGGCATCAGAGCAGGCTGAAGCGGAAGGTCTCGGCCGCAAGCCCGGGGCCGAATGCCATGCCCAGGCCCTTGCGCTCGCCATGCCCTTCCTGCCGCGCCGCCATCATGCGCGCGAGCACGAACATCAGGGTAGCGGACGACATGTTGCCCTTCTCGCGCAGGACCGTGCGCGAAGGCTCAAGCGCTTCGGGCGGCAGCTCGAGCCCGCGCTCGACCGCATCCAGGATCGAGCGGCCACCGGCGTGCACGGCCCACAAGTCGAAGTCGGACGTCTGCTGCCCGCGCAGGATACCGTCGGCATCGTTGCGCGTGCGCTCGTGCTCCAGGGCCTCGGCGATGCGGATCGGCACTTGCCCGTCGAGGTGCATGGCAAAGCCCTGGTCGCCGATACGCCAGGTGATCAGATCGGCCGAGCCGGGTATTGCCGCAGGGCGAAAGTCGGTGAGCGCGATGCCTTTCGGCTCGGCGGTGACCAGAGCGGCCGTGGCGCCATCGCTGAACAGCAGCATGGCGAGCAGCCGGTCCACCTGCGCGGTTTCCTGCAGATGGAGGGTACACAGCTCGACATTGACGACCAGCACGCGCGCTTCGGGCGTCGAGCGCACGATGTGGTGGGCCAGGCGCAGGGCGTTGACCGCGGCGTAACAGCCCATGAAACCCACCAGCGTGCGCTCGGCCGACGGGTCTATCCCGGTGCGGCGGATCAGGATCTGGTCCAGCCCTGGCGCCACGAAGCCGGTGCAGCTTGCCACCACGACATGGGTAATGCCCTGGCTGGCGATGTCGTCATCGAGTTGGTCGATCGCCTGCAGCGCCAATTCCGGTGCCCAGCGCTCGTACCGCTCCATGCGCTGCGCCGTGCTGGCGAAGGAGCCGCGCATGTAGAAGCGCTCGCTGTCGATCGTCTGTCCGTCGTCGCTGACGGACGGCTCGATGAAGGAGTAACGGCTCTCGATGCCCGAGCGCTTGGCCATGCGTTCATAGATGGCGCGGCTGCGCCGGTCGGTGAGCATGTGATCGATCAGACCATGGAAGGCCCCGTGGACGTCGTTGGGCGGCACGGCGGTGCCGATCGCGTTTATGTGGGCCGTCGTCGTAGGGGTAACGGTCTGCATGCTCAGCACTTTCGCCAACTCCGCACCCCGCGGCACGATGCCAGCGAATGCAACCGGGTGCAAACGCCCGCGCGGGCGGATGGCTGCCCTTTGGTGATGCTGCGCGAAAGCCCGAAAGCCGAGCGGCGAAGCCAGGTGCGACATGAAAACGACCCGCCGCGCCGGTGAGCGCGACGGGTCGAGGCTTTCCTCCCCAGGAAAGCGGTGACCGTTCAGCGGCGGATGGCGCTGCCGAGACGGTGATGCAGGTTGGCGTACTTGGACGAGATCGGATCGTCCTCGTGCGCCTTGATGTAGTAGACGACGGCTTCCTGCAGCAGCTTGAAGTCCTCGTTCGAGAGCACGGCGCGCGCGCGGCTCGGTTCGGTCGTGGTGGTCATGGTCACGTCTCCTATCCTTGGCTCGCGTCTGTGAGCGGCTGGGTTGGCGAACGAGGCGAGCGGCAGCAGCGCCCCGTCCGGTAGTCTCAGGTGTTCGCTGTTCAGTGTCATCGGCGAACCCCGCGTTGGTTCAGGCAGCGAACTGGTTCCCCTGCTGCCTCAGGCAGCGAACTGGTTCATCGTGTTGTGCGCGCCGCCGGCCTTGAGCGCGGCTTCACCGGCGAAGTACTCCTTGTGATCGTCGCCAATGTCGGAGCCGGCCATGTTCTGGTGCTTCACGCAAGCGATGCCCTGGCGGATTTCCTCGCGCTGCACCGCCTTGACGTAGCCGAGCATGCCCGCTTCGCCGAAGTATTCCTTGGCCAGGTTGTCGGTCGACAGCGCGGCGGTGTGGTAGGTCGGCAGGGTGATGAGGTGGTGGAAGATGCCCGCCTCGCGCGCCGCATCCCTCTGGAAGGTGCGAATGCGCTCGTCGGCTTCTATGCCCAGCTCCGTGCCGTCGTAGTCGATGCTCATCAGGCGTGCGCGATCGTAGGCGGAGGTGTCCTTGCCGGCCTGCTCCCAGGCATCGAACACCTGCTGGCGGAAGTTGAGCGTCCAGTTGAACGAGGGCGAGTTGTTGTACACCAGCTTGGCATTCGGGATCACCTCGCGGATGCGGCTGACCATGCCACCGATCTGGGCGATGTGCGGCTTCTCGGTTTCGATCCACAGGAGGTCGGCACCCTTCTGCAGCGCTTCGATGCAGTCGAGAACGCAGCGGTCCTCGCCGGTTCCGGAGCGGAACTGGTAGAGGTTGGAGGGCAGGCGCTTGGGCTTCATCAGCTTGCCGTCGCGGCTGATCAGCACTTCGCCGTGGCCGACCGAGGTCACTTCCTCGCAATCGAGGAAGCTGTTGTACTGGTCGCCGATATCGCCGGCTTCGCGGGTGAAGGCGATCTGCTTGGTGAGGCCGGCACCCAGCGAG
The DNA here is from genome assembly GCF_014204535.1 of Novosphingobium chloroacetimidivorans. Taxonomy (GTDB): domain Bacteria; phylum Pseudomonadota; class Alphaproteobacteria; order Sphingomonadales; family Sphingomonadaceae; genus Novosphingobium; species Novosphingobium chloroacetimidivorans. The sequence continues at coordinate 101,863 of NZ_JACHLR010000006.1, forward strand.
TCGGTGCGCGCGACGATCAAGCCGTCATCGACGCCCATTTCCATGAACGCGTAGCGGATGGCGCGGATCTTGGCGATGAAGTCCTCGTGCGGCACGGTGACCTTGCCGTCCTGGTGGCCGCACTGCTTTTCGTCCGAAACCTGGTTCTCGATCTGCAGGCAGCAGGCGCCGGCCTCGATGAACTTCTTGGCGAGCAGATAGGTCGCCTCGGCATTGCCGAACCCGGCGTCGATGTCGGCGATGATCGGCACGACGTGCGTCTCGTAGTTGTCGATCGCGTGCTCGATGCGCTTGGCTTCCAGCTCGTCGCCGGCTTCGTGCGCCTTGTCGAGGTCGCGGAACAGGCCGCCAAGCTCGCGGGCGTCGGCCTGTTTGAGGAAGGTGTAGAGTTCGTGGACCAGCGCGGGAACCGAGGTCTTCTCGTGCATCGACTGGTCGGGCAGCGGACCGAACTCGGAGCGCAGCGCCGCGACCATCCAGCCCGACAGGTAGAGGTAGCGGCCCTTGGTGGTGCCGAAGTGCTTCTTGATGCTGATCAGCTTCTGCTGGCCGATGAAACCGTGCCAGCAGCCCAGCGACTGCGTGTAGTTGGCCGGATCGGCGTCATACGCGGCCATGTCGGCGCGCATCACCTTGGCGGTGTACTTGGCGATGTCGAGGCCGGTGCGGAAGCGGTTCTGCAGGCGCATGCGAGCCACGGACTCCGCTTCGATCCCGTCCCAGTTGCGTTCGGTCTCGATCGTCTGGCCGGCTTCGGCGATGGTCTGCTGGTAGGTCACGGAAACTGTCCTCATGCGGTGATGCGTTGAAGACGGCCTATGCTGCAGATGCGTGCAGAGGAACGGTCGGCGGAGTCACCGTGTCAAACTTTACAGATGAACCTTGTAAAGTTGTGCGGCTATGACAAACACGGCTGTATGGCTGAAGCGCGTCCCCTCTATCTCGGTCCTCGCCTGCGCCGGCTGCGGCGCGAACTGGGGCTTACCCAGCAGGTCATGGCCGAGGATCTGGGTATCTCGCCTTCGTACATCGCCTTGCTGGAACGCAACCAGCGCCCGGTCACCGCCGACATGCTGCTGCGCCTGGCGCGCACTTACCGCCTCGACGTCACCGACCTCGCCAGCGAGGACGGCGAGAGCTATGCGCGCCGCATCGCGGACGTGCTGCGCGATCCGATCTTCTCCGACATCGACATGCCGGCGCTGGAGGTGTCCGATCTCGCGACCAGCTTTCCCGGCATCTCCGAGGCGCTGCTGCGGCTGCACGGCGCCTACGTGCGGGAGCAGCAGGCACTTGCCCAGCGGCGCGCCGGAGCAGGGGAGGGCGAGGCGCAGGACCCGGTGGCCGAGGCGCAGGCGTTCCTGGCCAGCCGCCGCAACTATATCGACAGCCTCGATCGCCGCGCCGAAGACCTCGCCGCCGAGATCGACAAGGAGGGCGGCGCCGCCAAGTTCCTCGCCACCAAGGGCGTGCGCGTGCGCTTCCTGCCGCCCGACGTGCTGGTCGATGCGCTGCGCCGGTTCGACAGGCACAACCAGCAGCTGTTGATCGCGGACACGCTCGACCCTGCGGCGCGCGCGTTCCAGATCGCGCTCCACATCGCGTACACCGCGTTGCGCGGCGAGATCGCGCAAGTGCTGCGCGAAGGGGTGTTCTCCACCAAGACGGCCGAGACACTGGTGCGTCGCGGCCTTGCCGCTTACGCCGCCGGTGCGCTGGTGATGCCGTACGAGCGCTTCTTCCGCACGGCCGAGGCGCGTGGCTACGATGTCGAGGCAATTGCCGGCGTGTTCGGCGCGAGCTTCGAGCAAGTGGCGCATCGCATGACCACGCTGCAGCGGCCGGGGCAGGAAGGCGTTCCGTTCTTCTTCCTGCGGGTCGACGAGGCGGGCAACGTCTCGAAGCGGCTCGACGGGGCAGGTTTCCCGTTTGCGGCGCATGGCGGCGGATGCCCCTTGTGGAGCCTGCACAAGGCTTTCCGCCACCCCGGCGAGGTGCTGGTGCAGTGGCTGGAACTGCCCGACGGCCAGCGCTTCTTCTCGATCGCGCGCACCGTCGGGGCGGTGGGGCGGGGGCAGGGACGCACGCTACGCGCCATCGCACTCGCCTGCGCCGCGGCGGACGCGACCCGGCTCGCCTATGCTCGGGATGATGCGCAGCCCATGCCCACGCCGATCGGTGTGACATGCCGCCTGTGCCACCGCGCAGAATGCGAAGCTCGCTCCGCCCCGCCGATCGGCCGCGAGATCCTGACCGACGAATACCGTCGGCCGCCCCAGCCCTTTGCCTTTGCGGAGAGCTAGATTCTTAAAACGGTAGTCAAGCGCAGCAGTTCGAAATCGCGACAAATCGTTTGCACAGGCGAATAGTCGAAACTAGTTCTCGGTCCCGGATCGAGCGAGGTCGCGCGCGTCGGCGCGGGGTCACGCACTGCCATGACTGAACCAGATACCTGTCCATAGAACACGTGAGAGGAAGCCATCGTGAGCCAGGAGCCCGCCGTCCCGAACGACCCGCACCAGGCGACCACCTTCCCGCAACTGATCCGTTCTGCCGCCGCCGCCTACGGAGATGCACCCGCCGTAGTGCTGCGAGATGCATCGATCCCGGACGAGTCCGCCACCTTCACCGAACTCGATGCCCGATCGGCCGAGATCGCGCGCGGGTTGCTGGCGCGCGGCGTGGGCAAGGGCAGCCGTATCGGCTTCATCTGCGGCAACGGACCGCGCTTTGCGATCTGGTTCGCCGCCGCCGCGCGTATCGGCGCCATCGCCATCCCGATCAGCACCTTGATCCGCGCCAACGAACTGGTCCGCGTGTTGCGCCAGTCGGACGTGCACGGGCTCTACGTGCAGCGCGAGTTACTGGGCAAGGATTACGTCGAGAGGCTTTGCGAGGCGCTGCCGGACCTGGCGACGGGCACAAGCCCGGAGTTGCGCATCGCCAAGGTGCCGTACTTGCGCTGGATCATCTCGCATGGCGACGATCTGCCACCAACATTCCGTTCGATGGACTTCCTGACCGAGGCGGCCGCCACCATCGACGACGCCTTCCTGCGCGAGGTGGAGAGCGAGGTGCACACTTCCGACCAGATCGTCGAGATCTACACCTCGGGCTCGATGGCGCTGCCCAAGGGCGTGAAGCACAACCACGGACCGGTGCTGTTCCGCAGCCGTTACTTGAAGGGCATGTTCGCGCTGGAGCCCGGCCAGGAAAAGCAGGCGATGATGCCGATGTTCTGGGTCGGCGGGCTGATGATGTGGCTCGTGCCCGACTGGCAGGCGGGCGCGGTCACCGTCTGTACCGAGCGGACGATGAGCAACAGTCGCATGGCGTTCGGATCGGTGCTGTCGGACGATGACCTTGCGCTCCTGTCCAAGGCGCCCAAGCCCTGGTGGGGCCTCGGAATGAGCGAGACGCTGGGCCCTTACTCGTACGGCGACGACTTCCGCGCGCCGGGCTACCCGGTCTGCGCCCCGATGGACCACTTCGCCGATGGCTATGACGTGCGCGTGGCCGACGAGAACGACCAGCCGGTGGGCGATGGCGAAGTCGGCGAGATGCAGCTGCGCGGCTATCCGGTCGCTACCGGGCTGCACAAGCTGGAGAAGGCCGGCTACTATACCGCGGACGGCTACATCAAGACGGGCGACATGTGCCGCATCGAGGATCGACCGCAGGGACGGCGCGTGCACTTCGTGGGCCGCAGCGGCGACATGATCAAGACCATGGGCTCCAACGTCTCTCCCGCGGAAGTCGAGATGGAGATGCAGTCGCTGGATGGCGTGCACAATGCCTTCGTGCTCGGCTTGCCGGACCAGGAGCGCGGGCAACTGCTGGTCGCCGCGGTGGTGCCGCGCGACGGTGTCGAGCTCGACTTCGCGGCGATCGAGGCGGAACTGCGCAAGCGCCTGTCGGGCTACAAGGTGCCGCGCGCCTACGTCGCCTTCACGCGCGAGGAAGTGCCGCTGCTACACAGCAACAAGATCGCCCGCCGCGAGATCGCCGCGATGCTCGCGGAGCGGCTGGGGCGGGATGTCTAGGGTTGTTCAAGCGGATCGGCCGGCGGCGTCATCCATGGCGGGTGAAGCACAGAGTGGTGGCTGGGCAGTCGGCGCCGTCCCCATGAGGGAACATGCTGCTATTGACGTGCGCAGTCCAACGACATACCCGCGCAATTCGAAATAGCGAAAGTTACTATGTCGCGGTCCTCCCCGGGTGTGCGTCGCGTCGCAGCCATCCTGAATTTCATCGCCGATCATCCCGGCCAGGCTTTCGCGCTCACCGATCTCGTCCGCGCGCTCAAGCTCAGCCGCGCCACCTGTCATGCCCTGCTGACGGGCCTTGTCGATGTCGGCTACCTCTATCGCACGGGCGACAAGACTTATGTGCTCGGCCCGGCGCTGGCCGCGATCGGACGCACTGCGGCGGACCACTTCTCGCCGTTGCAGGTGGCGCAGCCGGAGATGCGCGCGATCGCCGACGACTTCGATGTCGTGTGCGGAGCCTACTTCCTGGAAGGCGACATGATGCACCTGCGCGAGCGGGCGACCTCGGCCAACCACGTCGGCTATCCGGTGCCGCTGGGCACGCGCATGCCGTTGACCACGGTGCAGGCGACGGTGTTCTTCGCGCGCTCGCCCAAGGATGCGACGGCCTGGCTGGAGCGTAACATCCCCGACGTGGAGGAGGCACGGCGCGAGGCGCTGTTTGCCGGCATGGAGTTCGTTCGCGAGCACGGCTACATCGGCCTGACGCGCCGGTCAGGCGTTGGTCCGGCCTTCGAGAACGCCGCGCCGCACATGCGCAGCGCGCGCGATGAGCCACCGGTCGTTCCGCTGCTGCAGGTCGAGGATGACACCCGCTACCCGCTCGCGGCGATCATGGCGCCGATCTACGATGCTCGCGGCAAAGTCACGATTTCGCTGCTGATGGCCGGCTTCCACGATCTGCAATCGGGTGCAAGGCTGCGCGAAGCAGGCGGCCGTCTGAGCGCCGCCTGCAAGCGGGTGTCAGACTTCCTCGCCGGCCGTATCGAGCCGCTGGAGGACTAAGCCCCCGCTACCGATGCGCGCTGCATGCTTCAGCGCACTGGCGGACATGTGCGTGTCGTCTTGACCCGCATCACCCATCCACGTATCTCGATCATACTGCCGAAAACAAATTCACTATGGTGAATGTGGCGATGCCGAGTGGGAGTGGCGCATGTCCGACGTAATCGTAGCCCCCGAGACGCGGGATCTGGATGATCTTTCGCGCGATCTGCGCTCCTGGCTCTCCGGCAAGCTGCCGCAAGCTCGCGATCTCGCCTTGCAGAACTTCACCTATCCTCGCGGCGCCGGCCAGTCGCACGAAACGATCCTGTTCGATGCAAGTTGGACCGAAGGGGGGGAGCCGCGCAAGCAGGGCTGCGTGGTGCGCATCAAGCCCGAGAAGTTCACCGTCTTCCCGGACACACTCTTCGAAGAGCAGTACCAGATCATGAAGGCCCTGCATGAGGACGGCCGCGTTCGCATCGCCGAGCCTCTCTGGTTGGAGGAGGATGCGGCGGTCCTTGGCAAGCCGTTCTTCGTCATGGAAAAGAAGCATGGCCGCGTGCCGGTCAGCATCCCGCCGTATGCCCGCAGCGGCTGGATGACCGAGGCCAGCCCCCAGCAGCTCCGCATCCTGTGGCAAGATGCCGTGACCCAGCTCGCACTGATCCAGACCATTCCCTTGGCGAACCTGGCGTTTCTAGGAGGACCCGAGGGTGCCCGTAACGGGCTGGCGCAGGAGTGGGACAAGTACACGCGTTTCGTCGACTGGCTGGAAGAGGTCGAGCCGCAACCGATCCTGCGCGCCGGGCTCGCCCGCCTGAAGTCGGAATGGCCCGAGCATGAGCCCGAAGGTCTGGTGTGGGGCGATGCACGCATCGGCAACATGATGTTCGGGGACGACTACAAGGTCGTCGCGGTGATGGACTGGGAGCAGCCCTCGCTAGGCGGCGCCTTGCACGATCTCGCCTGGTTCTGCGTCATTGCGGACACCATGCACGGCCCCAACTCGACATATGGCGCTCCGCTGGAAGGCATGGGTTCGCATGACGAGACGGTCGCCTTGTGGGAGCAGGTGAGCGGCAAGTCGGCAGCAGGGCTGGAGTGGTACGAGCAGTTCACCCAGTTGAAGATGAGCTGCACCGCGGTGCGCCTCAGCCACTTGCGCGGAACCCGGATGATGGATGACGAGACGCTGGCGAAGCGCCTGCGCGTGGCCTGAGCTGCGGCGGCGGTGCGCCTTGCGCGGCGCGGCGCCGGGCGTGGTCTGCTATCTGACGTTGATATCGGAACTCAGCAAGTGAGCGAGACGGCTATGCGACGCAGGACGAGCGCGGACGGCTCGCCTGCTCAGCGTTCCGCCGTCGGGCCGCGCGGGTAGAGCAAGCCGGGGATTGCCGGCAGCAGTTCGCGCGCAAGAAAGCCGATCGGCCCGACGCTTCGGGCGAGCATCCGGCCGGATTCCCCATGCGCCCAGACGCCCCATGCCGCCGCGAGCTGCGCGTCGGCTCCGCGCGCGAGCAGTCCGCCGATGATGCCAGCGAGCACGTCGCCCGAGCCGCCCGTCGCCAGGCCGGGGCCACCGCCGTGAAACTGCAGCACTGTACCGTCGCTGGACGCGATCATCGTGCGCGGTCCTTTCAGCAGGACCGTCGCCTGGAAGCGATCGGCCGCCTGCATGGCCATCTCGTCGCAGACATCGTCCGCCTCGCACGTCATCAGTCCCGCCATTTCGCCCGGGTGCGGGGTCAGCACCAGCGGGCCCGACCAGCGGCACAGCGCATCGGCAAAGTCTGGCGCAGCGCCGATCGCCGCCGCATCGAGCAGCAAGGCAACGCCGCTTTCCTTGTGATCGAGCACCGTCTCCAGCAGTGCGTGCGCGTCAGAGCCGCCGCCCATCCCGGGGCCCAGGACCAAGGCATCGCACCGGCCAATCAGGTCACCCACTTTGCCTGCCGATGGGCCAAGCTCACCCTTGTCGTTGACCTCCAGCGCGATGACGGCCGCCTCGGGCATGGCGATGCCGACGCCGCTGGCGGCGGACGCTGGCAAGGCCAGCTGCACCTTGCCCGCGCCGGCGCGATACCCCGCCTCGCCCGACAGCAGCAGCGCGCCGGGCACGAGCTGGGACCCACCGGCGACCAGCAGGCGGCCGCGCTTGTTCTTGTCGGTGTCGTGATCGATGTCGGGGAGCGGGTGATCGGCCAGCCATTGCGCGTCGAGCGGTGTCATCCGCGTGCACCGACCATCGCATCGGGCTCGCTGGTGACGTGCGCGGCCGGGTCCTCGGCCACCGGCGCAGTCGCGTTGTAGCGCACCAGCGTCAGCCCACCCTCGCGCCCGAATGCAGGATCGAAGGCGTATTCCGTGACCGAGCAGTTGGCTACGTCGCCTTGCGCATCGATCGCCAGGATCTCCTCTTCGCTCAGGTTTTCGATGATGTAGCGCAGGCAGAGCACTACCACCTGGTGCGCCACGATCAGCACGCGGCGGCCGTGATAGTGCAGCGACACGGTGTCGAGCAGCGAGCGCAGGCGAAAGATCACGTCGCACCAGCTCTCGCCGCCGGGCGGGCGATGGTAGAACTTGCCCAGCAGGCGGCGGAACTCGGCCTGCTGGGGCTCGCTCGCCAGGATGCCCGCGGTGGTCAGCCCGTCGAGGATGCCGAACTCCTTTTCGCGCAGGCGCTCGTCGCCGCAGATCGGCTCCTGGGGCGGGGCGCCGCCGGCATCGCGGAACAGCCGCGCCGTCTCGCGTGCGCGCACGTAGGGGCTGCACAGGATCACGTCGGGTCGCTCGTCCTCGGCACCGTCGGCGAACCAGCGCCCGAGCGCCTGTGCCTGGCGCTGGCCAAGGTCGGAGAGGGGCACATCGACATCGCGAATGTCGAGGTCGATCCGATGCATGCCTTCGGCGTGCGCGGCATCGCGCGCGACGTTGCCGGCGCTCTGGCCATGGCGCACGACCCACAGCCGGGCGGGCCAGCGGCTGCTGCGTGCATTCTCGGTGGCGGTGTGGCTCATCGCGAATGCAATGCCGGGGAACGGCGCGGGTTCCGCCGGCCCTTGGCTCACCGCCTCCGCGAACCCGCAGTTGTGGACAGCAAACATTTCCCTACGGTCCGCAAGATTGGCAAAGCACGGCGCGGATCGCTATCTCGCCGGCCGGAGGTTTTTTCATGGCTACGCATACCACTCGCATGCTCATCATCGGTTCCGGCCCGGCAGGCCTCTCGGCCGCGATCTACGGCGCGCGCGCGGGCATGAAGCCGATCGTCGTGCAGGGGCTCCAGCCCGGCGGCCAGCTGACCATCACCACCGATGTCGAGAACTATCCCGGCTTTCGCGACGTCATCCAGGGGCCCTGGCTGATGCAGGAGATGGAGGCGCAGGCAGTGCACGTCGGCACGCGCATGCTGTGGGACACGATCGTCTCGGTCGATCTCGACGGACCCAGCCGCGGCGAGCCGTTCCGCGCGATCGGCGATGGCGGCGACGTCTACGAAGGCGAGACGCTGGTGATCGCCACCGGTGCGCAGGCCAAGTGGCTGGGCGTGCCGGGCGAAATGGAGCTATCCGGCAAGGGCGTATCGGCTTGCGCCACCTGCGACGGGTTCTTCTATCGCGGCAAGAAGGTGGTGGTGATCGGCGGCGGCAACACCGCAGTGGAGGAGGCGCTGTACCTCACCAACCACTCGCAGGACGTGACGCTGATCCACCGTCGTGATTCGCTGCGTGCCGAGAGGATCCTGCAGGATCGCCTCTTCGCGCATCCCAACGTCACGGTCGTGTGGAACAAGCGGGTCGAGCGCTTCGTGGCCGACCATGCGACGGGCGAACTGCGCGGCGTCGCCGTGATCGACACGGTCACCGGCGAGGAGAGCGAGATCGGCACCGACGGCGCGTTCGTGGCGATCGGTCATGCCCCGGCGACTTCGCTGTTCGAAGGCAAGCTCGACACGGACGAAAGCGGCTACCTGGTTGTGGAACCGGGCACGCCCAAGACCAGGATCCCCGGCGTGTTCGCGTGTGGGGACGTGATGGATCACACCTATCGCCAGGCGGTGACCGCGGCGGGCACTGGCTGCATGGCGGCGCTGGATGCCGAGCGCTACTTGCAGGAAAAGGAATTTGCCGAGGCGACCAGGGAAGCGGCGGAGTAAGCCGAAGCTTCGATTTGCCGCCGACCTCATGCTGCTCGTCGTCGCGAGCTTAGGGCAGTGGTCCGAGAGCTTCTCGCGTTGCCCTGGATTGCGGCCGACCTGCGGTCCGCACGATCATCGTAAAGGTTGAAGACGGGCCGAACTGTCATCCGGTCTCGGTGGCTCGCTTGCAGGAATGCAGGTGCGCCCCGGACGACAGCTCGGTCCTATGCCCTTCCGAACCGGTGGAGCCGGTCTTTGCGACCGGCCCCATTCAGGCTCAGAAGTGCGCGATCACGCCCGCCATCGGACGGATCGAATCGAAGTCGTAGGTTTCGGCCTGCAGGCGCAGACGGATGCCGCTGTTGGTGGTGATGCCGCCCAGGCCGATGTCCTTGGGGCCGACTTCCACGCCGACGCCATAGATCCAGTCCTTCTGGTCGCTGTACGCACGCTTGCCGTTGACCCACTGGTAGCCGCCGGACACGAAGATCATGCCGCTGTCACCAGCGCGCGCGCCGACACGGCCACGAACGCCGTATTCCCAGTCGATATCGCCGAAGCCCTTGGTGGCGTTACCTTCCGCGCCGACGAAGACGGGCCCGAGCGGAATGTTCACACCGGCCACGCCGCTGAGCAGCGCACCGTCCATGCGGCCGCCGCGGGGGCTGCCGAACTCGCTGCTCTTGTCGAACTGGTGCCAGCCACCGAGCACACCGACGTAGGGCTCGATCCCGAATGCGGGCGTGCCGTCGGGCGCGGTCGCGGTGCTGGCGTCCTGCGCTACGGCAACGGCGGGCATCGACACAGCGAGCGCCGCAGCGAACAGAAACTTCTTCATTCTCAAACTCCAATTATCATGCATCACCGAGCTTGCCGATGAGGCCGTGTAATGCGGAGCGAGGGACTTAAGTTGCAGCCCTATGGCGCATTGCAGCAAGAGTGTTGCATTTGTGCATCTAGGGAATTCGTGGGGCCATTGACGCTCTTAGCTGGCCCGTGCGTATCCCCGAAGATCAGATTGCTGCGGCGCAGCAGCGTAATCTGCTCGGTAGAGTAACGATTGCCGAGCCTCGGCAGCGCGGCAATCCCCGACGGTCGTTGCGCGATGCCGTTGCTTTGGATGGACGTCCGGTCACTTGCAGGCAGTGCGAGGAGAGGCGAAGATCATCATCGCGCGTGCCGATGCTCAGGCAAGATCCGACAAGAGCGTGAGAGTTTCGTCGAGCAGCCAGGCGCGCGCGTCTGCTTCGACGAAACTATGCGTTGCACCCGGGCAGCGCCGGATTGCGGTGGCGTCGGTCCAGACGGCAGCGAAAGCCTGGCCGGTCCGATCGCGATCGGCGACCAGATAGCGCACGGGACCGGCAAAGCCGGCGATCCCGGCCGCCATGTCCTGCGCCAGCGTGCTTGGCGCAGGTGCGGGCTTGGCGGCGGAAAGCAGGCTTTTCAGCAAGGGCGCGATCGCGACTTTGCCGGTCAGCAGCCGCTTGATTGCACCGAGATCCTTCAAGCGGCCGCGATAGTGACTGCGCACCGCTTGCGGCGGCGCTTCGTCGGCGGCGTCGCTTTCGAAGGTCCAGGGATTGGACAGGATCAACCCGTCACACCCCGCGCCCCTTGCGAGCATCAGGGCGCTCGCGGCATCGCAGTTGCCCATGCCGACCACGCGGGTGAGGTGCGGGCAGTGTTCACGCATGGCGGCCAGCGCGGCGGACATGTCGGGGCCGCTGGCGCGGAACTCGCCGTTGACACCTTCGCTGTCCCCACAGCCGCGCCGATCGAAGCGCAGCACGGGATGACCGGCGGCGGCAACCTGAGCGGCGAACTGCGCCTGGCCTGCCCATGCGCCCGAGCGAACCTCGTTGCCGCCAGTGACGAGCAGCAGGCCTGCGCACCCCGGTGCCTCGTCGAGCGTGGCGACGAGCTGCACGCCCTCGCACGGGAATGCGAAGTGACGCCTCATGCGTTCACTCCATGGCCGGACGGTGCGGGAAGCGGGGCTGGCGTCATGCCAGTGCTCGCGCGATGGCGGCGGCCAGCGCATCCGCCTGGCTCGCGCTCTCGCCCGGCTCAGCGCGCAGCCAGAGCCCCGAACCGCCGAGCGTCTCCTGGGTGATCTCCACCGCATCCGTCCGCAGGGCAAACGTCTCGAACCGGCGGACGAATTCAGGCCCGAGCCGGTGTCCCACAAGCTCGATGCCTTGCGTCAGCGCCAGATGCATGAGGCCCTCGCGCGTTTCCTCACGGCCGGCCTCGCGCGCTGCGAGCGTTCGGGCGCGCAGCATCTGGCGCAGGATGCCCGGCGCCTTGGCCGGCGCGTAGTGCAGGGCCGCGAAGCCAGCGGGCGTGAACAGGCACCCGCCGCGGATTCCCAGCACGTGCGTTGCGCCAAAGTGGCTTGCGGCCGCAGCCATGGCGTTCGACCAGTCCTGCGGCTCCTGTATTTCGAGCGGCTGCAGGCTCTCGTTGGTGCCGGGCAGGTCGGGCAGAACGCTGTCGATCCCGGCTCCGTCCAGCCGGCGCATGACCTCTACGGTCAGGCGACGCAGGCGATTGGCCTCGTCGAACAGGGCCGGCACGATCAGCAGACGCCTGGCCCGCGCGTGATCGAAGCTGAGGGCGTATTCGTCGGTGGTGGTGCCGTCGCGCAGGGGACAGGGCCAGGTCAGCGGCGTCATGGCTTGCGGAACAGCGGTCGGCCGGGCGACAGAGCGGCCACGAAGCACTCGTCTCGCTGAACTTGCTTCAGGCGCCATGGCACAGATTGGGCCGAGTTGGCCGGTGCATGGCCGCAGCGGCTCACGCCTGCTCGCGCTTGGCCTTGGCGAAGGCCAGGAGGCCTCCATAGGTTTCGAGCATCTCGCCGTCGATCTCGTCGTCGTCGATGACGATGTCGAGCCGGTCCTCAAGCTCGGTCAGCAGTCCCGCCACCGCCATTGAGTCGAGCTCGGGCAAGTGGCCGAACAGGCCGGTCTCTTCGGTGAAGTCGGAGGCCTGGTTCTGCTTGAGGCCGAGCACGTCCGTCAGGATGCGGCGCAGCAGCAGATCGGTGTCGTCGGACATGGGCCTCCCAGCGTGTGTCTTGCTAAATCTGTTCTTGAACGAAGTCTGAAAGCCGTGGCGCTCTAGCCGCGCTTCGCACTTGCGGCAAGGGAGCGCACCATTCGGCGTGCGATCACCGGCCAGTTCGCAGGCGCGCGCGGACGTAGCAGGTCGAGGCGGTAGCGCGGGCGAACCTGCTCCATCCAGTCGCGCTTGTAGGGATCGTCGCCGGTGCCGAAATCGACAAGCTCGACCTTGTCGACGTCGATGACCCGGCGGAACAGCGCCGCGCTCAGCACCGATCCGGGCGAGAGCGGCTTGGCGCTTTCGCGATGGGCCAGCTTGTGGATGAAGGCGGTGCCGCCCTCCACCGTCCACATCTGCGCGGCCAGGGCAGGGCCTTGCGGATCGTCCGCTGCGTGGGCAACGGCAAGGCGCAGGCGTCCGGCCGCCCCTTCCGCTTGCGCAAAGGCGCGCAGGAACGCGGGCGAGCCTTCCTCGGGCTTCCAGCTCTCGGCGTAGATGTCCTCGTAGTCGGACCAGACTTGCGCGTCGAAGCGGGAAAGCACTCGCGTGTGCACCTTGCCCGACTTGCGCTTGAGTGTCGTGCGCAGCTTGCCCGGGCGACCGGCGATGTAGGCCGCGTAGTCGCGCCCGGCGAGTGCGAGCACATGGTTGACGTCGCTCTGCTCGCGCCAGGCGATCCAGCCGGCCGCGCGAAACGCCGCTTCGAGCCTTTCCGCATCCTCGGCCGGCAGCCCGGTGAGCGTCAGCCGGCTCGCGTGCTTCGGCAGGTCGCGCGCCAGAGCTGTCAGCAGGTCTTCGGCGCCCGGCGAGACGATCGGGCGATAGCGGAACGTGTACCAGTTGGAGAGCTGCGTCAGGTGCTCTCCGGTCCCCGTCAGCGGCAGCACCGCACTGCCGACCCCATTGCGCGCCACGGCAAGGCGTGGCTGCAGGCCGCAGTGCTCGGCCAGCAGCCGCCACCAGTCCAGCCGGTCGAACGGCGCGCTTTGCATCTCGGGCGAGAGCAACCGCGCCAGTGCGGCGTCGGATTGCACTTCCTTAAGATCGTCGTGATAGTCGACGTTCACCACTTCCCGGTCGATCCTTCGGAGTTGCCCTCATGCCTGCGCAGACCCAGACGCTCGACCATCTCGCCGAGCGGGGAGCGGCCGATGCGCCAGCCCTGGTGCTGCGCGAGGGCACGATTAACCACGAGACCTTAAGAACGCGTGTCGCTGCGCTGGCGGGCTGGCTGCAGGCACGCGTGCCGCAGCCAGGCGCACGGGTCGCGACCTGGGCTGCCAAGGGCGAGCTCACGTGCCTCATGCCGCTCGCCGCGGCGCGGGCCGGGCTGGTGCACGTGCCGGTGAACCCGCTACTCAAGCGCGCGCAAGTGGCACACATACTGGAGGACAGCGGCGCGGTGCTGCTGATCGGCACGCCGGCGCGGCTCAAGACCCTCGAGCCCGAGGATCTGCCGGAAGGCTGCACCGTGTTCGAGGAAGGGGCCGCGCTTGATGAAGCAAGCGCCTGTGGCGCGGCGCTGCCGCCGTCCGCGGGCGATCCGCACGCCCTTGCCGCCATCCTCTACACCAGCGGTTCCACCGGCCGGCCCAAGGGCGTGATGCTCAGCCACGCCAACATGTGGCTCGGGGCCGAGAGCGTGGCGCAGTACCTGGAACTCGGGCCGGACGACCGCGCGCTGGCGGTGCTGCCGCTGTCGTTCGACTATGGCCAGAACCAGCTGCTGAGCACATGGTTCGCGGGCGGTTGCGTGATCCCGCTCGACTATCTGGTGCCGCGCGACGTGGTGAAGGCTGTCGAGAAGCATGGCGTCACCACACTCGCCGCCGTGCCGCCGCTGTGGGTGCAGCTGACCGAGCTGGAGTGGCCGGCGCAGACAGCGGCCAGACTGCGTCGCCTGACGAACAGCGGCGGCGCCCTGACCGTCGATCTGGTGCGCCGGTTGCGAGCGCTTTTCCCGCAGGCGCGCCTGTTTCCGATGTACGGGCTGACCGAGGCGTTTCGCTCCACCTACCTGGATCCCGGCCTGGTCGACGAGCATCCGACTTCGATGGGCAAGGCGATCCCGCATGCGGAAATCCTGGTGATCGATGAGGACGGCCAGGTCGCTGCCGACAACGTGGAGGGCGAGTTGGTGCATTGCGGTCCGCTGGTGGCACAAGGCTACTGGCAGGATGCAGAGCGCACGGCCGAGCGCTTCAAGCCGGCACCTGCCGCGTCGCGCTATGGCGGCATGGCGGTGTGGTCGGGCGACCGGGTGCGGCGCGACGCGGATGGGCTGCTCTATTTCGTCGGCCGTCGCGACGCGATGATCAAATCGGCGGGCAACCGCATCAGCCCGCAGGAGATCGAGGAAGCCGCGCTCGCCACCGGACTGGTGGTGGAGGCCGTGGCGCTCGGCGTTCCCGATGAGCGGCTAGGGCAGGCGGTACACCTCGTCGTGCGTCCTGCGCCCGGCGTCGACGATGCGGCGCAGGCCTTGCCCAAGCGCCTGGCGCAGGACCTGCCCAACTTCATGCAGCCGCGCCTGATCCATTGGCGCGAGGCGATGCCGATCGGGCCCAACGGAAAGATCGACCGAAACGGTCTGCAGCAGGAAGTCCGACAGGAGTTGGCCGCATGAAGGCGCTTGGGCCGATCCCGGCTGGGTACGAAGCCATCGACGGCGTGCTGGCGGTGGCCGGCCGGCCGGTTACCGAGTGGGTGGAGGAGGCGGGCGAGACGCCGCTGTTCCTCTACTCCGCCGACCTGATCCGCGCCCGCGTGGCACAGCTGCGCGCCGCCATGCCCGAGCAGCTGGCTCTGCATTATGCCGTCAAGGCCAACCCGTTCGGGCCGGTGCTGGAGCTGTTTTCCGGGCTGGTCGACGGCTTCGACATCGCGTCCGGCGGTGAGCTGGCGCTGGTGCAGGCAGCGGGGATCGCTTCGGCGCGCGTCAGTTTCGCCGGGCCGGGCAAGCGCGACCGCGAACTGGAAGCTGCCATTGCGGCGGGCGTCACGCTGAACCTCGAGAGCGAGGCCGAAGCTTGGCGCGCGATTGCGATCGCCGAGACGCTGGGCATGACGCCGCGGCTCGCGATTCGCGTCAATCCTTCGTTCGACCTCAAGGGTTCGGGCATGAAGATGGGCGGCGGCGCGAAGCAATTCGGCATCGACGCCGAGCGCGTGCCGGCGCTTGCTCGCGAGATCGTGGCCGCGGGCGCAGAGTGGCGCGGGTTTCACATCTTCGCCGGCAGCCAGGCGCTCGACGCCTCCGCGATTGCCGATACACAGGCCCAGGCGATCGCACTGGCCGCGCAGCTTGCGCAGGAGAGCGGGATCGCCGTGCCGCATTGCAATCTGGGCGGCGGCATGGGCATTCCTTATTTCCCCGGCGACATGCCGGTGGATGTCACCCTTGTCGGCGAGCGGCTCGCCGAGCAGTTCGCGGCACTGCCGGACGAACTGCGCGAGACGGAATTCTGCATGGAGCTAGGCCGCTACCTGGTCGGCGAGGCGGGGGTCTATGTCACGCGAATCGTGGATCGCAAGGTGAGCCATGGCGAGGTCTTCCTCGTCACCGATGGGGGCCTTCACCATCAGCTTGCGGCATCCGGCAACTTCGGCACCGTGGTGCGGCGCAATTATCCCGTCGCGATCGCGACCCGCTATGGGGCGGAGGTCGAAGAAGAGGCGAGCGTGGTCGGCTGCCTGTGCACCCCGCTCGACCGCCTGGCCGACAAGGCCGGCTTTCCGCAAGCGGATGTCGGCGATCTCGTCGCCGTGTTCTGCGCAGGAGCCTACGGAGCCAGCGCGAGCCCCTCGGCGTTCCTGGGGCAGGGTGCGGCTGTTGAGTTGCTGGTTTGAGCTGATTCTCGCGAAAACCGGATCGGCCGTTTTCGCCGACACTAACCCCCTCTTAGTGACGGCGCGTTAGCTTAGATCCCTATCGCTTTTAAGAAGACACCGGATATCCCGGTGCCGACGCCCGGATCTCGTATGACAGCAGCCAGAAAATTGATGCATTGGCTCTCTTGGGCTCGGTCAAACAGGCTAGTGAATTCCATTGTCATTGTCGGGGCATGCGCAGTGTATTTGGCGTTGCTTGGACCTGAACCAAGATCCTTCACTCAGGTACATGAAGTGGCAGCACGATCAAAGACGACTAGGTTGGAAGGCGTACTTGATTTTGCGGACATCCGACACAGGTACCTTCGACTGCGTACTTGCCGCAGCAGCATCCGAGTTCAATGCGACAGCTTCAAGCGTTCAATAGGATGCTATCCGCATGGGGAGCAGCTTCCTACAAAAGTAAGTGTTGAGATATTTCGTTTTGAAGGAAGAAACATATTGATGTCCGTTCGCGACATAAACGGAACCATCATTTTAAATCGTGCCACACAGCTACGGCGGCTCAAAGGCAATGCTATGGCTGTCGCGAAATTAAACGTTACTCATTATGTATGGACAGGCTTAATCATGGGAATGGTTTTTGCCCTTCTCAGGGATTTCTATCTTCGACGGCAGCAAAGGTCGAGTGAGCGAAAAGCAACTGAGCTTTAGGTCCACGGTTAGCGTGTGACTGCTCTCCACCCCAACTTAGATATCTACCGACGTAGTCCGCAATCTTGGGACACGCCCTTCGTTCACAAAGGTGCAGCGCACCCCGCCGCGAGATTGCACGCGAATTAAGGCTCCCACTTCTACCCGTCCCAAAGCGGGACCCACCCCACCGACGCAGTTTCCCTAACCTAATATTCACCCTTTGGCGGGATAGCGGAGGCTGATTTCAGCCGGCCGCGTGAATGGTCGGCGTAACAGGGATGTGTCCATGCCGAACGTACGCCTAGCCCGTCTCCTGGCCGGCAGCGCGATGGTGAGCCTGGTGCTGTCCGGCTGCTCGACCGCGAGCGGGCCGCAGCTGCCGCCGGCATCGTTCGTGTCGATGCAGGAAGGCCCTGGCGAGGAATACGTGATCGGTCCGCTCGACGAGCTGACGATCTTCGTGTGGCGCAATCCCGAGCTCGGCGCCAAGGTCCAGGTCCGTCCCGACGGGCGCATCACCACGCCGTTGATCACCGACATGCCGGCAGTGGGCAAGACCCCGTCGATGCTGGCCGAGGACATTCGCCTCCAGCTGTCGCAGTACATCCAGGAGCCGCTGGTCTCGGTCATCGTCGACAAGTTCGCCGGCACCTTCAGCCAGCAGATTCGCGTCGTCGGTGCGACCGAGAAGCCGGCCTCGATCCCCTATCGGGCCAACATGACGCTGCTCGACGCCATGATCGCCGTGGGCGGCCTGTCCGAGTACGCCGCGGGCAACAAGGCGCGGCTGATCCGCTTCGACAAGTCCACCGGCAAGCAGACCGAATTCGCCATCAAGCTGGGCGACTTGCTGAAGAAGGGCGACAGCAAGGCCAACGTCATGCTCGCTCCGGGCGACGTGATCATCATTCCCGAGAGCATGTTCTGAGCATGGTCGGCCGGAACGGACGAGGGCGGGCAAGCCGATGAATTCGATCTACGAAGAGGCGCTGGCGGCGGTTCACTCGGTCTGGCACCGCAAGTGGCTGGCCCTGGCCGTCGCCTGGGCGATCTGCCTGCTTGGCTGGCTGGTCGTGGCGCTGATCCCCAACAGCTACGAATCGCAGGCGCGCATCTTCATCCAGCTGGATGACGCCCTGGCGGAGCAGGTCGGCATCGGCGTGGCCGACCGCAAGCGCGATATCGAGCGTATCCGTCAGACGCTGACCAGCGCGGTGAACCTCGAGAAGGTCATCCGTTCGACGTCGCTGGGCGACCGCATCGAATCGCCCAAGGCGATGGAAGCGGCGGTGCTCAGCCTCGCCGACAACATCAAGGTCGTGAGCGAGCAGGACAACCTGTTCAACATCACGGCCATCTCCGCCGACAGTTCGCTCTCCGACGCCGAGAACGCCAAGGTGGCGCAGGCGGTGGCGCAGAAGCTGATCGACATTTTCCGCGAGGAGAACCTCTCCGGCAACCGCGGCGAGATGACCGAGACGCTCGAGTTCGTGAACGGCCAGCTCGCCCAGCGCGAGAAGGAGCTGGAGAACGCCGAGAACCGCCGTCGCATCTTCGAGCAGGCGCATCCGGAAATGGCGCAAGGCGGGGCGAACAGCTCGGCCCGGCTCGATTCGGCACGTAGCGAGTTGCGCGGCGTCGAAGCCGATCTGGTGGCCGCACAGAGTGCTGCGGCGGCGATGAACGGGCAGCTTGCCGGAACGCCGCGTACGCTTGCAGGAGCGGGCGGTGGCGCCTCCGCGTCGCTGGCGCGTGCCGAGGCGGACCTTGCTGGCATGCGCGCACGCGGTCTGACCGAAAGCCATCCCGATGTGATCGCCGCGCGCAACCAGGTGGCGGCGTTGAAGTCCCCGGCCGCGCAGGAAGCGGCGAGCGGCGGCGGCGTGCCCAACCCGGCCTATAGCTCGCTCGAATCGATGCGCGCCGACCGCCAGGCGACGGTGCAGGCGTTGACCTCGCGCCGCGCAGGGCTCCAGTCCGAGATCGCCCAGCTGACCGCTCAGGCGCTCGACAACCCGGAAGCCGCAGCCGAAGCGCAGAAGATCAGCCGCGACTATGCCGTGCTCAAGGATCAGTACGACAAGCTCCTGCAGGACCGCGAGGAACTGCGCCTGCGGGGCGAGATCAAGACCGAGCGCGAGGCGGTGAAGTTCGAAGTGGTCGATCCGCCGACGACTCCACGCGCGCCCACCGCGCCGAACCGTCCGGTGCTGCTGTTCGGCGTGTTGATCGTGGGACTGGTCGGCGGTGCCGGTGCGGCGTTCGGCATGGGCAAGCTGCGCTCCACCTTTGCCACCACCGCAGGGCTGGAGCGCACCACCGGACTGCCAGTGCTCGGCGCGATCTCGCAGACCCTGACCGACTCGGCCCGACGCCTGCGCGCGAAGCGGCTGAAGCTCTGGTACGGCGGCACCGCTGCCCTGGGCGGCCTGTTCGTGCTGCTGCTCGCGGTTGAATTCATCCAGCGCGGCATGGTGGCCTGAGGACACGGACATGACCGACCAGAGCAAGATCCCCCTCCCGCTGCGCGACAAGGCCGAGCCTTCGAGCGATTCCCTGATCGAACGGGCGGCCGAGCGTTTCGACTTCACGCGCTACATGGCGGCGCCCAGGCCCGAGGCATTGCCGCCCAAGCGTGAGCCGGCCCTGCGGGCGAAGAAGGTGGGGGCGGCTCCTGAGACCCTTCCCCCCGTACCCACTCCCGTTCGTGTCGAGCGAAGTCGAGACACGTTTGCGCCAGAACCCGGTGTCCCGACTTCGCTCGATACGAACGGGACGGGAGAGATCGCTTCCAAGACCGCGGTTGCAGAAACCCAGGTCGCTCCCGCCATCTTCTCCACGGAACGCCACGCCATCGACCGCGAGCACTTGCGCGAGAACGGCCTGATCGTGCCCGAAGGTTCGGTCACCGGGCTGCTCGAGGAGTTCCGCATCGTCAAGCGCCAGCTGATGGTCCAAGCTTCGGAGCTGCGCCGCCAGACGGCAGGCAGCAAGGCCCAGCGCGTGCTGATCAGCTCGCCGCATCCGGGCGAGGGCAAGACCTATTGCGCCACCAACCTGGCGCTGTCGATCGCGGCGGAGAAGGACAGCGATGTCCTGCTGGTCGACGCCGACTTCGCCAAGCCCTCAATCCTTTCCGCCCTTGGGCTGCCGGGCGGGCCGGGGCTGATGGATGCATTGATGGACGACAAGGCCGATGTCGCGCAGTTCGTGCTCGGCACCGACATCCCGGGCCTGTGGGTTCTGCCGGCCGGCAACACGACCACGAACGACAGCGAGTACTTGTCCAGCGCGCGCACCGAGAAGGTGCTGGAGCGGCTGACGCAGGGCGCGCCGGGCCGCATGGTCATCTTCGATTCGCCGCCTGCGCTCGCGGCGTCGCCTGCCGCCGAACTGGCCAAGTACGTCGGCCAGGCCGTAGTGATCGTGCGCGCGGACTGTACCGGGCAGGGCGCGCTGGAGGATGCGGTGTCGCTGCTGTCCTCGTGTCCCAACATCCAGCTGCTGCTCAATGCGGTGCAGTTCAGCCCGAGTGGGCGCAGCTTCGGCTCCTATTACGGATACAGGGAATGACCCCGATGGCTCGCACCTTCCTGACATCGGCTGCGCTGACGGCGCTGGTGTTGCCGACGGCGATCCAGGCCCAGTCGATCGGCTATGGCAACGTCGGCGACGGTCCTGGAGCAGACGCGCCAAGCGATGCTCCAGACACCGGCAGGCCCGCGCGCTCCGGCCGCAACGGGCGGGGCGGCGGCGGCAAGCAGGTCGCCGTGATCCCCTACGTCGAGGTCAACCAGATCGTGAACGCCGAGCTTTCGCCCGGCGACGAGGTGCTGACCTATACCCAGGTCGCGGCCGGCGTGGACGCCTCGATCTCGGGGCGCAACAACGCGCTGGCTGCTTCGGTACGCTACGAGCACCACTTTGGCTGGGGCAAGCGGGCCGGCGATGGCGATACCATCAGCGGCCTCGTCAACGGATACACCACCGTGGCGCGCGGCCTTACGGTCGAGGGCGGCGCACTCGCAACCCGGGCTAGCGGCGATCGCGGCGGGGTGGGCTTCGGCAGCCGCGGGTTCGACGACAATGGCTCCACCAAGATCTACTCGGTCTACGCGGGTCCGTCGTTCGCGACGCGCGCGGGCGATGTCGCGCTTTCGGCCAATTACCGCGCCGGCTACACCAAGGTGGATCAGGACAACGACGTCGACTTCGACGGCGAGGACTTCGGCATCGGCTCGTTCGACGTGTTCGACGAAAGCGTGGTGCAGATCGCCGACGTGTCGGCCATGCTCGCACCGGGCACCGCCTTGCCGGTCGGCCTTGGCGCTGCCGGCAGCTTTTATCAGGAAGACGTTTCCAACCTCGACCAGCGCGTGCGCGACATGCAGGCGCGTGGCATCGTCACCGTGCCGGTCAACCGCAACCTGCAAGTCACCGGCGCGCTCGGCTATGAGAACGTCGAGATTTCCAGCCGCGACGCGGTGCGAGGGCCGAATGGTGCGCCGCTGGTGCGCAATGGCCGTTACGTCACCGACGACAGCGCGCCGCGCCAGATCGCCTACGATGTCGACGGCCTGATCTGGGACGTGGGCGTCATGTGGCGACCCAGCCGCCGCACCTCGCTGACCGCGCATGTCGGCCGGCGCTATGGCTCGACCAGCTTCAACGGCACGCTGACCTATGCGCCCAACGATCGCAGCGCGCTGAACGTCATGGTCTACGACAACGTCGCCGGATTCGGCGGCCAGGTCACGCGCCTGCTCGACGGACTGCCCGAGGATTTCGAGGCCGTGCGCGACCCGATCTCGGGCGAACTGCGCGGCTGCGCCTCGACGCTCAGCGGCAACGGCTGTCTGTCCGGCGCGCTCGGCTCGATCCGTTCGGCGACGTTCCGCGCCCGCGGCGTGGCGGCAAGCTACACCCTCAAGATGGGCGGGCTCGATGCCGGCATCGGTGCTGGCTACGATCGCCGCAAGTTCATCGCGGCGCGCGGAACCATCCTCGCCTCCGCAAACGGCGTGGTCGACCAGAACTACTGGCTCGCCGCTTTCTTGAGCGGTCGCATCGATCCGCAGTCCGGCTGGGCCACCAACGGCTATGCGCAATGGCTGAAAAGCAACGACCTGGCGCTCGATAACATCACGAACGTCGGCGCCTCGGCCAGCTACTATCGCCTGCTTACCGCCCGCTTGCGCGCCACCGCCGCCGTCGGCATCGACGGCACGCTGCAACCCGAACCGCTCGACGACATCTGGACCGCCTCTGCCCTTGTTGGCATGCGTTACAGCTTCTGATCCGCCGTAGGAGATTTCCGATGTTCGACGATTTCTACGGACTTGCCGCCAGGCCGTTCCAGCTCACCCCCGATCCCGCGTTCTATTTCGAAAGTCTGACGCACCGCAAGGCTCTGTCGTACCTCGGCTATGGCCTCGCGCAGGGCGAGGGCTTCGTGGTCATCACCGGCGAAGTCGGCGCGGGCAAGTCGACGCTGGTCGCGCACCTGATGGCGACGATCGACCCGGCCATGCTGACCGCCGCGCAAGTGGTGACCAGCGCGCTCGACGGCGAGGAGATCGTCCACGTCGTCGCGCATGCCTTCGGAATCGAAGTGGAAGGTCATGACAAGGCCACCGCGCTCGCCATGATCGAGCAGTTCCTGCACGAGGAAGCGCGCGCCGGCCGCCGCTGCCTGCTGATCGTCGACGAATCGCAGAACCTGGAGATCGGCGCGCTGGAAGAGCTGCGCATGCTGTCCAACTTCCAGCTGGGCGCGCACCCGCTGCTGCAGACGCTGCTGCTGGGCCAGCCCGAGTTCCGCGGTCTGCTGCTCGACAGCCCGGAGCTGGAGCAACTGCGCCAGCGCGTGATCGCGACCCATCACCTCGAAGCGATGCAGCCGGACGAGATCCAGCTCTATATCGAGCACCGCATGAACCGGGCCGGGTGGCAGGGGAACCCCAGCTTCGACGAGCATGTCTTCGCCGAGATCCACAAGGCGACCGGTGGCATTCCACGCCGGGTGAACCAGGTGGTGAACCGCCTGCTGCTGCTCGGCGCGGTCGAACAGCGCGAGCGCATCGACAGCGCCATGCTGGCGCAAGTCTTGGGTGAGCTGAACGAGGACGGCACTATCGCGCTGGTGTCGCCGCAGTCCAAGGTGCAGGCGCAGCAGCCCGTGCCGGCACCCGCCGCGGCGAGTGGTCCCACCGAGCAGGAGCGAGCGGACGCCGTCGCGGCCGCGGCTGCTCTGGAGGTTGCGGTGGCCGAGCGTGACGCGCAGATCCAGGAGCTGCAGCAGGCCGTGGTCGAACTCGCCAACACCGTCGAGGAGCGCGAGGAGAACCGCCAGGTCGTTCACGCCGAGCTCGTCGCCGCGATCGACGACCAGATCGCCGCGCTCGACGCCCGCCTGTCCGAGCAGGATCGTACCATCCGGCACGCGCTGACCATGATCATCGAGTGGATCGAGAGCGGCGACGAAAACCGCGCGGCCGCCTGATCGCGCCTTCAGGAGTTCAAGCCATGCAATCGGCGTCACCGGTCATCAACGGCCTATCGGTCGATGTGGAGGACTGGTTCCAGGTCGGTGCGTTCGAAACGGTGATCGAGCGCGAGAGCTGGGATGGGCTCAAGAGCCGCGTCGAGCGCAATTGCGAGTCGGTTCTGGCGCTGTTCGACGACGCGGGCGTGAAGGGCACCTTCTTCACGCTGGGCTGGGTGGCCGAGCGTCACCCGGCGCTGATCCGCCGCATCGTCGAGCAGGGCCACGAGATCGCCAGTCACGGCTGGGACCACCAGCGCGTGTTTCGCATGGACCGCGCCACTTTCGCGCAGGACCTGGCGATCAGCCGCCGCGCGATCGAGGATGCAGCCGGCGTGGCTCTGACGGGCTATCGTGCGCCGAGCTTCTCGATCGATGCGCGTACGCCCTGGGCGCACGAGGAACTGGCGGCGCAAGGCTACCTCTATTCCTCCAGCGTCGCACCGATCGCGCACGATCACTACGGCTGGCGCGAGGCGCCGCGCTTCGCCTTCCATCCGCTCGCCCGCCGTGATCTCGTGGAGATCCCAGTGACTACGGCGATGTTTGCCGGGCGTCGGCTTGCGGCTGGCGGTGGCGGCTTCTTCCGGGTGCTGCCTTACGCCTTTACGCGCTGGGCGATCCGCCAGGTCAACGCCGAGGGGCGGCCGGCGGTGTTCTACTTCCACCCCTGGGAGGTCGATCCCGAGCAGCCGCGCGTCGATGGTGCACCGCTGCGCTCGCGCTTTCGCCACTATACCAATCTCGACGTCATGGCCGCCAAGCTGAAACGGCTGGTTCGCGACTTCGCCTGGGGCCGCATGGACGCGATCGCCGCGCGTGAAGCCCACAGCGCGGTGGCGCTCGCCGCATGAACGCGCCCTTCGCGCCCATCCGGACGCTCGTTCGGCTCGCCGACATGCGCGACCCGGACGAGCGATCCGCGATCGAGCGCTTCATCGCTGCACACCCGCAGGGCACGCCGTTCCACTTGCCGGCCTGGCTCGACGCGGTGGAGCACGGCACCGGCAACCGTGCCCTGGCACTGGTGGCTGAGCGGGGCGGCGCCCTCGGCGGCTATCTTCCGCTGAGCGAGATCCACTCGCCGATCTTCGGTAGGCTGATGGCGTCTACCGGCTTCGCCGTCGATGGCGGACTGCTGCTGGCCGATGGCGAGGACGGTGCCGAACTCCTCGCCGCGGCCGAGCGCCTGGCCACGAGCCACTCCTGCCCCACCATCGAACTGCGCGGTGGCCCTGTCGATGACGCGCGCGAGGGCTGGGCCTTGCGTACGCAATCGCACTGCGGCTTCATCGCCCCGCTTGCCAACGATGACGAGGCACAGCTGACCGCGATCCCGCGCAAGCAGCGTGCCGAAGTGCGCAAGAGCCTCGCCAACGAGTTCCACATCGATATCGGGACTTCTCCCGAGGATCGCGCCGCCCACTACGCCGTTTACGCCGAGAGCGTCCGCAACCTGGGCACCCCGGTTTTCCCGCGCGCGCTGTTCGATGCCGTGCTCGATCGCTTCGGCGATCGGGCGGACATCCTCACCGTGCGCCACGAGGGCCGGCCCGTCGCCAGCGTGTTGTCGCTCTACTGGCGCGGTGCGGTCATGCCGTATTGGGGCGGTGGCACCTGGGACGCCCGCCGGCTGCGCGCCAATGATCGCATGTATTACGAGCTGATGCTCCATGCACGGCGGCGCGGGTGCGCCCGCTTCGACTTCGGCCGTTCCAAGACCGAAAGCGGCGCCTACCACTTCAAGCGCAATTGGGGCTTCACGCCCGAGCCGCTGAGCTACGCCGTGTGGACCGCGCCCGGCAGCGCCAAGCGTGACGCCGACCCGACCAGCGCCAAGCACAAGCTTCAGATCGCATTGTGGCAGAAGTTGCCCCTCGCCTTGGCGAACCGCGTGGGGCCGTGGATCGCCCGAGGTCTGGGCTGAGTGTCGGAAATCCTGTTCATCGCCCACCGCATCCCGTTCCCACCGGATCGCGGCGACAAGATCCGCTCGCACAATGTGTTGAAGCACCTGGCGGACCTCGCGCCCGTCCACGTCGCAACCTTTGCCGACGATGCGCTGGACTATGCGGAAGAGGGCGCGCTGGCAGCCGTCGCGGCGAGCCACTGCCTGGTCCATCGCAGCAAGCCGCTGGCGCTCGCCGCGGCTGAGGCGATGGTCACCGGCAAGCCGATCAGCCTGACCGCGTTCCATTCCCGTGCGCTCGCCGACTACATCCGCACGACTTTGAAAACGCGACCGATTTCGACGATCTACGGCTTTTCGGGACAGATGGGCCAGTACGTCCCGCAAGACTTCCAGGGCCGGGTCATCGCCGACTTCGTCGACGTCGACTCGGCCAAGTTCGAGGCCTATGCCAAGCGCGACGGGGGGCTCAAGGGCTGGGCCGAGAACCGCGAGGCGCGGCTGTTGCGCGCAGAAGAAGCGCGCTTCGCCGGCCGCGCCGACGTCAGCCTGCTGATCAGCGACGAGGAAGCGGCGCTGTTCCGATTGCGATCGGGCGGCGCGGCGAGAGTCTGCACGCTTCCGAACGGGATCGACAACCAGGCCTTCGACCCTGGCGAGGTGCGGCCCGAACCGCAGTTGGCCGAGCTGCCCTATCCACGCCTGATCTTCACCGGGCAGATGGACTACGCGCCCAACGTGGACGCCTGCGTGCGCGCCGTCACGCGTATCCTCCCGCGCATTCGTGAAGCCTTTCCGCAAGCGAGCTTCCACATCGTGGGACGCAACCCGGCCGAGCGGCTGAGCGCCCTGGCCAGCCAGGGCGTCCACGTCTGGGGGCGGGTGCCCGAAGTGCAGCCCTGGCTTGCTGCCAGTGATCTTGCGCTCGTGCCGCTGGAGATCGGCCGCGGCGTGCAGAACAAGGTCCTGGAGGCGATGGCCATGGCGCTGCCCGTCGTCCTCACCCCCGAAGCCGCGACCGGCATCGGTGCACGGGATGGCGCGCAGCTGTCGATCGCGTCCGACGATGATGCGTTGGCGGCCGCCTGCATCGCGCTCCTGCAAGACCTGCCGCATGCTCGATCCATGGGCCGCGCCGCGCGCGAATATGTGGTCGGGCATGCGAGCTGGTCTGCTGCCCTGGCCGACTTGACGCAATTGGCCGGATACGCCCCAATGGCCGCGCGCGATGTTGCCTGAGGCATTGCCGATGCCGGACACGCGCCGGCCCACGCTGAGCCAACCCTGGCGCGTGACGCTTGTGCGGCTCGGCCTCGCCGCCGCGCTGATCCTGGCACTGTTCGCCAGCGACTGGGCGGCGATGGCACGCCAGTGGTGGGACATCTCGACCTACAACCACATCCTGCTGGTGCCGGCGATCCTGGCCTGGCTGGTCTGGCAGCGGCGGAGCGAGCTGGCGAAGCTGACGCCCGAGCCCTGGTGGCCGGGGCTCGTGCTGGTCGCGGGCGCGTCGTTCCTGTGGCTTCTCGGGGCATTCAGCGGGCTCGATCTCGCGCGGCAAGCCGGCGTGGTCGCGCTGAGCGCTGCGATGGTGCCGCTGCTGGCCGGCCCCAAGGTCACGGCCGGGCTGTTGTTTCCCTTGTTCTACATGGTCTTCCTGGTTCCTTGCGGCGAGGAACTGGTGACCGTCCTGCAGACCGTCACGGCGCACATCACGATCGCGCTGGTTCATCTCAGCGGCATCCCGGCCCAGGTCGACGGCGTGTTCATCGACACCCCGGCAGGCCTGTTCGAGGTTGCCGAGGCATGCTCGGGCGTCAAGTTCCTGGTCGCGATGATGGCGTTCGGCGCGCTAATGGCGAATGCCTGCTTCGTGCGCCCATCGCGCCGCACCTGGCTCATGCTCGCCTGCGTGGTGGTGCCGATCCTCGCCAATGGCGTGCGTGCCTGGGGCACGATCTATGCCGCGCAGATCTTCGGCGTCGAGGCGGCCGCCGGCTTCGACCACATCGTCTATGGCTGGTTCTTCTTCGCCTTCGTCATCGCGCTGATCGTGGCGCTTGCCTGGCGGTTCTTCGACCGGGCGGTCGACGACCCCATGATCGATGCCGAGGCGATCGACCGCCCGCCCTTGCTCGCACGCCTTTCGACCATGCGGCTGGCACCCGCGCAGGCCCTGCTCGCGGCGTTGGCGATCGTGCTGGGCGCGCAAGGCTGGGCGCATGCCGCCAACAGCATTCGCGCGACCCTGCCGCCGGCGATCGACTTGCCGACCGTGCCCGGCTGGACGCGAGTCGACTATCGCCCACGGATCTGGTGGCAGCCGCGCGCAGGTGGGGCCGACCACCGCCTGCTGGGCAGCTATGCCGATGCGCACGGTCGCCGGGTCGACGTGTTCTATGCCCTCTATGCCAGCCAAACCGAAGGCCACGAGGCGGGCGGCTTTGGCCAGGGCGCACTGGTGCCGCAGAGTGAGTGGGCGTGGCAGGCGAACGCCACGCCGCTTGCCGGCAGCCATGGCGAGCGGTTGCTCGGGGCAGGCCGCGTACCTCGCGTCGCGCAGACCTGGTATCGCAACGGCACGATCCTCACCGGCAGCAACGCCCGACTGAAGCTGGCCGCCATGAGCGACCGCCTGGCCTTGCGGGCGCAGCCCACGATGGTGCTGATCGTCTCGGCGGAAGACCATGCCGGCAAGCCCGCGGAGCCTGCGATCCAGGCTTTCGTGCAGGCGGCCGGACCGCTCGGCCCGTGGATGGACCGCATCGGCGGCGTGAAGTAGGAGCGGCGACATGTGCGGCATCGCCGGTATCTTCCATCTCGAAACCGCCAAGCCGGTCGATCCCGCGCGCATAGAGCGCATGTGCGATGCCATCGCGCATCGCGGACCTGACGGGCAGGGTGTCTGGACTGCTCCGGGGGCCGGCCTTGGCCACCGTCGACTGTCGATCATCGACGTCGCCGGCTCGCCGCAGCCGATGGCATCGCCCGACGGCCGCGCAATGCTGGTCTTCAATGGCGAGATCTACAACTACCGCGAGCTGCGTGCGGAATTGCGCGCCTCCGGTGCCGAGTTCCGCACCGATGGCGACAGCGAGGTGATCCTCGCCGCCTGGCAGAAGTGGGGCCCCGAGTGCGTCAGCCGCCTGCACGGCATGTTCGCCTTCGCAATCTACGACCTGGCCGCGCGCACGCTGTTCCTGGCACGCGACCGTTTGGGCGTAAAGCCGCTGTTCCTGGCTCAGCTGAGCGACGGCAGCGTGGCATTCGGGTCCGAGCTCAAGGCGCTGGTCGCCCATCCGCTGCTGCGCCGCGAAGTCGATCCGCTCGCCATCGAGGATTTCCTCGCGTGGGGCTACGTTCCCGACACCCGCTCGATCCTGAAGGGCGTCGTCAAGCTGCCGGCCGGTCACTCGCTGCTGCTCGAATGCGGCAAGCCGATGCCGCGCCCTCTCCAGTGGTGGGACATTTCGTTTGCCGAGCGCCGCAAGGGCAAAGTCGAGGATCTCGAAGCCGAACTGCTGCATCTCATGCGCGAGGCGGTGACATCGCGCATGGTGGCCGACGTGCCGCTCGGCGCATTCCTCTCGGGCGGTGTCGACAGCTCCAGCGTGGTCGCGCTGATGGCCGAGGCGAGCGCATCGCCGGTGAAGACCTGCTCGATCGGCTTCGACGTCGCCGCGCTTGACGAAAGCGGCTATGCCACCCGCATCGCAGAACAGTTCGGGACCGACCATCGCGTGCGCTCCGTCTCGCCGGACGATTTCCAGTCCGCCGATACGCTCGCGGCGATGTTCGACGAGCCCTTTGCCGATGCCTCCGCGCTCCCGACCTGGCGGGTGTGCCAGCTGGCGCGTGAGACGGTGACCGTTGCGCTATCCGGCGACGGTGCGGACGAGGCGTTCGCCGGCTACCGCCGACACGTCTTCCAGCATGGCGAAGATCGCCTGCGCGCGGTGTTGCCTGCCGCTCTGCGTGGACCGGTGTTCGGCTCGCTCGGGGCGATCTACCCGAAAGCCGATTGGGCACCGCGGCCGTTGCGAGCGAAGACCACGCTCCTCTCGCTCGCTGGCGACAGCGCCACTGGCTACGCCCGCGCGATCTGCGTCGCTCCGCCCGAACTGCGCGAGGCGCTCTACTCGCCGGATTTCAAGCGGTTGCGGGGCGACTATCGCGCCGAGGCGCTGGTCACCGATCTGATGCGCGCGGCACCGGCTCGCTCGGGGCTGGACCGCGCCCAGTATGTCGATCTCAAGGTCTGGTTGCCGGGTGACATCCTCACCAAGGTCGATCGGACCAGCATGGCCGTGGGCCTTGAGGCCCGTGAGCCGCTGCTCGATCACCGCTTGATCGAGTTCGCGGCCACTCTGCCCGAGGCCGTCCGCATGCGCGGCAAGCAAGGCAAGTGGCTGCTGAAGCAGACGATGCGCCGCTATTTGCCCGACGACATCCTCTACCGCCCGAAGCAGGGCTTCGTGATGCCGATCGAAGCCTGGTTTCGTGGTCCGTTGGCGGGTGTTGCGCACGAAATTGGCGGAAGCGCCGCACTCGCGCGGACAGGATGGTTCGACAACCGAAGGCTGGCCGCGCTGGCGCAGGATCATGTCTCCGGCAGGGCCAACAACGCCCGGATACTGTGGCAACTTCTGATGCTTAACAGATCCCTGGAGCAACTCGGTACCGCCTGATCAAGGGTCTGTTAACCGTCGTCTTGCTCGCAGCGAGCGAGGCTCGTGCCGTCGGTTGGTACGTTAACTAAACCCAATCTTAGGACATTGCCCTTAGGACGACCTGGTAAGCGTCAGCTAGGACGTCATGAACAGCAACGGTCGCCTCTCTCAAGTCTCGCTCTCGCAAGCACCTCGGTCCGTCGGTCCGGGCGCTTGTGTACGTGACGGCGCGTGCCGCGGATGGCGGGCGCGCGAGTGCGCGGCATGATCTTGCCTCTGGATCGTCTCCGCCACATCTGGAACAACCGCCGCTCTCGCATCGTGATTTCGGCGTTGCTGCTGGGCGCCTTCTGCGGCGTGACAAACCTGACCTTGCCGCTGGAGGATCTGTTCATTGCCGCCCGTACCAAGCTGCGGCACGAAAAGGCGAGTGGCAGAATCGTCATCGTCAAGATCGATGATCGCTCGCTCGAGGCGCTGCATGACAACGATGTGAACCCAGGACTGGACGCGCGAGTCGTCGATAACCTGATGAGGGCGGGCGCCAGCGAAGTCTATTTCAACCGAACGTACCCGTTTTCTCCGCGCACGGCGGGCGCGGCCAAGTTCATCGAGGCGCTTGAGCGGTATCCGGGGCGAGTTTACCTGGGTGCGGCCATGCAGACAGGATGGCGGAAAGCAACGCTAAGCAGGGTGCCTGCTCGGGAATTTCGCGAGCATGCGGGACTGGTGTCTCTGGCAGTAGCTTCTCACCCACTCAACATGAGCTTTAGCTTCCCGTATACGTCTAAAAGCACCCTTGGCACTGTGCATTCTCTGGCGGCGGCTCTCGCCGACAGGACGGAGGAAACCGAAGGAGTTTTCCGGGGCGACTTTGCCCTTGATCACACGACGATACCGACGATCAGCTATATCGACGTCCTAAACGGTCGCGTGGGAGCCAAGCAGGTTGCCGGTCGCAAGATTGTAATTGGTCTGACGGCGTCTTCTAGCGAGGTGCACCCGCTGCCTCTCGGCGAGTTCGCTCCCAGCGTCTTCTTCCATGTAATTGCAGCGGAAACGCTGATTGGGCAGAAACCAATCGCTCTAGGCTGGATTCCGACCTATCTCGTGGTTGCCCTCATGATGGCGACGGGGATCGGACGAGGACGTTCGTTCAAGCCGCTGCGCCTTGCCGGCTATGCCGTGATCCTCTTTGTGTCGCCAATCATGCTGGACCGGTATGGCATTGAGTTGATGGTCCTGCCTGCCACTGTCATGGCTGTTTACGCGACATTTCGCGCCCGGACGCTCGACAAGATAAACGACGTTAGTGAGACGAATGCAGCATCAGGTCTTCCAAGTCTTCAAGCGTTGCGGGGGATGGGCGAGCGTTCGTCGGGTCTGCTCGTCGCTCTGAAGATCCGGAACTACTCTGGAATCATTCGCAGCTTCGAGGGTGCGGTCGAAGCGGATCTCGCTACCGAAATCCAGAGGCGTATCCGCATCAGCGAGCCGGACGTGGCGGTCTATCATGAAGGCGGCATGTTCGTCTGGATCTCGAACCTGACGGACATCGTCGAACTTTTCGAGAACCTCGAGGGCCTGCACCGCATCGTCCAGAACGGCATCATCATCGCGGGTACCGAAGTCGACGTGGGGTTCAATTGCGGGGTGGATTCGGAGCTGCAGAACACGATCGCGAACCGCCTGGCGAACGCCATGCAGTCGGCAGAAGAGGCCGTTCGGTCGGACGAGCTCGTCTGTCATCACGATGGCGCCAAAGGCGAAGTACAGTGGGAAATCTCGCTGCTGGCCTCGCTCGATCGCGCGATCGACAATGGTGAGGTCTGGGTCGCATTCCAGCCCAAGCTGGACTTGCTGACCAACAAGGTGATCGGCGCCGAGGCACTGGCGCGCTGGTCGCATCCTGAACGCGGTCCGATCAGTCCTGAGAAATTCATCGGCATCGCCGAGGAGTACCATCGCATCGAGCGGATCACCCGCTTCGTGCTGGACAAGGCGGTCCGCGCCGCCGCCAGCTACGTGCGTGATGGTCATGACTTCTCGGTTTCCGTCAACATCTCGGCACAGCTGCTGCGCAATCCCCGGTTGCCGCGCATGATCCTGGAAGCCTTGGCGGCCCATGACCTTGCGCCTGCGCACTTGATCCTGGAGATCACCGAAACAGATCGATTGGATCGATCGGCCAAGACCGTCCAGATGATGGAAGAGCTCGTGGCTGCCGGCCTGCGGATCTCGATCGACGATTTCGGCACCGGCAACGCGACGATCGACTATCTGCGGTATCTTCCTGCCGCCGAAGTGAAGATCGACAAATCGTTCATTCGCGAGATCGACAGCAATCCGGGCGATCACCTGCTGGTGCAATCGATCATCGAAATGGCGCACTCGCTCGGTCGGCAGGTCGTAGCGGAAGGGGTGGAAACAGCTGAAGCGCTGATGTTGCTAAGAAGTCTGCAGTGCGATCAAGTTCAGGGATACTACGTAGGAAGACCTGTCCCATTCCGAGACTTCACCAAGCACCTGCCAGAGAAGAGCGTCCGTACCGCTGGTTAAAAAAGTGTTGATGGATCGCTAAGGTTTTGGTAACCCTGTTGCCACCGCGGAAAACCGCGGTTGGTTTTACATGGGGAATTGAAACATGTGGTACTGGGGTTGGTCGACGTTTGAGTGAAATTCTTTGATTGTGGCTGGGTAACCTGCTGCAAATCGAGGATTTCAGATCAAGTAATCTCGATCTTGACAACGATAAGGTCGCAGAAAGTTCTGACGGATTAAATGCGTCAGGTAGGCGTCGCGGGTCCAGGCTCGAGGCGCCTTCATTATTTTCGGCGTTTGACAAGCTTTTTGCTTGTGGGGCGTCGCGAAACTACATCTGCTTGTCGCTTTGCGGCACGTCTCGAGGGCAGCCTCGGCTGCTTCATCGAAGCTTGTTTGTGGCAGATGCTTCCCAGATCTAGGCGTCGGGTCGATGTGTCAGCGCCAGGATCGATGCGGGGCGCCCCGATTGAGAGACCTTCTGCGATGGGTGCCCGGTGATGTCGTGCCCTAAACGGCGGACCAGCCCGTTTCGCTCAATCCTGCCCGTGGCCTAGGGCCAGGTAATCCGCGCTTTGCATCTCGTTCAGGCGGCTGACGGTGCGCTCGAACTCGAAGCGGCCCGTGCCTGCCTGGTAAAGGTCCTCCGGCGCGGCATCCGCGGCTGCGATCAGCTTTACCTTGTTCTCGTACAACGCGTCGATCAGCGTGACGAAGCGTGCGGCCTCATTGCGCTTGTCCGGGCCCATCCTGGGAATGCCGACGATGATGACCGTGTGATACGCATGCGCGATCGCCAGGTAATCGGCGGCGCCGCGCGGCTCTCCGCATAGGCGCTTGAAGCTGAACACGCCGACGCCCTTCAGGCTCTTGGGGACATGGAGCGTGCGTCCGCCGCCCAGTTCGAGATCGGCCGAGGGCACGTGTTCGGCGTCTTCCGGCGGGTAGTCGGTCAGGCGATAGAACGCCTCTCGCGTCTGTGCCGTAGCCTCCTCGCCAAGCGGCGTGTGCCAGGTGTCCATGCCGCCCAGGCGCTGCAGCCGATAGTCGGTCGGACCATCGAGCGTCAGGACGTCGAGTTCCCCTTCGATCAACGCGATGAACGGCAGGAAGTGCTCGCGGTTTAGCCCATCCTTGTAGAGCTGCGAGGGTGCGCGGTTGGAGGTCGTGACGATCGTCACACCCTCGTCGCGGATCAAGGCGGTGAAGAGCCGGCTCATGATCATGGCATCGGCCGAGTTGTTGACCACCATCTCGTCGAAGGCGAGACAGCGCAAGTTTCGTCCGATCGCCGCAGCGACCGGCGGGATGGGGTCGCCGGCCTCCTTCTTGCGCTCGACGTTCAGCAACGCGTGCACTTCGAGCATGAAGGCGTGAAAGTGTACGCGCCGCTTCTCGGGAATTGCGAGCGTCTGGTGGAACAGGTCCATCAGCATCGATTTGCCCCGGCCGACGCCGCCCCACATGTAGACGCCGCGCGGGCTGTCCGCCTTGCGCTTCATCAGCCGGCCGATCAGCCCGACCGAAGCCTTGGCCTTCTCCAGCTCGCGCTGCAGCTTGTCGAGCCGCTCGGCCGCAGCGGCCTGGTCGGGATCGGGGCGCAGCTCGCCGGTGGCGGCCAGCGCTTCGTAGCGGTCCAGAATGCCGGTCATGTCCGGCTCGGCTTGCGCAGGGTGCCCATGTAGCTCGCGACCAGCCCTTGCGGCTGCTCGACCGTGCCGCGCAGGAAGACCAGCCGACCGGTTTCCTTCATGACTTCGCTGCAAACATCGAGCGGTCCGCCGATCAGCCCAGCGCCGATGAACTGGCAGTTGAGGTCGAGCGTCACCGAGCCGGCCACGTCGGCACCCAGCACGGTATAGATCGTCGCGAACATCGCGATGTCGACCACGGCCAGCGTCACGCCACCATGGACGGCACCGTGCAGGTTGCTGTGGCGCACTTGCGTGTCGAGCATGCGCAGCCGCGCACCGCGTTCACCTTCGCGGCGGATGATCATCCGCCCGATGACCGCTGGGTTGAAGCGTGTCTGGTCGGCCAAGTCCCAGGTGTGCCAACCGGGATGCGCGTCGTCCAGTTCGTGAATGAACGCCGAGGTTGGCTTCACCGCACCAGTCCTGCCGCTACCCGCGGGATCAGACCTGGCGTTCGGCCTGCATCTTCTTGATCTCGGCAATCGCGCGCGCGGGGCTCAGGCCCTTGGGGCACACGTTGGCGCAGTTCATGATGGTGTGGCAGCGATAGAGGCGGAACGGATCCTCCAGCTCGTCGAGGCGCTCACCGGTCATCTCGTCGCGGCTGTCCGCCAGCCAGCGGTAGGCCTGAAGCAGGATTGCCGGGCCGAGGAACTTGTCGGAGTTCCACCAATAGCTGGGGCACGAGGTCGAGCAGCAGGCGCACAGGATGCACTCGTACAGGCCGTCCAGCTTCTCGCGCTGCTCGGGGCTCTGCAGGCGCTCCTTGCCCGATGGTGTGGTCGAGACGGTCTGCAGCCAGGGACGGATCGAGGCGTACTGCGCATAGAAGTGCGTGAAATCGGGAACGAGGTCCTTGATCACTTCCATGTGCGGCAGCGGGGTAATGCGGATGTCGCCCTTGAGATCCTCGATCGCGGTAGTGCAGGCGAGGCCATTGCGGCCGTTGATGTTCATCGAGCACGACCCGCAGATACCCTCGCGGCACGAGCGGCGGAAGGTGAGCGTGGGATCGGCCTCGCTCTTCATCTTGATCAGCGCATCGAGCACCATTGGGCCGCACTTTTCCAGGTCGATCTCGAACGTGTCGTAACGCGGGTTCTCACCACTGTCCGGATCGTAGCGGTACACGGTGAACGTCTTGACCTTCGTCGCGCCCTCGGCCTTGTGGACGTTGCCACGCTTCTTGATCTTGCTGTTGGCCGGGAGGGAGAACTGCGCCATCGACGTTTTCCTGTGATCCTGCACTGCGGCAAAAGCCCGCGATTGTCTTAACCCTCTAGCGATTGTGCGGGCCGGAGCAAGGGGCCTCATGGTGCCATTCCCGCAAGGACTCTTGCACGCGGCGGGCGCACGTCCCTTCGCCATTGACGCGGCTTGGCTGCGCGCATTTGAGCACCCGACGCACGCAAGGGAACTGGCGAGGTTCCTCGATCCGCCTTAGCTCCGGCGCCATGAGCAAACGCAATGTCTGTGTGTTCGGCGCGACCGGCGGCATCGGCGCGGCACTGGTCGCGGCGCTGGCGGAGCGGGACGAGGTGGCGTGCATCCACGCGGGCGGTCGCCGGTTGCCCGAAGCCGGCGCCAAAGTGCGGCCCTTCGCGTTCGACTTGCTGGACGAGAGCTCGATTGTCGAGGCTGCAGCGGGGATGGCGGAGGCGCCGCCGGATCTGATCGTCGTCGCGACCGGGGCGCTGGCGTTCAAGGACGGAAGCGGGCCTGAGAAATCCTATCGCGGCATCGATGCCGCTCGAATGAGCGAGATGATGGCGGTGAATGCGATCGGCCCGGCGCTTGTCGCCAAGCATGTGTTGCCCTTGCTGCCCCGCGATCGACGGGCGGTGTTCGCGATCCTGTCGGCGCGGGTGGGTTCGATCGCGGACAATCGACTGGGTGGCTGGCACAGCTATCGCGCGTCCAAGGCGGCGCTTAACATGCTGATCCGCAACTTCGCGATCGAGCTTCGACGCACGCACCCGCAGACAATCGTCGTGGCCCTGCACCCCGGGACAGTCGATACCCCGCTCTCGCGCGCGTTCCAGCGCAACCTGCCCGAAGGCCAGCTGACAGCGTCGCACGAGGCTGCCACGAATTTGCTTGGCGTCATCAATGGGCTCACGCCCGCCGATACCGGAGCATTCCTCGCCTGGGACGGGCAACGCATCCCGTTCTGAGCGAGGCAGCCTTGTCGTCTATCCTGAGTTAATTCTGCGCACCGCACGTCCGTGTGCCCGCACGAGATGCACAGAGGAGCAGGATGACGACGCAGAGCCAGCGTGAACACTTCTGGGATGCCTTGCGCGCATTCCTGATGCTGCTGGGCATCCCCTATCACGTCGCCCTGTCCTACCAGCCCGGGCAGGACTTCATCGTCCACTCTGGCGAGGGTGTGCGCGGCTTTTCCGAGTTGGCGGAGGGCCTGCACTTGTTCCGGATGCCGGCGTTCTTCGTTGTCGCCGGATATTTCGCCATGCTCTTGCTGGCTCGCCGCGAACCCATGGCGTGGCTGAGGGGTCGGTTCGTCCGTCTGGGCCTGCCGTTCCTGACGTGCATCGTCACGTTGGTACCGGCGATGAACCTGGTCTGCGAGCTGTCGAACCTACCTGCGCAGGAGGCCTTGCGATCCTGGCGCGAGAACTCGCTGACGTCCGGCGGCTATTGGGTGCGGCACTTGTGGTTCATCGTGGTGCTGCTTTATCTTTCGAGCGCGACGGCGCTGCTCGCACGGCGCGTTCCCCGTCTGCGGTCCGGCTTCCTGCCTCACGCCATCGACTCATGGGCGGCTCGGCACTTCGTGCTGACGCTTGGCGGGCTTGGTCTTCTGGTGGGCCTGTGGGAGGCCTTTGCGCTGGAAGCGTTCTACAGGATCGGCCTTGCCACCATGGTGCCACAGCAGATCCTCCGGCTCGACGAGACGATCATCTATCTGCCCTGGTTCACGCTGGGCTGCGTGCTGGGGCGGGCGCGGTCCTTTCGCGAGCGGACGATGCGCGTTTCGCTACCTGTAGTGCTGGTCGCTATCGCAGGGACGGCACTGTGGTTGGCCGTGCACAAGGAGGTCACGCCGATGACCGAGCGTTTTATCGGCACCATCGCCGCGCTGGCCACGACCCTGGTGCTCATCGCGGTCGCGCGCACGCTGCTCGACCGTCCGATCGTACTGGTACGCCGGCTGACGGACGCGTCCTTTGTAATCTACTTGTTCCATCTCCCACTGATCGCCTTGTTCGTGTGGCTGGCGCAGCCATTGCCGGTCCCGCCGCTCGCCAAGGCGATGGCGATCATGGCGCTGTCGTTCGGAGCGTCTTACGCAATTTGGCTGGGGATCGGGCGCATGCGCGCCATGTCGCTGCTCTTCGAGGGGCTGACGGTACCTCGACGGGCGCCGCTGGCGACCTGAGAGCACGCCCAAAATCGCCCTGCAAGGGGCGTGGGGGCCGATCACGGAGCGATTGGTGGAGAGGGGTGACTCCCTCGATGGCGCACTGAGCTGGATTACGTCTTCAGCGCATCCTGCCACCTGCTCCTGAGCAGGGACCCGCGCCAAGGCTATGCCTAAAACGAAAACACCCCCCGGCTTGAGGCCGGAGGGTGCTTTTCGTTCAGTTCGGTTCGAACGATCAGGCGCCGAACGTACGCTGCCACCAGCCGCGACGCGGCTTGCTTCCGGGAGCAGCGTCATCGCCGTTTTCACCCGCAGTGTCCTCGTTTGCGGCGACCGGAACCTCGGCCTCTGCCGCGACCGGCTCTTGCGCAGCCGTTTCCTCAGTGGCGACGGGAGCAGGCGCAGCCTCGGCAGCCTTCGAGCGGCGCGTGCGCTTGGGCTTGGCAGGCGCTTCCGTCGGAGCCTCGGCAACCTCTGCTGGCGCTTCCACCGGAGCGGGCGCTTCGGTCGCTTCCACATCCGCCTTCTTGCGACGCGTGCGCTTGGGCTTGGCAGGTGCTTCGGCCGCAGGCTCGACACTCTCCACAGGCGCTTCCACCGGAGCTTCGGCCGCTTCCACATCTGCCTTCTTGCGACGCGTCCGCTTCGGCTTGGGCGCCGGCTCCTCCTCGGCAACCGGCTCATCCAAAGGCGCGCCTGGTCCGGCTTCGGCTACCTGAGGCAGTTCCTCGGCCACCGGAGCGAGTTCCTCGGCAATCGTATCGACCGCATCGGCCTCACCGTCCTGCGCCTCGGAAGCTTCGCCTTCCTCGCCAACACGGTCGCGACCGCCACGCCGGCGACGACCGCCACGGCGACGGCGCTTGCGCGGTGCCTCGGAGTCCTCGGTAGCATCTGCCTCTACACCCTCGACGGCAGCGTCGGCATCGGCATCGTCATCGATGGCTTCGCCTTCGACCTGCTCCTCGCCGTCGAGCTCGTCGCCCTCGGTCTGGACGATTTCGCCTTCGGACGCCGTCTCGCCTTCCTCGCGTCGGTCGCGGTTGCGGCCCCGGCGACGCTTGCGCCGCTTGCGGTTGCGACCTTCGCCATCACCCTCGGCGCGCGGCTCACGCTCCTGCTCATCGGCGGCGAGCTCTTCCTCTTCCTCATCCTCCTCGGGGATGTACTCGTCCTCGACTTCGTCGGCGATCGGATCGAAGCGCGGCACGAACTCGTTGCGAGGGCCGGACGAGAGAACGCGCATCTTGGCGCCTTCGTTCTCGCCTTCGGGGATCACCTCGACCGAAACGCCGTAGCGCGCCTCGATGTCGGCCAGATCCGCACGCTTGGCGTTGAGCAGGTAGATCGCCGCCTCGGTGCTGGCGAACAGCGAGATCACCACGCCGCGGCCCTTGGCGGCCTCGTCCTCGATCAGACGCAGGGCCGACAGGCCGGCCGAGCTGGCGGTGCGGACCAAGCCGGTACCGTCGCAGTGCGGGCAGCCGCGCGTGGTGGCTTCCAGAACGCCGGTGCGCAGGCGCTGGCGGCTCATTTCCATCAGGCCGAAGCTGGAAATGCGGCCGACCTGGATGCGGGCGCGATCGTTCTTGAGCGCGTCCTTCATCGCCTTTTCGACCTTACGGACATTCGATCCGTATTCCATGTCGATGAAGTCGATCACGACGAGACCGGCCATGTCGCGCAGGCGCAGCTGGCGGGCGATCTCGTGCGCGGCTTCGAGGTTGGTGTTCACCGCCGTCGCCTCGATGCCGTACTCCTTGGTGGAGCGGCCCGAGTTGATATCGATCGAAACCAGCGCCTCGGTCGGGTTGATGACGATGTAGCCGCCCGAACGCAGCTGCACGACCGGATCGTACATCGCGGTCAGCTGGTCCTCGGCGCCGAAGCGCTGGAAGAGGGGCACAGGGTCGGAGTAGGGCTTCACCTTGGCTGCGTGGCTGGGCATCAGCAGCTTCATGAAGTCCTTGGCGGCGCGGTAGCCTTCCTCGCCTTCCACTACGACTTCCTCGATGTCGCGGTTGTAGATGTCGCGGATCGCGCGCTTGATCAGGTCGCTGTCCGAGTGGATCAGCGTCGGCGCGGCTGAGCGCAGCGTGGTTTCGCGCAGCTCGTCCCACAGACGGGCGAGATAATCGAAGTCACGCTTGATCTCGGTCTTGGTGCGCTGGAGTCCGGCGGTGCGCACGATGCAGCCCATCGAGCGCGGCAGGTCCATCTCGGAGATGATGGATTTCAGACGCTTGCGGTCGCTGGCCGAGCTGATCTTGCGGCTGATGCCGCCGCCATGGCTCGAATTCGGCATCAGCACGCAGTAGCGGCCGGCGAGGCTGAGGTAGGTCGTCAGCGCCGCGCCCTTGTTGCCGCGCTCTTCCTTGACGACCTGGACCAGCAGCACCTGGCGGCGCTGGATGACGTCCTGGATCTTGTAGCGGCGGCGCAGCGCCATGCGCTTGGCGCGCAGCTCGTCGGCCTCCTTGGAGCGGCCACCACCACCCTTGCCCTGGCGGCGACCACGGCCGCCGCGACGTTGCGAGCGATCTTCGCCGGTGCTCTCTTCCTCGGACGAGTCTTCGTCGCCTTCTTCGCCGTCCTCGAATTGGCCGGACTCGAGCG
Organism: Novosphingobium chloroacetimidivorans; assembly: GCF_014204535.1. GTDB lineage: Bacteria > Pseudomonadota > Alphaproteobacteria > Sphingomonadales > Sphingomonadaceae > Novosphingobium > Novosphingobium chloroacetimidivorans. Next base: position 141,995 of record NZ_JACHLR010000006.1, read on the forward strand.
TGGCGACTTCGTCCTTCTCGGACGTGTCGACTTCGGTCAGCCCGCCTTCGTCGCCGAAGTCGTCATGGTCATGATCGTGGTCCTCGGAGCCGTGATCGTCCTCGTCGTCACCCTCGCTGGCGCGCAGCGCGGCTTCTTCCTCGGCATGCGCGGCTTCCTCGGCGAGGAGGGCCTCACGGTCTTCCTTGGGGATCTGGTAGTAATCGGGGTGAATTTCGCTGAAGGCCAGGAAGCCATGGCGATTGCCGCCGAAGTCGACGAACGCCGCCTGCAGCGACGGTTCTACCCGCGTGACTTTCGCGAGGTAGATGTTGCCCTTGATCTGCTTCCTGTCGGCCGACTCGAAGTCGAACTCTTCAATCCTGTTGCCCTTGAGGACCGCCACCCGGGTTTCTTCCGGGTGGCGCGCATCGATCAGCATGCGCGTTGCCATTGTGTATTCTCCAGACGCGCCGCGGCAGTGCCCTGAGGGCAGCGGGGGCGCGATTTTGTTCAGTGGTGCCGCGGCCCGGCTTCGGGCGAGTGCCCGTGCTGGCCGGCGCGGCTCGGTGAAGCATCCCGAGGCGATGCGCCTCGTCAGCGGATTTCGTGTCTGCAAAGCCGTGAGTGCGCGGCGCGATCGGCGGCGCTGCAAAATGCGTCCGGACCGCCCACGCCCTTTCGGGCATCGGCTGGCAGGACGGCAATTGCATTCTCATGGTTCGCGTCAACCTGTGCGGGTGCCGAAGATGATCTCCGACGCGTGACGACCGGGTTCCTGACGAGAGCCGGCGCTGTCCGAAGCCATCTGGGGCCTGTATCTCGGAAAAGCGAGGTTCGAAGCCGCCAGAGGCCCCGGGTCGAGTTGGCCTAGCATTTGTGTCCTTGCCGAGCAAGGTCCTGCCAGAACCACCAGCAACCTAGGTGCTTATGGTTACCAGGATCTTACTGCGGACCCTTAGCAAGGCCATTGCCGGACCTCGGCGCGCCAATTAGGCGTATGGAACAATGTCGCGCGGCCTTCAGCTTGCTTTGCTGCTTCTCGTGCCGCTGGCGTGCCTCGCCTGCGCGGCCGGCTTGCAGCTGTTCGCGGCGGAGCGCAGTGCAGCGCAAGGCTACGTGGTTCGGCTGGAGTTGCCTCCGGTCGATCGCGCCCGCGACCTACCTGCCATCTCCGGCCCACAGGATGCCAGTCGGCCTCTGGTGGTGATCGATCCCGGACACGGCGGCTTCGACCCGGGCGCGGGGGCAGGGCCGATCAAGGAAAAGGATGTCGCGCTCGCCATCGCGCTCGCCCTGCGCGAGCGATTGCTCGCCGGCGGAGGCATCCGCGTGGCCATGACGCGGGATGAGGACCGCTTCGTCACGCTAAGCGAGCGTCCCGGCATCGCTCGCCAGTTGGGGGCAGACCTGTTCGTCTCCATCCACGCCGACAGCGCCGAAAGCGATGCGGCGAGGGGGGCGAGCGTCTACATCCTCTCGGAAAAAGGGTCGAGCCAGACGGCCGCCCGCTTCGCTGCGCGAGAGAACCGCGCCGATACCGTCAACGGCGTCAGCCTCTCCGAAACCAGCGACACGGTTGGCGCCATCCTGCTCGACCTCTCGCAGCGAGAGGCCCAGGCGGGCTCGGCCATTGCGGGAAACCTGTTCCTGCGCGAGATCCGCGGGCAAGTGCCCTTGCACTACGAGACGGTCGAATCGGCCTCCCTGGCCGTCCTCAAGGCGCCCGACATTCCCTCGATCCTGTTCGAAACCGGCTACATCAGCAATGCCGAGGACGCGCAGTACCTCAACTCGCCGGAAGGCCGCGAGACGATCGCCGATGCCGCAGCGCAAGCTATCCGCGTCTATTTCGCACGTCAGGCGGGCACCTGATCGGTGACGGCTGGCCTTGCGCGAAACCCCCGTGCTAGAGGACGCGCGCAATGAGCGAGCCGGCCGGACCCGAAGCGGACCCAGACACTGGGGAAGTGACTTATCGTATTCGTCGCGAGGGCGGCGGCGTGTTCCGCTCGATGGGAGCGGCGTGGCGCCGTCGGCCGTGGCTGCGGCGGTTCTCTTACGTGGTGCTGGCAGGGCTGGTGGGGCTTGGCGCCTTCTGGGCGATCCTCACCAAGGACCTGCCCTCCACCGACAAGCTGGCCGATTATCAGCCACCGTTGCCCACCATGGTGCGCGGAATCGATGGGCAGATCGCCTACAGCTATGCCCGCGAACGGCGCGTGCAGCTGCGCTTCGTCGACTTCCCCAAGCAGCTCATCGACGCCTATCTCGCCGCCGAGGACAAGACCTTCTGGACGCACGGCGGCGTGGACTACACTGGCCTGCTGGGCGCGGTTGTCGACTACGCGTCCAAGCTCGGATCGGGCGGACGCGCCAAGGGCGGGTCGACGATTACCCAGCAGGTCGCCAAGAACATCCTCATCGGCGACGAGTATTCGGTCACCCGCAAGCTCAAGGAAATGATTGTCGCGCGGCGTATCGAATCGGCGCTGTCGAAGCAGCAGATCCTGGAGCTTTACCTCAACGAGATCCCGCTGGGTCGGCAGAGCTTCGGCGTCCAGGCCGCCGCGCGCGCCTACTTCGACAAGGACGTCGACCAGCTCGACCTGCACGAAGCCGCGTTCCTGGCCATCCTGCCCAAGGCGCCGGAGCGCTACGGCCGCAAGAAGTTCGAGGACATGGCAATTGCCCGGCGCAATTACGTGCTCGACCAGATGGTCGCCAATGGCTGGGCGACGCCAGCGGCCGCCGCCGAGGCCAAGGGCTTGCCGCTCGGCCTAAAACCGCGTCGCGCCGAGCGCTACGATCCCTCGATCGGCTACTTCGTCGAGGAAACCCGCCGTCGGTTGATCGATCGCTTCGGCGAGAATGCCGAGGATGGACCGCTCAGCGTCTATGCCGGCGGTCTTTGGGTACGCACTTCGCTCGACACGACCATGCAGAACGCGGTGCGCGACGCGCTGCGTGCAGGGCTGCTGCGCTATCATGGCAATCGGGGCTGGGTGGGACCGCTGGCGCATATCGACGATCTCGACACCTGGCAGACGCAGCTGATCGTCTCCAACCTGACGATCGACTACAAGGACTGGCGCATCGGCGTCGTCATCTCACGCAGCGGCAGTTCGGGGCAGATCGGCTTCACGGACGGCAGCACGGCCGAACTGACCGGAATTCCCGACAAGGTCCGCGCCGGAGATGTGATCGCGGCAGCGCCGATCAACTCGGGCACTTATGCCGTGCGTTCGATCCCCGAAGTGTCGGGCGGAATGGTGATCGAGCAGCCCGCCACCGGCCGCATCCTGGCGATGCAGGGTGGGTTCGACAGCGGTTTGGGCTCGTTCAACCGCGCGACGCAGGCGATGCGTCAGCCGGGTTCCACCATCAAGCCGTTCGTCTATGCGACCGGCCTCATGTACGGCATGACCCCGGCGACGCAGGTGCTCGACGGTACCTTCTGCGTCTACCAGGGCGCGGCGCTGGGCAACAAATGCTTCCGCAACTTCGGCGGCGGCGGCGGCGGGTCGCACACGATGCGCTGGGGCCTGGAGCAATCGCGCAACCTGATGACGGTCCGCATCGCCAACGACACCGGCATGCCGCGGGTCATCAAGACGTTCCACAACGTCGGCATCGGCGACTACAAGGCCTATCTCTCCTTCGCGCTCGGCGCGGGCGAAACGACGGTAGGCCGCATGGTCAACGCCTACGCGGCGCTCGCCAACAACGGCGTGCAGTTCAATGCCTCGCTGATCGACTACGTGCAGGACCGCAATGGCAAGGTCATCTGGCGCGGCGACGACCGCCGCTGCATGAGCTGCAACATGCCCGAATGGGACGGCAAGCCGATGCCGCGCCTGGCGCGTCGCGGCAAGCAGGTGCTCGATCCGGCGACCGCCTACCAGACCGTCCACATGCTGGAGGGCGTGGTCACCCGCGGCACGGCGGTGACGCTGCGCGACCTCAAGCTGCCGCTGTTCGGCAAGACCGGCACCACCTCCGGCCCCACCGACGTGTGGTTCGTGGGCGGCTCTCAGGACTACGTGGCGGGCGTCTATCTCGGCTACGACAACCCGCGCTCGCTCGGCGGTTATGCGCAAGGCGGCCGCATCGCCGCGCCGATCTTCAAGCAGGTCGTGCTCGCCACCAAGGATCGCTGGAGCCGCCAGCCCTTCATCGCGCCCGCCGGCATCCGCATGGTCCGGATCGACCGGGTGAGCGGCAAGCAGGTCATGGGCGCGGAACCCAGCGACGATCCCAAGTCCTCGATCATCTGGGAGGCGTTCAAGCCCGACACCGAACCCAAGCGCTACACCGCGCAGGATGAATTTACCCGCAAGCGTGACGCCCTGATCGCCGAGATCCGCGGTGCGCAGGCGGACCGTATCGCCGCCTCGCGCCCGAAGGTCGAGAGTGAGCCGGGCGACTTCGTCCAGGAGCAGGGTGGATTGTACTGAGCGGCTTCGACCGGCTGCAGCTTATGCCGAGCCGAACGGTCCGGCGGGGAGTTCAGTCGATGATCGATATCGGCTCGACCATGACCGCACAGGACCGCTGGATATCGGTGAAGCGTGGCTCGTCGGGGGCCATGACCTGGCGGTAATGATCCGAGGCGAATTCCGCGGCCAGGTCGGCACGGCTCTCGAACTCGATCGCACCGGCGCCGTCGTACCGGGACCGAGATAGGTAATCCGGTAGAGGCAGGGCAGCGGGGCAGTTCTCCAGCCGCTTGAGCCGGGAGCGTGTGCCTGGTCCCTTTAGCGCCAGGACGGAGTGAACATCGATCCAGTGGTCGACAAATTCCTGAGCGGACATGCCAGAAGCGCGGGTGGGCAAAGTAACGATCTTGATGGGGTCCGGGCCTAGGTTCCTGCCCGTGTCGTCCCGCTCCCAGACAAGTCTCGCACGACCCGCGATTGCCGATGGCGGTTCTTGAAGTAGCCGACGTGCCTTATCCAGCCAGGCCTGACCGGCCCCGCCCGCCGACAGCCAGGCGTCCAACGCTGCTTCATCCTCAAACCACAATTCGTCCACCGCATCGAACGCAGCGGGTGGCGCGTTTTCGATAGGAGCATCGCCTTCCACAGCGCGATTGTGCAGATGCCTGACCGGTCCGCCGACAGCCTCGTTGCGGTCGAAGGCGTCAGCCACCCAATTCGCGGAAAAGTCAGATGGGGCGAACGCGGGGTGCCTTGATAGAAGCAGGATCAGCTTGACGGCCATGTACCCTCCCGCATGTCGGCCCGGCACGACGCGCCCGCTGACGTATTTCAATACGGATCGGATAGTATCATCGTGAATCGAGGTCACAAGCGTTTCGCGACTGCTTAGGGCGCGCCGTCAGCACCGCGCGCTTGCCTTATCGGCCTGATGCCCTTGCGATCCTCCGCTGGTATGTCGGAGTTGCGGCAAGCCGCCCGCTCCGGCCAGCGTGGTTCTCTACGTCAAGCGCGTTCGACACCGAGAGCGTGCGCACACTGGATTCAGACAGTCCCCATACAGCGCGCCCGCAACTGCGGGCGGCGTCGTCCGGCGATCCTAGGCGCCGAGAATGCCTTCTATGGCCGCCGTCACCTCGTCCATGTCGGCCATGCCGTCGACTTTGGCGACGATGCCGCGAGCCTCGTAGATTGGCAGGATCGGCGCCGTCTTCGCGCGATACTCGGCCATGCGGGTGCGCACCGTTTCGGCGTTATCGTCAGGGCGACGCTTGAACTCATGGCCGCCGCATTTGTCGCAGGTGCCTTCGACATGAGGCCTCTCGAACGTGTCGTGATAGCCCTTGCCGCACGTGGCGCAGGTGAAGCGGCCGGTAATGCGCTCCACCAACGCATCCTCGTTCACGTCGAGTTCGATCACGTGGTCGAGCTTGCGGCCACGTTCGGCGAGGATGACGTCAAGCGACTCGGCCTGTGCGGCGGTGCGGGGATAGCCGTCGAAGATCGCGCCGGTTTGCGGCCCCATCATGTCGAGCTCCTCGCCGATCAGGCCCGAGACGATGGCGTCGGAGACGAACTCGCCGCGATCCATCACTTCTTTCGCTTGCAGACCGATCGGCGTGCCGGCCTTGACGGCGGCGCGCAGCATGTCGCCGGTGGAAAGTTGGCGCATGCCGCGCCGATCAACGAGGCGCTGTGCCTGCGTTCCCTTGCCCGCACCCGGCGGCCCCAGCAGGATGATGTTCACGCCTAGTATCCCCCTGATCCCAAACTTTGCGCCATTCTTGCAGGCTGATGACGCCCGGCGCAATCGCCCTTTGCGGAAGCGCGATGCCGCTTAGCGCAACCGGCCCTTCAGCTTGGCCTTCTTGATGAGGTCGCCATACTGGTGGGCCAGCAAGTGCGACTGGATCTGCGTGATCGTGTCGACGGTGACGTTGACGACGATCAGCAGGCTGGTGCCGCCCATGAACAGCAAGGGCAGGCCGGTCTGCGAGAGGAAGTACTCGGGCAGAACGCAGACGATCGTAAGGTAGATCGCACCGATCACGGTGATGCGCGTCAGCACGTAGTCCAGGTACGTCGCGGTGTTCTTGCCCGGGCGGATGCCGGGGATGAAGCCGCCGTTCTTCTTCAGATTCTCCGAAGTCTCCTCCGGATTGAAGACGACCGCCGTGTAGAAGAAGCAGAAGAAGATGATGCCGGCGGCGTAGAGCAGCATGTAGAGCGGCTTGCCGTGGCCCAGGTACTGGTTGAGCGCGACAACCGCCTGGCCCATCTTCGAATCGGGCGAGAGCGAGTTGCCGGCGAACTGGGTGATCGTCAGCGGCAGCAGCAGCAGCGAGCTGGCGAAGATCGGCGGGATTACGCCCGCGGTGTTGATCTTGAGCGGCAGGTGGCTGCGGTCCGCCTGCATCATGCCGCGCTGCGTCGCGCGCTTGGGATACTGGATCAGCAGGCGGCGCTGCGCGCGTTCCATGAAGCAGATGAACAGGATCATCGCCACGATCAGCACGACCAGCAGCACAATGGTGATCGAGCCGGTATCGCCGGCCGAATACTGGTTCATCACGTTGGAAACGAAGGTCGGCATCTGCGCGACGATGCCGGCCATGATGATTAGCGAGACGCCGTTGCCGATGCCGCGGCTCGTGATCTGCTCGCCCAGCCACAGCAGGAACATGGTGCCGCCGATCAGGCTGACCACCGCGCCGATGCGGAACATCATGCCGGGATCGACGACGGCCTGCAGGCCGCTGGATGCGCCATAGGCTTCGAGGCCCTGAGCGACGAAATAGCCCTGGATGCCGCACAGCAGGACGGCGCCATAACGGGTGTACTGGTTGAGCTTCTTGCGTCCGGCCTCGCCTTCCTTCTTCAGCGCCATCAACGCCGGGTGGAGCGAGGCGGCGAGCTGCACCACGATGGACGCCGTGATGTAGGGCATGACGCCGAGCGCGATGAGGCTCATGCGCTCAAGGCCGCCGCCCGAGAAGGCGTTGAACATGTCGAGAATGCCGCCGCGCGTCTGCTCGTAGAGCGACTGCAGGACCAGCGGATTGACACCGGGAAGCGGCACGAAGCTGAGGAAGCGGAAGACGATCAGCGCGCCGACCGTGAACCAGATACGCTTCTTGAGCTCGGTCGCCTTGGAGAAGTTGGCCAGGCTGAGAGTGCTGGCGATGTTGTCGGCGCGTGATGCCATCGGACTGGGAAAGCCTTAAACTGTGCGGGTCGCCCAAGGTTTCGTCAGGCAATTGCCGGCAGCTCTATCGCAGGCCGGCGCGCTTGTCGAACCTCGCGGGGTCGAGACAGCGCATATAGTTGTCTCGAGACGCGCGGCAATCCCGCATCAACTTGACGGCGCGGCGCTCTCCACAAGGAAAGCGCCGCGCCGTCGGTGTACTCGATGCTTAGGCCTTGGCTGCCCGGGCGGCGTTCTTGCCGCGCGGCTTGTCGGCATACTTGCCGGTGGGCGCCACGGGCTCGGGCAGGGCGACCGAGCCGCCGGCCTTCTCGATGGCCTCGCGCGCGCCGGCGCTGACGCCGGCGACCGAGAACGCGACCTTGGCGGTCAGCTCACCCTTGCCGAGCAGGCGCACGCCGTCGGTGCCGCCACGGGCCAGGCCAGCGGCCTTCAGCGCGGCGTGGTCGACGGTGCCCGAGATGTCGAGCTTGCCGCCGTCGATCGCCTTCTGGACCAAGCCCAGGTTGACCTCTGCGTAGTCCTTGGCGAACTTCTTGTTGTTGAAGCCGCGCTTCGGGATGCGCATGTGGAGCGGCATCTGGCCGCCCTCGAAACCGTTGATCGAGACGCCCGAGCGCGCCTTGGCACCCTTCTGGCCGCGGCCCGAGGTCTTGCCCTTGCCCGAGCCGATGCCCCGGCCCACGCGCATGCGGCGGTGACGGGCTCCGGCGTTGTCTCTGATGTCGTTAAGGTTCATGGTATGCACTCGCTTTCGCTTTTGTCGCGCTGATGGAAGCGCGGGCCCTTAGGCGATCGAGTGCACGATGTCATCTGGATATTTGACCCGAGGCGGCGCACATGATGCCGCAAAAGGTTGCCCCGAGGTTCTCTCCTTCGATCGAGACTGCGAAGAAATGATCGCGCAAACCATCCAGCTCGCGCTCGCACCCGTGTTCGTCCTGGTTGCCATCGGCAACATGCTCAACCTGATCTCGACTCGGCTGGGACGGGTCGTCGATCGCTCGCGCATCTTGCAGGACCTGCATACCACAACGAGCGGAGCGGCGCATGACATGGTCGTCAGCGAGATTCGCCTGGTGGACCGCAGAATGGTGCTGAGCACTAGTGCGATCCGGCTGCTGGTGCTTTCATGCCTCTTCATTGGCACCACGGTTGCGCTGCTGTTCCTGGAGGAAGTCGCCAAGGCCGACTTGCAACTGGTGGCCGCATGCACCTTCATCGTCGCCCTGGCGCTGCTGATGTGGGGTCTGCTGCTCTTCCTTCGCGAGACTCAAGTGGCGGCACAGGCGCTCCGGATCCCGCGCGACTACCTGGAGCTGCACCGCACCCTCTGATCCACCGATGGGGCCGTGATCCCAAGGGGGAGAGGGGCTCGCCTGGATCAGTGCCGCCAGGCACCTCTCCCCTTGGCAACCGTTGCGTGTCTCCCTAAAGCCGCAACCGACCTCCAGCCTCGCGAGAACATCGGCCCCATGGCATCCCCCTACAAGCGCGTCCTCCTGAAACTCTCGGGCGAAGTGCTCATGGGCAGCCAGCAGTTCGGGATCGATCCCGAGTTCGTCGCCGAGATGGCGAAGGAAGTGAAGGCGGCCAAGGAGACGGGACTCGAAATCTGCCTCGTCATCGGCGGCGGCAACATCTTCCGCGGCATGGCCGGCGCCGCCAAGGGCATGGACCGCGCGCAAGCCGACTACATGGGCATGCTGGCGACGGTGATGAACGCGCTTGCGATGCAGAACGCGCTGGAACAGCTGGGCGTCGAGACGCGCGTGCAGTCGGCGGTGCAGATGGACCAGGTCTGCGAGCCGGTGATCCGCCGCCGCGCCGAACGGCACCTCGAGAAGGGCCGCGTGGTGATCTTCGCCGCGGGCGTTGGCGCGCCGTACTTCACCACCGACTCCGGCGCCGCCTTGCGCGCGGCCGAGATGCGGTGCGACGCGCTGCTCAAGGGCACCAGCGTCGACGGCGTCTATGACTCCGATCCGAAAACCAATCCGAGCGCCCAGCGTTACGATCAGGTCGACTACGACACCGTCCTCGCCCACAATCTGAAGGTGATGGATGCCTCCGCCGTGGCCTTGTGCCGCGACAACGCGATTCCGATCGTGGTGTTCTCGATCCGCGAGCAGGGCAACTTGGCCCGCGTGCTCGCCGGAGAGGGCACCGCAACGATCGTCCAGAAGGGAGCCTGAACCATGGCCAAGTACGACAAGGTGGACCTCGAACGCCGCATGAAGGGCGCCGTCGACGCGCTCGCCAGCGATCTCGCGGGGCTGCGCACCGGGCGGGCGAGCGCCAACCTGCTCGATCCGATCACCGTCACCGTCTACGGCAGCCAGATGCCGCTGAACCAGGTCGCCTCGGTCTCGGTGCCCGAGCCGCGGATGATCTCGGTGCAGGTTTGGGACAAGAGCAACGTCGGCCCGGTGGAAAAGGCGATCCGCTCAGCAGGGCTGGGGCTCAACCCGATCAACGACGGCAACACCTTGCGCCTGCCGATCCCCGACCTGACCGAGGAGCGCCGCAAGGAGCTGGCCAAGCTGGCTGGCTCCTATGCCGAAAAGGCGCGCGTCGCGATCCGCAACGTGCGGCGCGATGGCATGGACAACCTCAAGGCCGACGAGAACAAGAAGGAGATCTCGGAGGACGACCGCAAGCGGTTGGAGACCGAGCTGCAGAAGCTGACCGACGAGCAGATCAAGGCTGTCGAGGACGAGTTCGTCCGCAAGGAGAAGGACATCCTGGGCAAGTGATGCCGGGCGTCGTTCGCTTGATCTCTGCGTCACTTCCCGTCGCCCCCGCGCAGGCGCGCGTCCCGCTTCCTTGCGGCGGGCGAAGCATGGAGAGAACAAGCGGGTTCCCCGCCTGCGCGGGGACGACGACGGTGTTTGCGGTCCCTCTCGGGCTTGCCGCATGAGCAAGGCCGAACCCGCCAAGGCCCGCCACATCGCCATCATCATGGATGGCAACGGCCGCTGGGCCAAGAAGCGCCATATGCCCAGGGCGCTCGGTCACCAGCGCGGGGTCGAGGCGGTGCGTCGCGTCGTAAAGGGCGCGCGCGAGTTCGGGCTGGAGGCGCTGACGATCTACGCTTTTTCGACCGAGAACTGGCGCCGACCGGAGGACGAGGTTTCCGACCTCATGACGCTGATGAAGCGCTTCATCCTCTCCGACCTGGAGGAAATCGCGCAGGCCGGCGTCAAGCTCAAGATCATCGGCAACTACAAGGCGTTCAAGCCCGACGTCGTCGAGATGATCGATCGCGCGATCGCCCGCACCGCCGAAAACACCGGCACGACGCTGGCGGTGGCGCTGAACTACGGTTCGCATGACGAGATCGCCCGCGCCGCCGCCGCCGCCGCGGCCAAAGGCCCGGTCACGCCCGACACCATCGCGGCCGAGCTCGACACCGCCGACCTGCCGCCGCTCGATCTGCTGATCCGCACTTCGGGCGAGGAACGCCTGTCGAACTTCCTGCTGTGGCAGGTCGCCTACGCCGAGATGATCTTCACGCCGGTGCTCTGGCCCGACTTCACCGCCGACCACCTGAAGGAGGCGATGGACACCTTTGCCATGCGCGAGCGGCGCTATGGCGGGCGCTGACCGGCCCGACCCTGGCGCCGATGGCCCATCGGTGCCAGTGCCGTTCTGGCTGCGCAATGCCGACCTGCCCAAGCGCGCGCTGACCGCGCTGGTGATGCTGGTAGTCTCTGGCACCGCGCTGTGGTTGGGCGGCATGGCCTGGACCGTGTTCGTGCTGATCATCGGCATCGGCGTCTGGTTCGAATGGAGCACCCTGGTGCTGCAGTTCAAGGCTCCGGGCATTTCACGCAACTGGTGGCGCTCGGCTGGGGCGATCTACTGCGGCATCGCCAGCGCCATCCTGATTCAGGTGCGGCAGGAGCCGGCCGGGATCGCGCTGGTGCTGCTGATCGTCGGCGCGGTGATCGGGACGGATGTCGGCGCTTACTTCATGGGACGCGCGCTCGGTGGACCAAAGATCGCACCGCGGATCAGCCCGTCCAAGACCTGGGCTGGGCTGCTGGGCGGGGTCATCGGCGCCACGCTGGTCATCTGGATCGTGCTGGCGAACGCCGGTCGCATCCTCGCCGCCGCGCCCGATGCGCAGATCACGGCCGTCTCGATCGCCGCGAGTCCGGTGGAGCTGATCGGCATGGGCCTTGCCGTGGCAGTGGTGGCGCAGGCCGGAGACTTCTTCGAAAGCTGGATGAAGCGCAGCGCCGGGGTGAAGGATTCGGGCAAGCTGCTGCCGGGGCATGGAGGCCTGTTTGACAGGGTCGATGGCTTGTTGTCCGTGCTGGTGGTATTCGGGACGATCTTCATCATTGCCCGGCTATCCACGCTTTCATGACACGATCGATTTCCATTTTAGGCGCGACCGGCTCGATCGGCGCCTCCACCCTCGACCTGATCCGGCGCAATGGCGATGACTGGAACGTCGTCGCGCTGACCGCCAATTGCCAGGCCGGCGAACTGGCCAGGCTTGCGCGCGAGTTCCGGGCGCAGGTCGCCGTGGTCGCCGACGAGAGCTGCCTTGCCGAGTTGCGGGACGCGCTCGCCGGATCGGGGATCGAGGCGACTGCAGGGGCGGAAGCGCTGGTCGAGGCCGCATCGCGCCCGGCTGATGTCGTGCTCGCGGCCATCGTTGGCTGCGCCGGTCTCGCGCCGACCATGGCCGCGATCGAGCAGGGCAGGGTGGTCGCGCTCGCCAACAAGGAGGCGCTGGTTTCGGCGGGCGAGGTCATGACCGCCGCCGTGCGCCGCTGCGGCACGGTGCTGCTGCCGGTCGACTCCGAGCACAACGCCATCTTCCAGTGCCTGGCCGGCAACGATCCGTCCGACGTCCGCTCGATCACCCTGACCGCAAGCGGCGGGCCGTTCCGTGACTGGTCGGCCGAGCGCCTTGCAGTCGCCACTCCGGCCGAGGCGGTGAAGCATCCCAATTGGGACATGGGCGCCAAGATCAGCGTCGATTCGGCCACGATGTTCAACAAGGGTCTCGAACTGATCGAGGCCTTCCACTTGTTCCCCGTTGGCCTCGATGCCTTGCGGATCATCGTCCACCCGCAGTCGGTGGTGCACTCGATGGTCGAGTATCGCGATGGCTCCACGCTCGCGCAGCTGGGCCCCTCCGACATGCGCGTGCCGATCGCCTCGGCGCTCGCCTGGCCGCGGCGTATGGAGACGCCGATGCCGCCGCTAGACCTTGCCGCCATCGGCGAGCTGACCTTCCGCGCGCCTGACGAGGTGCGTTTCCCTGCCACCAGGCTCGCCCGCCAGGCAGCGGAAGTGGGCGGGGCTGCGCCTGCAGTTCTCAACGCCGCCAATGAGATAGCGGTGGCCGCGTTCCTCTCTGGTCAGATTGCATTCACACGGATCGCGGCAGAGGTGGAGAATGTTCTCAGCTCCTATGCCGCGCCGGCGCCGGCGTGCCTGTCCGATGTCTTCGCGGTCGATCGCGAGGCGCGCATTCGTGCGCGTGAGTTGACGGAGGCGCTGGCATGATGGGTTCCCCTTCGATGCTGACGATGGCGATTGGCTTCCTGCTCGTGCTCGGCCCGCTCGTCGTGCTCCACGAATTGGGCCACTACCTCGTCGGCCGGCTGTTCGGCATCAAGGCGGACGCATTTTCGGTCGGGTTCGGCAAGGAACTCGCGGGCTTCACCGACAAGCGCGGCACCCGCTGGAAGCTCTCTGCGTTGCCGCTGGGCGGCTATGTCCAGTTCGCCGGCGACATGAACCCGGCCAGCGCTCCGGCGCCGGGCCAGGATGGTCTCACGCCGGCCGAGCGCGCGCAGACCTTCCACGCCAAGCCGCTGTGGCAACGCGCATTGGTGGTGCTGGCGGGGCCGTTGACGAACCTGATTGTCGCCGTGCTGATCTTCGCGGCGTTCAACTTCACCTATGGCCGTCTGGTCGCGGTCCCCGAGGTTCAGGCGTTCGCGCAGAACTCTCCGGCCCAGGCCGCGGGCATGCAGGTCGGTGATCGGATCGTCGCAGTGAGTGGCGAGCGGATCGAGAACTTCAACGAAATCCCGCAGTACGTCGTTCCTTATCCGGGGCGCACCGTACCGATCGCCGTGAAGCGCGGCGAGCAGACGGTGATCCTGTCGGTCAAGGTTGCCAGCGCCTTGGAGAAGGATCGCTTCGGCAACGAGGCGAGGGTCGGGCGGATCGGCATCGCCGGGGGCGTGGGCAAGGTCGTGCCCGTCGGGCCCGGTGAAGCCGTGACGCTGGGTGTCGAGCAGAGCTTCGGCGTGATGCGCATGATGGTGACCGGCATCGTGCAGATCATCACCGGTGAGCGTTCGGTGAAGGAATTGGGCGGGCCGATCAAGATCGCCAAGTATTCGGGCGAGCAGTTGAGCCTGGGGTGGCTTCAGTTCGTGCAGTTCGCGGCGCTGATCTCGATTAACTTGGCATTCATCAACATCCTGCCAATTCCGGGCCTCGATGGCGGTCACCTGGCTTTCTATGCGGCTGAAGCGGTACGCCGGAAGCCTCTCGATTTGCGGAGTCAGGAATGGGCGGTGCGTACCGGCGTCGCGCTCGTGCTCACGCTGATGCTGATCGTGACGATCAACGACATTGTATCGCTGCCGATTTTCGGGGGATAGCGGCGGCATTATCACTGAGGTGGGCGATCGCGCCCGGAATGGCTGCTTGATCGGATTTCGTCCATCGGGCAGAGGGCGGCGATTGTGTTTGGTTCGTGTCTATCGGCTCGACCGATAGCCGGCCGGGGGTTGAGATCGACCACTTTGCGCGCAGGCGCTTACGGGATTGGCGTTGATGATGGGATGGGAAATGGTTCGCAGCGGCGTCGCCGGTCGCAACAGGGCGCGCCGCGCCTCGCGGGTGGCCGTGGCGCTCCTGGGGACCACGGGACTGACGGCACTGCCCGGAGTGGCATTCGCCCAGGCCGCACCCGCCGCTTCTCCAAGCGCGTCGGCGACCGCTCCGACGCGTGCTCCGGCCAAGACCCCGGCTCGCACGCCTGCTGCCCGCACCCCGGCTGCCGCAGCGGCACCCGCTCCCGAGGCGCAAGGGCCGACGATCCAGACCATCCGCGTGACCGGGGCCGAGCGCCTGGAGCCGCAAACGGTGCTCTCCTACGTCAAGCTGCGCGCCGGCCAGACCTACACGTCCGCGGCGGCCGACCAGGCGCTGAAGGATCTCTACGAGACCGAGCTGTTCTCGGACGTCCAGGTGACGCAGGATGCCGGCATCGTCACGATCCAGGTCAAGGAAAACCCGGTCGTCAACCGCATCATCCTTGAAGGCAACAAGCGCATCAAGGATGAGAAGATCCTGCCGGAGATCAAGGTCGCCGCGCGCCAGATCTTCACCCGCTCCAAGGTCCGCGCCGACGTGGCTCGCATCATCGAGCTCTACAAGCGCCAGGGTCGCTACGCCGCGACGGTCGAGCCGAAGATGGT
Source organism: Novosphingobium chloroacetimidivorans (assembly GCF_014204535.1). GTDB lineage: Bacteria > Pseudomonadota > Alphaproteobacteria > Sphingomonadales > Sphingomonadaceae > Novosphingobium > Novosphingobium chloroacetimidivorans. The sequence continues at coordinate 157,081 of NZ_JACHLR010000006.1, forward strand.
CATGCTCGACCAGAACCGCGTCGACATCGTCTTCGAGATCACCGAGGGCGACAAGTCCAAGGTCCGCCAGATCAACATCATCGGCAACGACAAGTTCTCCGATGGCGAGCTGCGCGGCGAGATGGTCACCAAGACCACCGGCCTCACCAAGATCTTCAGCTCGACCACGAGCTACGATCCAGACCGCATGGCGTTCGACCAGCAGAAGCTGCGCCAGTTCTACCTGACGCAGGGCTATGCCGACTTCCGCGTCGTCTCCGCCGTGGCCGAGCTGACGCCGGACAAGAAGGACTTCATCATCACTTACGTGGTGGAGGAAGGCCAGCGCTACAAGTTCGGCGAGGTCAAGGTCGACAGCCAGCTGCGTGACTTCGACTCCGAGAAGCTCGCCGCCCGCCTGCCGATGAAGCAGGGCGACTGGTACAACGCCAAGCTGGTCGAGGACACGATCGAGCAGCTGAACGACACCGCCGGTGCGTTCGGCTATGCCTTCGCCGACGTGCGGCCGAACTACGATCGCAACAAGGAAGACCTCACCATGGGTCTGACTTTCGTCATCGCGGAGGCGCCGCGCGTCTATGTCGAGCGGATCGACGTCAACGGCAACACGCTGACGCAGGACAAGGTCGTCCGCCGCGAGTTCCGGCTGGCCGAGGGCGACGCGTTCAACTCGCTGCAGGTCAAGCGCTCGACCAACCGCATCAAGTCGCTCGGCTACTTCCAGGAGAAGTTCGAGGTCGAGCAGAAGCCCGGCGCTTCGGAAGACCGGATCATCCTGGAAGCCAACGTCGAGGAAAAGCCGACGGGTGAACTCCAGCTTTCCGCCGGTTTCTCGTCACTCGAAAGCTTCATCTTCCAGGCCTCGATCCGCCAGCGCAACTTCCGTGGGCGTGGGCAGACGGTCGGCCTGTCCGGCAGCTACTCGCGTTTCTCCAAGAGCGTCGAGGCGAGCTTCACCGAGCCGTACGTGTTCGACAAGAACGTCTCGCTGGGCGTCAACGTCTATCGCCGCGACTTGAACAGCTTTAACTACAACAACAACGATCGCGACACGACGTACAAGCAGACGACGACAGGCTTCCAGGTCCGCGCCGGTGTGCCGCTGACCGAGTACCTGACGGCTGTCGCCAGCTACACGCTGAACTACGACGACGTGTCGCTGGACGAGGGCACGTTCTACTCGGATCGCCTGAATCCGCCCAATCGTACTTGCGACCCGCTGTTGGCTGGCCGCTATCTCTGCGATGCCATCGGCAAGCGGCTGAGTTCCATTGTTGGCTTGTCGTTGATTTACGATACGCTGGACAACCGCGTTCGGCCAACCCGCGGCATCACCGCCGCGATCAATGGGGATGTCGCGGGTCTGGGTGGCGACGTGAAGTATGCGCGTCTGCGCGCGAACGCGTCGAAGTTCACCAACCTGGGCAAAGGCTTCATCTTCTCGCTCTCGGCAGAGGGCGGTGCGATCAAGTCGCTCAACGGTGACGACATCCGCATCAATGACCGCTTCTACCTGGGCGAGCCGCAGATCGGCGGCTTCGACATCCGCGGCGTTGGCCCGCGGGTACTGCGCAAGCCTTATGTCGATGCGGACGGCAATGTTCTCTCCCGTGCCGCGATCGTGGCACCGGCTATCGATCCTGCCACCGGTCAGCCTGGGACCGACGTGCTCTCGACCAGGCGGCGCGACTGGACCGATGACGCTCTCGGCGGCAGATACTATTATCTGGCCAAGGCGGAACTCGAGATACCGCTGGGTTCCGGCGCACGTGAACTCGGCCTGCGCCCCTCTCTCTTCGTCAACGCGGGATCGGTATTCGGTACGCGCAATCCGCTTCGTAATCAGGCGCAAACCGACTTCCGTGATACGCAGACGATCCCGCAACTGGACAGCAGCGGAAATCGTCAGTTCATTCAGACCTGTGGCACCACCCAGACTGTCGTCAGCGGTAATGGGACGGCTGCTCCCGCTCCCTCAGCGGGTTGCACCATCGGCGCCGATGCGATTGGGCAGACAATCTTCCCGTTCCAGGAATCCTACGTCGGCGATACCTGGAAGCCGCGCGTCTCGGTCGGCATCGGCGTGAACTGGAACTCGCCGTTCGGGCCGTTCCGCATCAACTTCTCCAAGGTCTTGGTCAAACAGGACGGCGACGACACAAAACCCTTCAACTTCAACGTGGGAACGCAATTCTGATGAACCACATCCTCAAGACCGCCGCTGCGGCGAGCCTGATGTTCGGCGCCGGCGTGGCGCAGCCGGCGCTCGCGCAGGATAGCGGCACCGTCGTCCAAGGCATCGCCGTCGCCAATCTCGACGCGGTGATCGCCAACTCGAACGCGTTCAAGACCGCCGAGACGCAGCGCCAGACGACCTACAAGGCGCAGATCGACCAGGCGACCTCGCGCGGCAACGCGCTGAATGCTCAGCTCAAGCCGCTGGCCGACAAGTTCAACGCCGACCGCCAGGGCGGCAAGGCCAACCAGGCTTCGCTCGAGCAGCAGGCCGCCACTATCCAGCAGCTGCAGGAGTCCGGCCAGGCCGAACTGCAGCGCATCCTCCAGCCCGTTGCCCTCTCGCGCGCCTATGTGACCGAGCAGGTCGAGGACAAGCTGGACCAAGCCGTCAAGAGCGCGATGGCGAAGAAGAAGGTTTCGCTGCTGCTCAATCCGCAGGCGATCGTGGCGGTGAACAACAACGCCTACAACCTGAACCAGGACGTGCTGAACGAGCTGAACACGTTGCTGCCCTCGGCGCAGATCGTGCCGCCCGCCGGCTGGCTCCCGCGTGAGGCGCGTCAGCAGCAGGCGCAGCAGGGTCAGGCGGCGACTGCCGCTCCGGCGGCCGCGGCGCCCGCTGCTACCACCGGTCGCAAGCAGACCGGCCGCTGATCGAAAAGAGACGCCCCGTGACCGAAGCCACCGCCTACGACCACGCCAAGATCCTGGCGGCCCTGCCTCACCGCTACCCGATGCTGCTCGTCGATCGAGTGGTGTCGGTCAGCGAGGAGGAGATCCATGCGGTCAAGGCGGTGAGCTTCAACGAGGAGTTTTTCCAGGGCCATTTCCCCGGCCGGCCGATCATGCCGGGCGTCCTCCAGATCGAGGCGCTGGCGCAGGCTGCGGGCATTCTGGCCGTGGAGAACCTCGGTCTCGCCGGCACTGGCAAGCTGGTCTATTTCATGGCCATCGAGGAAGCCAAGTTCCGCGCTCCCGTGGAGCCCGGGCACTTGCTGACCTTGCGCGCGGGCTTCGTGCAGAAGCGCTCACGGGTATGCAAGTTCTGGGGCAAGGCGTCGATCGAGGACAAGGTGACCTGCGAGGTGAACTTCACCGCGATGATCGCCGACGGTTGATCTTGCTTTTTCAGCGGATCGCAGCTAAGCGCCCCGCTTTCCGAAGGCAGGCCGGTCGGAACCGGCCCAGCGAAGAGAGTTCACGACGATGAAGGCCGATACGCATCCCGACTACCACACGATCACGGTGCAGATGACCGACGGCACCACCTTCCAGACTCGCTCGACCTGGGGCTCTGAGGGTGACACGCTGGTGCTCGACATCGACCCGACCTCGCACCCGGCCTGGACCGGCGGCAAGGCTCAGCTTCAGGATGGTGGCCGCGTCGCTCAGTTCAACAAGCGCTTCGGCGGGCTCTCGCTCAAGAAGTCCTGATCCCTCACAGGATCGGCTTCAAGGCAAACAAGAAGGGCGGCTCCGCAAAGGGGCCGCCCTTTCCTGTTTTCGGGACTGAGATGGTGGCAGATCAGTCGATCAGCGCTACCCACTCCGGTTCGTCGCATGCCAGGCGCTGGAGCAGTTCGAGCCCGGCGGCCCCCGAATGCGCCCAGCGCACGATGGCGCTGAGCGGGCGCATGCCGGGCAGCGTGATCGTGACGAAGTGGCCGGGCCGCAGCCACTCGCCCGTGATGGCCACGCAGCAGCCGTAGGGCGAGACGTCGCTCAGGGCTGCTTCGCATCGTTCGACACCGGCCTGCGAAAGCGTTGCTAAGCCGCGGAGGGCCTGTCGAGTGTCGCCGCGCCGCTCTTTGGGCGCAGGCGGAACATGCAGGTTGCGGAGTGGAGCGGCCATGGCGAGGTGTCCTGCGGTGATCATGATGCGATGGTCCCACCACAGGGCTAACGAGCGCTAACAAGCGGCACCCGTACAAACGCGCAGGTCACCCATCCGCGCTGCTTTGGAAGCCAGTAGCCATGAAAGAGAGCACGCGGTGGGGCGCCGGGCCCACATCATGCTTTGCCATGGAACTTGGCCTACTCCGCCTTCGTTCTACGCGCGAACGCACCCGCGCAGTTTCGCGTGACAAGGAGATCTCCGATGAACCGTACCGCTCTCGCCCTCGGCGCTGCCTTCGTCGTGATGAGTGCCGTCCCGGCTTTCGCGGACGAGCAGGGCGCGGCGCAGCACGGCGCCGCGCACAAGGTTGCCACGTCGACCGGTGCCCCGATGATCCATGTCCCGATGATCGGCGCGGACGGCAAGACGCTCGGCATGGTCATGCTCCAGGACACGCCGGGCGGCGTCCTGGTTTCGACGGACCTAAAGGGCCTGCCCGCTGGCCAGCACGGCTTCCACTTCCACGAGAAAGGGATGTGCGATGCCAAGCAGAAGTTCACCACCGCCGGCGCGCACTTCACTGCGGGCAACCCCCAGCATGGCCTGCTGGTCACCGGCAGCCACCACGGCGGCGACATGCCCAACGCGCACGTCGGCGCGAATGGCATGCTCAAGACCGAACTGCTGAACACGGGCGTGACCTTGGCCAGCGGCGCGACCTCGCTGGCCGACGCGGATGGCTCGGCCCTGGTTATCCACGCCAAGCCCGACGACTACAAGACGCAGCCCTCGGGCGATGCGGGCGATCGGATCGCCTGCGCCGTGGTTGCCGCGCCGAAGCGCTAAGCGATGGCGAGCCGGCGCCGAGCCGGCTCGCGCCGTTATCCCCAAGGGCGCTCGCGATACCAGCGGGTGATCACGTACTTGCGACCCTTGCGCACCTTCATGGCGTGGTGGAGCGTCGCCGCGTTGAGGCTGCCGTCGGGCCGCCGGTTGTTCCAGGCAAGCAGCTTGCCACGCTCGGGCTGGACGATCTTGTCGATCACCTTGAACCGCGTCGCCCCGCCGGCATCGACGGTGTTGAGGTACACCATGAACGTCCAGGTCCGCTGTCCGGACACCGCGCAGTAGGTCTGATAGTCGGCATGCTCCGGCTCGAAGTAGTCGGTGTGCGCCTTGAACTCCTGGCCTTCCTCGTACCGCTGGCCTTGCAGGCGCTCGCCATACGCCGGGTCGATGCCCGAGATCTCGGCGAATTTCCGGTCGAGCGCGGCAACGGCGGGATGATCGTGGTGCAGGTCGCAGGTCTCGCTGGTGCGGAACAGGTGGTCGCCATTGTGATTGGCGATCGTCGAGGGACGGCGCTCCGCCTCGATCAGGTCGATCAGCACCGCGCACTCTTCGGTGGAGAGAAACCCGCGCTTGATGAACAGCTCCAGGCGCTGCGAGGGGACGCGCTGCATACCGTGGCGAAGCAGCAGTTCGGCAGATGATTCGCCTGGAGCCAACATGGCATAAGACATAGGCGAGCGGGCCGGCCGTGCAATGTCGTGCGCGGACCTGAAATGATGAAGGCGATTCGCGAGGCTCGAGGATGGCCCGCAGGCCGGTGCGAAACAATGTTGCGCGGCACTGAGCCATGTTCAACTTTTGCTTTGCAAGATCGAGTGCCTTGTGCGAAGGCGCGCTCCCGCATCGATCGCTGCTTGCAGCGGTCGTTCGCGTTACCCTAAGGCGCCGGCTCCGGCATGCGCGCCGGGGTTGTGGCGATCGTAGCTCAGTTGGTTAGAGCGCCGGTTTGTGGTACCGGAGGTCGTGGGTTCGAACCCCATCGGTCGCCCCATTTTCCCCGAGATCTGAGCGCATGGTCCGCAGATGGGGATGAGCCGTGACGGCATTTTGGACGCAAGCCGATTTCGATGCGCACGAAGGCGTGCACGTCTTCCACGATCGCGCCAGCGGCCTGATGGCGATCATCGCGCTGCATTCCACGCATCTGGGGCCTGGCGCCGGCGGGACGCGCTTCTGGCACTACGCGCAGCCGGAAGAGGCGCTTCGCGATGCGCTGCGCCTCTCGCGCGGCATGAGTTACAAGAACGCCATGGCCGGCTTGCCGATGGGTGGCGGCAAGGCGGTGATCCTGGCAGGACCCGACCGGCGCAAGTCGCCCGAACTGCTCTCCGCCTTCGGGGACGCGATCCAGTCGCTCGGCGGACGCTACATCACCGCCGAGGACGTCGGCATGGGTGAGCCCGACATGGTGGCGATCTCACGTCGGACGCCGTTCGTCACCGGTCTGCCGGCCGCCGACAGCACTGCGGCGGGTGGGGACCCGGGGCCGTTCACCGCCAAGGGCGTCTACCTCGGCATCAAGGCGGCGGTGCTCCAGAAGCTCGGGCGCGATTCGGTCGAAGGCGTGCATGTCGCCGTCCAGGGCACCGGCAGTGTCGGCGGCGGCGCCGCGCGCCTGCTGGCGCAAGCCGGGGCCAAGCTGACGCTCGCCGATGTCGATGCCACGCGCGCCGCGGCTCTGGCCGGCGAACTTGGCGCCGAGACCGTGTCCGCGGACGCGATCATGGATGTTGCCTGCGACGTGTTCAGCCCCAATGCGCTCGGCGCGATCCTGGATGACGACGGCATCGCGCGGCTCCAGGCGCCGATCGTGGCGGGCGGAGCCAACAACCAGCTTGCGCGGGCGGAGCACGGCGCCAAGCTGGCGGCGCGCGGCATCCTCTATACGCCCGACTACGTGATCAACGGGGGCGGCATCATCGCGGTAACCCTCGAGTACCTTGCCCGGCGCGATGGGCATGCGTGCGACGTCGCCCAGGTGCACGAGGCGGTCGAGGCCATCCCGGGTCGTCTGCACGCGATCTGGAACGAGGCGGCCAGCAGCGGGCGGACGCCTGACGTGGTGGCCGACGCGATGGCGCAGCGGTTGATCGGGCGGTAATCCCGCTGGCAGGGCTGGTATGGCTTGCCCTCAAGCCGCGGCTCGGCATCCGCAAGTTATCCTTGCGGCCCCGCCGGGTGCGAGTAGAAGCGCGTCTGTCATGCACGGCCTTGCCAATCCAGCCCGTTTTCTGCGATTCGCGCGCTGGCTGACGCCGCTTTGTCTCGGGCTCGGGCTGGCCGTGACGACGGGTGCCCTTGCTTACGGACTGCTGGGTGCGCCGGCCGATCGCCTGATGGGCGAGACGGTGCGGATTCTATTCCTGCACGTGCCTGCCGCCTGGTTGGGCATGGCGGGGTGGATGACCATCGCCGGCGCAAGCGTAACCGAGCTGGTCTGGCGTCATCCGCTTGCCGCGATCGCCGCGCGCGCGGCGGCCGTGCCCGGCGCGGTGTTCACTGCGATCTGCCTGGTCACCGGCTCGATCTGGGGACGTCCGACCTGGGGCACCTGGTGGGTGTGGGACGGTCGTCTGACGTCGATGCTGGTGCTGCTGTTCCTCTACTTCGGCTACATCGCCTTGTCCGACGTCGCGCGGCGCGACGGTGGCAATGGGCGCGTGGCGGCGATCTTCGGGATCGTCGGCGCCATCAACGTGCCGATCATCAACCGCTCGGTGGTGTGGTGGAATTCGCTGCACCAGCCGCCGAGCATCACAATGGGCAAGTCGGCGATCGATGCCGCGTTCCTGTGGCCGCTGCTCGCCGCGGCGATCGGCTTCACGCTGATCTTCGCCGGCGTCGTCCTCGCGCGCATGCGGGCGATCCTCGCCGATGCGCAGGCCGAGGCGCGGCTGCGGCGCAAGGCCATGGTATCCGACCCTTTCGAGGCACTGGCGTGACATGCGCGAGGCGCTGGATCAATGGGACTTCGTTCTGGCCGCATATGCCGTCGGCGTGCTCGGGACGCTGGGCATGATCGCCTGGTCGTGGCTCTCCATGCGCCGTGCCGAGAAGCGCCGGGACGAAAGCCGCAAGCGCTGATGGCCGCGATCAAGGCCAAGCACCAGCGGCTCGTGCTGCTTGTGGTCGCGCTGGTCGTCGTTCTCTCGGCGGGCATCCTGGCGGCCTGGGCGCTCAAGAGCCAGGCGAGCTATTTCTATGTTCCAAGCGACATCGTTGCGGTGCCGCCCGTTGCGACGCGCACCGTGCGTCTGGGCGGCATGGTGGAGAAGGGCTCGCTCAAGACCGCGCCGGACGGCGTGACGATCCACTTCGTGGTGGGTGACGGCAAGGCGCGGGTTGCGGTCGAGTTCGCCGGGATCGTGCCCTCGCTGTTCGTCGAGGGATCGGGCGTGGTTGCAGAGGGTCGGATGCGACCCGATGGCGTCTTCAATGCCGACAATCTGCTCGCCAAGCATGACGAGAACTACGTACCTCGTGAAATGCAGCAGATGACCAAGGATCAGGCCAAGAAGGTCGTGGCCGAAACGCAATGACCGCCGAACTGGGCCTTGCTGCGCTCTGGCTGGCGGCTGCGCTGGCCTTGCTGCAACTGATGGCCGGCGCATTGGCGCTGACCGCCCGAGGCAGCGCCCTGGGCGGGATCGTGCGTCCGGTCGCAGTGGTGCAGGGGCTGCTGGCGCTGATCGCCTTCGTGGCGTTGATCTGTCTCTTCGCGGTGACCGACCTGTCGGTGAAGCTCGTCGCGCTGAACTCGCATTCGATGAAGCCGCTGGTGTTCAAGATCGCGGGTGCCTGGGGCAACCACGAGGGCTCGATGCTCTTGTGGGTGACCGTGATGGGCCTTGCCGGCGGCATCGTCGCGCTGGTGGAGCGGCGCCTGCCGGAGCGGACCATGCTCGCGACCTTGGCGGGGCAGGCTTTCGTCAGCCTGGGCTTCTACGCCTTCCTGCTGATCGCTTCCAATCCGTTCGAGCGGCTCGATCCGGCGCCGCTGGAGGGCAACGGCCTCAACCCGCTGCTGCAAGACCTCGGCCTCGCGTTCCATCCGCCGACGCTCTACCTTGGCTATGTCGGCCTCTCGATCGCCTTCAGCTTCGCGATCGGAGCCTTGGTGACGCGAGAGGTCGGTCCGGCCTTTGCGCGCGCGATGCGGCCGTGGGTGCTGGGGGCGTGGATATTCCTGACGCTCGGCATCACCGCGGGCTCCTACTGGGCCTACTACGAGCTGGGCTGGGGTGGCTGGTGGTTCTGGGATCCGGTCGAGAACGCCTCGCTCATGCCGTGGTTGGCCGCGACGGCCTTGCTGCACTCGGCCGGCGTGCTGGCGGCCCGCAACGCCCTGCGCGCCTGGACGGTGATGCTGGGCGTGGTCGCGTTCTCGATGTCGATGGTCGGCACCTTCCTGGTCCGCTCGGGCATCCTCACGAGCGTGCACGCCTTTGCCGTCGACCCGGAGCGGGGCAGCTTCATCCTCGCGCTTCTGGCGATCAACATCGGCGGCGCATTGACGTTGTTCGGACTGCGCGCGAGCACCGTGACCGAAGGCGAGCGCTTTGCCGTCGTCAGCCGCGAAGGCGCGCTGGTGATCAACAACGTGCTGCTCTGCGCCATTCTCGGCATCGTGCTGTTCGGCACGCTCTATCCGCTCGTGGCGGAGGCGATGGGCGCCAAGGTCTCCGTCGGCCCTCCTTACTTCAACCCTATGGGGGCTCTGTTCTTCGTGCCCATGCTGCTCGTGCTCGCGGTCGGTCCGCTGCTGCGATGGCGGCGCGATAGTGTGGAGCGGTTCGGCAAGCGGCTGCTGATCCCGGCTCTGGTGACCGGCTTCGCCGCCGTGGCCGCGCTGGTGGTCGGCGGGATCGCACTGCTGCCGTTCCTCGGCCTGGTGCTCGGGCTCGGGCTGGCGGTGGCAAGCGTGCTCCCACTGCGCGACCGCAACTTGCGCCGCACGCCGCTGCCGATCTGGGGCATGGTGCTGGCCCACTTCGGCGTGGCCGTCGCGCTGCTCGGGATGGCGAGCGAGAGCGCCTGGTCGGTCGAGCGGCTGGTCGCCCTGCGAGCCGGCGAGAGCACCAGCGTCGGACCGTGGCGCGTGCGCCTCGCCGATGTCGAACCGGTCGCCGGACCCAATTGGACGGCGCTCGAGGGCAAGCTGGAGGTGCGTTACGGTGGCGGCGCAGAGCAGGTGCTCCGGCCACAGGCGCGCAGCTTCTGGACGCCGCCGCAGCAGACCAGCGAATCGGCGCTGCTGACGCGCTGGAACGGGCAGCTCTACGCCGTTCTCGGCGAGCAAGCTTCCGGCGATCGCTGGCAAGTGCGGCTCTGGTGGAAGCCGTTCGTCACGCTGATCTGGCTGGGCGGCATCCTGATCGCGCTTGGCGGCGTGCTCGCGGTGATCGGGCATGTCGCCAGCGACTTGCGCCGCATCGTCGCGCGCGGGAAGATCGCCTACCGTCGCGAGAGGCAAGGCCGATGAGCGCCTCACCGCGATCCCGCAGCTGGACGATCTGGCTGCCGCTGGCGCTCTTCCTCGCCTTCATCGCGCTGGTCGCGATCGGGCTGTTCCGGCCGGCCGATCGCAACGTGGCAAGCACGCTGATCGAGCGCCCTCTGCCCGAGTTCGTACTGCCAGGATCGCTCCCCGGCACGCCGGGCCTGCGCAGCGCCGAGCTCAAGGACGGCAGGCCGCGGCTCCTCAACATCTTCGCCAGCTGGTGCATTCCCTGCCGGGTCGAAGCGCCACAGCTGGCCGAACTGAAGCGCTCGGGCGCGATCGTCGAAGGCATCTCGGTGCGCGATCGGCCCGAGGCGGTCCAGGCGTTCCTGGCCGAGCACGGCAATCCGTTCACCCGCATCGGCGCGGACAATGCCGGCAGCGTGCAACTGGCGCTCGGCTCGTCGGGCGTGCCCGAGACTTACGTGATCGATGGCCGGGGCCGCATCCGCTACCAGCACATCGGCGAGATCAGGCCCGAGCATGTGGCCATGCTGCTCGGCAAGCTGGAGGCTGCACGGTGAATCGGTCGCTCTCCACCCCCTTATCGTCGAGCGTTGCCGAAACTCTCTGGCACCGCGCCCAAGTGTCTCGACGGCGCTCGACACGAACGGGGCTGGGGGCGTGCCTGCTGGCCTTTCTGGTGCTCGCGCTCTTCGCCTTTCCTGTCGTTGCGCAGGAAATGGAGTCCACCGCGCCTTACGCGTACCGCCAGCTCGACGAGGCGGCGAAGGAGGCCAAAGCCCAGTCGCTCATGCAGACGCTGCGCTGCCTGCAATGCCAGGGCCAGTCGATCGCCGATTCCGATGCGCCGATTGCGGGCTCGATGCGCTCGTTGGTGCGCGAACGCATCGCCGCCGGTGAGGAGCCGGAGGCGATCCGCGCCTGGCTGATCGAGCGCTATGGCGACTACGTCAGCTACGCGCCGCGGGTCACCGGGCTGACCTGGCCGCTGTTCGCGCTGCCGCTGGTCCTGGTCGCGCTCGCCGCGTTCCTGCTTCGGCATCGCTTCCGCCGGGGCGAGCGGCCGTGACCTGGATCATCGCTCTGGTGCTGGCGCTTGCCGCCTTCCTGCTTGCCGTCGTCGTGTTGCGCGCCCCGCGGCGGGGCTGGGAGGCGATCGCGGCCGCGCTGCTGCTCGGTGTTGCCGGATATGCGTTTCAGGCGAAGCCCGTGCCCGCTGCTCCCACGGCCGCGCGCGAGCAAGTGACGGGCGATCCGGCGGCTCTGGTCAAGGCACGCGCACGAGTCACCAACAGCGGCATCCCGCCGACGGACCGCTGGGTCGTCGTTGCCGATGCGCTGGCACGCAACGGGCAGTTCGCTGCGGCCGCCGAGATGCTGCGCGCCGCGACGGACGAGGACCCCAAGAACGCCGAGGCCTGGCTGGCGATGGGCAATGCGCTTGTCGCCCATGCCGATGGTCAGCTTACCCCGGCAGCGCTGACGGCGTTTCAACGTGCCGCCAAGGCCGAGCCGGAACATCCCGGACCGCCCTATTTCCTCGGTCTCGCGCTGGCGCAGTCCGGACGCTTCGTGGAAGCGCGTGAGTTGTGGCGACGTCTGCTCGACGAGACGCCACCCGATGCGCCATGGCATGACGACCTGCAGGTCAAGCTGCGCCGCCTGGACATGTTGATGTCGGCGCAACAAACCGGCGGAGAGCCGCGTTGAGACGCGTTGCTAGGCGTAAGTCATGCTGCTAACGGCCGCGCATGCCGCAGATGCGAGATGGTGCTCGAACGTGATGACGGGGCGCACGCATGGATGATGCATCGCGGGGTTCCGCCGGCTCCGGCTCGCGTCCCGAGGGCACGCAAGACGGAACCGCTATCGTAGATCCGCTTCCCGGTCTCGGCGAACCGCTCGCCCAAGGTTCTCACAGCCATGGCGGCGGCCTGGGCAAGCTGGCGCTCGGCGCGATTGGCGTCGTCTTCGGCGATATCGGTACCAGTCCGATCTATGCCTTCCGCGAGACCTTCGTCGGCCCGCACCCGCTCGCCATCGACGAGCTGCATATCCTGGGCGTCGTCAGCCTGATCTTCTGGTCGATGACGCTGGTCGTTTCGGTCCAGTACGTCGGCATACTGATGCGCGCCGACAACAAGGGGCAGGGCGGCAGCCTGGCTCTCGTCGCGCTGATCTCGGGCAAGCTGAGGAACACGCAGGCGTCGGGCCTCGTGGTGCTCCTGGGCGTGTTCGCGACGGCACTGTTCTACGGCGACAGCATGATCACCCCGGCGGTCTCGGTACTCTCCGCGGTCGAGGGCCTGACTGTGGTCGAGGCCCGCCTGACGCCGCTGGTCCTGCCGATCGCCCTCGTGCTGCTGATCGCGCTATTCCTCATCCAGAAGAGCGGCACGGCCAAGGTCGGCGCGCTGTTCGCGCCGGTGATGATCGTCTACTTCATCGTGCTGGCCGTGCTGGGCGTCTATCACCTCGTTCAGCTGCCGCATGTGCTGCTGGCGCTCAATCCCTGGTACGCGGTGCAGTTCTTCCTGACGGACAAGCTGCTGGCGTTCCTGGCGCTCGGATCGGTGGTGCTGGCCGTGACCGGCTCGGAGGCGCTCTACTCGGACATGGGCCACTTCGGCCGGGGACCCATGCGGATCAGCTGGTTCAGCTTCGTCATGCCTTGCCTGCTGCTGAACTACTTCGGCCAGGCGGCGATGATCCTGGGCCTGGATGATGCCGCTGCCGCCGAAGCCATGCGCAACCCGTTCTTCAATCTGGCGCCGGAGACGCTGCGCCTGCCTCTGGTGATCCTGGCGACCTGCGCCACCTTCATCGCCAGCCAGGCGGTGATCAGCGGCGCATTCTCGATCACGCACCAGGCGATGCAGTTGGGCTTCATCCCACGCCTGTCGACCCGCCACACCAGCGAGCACGAGGTGGGGCAGATCTACATCCCCTTCGTCAACTACGCGCTGATGTGGGGCGTGATCGTGCTGGTGCTGATCTTCCAGAACTCGTCCAACCTCGCCTCGGCCTATGGCATCGCGGTGACGGGCGCGATGCTGATCGACACATGCCTGATGACCGTGCTGTTCGTCGTCCTGTGGCGCTGGCCGTTGTGGCTGACGGTGCCCGTGGCCTTGGTCTTCTTCATCGTCGATGGCACCTACTTCGCCGCCAACGCCGCCAAGATCGCGGATGGGGGGTGGTTCCCGCTGCTGATCGGCTTCATCGCCTTCACGCTGCTGACGACCTGGAACAAGGGCCGCCTGCTGATGCGCCAGCGCATGACGGAGGCGGCGTTGCCGCTGAACGTTTTCGCCAAGAGCGCCCATGGCAGCGCGGCTCGCGTGCCGGGGACGGCGATCTTCATGGCCTCGACCAACATCGGCGTGCCGTCCGCGCTGCTGCACAACATCAAGCACAACAAGGTGCTGCACGAGCGCGTGGTCGTGTTGACGGTCGAAGTTCAGGACGTGCCCTGGGTGGAGCCGACCGAGCGCTTCTCGGTCACCAACCTGGGTGAGGGCTTCTACCGCCTGACGCTGCGCTATGGCTTCATGGAAGAGACAGACGTGCCCGCGGCACTGGCCCACACGGAGATCTGCGGCGGTCGGTTCGAGATGATGAAGACCAGCTTCTTCCTTTCGCGCCAGACGCTGCTGCCCTCCGCCAAGCCCGGCATGGCGATCTGGCGCGAGAAGCTGTTCGCCTGGATGATGCGCAATGCGGCCAGTGCGATGGAGTTCTTCCGCTTGCCGACGAACCGCGTCGTCGAGCTGGGCAGCCAGCTGGAAATCTAGGACTGGCTTGGCATCCCGCGTGAGGATGCCGCCAGGATGCGCTCTCCGGCTGCGTCACCCGGAGCTTGTCGCAGGGTGACGATGTTCGCGGCGCCAGAAGCGCCCTCCGGCTCGGCTCGCACGCTGCCCTTCCGGACGGGGCGCCTCGCCGCATCAACTCAGAACCATCGGGCCGCCAGTGCATTGCTCCAGCAAGATCTTGCGAGGAGCGCCGCGATGACCAAGTTCGGGTACAAGCTGATGACCGAGGAGCACGGGCCCAAGGCGCTCGTGACCAACACGATCAAGGCCGAAGAAGCCGGGTTCGACTTCGTCTCGATTTCCGACCACTTCCATCCCTGGCTCGAGGCGCAGGGACATGCGCCGTTCGCCTGGTCGGTGCTCGGCGCTATCGCCCATGCGACCGACACTATCGGCATCACCACGGGGCTGACCTGCCCGATCATCCGATACCATCCCGCGATCATCGCGCAGGCCGCGGCGACGATCGCGATCATGAGCGACAATCGCTTCAGCCTGGCGATCGGTGCGGGCGAGCGCTTGAACGAGCACGTCACCGGCGCGCTCTGGCCCTCGACCCCGATCCGCCACGAGATGGTGGGGGAGGCGATCGACATCTTCCGCCTGCTCTGGGACGGCAAAGTGCACAGCTACGAAGGCCAGTTCTTCGATCTGGACCATGCCCAGCTGTACGATGCGCCCGAGCAGCCGATCACGGTGACGCTGGGGGTGAGCGGACCCAAGTCGATCGAACTCGCGGCCGAGAAGGCGGACGGAATCATGGCGACCAGCCCCGAGAAGGAGCTGGTACAGGGCTATAAGGACGCGGCCGGTGGCGGTGGCCCGGTCTACGGCGAGGTGGTGCTGGCCTGGGCAAACAGCGAGGAAGAAGGCCGCAAGACCGCGCACGAGCGGTTCCGCTTCAGCGCCTTCGATTGGTCGGTGAACTCCGAACTGCGCGACGTGGCCGGCTTCGAGGCGGCGACCAAGTACGTGCGGCCCGAAGACCTCAAGGACACGATCCCGGCCGGACCCGATCCGCAGGTCCATCTGCAGGCGATCCAGAAGTACCTGGACGCGGGCTTCGATCACCTCGTGCTGGCGTGTCCTGGCGACGACCAGGCCGGTTTCATCCGCTTCGTCGAGCAGGAACTGCTGCCCAAGCTGCGGTAGTGCCCGATCAATTGCCCGCAAGCGCGTCTCGTAAGCACCCAAACCACGTCGCCCCGGACTTGATCCGGGGCCCCGCTTCCTTGGCCAAGGTCGCAAGAAGAAGCGGGATCTCGGGTCAAGCCCGGGATGACGAACGTGGGTAGCATTCTGAATTTAAATACGGAACGCGGGTGCTACTGATCCACCGGCGTGTTCTCGACCAGTTCCTCGGTCTTGTCCTCACCCATCCCGTGCCGCAGCACCATCGGGATCTGCGAGAAGGTGAACAGGAACGACAGCCCGGTGAACAGCCATAGCTTGGCCTGCAGCCAGCCGCCGAAGGTCAGCACCTGGCGCAGCACTTCGTTCAGCCCGGCGAGGAACACGAAGAACACCGCCCAGTTGCGCGAAAGCTTCAGCCAGCCCGCATCGTCCAGCCCCTCGAACGCGGACTGCAGCAGGTAGCGCAGCATCGCCTTGCCCTTCAGCAGCCCGCCGAACAGCACCGCGGCGAATAGCAGGTAGACGGCGGTGGGCTTGATCTGGATCCAGAACGGGTCGTTGAAGAACACCGTCAGCGCGCCGAAGCCCAGGATCAGCGTGGTCGAGAGCCAGACCATCGGCGAGACGTGCCCCAGCCGCCACTTCGAGACGATCAGCGCCAGGATCGTCGCGATCATGAATGCGACGGTTCCCTTGGTAACGGCCAGCACGATGCCCACGGAATTCTCGTCGTCCGCCGGAGAGAAGTAGCGGTAGGTCAGGAAGAAGACGAGCAGCGGGCCGAAGTCCACCACCAGGTTGATCCACGAGCTCCGCGGCTTCTCGACTTGCGTGTCAGCCATATCAGGCGATCCCCGCGATGACCCGCGCCAGCAGGTCGGGATTGAAAGGGCGCAAGTCGTCGATCCGCTCGCCAACTCCGATGGCGTGGATCGGCAAGCCGTATTGCTCGGCCGCCGCGACGAGGACCCCGCCGCGTGCAGTGCCATCGAGTTTGGTCATGATCAGGCCGGAGACGCCGGCCACTTCCTTGAAGATCTCGATCTGCGACAAGGCGTTTTGTCCGTTGGTGGCGTCCAGCACCAGCACCACGTCGTGCGGCGCTTCCGGGTTCAAGCGGCCAAGCACGCGGCGGATCTTGGCGAGTTCGTCCATCAGCTCACGCTTGTTCTGGAGGCGTCCGGCCGTGTCGACGATGAGCGCGTCGATGCCGGTATCGGTCGCCGCCTTGACCGCATCGAACACCACGCTGGCGGGGTCACCGCCTTCGGGGCCCGTGATGATCGGCACGCCGACCCGGTCGGCCCAGACGCGCAGCTGGCCGATGGCGGCAGCACGGAAGGTGTCTCCGGCCGCCAGCATGACCGAATAGTCCTGCTCCTGGAACAAGTGCGCCAGCTTGGCGATCGTCGTGGTCTTGCCCGAACCATTGACGCCGATCACCAGGATCACCTGGGGGCGGGGGAAGGCGACCACGTCCAGCGGCTTGGCGACGGGGCGCAGGATCTCCGCGATCTCGCGCGCGACCACTTCCATGATGGCACGCTCGTCGGCATCGCGCTCGAAGCGCTCGTCGGCCAGGCGTGCACGGATGCGGGCGGCGGCACGTGGGCCGAGGTCCGACATGATCAGCGCGTCTTCGAGATCGTCGAGCTGGTGGTCGTCGAGGCGGGTCTTGCCGACGATGCCCGAGAGGTTCTCGGTCAGCCGCTCCGACGTCTTGCGAAAGCCGCCGAACAACCGATTCGACCAGCCGTCGTCCTGGACTTCACCGGCAGGTGTATCGGTACTCATTCCAGCATTCCTTCGACGACCCTGCACGGAGTCAGGCTGAGCAGCGTGCCGGCTGGCGTGCCCGAGGGCAGCCGCACCGGCGCGAACTCGCGCGAATGGCCGGTTTGCCCGCGCTCGGCAAGGACCGAAATCGGCCTGCCGACAAGGCCGGCGAGCCAACGCGCACGCTGCTCGGCAACGGCAACGCGAAGATCGGCGGCGCGCGCGCGGGCGAGGACGGGCGGCACCTGCGGCATACGCGCGGCGGGCGTGCCCGGACGTGGCGAATAGGCGAAGACGTGGCCGTGCACGATGGCGAGCTCGGCAACGATCGCCATGCTTTGCGCGTGCATCGCCTCGGTCTCGGTCGGGAAGCCGGCGATGAGGTCGGCGCCGATGGCAAGGTCGGTTCGGCGCGCACGCAGCCGCTCGACGAGGCGGAGGGCATCGGCGCGCGAGTGGCGGCGCTTCATGCGCTTGAGGATCATGTCGTCGCCCGACTGCAGCGAGAGATGCAGGTGCGGCATCATCCGCGCCTCGCCGGCGATGAGGTCGAACAAGGCGTCGTCGATCTCGGCTCCATCGACCGATGACAGGCGCAGGCGGGGGAGGGCGCCGAAGCGGGCCAGGATGGCCTCGCACACGCTGCCAAGGCGCGGCGTGTCGGGCAGGTCGGCACCCCAAGAGGTCAGATCGACGCCGGTGAGCACGATCTCCTGCACGCCGGCATTTATGTGCAGCGCGACATCCTCGAGGACATCCGCGATCGCGCGCGATCGGCTGGCGCCGCGACCTCGGGGAATTACGCAAAAGGTACAGGCATGGTCGCAGCCGTTCTGCACCTGGACGAAGCCGCGCGTGTAGCCGGTCGGCCTTGGGATTTGGGCAGGCGCAGGCAGGTTCCAGGCGCGCGGGTCGAGCTTGGCGGAGTTGGCGATCAGGCCGTCGACTTCAGGCATGCGCGCCAGGACCTCGCGCTCGACTTCGGCCGCGCAGCCGGTCACCAGCAGGCGTGCGTCCGGCCGCGCGCGCCGGGCACGACGGATCGCCTGGCGAGTCTGGCGGACGGCTTCCGCCGTCACGGCGCAGGAGTTGATGACGACCAGATCGTCGGCACCGGCGAGAAGCCCGCGCATCTGCTCGCTCTCGGCCAGGTTTAGCCGGCAGCCAAGCGAATGGACTTCGACTGTCACCCCGCGAATCTCACCCGGCAGTCCCGAACTCGAACAAGCCGTAGGCGGCGGCATCGAAGTCGCCCCGGAAACTCTCGGCAGCAGGCCCTGTCATGACGATCTCGCCATCCTCGCGCCACTCGATTGAGAGCGCGCCGCCGGGAAGCTTCACGGTGACCTTCCGGTCGACCAGCCCCCGCCGCATCGCGCCGATCGCGGTGGCGCAGGCGCCGGTGCCGCAAGCGCGGGTCAGGCCCGCGCCGCGCTCCCACACGCGCAGGCGGATCGCCTGGCGCGAGACGATGGTGGCGACGTTGACGTTGATCCGTTCGGGGAAGAGCTGATCATTCTCGATCTCCGGTCCGAGCCGGGCAAGGTCGACCGCCGCGGTATCGGGCACGAAGAAGATCGCGTGGGGATTGCCGACGTTGACCGCGATCGGGTCTGCCAGCTCTTCCCAAGCGACCGGCATGGCATGCGTATCCATCGGGTAGGCGAGCGGGATCTCGTCCCAGACGAAGCGAGGATGGCCCATCTCCACCGCGATGCCGGTCTGCGCCGGGCTGGCGGCGATCACGCCGCCAAGGGTCTCGATCCGCGCGGCACTGCCGTGCAGCAGCCCCACCGCGCGCGTGGCATTGCCGCAGGCCTCGACTTCGCTGCCGTCGGCATTGAAGATGCGCATGCGGAAGTCGGCCATGGACGAGGGTTCCAGCAGCACCAGCTGGTCGCAGCCGATGCCGGTGTGGCGATCGGCAATGGCCGCGGCGGCAACGGCGTCGATCTCGGGGATCGGCGCGTCGCGCGCGTCGAGCACGACGAAGTCGTTGCCCAGGCCGTGCATCTTGGTGAAGGCGATCCGCATGGCTGGCGATCTAGGCCTTGTGGGTAGAGCCGTAAAGTGCACCTGACGGCGCGTGTTGCCACCAACTCGTCATCCCCGCGCACGCGGGGATCCCGCTTGTGCTTGCACCGGTGTGGCAACGCATGAAGCGGGGCCCCCGCCTTCGCGGGGGCGACGGGGCATGTGGACGGCTCGCCGCGCCCTCAGCCCTTCAGGCCGATCTCGCGCAGCCGCTCCTGCAGGTAGCCGTCGGCGGTGATGCTCTCCGGATAGCGATCCGGGTTATCGGCCGACACGCACTCAGGCAGCGTCCTGATCTCGAAGTCGCTGCGGGGATGGAGGAAGAACGGCATGGAATAGCGGCTGTAGCCCGCCCGCTCGCCCGAGGGATTGCGCACGCGGTGCGTGGTGGATGGCAGCACGTGGTTGGTCAGCCGCTGCAGCATGTCGCCGATGTTGACCACGAGCGCGCCTGGCGGGGGTGCGATCGACAGCCAGCGACCGTCCTTGCCGAGCAGTTCCAGCCCCGCTTCTTCGGCGCCGAGCAGCAGGGTGATGAGGTTGATGTCCTCGTGCGCGCCGGCGCGGATGGCGCCGCCCGACTCGGGACCGACCGGCGGATAATGCAGCAGGCGCAGCACTGAGTTTCCATCCTCGACGGCGGCATCGAACCAATGTTCGTCTAGGCCCAGATCGAGCGCGATGGCCGAGAGGATGCGTGCGCCGGCACGGTCGAACTCGACATAGAGTGTCTCGAAAACCTCGCGGAACGCCTTGGGTTGTTCGGGCCAGACATTGGGCGCCATGGTTGCGCTCAGCGGATGGCCAGCTGGCAAGTCGCGACCGACGTGCCAGAATTCCTTGAGGTCTTTCTCGGTCGCGCCCTTGGCCACTTCGGTGCGGAACGGGGTATAGCCGCGCGCGCCGCCCGTGCCGGGAATGAAGCCGCGCATCTTCTGCTCGGTCGGCTGCGCGAACAGCTCGGCGGTAAGGCGCCAGGCTTCGTCGATCAGAGCGAGGTCGATACCGTGATCGCGCACCAACGCGAAGCCGAAGGTTCGGAAGCTGCGACCGATCTCGGTGGAAAGCGCCCGCGGTTCTTCGGCCAGGCTGAGGATGGGGATTTCGGCGATGTCCATGTGTGCGATCCGCTGCGAATGGGCTAGTTGCGCTTCCTCTAGTCGAATTCATGAGGCGATGCATGTCCAAGAGCCACGGGGCAAAGAGCTACTGGCTGATGAAGTCCGAACCGGACGCCTACAGCTGGGATGACCTGGTGGCCGAGGGCGAGGGCACCTGGGACGGCGTGCGCAATCACCGCGCCGCCAACAACCTGCGCGCGATGCAGGTAGGCGACGAGGCGTTCTTCTATCACTCCAACATCGGCAAGGAGATCGTCGGCGTCGTCAGCATCAGCGAGTCGGGCCTGGCCGATCCGAGCGACCCGGAAGGCAAGTGGGCGGCGGTGAAGGTGAAGCCGGTGAGGAAGCTGAAACGCCCGGTAACCCTGAAGGAAATCAAGGCCGATCCCGCGCTGGCGGATATGGAGCTGGTGAAGCTTTCGCGTCTGTCGGTGGCTTCTGTGACTGCAAAGGAGTGGGCGTACCTGCTCGATATGGCGGACGAGGCTTCGAACGGGTGATTACAGGTTGATACAACGTCGCTGCGGAACTTAGCCCAGATCAAGTCGTTTTCTGATCAAAGGCGCACAACAGGGTGCACCTTCGCCAAGAGGAGACAAACCATGGGTGAACTCACCGACAAGGCCAAGGGCCTCGCCAACGAAGCCATCGGCAACGTCAAGCAGGCTGTAGCCGGCAAGGACAATCCTGGCCTGGACGCAGAAGGCAAGGCGCAGGAGCGCAAGGGCGAGGCTCAGCAGCTCAAGGGCGGCGTCAAGGGCGCGCTCGGAGACAAGATCTAAGCTTTCGCGCTAGATCGAACGGAGAGGCCGCCTTCGGGCGGCCTTTTTCGTTTGGGGCAGGCTTCAAGTCCCAGGGCCTTAGGTTCATCGAAGCTTGGATTTGCCGACGAGCGCGATCGTTCCCTGTATCCGCAGCTCGAGTGGCCGACGTCCCATTCCGGGCCGCCGCTTTCCCAGCCTCTGGCATGCTTGGTAACGATTTCTTAAGCATGTGGCATGAAGCCGCATTCGCTCCGCCGTGCTCTGGTGCTCACCTCCGAACAGGCGCGCCATCCCTATCGCCGGTCGCTACCGCCGCACGTGTTCCGGCCTTTTCCGGACGAGCCGGAGGCACCCCGCGACCGCTCGCTGCGCGAGGTCTTCGACGAGGATTGGCGCAGCCTGGTCTCGACCTACTGCGCCACCTTCATCGTGGTGACGACGTTCCTGGCGTGAGTCAGGCCGGCGCTGCCGCCCGTTCGGCGCGCAGCAGGACGTAGCCGAACCAGGCCGGCAGCAGGCAGCATCCCGCCACCACCAGCAATTGCTTGACCACTGCCAGGCCGATGAGGCTGAGCAGTCCGGCGAACAGCGCGCCCACGACCATCGCGCCCGAGTTGACGATGTTGTTCGCCGCGATCGTGCGAGCGGTCTGCGACTTCTCGACGAAGGTGGTCAGGAATGCGTAGAGCGGCACCACGAACATGCCGCCCGATACGGCGATCCCCAGCAATGTCAGCAGCAGCATCGGCGCAAGCGGATGGGCGATGAAGGTCGGCACGTCCATCATCGTGCTGCTGGCGCGCCAATCGCTGCAGATAGCCTCGAAGGCGATCAGGAACGCGCCCATGGCGATCACCGATATCGGCGAGTAGCGGGCCGAAACCGTGCCCTTCAGCAGGGCGTTGATCGACACCGAGCCGATCGCCACGCCGACCGAGAAGATCACCAGGAACAGGCTGGCCACTTCCTTGCTGGCGCTCAGTACGTTCTTTGCGAGCGGTGTGAACTGCACGAACAGGATGGTGCAGATCGCCCAGAAGATGCTGATGGCCACGATCGCCAGGAACACGCGGCGGTCATGCACGGTGTGGCTGATGAGCTTGTAGGAAGAGCGGAACACGTTGAAGTCGATGGGCTCTACCTTGCCCTGCGCTGGTGCCGAGGGCACGAACCGTGCAGTGACGAAGCCGATCAGCGCCACGATAATGACGCCCAGCGCCGCCCAGTGCACGCCGATCCAGCCCGCCACGATAGTCCCCGCAAGCACCGCCATGTACGTGCCGGCCTCGACCAGGCCGGTGCCGGCAAGCACTTCGTTCTCGTGCAGGTGCTGCGGGAGGATCGCGTACTTGATCGGGCCGAAGAACGTGGAATGCACACCCATCGCGAACAGCGCGAGCAGCATCAGCGGGATCGAGAGCGAGCCGATCGCCACGCCTTGCCAGGCCAGCAGCAGGCCTGCGCCGCCAACGGCCATGATGCCGATCTCGCACGCCTTGACGATGCGAATGATGCGGGCCTTGTCACGCATGTCGGCCAGCTGCCCCGCCAGGGCGGAGAGCAGGAAGAACGGCGTCACGAACACGCCGGAGGCGACGGCGCTGAACCACATCTCGGCCGTCTCGGAATTGTAGACCGAGTAGACGACGAAGAACACCATGGCGTTCTTGAACAGGTTGTCGTTGAACGCACCCAGCAGCTGGGTAACGAAGAGCGGCAGGAAGCGGCGCGCCCGGATAAGCTGGGTCGATGTCGTCATGCGTCCTGCGCTGCGCCTACCAATGCTGCGCGACACTTAGTGGCATAGCGCCTGCGGGCAAGCCCCCCTTGCAGTGGCATGACTATTTTAGGCCGCCGCTTCCCCGATCCGCGCGCAGCCTCTAAGGGCATTGCTGCATGCTGACCCTGCCGAATCTGCTGACGCTCTCGCGCATCTTCGCGGTACCGCTGCTCGCGTTCCTGCTGTGGTGGCCCAAGTGGGAGGGCGGCTATGCCATGGCCTTCGCGCTCTACTGCCTGATGGGCATCACCGACTACTTTGACGGCTACCTCGCGCGGTCGAGCGGTGCGGTGTCGCGGCTGGGCGTGTTCCTGGATCCTATCGCCGACAAGATCATGGTCGCGGCCGTGATCCTGGTCCTGACGGCGCAAGGGATCCTCACCGGACCTTATGTCGGCGACATGCACGTCATCGCCGGCCTGATCATCCTGGTGCGGGAGATCGCCGTCTCGGGCCTGCGCGAATTCCTGGGTGGATTGCAGGTCTCGATGCCGGTCAGTCGGCTGGCGAAGTGGAAGACGACGTTCCAGCTTGTCTCGCTGGGTGCGCTGATCCTGGGGCATGCCATGCCCTGGTGGAACGTCGACCTTGGCGCGATCGTCGTCAACGTGCCGCATACCGTTGGTCTGACGACGCTCTGGGCCGCGGCGGTGCTGACGCTGGTGACCGGTTGGGATTACCTGAGGGTCGGCCTCAAGCACATGGATTGAGGCCGGCTCAGCCGGCTCGCAACTCGTCCGCGAGCATGCGGAATTCGTCCGAGCGGGGGGAATTGCGGCGCCACACCAAGGCGATCTCTCGATTCGCGTTGGGTGAGTGCAGGGGTTTCGCGACCACGTTGGTGCCGTTGAGGATGCCGGCGTCGAGCGCCATTTCGGGCAGCATCGTCAGTCCCAGGCCATTGTCTACCATCTGCACCAGCGTGTGCAGCGAAGTGCCGATCATCGTCGCCGAGGCCCGCAGCTCGGGGCGGTTGCAGGCGGCGAGGGCGTGGTCCTTCAGGCAGTGCCCGTCTTCCAGCATCAGCAGGCGATGTTCGTCGATCAGTTCGGGCTCGATCTCGGCAGGGATGTTGCGCGGATCGTCCTTGGGGAAGGCCACGAAGAAGGCGTCGAGCTCGATCGTCTCCTTTTCCACTTCGCCCGTCGCATAGGGCAGGGCGAGCAGCACGCAGTCGGCGCGGCCGTGGTGGAGCGATTCTATGGCGGCGGCGCTCGGCTCCTCGCGCAGGAACAGCTTCAGGTTCGGCCGTTCGCGGCGCAGGCGCGGCAGCATGCGGGGCAGCAGGAACGGCGCGATCGTCGGGATCACGCTCATCCGCAGCTCTCCGGCCAGTGGCTTGCCGCTCGACTGGATGAGGTCCGACAGCTCTTCCGTTTCGCGCAGGATCCGGTGGGCTTTCTCCACCACCGCGTTGCCCAGCGGCGTAAAGCGCACGGCGCGCTTGGTACGCTCGACCAGAGTGACGCCCAGCAGCGCCTCCAGATCGCGCAGGCCGGCCGACAGCGTCGACTGCGACACGAAGCTTGCGTCCGCGGCGCGGCCGAAGTGGCCATGCTCGTGGAGCGAGACGAGGTACTGGAGCTGCTTGAGGGTGGGCTGATAGACGGTCACGGCGAGAGGCTATGCACGCAGTGCGCCAGTGCGCCAAGTGGTATAGACCCTACCCTGCGAAGGGAGGACCGGAAGTCATTCCGGCGCCGGCTCCACCGTATCATCCACGTGAGTCATCTTCAGCCGGCCGTCCACCACCGCGAACGCAAGCTTGCCCTCGACGAGATCGAGCGCATCCTTGCCGAAGGTCTTGAATCGCCAGCCTTCCAGCATCGCCAGGTTCTTGCGCACACCGGCAGCGAGCAGCTCCAGTTCCTCGCTGCGGGCGAGCAGGCGCGAGGCGACGTCGATTTCGCGCGCGCGGATCTTGAGCAGCAGCTTGAGCAGGTCGGCAACCAGCGAGCCTTCCTTGCCGAGCGGTGCGCCCCTTGGCGCGCGCGGCGGCAGCTCGTCCTCCGGCAGCGGCTCGGACGCGGCGAGCGCCTGCATCAGCCGCTTGCCGATTTCGTTGTCCTTCCACCCCTGCGACAGGCCGCGCACCTTGGCGAGATCGGACTGGGTCTTGGGTGGATGACTGGCAAGATCCGCCAGCGTCTCGTCGCGGACGATGCGCCCGCGGGGAATGTTCTTGCCCCGCGCTTCGTGCTCGCGCCAGGCTGCCAGTGCCTTGAGCCGGCCGAGCACGCCGGCGTTGCGGCCCGCCGCCTTGATCCGCTTCCAGGCGATCGTGGGATCGTTCCGGTAGTTCTCGGGATCGGCGAGCTTCTCCATTTCCTGGTCGAGCCATTCGCCCCGATCGGTTTTGATCAGGCGCTTGAGCATCCTGGGGAATATCTTGGCGAGGTGGGTGACGTCGCCGATCGCATACTCGATCTGCCGTTCGGTGAGGGGGCGACGCGACCAGTCGGTGAAACGCGCGCCCTTGTCGATCGTCAGGCCCAGCCACGATTCGACCAGGTTCGAGTAGCCGATCTGCTCCGACTGGCTGATCGCCATCTGCGCGATCTGGGTATCGAAGATCGGATGTGGCGTGCGGTTGGTGAAGTTGTAGATGATCTCCACATCCTGCCCGCCGGCGTGGAAGACCTTAAGCACGTCCTCGTTGCCGGTCAGCAGGTCCCACAAGGGTTGGAGATCGAGATCGGGCGCCAGCGGATCGATCGCCGCGGCTTCCTGGGTGTCCGCGATCTGAACCAGGCAGAGCTCAGGCCAGTACGTGTTCTCTCGCATGAACTCGGTGTCGACTGCGACAAAGTCCGACTTCGCCAGGCGCTCGCACAAGGCGGCCAGGTCTTCGCTTTTCGTAATCAACGGGTGAATTTGCATGACCCGAGCCGCGTTACGCTCAACGCTGCGTGCAATCAACGGCGCTTGTTCGGTGATCGACCTGTAATACCGCGGGCTCGGTGGACCTCGCCGGCGATCAGCGGCGCAGAAGACGCTGCAGCAGCGTTTTCCTCGGCTGCTCCGCGTCCATCCGTGCAAGCACTTCGGGCGTTATCAAGCGACGGCGCAGCGCCGCTCCGCTGGGTGCGCTCGCGGCGGTGGCGAACTTCAACTGGCCGAAGCTGTCGATGACGTAATCGCCGGATTCGATCTCCGGGGCATATGCTTCAGCAAGGTCGAGAGCGGGGACGAAATCCCCGGTGTCGAGCGGCTTCATGTTGTACCTTCTTGTCTTTGCGACCCTTTTCGGGAGCAGGAGCGATAAGCGGCAAATGGTTACGACGCGGTTACTCGACGTCGCTGCTGGAAATCGGCCGCGCTCTGCACTAGGGGCGACGGCTTGCCATCCAGACGATCCGAAGAAGAGCCATGACCCACCCCTATCGTACCCACACCTGCGGCGCCCTGACGGCCGCCGCGACCGGTCACACGGTCCGCCTTTCGGGCTGGGTCCACCGCAAGCGCGATCATGGCGGCGTGCTTTTCGTCGATCTTCGCGATCACTATGGCATCACCCAGGTCGTGGCCGACAGCGACAGCCCGGCGCTTCCGCTGCTGGAAGCGGTGCGCCTGGAAAGCGTGATCACCATCGAGGGCGAGGTGAAAGCCCGCAACGCCGCGACCGTGAACCCCAACCTCGCGACCGGCGAGATCGAGGTGTTCGCCCGTGCCGTCACCGTGCTCAGCCGCGCCGAGGAGCTGCCGATGCCGGTCGCCGGCGAGCAGGAGTACCCGGAGGACATTCGCCTCAAGTATCGCTTCCTCGACCTGCGCCGCGAGACGCTGCACGCCAACATCGTCACCCGCACCAAGATCATCCGCGACATGCGCAACCGCATGGAAGAGGCTGGCTTCACCGAGTATTCGACACCGATCCTGACGGCTTCCTCGCCGGAGGGCGCGCGCGACTTCCTGGTGCCAAGCCGCATTCATCCCGGCAAGTTCTACGCGCTGCCCCAGGCGCCGCAGCAGTACAAGCAGCTGCTGATGGTCGCAGGGTTCGACCGCTATTTCCAGATCGCGCCCTGCTTCCGCGACGAGGACCCGCGCGCCGACCGCCTGCCGGGCGAATTCTACCAGCTCGACCTGGAGATGAGCTTCGTCACGCAGGAGGAAGTCTGGGAGACGATGGAGCCGGTGATCGGCCAGGTCTTCGAGGCGTTCGCTCAAGGCAAGAGCGTGACCCCGGTCGGCCAGTTCCGCCGCATCCCGCACGCTCAGGCGATGCTCGACTACGGCAGCGACAAGCCGGACTTGCGCAACCCGTTGATCATCCGCGACGTCTCTTCCGAGTTCACGCAGTCCGGCTTTGGCCTGTTCGAGAAGATCGTCGGCTCGGGCGGCGTCGTCCGCGCGATCCCCGCGCCGAACACCGCCGAGAAGAGCCGCAAGTTCTTCGACGAGATGAACGACTGGGCGCGTGCGGAAGGCCATGCGGGACTTGGCTATGTCACTCGGAAGGCCGGCGAGTTCGGCGGCCCGATCGCCAAGAACCATGGCCCTGAGAAGATGGCCGCGCTCTACGATACACTGGGCCTCGGTCCCGACGACGGGCTGTTCTTCGCAGCCGGCAAGGAAGAGCAGGCGGGCAAGCTGGCGGGTCTTGCCCGCACTCGCGTCGCCGACACGCTCGGCCTGATCGACAAGGATCGCTTCGAGCTTGCCTGGATCGTCGATTTCCCGTTCTACGAGTGGGACGAGGACAACAAGAAGGTCGATTTCGCGCACAACCCGTTCTCGATGCCGCAGGGCGGGATGGAAGCGCTCGAGGGCAGCGATCCGCTGAGCATCAAGGCGTTCCAGTACGATCTCGTCTGCAACGGCTACGAGATCGCCTCCGGTTCGATCCGCAACCAGAGCCCGGAGCTGATGGTCAAGGCGTTCGAGCTGGTCGGCCTCTCCAAGGCGGATGTCGAGGAGCGCTTCGGCGGCCTCTACCGCGCGTTCCAGTACGGCGCCCCGCCGCACGGCGGCATGGCCGCGGGCGTCGATCGCATCGTCATGCTGCTGTGCGGCGTGCAGAACCTGCGCGAGATCAGCCTGTTCCCGATGAACCAGCGCGCCGAGGACCTGCTGATGGGGGCGCCGACACCGGCCGAGCCCAAGCAGCTGCGCGAACTGCACATGCGCGTGGTCGAGCCGGTCAAGCCCGCCGCTGTCTCGACCAGCAAGCTGGTCGCGCCGGACGCGGGGTAGTCTTTTCGGGGCCGCACCCGCCCTGGGCGCAGGGCCGCAATGCCATTGATGGATGAAGCTCATGTCTCTCACGAACTTGCTGGTGCCGACGTTCACGCAGATGCTCGGCGCGCTGTCGGGCTGGCTCGACAAGGCACGCTCGCAGCTGCCGGACGCAGAGGCGGAGGCGCTGCTGAAAGCGCGGCTGGCGCCCGACATGTTTCCTCTGTCCACACAGGTGCGCTTCGCTTGCGTGCAGGCGATGGAGGCCGCGCACAGGCTTCGGGGTCTGGATTTCCCGCCGACGATTGCCGAGCTCCTGGCGGAGGGCCGTAGCGGGGAGGGTCAACCAGGAACCCTTGCCGACGCCCAGGCCCGCATTGCGCAGACGATCGCCTTCTTGAGTGACCTTGCGCCCGATGCGCTGGATGTCGATCCGGACAGCCCGATCGCCCATGCGCTGCCGATCGGCATGGTGTTCGACCTGACGGCGCAGCAGTATGCGCGCGACTGGGCGCTTGGTCAGTTCTACTTCCACGTCATGACGGCCTACGCGATCTTGCGGAATGCGGGCGTCAGCATCGGCAAGGCGGACTACATTCCGCACATGCTGCCCTATCTGCGCCAGGCACCCGATCAAGCCTGAGCACGCAGGCGCGGGTCTTTGCGAGTGGGCTCTTGCGCCACTCGTGCCGACCCGCCACATGAACCGAACATTGCCGCAAGACTTGCCAGCACGCCGCACGGCCATTAGGGCGGCTGGCAGATATCCAACCTCCGCTTCTCAAGGGGTCAATACATGAGCGATACCGCCGATCGGGTTAAGAAGATCGTCGTCGAACACCTGGGTGTCGAGGCTGACAAGGTTACCGAGGACGCCAGCTTCATCGACGATCTGGGCGCGGACAGCCTCGACATCGTCGAGCTGGTGATGGCCTTCGAAGAGGAATTCGGCGTCGAGATCCCCGACGATGCGGCTGAGAAGATCAGCACCGTGTCCGACGCGATCAAGTACATCGAAGAGAACAAGGGCTGATCGCCCGCGTCTGACCTCCGGGCCGTCGCCGGCAACTGCCGTGAGCGGCAGCGGGGAATTCTACTATCGGCAGGCTCGGCTCCCTTGGGGGGTTGAGCCTGTTGCGTTTTACCGGCCCGCGAGATTTTCAGGGTCATGTTCGACTTACCGGAGAGTTGCATGCGTCGCGTCGTCGTAACCGGCCTTGGTCTCGTCACTCCGTTGGGAGCTGACGTCGAAACCGTCTGGGCCAACATCCTGGCTGGCAAGTCCGGCGCCGGGCCGATCACGAAGTTCGACGCCTCGGATCAGAAGTGCCGCATCGCCTGCGAGGTGAAGCCGGCCGACCACGAGTACGGGTTCGACCCCAACAAGCGCGTCGACCACAAGGTGCAGCGCCAGGTCGATCCTTTCATCATCTACGGCATCGACGCGGCCGGCCAGGCCATCGAGGACGCCGGCCTCACCGACATGGACGAGTCGACCCGGCTGATGGCCGGCTGTTCGATCGGCTCGGGCATCGGCGGTTTGCCAGGCATCGAGAGCGAGTCGCTGGTGCTGGCCAACAAGGGCCCGGCACGCGTCAGCCCGCACTTCGTACACGGGCGCCTGATCAACCTGATCTCGGGCCAGGTCTCCATCAAGTACGGCTTGATGGGGCCGAACCACGCGGTGGTGACCGCCTGCTCGACCGGCGCGCACTCGATCGGCGACGCTGCGCGCATGATCAAGGACGGGGACGCCGACATCATGCTGGCGGGCGGTGCAGAAGGCACGGTCTGTCCGATCGGCATCGCCGGCTTCGCGCAGGCGCGGGCATTGTCCACGAACTTCAACGACGAGCCCGAGAAGGCCAGCCGTCCGTACGACCAGGCCCGCGACGGCTTCGTCATGGGCGAGGGCGCCGGCGTCGTCGTGCTGGAAGAGTACGAGCATGCCAAGGCGCGCGGTGCGAAGATCTATGCCGAGGTCATCGGCTATGGTCTGTCGGGCGATGCCTACCATGTCACCGCGCCACACCCGGAAGGTTCGGGCGCGTACCGCTCGATGGCCATGGCGCTGAAGAAGGCGGGCCTGACGCCCGACGACATCGACTACATCAACGCCCACGGCACCTCGACCCCGCTTGGCGACGAGCTGGAACTGGGTGCGGTGCGCCGCTTGTTCGGCGATGCCATCGGCAAGGTCTCGATGAGCTCGACCAAGTCGGCGATCGGACACTTGCTGGGCGGCGCCGGCGCGGTCGAATCGATCTTCTGCATCCTGGCCCTGCGCGATCAGATCGTGCCGCCTACGCTGAACCTCGATAACCCGAGCGAGAGCTGCCTGGGCGTCGACCTCGTGCCGCACACGGCCAAGAAGCGCGAAGTCCGCGCGGTGCTGAACAACAGCTTCGGCTTTGGCGGCACCAACGCCAGCCTGATCATGCGCAAGGCGGATTGAGGACCTTGCGCGCGGGTGTTCTCCTGTCCTCCCCGGCGCGGGGAGGGGGACCGCTCGCGCAGCGAGTGGTGGGGGGGACGCGCATCCTGCCGCTGGCTTACATTTTAGCGAGAGTCCCCTCCACCACCGGCGACGCTGGCGGTTCCCTTCCCCGTGCCGGGGAGGACAGCTAGGCCATGCTCTCGCGCAAGGGCTGCGGCCTTCTGGCAATCGCCGCGGTCGTGCTCACCATTGCGCTCGGCGTGTTCCTCGGCGGCTGGTACGGCTCCGGACCGCAAGCCAAGGACGGCACCTTCATCGTGCCCAACGGCGCCTCGCTCGGCACCGTGGCCGAGCGGCTGGAGGCGAAAGGAGTCATTGCCTCGGCGACCGGCTTCAAGCTGCGTGCCCGCATCTTCGGCGCCGGGCGCGACATCAAGGCAGGGGAGTTCGCGATACCCGCGCATGCCAGCATGGACCAGGTGCTTGGCATCATCACCAGCGACGACGTGATCCGCCGGTTCGTGACCGTGCCCGAGGGCATGCCCTCCATCATGGTCTACGAGCGACTGAAAGCGCAGGACCAGCTTACCGGCGATGTGCAGATGCCGGCCGAAGGCTCGGTCCTGCCCGACAGTTATGCCTTCGAGCGCGGCGAAAGCCGGCAGGCGGTGCTTCGCCGGATGCAAGCCGCGATGAGCCGCACGGTGGCCGAGCTCTGGCCCAAGCGTGCGCCGAACCTGGTGGTAAAGACCCCCGAGCAGGCGCTGACGCTCGCCTCGATCGTCGAGAAGGAAACCGGGAAGCCGAGCGAGCGGCGGATGGTGGCCGGGCTCTATTCCAACCGGCTGAAGCAGGGCATGATGCTGCAGGCCGATCCGACGATCATCTATCCGATCACCCGGGGCAAGCCGCTCGGGCGCCGTATTCTGCAGTCCGAGATCCAAGCGGTGAACGACTACAACACTTACACCATGGTCGGGCTGCCCAGGCATCCGATCACAAATCCGGGACGCGCCTCGATCGAGGCGGTGCTGCACCCGGCCGACACCAAGGCGCTCTACATGGTCGCGGACGGGACCGGCGGGCATGCTTTTGCCGACACCCTGGCCGACCACAACCGCAACGTGGCGAAGTGGTTTGCAATCCGCCGCGCGCGCGGAGAGCTCTGAGCCTGCTCGCAATGCTGCTCACAAGGCTGCTCGTGCAGGCGCATCGCTGACCGACGCGCACTGGTAGGCGCCGCGGAGCGCTACTTGGTTATTCCCGTGCGACCAACCGCGTTCGCCGTCGCACAATCGCGATCTTATATGCCCAGAAGTGAATGGAACCACGGCACGCGCCAGTGGCTATGCTCACATCCAACCGCTCCCAGCCGAAGGAGCCTACCCATGGCACTTACCGTAAACGGCGCGCCGGTTCCGGTTCCGACCGATCCGCGCGTCTCGCTCCTCGACTTGCTGCGTGAGCGGCTCGATCTCACCGGAACCAAGAAGGGCTGCAACCAGGGCGCGTGCGGGGCCTGCACCGTGCTGCTGGATGGGGAGCGCGTGCTTTCCTGCCTGACGCTCGCCGTCCAGGCGGATGGCCGTTCGGTCACCACGATCGAGGGCCTGGTCGAAGGCGCGATGCACCCGCTGCAGCAAGCCTTCATCGAGCACGACGGCTTCCAGTGCGGGTATTGCACGCCTGGCCAGATCTGCTCGGCCGTGGCGATGGTCGAGGAATGGCGCCGAGGATCGCCCAGCAATGTCACGCAAGACCTTGCCGACTCTGCGATCGAACTCACGCACGATGAGCTGCGAGAGCGGATGAGCGGCAACTTGTGCCGCTGCGGCGCGCACAACGGGATCGTCGACGCGATCGTCGCCACGTATGTCACGGAGGGCGCGCGATGATCGAGTTCACGTATGCGCGCGCAAGCGATCCCAGCCATGCCCTGCTGCTCGGCGCCGCGCAGGATGCGCGCTTCCTGGGGGGCGGCACAAACCTTGTGGACCTGATGCGCGAAACCGTCGAACGACCGCGTGAGTTGGTCGACGTGACGGGGCTGGCGTCGGGCATCGAGGAGACGGCTTCGGGCGGTCTTCGCATCGGCGCGGCGACTCGCAACACCGCACTGGCCGAGCACCCGCTGGTCCGCAGCCGCTATCCGGTGCTGTCCCGGGCCGTGCTGGCGGGCGCGTCGGCGCAGATCCGCAACATGGCGACGGTGGCCGGGAACCTGCTGCAGCGCACGCGGTGTTCGTACTTCTACGATGAGGACGGCTCGCGCTGCAACAAACGGGCGCCGGGCCAGGGCTGCGACGCTCTTGAGGGCCTGAACCGCGGGCATGCGATCCTTGGCGCATCCGACGCTTGCGTGGCGGTGCACCCTTCGGACATGTGTGTCGCGCTGGCTGTGCTCGATGCTACCGTCGAGATCGAAGGCGCAGAGGGCACGCGGCAGATTGCCTTTGCCGACTTTCACCGCCTGCCCGGCGATACGCCGCACGCCGAGACGCTGCTGCAGCCGGGCGAGCTGATCACCGCGATCGAATTGCCGCCACTGTCGAACGAGGCCCGGTCCGCCTATCGCAAGGTCCGCGATCGGTCGAGCTACGCTTTCGCGCTGGTTTCCGTCGCGGCGGTGCTGCGTCTGGAAGGCGGGACGATCGCCGAGGCGCGCGTGGCGCTGGGCGGCGTCGCCCACAAGCCCTGGCGCGCCGCCAAGGCCGAGGCGATTCTGATCGGCCAGGCGCCATCGCCGGAACTGTTCCGCCGCGCCGCCGATGCGGAACTCACCCAGGCGCGGCCGCTGCGCGACAACGGCTTCAAGATCGAACTTGCTGCCCGCACGATCACCGCCGTGCTGTCGGACATTGCCGGAGACGCCGCATGAACCCGATCGAAAGCGCGCGTCAGGCTGCGCAAGGCCTTGTGCAGGCCGCAGTGGAGAAGGCGATCCAGCTGGCGCCCGACAGCTGGGTGCCGGGCGCCTGGAACGCCCGGTCGGACGGCAGCAGCATGGGCATGTCGGCCAGCCGGTCTCACGCATCGATGGCCCGCTGAAGGTGCGCGGAGCCGCCACGTTCGCCGCCGAGTTCGCGCCGGAGAACATGGCCTACGCCGCCGTGGTCTTCGCCACGATCGCGCGCGGACGAGTCACGGCGCTGGATATCGCCGCGGCGACGGGTGCGCCCGGTGTAGTCCTGGTGCTCACACACGAGAACGCCCCGCGCCTGAAGCCGATGCCGCTGTTCATGACCGCCGGCAAGGCTGGGGGTGGCGATGACCTGCCGATCCTCCAGGACGCCGAGGTGCACTACAACGGCCAGCCGATCGCGCTGGTCCTTGCCGAGACACTGGAGCAGGCCGAGCATGCCGCCTCGCTGATCGAGGCCACCTACGAGATCGACGAGGCGGTGACCACGCTCGAAGCCGGCAAGGCGCGCGGCACGCGCACCGGCATCGCTTTCGGCCAGCCTGCGCATGTCGAGATCGGCAAGCCGGAGGACGAGCTCGCAACCGCCGCGCATCGCTTCGAAGCCACGTACACGACGCCGCGGCACAACCACAATGCCATCGAGCCACACGCCGTGACGCTCTACTGGCAGGATGGTGAGCTCTACATGCACGACGCCGTGCAGGCGGTGAACCATGTCGCCTGGAGCGTCGGCAGCGTCTTCGGCCTTGGCGAGGACAAGGTCCACGTCACCTCTCCGTATGTCGGAGGCGGCTTCGGCAGCAAGGTCTTGTGGAGCCACCAGATCCTGGCTGCCGTCGCCGCGCGCGAAGCGGGACGTCCGGTGCGACTGAGCCTGTCGCGAGAGGGTGTCTATCGCACTGTCGGGGGGCGTGCGCAGACCGAGCAGAGGGTGGCGCTGGGTGCCGATGCGCAGGGCCGCCTGCAGGCGCTGCAGCATACCGGCACGGTGATCATGAGCGCCCACAATGCGCTGCCCGAGCCGTTCATCCTGTCGGCGCAGAGCAGCTATGCGACCAAGTCCATGCTGCTCGACATCCAGGTCGCGACGCTCGACATGCTCGCCAACACCTTCATGCGCGCGCCGGGCGAGGCGGTGGGCAGCTTCGGCCTGGAATCGGCGATGGACGAGCTGGCCGAGCGGCTCGGCATCGACCCGATCGAGCTGCGCATCCGCAACGAGCCGGAGAAGGACCCGATGAAGGGCCTGCCGTTCTCCTCGCGCCAGGTAGTGTGGTGCTGGCGTACCGCCGCGGAGCGCTTCGGCTGGGACAAGCGCCAGGCGCCCGGACTGCGACGCGAGGGTGAGTGGCTGGTCGGCCTGGGTTGCGCCATGGCAGGCTACCCCTACCAGCGCATGCCGGGCGGCGCCGCGGGGATCACGCTGACCGCCGACGGACGCGCGCAAGTGAGCGTCGCCGCGCACGAGATGGGCATGGGGACATCGACCGTACATACGCAAGTCGCGGCCGATCGGCTGGCGCTGCCGATGGACGCGATCGAATTCCGCTACGGCGACAATGCGCTGCCCGGCGTGGTGCTGGCGGGCGGCTCGCAGCAGACCGCATCGGTCGGCAGCGCGATCATCGTCGCCACGCGTGAGCTGGTGAAGGAACTGCTGCAACTTGCCGGCAACGCCTCGCCGCTGGCAGGTCTCTCGGCCGATGAAGTCGGCACCACGCATGGCGGTTTGGCGAGCCTGGCCGATCCGCAGCGCTACGAAAGCTACGCCTCGATCCTGAGCCGGGCCGGGCGCTTCGAGTTGTCGGTGGTGGGGCAAGCGCCGATGCCGGGCGAAGGCATGCACTGGTCGATGCATTCGCACGGCGCGATCTTCGTGGAGGCGCGGGTCAATGCCGTGACGGGCGAAGTGCGGGTGCCGCGCCTCACCGGCGCTTACGATTGCGGTCGCATCCTCAATCCCAAGACGGCCACCAGCCAGTTGCGCGGGGGTATCATCATGGGCCTGGGCGCGGCCCTGATGGAGGAGACGCAGGTCGATCCGCGCAACGGCCGGATCATGAATGCCAGCCTGTCGGAGTACCACCTGCCCGTGCACCTCGACGTGCCGGACATCGAGGTCATCTTCAGCGACATTCCCGATCCGGTGTCGCCCATGGGCGCGCGCGGTATCGGTGAGATCGGGATCACCGGGGTGTCGGCGGCGGTGGCGAATGCGGTCTACAACGCCACGGGCAAGCGCGTACGCGATCTGCCGATCACGCTCGACAAGCTGCTGTAGCAAGAGGTCGTTCCGGGCTCGACCAGGGACGGTTCCGCACGGGACGAAGCGTGGCGTGAGCGCGCAACTCGGGAACTTCTTCAGGCAAGCCCCATCGCCAGCACGGCATCCCGAAAAATCCAGAAGCCGGAACAGGGCGCCCCGGACATGGCGATGGCGCCGCATGGCTTGGGCTGTCGTGAGCGGCTTCTTGCCGATGCGTCGCCGGAACGGCATAAGGCTCGCGCATGACCACGGTGAAGCGACAACGCCGCCAGATCGACAAGGACGATGCGCGCAGCACGGAGACGCGCATCCTGGATGCGGCCAGGACGACTTTTTCCAGCAAGGGCTTCTTTCCGACATCCGTCGAGGAGATCGCCGAAGGCGCCCAAGTCAGCCGGGCCACGGTCTATCTCTATTACCGCAGCAAGGAGGAGATCCTGTTCGGACTGATGCGCGAGGATCTCGAACATCAACTCGACCGTTACCGTGCCTTGGCCGGCATGCCACGGCTTTCGCTCACCGCCGTGAAGACCTGGCTGCGTGAGTTCCGCGCTGCGATGGATGAGCGCAGGACCTCGCTCAATCTGTTCTGGGTCGGCGCCAGCATCGATCCGCAGTGGTCCGAACCTGTCCGCGATCACCGCGAAAGCATCATCGCCATCCTCGGCGAGCGCTACCCCGGCTTTTCGCTCGAGGGTCTGAGCGGCGCGACACGCGAGACCAAGCGGACGCGCTGCTACCTCACGATCCTGCTGATCGAGAGCGTCGTGTGCTTCGCCGAGCCGATGAGTGCGGCAAAACTGCCGGTCGGTATCGACGTACTGGGGCGCGGCCTGCTCAACTTCTTCGAGACGGGCGAGATCAGCATCGCCTGAGCCGCGCGCCCCGCATGTTCGTCGATGATGCCTTTATCTGTAAGCGGGCTATGTGAGCATGGCACACAGGCCATGGCCGCCGCTCATAGCGGACAAGGTCGATGCGCGATGCAGGGGACACTGCGTACGCGAAAGCAGCTAGGTGCGGTCATCCGAATGGGTTGTTAGACGGCGGCTTCTTCGCCCACGGCGTGGCCGATAGCGCCCCGCAAGCTGCGCCCGCGTCACCGGCGAGACGTTGCTCGCCGATACCGCGGCCTCACCGAAGCTCAAGCCATTGCGTATATGCGCTGCAACTCGCTCTCGGATGCGACGTGCCCCGGCTTTTCGGTGCCTGCGATCGTCGTGCGGTGCATGACTCGGCCCTCGTCCGTGTAGGGCACGACCCTGTGCATCACGCCCTGGTTGTTCCAGATGACGAGATCGCCTGGCGTCCAGTGGTGCGTGTAGACCAGGTCGGGCTGCGCGGCCCACTGCTGCAAGCGGGTGAGGAGTGCGCGTCCGTGGGCGCCGGGCATTCCGACGATGCCGTCGGCGTGCGTACCCAGCAGCAGCGACTTGCGCCCATCCTCATGCGTCCACACCAGCGGCTGTTCCATGACCGCCGCCAGGCTTCGGTACCGCTCGATGCGTTCTTGCGTGGGGGTGCCGTGGACCGGACGCACCGCCGCTTCCACCGTGTGGATCACCCGCAGGTTCTCCAGTTCCTCTTTCTCGCGCTCTGGCAGCAACTCGTATGCGGCGTAGAGGTTGGCAAACTCGGTGGCGCCGCCGCTATCGGACAGCCTGCGTGCTGAGAGCACCGTCGCCTTAGGCAGGGGCTGGTCGATGGTGATCCCATCGATGTGCCAGAAGAAGGTGCCGAGCACATAGTCCGGCTCGGAGTTCAGCTTACGGTCGAGCGTGATCTTGTAGACGTCCGGCGTGTCGGCGTCCGAACCGGGGATCTTGCGGGTGAAGTTCACGCGATCGCCAAGCCGGTCGGTAAAGGCAAGCTGCAACTCGTCGCTGGCATGCAGGTGCGGGAAGACCAGGACACCGCGATGTTCCAGCTCGTGCCGAACGGTCTCGATCGTCTCGTCATCCAGCAGATGGTCGCTGTCGACGTGGATGATGCCGCCGATGCTCGGCTTTGCGGGTTGGACGGTCAGGCTCATCTCCGGTCTCCATTCTTGTTGTGCTGTGCAGGTGTACAGCACTTGTCCGACCACTGGCAATGGAGAGCGGGAGTGACAGTCGGCAGGTGCGCCCGTCAGTCGGTCGCATCATCAGGCCGGCGCTCCCAGCCGTGGCTTTCGATGATCCCGGATGCGACGGGCCGGCCGGCGGCATCGCGCGAAGGACGGAAACGGAATCGCTCGGTGATCAGGCGGCATGTCTGCGCGTCCAGCTCGGCAATGCCGCTCGACTGGGTGACGTGGCAATCGCTCACCCGGCCATCGATGTTGACGACATAGCGCAGCTCCAGTTCGCCACCTTGGTGCGCGTCGCGCAAGGCCTTCGGCAGATCCGACCAGTAGAGTTTGCCGCGGATCTGTACGGGCCGGGTCACGGCATCGCCCATGCCATCGCCATCACCGCCATCGCCTCCGCCGCCCGTGCCGTTTCCGGTGCCGCCGGCGCCCTCGCCGGGGCCTACCCTGTCAGAGGCACCGGTATTCGCGGCATCGCCGATCCCCGGCTTCGGCGCGGCGATGATCGGCGGCGGTGGCCGCAGCGGCGGCAGCACCGGTGCGAAAACGGGGCTCGCCTGATTGCGCAGGTTCTGAGGGGAAGCTTCGTTCCTGGGGCGAGAGGCTTGCGCCTTCTCCGCCTGCCTCTGCGTGGGCCTGGGTCGCTCTTTCGGTGGGGGCGTCGGCGACGGCTCGGGCCGGGCAGGGGTGAGGGCAACCAGTGTCTCGCTGACCTTGTTCACCAGCGGCGCGCCGGAGGACAGGCCGAACACCAGCGCAGCGGCGCCGATCCCGACGATTATGCCGGAGGCAAGGGCGGACAAGGTCCGGCGGCGAAGCGACACTGCGTACAAGGCTCATCATCCGAATTGCTGCACGAAGGGTGGCATGCTCGTGCTCGCCAGAGCCTGAACGATCCTGAGGGCGCGAGGCTGCTGGCAGCTATTCGGCCTCGTCGATCACGCCCGCGCCGGCTCGCCGTAGTCGATTTTTCGAGCGACTATCGCCGACGAATGGTCAGGTCCGAAGAGCCGCTCGCTTCCCTTTTCGCCATTGTTTGCCAGAACTTGCTCCTGATTGCCGGGTCGATGCATCGATATGTCCACAAGCAACGAACGACATTAGACTTGCCTTCGGCGCTCTTGTGGCGTGATCACACGCAAGTGCGTCGCCGAGTCGTATTGCGACAAGCTGAGTTCCAGATGCGGAACCAACCAAAGAAAATTCCGTTTAGCCGGTCAGGTACGCATCTGGAGTTTAGTAGTATGACCCTTATTCTCATCCTGATTGTCGGTGGTATCATCGGCTGGCTCGCAAGCATTCTCATGCGCACGGACGGCCAGCAGGGGATTTTTCTCAACATCGTGGTCGGCGTCATCGGCGCGCTGATCGCAGGTGTGGTCATCACTCCGCTTATCGGCGGCGCGCCGATCACCAGTGGTTCGTTCGACATCATGTCGCTGTTCGCCTCTTTCCTGGGCGCGGTGATCCTGCTGGCGATCGTCAATCTGTTCCGTCGCGGTTCGATCCGCTAAGCTCCGCGATGGACGTTCGTCTAAGTAACAGGGTAAAGGAGCTTTCCCAATGAAACTGATCACCATGCCGCGTCTCGCCGTTCTTGCTGTCGCTGGCGCCG
Organism: Novosphingobium chloroacetimidivorans; assembly: GCF_014204535.1. Taxonomy (GTDB): domain Bacteria; phylum Pseudomonadota; class Alphaproteobacteria; order Sphingomonadales; family Sphingomonadaceae; genus Novosphingobium; species Novosphingobium chloroacetimidivorans. The sequence goes on from NZ_JACHLR010000006.1 coordinate 196,383, forward strand.
CGCTGAGCCTCTCGGCTTGCAACAACAAGGCCGACGACGCGACCGAAGCCGCTGCCGATCAGGTCGAAGCTTCGGCTGACGCCACTGCTGACGCGATCGACGCTGCGGCCGATCAGATGGGCGGCGCTTCGGAAGAAGCTATGCAGGACCAGGCTGATGCCGTGCGCGCCACCGGTGAAGCCAAGGCCGACGCTCTCGAAGAGAAGGCGGACGCCGAAGCGGGTCACCCGTAAGGCTCTCGTATCTGTGCGGCGCTCGCGCCGCTCGGATCACGCATGGGGGACGGCGAGCGATCGCCGTCCCTTTCCGTGTGCGCCGACCAGACACCTGCGCGGCGCGGCCGATCTCACCCTGCGCTTGCTTGCGACGGACACTTGTGCGACGCGCAGAGCAGGAGCCGCTTTGCTCATGTCGCGTCGCGATGCGACGACTTGTGGCTAATCGGGAACTCTCGCTTGAATTGTCGCCTCGGACGTCAAACATACGCCGCGAGCCATTCGGCTTGGTCTTGCCTTCCCTCCAGGGCGTGGCGAGACTTCGCACCGCCTGATTTGCAATCCACAACAGGAAAGTTGCCATGACCATTCCGCTGATGCCGCTGCCTTACAGCCACGACGCTCTCGAGCCCCATATCTCGAGCACCACGCTCGAAGTGCACCACGGCGCCCACCACAAGACCTACGTCGACAAGCTGAACGCGGCGATCGCCGGCACCGAGGACGAGGGCAAGCCGCTCGAGGACATCATCCGCGGCGCGAGCGGGCCCAAGTTCAACAACTCGGCCCAGACCTGGAACCACGGCTTCTACTGGCACTCGCTCGCGCCTGAGAAGAGCGAGCCGAGCGAGGCTCTCGCCGCCGCCATCCAGCGCGATTTCGGCTCGATGGACGCGCTGCTCGAAGCGCTGACCAATGAGGCCGTGAACCACTTCTCGAACGGCTGGGCCTGGCTGGTCGTCAAGGGCGGCAAGCTGGCCGTCATCTCGACGCATGATGCCGCCACCGGCCTGCTTGAGAGCGACAATCCGCTGCTGACTGTCGACGTGTGGGAGCATGCCTACTACATCGACCAGAAGAACAAGCGCCCGGCTTACGTTCAGGCCGTGCTGGGCAACATCATCAATTGGAAGTTCGCTTCGGAGAATTTCGACCGTGGCACCCCCTGGGTCTATCCCAGCTGATCGGGTGAACTCCTGAGCAAAAAAAGGCCCCGCTCTCTTCCGAGAGCGGGGCCTTTTCGTATTTGCGGCCTCAGCCGATGCGGCGGCGAGGGCGGGTGGGCTGGTCGGTGGCTTCCACCGCCGCTCGACGGCTGCGTCCGCGCACCGTGGCGTTGCGCTTGGCCAACGCTTGCGGATCCGGTTCGGCATCGAGCAAGCGATTCAGTTCCGCGCGAGCGCGGGCGACGCGGCTCTTCATCGTGCCAACCGCGCAGTCGGCGATCTCGGCCGCTTCCTCGTAGGTGAACCCGCCAGCCCCCACCAGCATCACCGCTTCGCGGCGTTCCGGGGCGAGTTGCTGCAAGGCCGCATCCATGTCGGACAAATGGATGCCGCCTTCCTGGTCCGCGTCCATGACGAGCATGCGCTCGGCCACGCCTTCATCGAGGTCGGTCTGCCTTCGATTGCGTCGCAGTTCGCTCAGATAATGGTTGCGCAGAATCGCGAAGGTCCATGCGCGCATGTTGGTGCCCGGCGTATAGCGCTCGCGCGCAGTCCAGGCCTTGATCGCGGCCTCCTGCGCCAGATCGTCGGCGTAATCGGGGCGACCGGACAGACCGCGGGCGAATGCGCGCAAGTGGGGCAGGGTGCCCAGCAACTCTTTCCGGAACGCCTCGTCGGCCTTGTTCTCCGCCGTATCGCGGTCAGCCTTCATCGCTCTCGTCCAGCTTCTTGAGAATATCATCGAAGCTGTCCGGGAGAGGCTCGTCGACAACGGAATTGTACAGTTTTCTCAATCCTGCGGCCCAGCCCGGCTCACCATCCTTGCGGATAGCCGGCGGCGGACCAGGCATCGACCCGGGCTCCCCTTGTCCTTTCGGGTGAGACAACACGAACTCCCTTTCACGCGGACGTCTGCAAGACGTGGCAGAGCGGTCAAGCTTCAGCGCCAGATCGGCGTTTGTCACAGGAACAATTGATACTTGCCATGGTTCCCCTATGGCGAACACTTGTCAGCGCACACCAGCGCGGCCAATCGTGTGGCCGCGGCGGGTTGCCCAGCGCTCGCGAGATTAGATGAGGAACCGTTTCGCGCGTGGTTGACGACACTCTGCTCGATCGCGTCGAGAAGCAGGCGTGGTTCCACCGCTATCCGCGTGGATGGCCATTGTTGCTGTTCATCATCGCCAGCATCGGCACGGCCGTCAGCGTCATGGCGATCGAGCGTTCCGACGAGCAGCGCCGCGAGGTTGAGCTTGACCGCAACCTGACGGAGATCGCCTCCGCCCTCCAGCGCCGCGCCACGGAGAACATCGCGCTGCTGCGAGCCGGCTCGGCCCTTTTCGCCATGCAGCCCGAGGTGACGCAGGATCAGATTTCCGAGTTCTCGTCCGACCTGAAGGCCAGCGGCAATCTTTACGGCTCGCTCGGGCTTGGTTGGGCGCCCTTGCTGCGGGTGACCAACACTCCGGCCTTCGAACTGGCCAAGCGTGAAGGCGGCGATCCGGATTTCCACATCTGGCCCGATCCGTTTGCAGTCAGTACCAACGGAGGGACGGAGCGCGAGTTTTCGGCACCGGTGGTCTACCTGGAGCCGATGACGCGCAGCAACCAGCGTGCGATCGGCTACGATATGTATTCCGATCCCGTACGGCGCGAGGCGATGGAGCTTGCCATGGACACCGGCAAGCCGGTCACGTCCGGCAAGATACAGCTCGTGCAGGATCGCGGAACCAGGGCATCGGGGTTCCTGATCTACATGCCGGTCCTGGATCTGCGCCGGCGCAGCGCGGTGAAGGGCTTTGTCTACAGCCCGTTCCGCGCCGACGACTTCCTGGCGAGTGCGGCCGAACTGTATCGCAACGATGGGATCGAGGTCAGCGTCTACGACCAGTCTATCGGACCGGAGAACCTTCTGGCCCAACGGCGCGCCTCGGGGACGACGGGTGCTGCGATGGAGCGCCGCATCGACGTCGGCAACCACACCTGGGTCATCCGCGTCAGCGACAAGCAGACCGGCACGCTATCGACCACCGCACGCGTGACTCTGTTCTTCGGGGTCATCACGTCGCTGATGGTCATGGCGATCGGACGGCTGATCACCCGCCGCGCCGCCGAGGACCGGCGCGTCCTCGAATGGCTCAGCCGACAGTCGGCGATCCGCAATTCGCTGACCCGCGAACTCAATCACCGCGTCAAGAACACGCTGGCCAACGTCCTCTCGATCGCGGCGCTCACGCGACGTCGCTCGGTCGATATCGACGAGTTTACCGAGAGCCTGACCTCGCGCATTCGGGCCTTGTCGGCCACGCACGATCTGCTTTCGCAATCCGACTGGAGCAACGCGCCCCTTGGCGAAATCGTGCGATCCGAGCTTGCGCCTTACATGGAGGGCAACGAGTCCCACGTCGTCATGAACGGGCCCGAGATCAAGCTGGCGCCGAACGACGCCATGTCGCTCGGGCTGGCAATCCACGAACTCGCGACCAACGCAGCCAAATACGGCGCCTTGAGTACGACCAGCGGGCGTATTCACGTGAACTGGTCGCTGGCCGGACCCGAGCAGGCGGAGATCCACTGGCGCGAGGAGGGTGGCCCACCCGTTCGTGAGCCTAGCAAGCGCGGCTTCGGGCGCGACCTGATCGAAAAGATCGTCGCGCACGAGCTGCGCTCGCAGGTGGATCTGCAATTCCTGCCCGGTGGCGTGGAGTGCCGCCTAATGGTGCCCGTGCGCGTCAGCCGCGAGTTCTCCTTGCGGAGCGATCCGCGGCGCTGAAGCCAACGGCAGGTCTATATAGCACTGAGCGGCCCATACTCGCATGGATCAGCGGGGATGCGCGTAGATTCGCGACTTGCCGGTCATCTCATCCGCATACGAGAACGCCCCTCCCGAATGGTTCGGCAAGGGGCGTCACGTGTTAACGGTGGCGCTCGATGGCGCCGGCTTGTCAATTGAGCGGGCGGCTCGATCCGAAGAACAGCGCCTGGCTGATCGAGGCCCGGACGGTGGCCTCCTGGAACGGCTTGGTCACCAGGTACGTCGGCTCCGGCCGCTCGCCCGTGAGCAGGCGTTCAGGGTAGGCGGTGATGAAGATGACCGGAACGTCGCCGAACTGAAGCAGATCCTCCACCGCGTCGATGCCCGAGCTGCCGTCAGCAAGCTGGATGTCGGCGAGCACGAGGCCGGCCGGGTGCTTGCGGAACAGCTCCAGCGCCTGCGTGCGGGTCGCGGCAGTGCCGACGACGTTATGTCCGAGTTCGGAAACGAGGCCTTCCAGCTGCATCGAGATCAGCGGTTCGTCCTCTATGATAAGGACATCGGTTGTGCTCTCGCTTTCGATCTCCTCGATCGCCTGGCGCACGAGCGTGTCCACTTCGGGCGTGTCGATGCCGAGGATGTCGGCACAGTCCTCGCGCGAGAACTCCTCCACCGTGGTCAGGAGCAGCGCCTGGCGATGCGTGGGTGCGATGTTCGACAGCTTGGCATGGGCCGCCTGTTCATGCAGGCCATCGCCGATGTCGGCGCCAACGGGCTCGTCTACATGCGAGGTCGACCAGATCCGGGTGAAGGCGCCATAGAGCGCTGCACGGCTGCGTGCGATGTCTGACCGCAGCGACTGATCGGCCAGAGCTGCCTCCAACGTGGCGCGGACGTAGGCGTCACCCGAATGCTGCGAACCCGTCAGCGCGCGGGCATAACGGCGCAGATAGGGAAGCTGGACGCTGATCTGGTCGGAGACGGACATGCTCATTCCTTGCATGGAGTTGGCGCGGTTTACGTTCTATCTGAACCGGTTCGGCAGCCAAGCTCGAAACCTAGCACGGTTCGACTGCGTGGCAAACCAAGTTTGGGTGACTAGCCCTCAGGGCCGGGGATGGGTCGAATGGGCAGGCGCCTGACATCGTGCGCTCATATGGCCGCCCATTCACAAGGCGCAATGTGGCCATGTCATAATTTTTCGAGCTTCTCATCGATGTGGGGAACTCTTTCCGGGCCAAGTTGTTTCACTGGTATCACCACTGGCCCTCCCACCCCCCCCGCAACCGGTGGTGATCCGATCCCGAGGCCCTCGTCTACCCGGACGAGGGCCTCATTTCATTTGAGCTCGCCGGCGCCGGGTCTTGGCGCTGGTCCGATGCCCGGCTGTTCGGGTGTACGTCTCTTTCCGGATGTGCGTCGGAATGCACGGTATGTCGGGTGTTCAGTCCTCGCCTCGGGAACATTGCGATGAAGTTGTGTGCTTCAGGAACCATTTCGCGTCGAGTTACGTTCAGAAGTCTACAGAGGCAGTTGGAGGGAAGCATATGACGGTAGCAACCGAGATCGAGGTTGAGCCCACCCGGTCGCTGAGCGATCGAGATTTCAAGCGAGCCTTGACCGAAGTCGCGCCTCATCTCCGTGCCTTTGCCCGTGGCCTCTGTGGCTGCCGCGATCGCGCCGACGATCTCGCACAAGAGGCCATGCTGCGCGCTTGGGCTGCCCGCGAGCGTTATGCGGCCGGTACCAACTTCAAGGCGTGGACCTTCACGATCCTGCGCAACCACTTCTATAGCGAGGCACGTCGCGCGCGCTTCCATGGCGAATACGACGAATTGGCTGCCGAGCGTATCCTGCGCGCACCTGCCAGCCAGGAGAGCGCAATCGAACTGGGCGATGTGCTGCGCGCGCTGACGGCCATTCCCGATACCTATCGCGAAGCGCTGATCCTTGTTGCGGCGGGCAATCTCTCGTACGAAGAAATCGCCGACATCTGCGGGATCGCCTTGGGCACGGTTAAGAGCCGGATTTGCCGTGCGCGTTCGATGCTGAGCAAGGTGATCGAATCCGGCCAGCTTCCCGATTTCCGGCACAACTTCGTGCTCACCGGCGAAGCGATCGACGCTTTCTTCAACGAACTGGCGAAGATCGCAAATAATGACGAGCAGCGTCTGCTCGCCGCTGCCTGACACGATCGAACTGGTGGGAACGTCGGGTGTGAGTGCTGCACGGGTCGTGATCGTCGAGGACGAGTTCCTCGTCGCCCTTCAGCTCGAGGATATCATTCTCGACTGCGGGTATGAGGTTGTTGCGACTGTGCCCGACATGGCATCGTGCTCCGCGATCTGTGATGCACCCGCCGTCGCCCTGGTCGACCTCAATCTGCGCGACGGTCCCACCGGCCCCTTGATCGCCAAAATGCTGTCCGAGCGTTACGGCACTCGGATCATCTATGTGACCGCCAATTCCGGGCAGATCGGCGATCCTGCCGAGACTGCCCTGGGCGTCGTGCACAAGCCATTTTCACGCGCGGCGATCGAAGACGCGATTGCATATGCGCTGGATGAAACGCGGACCCTTCGCCGTCCGTTCGAGCTTCAGCAGATCGAGCAGGTCGCTTTCGCGCGCGTCGCCTGAAGGGACGTTGCCTGGAGACGCTTGGGTGCGCTTCTGACAGCTAGAGCAGTTTGAGGTTGCACGGATTCACGAGTTCTGATTCGAGGATGCTGATTGAGCATCGAGGCTGTGATGACGGCACCATTGTCCCAGGAT
>NZ_JACHLR010000007.1 GCF_014204535.1 Novosphingobium chloroacetimidivorans
AACTGATATGTCCATGACCCTCGCTCCTTCCTCAAACGACCTGCTGCCGTAAGGCAACAACGCTTCGCTAAGGGGCGAGCCATCCATAAAGGGGGATCGATATGATTGTCCCGGTCGTTCCCGAGGAAGGCTTACAAACAAAATCCGCGCGGTCGTCGATGCGCAAGGGCTATCGGGAGAGCTTCCGGTCGGAGCGCGCGAGGGCCTCTTCGGGGGAGTGGCTGCACATCGACGCGCCCAGCGCGTGGATCATACGGGCGCGACGGTGAGCCAGATGATCGACAGACCAATGGCGTACAGCCAGTCGAAGGCGGCGCAGAACGGCGGATACCAGTGCGGGATCTCAACGAGGTCGTGCGACCGCCAGTGATGGACGGCATCCCAGAGCCCGTGGGCAACGTAGCCGGCGGGTATGATCCAGGGGTTCCACCACAGTCCCGCCAACGCCACGCCCGCGAAGCAGGCCGCAACGATCGATCCGACGACGATCTGTTTTATTGAGCCGCGCTGCAGTGCAAATCCCACATAGATAGCGCCGATCACGGCGACCACGACAGCCGAGATGTCTACCGACTGGCGAGTGTCCAAGACGAGGTGGAGCGGGAGAGTGGCGAGGCTCAGGACGATGCCAACCAGTGCAGCGCCGCCGTGGATGAGCGGGCGGGGGCGGTGCGCGTTTGAGGGGATCGTGGAGTCAGGCATCCGCTGAAGTTCTGGTTGTGGTGGCAGCCGTGGAGTCCGCGTCGTCGGCGACACGCTTGATCGTCTTCTTGAGGGGCTGAAATCCTCCGAAGAGACCGCGTAGGTCGGCGCGCCGGCTCAGCACATCGGAGAGCGTGTAGCGATCAAGCACGGCGAGGAACGCTCGGGTGGCCTCGCTGAGGATGTTGGGAAGTCCGCAGGCCGGGGCGATGATGCATGAACTGCAGTCGACCAGATCGAAGCCCTGCTCGGTGTGCCGGACGACCTCTCCGATGGTGATGTCCTTTGCATCGCGCCCGAGCTTCAGCCCGCCGGTGCGCCCCCGCACCGTGGTGAGGAAGCCGGCCTGACCCAGGTCCTGAACGACCTTCATCAGGTGGCTCTTCGAGATGTCATACGTCTTCGCGATCTCGGAGATGGAGGAAAGGCTTCCCTCGTCGCGAGCACCGACGTGCAGGAGCACGCGGATGGCGTAGTCGGTGTAGCGGGTCAGCTGCATTGGTCCACCCTAGCAGAAGACCCGCCACATCCGGCGCATTTCCTGAGCGCGGGACGGGCGGGCCTTCGAAGGCCTGCCCATGATATGGAACTGAGGTGGGTCAAGCCGCCACGTCTTCGTGAAGCCTGGCGCCACGCGGTCGCCGAGGTTCTCCGGTCGACGGTGCTCGATGCATACGAGAACGTGGTCGATCATCGTGTCCTCCCTGATGCGCGGCGCGTCACCATGGCGAGTCGCATAAGGTTCATCGGGGATGTTCCTATTCTCCGCTGAGTGCAACGAAAAAGATGCACTTGCAATGCATCAATTACAGGAGAATAGATGTATCGGTAATGAATGATTGATTCGGAGCGAGCCATGGACGGCGAGAAGCTGGTTGAATCCGAGATCCGGCCGGTGGTGGAGCGCTTCTACGATCGGATCCGCGGAGACGAAGCGCTCGGCCCGGTGTTCGGCGCCGCGGTGCACGACTGGGACGACCATCATGCGCGGCTTGCCGACTTCTGGTCCTCCGTGATGCTCACCAGTGGTCGGTACAAGGGCAACCCCGTGGCGCTTCACCTGCGCCATGCGGACGCGCTGACGCCCGCCGCCTTCGAGCGATGGCTGACCCTATGGGCGGCGACGACCCAGGAGATGCTGCCGCCTCCGGTCGCTCGAGCGATGCAGGCGAAAGCTGCCCGCATTGGCGAGAGCCTGCAACTCGCCATCCGATACCGGCGCACGGCCGCCTGACAAGATTCCGAAGGAGAGCAACGTGACAGAACCACTCAGCCAAGCCACCATCGCCATCGTCAATGCGACCGTTCCGGCGCTCTCCGAGCACGGCACTGCGATCACGACGGCCATGTACGCCCGTCTCTTCGAGGACGACCGCATCCGCGCTCTGTTCAACCACGCCAATCAGGGCGAGAGCGGGGCGCAGGTGCATGCCCTGGCGGCGGCGATCCTTGCCTACGCGCGGAACATCGAGAACCTGGGCGCCCTGGCGCCGGCTGTCGAGCGGATCGCCTACAAGCATGTCGGCTACCACATCCTTCCGGAGCACTACCCCTATGTCGCGACGGCGCTGCTTGCCGCGATCAAGGACGTTCTCGGCGAAGCGGCCACCGATGAGGTGCTGGCGGCCTGGGGTGAGGCGTACTGGTTTCTCGCGAACATCCTCAAGGCCCGCGAGGTCGTGCTGCGCGACGACATCATGCATGCGGAAGGCGGATGGACCGGATGGCGGGACTTCGTGGTGACGGAGAGAATCCGCGAGAGCAGCGTCATCACCTCCTTCATCCTGCGGCCTGTGGATGGCGGTCCCGTGCTTCGGCATCTCGCGGGACAGTATCTGACGTTCAGGCTCAGGCCCGAGGGACAGCCCGAACTGAAGCGAAACTATTCGATTTCATGTGCGCCCAACGGCGAGTTCTACCGCATCTCGGTAAAGCGTGAGGAGAATGGCCAGGGCGGCTCCCGCTTCCTGCACGATGTCGTGCAGGTTGGCGATGTCCTCGAAACGACGCCGCCGGCGGGTGACTTCTTCCTTTCGGAGACACCGCAGCGACCGGTGATCCTCCTTTCGGGTGGAGTTGGTCTCACACCGATGGTGAGCATGGTCGAGGCGATCGCTGCTGACCACACCGATCTCGAGGCGTACTACATCCACGGAACGCTCAGCAGCGACACGCATGCCATGGACTCGCATGTCCGCGCGTTGGCCAAGGGGCATGGCAACATCTCCGTGGCCACGTTCTACAGCGAGCCGCGGGAGCATGACCGCTTGGGCGAGACCCATGAGGGCGAGGGCTACGTCTCGGTGGACTGGCTGGCGGAGACCACGCCCCTCCATGAGGCCGATGTCTATCTTTGCGGACCCAAGCCGTTCCTGCGGACCTTTGTGAGCGGCTTGGCCCTGGCAGGCGTGCCCAGCGAGCGTATCCACTACGAGTTCTTCGGCCCGGCCGACGAACTGATGGCGGCGTGACGGCATGGTCATCGAGGAGGAGCTCGATCGTGCAAGGGTCATCGGCGACGATGGCACCTGGCTGACGGCGATCGAGTTCCGCCTCGTGGATGTGCAGAGCTCGCTCCGAGGAGAACGGAGGGCGATCGGGAGGCGAGCTTGGCGCCTGAGCACCGGCGAGCCTCTCACGGCATCCATGAGGGCGATCTGGTCGCGCAAGTCGTTGCCGTGATAGGCTTCGCGATCGTTCTACAGCGCGTAAAGCCTGAAGTGCGTTAAATTACGAGACAAGCTGCTCAGTGCCGATCCCGGCGGCAACACGATGGAAATCAACGGCCGAATTGCGTCGTGAGCCACAACAAATGGCCCCAAACTTGTTCATGCTGCCTCGGAAGGTGGTTCGCGGGAGGAGGCTATGACCGCCGAGTCGACTTGCCGGCCTTCCTCATCAAGCCAGAAGATCTGGTCGTCACGGATAACGACAGCGAAGGCCCCGGGCTCGCCATAGGCCCACGCGTTCCATTGGCGGAACCAGCGATCACCTTCGATCCACCAGCGGCCCGTGTCCAGTTCCTCGTTCGCGAACCCGGCGCGGCCCACGAGTGTACCGTCGTGTTGCAACTCCATCGTGCACGGCTCGCCGTAGACGGTACGATAGAGCAATGTCGCGCCGCCCAGCAGGCGCGCGATCTCGGGGCCGGCGAGCGGGACAAGATCGGCCTTGCCATTCGGGTCGCCGGACATCTCGCGCATCACCGCGGCGATCGTTGCCACGCCTTCGCGAATGCGGTCAGACGGGATGCCGCAGACGCCAAGTCTGAACATGTTGCGTGGAGGCGCGCCGCTGGCGAAATAGCCGGCGGCAGGTTCGATGAGCACGCCTCGACGTTCGAGTGCGTTGGCGAGCAGCCGGGCGTCGAGAGACGCGGGGCCGCGGACCCAGACCGTGCTGCCACCCGCCGCCGGCGCGATCGCGACCGATTGCGGCAAAGGCTCGGCCAGAGACTGGGGCATGTAGTGGTTGATCGCGTCGCGCAGGGCCAGGACGCGGGCCTGAACCACGCGAAGCACGCGAGCGTTCATCGTCTCATAATGGCCCAGCGCCAGGAAGTGCGCGGCCGCGCGCTGCGTCGTTGGCGAGGGCCGGTGCGTGGCCAGATCGCGAACCTTGCGGATGGCGCTGATCCATGGCGCAGGGCCACAAAGCACGCCGAGCTTGATCCCTGGCGCCAGCGCCCGCGACAAGCTGGCCAGATACAGGGTCGCTTCGCCGCCGGGCATGGCCCGCAGCGCCGGCAGGGGCTTGCCGATGACCGTGGTTTCGCTGTCGAAATCGTCTTCTATCAACAGCAGGTTCTGCCTTGCCGCCAGCGCGAGCAGCGCCTGGCGCCTGTCGTGTGCCATGGTCACCCCGGTGGGCCGCTGCCGCGACGGCGTAACGTACACGCAATCGCTTTCCAGCAGCCGTTCGTTGACGACCATGCCCCCGTCATCGACAGGCTGGTGGATCAGTTCCGCGCCTGCGAGTTCGAGCACCTGCCGGGTCTGGGGCAAGCCGGGATCCTCGATGGCGACGCGCCGCATCCGGTGCCCCAGCGTCTTGGCGATCAGGAACAGGGCCTGCTGCTCACTCCCGACGATCAGGATCTCGTTTCGCGCCGCGATAATGCCCCGTCGCGGAAGAATGCGCGCCCGGATTTGTTCGACCAGCGTTTCGTCGTCGATATCCTCGTCGGCGCTGGTCCACTGGGCGATATCCGCGTTGCCCAATGCAAGCCGGCTCGCCTCCCGCCATTCGGCCACGGGAAACATCGACCGGTCGAACCGCTGATCGATGAAGGGAAAGCGATAGCGCTGCCAATCCGGCGGCAGTCGGAACTCCCGCGAGTCGGCAGCATCCGGGCGATCGGGCTCATCGGCGAGCGGAGCGGCGATGGATGCGCCGCGAACCCTGTCATACTCGACGACGGCCTGCGCCAGTCTCGCCACGAAAATGCCGCTGCGCTCTCGCGCCGCGAGATGCCCTTCGGACACCAGCTCCTGATAAGCCAGCGCGACGGTGTTGCGCGACACGCCAAGTTCGCGCGCCAGTCGGCGCGAGGACGGCAGGCGCCAGTCGGCCGGGAAGGCGCCGCTGGCGATCGCCGACAGGATCTGGCGGCGTATCTGCTGCTGCAGGGAAAGCGAGGCGTTTCGGTCGAGCGGGAGGAGGAAGCTGCGGTTGCTGCCCGGAACGCCCTTCGCCATCAGGACCGTGCACAACCGATGGACGGGCCATCGGCGAGAGGTCTCGCATCAACGCTCGCTATCTCTTCCGGGCGCTCGATCCAGCCACCCGCAGCAGCAACGCAGTACTTATCGGCACGCCCCGACTTGCTCATGCGTGGTTGCTTCTCATGCTGCGCTTATCTTGCGGGCCACGCCCCCCATCAACATGTATTTGACGTCGAGGTATTCGTCGAGACCGTGGGAGGACCCCTCACGCCCATAGCCTGATTGCTTGACCCCACCGAACGGCGCGACCTCGGTCGACAACACGCCTTCGTTGATGCCCACCATGCCGAACTCCAGCGCTTCGCCGACACGCCAGGCCCGGCCGAGGTCGGCGGTATAGAAGTAGGCAGCGAGGCCGAACGGAGTCGCATTCGCCAAGGCCACGGCCTCGTCCTCGGTGCCGAAGCGCAGGATCGAGGCGACCGGGCCGAAAACCTCGTCGGACCACAAGGGCATCGCGGTCGTGACCCCGGTCACCACCGTAGGCTCGAAGAACAGCTCTCCCTGCGCATGGCGCGCGCCGCCCAAGGCGATCTGCGCTCCGGCCTCCACGGATGCGGACAGCAGGGCTTCGACCTTCTCGACGGCGCGCTGATTGACGAGCGGGCCGATCGTCGTATCCGCCGCCATGCCCGGGCCCACCTTCAACTGGCGCGTGCGTTCGATCAGGCGTGCGACGAAGCGGTCGTGGATACCGTCCTGAACGAGGAACCGGTTCGCGCAGACACAGGTCTGCCCGGCGTTGCGATATTTGGAGGCCATCGCGCCATCCACCGCAGCTTCCAAGTCGGCGTCATCGAACACGATGAAGGGGGCGTTGCCGCCCAGTTCCATCGATGCGCGCTTCACCGTGGCAGCGGCACGCGCGAGCAGCTTGCGGCCGGTCTCGGTCGATCCGGTGAACGAGATCTTGCGTACGTCTGGGCTGTCGAGCAGCCGATCGCCGACCAGCGCCGCCCGCCGGGTCGGCACGACATTGAAGACCCCCGCCGGAATGCCGGCACGGCGCGCCAGTTCCGCCAGTGCGAGCGAGGACAGAGGCGTGTCCTCGGACGGTTTCAGGACCATCGTGCAACCCGCCGCGAGCGCCGGCGCGGCCTTGCGCGTCACCATCGCAACGGGAAAATTCCAGGGGGTGATCGCGGCGACGACGCCAACGGGCTGACGGCTCGTGACGATCCGGGCGCTGGGCCAGGGCGAAGGGATCGTCTCGCCATAAGCGCGGCGGGCTTCTTCGGCGAACCACTGGATGAAGCTGGCGCCGTAGCGGATTTCCGCGGCAGCCTCGCCAAGCGGCTTGCCCATTTCGCGCGTCAGCAGCTTGGCCAGGGCCCCGATATTCTCGATGACCAGGGCATGCCAGCGATGGAGCAGTTGGGCGCGGTCGGCGGCGGTACGCGCGCGCCATGACGGGAGGGCTGCGGATGCGGCGGCGATGGCGGCATCCGCCTCTTCAGCGCCGCAATCCGCGATCTCGTCGACAAGGCTGTCATCAGCGGGATCGCGCACCGCGAACCGGAGCCCGTCGGCGGCATCGACCCAGCGCCCATCGATGAAGGCCTTGGGTTCGTACAGGAAAGTCACAAGGGCACCTTTTCTTCTTTCTCGTTCCGACGCGCCCGGCGATCCAGCGCGAGGGCGGGCGGCAGCATCAGAACCATGGCCAGCGCCATCGCGGCGAGCGCGGAATTGATCAGGACGTTGAAGCCGGCGCCGCTGCCAAGAATGAAAGAGGCGATCAGCGGTCCCGATGCCAGACCCAGCTTCGAGATGACGCTTGCCGCCGCCGCCGTCCGACCGGCGCTGTCGAATTCGGCGGTCATGCCGAACAGATAGGGCACCACCAGCCCCCAGGTGATGCCGGTGGCGCAGTTGGCCAGCAGATAGATCACGCCGTACCCGGACCAGTGGAACAGGGCATTGCCGCCCAGCGTCAGCAGCATGCCCACGAACAGCAAGCCGAACCTTCCGTATCGCCGGCCCAGGATCATCACCAGCAGCGGCCCCGCCAGCGCGACCCACGTGGCAAGCCCCAGCGCCCCGCTCGCCTCGTTGCGCGAAAGGCCGGATACGACGCCCAGCCGGAAGATGTAGGCCAGCAGTGCCATGTTGGCGGCCTGGAACAGGAACAGAGCGCTGACCGCCAGGATCAGCGGCGTCCAGACCACGGTCCCGGTCGCATCATCCGGTTTCGACACCGGCGTCGGCCGCGGCGGATAGTCGGGCAGGAACGGCAGCATGACCGTCGTGACGAGGCTGAACAACGCCAGCGACAGGAACAGCGGGGCCACGCCGAACAGCGGCACCAGTCGCGGCAACAGCAGGACGCCAAGACCGCCAAGGCCGAACTGGACGAACAGCAGCATGCCGAAGCTGCGGTCGGGATTGGCCGTGCGCCCGATCACGCCCATGCCGGTTCCCACCAGCAGTCCGCCGACGAGGCCGTGGATCGATCGCAATGCGATCATGGCTGCCGCCCCGGTGATCCAGATCGAAAGAAGATCGATGCCGATCAGCGCTACGAGGCAGACGATCGCGGTGCGCCGCCACGGCAAGCGGGCGATGGTGAAGATGGAAAGCACCGCCCCGATCGCCGCGCCATAGGTGTTGACCGCCGCGACCTGGCCCGCCTGCGCATCGGTGAAGCCCAGACCGCTCACCAACCCGTCGACGATTGCCGCCATGATGTTGACGTAGAACAGTCCCGCCGTCGCCAGAAAGGCGAGGAAGACCGCAGCGGGCAGGCCGTCAGGCGCGATCTTGTAGGCTGGGCGACGAGGACCGCTCACTGGCCGCACATCGGCTTGATGGCGTTCGCGCCCTTGACGGCGTTACGCCAGGCATACTCATACCCGTCGCTGAAATAGTAATAGACGACGCCGTTGGGGAACATCGCCAGGCTGATGCCGCCAAAGCCCGACAGGAACGGCACCCAGACAGGTTTCGAGCAGCCGATCGTCGCCGAGACATCCCAGCCCCAGAAACCGTTCTTGTAGCGCAGGTTGGGCGCTCCGGCCTGCGCGCCGCGATTGGCGGGATTTCGCTGGAGCGCGTCGCCAAGCATCTTTGGATCGACCACGGGCTTGCCGTCGATCCGGGCGCCATCGGCAAGGAAGCGCGCCGTTCTGACGACATCGTCGCGGTGAAGGGTCAGGCCCCATCCTACCAGAGGCTGGCGCGCGGCGTCGTAGCTGCGCTTGGTGTCGAAGGTCACCGGACTGAGGCCTAGCGGACGCCAGATCGGATCGACGATCAGGTCGCGATAGATATCGGCATCGGGCCCGGCCCGCTTCTTCCACACATCCTGCATGGCGATGCCCAGCAGGTAGGTGTCGACCGTATGGTAGACCCAGGTCGTCCCGGGCCGATCGCGCCGGGGAAACATCGTGCAGGCAATCCGCTCGCGATCGTCGCGGGTATCGGCGGCGAAGAACGGGCGCATCTTGGCCCCGCCTTCGTCGTCCTCATAGGTTGCGCTGTCGTAATGGCCCGTCCGCATGTCGAGCGCGTCCTGCAGGCGGACATCGGCCCACTGGCTTGCGCTGCACAACGGCACATGCGCGCCGATCGTCTCGTTGCGGATGCCGGGTCGAAGCTTCTCCAGCCGCATCAGCGCAAGGCCGCCGAACAGCGACTTGGCGAGCGAGAACGACGGCAGAGCGAGGACGTCGCAAAAGGGATAGGCGCCGTGGCGGGTCATGCAGCCGCCGACCCAGTGGATGCCGCCAGCAAGCACGCCGTACGCGGTCATGTTGTCGGGCTTGACGTCTTCGGGTGACCCGAATTGGCTGGGCGAAGCGGCGGGGAACATGCTGCCGATCTGTTCGATCGGACGCGTCGGCACCCGTGCCACCACTTCGGCTCTGTATTCCTTGATCAGGGCCTTGCGCGATGCATGGGCTTGCGGCGTGAGCGTGACGGTCGCCATCCCCCACAAGTCGGCCTTGAAGTAGGCGCAGGTCTCTCCGGCCACTTCCCAGGCCGCGCGCGACGTCGAGCCATCGGCGCGATAGAGGAACGTCAGCACGCCGTTGTGCGTGCAATTGGCGTTGCGTTCCTGAAACGCGAAGGGGACGGCGGCGCGGCTCCAGCCGCCGTCGGCAGGATCGGTCCAGCTCGTGCCCGGGTCCATGATCCATTCCCAGTCCGGGTGATCGGATGCGATAGGGCCACGCAGCGACGGGATCAGAGCGCTGCCGTCGGACACGATGGTGATTTCGAGCCTCGGCGGATTGCCTATGCTGTCGCTCTTGGCGGCGTAGCTCGATGGATCGACGTATGTCTTGATGCCGCCGCTTCCGGCGATAGGCGCAAGGCGCAGCACCGCATCGATCGTGGCACCCGGCTTCATCCCGGCCGGAGGGGCAAAGGCGCTGAGATCGCGTGGCGCTTCCAGCTTTTCCGCGCCCAGGAGGAAATCGGGCGAGAAGGACGCCTTGGCTACGGGTTCGGCGGACCGAACCGTCGAAGCGGGCTCGGCCCGTTCGTTGGCAGCTGCCGGCAAAGTCGTGTCGGCGCTGGCGGGCACCGCAGCCAGCAGCATCGTCGCAAGGCCAAGCAGTCGGGCGATCATCGGCGCGTTTCCGTTTCCAGCGCGAGCCCGCCAGCGCGCAACGCATCCGCAAGCGGCATGAGTTCGCTTTCGTACCGCCGCCACAGTCCCACCGAACGATCGTGGATCGGCGAACGCACCTGCACCGCGCTGGCGGTCGCCACCGGGGCGCTGTTGTGATGGGGGCTCAGGCAGGCATCGTCCCATGCAAGCCCCAGCTCGGCAATCATGCGCCGGGTTTCCGGCTCGGGGTCCACGACCAGCGCCTCGTAGTCGATCTCGACCATCCGGCCGGGCAGCGCGCTGCGCCAGTCGTCCATCAGGCGGGCATACGCGAGGCGATAGGATGCCAGATCGTCCTGCGAGTAGCTGAACGGATAGCCCATCCGGAACAGCGTCTTGAACATGGCATAGCAGCTGTCCATCGCCCCGCGCCTCACGTGCACGATACGGGCATTGGGCAGCGCGAGGGCGATCAGGCCGATATAGAGGTAGTTCAGCGGCGCCTTGTCGATCACGAAACCGCCAGTGTCGGACAATTCGCCCAACCGCCGAAGATATTCCTCGCCCAAGCGAGCGTGATCCATCGCCGCGCTACGATCGATCAGCGACCGCTTGTCCGTTGCATCGGCATTGGTCTGCATCAGCGCCAGCGCGAAATCCTGAAGCTCGCCAAGGCTGGTCACCTCGGGGTGCGAGGCGAGGATGCGATCGACCAGCGTGGTGCCGCTGCGAGGCAGGCCGACGACAAAGATCGGCCCCGGCTCGGATACGGCCCCCGGCGCCGTCGCCAGCCTTTCGGCGCTGAACGCGGCCGTGATCGCATCGATCGTCGCCACGTCGGCTTGGACTTCATAGCGCATCCCCGAACGGCGGACCGCCGCCGCATCGGCCAGGTGGGCGAACGCCGCGCTATACTCGCCAAGATCCTCCAGTTCCTTGGCCAGCGCATAGCCCAAGGCCACGCGCGCTTGCGGGTGGGACTGCGCGCCGCGAAGCGCATCCCGCATGGCGACGACGTGATTGCGATCCGCGGTGGCGGTGCGCAGGGTCGCGCGATTGGCCCATGCATCCCAGTCGCCCGGCGCCGCCGCGATCACCGCGCCATAGAGCTTGTCGGCTTCGTCGATATCGCCTGTCGCCACCAAAGCCGAGGCGAGCGCATAGCCCGCCTCGACCGATCGCGGTGCGAGCGTGAAAGCCACACGGCTCGCACGCTCGGCCGCCTGGTGCCGGCCCATGTGCGTCCAACATTCCGCAACGGCCAGCAGCGCGTTCGTATCGGTCGGACAACGCGCTTCGATCATGCTCAGCGCGTCACGCGCGGCGCGGTAGTGCCCAGCCCGCATCTGCGATCGGACGGTTTCCATGACGGTTCGCCAGTCGGGATCAAGATGAGGCTGGGCTGGCATCGATCAGAAGCTGACTCGTCCGGAAAGCCCGATGGTCCGGGGCAGCGTGATGAAGGTGCGCGCGTCGCTACCGTAGAACTCCGCGGTCGGATTGGGTCCGAAGGATGCGGCATTGAACGACCCCGTCACGCCGCGATTATCGAACACGTTCTTGGCAAACAAGGACAAGCTCCAGTCATTTCCGGCCAGGGTCGCAGTGAGATCCCAGATCGAGAACGGGCTGAACTTGCGGGAGTCGCTGATCGTCTGATCCAGCACGTTCTGTGTCGAGGACTGATAGAAGCCGTCGAAACGGAAGATGCCCGAAAGGCTGTCGCTGATCGGCACCGTGTAATCGCCCGCGACCGTAATCGCATGCTTCGGGATACCGGGCAGCGGCGTGCCGGGCGGGGCGATCACGTTTCCAAGCGGGTCGGAAAACGACTTGCGCACTTCGGCATCGACATAGGCATAGCCCAGGGAATAGTTGAACCGCGACCCTAGCTTGCCCGAAAGCTGCGCCTCCAGTCCGCGTGTGCGTGCTTTGACGCCATTCAGGACGACGAAATAGGATCCGATCGGGGTCGAGGTGTTGAACTGCGGGTTGCGCCAGTCGATGTAATAGAGGCTGACATCGTACTGGATGCCGTTCAGGATACGACCCTTCACGCCAGCTTCGTAATTGGTCACTTTGTCTGCACGATAGGTCAGGAACGCCGGATCGTTGGCAAAGCGGCCGATGGTCGGCACGCCGTTGTTGCCGCCGCGGCGGTACCCTTCCGACATCGTGGCATACAACAGTTCGTCGTCACCAAAGTTGTACGAGCCGTTGATCTTGAACAGCACGTCGCTGTCCTTGCTGGTGAAGGGTGTCGTCACCGATCCGGCAAAGCTGTTGTAGGCGCCGGTGCGCACGAACGTCGTCACGTCCGACTTGTTGTCGAAATAGCGCAAGCCGCCCATGACGCGGAAGCGGTCGGTGATATTGAACGTCAGTTCGCCGAAGAGCGCCGCATCCCTGAACTTGTCACGGCGGCGATAAGTGAAGACGTTGTCTGTCGATACGAATGCATCCGTCCCGAAGAACGCGGCGGCATAGTCCTTGAACCCGACAAGATCGCTGACTTGCGTCGAACGCCGGGTCTGGTCCTGATAGTACGCGCCCACCACCCAGTCGAAGCGATGGCTACCGCTGGAGACCAGCCGCACTTCCTGCGTCAGCGCCTTGTCGCCGAAGGTGCGTTGCGCGGTATAGAGCGGCCGCGGATAGAAATAGTAGAAGTTCGCAAAGGCGTTGGCATAAAAGCCGGTGTTGTCGCTCTGGCTGCCGCCGCGATTATCATAGTACGATGTCGCCGACGTCAGGGTCGCGAAGCCGAGGTCGAGGCTGGCTTCCAGCGAACCCATGTGGAATTCGCGGTCCGATGGCTCCAGGATCAGCGCGCCGTTGTCGTATGCGCCGTAAGGCTTGCCGTTTCCATCGAGCCCGTCGGTCGGCTGGCGGCGCCCGCCCGAATGGTCCGATTGGTAGATGTAGCTGAGCGTCGCCTTGAAGGTGTCGTTCGGAGCGAAGAGCAGGGCCGCGCGGGCGAACCAGCTGTCGTAGTCGTCCGCGTCCTTCTTGCGGGTATAGCGCGCCGAGTTCGGGCCAGTGGTGAAGATCGTTGCCGTCCTTTCCGGGACGCCATTGCCGTCCAACTGGTAAAGGTTGGTGTAATCGGTGATGCCCGGCGTATCCTGACGCTGCACGTTCAGACGCAGCGCGAAGGCATCGCCCAGAGGCACGTTGACGATACCGGTCGCCTGATAGCCGATCGAGCCCGATCCGCGCGTGCTCGTGACCAGGCCGGCGACACTGCCTTCGGTGCGGCCGAGCTTGGGTTCCTGCAGAATGTACTTGATCGTGCCGCCAAGCGCGCCCGAACCGTATAGCGTGCCTTGCGGTCCGCGCAGAACTTCGACGCGGTTGATGTCGACCAGTGCCAGGTTGGCGTAGACCGGCGTCTCGTTGACATAAGTGGATACGGTCGCGACCGAAGCGACAGCGTAATCGCCGAAGTTGGAATCGTCGACGTTCAGGCCACGGATGCGGATGCTGTTGAATTGCCCGCCGTTGCGGGGGCCCTGGTCGATCGCGGTGGCGCCCGGGATGGATCGAAGCAGTTCGGCGTTATCGAGTGTCTGCGATCCCGTGATCGCATCTCCGCCGATCACGGAGATGTTGTATGGCACGTCCAGCACGCTCTGTTCGCGGCGATTGGCGGTTACGGTGATTTCGCGGCTGGCGGTTTGCGTATCCGAATTGGTCTGGTCGTCGGAGGCGGTTGTCTGCGCGGTCGCCGCGGTGGCGAAAACGCACTGCAAGGCGGCCAGCGCGGCCAATCCCGCCGAAGTCACAAGATCGGTCTTCAAAGTCCTCATGATGCGATCCCCATTCGCTGTCCCGGCGAAG
The DNA here is from genome assembly GCF_014204535.1 of Novosphingobium chloroacetimidivorans. Taxonomy (GTDB): domain Bacteria; phylum Pseudomonadota; class Alphaproteobacteria; order Sphingomonadales; family Sphingomonadaceae; genus Novosphingobium; species Novosphingobium chloroacetimidivorans. The sequence continues at coordinate 13,822 of NZ_JACHLR010000007.1, forward strand.
CGCCGGGATCCCTGTTCCACCTAATCCTGCGGGCTATTCAGCTCGGGCTTCTTTAGCGTCCCGAGTGCATTCATCGCCGGCGTGTGCCGGTTTCCGTTCGACAGCAGCGGAAAATCCACTTCGCTGTCCCGAAAGCTTTTGAGTGTCTGGCCAAGGCCGTGCCAGCCGCGCTCGCGCACGCGCCGGACCTCGGCCAGGTCGAATTCGAAGGCGAGCACCTCATGCGCGCCGCCGGCCTGATAGATGATCGTCCCGCCCGGTCCGTAAGCCCCCGACCGGCCGTTGCCGATCTGGCCCGCAGCGTTGATGTCGAGGAAGAAGAACTGCTGCATCGCCGCGTTGGCGCGCGCGATCGTCATCTCGACTTCGCGATCGATGGTGTTGGTCAGGCTGGGGTGCAGGATGACTTCCGCGCCCATCAAGGCGAGCGTCCGGGCAGTCTCGGGAAACCACATGTCGTAGCAGTTCAGGATGCCGATCCGCCCGATGCCGGGTATATCGAACGTGACTGGCTCACGGCCCGGAGTGACGCCCACTTCATAGGGCTGGAAGGGAAACATCTTGGCATAGCGCGCGACGACTTCGCCGCGATTGTCGATGATCGGCGTTGCGTTGAATATGTCGTCGCCGCGCCGCTGGAAAAAGGAACCGGGAACCAGCCATAGGTCCAGTTCGCGAGCCAGGGCGGCAAATTGCCGCTCCGTCGGGCCTCCTTCTTCCTCGGCCGCCGCGATGTCGACACCATGGGGTGCCAATTCAGGGAGCACGGCCAGTCTCACCCAGGGAAACCGGCGGCGCATCGCGCGAAGTTCCGCGTCGATCGCCGGCATGTTGCCCGCACCGGCCAATTCAAGTTGTAAGGCTGCGACGCCGAATAAGCTCATTTCCACTCCATCCCTCAGCATCACAAGATCGCTGAAAATGGAGCCGGCGATAGGGCCAGTTAGGACTCGCTATGGAGCCAGAATCGCAGCTGCCGATGGCCGCGCGAGAAATGGCGGGCCAAAAGCAGGGAGCGGAACGATATCTTTTCAAGAACATCGAAAGCTCGATCCTGCGATTAGGCGCTCGGTATGGCATAACGATGAAGCCCAGGGCCCAACCGGCCATGGCCCAATCGGGACGCCCAGCGGCGTCAGGCCAACGACCGCGCGCGATCGCTCAGGAATTTGCGCAAGGCGAGAAGCACCGGATCGGACCAGCGATCCTCCCGCGCCACCAGGACGTAGCCACCCAGCGCGACGGGTCTGGTCTGCGGGATTTCCACCGGCACGAGCGTGCCCTGCTTCAAGTCCGTATCGACGAGGAACCGGGTGGCCAGCGCCACACCTCTACCCTGACGGGCTGCCGCGATCGTGAGATGCGCCTGCCAGCAAAGCGGCCCTTCGAGCCGGTCGGTCGGGTTCAATCCGTTCAGGCGCAACCACGCTCGCCACTCGTGATCGTTCTCCTCGTGCAGAAAGGGCAGCGTGCGCCAGTCGATGGCGCCTGACGAACCCAGGGTCGTTGCAACCGCAGGGCTTGCGACAGCGATCACCGGCGGCCGCGCAAGCTCATGACAACGCAGGCCGCGCCCGCCCGGCGGCACGGGATCGTCATCACGATAATAGCGGATGTCTGCATCCGCTTCGTGAGTTCCCAGGTTGGCCGGGACTTCGGTGGGTTTGAGCTCGACACGAAATTGGCGATTGGCGTCTTCGAAGTCGGCAAGCTGTGCCGAGAGCCACTGGATCGACAGGCCGGGAACGCACCAAAGCCGGAATGGGCGCATCCGGCGCTGACCCGTAAAATCCTCCGTCGCGCCCTGAAGCTCGGCGAACGCGGCGGCGACGCGGGCATGAAATCGCTCGCCGTCCTCGGTCAGCGCCAGCCTATTGCCCGACCTCGCGACAAGCGGTCCGCCAAGCCAGGCTTCCAACTGCTGGACATGTCGGCTGACGACCGCGTGATGCAGACCAAGTTGCGCCGCGGCCTTGCGAATGCCGCCGAAACGAAAGACGGCTTCGAACGCGCGCAGCGACGCGAAAGGCGGCAGCGCCGTCTCGGCGGGCGGCTCCGCAATCGTCTCAGAGATGGCGCCTTGGTCTTCGGTCACGGAAATGATTGACGCTCATGGATCGGCTGTGCGGCTAATGGTGCTTCAGGGGCACCATTCTGTCAAGCAAAGCGCCTTCTCCATCGGCCGGTGGCAGACCATTCTGCCCTCTCAAAGCCGCCAAACACGGCGCACAGCACGGAACCGCCAGCATGTCCGACACCGGTCTGATCGACAAGGATCGCCGCCATTTCATTCACTCAGCCCTGTCCTGGGCAGAGCACGAGCGCCGCGGCGCGACGTTGCTTGAGTCCGGCGACGGCATATGGCTGAACGATCGCGAGGGACGTCGCTTGCTCGACGGCTTCTCGGGCTTGTGGTGCGTGAACATCGGCTATGGCCAGCAAAGCGTCGTCGACGTCGCGGCCGAGCAGATGGCGCGGCTGCCTTACGCGACAAGCTACTTCCACTTCGCCAGCGAGCCTGCGGTCGAACTGGCGGCGCGACTGGCGGAGCGCGCTCCGGGCGATCTCGACCACGTGTTCTTCACGCAAGGCGGCTCGGACGCGGTCGACACCGCAATCCGGTTGATCCGCTATTACTTCAACGTCACCGGACAACCCGAAAAGAAGCACATGATCGCCGTCGATCGCGGGTATCACGGGTGCAGTTCATCCGGTTCGGGGATGACCGGCCTGGGCGCGTTTCATAACCACTTCGACGTTCCGACACCCACGCAGCACCATATCGCGACCGCCTATCCCTATCGCTTCGAGGGGAGCAGCGCGGACCTGATCCAGGCGTCCGTCGCGCAGCTTCGGGCAAAAGTGTCAGAGATCGGGGCCGACAAGGTTGCCGCCTTCTTCGCGGAGCCGGTGGTCGGTTCGGGCGGCGTGATCGTGCCGCCGGACGGTTGGCTGAAGGCGATGTACGATACTTGCCAGGAACTCGGCATCCTGTTCGTCGCCGATGAAGTCATCACCGGCTTCGGGCGCACCGGCCCGCTGTTCGGTTCGTCTCACGACGGTGTCACGCCCGATATCATGACCCTCGCCAAGGGGCTGACCTCGGGTTACGTGCCGATGGGCGCGACCCTGCTTTCCGACCGGATATATCGCGCGATAACCGATGGCGCCGGCAAGGCGGTGATCGGGCATGGCCAGACGTATTCCGGTCATCCCGTCAGCGCTGCGGTGGGCCTGGAAGTGCTGCGACTTTACGAAGAGGGCGGGATCATCGCCAACGGACAAGCCAGCGGCGCCCATCTGGCCCGCGCGCTCGCGCGGCTGGAGGACCATCCGCTGGTCGGCAACGTCCGGTCTCGCGGCATGCTCGCGTGTCTCGAGCTTGTGACGAACAAGACGACCAAGACCCGTCCCGATCCCTCGCTTGGCCTGCCGGACATCCTTTCGCGCTGCGGTTATGAGCGAAGCGTGCTGTTCCGCGCGTTCGGCGATGCGATGATCGGACTGGCGCCGCCACTGATCAGCACGATCGCCGAAGTCGACGAACTTGTGGCCCGGCTCACGGCAACGCTGGACGATGCGCTGGAGGTTCCCGCCGTTCGCGATGCTCTTCGCGTGCAGTCTTAAGCAACTTACGTTCACGACCGACACGCGCGCCCGCCATCGGCACGGGCGACGCACGTCTTCCCCAGACAAACGGATCGCGCCGCTGCGCCGATCGCACAGGCCGATATGCGGCCGCTGAAATCCTCAGGAGCTTGAAATGATCGTTGGAACCGTCACCGAGATTAAGAACCACGAATATCGCGTCGGGCTGACACCGGAAAGCGTGGAAGAACTGAGCGGTCGCGGTCATCGCGTGCTGGTTCAGGCCGGCGCTGGCGGCGGCATCGGGGCCGACGACGACCTCTATGTTCGTGCCGGCGCTGAAATCGTCGCATCGGCAGAGGCTGTCTTCGCCCGGGCCGAGATGATCGTGAAGGTGAAGGAGCCGCAGGCCAATGAGCGCGCGATGCTGCGGCCCGGCCAGATCCTGTACACCTACCTACATCTCGCCCCCGATCCGGATCAGACCCGTGACCTTCTGGCGAGCGGCGCGACCTGCATCGCTTATGAGACGGTCACCGATGCCGCCGGCGGCCTGCCGCTGCTCAAGCCGATGAGCCAGGTTGCGGGCAGAATGGCCATCCAGGCCGGAGCGGGGGCACTGGAAAAGGCGAATGGCGGTCGCGGCGTCTTGCTTGGCGGCGTGCCGGGCGTGCTGCCCGCGAACGTGGTCGTGATCGGCGGCGGCGTGGTGGGCTTCAATGCCGCCCAGATGGCGGTTGGCCTTGGTGCCGACGTGATCATCCTGGATCGGGATGCGGCGGTCCTCGAACGGCTTGCCAATCATTTCGAAGGTCGCGCCAAGACGTGGTTCGCAAGCCGAGCCAACCTTGCCGCCGCGGTGGCGCAAGCGGACCTGGTCGTGGGAGCGGTGCTGGTTCCGGGCGCCGCAGCACCGAAGCTGGTGACCGCCGCGATGCTGGGCACGATGCGAAAAGGCGCGGTCCTTGTCGACGTGGCGATCGATCAGGGTGGCTGCTTCGAGACGAGCCACGCCACGACCCACGCCGACCCGACTTATCTGGTCGACGATATCGTCCATTACTGTGTCGCCAACATGCCCGGCGCCGTCGCCCGCACGAGCGCATACGCGCTTAACAATGTGACTTTGCCCTTCGCGATCGCGCTGGCGGACCTGGGCTGGCAGGAAGCCGTACGTCGCAATCGCCATCTCCTTGCCGGGCTGAATATCTGGAACGGCCATGTGACAAACGAGGCCGTGGCGCGCGACCTCGGTCTCGAGTTCATGCTGCCCGAAAGCGCACTGCAGCAAGGATAAGCAGGTCACGCCAGGTCATTCCGTCAGGTCGAAACGCACCTGATGGGAGCCTGGGTGGCCGACCATCAGCCTCGCAGATGCCCGCATCGGGCGCGATGAGGCCAAGAAGCTCGTGGCGAACGGTATCGATCCGGCGCTGGAGACGACGCTATCCCGCATGGTTGCCAAACCTGTCGCAGCCAAGACCTTTCAGGCGGCGACAAAGGCGTAACCCGCAATCGGCAGCATCCCGATCGCGCAGATTCCGGGGCCATGCCAGCGTGGCGATCAGGCCAAGGCGGCCAACGATGATCTTTCCGAGTAAAGCACAGTCCGGGGTCAGCGGAGCTTGGTCTGCTCACGAAAACCGGCGCGCGCCAGCAGGGGCATCATCCAGCCCGCAAGGCGCGCAGTTCTTCCGCCAAGCGTCAGTTCTTGGCGGAAGAACTGCGCAACGCGATGCTCGACAGGTCCTTGGTAGGATCAATCGGCCTTCCGGCCTCCTTCCGCTCCGAGTAGCGATCGACCAATTGCGCAGTATGCGGCCGCAGCAGGACCGTAAACCTGACCAGCTCCTCCATGACGTCGACTATGCGGTCATAGTAGCTGGACGGCTTCATGCGCCCGGCCTCGTCGAACTCCTCGAATGCCTTGGCAACGCTCGACTGGTTCGGGATCGTGACCATGCGCATCCAGCGACCGAGGACACGCAGTGTGTTGACGCTGTTGAAGGACTGCGAACCGGCAGAGACCTGCATGACGGCAAGCGTCCGGCCCTGCGTCGGTCGCATACCGCCCATTGAGAGCGGCAGATGATCGATCTGCGTTTTCATCACGCCGGTAATCTGGCCATGCCGCTCCGGGCTGCACCAGACCTGACCTTCCGACCAGAGCGAGGCTTCCCGCAGCTCGTGGACGGCCGGATGATCGTCACCCGTCACCTGATCGGGGAGCGGCAGAGCCGATGGATCGAAAATGCGCGTCTCGCAGCCGAAGAAGCGCAGCAGTCGTGCCGCTTCCTCGACACAGAGCCGGGAATAGGATCGCTCCCGCAGCGAACCGTAAAGCAGGAGAATGCGCGGCGGTGGGTCGAGCGGGCCAATACCAAGGGCGGGACGATCGAACGCATGGTCGCGGTTAAGCGCCGGCAGGTAATCGGGATCGGAAAGGTCGCGGTAGGGCATCAGGGCTTCGGGGGTTTGGGTGAACATCAAAGACTGAGCCGGATCGCGAGTGCGGCAAGCGTGACCAGCAGAACCGGCACGGTCAAAGTCAGGCCGACCCGGAAATAATACCCCCAGCCGATGCGAATGCCCTTTTCGCCAAGGACATGCAGCCAGAGCAGCGTCGCCAGAGAGCCGATCGGAGTGATCTTTGGGCCAAGGTCGCAGCCGATCACATTGGCGTAGATCATGGCGTCCTTCACCACGCCGCTGGCGTGGGTCGCGTCGATCGACAGTGCTCCGACCAGCACAGTCGGCATATTGTTCATGACGGACGAAAGCAGCGCGGAGAGGATGCCTGTCCCGAAAGCCGCGCCCCACACCCCGCCTTGCGCCGACCAGTCGAGCAGGCCGGCGACATAGCCGGTCAGGCCCGCGTTCCGCAGGCCATAGACGACCAGGTACATTCCGAGGGAAAAAATCACGATCTGCCAGGGCGCACCGCGCACGACCTCGCCTGCCGAGATGTCGCGCGATCTCGTGGCCACGCCAAGCAGCAGGATGGCACCGGCAGCCGCCACGGCACTGACCGGGACGCCCATCGGATCGAGAACGAGAAACCCGATCAGCAGCAGAGCCAGAACGACCCACCCCGCCCGGAACGTCGCCGGATCATGGATCGCCACAGCCGGATCGCGCAGTTTCGTAACGTCGTAATGCGCCGGAATATCGCGCCGAAAGAACAGCAGCAGGGCGACGAGTGTCGCACCGATCGCCGCAAGGTCGACCGGCACCATCACGGCCGCATAGTCGCCAAAGCCGATCCCGAAGAAATCGGCCGACACGATGTTTACGAGGTTTGATACGACGAGCGGTAGACTGGCGGTGTCTGCAATGAAGCCGGCGGCCATGACGAAGGCGAGGGTCGGTTTCGGCCCGTAACCAAGCGCCCGCAGCATGGCGATCACGATCGGCGTCAGGATCAGCGCCGCTCCATCATTGGCGAACAGGGACGAGACGGCCGCGCCCAGCAGCACGACGGCAAGGAACAGGCGATACCCCTGGCCCTTTGCCCACCGGGCGACATGCAGCGCCGCCCATTCGAAGAAGCCGGCGCGATCGAGCAGCAGACTGATGATGATGATCGCGACGAACGTGGCGGTCGCGTTCCAGACGACGCCCCAGACGACCGGGATATCCGAAGGCGAAACGACGCCGAGTACCAGGGCGAGAACGGCACCCCCGATCGCGCTCCAGCCTATGCCAAGACCCTTGGGCTGCCAGATGACGAGGGTGATCGTCGCAACGAATACCAGAAGAGCGAGGATCATCCGGCGACACGCTCTCCAGCGTCATCGACAACGCGCTCGCCGTCTTCCTTGGCAAAAGCTCCCAGCTGACCGGACGGCAGCAGATCGAGAACCGTCTCGGACGGGCGGCAGAGCGCCACCCCAAGCGGCGAGACGACCAGGGGGCGGTTGATAAGGATCGGATGCGCCATCATCGCGTCAATAAGGGCATCATCGGTAAGGTCCTGATCGCCCAAACCAAGCTCGGCATAGGGCGTTCCCTTCTCCCGCAGGAGAGCGCGGGGGGTGATATTGGCCCGTGCGATCAGCTGGACCAGCAGTGCGCGCGCAGGCGGCGTCTTCAGATACTCGATGACATGCGGCTCGATGCCGGCATTGCGGATCAGGCCCAGCACGTTGCGCGACGTGCCGCACTCGGGATTGTGATAGACGACGATATCGGCAGACATGGCAGGACCTTTCAGCAGCAGGTGAGTTCGGCGAGCAGCGGTTCGCACAGTTCGGCGCGGCCCTGGCAACAGTCCTTCGCCAGAAAGAGCATCAGTCCGCGCAGCGCGTCTATATTGGCGCGCTGAATTTGTTGCCGCCCCTGCTTTGCCGACATGACGAGCGCGGCTTTCACGAGAACGGCCAGATGGGTCGAGAAAGTGCTTTGCGACAAGCCGGACGCCTCAACCAGCTGGCCCGTCGATAGTCCTTCCGGCTCATGCTTCACGAGCAGGCGAAACGCATCGAGGCGTGTCGGATGGGCGAGCGCCGCCAGTGCGGTCAGTGCTTCGTCGGTCGTCATACATCGCAAATAACCGATGGGTTTTCGCGATGTCAATTCACATAAGAATGACCGATCGATCCCTTCGCTATCCGACCAGCCTTCCGAAGCGCCACTACCACCAGCTCCGACACGGCCGAGGAAGGACACGAAACCGGAATCGACGTCGCGCGTGGCAAGGGATTGCAGCTCCGCCATGTCGGAATTGCCGCGTGTTCGCCGTCCAAGAGCGCTTGCGCATAGGCGGGATCGCCGAGGGTCAGTACCTGGCGGACCTTCACCAAGACCGCGCAGCGCCGTCCTCGGTTACCGCCACATGCAGGAGGATTGCTCCGAACAGGCCGCGCGCGCTCTCGTTCCAGTGCATGTCCTTGCCATCTTTCGATCCCAGCATCAGCGCGTCAGCAATAGCAAAGGCATGGCAAGACGTGCCCGCTCGCTTTACGGCAAACCCGAACCACCAAATGCAGGGATCAAACACTTGATGTCCCGTCCTCCGCTTCCCCCCTTCACCCACGAAACCGCGGTCGAAAAGGTTCGCCTTGCCGAAGATGGCTGGAATAGTCGCGATGCCGCCAAGGTCGCGCTTGCCTACACGCCCGACACGCGCTGGCGTAATCGCGTCGAGTTCGCGACCAACCGGGAGCAGGCGCAAGCCTTCCTGGAGCGCAAGTGGAACAAGGAGCACGAGTATCGGCTCATCAAGGAATTATGGGCCTTTACCGGCAACCGCATCGCCGTGCGCTATGCCTATGAATATCGCGACGACGCCGGGCAGTGGTATCGCGCGTATGGCAACGAGAACTGGCTCTTCGCCGAAGACGGCCTGATGTCGAACCGCCACGCTAGCATCAACGAGATGCCGATCGAGGAATCGCAGCGGTTGTTCCACTGGCCGCTCGGCCGCCGTCCTGATGACCATGCGTCGCTGAGCGACCTCGGCCTGTGAGTTCCGCGCGCGCGCGCTTGGCGCGCCGGACGGACACAATAAGGAAGGACAAACCCATGGCCGTTGTCGGAAACGTGCCCGCGATGCGGACCGGTAGAGCCGCATGGCGGAGCCGATCGAGCCCGTCCTCGTCGCATCGGACTTCGGCGGTTTCATCTTTCCGCTGCGCCGAGAGGCGTTCTCATGTTTGTGTATGCCCGCGCGCTGGGCGCGCGACGGGCCAGGTCAGGCAGGGCGAGATCGGAGCCGACAGCCTTGCCGAAAGTCGTGCGAGTTATGTTCCAAAGCTGTAGCGCACCCGCACGCCATACATGCGCGGCGGATTGAGGATCTCGCTCTCGAACCCGAACGAGTTCGCTCCTCCGACCGTGTTGAGGCGGAACTTCTCCTTGGTGACGTTGGTCGCGAACAGCTGCACATCGATCGGGGAGCCAGCGATCTCATTCCAATTCAGATTGAGGTTGAGGTTGTTCTGGCTCGGCAGACGCTGGAACCGCACCAGTGACGAGGTGTTGCCGATCTGGCTGCTCTGGTACGAGTAAGTCGCCCCCAGCGTAATCACACCCAAGCTGTCATCAATCGGTATCGTATAGTTGCCTGAGAGAGTCAGCTTGTGCTTCGGAGTAAGCGGCAGGGGCCCGCCCACGGTCGGTCCGACCAGTGCGGTGAAGCCCGGAGGCGGCGTGGGTATCGTCGCTGATTTTAGCTTGGTCTTCAGATAGGCGTAGCCGACCGCCAGTCGCAAGCCGGTGAGCGGGCTGACGGCGGCGTCGATTTCGATACCCTTAATCGTCGACTTGCCGGCATTGGCAATGCCCGAGGCGGGGGTGGCGGCAAAGGGGCACTGCACAGGTCTGCTGATCAGGTCCGCAGGCTGACACGCGACGGTCCCCAGCTGAAGCTGCTGATCGGACAGCTGGTTATAAAATGCCGCGAAATTGAACGTACCGCGTAGTGACCGACTGAACGCGGCCTTGGTGCCGACTTCGTAAGCATCGACTTTCTCGGGGCCCCAAGTCTCGAGACCATAGCTTGACACGTTGATGCTGCCTTGCCGATACCCGCGCGAGTACTTCGCGTAGATCAGCACGTCCTCGGTAGGCTTGTAGTCGACGTCGATCAGCCACGTCGGCTTTTTCGATGTCGCTCTCCGATTATAGGCGCAACGCATAGGATCCGCCAGCACTTGGGCAGACGTGCCGCCTTGGACCAGCGGCACGGGCAATGCGCAGGAAAAGACCGGGGTATTGGGAGCCGGGAACAGCACGCGCTGCGCGGCACCGGTTCCGAACGTCTTATCGGCTGTATAGCGGATACCGCCAGTGAGGCTCAATTTCTCCGTGAACTTGTAGGTGGCTTGAGCATAGGCGCCGAAATTGCGGAAATGATAGCGGCTGCGCGGGATCGAGACGTTGCCGATTCTTCCCTGCAGATTGCCTCCGGCGCCGTTTGGCGTCAGTTGTCCACGCACATTGGTGCACTGCAGGGCGGTGATATCGACACACCTCAAGAACAGAGCGGAATAGCTGCTCTGGAACCGGTCGAGCGGCTCGCTTCTCTCGTAATAGATTCCACCTTGGTAGTTGAGCCGATCATCACCCAAACGACCCTGGATCTGAAATTCCTCGGTGAAAGTCGACTGCGAGGCGTTGTGGGAGCCTGGCGCAGGCTCGGTCGATATCGCGTAGTTGGACGACGGCGGGGTCGTCGTGGGATCATAACCGTTGTCGCCGTTAATGCTGACAGCCTGCTTCTGCTCGAACTCGGCGTAGCTCACGATGTTCTTCAACGTGACCGTGTCCGACGCCAGGAACGTCGTGGTATTGATGACGCCCCATTGCCGTATTTTCTGGAATCCGTAAGGGCGGGCATTCTCTACATCGTAGTATCCGCCGCTCGTCCGCGCGATCTGCGCTGCGATGTTTGCCGAGCGATAGAAGCCGGGGACAGCGTAGAACACCTTCGGATAATACCCGTTCGTGTCGGAATTGCTGAAAGTTGCAATCGTATAGTTCTCGATATCGGGTGTGACATCGATCACCAGACTTGCACGCAAGGCAATGTAGTTGGTGTCGTTGAAATCGTCCGGCCCCACGCCTGAGATGTTGCGGATGTAACCATCTCGCTTCTGGCGGTCGACGCCGAGCCGAAGCCGTACATTATCCCCGAGCGGCGCGTTAAGCACGGCCTGGACGCGGCGAAGATCGTAATTGCCCAGCGAGCCTTCGACATAGCCTTCCAACTTGCTCGTCGGCTTTTGCGGCACCAGCAGGATAGCGCCGCCGGTGGTATTGCGCCCGAACAAAGTCCCTTGCGGGCCCTTCAAGACCTGGATGTTCTGAAGATCGAACAGAGAGCCGACACCCGCGCCGTTGCCTGCCGCAGTGCTGCCGTTTGCGCGCGGAGCGACGACATCAGCGAAGTAGACTGCCACGGAAGGCGAAGTTGGACCTTCCTGCACGAAGCCGCGGATCGCGAAGGACGTGCTTTCTGGACCATAGCGGCTGTTGGCCGTCAAGGATGGCGTGTAGGTCGCCAGATCTCCAGCCGACACGATATTGTTGTTCTGGACCTGAGCCTGCGTGAAGACCGTGATCGAGATCGGCACGTCCTGAAGCCGCTCTTCGGAGCGGCGGGCGGTCACGACGATATCGTCGCCGCTACCGAGTTCCGATCCGCCATCGGCTTGCGCGCAAGCTGGAACGGCCGAGAAGGCCATTGCCGATGCAGATACAGTGCTTAGCAGAATACGCTGGATCGAAGTCACTAACCATCACTCCCCCGGAACACCGCCCTCTATTGAGGATGCGGAAATGGCAGGATGTCTGCGGCGTACACCATCCAAACCGAAGAAGAGGGTATTCTTTTACAGCAGGATGTCAACGTATGTCGGATCGGGCATATTGCCCTGGTACGAGCGACCACCCGCGAACCACGCGGTTGAAGCTCAAGCGTCCTCTGTTCCCGAGCGGGCTGGTGTGCCTCCGGATCTCTCCCAAACGCCCTCTTGCCAGATGCGACGCGTGTGCCGTCCGGCCAGTGCACCCAGCTCGCTGTCGCCTTCCGCGATCGCGGTCGCTTCCATCAGCTTGGCGTCCCGCCAAGCTCGGCCGAACCTAGGGAGCGCGTCCTTCAATGCGCCGTCAGCGTTGATGCTGACGGCGCGATGGGCAAAGGCCATATTGATGTCGAAGATAAGCTCGATGTAAGTGCATCCAGTCAAGGCGAACACGAGAACCCGGCTTTCCTTCTCGACATCGCGAATGGACTGGAACGACGCTCCCGGCTTCAGGGCGAGCACGCTGCTTCGGATCTTGTCGGCGACTTCGCGCGCTTCTTTGGTCCCAAGTCCGGCAGCCTTGCGCATCGCCTCGATCCACAGCACCGACGCCACCACCATCAGGTCTGCGACATTGACGTCGATCGATCGTAGATAAGCACTGACGGTGTTCTCGATCGTCTGCGCGGTCGGGCGCGCGCCGAAGTAGCCACCCTTCAGCCCGCGTTTGACCAGCAGCAATCCCTCGCGTTCCAGGATGCGCGCAACCTGACGCGCAGTGCTGCGTGACACGTTCAGCAACTTGAGGATCGTGTCCTCGCTGCCGATCAGAGCGCCGTCTGCTTGATTCAGCACGATCTCGCGCAGCCTTTCGGCGGCGGAGTCGACGGGCCGATTTGAAATTCTGCTGGTCATCGCCGCTGTAGATGCACACGGGCACCAAGCTCGTCCAGTTGTTGCAGGCGTGCCTGAGCAGAAGGACCGCTTTGCAATTCAGGTCGCTCAATGCATGCTGGAACGAGAAACGCCTTGAGGAGCAAGAGCATGAGGGTGGGCTGGATCGGACTGGGCGCCATCGGCACGCCCATGGCGCAGCGCGTGCTGGGCGCCGGGCATCGGCTCGTCGCTTACGCGCGCGGCGCCGGACAAGAGGCCATCGCCCGTCAGGGCGGTGAGCTGTCAGCGGACTACCGGGCGATCGCGGCGGGTTGCGAAGTCCTCGGCGTGTGTCTGTTCAACGATGCGCAAGTCCGCGCGACGCTGCTCGACGGCGGGGCGCTGGCCGCAATGCCACGCGGCGCCGTGTTGGCTCTCCACACCACCGGCTCACCGGCGTTGGCACGAAAGCTTGGCGACCTGGCACCGCTCGGTGTGCAAGTCATCGACGCGTGTTTCAGCGGTGGCCCGCAAGAAGTGCGGGAAGGGCGGTTGACGATCATGGTTGGAGGGGACGCCGCCGCGGTTGCAAGAGCGCAGCCGGTCCTCTCGTCCTTCGGCAGCCCCATATCCCATGTGGGTCCTCTGGGCGCCGGCCAGACTCTGAAGCTGCTCAACAATCTGCTGTTCGCGGCCAACCTCAAGCATGCGGCCGAGGTGATCGGGCTCGCGAAGGAGCAGGGGCTCGATCCCTTGCTCGCCGCGAAGATTATCCAATCAGCCAGCGGCGCGAGCATGGCAATGAGCCGGTTCGTACACGCCCAGCCAGAGCAGATGATGCCGGCGGTATGGCCGTATCTGGCCAAGGATGTTTCGACGGTTGCCGCGTCCGCGCATGACGCTGGCTTGAACCTGGCGAGCTTCGATGCGGTGATTGCGCACTTCACCCAGGCAACCGGATCAGAGTGACCCGTTCTCGCCCCTGAACTTCAAGCTCTCGCGCTAAGTGCAATATTGTGGGACCTTAATTGATTAGACGTGACGCCGAAATTCAAGGTAAGCTGCCTTGGCTCAGGCTGGCGAGCCGGTCTGAGGCGATGGGAGAGCGGACATGGATGCATTAGCGCTGCCGAGTGCGCGCACCGAATGGCGCCGATCCTGGAAGCTCGTACTCGCAGCTGCCGTCGGCTTCTCGTTCATGTCGATGATGACCTCCGCCCAAGGCTTGTTCATGGGGCCGCTGCAAGACGCGTTCGGGTGGAGCCGCACGCTGCTGTCGATGGGTTCGGCGATCGGTGCGACGTGCTCGCTGTTGCTTTCGCCGGTATTCGGCGTGCTGATCGATCGCTACGGCTCTCGGCGGCTCGCGTTGCCTGGCCTGATCCTGACGGCGCTGCTCATTGCAGCCTTCAGCCTTCTCGACGGCTCGACCACGCAGTGGATTGCATTGTGGGTGTGTTTCGCGCTGGTGTCCAACGCGATCCATGCGACCACCTGGACGACGGCGGTTTCGGGCATGTTCGATCGCAGCCGCGGTCTTGCGCTGGGTCTGACACTCTCGGGCTCTGCGCTCGCGCTGGCAGTGGTGCCGCCGTTGACGAACTGGCTGATCACCAACTTCGGCTGGCGCGCCGCGTTCGTGTGGCTGGGCCTTGGATGGGGCGGGCTGGCCTTCGTACTCTCGATGCTGTTCCTGTTCGATGCGCGGGATCTCCGCCGGACCGTCGGCAGGACGGCGAACCGGCCACTCGAGGCGACACTGCCCCTGCCGGGCTTGACCGTTCGCGACGCGCTGAAGGACTGGGCTCTATGGCGGATCGCGATCGCCACGTTCCTGACGCTGACGATCACCGTCGGCATCACCGTCCACCAATTTCCCATTCTGGTAGACGTCGGGGTGAGCCGTGCCAACGCTGCCCTGCTCGCAAGCATGGCGGGAGTGGCAGGCATCGTCGGCAAGTTGACGACCGGCGCGTTGCTCGATCGATATCACGTGCGCTGGGTTGGCGGCGTCACTCTGGCGTCGACCGCGGTCGCTTACCCCTTGCTCCTCGACGCCGTGCGCACGCCGCTGCTGATCGTCGTGGCCATGATGATCAATGGCTATGCCGCAGGGACCAAGATGCAACTCTGCGGCTATCTGACGACGCGCTATGCGGGCATGCGCAACTACGGAACGATCTATGGCTTCATGTCGAGCCTCATCGCCCTGTCGGGCGGCCTTGGCCCCTTACTCGCCGGGCTGACGTTTGACACTTTCGGCGGTTACGGGCCCTTCCTGGTCGCGGGCGCGGCGATCTCGCTCGTCAGCGGGCTGCTGGTGTTCAGCCTGAAAGCTTACCCGCGCTGGGATCCGCTCGAAAGCACCGCTTCGGCAACGCCAACGACGACAGGCGGACGGGCTCAATGACCAATACGGCACACCCTGTGTTCGCCAGCAAGGCCGCGCTCATCTTTGGGGGGGCAAAGGGGATCGGCAAGGCAGTGGCGCTTGAGTGGGCGGCCCGAGGCGCACGTGTTGCCATAGCTGACATTGATGCGCAGGCCGCCGAATCCGCCGCCGTCACGATCAAGGCATCCGGACACGAGGCGATCTCCCTCGTGGCGGACGTGACATGCGAAGCGTCGATTGCAGCGGCCGGGGCGAAAGCGGAGGCGGCTTTCGGGCCCATCGACATCCTGATGAACAACGTCGGCGCGGCGCTCAACGGCCACCCGGAAGATATCCCTTTCAGTGAATGGCAGCGGATCACCGACCTCAACTATTATGGCACGGTCCGTGCGGTCGGCCACTTCCTGCCAAAGATGATTGCTCGCAAGAGCGGCCATATCGTCAACACAGCGTCCTTTGCCGGTCTCTATCCTTATGCGGCAAGCCGAATTCCCTATGCCGCTTCCAAGGCGGCCGTCATCGCCCTGAGCCAGTCGCTTGCGATCTACCTGGAGCCGCAAGGGATTGCGGTAAGCTGCTTCATCCCTGGCCCTGTGATGACGGAAATCGCCAATTCCATGACAGTGTGGACCCACGATTGTCCCGTCCGCGGGCCGGGAGCAGAGCTCGATCTGCTTTGGCCCGATGCCGCCGCGCGAGTGCTCGCCGATGGCATGGAGGCGCATCGAATACTGATCCCGTCTGACGAGAAGGTCTGGAACACGCTTGAACGCTGGGCTCGATCGCCCGACGATTTCATCCGCAGCAAAATAGACGAGTTTGCAAGAGGCGACCCAGGCATTCCGTCGTTCACCCCGCGAAGCTGACACATGCCCTTTCGGCAGATTGCGGTAGCCCTATGCCAATCGCGAGGAGAGCGGGAAGCCGGATGATTGCGGTGATCGACGAAAGCTTCGATTTTAGACTTGAGGTTGCCGAGCAGGGTTAGTCCCTTCGCCATGATGAGACTTCGGATTCCGCTTCCTACGTGTGATCTTGTCTTGATCTTCGAGGGCTATCTCGCAGCTACATGCCACCCTGGCACGAGATCTGCCGATGCAAACTCCCCGCGCACGATGAGGCTCGCACGGCATACATGAGAGGTGTCGCTGCGAGGTGCTCGGCACCCCCCAAGGTTCTCTCGCAGAGAGGGCCTGGAATTGTCTCCGGGCCACCGTGTGTCTGCGCGCGAGCTGGTTGACAACCATCCCCTTTGAATTTAGGCAGACTAAACGATACGATCAGTATCGATATAGAGTTATGAGATCTGGCTGGTAGGGTCGGTGGGTTAACACCGGCGACGGCGTCAGAGGGGATGGAATGTCAGTGTTAGCGCAAGTCGACGCCGTGGTGCTCCCTAATGGCGTGGAGATGAAGTATCACGAATGGGCCGGCGAAGGGCCCACGATCCTCTTTCTCCATCCCTCGACGGGCTATGGCCGCATGTGGGAATGGACAGTGGACGCGCTGGACGGCCGCTTTCACGCCTACGCGCCGGATCAGCGCGGTCATGGCGGCACGAGCCGACCTGACGGGTCCTACTCGGCGGAAGCCTATGCCGACGATCTCGTCTCCTTCATGGATGCGGTCGGGATCAGCCGCGCGATCATCGTCGGCCATTCTCTCGGTGGCCGGGTCGCGCAGGTCTTCGCTGCGCGCTACGCAGATCGTGTCTCTGCGTTGGTGCTCGTTGCGAGCCCGCACCTCAGCAACTTCTACGGCACGCGGGACTCCGCACAGGTCGTCCTGCGCAACGCCGCCGCAACCCTCGATCATCCCGAAACCTTCGCAAGCAAGGACGAGGCGCTCGCCTTCATGCGGGCGAACTGGCCGTGGAGCCCGGAAGGCGAACACGCGCTGGAACACCGCATCGCGCACAATTTCGAGCACCACGACGATGGTTCGATCTCGCCCCGCTATGACAACGTACGCGTCGCGCAAGGTTTGGCACATCTCTCCGACGATCTGCGCCCCTATGCGGCGCAAGTGTCGTGCCCGGTGATGATCGTGCGCGCGACGTCCGGCAACTTGCCCGCCGACAAGGCGGAGGCGATCGCAAAGTTCTGGCGCGACGCCCGTGTGGTCGACGTGGAGGGCCGTTACGCGCTTCAGATGGAAAGCCCGGTGGCGCTTGCCAACGCCATCGCTGCGTTTGCCTCGCAAGCCGGGCTGCAATGATCTTCGGCGCTGCAACCCTTCCCGGACAACTCCCGCCAGCATCAGGAACGCCTCAATGATGACAGTGAAACTGCAACATCCCGACCGGCTGCTGATCGGCGGCGAGTGGGTCGCACCTGTGGATGGAGCGCCGATCGCGGTAGTGTCGCCGGACAGCGAGGAAGTCGTCATGGAAGTGGCCGGAGCCGGCCCGGGCGACATGGATCGTGCAGTCGCCGCCGCCAGGCGAGCATTCGACGATGGTGGCTGGGCCGATCTGCCGCCCGAGCAGCGGATCGATGCGGTGGAGCGTCTGGCCGCGGCACTGGACCGGCGCGCGGACGAGTTGGGGGCGGCGTGGTCGCTGCAGATGGGCGCACTGGCAGTGCTGGCACCCATCTTCGCCGGGATCGGCACACAGAACTTGCGCGATGCGGTCAAGGCCGGGCGCGGCTTCGCCTTCGAGGCTCGTGTTGAAAGCCCCGTCGCCAGCGATGCGCGCATCGTTCACGAGCCTGTCGGCGTGGTGGCGGCGATCACGCCGTGGAACGTGCCCTACATGCTGATGACGGCCAAGGTCGGGCCTGCGCTCGTCGCAGGATGCACGATCGTGATGAAGCCATCGCCCGAAACGCCGCTGGAAGCATACATCATCGCCGAATGCGCCGAGGAAGCGGGCCTGCCGCCGGGCGTCATCAACCTTGTCCCCTCGCAGCGAGAGGCGGCTGACCACCTGATGCGCAATCCCGGCATCGACAAGGTGGCGTTCACCGGGTCGACGGCGGTTGGTCGGCAGATCGCACAAGTGTGCGCGGAGCAGGTTCGCCGCTGCACGCTGGAACTAGGCGGGAAGTCTGCCGCGATCGTGCTCGACGACATGTCCGACGAGGAGGTGGCAGCCATCCTCACGGGTGCGATCACGACCTTGAGCGGCCAGGTTTGCGCCATGCTCAGCCGTGCGCTGGTTCCCAGTCATCGTCACGACGGCATCGCTCGCGCCATTGCCGCGGCCATGGAAGCGATCCGCATCGGCCACTCCGACGATCCAGAGACGCAGATGGGCCCGCTTGCGACCCGCCGGCAGCTCGAACGCGTGGAGCACTACGTCGAGATCGGTGTGAAGGAAGGCGCGACGATCGTGACCGGCGGGAAAAAGCCGCCACAGCTGAACCGCGGCGTCTTCTTCGAGCCGACCTTGTTTACCGGCGTTACCAACGACATGACGATCGCGCGCGAGGAGATCTTCGGACCCGTGCTGTGCCTGATCCCCTACGACACCGTCGAGGACGCGATCCGCATCGCCAACGATTCGATCTATGGCCTGAACGCCTCGGTGCTGACTCACGACGCGGCGGCGGCTCTCGCGATCGGGCGCAGGATCCGCTCGGGTACGTTCGCGCAGAACGGCCTGCGATCGGACTTCTCGCTTCCGATGGGCGGGTTCAAGCAGTCCGGTATTGGCCGTGAAGGTGGCGAGCAGGGCCTGCGAGGCTACCTTGAGACCAAGACCATGCTCTTGGATACCGTTACGTGATGTGCCGGTGACCGGCTCGCTCAACTAAGCGCTCTATCGCTTTTTCCTGACACAGGAGCGGATTCCCATGCACAAGTTCGTCGTCCTCTATCCGCCGCAGCCTGATCATGAAGCTTTCAAGAGCTACTATGTCGAGACGCATGTTCCGCTCGCCTCCCGTATCCCCGGCGTGAAAGCGATGCGCTATAGCTTCGATGTTGCGACCGTCGCGGGTGACGCTCCGTTCGCATGCGTTTTCGAAGCCGAGTTCGAGGATGGCGCTGCCTTCGGGGCGGCGATGGGCTCTCCCGAGGGGCAGGCGACGGCTGCGGACGTAGCGAATTTCGCCAAAGTTGCGCCGACCATTCTGCACTACCCTGTGACAGAGGCCACCTGATCCCAGCGGATCGGGTCCGCCGATCGTTCTTGCGCGCGCCGAACGTGGCAGTCCTCATGGCCGCGCAACCGGAAACTGGAGCATGATGGTGCCCTCAAGATCCGAGCTGACGAAAGCTGGCGCTGCGCGATCCGGCACCATCTGGCAAAGCAGTGCGCTAGCCACGTTGCGCGATGGTTTCTCCACGACCGGACGCCGGTTCATGCGGCGGCTGCGCCCGCTCATGGTGATCACTCCGGCAACGGATGTGAACGCGCTGGCCTTGCTCAAGGACCTGGCGCATGCGCTTTTATCCGTGCGTGGCGAAGCCTCGGGCGTAGCCATCGCGACCGATCTGCTAAGGCTTTACGAGCAGTCGGACGAGGATCAACGGCGCGGGTTCTTCGCCATGCTGGCAACGGACTTCGGACCGGACGAGACGATCTTGGCCGCGGCCTGGAAGCGCTATTGCGATGATGGTCCAGCGGCGCTTCCAGCGTTGGCGCGATCGGTGGAAGCACCTCGCCAGGAACTGTTTCGAAGGCTGAACCTTGCTCCGGGCGGCACCTCGGCGCTGGTGCGGATGCGTGCCGATCTGTTGGTTGCGCTCGACGCTGACGCATCGCTGGCAATGGTCGATGCCGACCTGAGCCATCTGCTGCAGTCCTGGTTCAATCGTGGGTTCCTCTTCTTGCGGTCGATCGACTGGTCCTCTCCCGCCAGCCTGCTGGAGCGTATCATCCGCTACGAGGCGGTGCACGACATCGCCAGCTGGGCCGACTTGCGCAACCGCCTGGATCCCGACGACCGCCGCTGCTACGCCTTTTTCCATCCGGCGATGCCGGACGAACCGCTCATCTTCGTCGAAGTCGGCCTTACCCGTGACATACCGGACGACGTGCGGGCCATGCTCGATCCCGAGCGCACGCCGATCGCGAGGTCCGAGGCGACCACTGCCACTTTCTATTCGATCAGCAACTGCCAGCCAGGATTGCGCGGCATCTCCTTCGGGCACTTCCTGATCAAACAAGTCGCTGCGGATCTGAAGCGCGAACTGCCCGCGCTGTCCTGCTTCGTGACCTTGTCGCCCTTGCCCGGCCTGATCCGGTGGTTGCGCTCTACGCTGGAGGATCAGGCCGACGTGGATCTCCTGGCGCGGATCGTATCGGGAACCGCGCTGGAGGGGGAGGAAGAGCCTGCCGCCCGCGCCTTTCTTTTGCAGCACGCAGTGACCTACCTGACCCAGGCAAAGAATGCGGCGGGCAAACCGCGAGATCCGGTTGCGCGTTTCCACCTGGGCAATGGGGCAAGGCTGGAGCGGTTGAACTGGAACGCGGACAGATCCGCGAACGGCTTGCGGCAAAGCGGTGGGCTGATGGTGAACTACCTTTACGACCTTGCGCGGATCGAGGAAAATCACGAGGCCTTCGCCGAGCGTAGCGAAATCGTGACAGGCGCTCCGTTCGATCGAGTGGCGCAGAGCACGATGGGCTCGGTCGACCGGGCGCGAACATAGGAAAAATCGATGGCCAACCTCTACGCCCTGCTCGCAGGCCAATTTCCTGCCGACCGCCAGCGCCCGTTCGCGACCACGGACGATGGATCGGTGTTGCGCTATGCGGACGTGGAAGCCCAGTCGGCGCGCTACGCCAACCTGCTGGGGCGATTGGGCGTGTCGCCTGGCGACAGGGTCGCAGTGCAGGCGCACAAGAGCCTGGACATGCTCATGCTGTACTTGGGCTGCCTGCGTGCCGGAGCGATCTTCCTCCCGCTCAACACCGCCTATCCCACGGCCGAGCTTGCCTATTTCCTCTCTGACGCCGGGCCGGCGCTGCTTGTCTGCGATCCAGCGCAAGCCGAAGCGCTGCAGCCCGTAGCCCGCGAGGCGGGGGTCGCGCGTGTCGAGACCATGGGTGTCGGGGGCGCGGGCTCCTTGCCGGCCGCCGCAGCGGACGCGCACGACGTATTCGCTACCCGCGATGCAGCGGATGACGACATCGCGGCGATCCTCTACACGTCCGGAACCACGGGACGATCCAAGGGCGCCATGTTGAGCCATGGCAACCTTGCCAGCAACTGCATGACGCTGAAGGACGTGTGGCGGTTCACGGCCGACGACGTATTGCTTCACGCCTTGCCGATCTTCCACACGCACGGCCTGTTCGTCGCTACCAACGTGACCCTTGCGGCGGGCGCTCAGATGATCTTCCAGGAGAGCTTCGACGTCGAGCGGGTCATCGCGGCACTGCCTCGTGCCACGGTGATGATGGGCGTGCCGACCTTCTACATCCGGCTGTTGAAGGAACCGCGGTTCACCCGCGAGCTGGTCGCGCACATGCGCCTGTTCGTGTCGGGATCGGCGCCGCTCTCAGCCGATATCCACCGTGCTTTCCGCGAACACTGCGGTCACGTCATCCTCGAACGCTACGGCATGACCGAGACGAACATGAATACGTCCAACCCGTACGAGGGCGTCCGCCGTCCCGGCACGGTAGGGCTGCCGCTGCCCGGCATCGACATCCGCATCGCCGATCGCGAGAGCGGGCGTGAACTGCCCCAGGGCGACGTCGGCGTGATCGAGATCCGCGGCCCCAATGTGTTCAAGGGTTACTGGAAGATGCCCGAGAAGACCGCAGCGGAGTTTCGCGACGGCTACTTCATCTCGGGCGACCTGGGCTTCATCAGCGAGGACGGTTATGTCTCCATCGTGGGGCGCGACAAGGACCTGATCATCTCGGGCGGGTACAACATCTACCCGGCCGAAGTGGAGGCGGCGCTGGACGAGCTGGCGATGGTGCGCGAATCCGCCGTCATCGGCGTCCCTCATCCCGACATGGGCGAGGCGGTCGTCGGTGTTGTCGTGCCGCTCGAAAGCGGGTTTGCTGATGACCGTGCATTGACGGCGAAACTCGTGGACCGGCTCGCCCGGTTCAAGCAACCGCGCCGGATCATCTTCGTGGACGAGCTGCCGAAAAACACGATGGGCAAGGTGGAGAAGCGGCTCCTGCGCGAACGCTACGCGCATGAGTTCGGCTGACAGGACCGTCGGGCCCAAGCTGGTTTGTTCGCTGATTATCCGCCGTTCGGCTCTGCGCTAAAGCGTCTTCACCATCGGCGAAGACGCTCCAGGTTTGTGATGCCGCATAGCGCAACCGTCCGAGGCGATGCGATTGTTTGCGGATACCTCGGGATCGCGTTTGGAGATGATGGACGCTGCCTCTCGATCCCTTCGCAGCCGGACGTTCCGAGCGAATGATGGATGCCGAGGCGGCAGCGCAGATCTCGAACGATCACGTCGATTGATACGCAAACAGAGGTACTTGCCATGGCAACGCTTGCAAATTCCGGGCCGGCGGCTCGCAACTATCCGCTAAACTGCTGGTGGGTGGCAGCCTTCGCGGACGAGGTGACCCGCACCCCGCTCGCCCGCTGGCTGCTCGACACGCCGGTCGTGCTCTTTCGTACCGAGGCGGGCGAAGCAGTGGCCCTGGAGGATCGCTGTCCCCATCGCCAAGCGCCGCTCTCGATCGGCAAACTGCACGGCGATGCGATCGAGTGCGGGTATCATGGGTTTCAGTTCAATCGCGAAGGGCGTTGCACGTTCGTACCCACGATGAGCAGCCCGCCTCCGATCCGCGTCGCGACCTATCCGGTGCGCGAAATCGGTCCCTTGATCTGGATCTACCTCGGCGACAAGGATCGGCTCGACGCAGTACCGCCGCCGCCGGTGCTCGGCTGGATCGAAGATCCCGCGTTCTCGTTCCGCAAGGGTCTGATGCCGGTCGCGGCCAACTACCTGCTGCTCAAGGAAAACGTCCTCGACCTGTCGCATTTTGGATTTGTACACGCCAGTAGCTTCCAGATCACCGACTGGGTCGTTGCGCCGGTCGTGACGCGTGGGGAAGGCACCGTGCGCTATCGTCAGGAGTTCGTGCGTGCGCCGCTCCCAGGTCCGATGGCAGCGGGCATCGGCGTCGCCCCCCATACACCGTGGAACCGGGTATACGAAGGAGGATTCCTTTCGCCGGCGGCCCAGGAGGGTGGGGTCGATCTGGCAGATCCGGATGGCAAGGATCCCAGGGTCGCAAGCACTCGCTTCGCGCACTTCACGACCCCGATCGACCAGGGCAACATGTATTATTTCTATGTGGTGGCTCGCAACTTCGCGCGCGAGGATGCAGCGCTCGATTTCTTCGCGGAGTTGGTGAAGAAGGGATTTGAGGAGGACGAGTTCGTCCTGGAGCAAGTGCAGAAGCTTGCCAGCCGGACGCCGCGGCGTGGCTCCCAAGGAGAGCGCAGTGTCAAGGCCGACGCTGCGGGCGTGGAAGCCCGGCGGATCGTAGACGAGTGGATGGCGCGCGAGACCATCCACGATTGAATTGGGCGCCATACGTCAGCAGGGCGGCCACGAAACCCTGCGGCTATCGTCTGACCATTATGGCTGGGCTGCCGAAGGGAACAGAAAAGCGTCGATCGTCTCGTTCCACCTGGCCGGATCCTCCAGGTGAGGGAAGTGGCCGGCGCCTGCAAATTCGGCCTTGCGTGAACCGGGGATCGTGGATGCGATCAGCGCAGCGGCGGCAGCGCCGGTGTTATGGTCTTCGCTGCCGAAGGTGATCAGCGTAGGAGCGGCGATCGCTCGGTTCGTGTCGCGCAGGTCCATGCGAGCGATGACCCGGGCCAGAGCCATATAGGCTGAAAGGTCGGTGGCCGCGATCGCATCGGCGCAGGCGCCCAGTATCGCGCCGTTCTCGGCTGCGAAGTGAGGGCTGAACCAGCGCTGCGCGGTGGCGCTCGCGATCGCGGCCATGCCCCTGGCTTCTACTTCGGCGATGCGCTGCTGCCATAGCGCGGCTCGCGCCTCGGCGGTGTGGCAGGCCGTGCTGGACAGCACCATGCGATCGATCCGCTCCGGGTACTGCGCGGCGAAGGCTTGTGCCACCTCTCCGCCTACCGAGACGCCGATCATATGAACCCGATCGATCCCGAGACGGTCGAGCAAGTCATGCGCCAAAGTCGCCAAGTCACCGAACGCGAACGACTGTTCGGGCGCGCAGCCGGATTGTCCATGGCCGGGAAGGTCGAACACAAGCGTATTCGCCTTGCCAGCAAAGGCGCCGACCGTCGCGTTCCAGATCGAAGCGTTGCTGGCGAGCGCGTGGCAGAAAAGCAGTGTCGGTGCCGACCTGGCTCCATTGGTGCAGGTGGTGAGCCGGTACGCTAAAGGCGTTCCGCATATATCGAGTGTCTGCATCGGCCAGCCCTCCTGAGCGGCTGCTATCGCGCCGCTTCAGGCCCGTGCGTGTCCATCGGCGAACTCGATCAGCACCTGGGCGAAAGCGGCGGGTTGTTCGATCGGGGCAAGATGCCCGGCGCCCTTGATCACGGCAAGCTGGGCGTCGGCCAGACTCTCCGCCATTGCCGTGGCAGCCTGAGGCGCAAAGGCCTCGTCATGCTCTCCGGTGATGACCAGTGCGGGGGCCGTCAGGCAGGTGAGATCGAGCGTCCGATCCGAATCTCGCAGGGCCGCGAACGCATCGGCAAAGCCGTTGCCATCGGTCGAGGCCATCGCTGCCCAGGTGTGCTCCATCCACTCGGGTCGGCTTTCCTGTATGTCTGCCGCGATCCAGCGCGACAGCATGCCGCGGGCAAGTTCGGGGTAGCCGCCGCTCCGACTGGCGGCGATGCCGGCGTCGAAGCGCTCACGGGGGAGAGGGATCTTGGCAGGCGCGTTCGCGAGGCCAAGCCACGTCACGCGCTCGGGCGCGGCAGCGCCAAGCCGCATCGCGGTTGCACTGCCCATCGAGCATCCGGCGAAAGCGGCTTGAGGCAGGTCCAATCCGTCCAGGATGGAGAGGAGGTCGGCGGCGAGCTGCTCGACGCTGGTCTCGCCCGCTCCACGCGACGAAGTGCCATGGCCGCGCGCATCGGGCAGGATCAATCGGAAGCGTTTCTGCAAGTGCGCTGCGGCATCTTCCCAGAAGCGATGGTCGAAACCGATCGGGTGTGCCAGCACCAGAGGTTCCGCATCGTCCTCACCACATACACGGCCGGAAAGCTGGCAATCATCGTCGGCAGTTACAGTGAACACCCGACCTTGCTGGTCAGGCAAGCGCGGCCTCCTTCGACGCTGCCGTCTCCTCTGCGCGCTCTTCACGCAGGCGCTGCTCCACGAGATTGCGGAAGCGGGTGAGACCCTCATCGGCCTTGATCGGGATCATGCGGAAGTCCGGATCGCGCTCCAGCACTTTTGCCTGGGCCGAGATCATGAACTTGTCTTCCATGAACGCCTCCTCGACCGCGGTCATCACCTTACGCGTCACTTCCGGGTCGTCGATGGCGAAGTTGTGCGGCTGGCAATACCAATAGTGAGCGCTGTTTTCCGTCTCGGGCGTGATCGCCTGGCTGGAATAGAATCCGGCCGCATCCACCCGGCCGCCCTCGCGGCCACCCTGGCCGGTTGGTACCGTTCCCGAGTCCATCATGAACAGGCCCGGGAGCAGGAAGTCGTAGTCGTTCCAGCGATCGACCTTTGTGGTATAGTTCTTCACCTGCTGCACGAACGGCGGCGGGTTCTGGTTCTCGGTCCAGCGCGTCACGCGAAGTCCGTTCGGCAGGCGTTCGATCTTGGCGGGCGTGCGTGCGTAATCCTCGTCCCCGCCCAAGGTCGTCGCATGGACATAGGCGATATGCGCCAGATCGAGGAGATTGTCGCACAACAGCAGGTAGTTCGTGTCGTAGTGCGTGTAGCCCTCGATATGGGCCCAATCCGGGCTCTCCATCCAGGGCATGTCGGGGATCAGCGAAGGATCGGCCTTGTCCGGGTCGCCCATCCAGATCCACAAGAAGGTCGCCTTCTCGGTGATCGGGAAGGTCTTCACCTTGGCATAGAGGGGTATCTTGTCCTGGCTCGGCACCTCGACGCACTTGCCGGAGGCGTCGAACAGCAGTCCGTGGTACATGCAACGAAGGCAGTTACCCTCGAGCCTTCCGAGCGAGAGCGGTGCGCCGCGGTGGCAGCAGCGATCCTCGAACGCGTGCGCCACGCCCTCGGAGTCGCGCCAGAGTACGACGGGCGTATCGAGCAGCGTGCGTGCGAGAAGTTGTCCTTGCGTCACTTCGCTAGCCCAGCCGGCTACGTACCAGATGTTGCGGATGAACATGCATCTCTCCTGCCAGTTGGCTTAGCATCGTCGAGTCAATCGATACGATTGGTATCGTAATTATAAGCAAGATCGATCTCGCGCAAGCGCGCAGCTTCACGCATCCGCTGATCAGGCCAGCGCGCTCTCCCTCGCTTGCGCATCCCCGCGGGCGAGCCGCGCCACCTTGGCATTGAACATCGTCACCGTTCGGTCGTGGGCTGTGGGCATGATCCGCATGTCCGGCGTCTCGTCGATGACCTTCTGCTGCGCTTCGATCATGCGCTTGTCCTCGTCGAAAGCCGTCTCGACCATCTTGAACATGAGATCGGCGATTGTTTCGTCGCCCTGATTACGGTGCGGTCCGATCGAGAAGAAGTAGCGGGCCTTGCGATCAGCCATCGGGGTCACCGCCTGTCCCGAGAACGTGCAGTCGCGAAAGGCTCGGCTATGGTCGGCAGGTTCCGCGTAGTCCAGCTTGGCGGCGGTTCCCAGCGGCCAGGAACTGATGTTCATCACCAGAACGCCAGGGATCAGGAAGTCGTACCCCATGAAGCTGTCGGCCGGCGTATCGGGAAGCCCGGCGCCATTTGTCGGCAAGCCCTCCATCCAGCGCGCATAGCGGATGCCGTTTTCCAGCTGCGTGACTTTCGCCTGCGTGGCCGCCGGATCGGCGCCCAGATTGAAGCTGTTGGCGTGGACGAAGGAGAGGTGGCTGAAATCGAGCAGGTTGTCGTTGATGAGCTGAGCCTCGGCATCATAGTCCAGCCATCCGTGACGCAGGATGTAGTCGGGATCATCAAGCGAACGAGAGCGCGGGATCGCCGCTTCATCGGCTGCGGCCGCGTCGCCCATCCACACCCAGATCCAGCTGTCGCGCTCCACGACCGGGTAGGAGCGGACCTTGGCGTTGGGCGGGATCAGGCTTTGGCCCGGGATCTCGATCACCGTGCCCGCTGCATCGAACAGCATGCCGTGATACATGCAGCGCAGTCCCTCGCCTTCGCAGCGCCCGAGCGAAAGCGGCGCGAGGCGGTGTACGCACCGATCCTCCAGCGCGACCATCTGTCCGCTGGAGGTCCGAAACAGGACGAGGCGGTCGCCCAGGATCTGCATCGGGAAAGGCTGGCCGGTCTCGACCTGATACGACCAGCCGGCGACGTACCAGCAATTGCGGGCGTAAAGCATGATTCCCTCCTGATCGGCATCTGCTTGCATGCCGCAACGGTCTTCAATCGGACCATATAGCGAGTCTATACTGAGACGTAGCGTACCGCAACAACTTCATGATCCTTCATAGTGCGCTTATGCCTCAGACGAGATGATCAGCCGATTATCATTGAAGAAAACTGCACTTGCCGTATCGTTTGCTGATCCTCATATTCGCCGAGGGCATAGCCACGGAGGAATGTGATGAAGGCAGTTCAGCTTGCCGCGTATGGCGGTGTCGATCAGTTGAGCCTCGCCGAATGGCCCCGTCCCGAGCCGGGACCGGGCGAGGTGCTGCTCCGCATCCATGCGTCCGCCGTCAATCCTTTCGATCTGCTGGTGCGCGAAGGTATCTTCGCGCAGTTCATACCTCTCCCCTTGCCGGCGGTACCGGGAGGCGACGCTGCAGGTACGATCGAGGCGCTCGGCGAGGGTGTGCAGGGATACGATATCGGGGATCGTGTGATCGCCGACTTTCCGACAGCGGGGCGCGGCTCGCACGCGGAGTTTGGCGTCATCTCGGTGAACGCGATCGCTCCACTGCCCGATCAGCTTGATTTCGAGCATGGTGCAGCACTGCCGAAGGCTGGCCTCACCGGGCGACAAGCCGTGGCCGCGCTTGGCGTGACCGCCGGCGAGCGGGTGCTGGTATCGGGCGCCCTGGGTTCGGTTGGGCGCGCGGTGCTGCAGCAGTTGCAGGCCATCGGCGCGGTTCCGGTCGCGGGTGTACGCGCCGATCGGCTCGACGAGGCCGCTGCGCTGGGTGTGGAGGCGATCGACCTTTCGGACCCCGCCGATGACCCGCGGTTCGATCGGGCCATCGCGACGGCGGGCTCGGCCACGTCGCAGCTGCTGGGCCGGGTGCGCGACGGTGGACGGGTGGTCAGCATCGTGCCTGTACCTGAAGAGGACAATGCCGGTGGCCGCGTCGAGGTGATCCAGCTCTACCATCAGACCGATGCCGAGACTTTGGCGCAAGTCGCGCGCGATGCCGCCGAGGGGCGTCTGGTCATTCCCATCGCGGCGACATTCCCGCTCGAGGCTCTGGCCGAGGCGCACGCGGCCGTCGCCGCCGGGGCACGCGGCAAGGTCGTGCTCCGCCATTGAGCCGGCGTCGGCCGGCCGCCGTGAGCGCCTGACTGCGCGCCTCGTTCCGTGGCGGAGGTCGAGCGGCCTGACCGTCGGCATGGGCGTGCAGGCCTTTCGCTCCGCGTGCCGCTTCCATCGCGGCACCACCCGCGATCATGATCTACGCCAATAGCTCAGAAGATATCAGGAGAGATGCCATGACCGATGTTGCCGCCATCGCCGCGACGCTTGCCACCATCCCGGCCAGTGTGATCGCGGAAGCAACCGGTGGGCGTGGCGTCGTCGCGCCGGGCCTGATCCGCTTCGCCGGGAGCGGTACGGTCGCTGGCCGCGCCGTGACGGCGCGCTGCGACGAGGCCGCGCTGCAGTCGGTCTTCCAGGCTCTGGAAGCTTCCGCGCCCGGTGACATCTTGTGCTATAACGCGCCAGGCCTGACGGCTTACCTGGGAGACCTGCTCGCGGCCGACATCGTCTCGCGGGGGCTGGTGGGGGCGGTCGTCGACGGCCACATCCGCGATCGCGCCAGCGTCGCGAAGCTGCCGCTCAGCATTTTCGCTCGCGGCACAAATCCTTATGCGCGGCGAGGCCCCGGCGGTGGCGAGGCGATGATCCCGATCGAGATCGGCGGCGCGAAGATCAGCCCCGGAGACTGGGTGATCGGGGATGACGACGGCGTGGTCGTGGTCGCTCCCGACGAGATCGAGGCCGCGATCGCGACGGCGCAGGAAAGCCTGCGGATGGAGTCGCGCATCAGGGCGCGCATCGCCGCCGGCGAGAAAGTGCGCGAGGCGGTTCAGGCCGAAGTTGCGGCGGCCCGGCAGCGCGCCGGCGGCTGAAGGCCTGTCGTCGGGTTCGTCAACGGGCCGCTTCAATCGCTATTTTGGATCCATGGTTAGTAAAAAGATCGAGGCTGACGGCCAAACGCCGCCAGCCTCGACATCAGCAGTGACGCCGCTCAGCGCTGGCGTGAGAACTGGGCGTTCACGCCATAATGCCAGCCGCCCGTGACGCCCGGGTGGTCAAACTCACCCGGCTCCCAATCGTCATCGACGTGGTCCATGTCGGCGCCAAGTTCGAAGGCGCCGCCCATCGGCGTCTTGAAGTACCAGAACCAGTTGGAGCCGAGTTCGAAGCGGCCGGGACCGAAGGTCGTCTCGTAACCCGCCTGGCGCAGCTTGTAGCCGCCGGCCATGACTTCCTGCGCGTCGCCGAACGTGAACTCGGCATGCTGGAACGAGGGTGGGATACCTTCTTGAAATGGACGCATCAGAAAGAGGCTGTGGTGATCGTGATGCGATTTCGCGCGCGCGAATACACCGGCGTTGTTGCGGAAGGAGTCCGTGATGCGGAAGTCGAGCCGGTCGGTGTAGAACTTCACCGAGGCCTTGGGGTCGTTGGCCCAATAGACGACATGGCCCAGCTGCCGCGCGGTGCCATGGTCGTCGAAGTTGACGCGGCGGTTGATCCGCTTGGGCGCGTGCCCGGCGACGTTCACTTCGAAGCCGGAGGCCTCGTAGGGGCGGCGCTGCGTGACGCGGAAGATGAGGTTGTTCTGGTCGTCGTCGGCCGACTGCACGGTGCCCTCGCCACGGATCACCTGCCGGTCCTTGGACAATTCGTCGGCGATGGCGTCCAGGTCGGCTTCCGATTCCACGCCCCAGATCGCGGCACGTAGCGTGGGCCCGGGCACATTGGCGGGGGGCAGCGAGGGATCGTCCTTGAGCTTCAATTCGACGCTGCTGCCGTCCAGCGCTTCGAAGTAAGCGCCGGTTTCGTCATGCCGCACTTCCTGCAAGCCGTAGAGGGTCAGGAAGCGGCGGCAATCTTCCAGATCTTCCACCCCCATCAACAGGCCTTCGGTTCCGGTGATGTTCATCTGGCAGCTCTCCCGAGGATAGATGCGGCTTGGGCCGCTAAAACGATACGCAGAGTATAGGAAATTCCGCGGTCCGCTTCAAGCCTGGGGGGAAGGTCAGGCAGCAACCGCCCGGACGCCTGTCTTGGCATCGGACTGCAGGCGCTCGTCCAGCATGCGGCGGAACAGCGCCAGGCCGTTGTCTGCCAGGATGTAGCCCATGCCGTCCTCTCCGTCGCCGTCGATGACCTTCTGCTGCGCCTCGATCATCAGCTTGTCCTCGACGAAGCCCTCGTTGATCCGGCTTGCCAGCTTGCGGGTGAAATTGGCGTCTTGGATGTTGAAGTTATGCGCGTAGGTCCAGAAGAAGTGCGAGCTATGCGCCGTTTCCGGAGTGACGATCTGGGTCGCCCGGAACTGCATGGAACGGGGATCGCGATAGCCGTCCGGCGTACTTGTGCCAGCGGGCGCGCTGACCGAATCCATAGTGAAGACATTGCCGCCGATCCGCAGTTCGTAGACATGCCAGCGGTCGATCGGGCCGGAAAAGGTTTCGAAGCCGCGCAAGTACGGTGCGAAGCTGTGCTCCACCGGGTACATCCGCGTCATCCGCACGCCATCGTCGATGCGCTCCACCTTCGGACGCGTGGCGGCGATGCTGCGCGACCCGCCCAGCGTGTTCTCGTGCACGAACGACAGGTGCGAGAAGTCCATCAGGTTGTCCAGGATCAGGCGATAATCCGCATCGTAGTGGATGTAGGCCGGGATCGACGCCCAGGCGGGATCGTCCTGATATGTGCAGTCGGGAATCAGGCCCGGATCGGCGAGCGCGGGGTCGCCCATCCACACCCACAATTGCTTCCAGCGTTCCTCCACCGGGTAGGCCTGGACGTCGAGCCCCGGCGAAGGGCGCGATCGGCCGGGCTCCTCGGTGCAGGTCCCGGCGGCGTCGAAGACCAGCCCGTGGTACATGCAACGCACGCAGTCACCTTCGTGACGCCCGGTCGAGAGCGGGGCGAAGCGATGGCTGCAGCGGTCGCGCAGCGCGGCGACTGTTCCGTCCGTCTTGCGAAAGAAGACGATCTGTTCGCCCAACAGCTTGCGTGAGAACAGCGCCGTGCCCTGAACCTCATGGCTCCAGGCCCCGACATACCAGGCATTTGTGACGAACATGATCCTCTCCTTCGTTTCCTGTATCTTGCGTCGCGCCAAGCACATGCGCAAAGCCGGTTCCGGAAAGTTTCTGGCCATTTTCGCAAAGCGGTCGACGCGTTCCGATACTTGAGTGACGGTGGTCGGCCAGCGTTGACCATGCCAATTGCTTCAGCTAGCGCTTTTGCCATGAAATCAAGTGATGCAGATGCACCACGTGCGCGCGGTGGTGGGCGCCGTCGAAGCGAGACGGTCCGTCAATCGATCCTGACCGCGGCACTCCATCTTCTGCAGACAGAAGCGCTACAGTCGATCACGATCGAAGCCATCGCCCGCGAAGCGGGTGTCAGCAAGGCGACGATCTATCGCTGGTGGTCATCCAAAGCGCTCGTGGTCATCGACGCCTTCATCGAAAACCACATCGGCCACACGCCTATGCGCCACGACATCCATCCCGCCGAAGCGCTGGTTCGTCACTGGCGCGCGATGGCGGAGCAATACGCCGGGTGGCCAGGCCAGGTCGTCGGTCAGATCTTGGCGGAGGGCCAATCGGACCCGAATATCCTGCGCGAGTTCCGCCAACGCTTCCATTACGGGCGGCGCGCGGTGGTGCGTGAAGTGGTGGAACAACTGATCCGCCTCTGCCCGGTGCCGGGGCACCTCCAGGCAGAAGAGCTGATGGATATGCTCTACGCTCCGATCTACATGCGACTGCTGTGGGGCCACGCGCCGATCGACGACACGTTCATCCGCGATTATCCCCTCGCGATGTTCAAGCTTCTCGGCGTCCACTTCGACGACGATCTGCGTGTGGTTGCGCCGGCCGCCTGAGGCGCGGACCGGCACAGTCGCATCGGCCGACGGGTCGCTCAAACCAGGAAGCGTCCCCCGTCGCAGACGATCCGCACGCCCGTGCTCGCCGTCAGGTGCGTGACGCAAGCGACAACGGCGCGCGCGACATCCTCTGGTTCCACCACGCGCTTGAGCGGGGTCTTCTGCGCGATCTTCTCCAGCGCCGAACGGTCTCGGCCAGCCACGAAGTCCGTCGCGACTGCTCCGGGAGAAACGCACATGACCCGGATCTCGGGTCCGAGAGCGCGGGCAAGCGACATCGTCATCGTGTCCAATGCCGCCTTGGACGCGCAGTAGCCCACGTTGCTGCCGCTGCCGGTGAAGCCGGAGATCGAGGAAATGTTGACGATGACGCCATCGCCGCTCGCCTTGAGCGCCGGTGCGAAGGCGCGAATGGTGGCGAAGGGGCCTTGCACGTTGCTGGCCATGATCTGGTCGAGCAGCGCGTCGTCGAGCGCTTCGAGATCGTCATGGGGCACCGGGCGCGTGGTGCCGGCCGAGTTGACCAGCACGTCCACTCGGCCCAGCGAGTCCGACAGCTGCTGGGCCGCCTGGCGCACCGACGCGGGATCGTCCACCGCTATGCTGAAGGTGACGTGGCCTTCACCGGGCAGCTGAGCGCGCAGAGCTTCTGCGCGATCCTGACCGCGATGATAGCCGATCGCGACGGTTGCGCCCTCGCTTGCCAGGAGCCGCGCCGATGCGGCGCCGATTCCGCTGCTGCCCCCGACGACAACCGCAACCTTGCCATGCAGCGAACCCATCTTGCTCTCCCGTAATTCCTTGGACCGCAACTCGCAAAGCTCGCTCGGCAAAGATCGCCTGAGCCGAGTTGCTGATCGCATCGTATCGAAATGGCGGTACTTGCGCTAGCCGTTTGTTCGATCGTGGCAGCTGCGGGTGAAGAGGCTCGCGCGCACAGGCTGAGAACTTCGGCTTTCGGACAGATGTGGCAGGGCTTGCATCGAGGGCATGCACTTGCCGCGCAGGGTTGACGGGTGCTCGCAGGCCAGCATGCGCGGCTCGGGCTGCGGTCCTCACGCCCGATGCCGATCTACATTGATCCAGGGCTGGAGAATCGCGCGCGGCCAGCGGCGACCGGCTGAGGCGCCGAGCGCGATCCTCACCTTCGCCCTTATGGCCGAGTGATGCCTTCCTCTTGAGCATCGGGCCGGCCTCCATCCGGCCCGCCGTCGCGTGCGAGACGCAACCTGGCGATGACCGCTTGACGATTACAGAACGGACAGTACAGTAACTCTGACAGCGAAGGATCGGCGGATCTGCGATGCGGATAGCGGCGGCACGAACGCGAGATAGATCAGAGCGGGATGGGATACTGGGCGTGACGGATACTTTGCGGGCAAAGGCCCTGCGCACGATCAAGTCATTCGGAGACGGCGCGCTCGGGCACTACATCGGTGGCCGATCGGTGCCCGGCGAAGGCACCACGTTCGACGTGTTCGAGCCGGCGAGCGGTGGTACGCTTGGCCAGGCGCGCGATGCGACCGGCGCCGAAGTGGATGCGGCGGTTGCGGCAGCGCGCGAAGCGTTCCCGGCCTGGGCTGCTCTGCCCGGGACCAAGCGCCGCGCGATCCTGCACAAGGTGGCCGATCTGATCGAGGCACGTGCGGACGAGATTGCAGCGGTCGAGTGTCTCGATGCCGGGCAGGCCTGGCGCTTCATGTCCAAGGCAGCCTTGCGGGGGGCGGAGAACTTCCGGTTCTTCGCCGATAAGGCGCCCTCCGCAGCGGACGGGCACTCGCTGCCGACCGGCGAGCACCTGAACTATACGACGCGTCATCCGATCGGTCCCGTGGCGGTGATCACGCCGTGGAATACCCCTTTCATGCTGTCGACCTGGAAAATCGCGCCGGCGCTGGCCGCCGGTTGCACGGTGGTCCACAAGCCGGCCGAATGGTCGCCCTATTCGGCGCGCCTGCTGGTCGAGATCGCGCATGAGGCAGGCCTGCCCGCCGGCGTGTTCAACGCCGTCAACGGCCTGGGTGAAACCACCGGCAAGCGCCTGACCGAGCATCCCGACATCAAGGCGATCGCCTTTGTGGGTGAGTCCAAGACAGGCTCCGCGATCATGCGCCAGGGTAGCGAGACGCTGAAGCGCGTCCACTTCGAACTCGGCGGCAAGAACCCGGTCATCGTCTTCGAGGACGCGGATTTCGACCGCGCGCTCGATGCCGCGCTGTTCATGATCTACTCGCTGAACGGCCAGCGCTGCACCTCTTCGTCGCGGTTGCTGGTGCAACGCTCGATCTACGACCGTTTCATCGCGGCTGCGGCGGAGCGCGTGAAGAACCTGAAGGTCGGCGATCCCTTCGATCCGCTGACCGAAGTGGGACCGCTGATCCACCAGCGTCACTACGACAAGGTGGCGAGCTACATGAAGGTGGCCACCGACGAAGGCGCGCGGATCGCTGCCGGTGGCGCGCGGCACGAAGGCGCTGGTGACGGGTACTTCTTCCAGCCGACGCTCTTCGCTGGAGCCGAGCAGTCGATGCGGGTGGCGCAGGAGGAGATCTTCGGACCGGTCCTGACCGCCATTCCCTTCGATGACGAGGCGGATGCGATCGCCAAGGCCAACGACGTGCAGTACGGCCTCGCCGCCTACCTGTGGACCAACGACCTGGGCCGTGGCCTGCGCGTCGCCAACGCCGTCGAAGCCGGCATGGTCTGGGTCAACAGCGAGAACGTACGCCATCTGCCGACGCCGTTCGGCGGCACCAAGGCCAGCGGCATCGGCCGCGACGGCGGCGACTGGAGCTTCGACTTCTACATGGAGACCAAGAACGTCGCGCTCGCCTACGGGACGCACAAGATCCAGCGGCTGGGGGTCTGAGGCGGTGATCGTCAGCGGAACCATCTACGGCGTCGTGCTG
Organism: Novosphingobium chloroacetimidivorans; assembly: GCF_014204535.1. Taxonomy (GTDB): domain Bacteria; phylum Pseudomonadota; class Alphaproteobacteria; order Sphingomonadales; family Sphingomonadaceae; genus Novosphingobium; species Novosphingobium chloroacetimidivorans. The sequence goes on from NZ_JACHLR010000007.1 coordinate 49,199, forward strand.
AATGATGCGGACGAGCGGGCGGCGTTGGCCGATGCGTTCAACGCCGACCCTTACAAGGCGCCGCCGCAGGCTCCGGTGGTCTACATCAAGCCCCGGCTTTGCGCGACGGTCGGCGGGGCGCCGGTGCCGCTTCCTGCTGGCGAGAGCGAAGTGACCGTCGCCGCCACCGTGGCGCTGCTGTTCGGACGAGACGCGACGGCGGGCAGCGAGGATGCGGCGTTGTCGCATGTCGAGGCCGCATGTCTGGCGCTGGACGTGTCGCTGCCGTCGGCCAGCTATTACCGGCCCGCCATAGCCGAGCGCTGCCGGGACGGGTTCCTGCCGCTCGGCCATGCCGGGGACGTGTGCCTGCCAGACGAAATCGTCACCTTCGTCGATGGTGTCGAGGCTCATCGCTGGCCGCTGTCCCGGCTTGTCCGATCCGCGGAGAAGCTGATCGCCGAACTCTCCAGCTTCATGACGCTGCAGGCAGGAGACCTGCTCCTGATCGGGTTGCCGGGGGAAGCACCCCGCGCTCGGGCCGGGCAGAGCGTGCGGGTGGAAGCGGAAGGCTTCGCGCCGATCGCCGTCTCGATCACGACCGAAGCAGCTTTGGCGGAGGTGGCGTGATGGCCCGGCGGGCACGCATCGCGCACGCCGGGCGTGCGGTCTGGGCGACGGTTTCAGAGGACGGGACGGCGCTGGCGCTTGCCGGCGGCGGCAGCGTGGCCGCGGATGAAGCGCAGTGGCTTCCGCCTGTCACGCCGGGCGCCTCGATTTATGCGCTCGGTCTCAACTATGCCGACCACAACCGCGAGCTCGGCTTTGCCGCCAAGCAGGCCAAGCCGCTGGTGTTCCTGAAAGGCGGCAACGCCCTGGTGGGTCATGGCGGCACGACGCCCCGCCCGGCGGACGCCAACCAGATGCATCCAGAATGCGAACTGGTGGCGGTGATCGGGCGTCCCGCGCGCAACGTCAGCGAAGCCGAGGCGCTCGATTATGTCTCCGGCTACACGGTCGCCAACGATTACGCGATCCGTGAATACCTCGAGAACTACTACCGTCCCAACGCGCGGGTGAAGAACCGCGACGCCACGACCGCGCTCGGTCCCTGGATCGTCGACGCCGCCGATGTGCCCAATCCGCAGGCCTTGTCGCTCAGCACGACCGTCAACGGGCAAGAGGTCCAGCATGGCTCCACCGCGGACATGATCCTGTCGGTCGCCGGCCTGGTGGAATACCTGTCGGGTATCCTGACGCTGATGCCGGGCGATCTCATCCTCACGGGAACGCCGCACGGCGTGCACTTCTGCGCCGCCGGAGACGAGGTGGTGACGGAGATTTCCGGGATTGGCCGCCTGGTCAACCGATTGGAGGCAGCATGAGTCTCTATTCCCTCTCCAAACTGATCTATTCGCTGAATCGCGATCCGGTCGCCAAGGCGCAGTTTCTCAGCGAACCGGCAAAGCTCGCGGACAACTTCGACCTGACCGCCGAGGAACGAGACGCGTTCGTCAGCCACGATGTCGGCAAGATGTACGTGCTGGGCGTGAATGGGCAAATCCTGATGCACATGGCGGCGCTGTGCGGCATCGAGTGGTCGGACTACCTTCAGCGCATGCGCGACGGGGTGAAGACGCACGGTCCGGTTCGCGAAGGCATCTACGCGATGACCACGGGAACCGACGAGAAAGTAGCGGGAGCCTGATATGTCGCTTGTCTTCACCGGCGTGTGCAGTCACGCACCCGGCATCACCGGTCGCGAAGAGCGTGCACCCAAGGACCAGCGCGACGCCTTATACGGCGCTTACGCGGAGATGCGCGACGCCCTGCATGCCGCCAGGCCGGATGCGGTCATCATCATCGCGGCCGAGCATTTCGCCAACTTCTTCATGAACAACATGCCGGCCTATGCCGTCGGCATGGCGCAGAGCTACCAAGGGCCGATCGAGGATCCGGAATGGCTGCGGATCCCTGCGCGCACCCAGCCGGGAAATGCCGAGCTCTCGAAGCGGCTGATCGCCGAGATGCTCCAGACTGTCGATGTCGCCTATTGCGAGGAATGGCAGTTCGACCACGGGATCATGGTGCCGCTGCACTTCCTCGATCCCGAGAGCAAGCTGACGGTGATCCCGGCCAACATCAACTGCCAGGGACCGCCGCTGACGCCGCTGCACCGTGCCTGGGCTTTTGGAGAGGCAATCCGGCGCGCGGCCGACAGTGTGCCGGAGCGCATCGCCCTGGTCGCCACCGGAGGCATCTCGCACTGGCCGGCGACGCCTGACAGCGGCCGCATAAACGAGGAATGGGATCGCACCTTCCTCGACAAGTGGCTGGCCAACGATCGCGACGGCATGATGGATTACACCGATGCCGACACGTACGCCGAAGCGGGGCAGGGCGGGTTCGAGATCCGTACCTTCATCGCGGCAGCCGCGGCAGCCGGCGGCCCCGGCAAGCTGCGCTTCTACGCGCCGATCCCGATTTATGCGGTCGGCTGCACGGTTGCTGAAATGGAGATAGCCTGATGGCCCACGCCACTGTCGAATGGACCGACAATCTCGAAGGCGAGTTCGACCTTCATGAACTGCTGTCGCTGATCGCGGCCGAGATGCGGGAGCGATCCGACGGCACCTTCCCCGCCGGCGGCATCCGCGTGCGCGGCATCAAGCTGACCGACTATGTCATCGCCGACGGCAAAGGCCCTGACGACGCCTTCATCAACATCTCGGTGCTGATGGGAGCGGGCCGTCCGGCCGAGTTCCGCAAGCGCTTCTTCGACCAGCTCGATGTCCGCGTGCGGGACTTCCTGGGCGATCTCTTCGACCGGCGTCCCCTGGCCTACTCGCTCTATGTGTTCGAATCCGAGGGGTGGAAGCAGAACAGCATCCACCGCCGCCTGCAGAAAGCCTGACGATGCCTTTTGACCAGGGCCTGATCGACGAACTCGCCCAACGGCTCGACAGCGCCGAGCGCGACGGCCAGCAGATCAGCCAGTTCTCGCTGGAGCATCCCGGCATGACGCTGGAGGACGGTTATGCCGTCAGCCGCGCGTGGTATCGCCTGAAGCTCGCCCAGGGACGAAAGGTGATCGGCCACAAGATCGGCCTGACGAGCCGCGCCATGCAGCGCTCCTCGAACGTTACCGAGCCCGATTTTGGCACGTTGCTGGACGACATGCTGTTTCCCGACGGGCAGGACATTCCGGTATCCCGCTTCATCGAGCCGCGCGTCGAGGTGGAGCTCGCCTTCATCCTCAACAAGCCGCTCAAGGGTCCGGACTGCACTATCTACGACGTGCTCGGAGCGACAGAGTACGTCTGCCCCGCACTGGAAATCATCGACGCCCGAATCGAGCGCATCGACAAGGCGACCGGAGTGACCCGCAAGGTCTACGACACCATCTCCGACAATGCGGCGTGCGGCGGCATTGTGCTGGGTGGGCGCCCCGTCAAGCCGGACGCGGTCGACCTGCGCTGGGTGTCGGCACTTCTTTTCCGCAACGGGATGGTCGAGGAATCCGGCGTCGCCGCCGCGGTTCTGAACCACCCCGCGACCGGCGTGGCATGGCTCGCCAACAAGCTTGAGCCGCATGGCGAATTCCTGGAGCCGGGCCACATCGTGCTGGGCGGCAGCTTCACCGCGCCTGTCTTTGCGCGGGCCGGCGACACCTTCCACGCCGATTATGGTGCGCTGGGCAGCATCGCGGTGCGCTTCACATGACACCCTTCCGCGAGCGGCTGGCGCAAGGGCGATCCCTGATCGGCCTGTGGCAAGCGCTCGCCAACCCGTACACCGCCGAAATCTGCGCAGGCGCCGGCTACGACTGGCTGCTGATCGACGGCGAGCACGCGCCCAACACGCTGCAGACGCTCGTGGCGCAGTTGCAGGCCGTGGCGCCCTATCCGGTGGAACCGATCGCTCGGGTGCCGGTCGGCGATCCGGCCATCATCAAGCAGTACCTCGACCTCGGTTTCCGTACTCTGCTGGTCCCGATGATGGAAAGCGCAGCCCAGGCGGAGCGTACCGTCGCCGCTTGCCGCTTCCCGCCTCTCGGCATTCGCGGCGTCGCCAGCGCGACCAGCCGGGCATCGGGCTTCGGCCGTGATCTGGACTATCTGCGCCATGCACATGAAAACGTGACGCTGATCGTCCAGATCGAGAGTGGCGCCGGGCTGGAAGCTATCGACGCGATCGCGGCGACGCCGGGTGTGGACGCGCTATTCATCGGACCGGCGGATCTCGCCGCGTCGTTGGGTCATCTGGGCGATCCGCGCCACCCTGCCGTGCAGAGTGCGGTGAGCCTGGCGCTGCAGCGCATCGCCGCCGCAGGCAAGCCGGCGGGCATCTTCGCGCTTTCGCCGGAGGACGCGCGGACACGGATCGCCGCCGGGATCGGCTTCGTGTCGGTGGGCACCGATATCGGACTGCTGGCGAACGGTGCCAAGGCGCTGCGCGAAACCGTTCTGCACTGAGCCTGGCGCAAGAGCCGACATGCTGCGCACGGTTCGATCCTCGTCGGTTCCCTTCTTCCACATCTACGGCGTTCCCGCGCGCAGCGATCAGATACCTGCGATCCATGTCGAGCGCGTGCGCGATCGTGAGGCCCTTCACGGCGGCCGGGTCGAAGTGCACAGTCACCCCCACCTCTATCAGTTCAGCCTGTGGCACGGCAGCGGAACCTATGAGCTGGAAGGCGTCAGACAGCCGCTGGGTGCACATGCGCTGACGGTCGTGCCGCCTGCGGCGCGGCATGGCTTTGACTTGTCCGCAGAGGGCGACGCCGTAGTGATCAGCCTGTCTGCCGCTTACGCCGCTTCGCTACGGCACAGCGATCCCGGTCCCTGGACGTGTATCGACCGTCCGGCTTTGATCGGCCTTGGTGCGGAAACGCACGCTGGTTTTGCCGTTCTGTTCGAGGCTGTCGCGGCGGAGTTCCTCACGCCGCGCCGTCACCAGGCCGAGGCCGTAGCGGCAATGCTACGGTTGCTGGTGATCGAAATCGCACGGCTTGGGGAGGTAGCCGGGCCGGCGAAGGTGCAATCGACGCTCGACGCCTTCCTGCTCCTGGTGGACCAGCACCTTCGCGAGCACTGGCCGATCGAACGCTATGTCCAGGTCCTCGGCACCACCGCCTATCGCCTGAACCGGGCCGCGCGGGACAGCATGGGACGATCGGCCATCGCACTGGTGCGCGAACGTCTCGCGGCCGAAGCGCAGCGGTTGCTGCTGTTCACCAAGATGGGCGTGGCCGAAGTGGGCTTTGCGGTCGGCTTCAACGATCCGGCGCACTTCGGGCGCTTCTTCCAGCGTCAGACCGGGCAGTCGCCACGCGCCTGGCGTCAGGACCAGATCCTGCGGGCAAGCGGCGAAGCCGCGTCGATGGAGCGACCCGATCACCTTGGACCGGCGAAGGAGAGCAAATCATGCTGAAGGCCATCTGGTTCGTACCGCCGGCCCTCGCGACCTTGGCTGCGCAGGCTGCGGCCGCGAAAGGCCAGACGCCGCTTGTTCAGGGTGTCGCCACGAGCTCTTCGGACGAGCAGTTCGAGGCCTTGCGCGACGGACGTCAGGATCTGGCGATCACCGCGATGGACAACGTCATCATGTGGAATCGCCGCGCGGGTCCTGCCGACTTCCGCATCGTGGCACAGCTGGAGACGACCACCGGGCTCAAGCTCGTGGCCCGACCCGGCCTGACGCGCGTCTCCGCCCTGGCGGGGGGCAAGCTCCTGGTCGATTCGGCGGTGAATGGCTTCGTCGTCGCCTTGCGCACGATGCTGGCGGACGCCGGGATTGCGGCGGACGGCTACACGCTGGTGGAAGCGGGCGGCGTGCGCGAGCGGTTCGAGCGGTTGATCGGGGGCGAGGGGAATGCCACGCTGCTTGGGCCCCCGTTCATCGGCCTCGCGAACGAGCAGGGGTTTAACGCACTGGTCGAGGCCGACCGTGCCTATCCCGGCTTTCCTGGTCAGGGTGTGGTGGTGCGCGCCGGCAGGCTGGCGCAGCTGCACGACCCGCTGGTGGAATGGCTTACCGCCCTTGAAGCCGCACGCAGCCGAGCGAAGCAGGACCCCGCCCAGGCGGCACGCACGCTGGCCGATGCCGGACTCGCCCATCAGGTTGCGGCGGCGATGGTCGTGGCGCTCGGAGGTACGCTCGAGCCGAGCCCGGTGGGCATTCGCATCCTGACCGAACAGCGGCGGGCACTTGGCCTGCCCGGCGAGGACGACACCTATGACAAGTTGGTAGACCTTTCGCTTCTGAACGCGATCGGCGCCCGCGCAGTGGTGATTTGAAAGAGGATACAGGCATGACAACTTATGCACTCGCTACCGTTTCCGCGCCGGCCGTAACCCGGCAAGCGGCTTTGGTGATCGACGAGCAGGTCGCGCCGCTGGACCGGCTTGCCGAAAGGTTCGGCGCAGCGTCCCTTCTGCGCGGAGCCAGCGTGTTGTCGCTGCTGGAACGTTGGGAAGAGGCATTGCCGCAGCTCGATGCTCTCGCCGAAGCAGCCCGAAGCGCGACGGACGTCGATTGGCTGCCGGTTGATGCGGTGCAGTTCCACGCCCCCGTCGACTTGCCGCGCCAGATCTTCTGCACGGGCGCCAATTACCGCACGCATGTGGTCCAGATGATGGTCGATACCGACACGGCGCCGGAGGGTGTCTCCGGCGACGCCATCCGCACCTGGGCTGAGAAGATGATGGACGAGCGCCTCGCCAACGGCGAACCCTACGTCTTCACCAAGCCGCTGACCACGGTGGCCGGCCCCAACGATCCGCTGACGTTGCCGACAAACACCACCAAGCCCGACTGGGAGCTGGAATTGGCGGTGGTGATCGGGAAGGGTGGCCTCAACATTTCACGCGAGGACGCGATGGCGCATGTCGCCGGCTATGCCATCGTCAACGATGTCAGCGCCCGCGACCTGATCCCGAGGACCGACTACAAGCTGCTGGGCACGGACTGGCTGCGTGCCAAGGGGCAGGAAGGCTTTTTGCCGTTCGGGCCCTATCTCGTCCCCCGGCGCTTCGTGGCCGATCCCTATGACCTCAACATCCGCCTGAGCGTCGATGGCCAGCTGATGCAGAACGAGTCCACGAGCGACATGATGTTCGATATCGCCCGCCAGATCGAATATATCTCGCGGTACAGCCGTCTGCTTCCCGGCGACGTGATCTGCACCGGATCGCCTGCGGGCAACGGCACCCATTACAACCGCTACCTGCGGGACGGTGATGTCATGGTGGGGGAGATCGACGGCCTGGGCCGGCAGACCATCCGCTGCGTGGCAGCACAAGCGTAAGGCGAAGGGGCGACCGGCGCGGCGTGCGCGCCGGCGTGCGTCAATCCTCTGGCGCGATGGCCACCCGCAACCCGTTGGTCTCGCCGGTGATCGGAAGCTGGCAAGACAGCCGCGAGTTGGCCTGGCGGTGCTCGCTGCTGTCGAGCAAGTCGTTCTCGTCGTCGCTCATCGGCGGAAGCGCGTCGCCGCCGTGCTCGACGTAGACGTGGCAGGTGGCGCAGGAACAGCAACCGCCGCACAGCGCCAGCAGTTCGTCGAAGCCGTTGTCGCGGATCGCTTCCATGACGGTTCGGCCCGGTTCCACGGCGACCGTGCGCTCATGGCCTTGTCTGTCGACTACGACGATGTCCGTCACGGTTTGATCCCTGTCTGCAACCGCCGCGCGTGCCAGCGCAGGTGGCTCTCCATGAAGGTGGAGATGAAATAGTAGCTGTGATCGTAGCCGGGGCGCAGGCGTAGCGTGAGCTCGATCCCGGCCCTCGCACAGGCATCGGCCAACAGTCCGGGACGCAGTTGCTCGGAGAGGAACTGATCGTCCTCGCCCTGATCGACCAGCAGGTCGGGGAACCGGGCGCCCCGTTCGATCAGCGCCACGGCATCGTGCCGCAGCCAGGCCGCGCGATCGTCACCCAGATAGCCACCCAGCGCCTTTTGGCCCCAGGGCACTTGCGTGGGCGCGACGATCGGCGCGAAAGCGGATACCGCGCTGAAACGGTCGGGGTGAGTGAGCCCGATGGTCAGGGCGCCATGCCCTCCCATCGAATGGCCCATGATCGACTGGCGCGTCATGTCGGCCGGAAACTGCGCCGAGATCAGTTCGGGCAGTTCGTCGACGATATAGGACCACATGCGGTAATGGCGCGCGAACGGCGCTTCGGTGGCATCGACGTAGAAGCCCGCGCCCAGGCCGAAGTCGTAAGCGCCAGCCGCGTCGTCGGCCACGTCCTCGCCACGCGGGCTGGTGTCGGGCGCGACGAAGATCAGCCCCAGTTCCGAGCAGGCGCGCCGGAACTCGCCTTTTTCGGTCACGTTCGCGTGCGTGCACGTCAGGCCTGAAAGGTACCAGACGACCGGCAGGCGCGCGCCTTCCTCGTGATCGGGGACGAACACGGAGAAGGTCATGTCGGTGCCGGTCGCGGCGGCGGCGTGGCGATAGACGCCTTGCACGCCGCCGTGACTACGGTTTGTCGAGAGGGTTTCCACAGGTGTTCCGGTTACTCGGTGAAGGTGTAGGTGCAGACCTTGTTGCCCGCAGGGTCGCGCAAGTAGGCGGCATATGCGCCCGGAAGGTGGCTGCGCGGCCCGGGAGCGCCTTCGTCGGTGCCGCCGTTGGCAAGACCGGCGGCGTGGAAAGCGTCCACCTCGTCCGTGGTCTTGGCGGCGAAGCCGATGGTCGCGCCGTTGCTGGAGGGTGCTTCGCCGTTGCCGGGCTTGGCGATGATGAACGCCGGCTTGTCGCGTCCATACAGGATCCAGCCGCTGCCGAACGGTCCGAGATTATTGATCCCCAGCGCGCCGAGCGCCGCATCGTAGAAGCGTGCCGACGCATCGACATCGGCCGCGCCGATGAAGACGTGCGAGAAGACTCCGTCACCCGAAATGACTGCCATGGTAGTTCTCCGCTTTGAGGAAAAAGTGCTCAGTAAACCACGACGGAACGGATGCTTTCGCCCGCGTGCATCAGGTCGAATCCCTTGTTGATCTCTTCCAGCGTCAGGACGTGGGTGATCATGGGGTCGATCTCGATCTTGCCGTTCATGTACCAGTCGACGATCTTCGGAACGTCGGTCCGGCCCTTGGCGCCGCCGAAAGCGGTGCCGCGCCAGTTGCGCCCGGTGACCAGCTGGAACGGGCGCGTGCTGATTTCCTTGCCGGCTTCCGCCACGCCGATGATGATCGAGGTGCCCCAGCCGCGATGGCAGGCCTCGAGCGCGGTGCGCATGACTTCGGTGTTGCCGGTGGCGTCGAAGGTATAGTCCGCGCCACCGTCGGTGAGTTCGATCACCTTGGCCACGGTCTCCTCGCGGCTCAGGCCCTTGGAGTTCAGGAAGTGGGTCATGCCGAAGCGGCGGCCCCACTCCTCACGCTCGGAATTGATGTCGACGCCGATGATGCGCGATGCACCGGCAAGCCGCGCGCCCTGGATGACGTTGAGGCCGATCCCTCCTAGCCCGAACACCACCACGTTCTCGCCGACCTGGACCTTGGCGGTGTTGACCACCGCGCCGACTCCGGTGGTGACGCCGCAGCCGATGTAGCAGCTCGTCTGGAACGGCGCGTCCTCGCGGATCTTGGCGACGGCGATCTCGGGCAGAACGGTGAAGTTGGAGAACGTCGAGCAGCCCATGTAGTGGTAGATCGGCTGGCCCTTATAGCTGAAGCGCGTAGTGCCGTCGGGCATCAGGCCCTTGCCCTGCGTGGCGCGGATCGCGGTGCACAGGTTGGTCTTGCCCGACAGGCACGACTTACACTGGCGGCATTCCGGCGTGTAGAGCGGGATGACATGGTCGCCCGGAGCCACGGAAGTGACGCCCGCGCCCACTTCACGCACGATGCCCGCGCCTTCGTGGCCGAGGATCGAGGGGAATATGCCTTCGGAATCGAAGCCTTCCAGCGTGTAGGCGTCGGTATGGCAGATGCCCGTCGCCATGATCTCGATCAGCACTTCGCCCGCCTTGGGTCCTTCGAGGTCGAGCTCCACGATCTCCAGCGGCTTCTTGGCCTCGAAAGCGACGGCGGCACGGGTCTTCATATCGAACGGTCTCCTCTAGTTGCAGGCACTAGCATTCGCGCGCGTGAGCGATAATCAGGTAATTTCGCGAAGGTCTGTGTCTGTGGTGGGATAATATGTCGGGTTGGAATGGCATCGAGGAATTCGTCGCGGTGGCGGCGGCCGGATCGTTCACGCGCGGTGCGCACGCGATCGGCATGTCGCCCACCCATGTCAGCCGCGCAGTGATGGCGTTGGAGCGGCGTGTCCAGGCGCAACTGTTCCATCGCACCACGCGGTCCGTCCGCCTGACCGACGTCGGGCGCATCTTCCTTGAGCGCTGCGAGCGGATCATCCAGGAACGTGACGAGGCGATCGCGGCAATCGGCGAAGGCGGCACGCCGCAAGGCCATCTGCGAGTCACCTGCTCGACCACCATTGGCGAGCGCTTCCTGGCGGGCATCCTGCGCCGGTTCGCAGACGATCATCCGGAATTGTCCATCACTATCGACCTCACCAATCGTGTCGTGGACGTGATCGCCGAAGGGTACGACCTGGCGGTTCGCACCGGCGCGGTATCGGACGCGCGCCTCGGCAGCGTGCAGATCGCGTCCCGTGCGCTGGTGACATGTGCGTCGCCCGCTTACCTCGCACGAGCCGGGCATCCTGATACCGTACACGACCTTGCCGCGCACCAGTGCTTGCCCGGAACCGCGGAGGCTTGGCACTACAAGGTCGACGGCGCGCTCATCGTGCATCGCCCGGCGGGCAAGTTCCGCTGCAACAGCGGCAACGTCGTCGCCGAAGCATGCCTGGAGGGCGCGGGCGTTTGCCAGCTTCCGGACTTCTACGTGCGTCCGCATCTGCAAGCCGGCACCTTGCACCCGTTGCTGATAGACTATGCGCCGGACGACGAGCCCATCTGGGTGGTCTATGCGCGGCGTCGGATGCTGGTCCCGAAAATCCGCCTGGCGATCGAGAGTCTTTCCGCGCTCGCATCGCTGATGACGCGGTCACCCTCTGATTCGGAAGATGGTTAGATCCGCGTTTTATGCTGCATTGCGATACTCTGCGTATGGTAATCTAATGCGAGGCCCTGAAGGTCATTCTCCCCTGTGTTTGCGCGGGTTTGGCCCCTGCTAGCGCATCTTTGTGAAGCCTGCACTTTTGGCTATTGAACGATACGTGTCGTACATACTATAAGCGAGGGAAGAACAAACATCAGGGAGGATAGGATGCGACTGAATTATCGCTTAATGATTTCCACGGCTGCCGGGCTCGTCCTGAGCAGCCATGCAGTCATGGCACAGGACGCGGCGGTGCCCGCCGGTCCGGCGGAAGCCGCCACGGTTCCCGCCGATGCGGTCCCGGCGACGGCCGACGCTCCGGCAGGTGCGACCAGCTCGACGGAGCCGGCTGCAGGAACCTCGTCCAACAGCGGTCTGCAGGACATCATCGTTACCGCGCAGCGTCGTTCGGAGAACCTGCAGCGCGCGGCCTTGGCGATCAGCGCCGTGCCCGCCGACACGCTGGCGCGCGCCGGCGTTACCGACACCACGCAGCTGACGCGCGTCGCCCCTGCCATCCAGATCGGCAATATCGGCGGCACTTCGACCGCGTTCTACTTGCGCGGCGTCGGCAACTTCACGGCGAACTCGCTCAGCGACGCGGCTGTCTCGGTCAACCTCGACGGCGTTCCGATCGTGCGCAGCAACGCCATCCAGGGGTTGTTCTACGATCTGGAGCGCGTCGAAGTCCTGAAGGGACCGCAGGGAACGCTCTACGGCCGCAACGCGACCGGTGGCGCGATCAACCTGCTGACCGCCAAGCCGATCGCCGGTGAGCTCAGCGGCTACCTCAATGGCGAGTACGGCAATTACGATGCGATAAAGGTGCAGGGCGCCGTCAACATTCCCGCCGGCGAGAACGGAGCCTTTCGCGTCTCGGGCATGTTTTCGGATCGTGACGGCTTCTACAGCGATGGAACCGGCGACGAGAAGATGCGTGCCATCCGCGTCCAGGGTGCTGCGAAACTGACGGACACCTTCCGCATCACCGCGGGCGGCGACTTCGCGTTCGTTGGCGGCGTCGGCAGCGGCGCCACAGTGGCGTCGCTCGACAAGGACGACCTGATCGGCCTGGGCGACGCGCGCGCCGGTGCCGTCTATGCGAGTTCCTACGCACCTCGTGCGGGGGCGTTCCTCCAGGCTCTCACCCCCAACGACCAGTTCCAGAGCAACCGGTATTGGGGCATGTATGCCCAGGCGGAGCTGGACACCGGCATCGGCACCATTACCCTTCTGCCCTCGCATCGCGAGAGCGACATTCGGCTTCGCAATTTCGGATCCGGCTTCGCCACGACCGACAGGCTGCAGGGTGATCAGACCACAGTCGAGGCGCGGCTCACGTCCGACTCCACCAATCGCCTGAGCTACATCATCGGCGGGTTCTTTCTTGACGAGAACTATGCGCAACGCGCCAATTACGCACAGGGGTTCCAAAACTTCGCGAATGTCTTCAGTGGCAGCACCAAGAGCTATGCCGGTTTCGGTCGCCTGACTTTCAAGGTCACCGATCGCTTCCGCGTCACGGGCGGCGCGCGCTACACGATCGACAAGAAGAAGGTCGAGATCGACTCGCTCAACTCGATCGTGGTGTGCCCGGCGGCTCAGGCAGGCGGAAACTGCCTGGGAACGCCCACACTTCCTGACCCGGGCGCCGGCTATGTCCTGCCGACGCTTTTCGCCGACGCCAACCGCAACCCGACGCAAGGCCCGGGCGGATCGCCCATTCCGTATGGCAACGGGGCGATCCTGATCAACTTGCGCCAGCAGCTCGATCCCTCGCGTACGTTCAAGAAGTTGACGTATCGGGCCGGCGTCGAGTTCGACCTTGCACCCCAGTCGCTGCTGTACGCGAGCTATGAGACGGGCTTCAAATCCGGTGGCTTCTTCGCATCGATCGTCGATCCGGTCTACCAGCCTGAAACGATCAACGCGATCACGCTGGGCTCCAAGAACCGCTTCCTCGACAACAAGCTGCAGCTGAACATCGAGGCCTTCTGGTGGGATTACAAGGATCAGCAGGTCTCGCAGTTCAAGGCGACTCCCGTGCCCGGACAGCCGGGTAACACCATCCTGGAGTTCGCCACCGTCAACGTGGGCAAAACGCGCGTTCGCGGTGTCGAGATCGAGGGCGTGGCACGGGTGGCCGAGAACACCACCTTGAACGCGACCGTGCAGTACCTCGATGCGAAGTATCGTGATTTCGCCTTCGACACGCCCTTTGCCGCGGGCCCGCCGGTCACCGGATGCCCGGTCCAGGTCGGGGCAAGCGGGTATACGGTGAACTGCACCGGCCGCCGGGCGATCAACGCGCCTGAGTGGACGATCAACGCCGGCATCGAGCAGGCGTTCGACATCGCCGGAGGTCGCCTGGTGTTCAATCTCGACGGCCGCTACGAGTCCTCCTCGTACAAGGGCTTCGAGCAGCTGCCGGGCATGAAGCAGGACGGGTACTTCCTGGGCAACGCGCAGGTACAGTACGCCTTCGCCGGCTCGCGCCTCACCATCGGCGCGTTCGTGAATAACATCACGAACGAGAAGGTGATCAACTTCGCGACGCCGCATGTGGTCGCGCCGTCGCTCATCATCAACAGCTTGCGTCCGCCACGCTTCTACGGCGTGCGGGCCGGGGTCAAGTTCTGACCAGACCCGAGCGCGGCGCTTCGGCGCCGCGCTCACATGCTGTGCCGCGGTCGTCGTGACGGCGGATACGTGAGCCCGGCTCGACCGGCATGGGTCCCGCCGCCGCGGTAGGCCCTCCTTGCACGATCGGTCCGCATGGCGGGAGCGCATGGCGAAATCTGAACCCGAGAAGGCCGTCCCGCGCAGTGCCGGCCGCCCACGCAGCGAAGAGACGCGCCGGCTGATCCTGCAGTCCACGCTGGATCTGCTGCGCCTGGAAACGCTCTCTTCCATCACGGTCGAGGCCATCGCCCGCCAGGCGGGAGTCAGCAAGGCGACGATCTACCGCTGGTGGAACTCCAAGGCGTTGATCGTGGTCGATGCCTTCGTCGAACATCATATCGTGCGTACGCCGCTGCGGCGCGACCTCTGTCCGCGCGAGGCGATTGCCCAGCACATGCGCGATCTGGTGGAGCAGTACTCCGGGTTCGGCGGGCAGCTTGTCGGGCAGATCATCGCCGAAGGGCGATCCGACGAGACGATCGCGCGCGAGTTCCGGTCGCGCTTCCATTACGGCCGCCGCGCCGTCGTGCGCGAAGTGCTGGAGGAGTGGCGGCTGACCGGCGACATCGCGCCCCAGACGAATACCGAGATGCTGATGGACCTGCTGTACGGGCCTATCTACATGCGTCTGATGCTGGGCCACGCGCCTCTGGACGAACGTTTCGTCGAGGATCTGCAGGTCTACGTCTTCGAGCTTCTGGATGCGGCAAAGGCTTGCGCGATCGATCCTGCGCCGGACGCGAGCCAGTCAGGAGGAGGGTAGCAGGCTGCTTCGCACCGACAGGATGTGCGCCTGCATGGCCTGCGCGGCTGCTTCCGCATCGCGCGCGGCTATGGCCTCGACCAGAGCGATGTGTTCTGCCTCGACAACTCCGCGGGGCTCCGCAGGCTCGCCGTAAACCGCGCGAACGCGCACGTCGATCGCTTGTCGGGAAGAGAGACGCATCGTATCGTGGACGGTAAGCAGCAAGCTGTTGTGGCTGGCGCCAGCCACGGCGCGGTGCAGGCGTTCGTCAAGGCGCTTCCATTGCTGGAAAGAGGCGCTGTTCCTCATGCCGTCGATGCAGGCTCGCATGATGGCGATGTCGCCCTCGTCCGCCTCCTGGGCCGCGCGCGCGGCCAGCATCGGTTCGATCAGCAGCCGTGCTTCGAACAGATCCTTGGCGGCCACCGTGGCGGGCAGTTGCTCGCCCCCGGACGGCGGAGGTGGGCCGATAAATGTCCCTTTGCCGACATGACGCCAGATCGTTCCGTCGGCTTCCATCCGCTTGAGGATGGTGCGCAGGCGGCTTCGGGTGAAGCCCATGCGCTCTGCCAGGATCGGCTCTGGCGGCAGGCGCTCCTGCCCGGTGAGATCGAGGTCGTCGATGTAGCGGCGGAGTCTGGCGACCCCTTCGTCGATGCTGGTCATGGGCTTCCTGTCCGCGATACGGCATCGTTCCACGTTCGCTCACCACATGCAATCAATTTAGCGATTGACACGTTTTCGCTGCCGATAGATACGAGACTTGTCGTTCAGATTAGAGGTCCTGCGCGGACGAGTCCGGGCGGTGGAACACACGAGGAGAGGTGAGTGGCCAACAGCAATGGACCGGTTTTCGTCTCGGGAGAGGCCGTCAAACAGGTATTCCAATGGAAGGACGCCGTAGCCGCACTGCAAGCTGCCTATGCGCAGCCGCTATCGGTCGAGAGCGTGCCGCCGCGCACCATCGCTCAGCATGACCGGGCTTGGCTGCGCACGCTGCCGGCTGCGCCTCCGGGTGGCCGTTACTTCGGCACCAAGCTGATGGGCTCGGCAATGGCGTCGGCTTCCCCCACGGTCGAATACGTGATCGTCCTGTTCGATCGTGAGACGAGCCGCATCGCCGCGTTTGTGGATGCCAATGCGCTGACGGGCTTTCGTACCGCGGGCACCTCGGCCGCCGCGCTCGACCGACTGGCTCCTGAAGGCCCTGCGCGCCTGGCCGTGATCGGCAGCGGGCTCGAAGCATCGATGCACACTCGTGCCTTCGCGAGCATCCGGCCGCTCAGCGAAATTCGTGTGTTCAGCCCGACGCCCGATCGCCGCGCAGCTTTCGCCGAAGCCGCGCAGAGCGACAGCGGAGTGAAGGCGACGCCGGTCGGATCGCCCGAGGAGGCGGTCGAAGGCGCCGACATCGTGTTGGCCGCAGCCCGCTCGCATGGCGAAGTGCCGATCCTTTACGGCGACTGGATCAAGCCGGGCGCGACGATCGTCTCGATCGGTTCAACGGTGCCTTCGCAGCGTGAGATCGACGTCTCGGTTGTCGAGCGCGCGGACCTGATCGTCTGCGATATGCTGGAAGAGGTTCTGCACGAGACCGGCGACATGATCGCCGCGAAGGCCGCCGGGATCGACGTCGCCGCCAAATCCCACTCGCTCGCCTCGCTGCTCGCCGGTGAGATCGAGCCGCAGCGGGCCGCCGCAAGGCAGGCCATGTTCAAGTCCGTCGGCAGCGGGCTGCAGGACATCGTCGTCGCCTCGATGGTGCTGGAGCGCGCCCTTGCCGCGGGGCTGACGACGCCCCTGCCGATGACATTCGAATCCAAGTCGATCTGAAAGGAAGCCGATGGCCAGCTATACCAAGGGAGAGGCGCGCGCCTGGGCGCGCGAGAAGTTGAACGGGGTCGCGCAAGTGACCATCCCGACGATGACCAACGACTTCAAGCGCATCAACGAAAAGGCGGTGCGTCACGACGTGCGGCTGGCGAAGGAGCATGGCTTCATCGGCTCGCTGGCGATCTCGGAAGTGCCGATGTCCGAAGACGAGCACGATCAGTTCCAGAAGATCATGATCGATGAGGCAGGCAAGGACTTCATCGTCGTCCACCATGCCGTGTTCAACACGCTCGAAGACAATATCGAGATGGTGAAGAAGGCGGAGGCCAATGGCTGTGAGCTGGTGCTGCTGGGCTATCCGCCGCATTTCTACCCCCAGTCGCTGGAAGATGTGTACCAGTACACGAAGGCGTTCTGCGATGCGACCAACCTGGCCGTCATGCTGTTCCCGATCCCCATCTGGGGCTTCACCCGCCTGGATCCGTCGGACATCCCGGTTTCGATCCTGCGCCGTCTGGTCGACGAGTGCCCCAACATCGTCGCGATCAAGGCCGAGGGCGGCCAGCCCTACATCATGTCACTGATCGAGGTGCACCGCGAGTTCCACAAGGAAGTCGTGATCGCATCGCCGCTCGAATACGAATACCTCACGATGGGCCAGCTGCTCGACATTCCGTTCTGCGGCACGAACTACAGCGCCTTCTTCGGTCCGACCATCCCGCGGGCGCATAAGTTGATCCAGCAGGGCAAGTTCGACGAGGTGACGCAGATCTTCTACCAGATCGATCCGATGCGCCGGGCGGTCGGTTCGATCGGGTTCGGCGGGCCGGGCCTCGCCAGCCGCCTGATGTGGAAATACCAGGCCTGGCTGCAAGGCTACAACGGCGGCCCGATCCGCCACCCGCAGATGCGCGTCTACGCCAAGGATATGGCGCTGCTGCGCAATGCAACGAAGGCTGCCGGCCTGAACCCCACGAGCGATCCCGACGAGGCGTTCTTCGTCGGCCGCAACCCCTCCTGACCCTTCGCCCGGTCGCGACAGACGCGGCCGGGCCCGATGCCGAGGCAAGACTATGGTTGATCTTCAGGACAAGAGCCTGTTCCGCACCGCCGCATTCGTGGATGGGGAATGGGTTACGCAAGGGTCGGAAGGCGCACGCACGTTGCGCAATCCCGCCAACGGCGAAGCACTGGGTGAAATCCCCAGCTTGGGCGCGGAGCAGACACGCGCGGCGATCGAGGCCGCGCACCGTGCCGGCGTCGAGTGGCGGGCGCGTACCGGCAAGGAACGCGCGATCATTCTGCGCCGCTGGTTCGACCTGATCACGGAGGCGTCCGACGACCTCGCCCGTTTGATGACGAGTGAGCAGGGCAAGCCTTTCGCCGAGGCCAAGGGCGAAGTCGCCTATGCCGCCTCGTTCATCGAGTGGTTCGCAGAGGAAGCCAAGCGCGTGAAGGGCGATGTCATGGCCGCCACCGAGCGTGGCCGCCGCATCGTCACTCTGAAGGAGCCGGTGGGCGTCTGCGTCGCGATCACGCCCTGGAACTTCCCCGCGGCAATGATCACCCGCAAGGCCGGTCCGGCGCTGGCCGCGGGCTGCACGATGGTGATCAAGCCTGCCGAGCAGACCCCGCTGACAGCGCTTGCACTGGTGGAGCTTGCCCATCGCGCGGGCGTGCCCGCGGGTGTCCTCAACGTGGTGACCGGCCGTTCGCGCGTGATCGGTGCCGAGCTGACGGGCAATCCGCTGGTCCGCAAGATCACCTTCACCGGCTCCACCGAAGTGGGGCGCATCCTGATCGCCCAGTCGTCAGAGACGATCAAGAAGCTGTCGATGGAACTGGGCGGGAACGCGCCGTTCATCGTGTTCGACGACGCCGATGTCGATGAGGCCGTCGCCGGCCTGATCGCCACCAAGTACCGCAACACCGGACAGGCCTGCATCAGTGCCAACCGCGTCTATGTGCAGGATGGCATCTACGACGCCTTCGCATCCGCGCTCGCCGAGGCGGTCGGCAAGCTGAAGGTGGGCAACGGGTTCGAGCCGGGCGTCCAGCAAGGGCCGTTGATCGACCAGGGCGCGGTCGACAAGGTGGAAGCGCACATCGCCGATGCGGTGGGCGCCGGCGCGACGGTGGCGCAAGGCGGCAAGCGCCACGAACTCGGCGGGTTCTTCTTCGAGCCGACGGTCCTAACCGGCGTGACGCAGGACATGCTGATCTGCCGCGAGGAGACGTTTGGCCCCGTCGCTCCGCTGATCCGCTTCCAGGACGAGGCGGAAGTGATCCGCCTGGCGAACGACACCGAGTACGGCCTGGCCGCCTACCTCTTCGCCAAGGAAGCATCCCGCATCTGGCGCGTTGCGGCGGCGCTCGAGGCGGGCATGGTCGGCATCAACACCGGCCTGATCTCCAACGAGGTGGCGCCCTTCGGTGGCGTGAAGCAGTCCGGCCTTGGCCGCGAAGGCTCGATCTATGGGATCGATGAGTACCTCGAGCTGAAGTACCTCGCCTGGAACGGCGCCTCGATCTAAGTGAACGCCCTCGTCCGGCAGCATGTCGGGCGAGGGCGATCGCGAGCCGGCAGTGTCGACGATCGCTCGCGCAGGCGCGGCGCCGCCACAGGTGCGCTGCTTAGAAAATGATCGCGACGTATCGAAATGGCGATACCGCCAACGCTGTGTCGTGTATGTTGCTTTGGCAACTTGAGTCGCAGCACGCGTGTGTGCAGATGAAGAGGCAGGTGCAGAGATGAGTGTTCTGGCCGATCGAGAAACGCCGCTGATCCGCAATTGCTGGTACGTGCTGGCGTTGGCTTCCGAAGCGGATCGCACGCTGCGTTCGCGCAAGGTGGCGGGGCAAGCCGTCGTGTTCTACCGCAGGCTGGACGGCAACGTCGCAGTGCTGCGGGACCGCTGTCCCCATCGCTCGTTTCCGCTCAGCAAGGGCATCCTGGACGGCGATAGGCTGATCTGCAACTATCATGGGTTGACGTTCGCGCCCGATGGCCGCTGCATCGCCAAGCCGACCGACCCGACCAACGCCGCGCCGCTTTCTGCCGGGACTTATCCGGTGGTTGAGCGCGATGCCGTGATCTGGATCTGGCCGGGCGATCCGGCATTGGCGGACGAGGCACTGATCCCCGCGGTTCCTTGGCTGGCGCAGGACGGTTGGGATCTTGTCAGCGGCTATTTGCGCTTTCCGGCCAACTACGTCGCCCTGCATGAGAACCTGATGGACTTGTCGCACTTCGCATTCCTGCATGCCGGCAACATCGGCACGCCGGCTTATGCCGCCGCTCCGTTCCGGGTGAAGGTGGAGGACGGCCGCATCAACCTGCGCCGTGTTCTGGAGAATGCTCCGCTACCTTCGCTCCTGTCGGTGCCGACCGAGCTTGGCGACAAGCCCGTCACGCGGGAGACGGATACCTGGTGGATGTCGCCCGGCCTCAACCTGACGCACTCCAACGTGCACGACCCCGATCCGGCTCCCGGTCGCCCCGGCACTTACGCGTTCAAGGTGATCCACTTCATCACGCCCGAGACGCAGAACAGCACGCACAACTTCTGGGCAGTGGCGCGCGATTTCCGCCTGGGGGACCCCGCCATTCCGGAACATACCCAAGCGTCCTTCAAGGTGGCCTTCCAGGAGGATCTCGAGGCGCTGGACTGGATAGAGACGCTCCAAGGCGAGGAAGGGCTCGAATTCGGAGAGATCCATCTCGGGTCCGATCGTGGCGGACTGCTGATGCGGCGCGAGATGAAGCGCCGGGCCTGGAGGGAAGCCGCTCCGGCCGGGTCAGGTCCCGCCGTCCGGTCCGATGTCGTCGGCCAGGCTCGCCGCCTGGACGATCATCCGAGCGAGGAAGCTGCGTAGCTGCACGATTTCGTCTTCTCGCAGCCCGGCGAGTAGCTGCTGCTGGCGCGCGGCCGCAATGGGCAGCGCCGCTCGGTAAGCGTCGCGTCCGGCGCCAGTGATCGACAGGCGGTGTCGCCGGCCACGCTCCGCCGGTTCCACGCGAAGGAGGCCTCGACCTTCGAGCACCTGGATCGCGCGGCTGACCGGCGCCTTGTTCTGGCAGACCTTGTCCGCCACTTCCCTTGCCGACAGACCGTCCCGCTGCGCCAGTTGCACCAGGATGCGCCATTCCAGCACATTCAGGCCCACATGGCGCCGATAGGAGACGGACGCGCTCGTCGACAGGCTTGCCGACAGGATGTTGATCAGCGCGGGAACGTAGGACTGCAGATCGAAAGGGGCATCAATCGGGGCTTCGATCTGCGGAAGGGGCGGGTGACGTGCCATCAGCCCCTCTTACGCGCGCCTGGCGCTTGCACCAAATCGGCAGGATCGACGGCCTGGCGCTTGCCCCCCGTAATCGCTATCGCAAGAGGGCCGACCCGCATGCCTCGGATGGGTCGGCCCTTGCACCTGTCAGTCGCGATAGATCATGCGCGATCGTGCATTTCGTGCTGCAGGAAGTCCAGGCTTTCGGGCGCCACCGCCGCCCCGCGGCCATGGCGGAAGAACGATTCCAGGGTTTCGGGTTCCCGGCCGGTCAAGGTGCGGACCATGTCGTTGACTGGCTCCATCTCTCCGGAGCGAAGCGAAAGCTCCAGGCCCAGCAGGACCTCTGCGGCAGGCCGAGGCAGCCCACGGCCGACCAGCAAGTCCACATAGCCGTCCTCTGACAGATCCTCGTACACGATCGGTCGGCCCTCCACCTGGGAGAGCAGCGCCGCCACTTCGGCGTAAGTGTACGCCCTGGGGCCGGTCACGTCATAGACGCGGTTGGCATGGGCGTCGGCGTGCAGCATCGCGCCGGAGGCCGCGTCCGCACAGTCGCGGCGGGTAAGCCAGGACACGCGGGACTCTCCGGCGGTGCCGTAGAAGCGGCCTTCCTCCAAAGCATTGCCCAGCACCATCAGCAGGTTTTCGGCATAAAGGAAGTTGCGCAGGATCGTGTAGGTCATCCCGCTGCTCAGGATCGCGCGCTCGGTCACCACGTGCTCGGGCGCGACCGGCGATGTCGAGGTGTCGCACGCCGCGTGCGAGGTGTAGAAGAGGTGGCGCACGCCCGCTGCCTTCGCCGCGGCGACCGCGCGCAGGTGACCGTCGGCACGCGAGCCGACTTCGTGCGTGCTGATGATCAAAAGGTGCGTGGCGCCGGCAAAGGCCGGCTCCAGCGTCTCCGGCCGATTGAAGTCAGCCTCGCGGGTAACGACGCCGCGTGCAGCGAGGTCCGCCAGCGACGCCGGGTTGCGGGACGTGGCGATGACTCTGGTCGCGCCGCCGCGCAACAGGCCCTCGACGACGAGCCGGCCCAGCGCACCCGATGCGCCGGTTACGAGATAGGTGTTGTTGTCAGGCATTTTATCGTCTCCCCTCCCAGCCGGCACTCTCCTCAGAAGGATCGCGGGCCTGGATTGTCGTTCGTGTCCGGATTGTCGGTGGGTGAGAGGCTGCACCCAAGGGACGCAAACCTCTCACCCGTATGACGTCAGCGGTTCTTGGACAGGTAATCTATCAACGCAGCACGGCGCGCCGGATCGGCAAGGCCGCCATACGTCATGGTCGTACCAGGCACGACCGCGCGCGGGCTGGCGAGATAGGACGACAGCGTCGCCTTGTCCCAGACCTTGCCCGACTTCTTCATGGCCGCCGAATAGCGCGTGTACTTGGGGTCAGAGGCGGCGCGGCGCCCGACCACGCCCTTCAGGGAGGGACCGATCCGCGGCGAGGCGTCGGCCTTCGCGGGATCGGCGTGGCAGACGGCGCAGGCCTGCGTGAAGACCTGCCGGCCGTCCGGCTGTGCCGCGATCGCCGGCGAAGTTGCAAGCAGCAGCGCGGGGAGAATGAGTGCAAACCGCATGATAGACCTTTGCTTTGGCCCCGGGCAGCAGGCGACGAGGCGGGTGATGAGGATGTCGGGCGAAGCGGATCACGCTTCCAGTCGAGTGAGCGGACGGCGCAACCTGGCCGTGGCGACGTAGCACAGCAGGAGCGCGGCGGCGGCGAACGCGGCCAGGACCACGCCCAGGCTCGGGATGCCTCCCGCCGCGATCAGGACACCGCCAAGTGCCGGGCCGATCGCAGCGCCGATGGTGAAGAACGCCGGACCCGCGGCTGCCGTGCGGCCCGAGGAGTCAAGCTCTGCCAGGATGCCGAGCAGGAATGGCGTGACGAACATCAGGCATAGGTTCAGTCCTATGGCCCCGACGATGAACTCCGCCTGGCCCAGCCCCAGAGTGATGAGGAGCACCGAAACGGCGAGCCCGATATAGCCGACGGCCAGCGGAACGCGTCGATCGCGGCCGTTGCCGAAGCGTTCTGCGATGATCGGTGCGAGCAGGTTCACGAAGGCGCCGATTGCCAGGACACGGCCCATCAGGGGCAGATCGGTTCCCGATCCCTTGGCCGCCTCCGCGATGTAGGCCCAGACGCCGTTCTGGGTGAGGTACGTGAGGGCAATGGCGGTCAGCGCCATGGCCGCCGCGCCGCCGTTCCGGACAGCGGCCGCGTCTGCCGCCCGGTTCATGGGAGTGTCCTGCTTGGCGTCAGCGGCGGGAAGCCAGATCAGGCTGATCAGGGCGACCAGCCCCAGAACGGCGCCGTAGGCGAAGGGCACGAAGGCTCCGTACGCAGCGACGGCCATCGGAACCGTCGCGAAGAAGGTGGCGACGAACAGGATCAGACCGAGCTGCTGCCTGGCGAACACGCGCTGCGGGTCGGGCATGGTGGCGGCGCGCCGGGTGATCTCCGCCAGGATCAGGCCCAAAGCAAGGCCGGCCGCCGCTCTCGCCACGACCAGGACGACGATCTGCTGCGCAGCCAGCGAGAGCAGGTTCGCCGCTATGCTGACGAGGATGGCGGCGGTCAGCCACGCGGCGCGCCCGGCAACATGGCGACGCGACGCCCACAGGATCGAGGAAGCCGCCACGCAGGCGATCTCCAGCGAGGCGATCAATCCTGGCTGTGCCGGACCCAAGCCGAACCGCTGTGCCGCCCCCGGCAGCCAGATCGGCAGCAAGGGAGCGTTGGACATCCCCAGTGTGAAAAGGGCGACAAGAGGGATCCACGTCGTACCCGATAGCTTGGTCACAGAGCCTCTCCAGCCTGCCTATTATGAAACGGATTGTGGCCAAAGATGCGTTCTGAGTCCAGAAAATCTTGTGCATTGCCCCGGCGTGCAGGGACATCTTATGTCCTCTTTTGACGCCATGTACCGCTAAATAATCATGTACTTCAATATGATGCATCACGTTCGCCATCGCCATGACCACTCTTGCGCAGCGGTCATTATCAAGCTATCCGAAGCGTATAGAAAATGCACGGGAGACTTGGCTTGTTTGACGCACTTCGCCTCGATGAAAAGGTCGCCGTCATCACGGGGGCTGCGGGAGGCATCGGAAGCACCACCGCTCGGCTGATGGCCGGGCGCGGGGCCAGGGTGGTGATCGCCGATATCGCCTTCGAGGCCGCCGAGAAGCTGGCCCAGGAGATTGGCGACAACGCGCTCGCAGTGCATCTCGACCTGGCCGACAGCGACTCGATCCGCGCGGCGATCGCCCGCACGGTCGATCACTTCGGCCGGCTCGACATCCTCGTCAACAACGCCGCGGCTACCGGCGGAGGCCTGACCGAGGCCGACGGGCTACTCCATGCCATGGAGGACTGGGTGTGGGATCGCTCGTTCCAGGTGAACTGTCGCGGTACCATGGTGATCACGCGCGAGGCGCTGCCGCATCTGCTCAAGACACGGGGCTGCATCGTCAACACGGTCTCCGGGCTTGGCCTGCAGGGGCATGTTCACCAGACCGCTTACGGCGCAACCAAGGCTGCCATCGTGCAACTCACGCGCTCGCTGGCGACGGCTTACGGGCGTCAGGGCGTGCGCTGCAACGCGGTCGCTCCGGGCCTGATCCTGACCCCGGTGATCGCCAAGGACTTCCCGCCCAAATGGCGCGCCTTGGTCGAGGACGAGACGCCGCGCGGCACGGCAGGCGGCCCTGAGGACATCGCCGAGCCGATCGCCTTCCTGGCGTCCGACGCGGCGAAGAACATCACCGGCCAGACTCTCGTCTCGGACGGCGGCGTGTCGGTGCATATTCCTGGCCTGAAGGCTTACAGCGAAGCGTTCGGCATCCCGTTCGATCCGGTCGAGACCCTGGGCTGACATGGCCGCGGTAGCGAACAATGCCGAAGGCGCGGCGACCGGGATCGATCGTCGGCGAATGCTGCTGGTGAGCGGTCTGACGGCGGCAGGCGTCGCGGCAGGCGGAGTGACGACGCTTGCGGCGGCGGCGGACCAAGGTATCCGCTTCGTGGTCAGCGACCGCCGCCTGCCGGAAAGCCTTGTCTTCGCGGAGGTCGTCGAACGCGCGGGCGCACGGCGGCTGGAAGCGACCGACGGACTGACGCGGCTGTGGCAGGACGTGCTGCGCCCCCACTGGCAGAGCGGTCATGGCGCGACCGTTGGGCTCACCACCGTCGCCATGTGGCAAGTGCTCGCGGAGCAGGCCCGCGGTGAAGGTCGCCAGGCCCGGCTGATCGGACGTCACCGCACCGATGATGGCGGCAGCGGCGCGCATCGCTTCGCGGTGCCGTCCGAGCTGTCTGCCGATGCGGGCACCGTCACCTCGACGCCCGGCGCCTGGCCGGCCGCCGCTGCACATCTCGTGTCCCGATGCGCCGGGATTCATCGGCATGCTGGCGCAGCGCCGGCTTGCGGCACTCTTTCCGCGGCGGAAGCATCCTTCCCCGCGCTTGTTTCCTGGAGGATTGGCTAAGTCATGCGGACACCGCCCGGCATTGCGGAAAAGGATTTTTCCGCCGCCCTTCAGCAGTTCGCCGCCATCGTGGGCCAGGAATGGGTCTTCACGAGCGACGAGGATCTGGCGCTCTATCGCGACGCCTATTCGCCGATCCGCGACACGCCGGAAGAGCGGGTCGCGTCGGCCGCTGTCGCGCCGCAGACGGCAGAGCAGGTGCAGGCCGTGGTTCGCGTGGCGAACCAGTACGGCATCCCCCTCTACGCGATCTCGACCGGCAAGAACCTGGGGTATGGCGGTTCGGCGCCCGCCTATTCCGGCAGCGTCGTGGTCGATCTCAAGCGGATGAACCGCATCATCGAGGTCAACGACCAGAACCACTACGCCATCGTCGAGCCGGGCGTCAGCTATTTCGACCTCTACAACTACATCAAGGAACGCAACCTCAAGGTCTGGATCGACACGCCCGATCCGGGCTGGGGCAGCGTCGTCGGCAACGCGCTGGATCACGGCGTGGGGCACACGTCATCGCGCTTCCGCAACCACTTCGATGCGCATTGCGGCATGGAAGTGGTGCTGGCGAACGGTGAACTGCTGCGCACCGGGATGGGGGCGTTGCCCAAGGCCAAGACCTGGGGCCAGTTCAAGATGGGCTTCGGCCCGATCGTGGACGGCATCTTCTCGCAGTCCAACTTCGGCATCGTCACCAAGATGGGTTTCTGGCTGAAGCCCGAGCCCGAAGCGTTCATGCAGGCGATGGTGTTCGCGCCGCGCTACGACGACATCCATCCGCTTGTGTCGCTGCTGCGCAACCTGGAGAACGCCGGCATCGCGCAAGGCGCGCCGGAGCTGGGAAGCCCGCTGCTCGGCCTGGGTGCGACCAAGGAGATCGTCGACCTGTTCCTTAAGGGGCCGCCGCAGATGGCGAAGGAACAGCGCGATCTGATCGCCAAGACCAAGCTCGGCTACTCGCCCGAACTGGAGCGCTATGGCGCGGCGAACAAGCTGCCGTACTGGGCGCTGAACCTGACGTTCTACGGACCGGCGAAAGTGGTCGCCGCGCAGTGGGAAGCGGCACAGGACATGGCCACAGCCGCGATCAAGGGCGCGACGTTCACGGCAACCCCGGTGCTGACCGATCGCCTGAAGGCAGCGGCGGAAGGCCAGGTCTATCCGCAGAACCTCGGCATTCCGAACATGGACTTCTTCGCGTTCGGAACGCGTGCGGGGGGCATGCCGCCGGCGAACGGCCATATGTGGTTCTCACCCGTCATTCCGCAGAGCGGCGAGGGGATCCTGGAGGCGAACCGCGTGTTCGAGGAAGCGGTGCGCACGATCCCGTTGCTGGGCAGCCTGCCGATCCTGAACCTGCGCCCGTTCTCGCTGCCCGCCCCGTTCTATGAACGCACGTTCCTGTTCATCCTGGGCTTTCCGATCAGCGAGGAGCCGGAGCAGAACAAGGCGATCGTGACCGCCTTCCGCGAGCTGATCAAGATTGGCGCCGACAATGGCTGGGGCGAGTACCGCACCCCGGTCATCTTCCAGGATCAGGCGATGGGCGTCTACTCGTTCAACGACAATATCCTGTTGCGGTTCAATGAGATGATCAAGGACGCCATCGATCCCAAGGGCATCCTGTCACCCGGCCGCTATGGCATCTGGCCCCGTCATCTGCGGGAGACGAAGAAGTGAGAACGATCGCTCGTGTCGCGTCGATCTGCGGCGTGGTTGCCCTGGGCGGCGCTGCGGCCATGATCATAGCCCAGCCTGCGCAACCTCCCGTGGCGCCGCAGGAAGGCCTGCCGCGCACCGCGTCGGTCAATCCCAAGGATAGCCCGGGCAAGCAGGTCTACGACCGCTGGTGCTCCGAATGCCACGCGGATGGCCCGCGCTATCCCGGGACTGCCTCCCTCGCGGTCAAGTACGGCAAGGACATGCCCGCGGCGCTGGAGAAGCGGACCGACCTGACGCCCGAAACGGTCGCCTACTTCGTGCGCAATGGCGTGCTGGTGATGCCATCGTTCCGCAAGACCGAGATCACGGACGCGGAGCTTGCGCAGCTTGGCGCCTATCTCAGCCGCAACACGCCGAAGTAGCCGCAAAAATTGGCAAGAGGAGGGGAAACTATGAGCAGCGACGCCGTAGCATCGCAATGTCCGGTCAACCCGGCACGGTTCGATCAGCATCGGGCCACGGTCGAGGACGCCTATGCCGCCTATGGCGAGTTGCGTGCCAGCTGCCCCGTGGCGCACAGCGATGCGCATGGCGGCTACGTCCTGCTGTCGCGCTACAAGGACGTTCGCAAGGCCGCAATTGACTGGCAAACGTTCTCTTCCGCCAAGGGCACCGGCTTGCCGCAGGACCGGACGCGCCCGCCACTGCCCGCGCTGGAGATGGATCCGCCCGAGCACGGCGCCTGGCGCAAGCTCTACGTCGACGCACTCGCTCCGGCGGCGCTGCGGGCGATGGAGCCGCTGGTCGCGGAAATCGCGGATGGCCTCATCGACGGATTCGCGGCGGACGGCTCCTGCGATCTTGTGCGCCAATATTGCGAGCCGCTGCCGATCCTGGGGATCAGCCGCGCGATCGGCCTGACCGGCAAGGAGCCGGAACGCATCCGCACGCTCGCCCTCAATCTGACGGAGACGGCGCCGGATCCCGCCGCCCATCAGCAGGCGATCGGCCGCCTGGGCGAATTCATCCTGTCGGAACTGCATGACCGTCGCACCACTCCGCGCGACGATTACCTGACGACGATTGCACGGGCCCAAGTCGATGGTCGGCCGATGTCGGATTACGAGGCTTCGGTCTTCATGATCGGTTTCCTGGTGGCTGGGCACGAGACGACGGCCTCCGCGATGACCGGGTTGTTCTCGCACGTGCTGGGTCGACCGGACCTGCAGCGGCGCCTGCTGGAAGACGACCGAGCGCTGGATGCGGCAATCGAAGAAGCCGTGCGGCTGACTTCGCCGTTTCATGGCTTCTCGCGCACGGCGACGCGCGACGTGGAGGTCGCCGGCACCGTCATCCCCGAAGGCGAGGTCGTCCGTCTCTCCTGGGCTTCGGCCAACCGCGATGCGGACGTCTTCGCAGACCCCGACCGCTTCGACATCGATCGGCCCGCGAATACGCACCTGGGCTTCGGTATCGGCCGCCACGTTTGTGCCGGCGCGCCCTTCGCCCGGATCGAGATGCGCATCGCCCTGCGCCGCCTGCTGACAAGGCTGCCCGATATCGCGCCGGTTCAGTCCGCACCGAAATGGCACTTCGCCGGTGGCATGATGACCATTCCCGAAAGCTTCGAAGTCCGCTTCTCGCCGCCGACCTAAGTGACGGCGCAATCCCGACAACTCCATCGTGAAGGTGAATAGAAATGACTGCTGTCCAAGGCGAGCCGCGCCCCGTGCGACGTATCGTGACCGGCGAGGATGCCGAAGGGCGCTCGCTGATCGTCTCGGACGAATTGACGCCCAACCGCTTCATGGCGCCTTACGCACCCTCATATGTGCAAGTGCCCTGGGCGACCGGCGAAGGTGCAGCGCGCGGTGACGATCCGGCTCCCGCCGGTCATCAGTTCGGTTTCCACTCACCCAAAGGCACGATCCTGCGGATCGTCGATTTCCCCGTGGATACGAGTTACAATGAAAGTCAGCTTACGGAGTTTCTCGACGCCAATCAGGTCAGGGACGCTTCCAATCCGCGTCACTTCTGGTTCCACAAGACGCATTCGCTCGATTACGCCATCTGCCTCGAGGGTGAGATCTATGCGATGCTGGACGAGGACGAGACGCTGATGCGCGCAGGCGATGTCCTGATCCAGCGGGCCACGAACCACAGCTGGTCGAACCGTTCGGACCGGCCTTGCCGCATGGCCTTTATCCTGATCGCGCTCGACGGCGAAGACACGAGCGCACACTGATCGAACGTTATCGCAACCGCCCGGGCAGTCCTCGGGCGGTTGCGATATGGCGCTTCAACCGTTCGGATTGCCGATGACGCGGCCCGCGCATGTGCCAAAGCCGATCCGCCGATAGCCGTCCCGCTCGGCCCAGCCCGTCATTACGACTTCATCCCCGTCTTCCAGGAACGTGCGCGTCTCGCCATTGGCGAGCGTCACGGCCTGGCGGCCTCCTCGGCTGAGTTCCATCAGACTGCCGCGGCCGTCATCGTCCGGTGTGGAGATGGTGCCCGATCCCAGCAGGTCGCCGGCGGCCAGATCGCAGCCGTTCACGGTATGATGCGCCACGATCTGTGCCGGGGTCCAGTAAAGATGCGTGGCGACGGTACGACCCAGCGGCGTTGGCGCGTCTCCTGCTTGGGCCATTTGCGCCGTTTGCAGCGCGACTTCGATGCCGATGTCGTATGCACCCGATTGCTGGTCCCGCTCGTCCAGCAGGTAGGGCAGGGGGGCGGGATCGTCGGACGCGCGCGCCGGTTGCGCCGTGCGGAAGGGTGCCAGCGCCTCGGCGGTGATGATCCAGGGCGACACTGTCGTCAGGAAGTTCTTCGCCAGGAACGGCCCGAGCGGCACGTATTCCCATGCCTGGAGATCGCGCGCCGACCAGTCATTCAACAGGCTGACGCCGGCGATGTGCTCGCCCGCCGAGCCGATCGGTATCGGCGTGCCCAGCGTCGAACCGCCGCCGATCCAGAAGCCGAGCTCCACTTCGTAGTCCAGTCGCCGGGACGGGCCGACAACGGGCTTCGTCTCACCGGGCGGAAGGATCTGGCCTTGCGGACGGACCAGCGGATGCCCGGAGACACGGACGGAAGATGCCCGCCCATGATAGCCCACCGGGATGTATTGATAGTTGGGCAGCAGCGGATTTTCGGGGCGCAGTAGCGCGCCGACAGCGCGGGCGTGGTGAATGCCGGCGTAGAAATCCGTGTAGTCGCGCACGGATACTGGCAAGTGCAGCCGACACTCCGCCGGGGGGTGCAGAAAGGGTGTGACGGCATCCCGATGCGCGTCATCCGTCAGCAGTGCGAACAAGGCGTGGCGCAGTTCCCGTCGCGCCTGGGGCGGCAGTGCGAGAAGGCCGTTGAGCGGTGCGCCGGGTTGCAGCACGGCAGCAGCCTGCGCCGCGTGGGTGCCTAACAGCGGCGCAAGGCCCGCTAGGTCCAGGATGAAGTCACCGATCGCGGTGCCGGGCCGCGGCGTGTCGCTCCCTGCGGAAAAGAGTCCGAACGGCAGGTTCTGCACGGGGAATTCGCGGTGGTCTGCGGCACCCGGCACCCAGCAATGGGCGGACTGGTCGTGCGTGGCGTCAATCATGCCGCGCCTCCCTGGTACCGCGCCTCGATCCCAGACCAGCACGCATCGTAATCCGCCTGCTCGGTGCCGACGATCGCGGGAGCGGCGGTGGGCCGGAAGACAGCATGAGTCTCGAACATGAAGGCCATCGTGTTGTCCAGCTTGTGCGGCTGCAGCGTCGCGGCCTCGGCCCGCCTTGTGGTGTCGGCGTCCGGACCGTGCGCGCTCATGCGCGGATGAAGCGAGGCGCCACCGCGCAGGAAACCTTCGGCCTTCGCGTCGTAAGTGCCGGCGACCAGTCCCATCAGCTCGTTCATGAGGTTGCGGTGATACCAGGGCGGACGAAACGTGTTTTCAGCCACCAGCCAGCGCGGCGGGAAGATCACGAAGTCGATGTTGGCCAGCCCCGGGGTCGCAGTCGGCGACGTGAGAACGGTGTAGATCGAGGGGTCCGGATGGTCGTAGCTGACGGTGCCGATCGCGTTGAAGCGGAACAGGTCATACTTGTACGGGGCATTGTTGCCATGCCACGCCACCACGTCGAACGGCGAGCGGTCGAGTGTGGTGCGCCACAACGCGCCTTCGAACTTGGCCACCAGGTCCTGCGCATTGGCATCGTCCTCGAACGCTGCGACCGGGCTGAGGAAATCGCGCGGGTTGGCAAGGCCGTTCGAGCCGATCGGCCCGAGATCGGGCAGGCGCAACTCCGCGCCGTGATTCTCGGCGATGTAGCCACGCGTAGTGCCGCCGATCGGATCGAGGCGGAACTTCATGCCCCTGGGGATCACGCAGATCTCACCCGGCGAGACCGTCAGTATCCCGCATTCGGTGACGAAGCGTGCATCGCCCTCGAACGGCACGAACAGCATCTCGCCGTCCGCGCTGTAGAAGCTGCGCCGCATCGGCCGGTCGGCTTGATAGCGCCAGGCGGTGACGCCGTGGTGCCAGGCGTCGGTTGTCGCGGCGAGTGGACTCAAGCCGTCGATGAAGTCGGTTCCGGCAAGGCCCGGCATCGGGTCCCAGCGCATGCGGTTGGGAGAGGGGGGCTGGAAACCCGCGTCGACGCCGGCATGCGGCAGCCGCTCGAACGCGCCATGCGCGGCCGAGGGGCGGATGCGATAGAACCAGGTGCGTCGCATCTCCGAGCGAGGCATGGTGAAGGCGGTTCCCGAAAATTGCTCGGCATAGAGACCCAGCGGGGCGCGCTGCGGTGAGTTGCGCCCGTCGGGAAGCGCGCCCGTGACCGCCTCGGTCGCGAAACCGTTGCCGAAGCCCGACATGTATCCTTCGACCAACGCAGACGCCCGGGTTGTTTCCTGAATGGTCACGCTCGCTCTCCTTTCACAATCTTGGGCACCGCCCGATCCTGACGGGCCAGTCCCCCGCAGATCGGCGACATCGAAACGCTTGTACGGCGTGGGTCGATACGGGTCCACTCCGTCCGCTCTAGACACGGCGTCAATGGCCAGCACCCCTTGCTTTCTTGGCGTTCCTTAGTCAGGGTGTAATCGATACGCAACGTTCATGAAATAGGAGGATGGCGTGAAGAGCTACGATGTCGCGATCGTCGGCATGGGACCGGTCGGTGCAACCCTCGCGTGTCTGCTCGCACGGCGCGGCCTGCAGGTGCTGGTGGTCGATCGCGAACTGGCGATCTACGACAAGCCCCGCGCGATCGTGCTCGATCACGAAGCGCTGCGCGTGCTGCAGCACTGCGGCGTTGAGGAGAGCTTCTTCCAATCGGTATTCCCGCATACCGGCACGGACTTCGTGGGCATCGACGGTCAGCTCATCAAGCTGTTCGATCCCAAGGCGCCGCCGTTCGAACTCGGCTGGCCGCCGAACGTGATGTTCATCCAGCCCGAGCTGGAGGAAGCGCTGGCGCGGGCCATGGATCGCTGCGCCACGATCGAGCGGCATCGCGGCATCAGCGTGACCGGAGCGGACGATCAGGGCGACAAGGTGATCCTGACCCTTTCCGAGATCGATGGCGCGGAGCGGCAAGTGGAAGCGGCATGGGTCGTCGGCGCGGACGGCGCCAACAGCTTCATTCGCGAAAGTGCCGGCCTGCCGCTGCATGACATGGACTTCGCCGAATGGTGGATCGTCGTCGACGCATGGCTGACGGGCGACACGCCGCTGCCGCGCAAGACGACGCAATATTGCCAGCCCAAGCGCCCGGCCACCTTCGTCGTCGGACCGCGCGGTCTGCTGCGTTGGGAAATCAAGCTGCTGCCGGGCGAGGATCCGCAGGAGATGCGCAGCGATGACCGGATCAACGAGCTGCTCTCCGGCTTCGTCGATCCCGCTGCTGTCTCCTTGTGGCGCAGCGCCGTCTACCGCTTCCGTGCCGCCGTTGCCGACCGGTGGCGCGAGGGCAGGCTGCTGATCGCCGGCGACGCCGCTCACACCATGCCGCCGTTCCTGGCGCAGGGACTTTGCGCCGGCATTCGCGATGCCGCCTCTCTGGCATGGCGGCTGGACCAGGTGCTGCGCCATGATGCGAACGACGCGCTGCTCGACAGCTACGAGATCGAACGCAAGCCGCATGTCGCCGAGATCATCGGCCATGCTAAGGCGTTCGGTCTCATCATCGGAGAACTCGATCCGCAACGCGCGGCAGAGCGCGATCGCGTGCTGGAAGAGCAATTGCGCAGCGGCACCGTACCGACGGAGCGACAGGCTTTCGTGCCGATGCTGCGCGAAGGCGTCATAGCGGCGGGCGATCCGCTCGCGGGAACCTTGTTCGTCCAGCCCAAAGTCCTGACCGGCACTCCGGCGCGGGAGCAGTTGCTGGACGATCTGGTCGGTCCCGATTTCCTGATCGTGTCGGACGACGCCGCGATGCTCGATCTGCCGCCGTCGCTGTTGCAGCGCTGGGAGGCGATCGGCGGGCAGCGCCTGTTCGTGGGGACAGGCCCGGCCGCGGAAGGCGTCACCCGCCTCAACGATACCGAAGGGCTGATCGCGCGCTGGCTGGCGCGGTCTAACATCAAGGCGGCGATCGTGCGGCCCGATCGCTATGTCTACGGCGGTGCGAGCGATCCGTCGGCATTGCGGCAATCCGTCATGGATCTGACCGCGCAGCTCACGGGTTCCGAGACATACGCCGCCGCCTGACCGGCGGCGGCGACGCTACTGCACTTACTCCGGCGCCTTTGCCAGATCCCCGTGGATCAGCGCGAAGGCCATGCGGCAAGGGCGATCGGAGCGGTTCGACCAGCTGTGATTGGTTGCCCGCTGGATCAATACGTCGCCCGCAGTCATGCGCGTCTCGCCATGATCCATCATGGCGTAGATCTCGCCTTCGAGCACGATCGCGTAATCCAGTGTCGGCGTCTTGTGGAACCAGAAATGGCGCGGCGCTTCGGTGTCGCGCACGTCGTGCTCGTCCAGGAACGCCTTGAGCTTGTCGTGGTCATAAGTCTCGTCAGGCGGGAAGTCGGCAATGCGCAGGATGACGCCGTTGTCGGAGTGGAAGCCGAATTCATGCCCTTCGGGTGCAGGATCGTCACCCGGCGCCGCGCCATCGCCGGTCGCCCATACCACATGGCCGACCAGTCCCGACGCGTTCGGGATCGAGAGGTTCAAGGTAGGACCGTCGGAGACGATGTACGATCGGCCATCCGGCCGCTCGCCAGTCACGATCCGGCGGACGTAGCGGATGTCCTTCCGCTCGTCCGCGAGCGCTTCGTTGCTACCTGTCATACTTGATCCTCCGCCGTTACTGCAAACATTCGATACGTGTAGTATTGTAATCTAGCGGGTGCAATCTCTCATGTCGGTCGGGATCGGGAATGATCCTCGAACAAACTTCGTGACCGGCGCGGACTGATGGGGTGGCACGGATCGGTCGCGGGTTCCGTCAGGTACTCGCAATCACCTCTTGCGAGGCGTCGACGCCTGGCTTATGGAAACGATGCGTATACTAATAAGATGGAGAGATCGCGATGTCGCCGGAACAGGCCGCCGAAGTGTTGGGCAAGCCGCTCCAGATAGGTCATCTGACGCTGGCCAACCGGCTGGTCATGGGACCCATGGCCGTGACCGCAGCGGAGAAGAACGGAGCGCCGTCGGAACAGACCATCGCGATGTTCGAGGCACGGGCCCGGGGCGGCGTGGGCATGATCATCGTCGGCGGCGCCTTCTCGACGACGCGCGCGTTCGACGAATCGCCCTTCAAGCCTTGCCTGCGCATGGACATCGACGACTTCGTTCCCGAGTTCCGTCGCGTGGCCGATGCGGTGCATGCCTACAAGGTGCCGATCATCGCGGAGATCATGCCGGGCTTCGGCCGCATGGGCTCGCCCGCGCCGGGTCGTCCCAACATCACTGCCAGCGAGGGGCGCGTTGTCATCCCGCAGGAACAGTTCCCGGACGGCTTCATCGTACCGGGTGGCAGTACGACGCCGGTGGCGCAGGAAGCCACCATTGCGCAAATCGAGGAGGCCGAGCGCGATCTGGTCGCCTGCGCCTTGAGAATGCAGCGCGCTGGCTGGGACGGCGTCGAGGTGGCCGCGCACATGAGCTACTTCGCCGCGTCGTTCCTCTCGCCGCGCAGCAATAGGCGCACGGATCGCTATGGCGGATCGGCGGAGAACCGCGCCAGGATGCTGGTGAACATCGTGCGCGAGACGCGTGAAAAGGCCGGCGCGGACTTCGTCATCGGACTGCGCATCACCGCGAACGACTACATGCCCGACGGGCAAGGTCCGGAAGGTTTCGCCGAGATCGCCAAGCTCGTCGAAGCGGCAGGCCTGGACTACGTCGCGCTTTCGACCGGCTGCTACGAAACCATGCGGGAAAGCGCGCCCTCGGTGGACGGCGCCCTGGTCGATAGCGGCGATGCGGATGTCTTCAAGCAGGCGCTCTCGGTGCCGGTGCTGATCCAGGGGCTGCACGATCCGATCCGTGCGGCCCGCGCGTTGGCGGAGGGCCATGGCGATGCGGTGATGCTGGCGCGCCAGATGCTGGCCGATCCCGACTATCCAGCCAAGGCTGTCGCCGGCCGGTTCGACACCATCGTGCGCTGCACGCGCGGCAACGAGTGCATGCGACGCATGGTCTTCCAGATGCCAGTCCGCTGCACGGTGAACCCGCAGATGGGCCGCGAAGCGCGTCGGGGCAAGGGCGCTCCCCTCGATCGGATCGTCAAGGCTCCGATCGAGCGTGCCGTCCTGGCGCTGACGGGCTCGCCCAAGGTTATGGGGCTGGCGGGCAAGTTCATCAAGAAGGCAAGTTGACGCGGCCGGAAGGCCGGAAACGCACAAGCCGCGCAAAGGCGGCCCGATGATAGGTGAGGTGCAAATGAGCGGTGCGAAGAGAATCCTGATCGTAGGCGGCGGTATCAGCGGCATGACCCTGGCGGCGGCGGCGCAGTTGCGCGGCATCGACGTCGTTGTGGTGGAAAAGGCTCGTCCGCAGGATCAACTGGGAACGGGTATCAATCTCCAGAACAACGCGCTGCAAGCGCTGCGCGAGATCGGCGTGCTGGACGAATGCCTGGCTGCCGGCTTCGGCTGGAACACCATCACCACGTGCGATGCCAGCGGCAAGCAGTTGGACAAGCGCGAACTGCCGTGGAAGCTGGAGCCGGGCATGCCCGGAGCACTGGGCATCATGCGCACGACCCTTGCGCAGATCCTGGCCAAGCGTTCGACGGAGCTTGGAGCGAAGATACTTTACCAGACCCAGGTCTCGCAGCTTGAGCAGCTCGACGACGGCGTTCGCGTCACGCTGAGCGACGGAACAGTGGAGACCGTGGATGTCGTGGCGGCATCGGATGGCGTCTATTCCCCCACCCGTCGCCTGGTCTTCGGCGACGAGCATGCGCCCTTCTATGCCGGTCAGGGCGCCTGGCGTTACACCATCCCGCGTCCTCGCACGCTGGATGGCTTCACCATCTTCCGGGCCGCCAACGGACTTGCGGTGGGCGCCCTGCCGCTGGCGCCCGACCTGGCATACTACTTCATCCTGGAGTCCACCGAGACGACGCAGTGGTTCGAACCGGACCAGCTGCCCCATCGCATGGCCGAGCTGCTGTCGCACTTCGATGCCCCGGAAATCCGAGAGGCCCTGGATGGCGTGCACAATGGTGGGCACATCAGCTTCCGTCCCTTCGATATCCTGCTGATGCCTCAGCCATGGCATCGCGGCCGCGTGGTGCTGGTGGGCGATGCGGCGCATTCGCTGACGCCGCAGCTCACCTCTGGAGGCGGCATGGCGATCGAGGACGGCGTCGTGCTGGCGGATGAGCTGGCGCGAACCGACGACGTGGAAGCGGCGCTGACCGCCTACGGCCGTCGGCGCGAGGGGCGGGTCGGCCCGATCTACGAGAACTCGCTGCGCATCTGCGAGATCGAGAAGGGGAACCACCGCGAAGGCGACGACGGCGTGCGGATCTTCGTCGACAGCTTCAAACTGCTTGCCGACAGGTATTGAGACGATATTGCGACGCGGACGTTCGGTCCGCGTCGCAACGGCAAGGGAATCTCGATCCGTCTTGAAATTGCCGCGCGCGATCGGCGAGCGGCCATGCGCGGCATCGCCTCAGCGCGACGCGTTCCTGCTCTGAGCAGGAGCGCTCAAGAGATCATCAGCAAGAAGGCGAAGGTGCCGACTACGATACCTGCCGTGCAGTTGAGGAACAGCGCGAAGGTGAGATCGCTGCATCTCGCGCTGCACCCACAGGGAATCATCCCGGCATAGCGGTCGTCGACTACCCGCAGCCCGCTGTCCTGACACAGTGTGCAGCCACATTTTGCTTTCAAAGCAGACGCCTTTGCCACGAACATCTCTCCTCGCTTTTCTCTTTATCCGAAGAGATTATCATACGCGGCGTATCGCGCAAGTGAGAGATAGCGTCTGAACGTCCTCTTGAGATGCCTCATGAGGCAAGTGACTTGGCCATCTCATAAGCTTGTCCTATCATGAGACATGACACTTAATGGATTCCGGTATCTGCTGGCGCTCGACCGGGAGCGGCATTTCGCACGCGCAGCGCAGGCATGTGGCGTTTCCCAGCCCTCGCTTTCGGCCGGGCTGGCGACGCTGGAGCAGCAACTCGGACGAAGGCTGGTGGCGCGGGATCGCCGCTTCCTCGGTCTGACGGCAGAAGGCCGTGCGGTCCTGCCTTGGGCGCGCCAGGTGGTCGCGGCGATGGACGGGCTGATGCAGGCGGCCGAGACGGCGTCCGGACCGCTACGGGGCGACTTGCGTCTGGGCGTGATCCCGGCCGCGCAACCAATCATCGGCGCGATCGCCGCCGAGTTGCACCAGCGCCACCCCGAAGTACGTCTGGCGTGTTCCTCCCTGACATCGCGTGAGATCGGCCGGGGGCTGGAGGAGTACGCGCTCGATGCCGGCATCAGCTACCTCGAGCACGAGCCACTTGGGGATGTGATCAGCGTACCCCTCTATCGCGAGGGCACCATGTTCGTCGCGGCCGAGCCGATGGTCGCGTCCTTCGGCAAGGCGGCGACGCTGGACGAGGCACTGGCAGTGCCGCTCTGCCTGCTGCACCAGGGCATGCAGAACCGGCGGATTCTCGACGCCAATCTTGCGGCGAGCGGTCGCTCCGTGCGTCCTGCTGCCAGTGCGGACTCCTACGTCGCCTTGCTGGCGATGGTGAGTACCGGAACTTTCGCGACATTGATGCCCGACAGCTATGTGCCATTGCTGCCAAGCTGGGCGCGGATCATCCCTCTCGCAGAGCCCCTTCCCGAAAGCGCTGTCGGCCTGATCGTCCCGGAACGCAGACAGCTTTCGCTGCTCGCCGCAACTGCGATATCCATCGCTGAACATATCCATGGCCAAGCTCGTGATTGATAGGTCCTATCACAGATAGGCTACGGACATTTGACAGTCAGTGCGTATTGATTGAGACTCGTTGCGTGAACATCGACCACGCTTCAGAGGCTCCTAGCCCGCTTTCCACGCCCGACCGCCAGACTGTCGAGACGCTCGCGGCCGCTCATGCCACGACCCGCGGAGCGCTGCTGCCACTGCTGCACGATATTCAGCGTTCGCTAGGCCATGTGCCGGCCGCCGCCGTGCCGATCGTCGCGGCGGCCCTGAACCTCAGCCGGGCCGAAGTGCATGGCGTCATCTCCTTCTACCACGATTTCGCCGGATCGAAGGTCGACGGCCCGCGCGTGCAGCTTTGCCGGGCGGAGGCTTGCCAATCCCGAGGTGCCGAGGCGACGGCCGCCGCCCTGGATGCCGCGGGCGTGGCGCATGAGCCGATCTACTGCCTGGGTCTGTGCGCCAGCGGGCCGGCTGCGCTGATCGACGGCGCGCTGCGGGCAGACGTGCGCTCGGCCGCCGATCTAGCTGTGACCCCGGTCCTCGCAACGCCGCAGGCCGGCGGATCGCGTGGCCGGGCCTTCGTGTCTCAGGACAGCGCCGCGGTCGCGCTCGGAGCGGATCAGGTGGCCAACGCCTTGGCGTCAGCGGGTGTCGAGGTTGTGCGCACCGGCAGCCGTGGATTGTTCCATCTGGAGCCGCTGGTCGAGATCGAGACGGCGGATGGCCGGATCGGCTACGGCCCTGTACTCGCCGAAGAGATCGGGGCTGTGCTGGATGGCAGCCATCCGGCCAGGCTCGGCGATGTGGCCGCGCTGCCCTTCTTCGCGGGACAACAGCGCTTCACGTTCGCCCGCTGCGGCATCACCGATCCGCTCAGCCTGGACGATTACGCCGCGCATGGCGGTTGGACAGGGCTCGAAGCGGCGCGCGCGGCCACGGCGCAGCAGGTCGTCGACATCGTCAAGGCGTCGGGCCTGCGCGGACGTGGCGGAGCGGGCTTTCCCACCGGTATCAAGTGGAAGACCGTGCTGGACGCGTCAGCCGACGAGAAGTTCATCGTCTGCAATGCCGATGAAGGCGACAGCGGCACCTTTGCCGATCGCATGCTGATGGAAGGCGATCCGTTCTGCCTGATCGAAGGCATGGCGATTGCCGGCCACGCGGTCGGCGCGCGCCACGGCTACATCTACATTCGGTCCGAGTACCCGCTCGCTGTGCGGACGATGCAGCGGGCCATCGACCTGGCCGCCTCGCGCATCGCTCCATTCACGCTGGAGGTTCGCGAAGGCGCGGGCGCATACGTCTGCGGAGAGGAAACAGCGCTCCTGGAATCGATCGAGGGCAGGCGGGGCCAGGTCAGGGCCAAGCCGCCGCTGCCGGCGCTGCGAGGGCTGTTCGGCAAGCCGACCGTCATCAACAACGTGCTGAGCCTGGCGGCGGTGCCGTTCATCCTTGCCGAAGGTCCCGAGCGTTATGCCGAGGTCGGCTTTGGCCGGTCGCGCGGGACGATGCCGATCCAGTTGGCAGGCAATATCAGGAACGGCGGCCTGTTCGAGGTGGGTTTCGGCATCACCTTGCGCCAACTCGTCGAGGAGATTGGTGGCGGTACGGCGTCGGGCCGGCCGGTCCGGGCGGTACAGGTGGGCGGCCCCTTGGGCGCTTACTTCCCGCCGTCGATGTTCGACACGCCGTTCGATTATGAAAGCTTCGCGCAGGCCGGCGGCCTGATCGGGCATGCCGGGGTGACCGTGTTCGACGATACCGTGGACATGGCCAGGATGGCGCGGTTCGCCATGGAGTTCTGCGCCGTCGAGAGCTGCGGCAAGTGCACGCCCTGCCGGATCGGCTCGACCCGCGGCGTCGAACTGATGGACCGGATCATCGCCGGCAGCGGGCGTGACCCTGGGCCGATCGAGCAGCGGCCGCAGTTGCGCAACGCGCCACGCAAGGCGCGGGGTCCGGCGGACGAGATCGCGCTTCTGCGCGACCTTTGCGACACCATGAAGCACGGCTCGCTGTGCGCGCTGGGCGGCTTCACGCCATATCCGGTGCTGAGCGCGCTGGACTTCTTCCCTGAAGATTTCGCGCCCATGCGCGCGGCGGCGGAGTAACGGCCATGGCCTGGATCGGCGAAGCGGACCTCGGTACCAAAGCGGCGCCTGCCGGTGCTCCGCTGGTGGACCTGACGATCGACGGGCAGGCGGTTAGCGTGCCGGCCGGCACCTCGATCATGCGAGCGGCTGCGCTGGCGAACACGGCCATCCCGAAGCTGTGCGCGACGGACAGCCTGGAAGCATTCGGTTCCTGCCGCGTCTGCCTGGTCGAGATCGAGGGCAGGGCGGGCTTTCCCGCATCGTGCACCACGCCCGTCCTGCCCGGCATGACGGTGCGCACGCAGAGCGAGCGGCTGAGCCAGCTGCGCCGCGGCGTGATGGAGCTCTATATCTCGGACCATCCGCTCGATTGCCTGACCTGCTCGGCCAACGGCGACTGCGAGTTGCAGGACGTCGCAGGCGCGGTGGGCCTGCGCGACGTGCGTTATGGCTATGAGGGTGCCAATCACCTCGCCGCCGAGAAGGACACGAGCAACCCGTACTTCACCTTCGATCCCGCCAAGTGCATCGTCTGCTCGCGCTGCGTGCGCGCCTGCGACGAGGTGCAGGGCACGCTGGCGCTGACAGTCGACGGACGCGGTTTCGCCAGCCACATCGCGGCCAGCCAGGACGAGGATTTCCTCTCTTCGGAGTGCGTCTCCTGCGGCGCCTGCGTGCAGGCCTGCCCGACCTCTGCGCTGATCGAGAAGGAAGTGGAGGCGATCGGCACTCCGGAGAAGGCGGTGGTCACCACCTGCGCCTATTGCGGCGTCGGCTGCACCTTCCGGGCGGAGATGCGGGGCGAGCAGCTGGTCCGCATGGTGCCCTGGAAGGATGGCAAGGCCAACCGCGGCCATAGCTGCGTCAAGGGGCGCTTCGCCTGGGGCTATGCCAACCACAAGGAGCGCATCCTCAAGCCCATGTTGCGCGATACCATCGAACAGCCGTGGCGCGAGGTGACGTGGGAAGAGGCGATCGGGCGCGTCGCATCCGAGTTCCGCCGCATCCAGGCCGCGCATGGCCGTCGCTCCGTCGGCGGCATCACGTCGTCGCGCTGTACCAACGAGGAGACGTACCTCGTCCAGAAGCTGATCCGCCAGGGCTTGGGCAACAACAACGTCGATACTTGCGCGCGGGTCTGTCACTCGCCCACCGGCTACGGCCTGAAGGCGACGTTCGGCACCTCGGCCGGTACGCAGGACTTCGACAGCGTCATGCAGGCCGACGTGATGATGGTGATCGGCGCCAATCCGACCGACGGCCATCCCGTCTTCGCCAGCCGCATGAAGCGGCGCCTGCGCGAAGGCGCGAAGCTGATCGTGGTCGATCCGCGTCGCATCGATCTGGTCCGCTCGCCCCATATCGAAGCGCAGCACCACTTGCCGGTGCGCCCCGGCACCAACGTCGCGCTGTTGACGGCGATGGCGCACGTCGTCGTCACCGAGGGCCTTGTGGATGAGGACTACGTGCGGGCGCGCTGCGACTGGGAGGGCTTCGCCGACTGGGCCACCTTCGTGTCCGACGAAGCGCGATCGCCTGAAGCGACCGAGGCGTTGACCGGCGTTCCCGCGCAGGACTTGCGTGCAGCGGCGCGTCTTTACGCCACCGGCGGCAAGGCCGCGATCTATTATGGCCTCGGGGTGACCGAGCACAGCCAGGGATCGTCAACCGTCATCGCCATCGCCAACCTCGCCATGGCGACCGGCAACGTCGGGCTGGAGGGTGCGGGCGTGAACCCGTTGCGCGGTCAGAACAATGTGCAGGGCGCCTGCGACATGGGCAGCTTCCCGCACGAGTACTCGGGCTATCGCCACGTCTCCGACCCTTCCGTGCGCGCGCTGTTCGAGGAGGCCTGGGGCGTACCGCTCGATCCCGAGCCGGGCTTGCGCATCCCCAACATGCTCGACGCGGCGACCGATGGCGCCTTCCGCGCGCTGTTCATCCAGGGCGAGGACATTCTCCAGTCCGACCCGAACACGCAGCATGTGGCGGCGGGCCTCGCGGCGATGGAGTGCGTGGTGGTGCAGGACCTGTTCCTGAACGAGACCGCGAACTACGCCCACGTCTTCCTGCCCGGCTCCACCTTCCTGGAAAAGGACGGCACCTTCACCAATGCCGAGCGCCGCATCCAGCGCGTGCGCAAGGTGATTGAGCCGAGGAATGGGTACGCGGACTGGGAAGTGGTGCAACTTGTCGCGCAGGCACTCGGCCTGGAGTGGGGCTATGGCCATCCCGCTCAGATCATGGACGAGATCGCGGCGCTGACGCCCACCTTCGCGCGGGTCAGCTATGCCGCGCTGGAGGAGCATGGCTCGCTGCAATGGCCGGCGACCGAGGCTTCTCCGCTGGGCACGCCGACGATGCACCTCGACGGTTTCGTGCGCGGGCAGGGCCAGTTTATCGTCACCGACTACATCCCCACCGACGAGAAGACCGGCCCGCGCTTTCCCCTGCTGCTGACCACCGGGCGCATCCTCAGCCACTACAACGTCGGCGCGCAGACACGGCGGACGGACAACGTCGCCTGGCATCCCGAGGATCGGCTGGAGATTCACCCGGTCGATGCGGAGAACCGAGGTCTGCGCGATGGCGACTGGGTGACGCTGCGCAGCCGCGCGGGCGAGACGACCTTGCGCTGCCTTGTGACGGAGCGGGTGGCGCCGGGCGTGGTCTACACCACCTTCCACCATCCCGAGACGCAGGCGAACGTCATCACGACGGACTATTCCGACTGGGCGACCAACTGCCCCGAGTACAAGGTCACGGCGGTGCAGGTGGCAGCATCCAATGGGCCCAGCCAGTGGCAGGAAAGCTATCGCGAGCGCTCCGCGCGATCGCGCCGGATCGAGGCCGATGCGCTGTGACCCGCTCCAGCGCCGATACCCTCGTCTACATGGCGAACCAGATCGCCCGCAATTGCGCCGTGCAGGGTGATGAGCAAGCGGTGCTCGCCGTCGCCGATCACATCCGGCAGTTCTGGGATCCCAGGATGCGGTCCATCATCTGCGGGTCCGGTGTGGACGGGCTGCACCCAATTGCGGAACGGGCCGTGGATCTGATGCGCGAAGGTGGCCATCCGCCCCACGTTGCGCGGATGGCGGGGATGCCGGGCGGCTCCGACGCGGGCTGAGCGCGCGTCCAGGGATTGAGTAAAGCGCCACATCGTCATTCTTGCTCGGAGAGGTCGATGATCAGGCGAGATGGGAGTTGAGTATGGAACGGGTAACACGGACAGGTCGTGGCACGCAGACTTTCGTCATTCCTGAACTGCCCATCGCGGAGCGGAGCGACGATGCGCCGCCTCAGGACTGCATTGCCCCGCTGATCTACAATGCCTGGTACGTCATCGCGCTGAGCGAGGAAGTCGATCGCACCTTGCGCGTGATCAAGGTGCTGAACCAGCCTCTGGTCTACTACCGCACCGAAGCGGGCGAACCCATTGTGCTGGACGATCGCTGCTCGCACCGGCGGTATCCCTTGTCGAAGGGGAGGCTGAAGGGCGACACCATCCAGTGCGGCTATCATGGATTCACTTACGAGAAGTCGGGACAGTGCATCTGGGCGCCAGGCATGCCGGTCAATCCTGGGAACCAGACGAAGCTTCCGTTCGGCGTGCGATCCTACCCTGCGGTCGAAAAGGGGCCGTGGCTTTGGGTGTGGATGGGCGAGCCGGCATTGGCGAACCCCGCCGACATTCCCTTGCCAGAACTGCTCGACCGTCCGGACGCGACGATCTGCGGTTACAAGATGAACCCGTGCAATTACATGATGATCATCGAGAACCTGCTCGATCTGAGCCATCTGCACTTCGTCCACGATGCGGTAGATCTCGATCACGTGAGCACGCCTCCCAGTGAGGTTCCGGCGCCCGACAATGCCGTTGGCTGGAGCAAGATCGTCGAGAGCACCGAGGTGGCGCTGGCCGCCAATCTGTGCGGCGGCGATCCCAAGCGGCTTGCCCGCCAGCAAGACGGCGCGTTCCAGTACGGACCCTCGCTCTGCTACGGCTACCAGCGCCGAGAGCCGCTGGCGGGCGACAACGAGCCGATCAAGCCCGAACTGATGGAGATCGTGCATGCGATGACCCCAGTGGATGAGCGCAACACGCATCAGTTCTTCACCATGGTGAT
Source organism: Novosphingobium chloroacetimidivorans (assembly GCF_014204535.1). Lineage (GTDB taxonomy): Bacteria > Pseudomonadota > Alphaproteobacteria > Sphingomonadales > Sphingomonadaceae > Novosphingobium > Novosphingobium chloroacetimidivorans. The sequence goes on from NZ_JACHLR010000007.1 coordinate 93,578, forward strand.
GAGCGATCCCTTCGTGATCGACAAGGCCGAGGTGCAGCACATCATCCAGGACATCGTGTTCGAGCAGGACGTCGATGTCGTGCGCGACATCCAAACCTATGTCGACGAGGAAACCCGCACCGGACGGCTTGAATTCAACATGATCTACGATCGTTTCGGCGTGAAGATGCGCAAGATCTTGGATGATATGAAAAAGCGGGAATTGGCCGAGGCTTGATTTGGCGTCGCATAGTCACTCGATGCCTTAACATGAGTCGTCTATCGGCCCAGGCGGTCGCTCTACATAAACCGGACGACGACGCCCGGATCTGGAACATTTCGGTGCTTGTTTCTCCGATCGCTAGAGCAACTTCACTGTAAGCGAAGACGCTCCGGGTTCTTGATGCCGCATTTCCTAGCCTTTGACCGTAGATGGTAAGCTTGAAAAACTAGTAGTGACGATCGAGTGGCAGTCGCGATGCGGCGCATCCAGCGCTTCGCCCGTGGCATGAGGAATCGCCTGCCGCAACGCTGCGACGTGCCCGGGATGCCTGGCGCGCGTCTGAATCAGCGGTCGGCCATCGGCCTGCTCTTCGCAGTCGAGAACGCATCTCCGTATCGATGAGATCGACCACGCCTCACCAGTCAGCGGCAGCTTGCAGCGGCACGACGTCATTTCTCTTGACCGCCAGAGGTGTTTGATTTCCAGGTTGGTCTGACCAATGAATGCTCGTGTTTAGTGTGGGGGAATGCGGAATGGCTCGACTGAAGACGCTTGCGATCGTGCTTGCGGGCGTTTCGGCCGCTCCCATGCTGGCGCAAGAACCGCTGGTGGCCGGCGCGCCTGACACGACATTCCCTTCCTTGGAACAAGGATTCCGCGAGCCTCCTGCCGCGGCCAGGCCGCAGGTCTGGTGGCACTGGATGAGCGGCAACGTCTCTGCCGAAGGAGCGCTGCTGGATCTCGAGTGGATGCACCGCGTGGGCATCGGCGGCGTCCATGCCTTCGCCGGCGGCGGGCGGCTGGAGGAGACATATGTCGACAAGCCGCTCTCGTTCATGAGCCCAGGATGGCGCAGCGCCTATCGGCAGGCGGTGGCGCGGGCGCGGGCGCTAGGGATCGAGGTGACCATCGCCGGCTCTCCGGGCTGGAGCCAGACGGGCGGCCCGTGGGTCGAGCCGCGCGACGGCATGAAGAAATACGTCTGGAGCGAAGTGCAGGTCGCCGGCGGAGCCAAGGCGGGTGTCCTGCCCAAGCCGCCTGTCGTCCCCGGCCCGTTCCAGGCCGCACCCCGCAGCAAGGGCTTCGGACCGGTGCTGCCGTTCCCGCCCGAGTATGGCGATGCGGCGATCTTTGCCTTTCCCACTCCCGCCGGAGAGGGACTGCCCGCGCCGCGATATACCGCGTCGGCCGCCGACGTCTCGGCGCTCGCCACCGCACCTGCCGATCTGAGCGCAGCGGTGCGGCTGCCGGTGCCGGCGGATGGCACCAGGCCTTACGTCGATCTCGACTTCGGGGCGCAACGGCTGGTGCGCTCGCTGACCGTGGCGGGCGATCCGTTGCCGGGCTTCGACGTGCTGGTCGGGGACGGCTCCGGCCGGTTCCGCCCGCTTGCGCGCGTCGAGAAGGTCGGTGCCGAATTCCCCGCGCCGCAGCACACGTTCGCTCTGCCGGAGACGCGCACGCAATTGCTGCGGGTACTTTTCGACCGTCCTGGCCCGGCGCGCTTGCTTCCGGGGCGGCCTATTCCTGCCAAGCCGACGCCCCCAATCGCGGCAATCACGCTCAACCGGTTGGAGGCCAACGCCGCGCCTCGCGTGGACCGCTTCGAGAGCAAGGCCGGTTTCCAGTCTGTCGTGGATGTCGAGCAGCGCGGTGCGACCGGGCCGACGGGCGGCGCGATCGATCCGCGCACCGTCCTCGACTTGTCCGGCCGGCTCCGCCCCGACGGCACGCTCGACTGGACCGCGCCAAAGGGCCGGGACTGGACCGTCGTTCGCCTGGGTTGGTCGCTGACCGGGCAGGTCAACAATCCGGCCGAATTGTCCGCCACCGGGCTGGAGGTGGATAAGCTCGATCCCGTCGCGGTGAAGGCCTATATGGCCAAGCTCTTCAGCCTCTATGAGAAAGACGCAGGGGTTCCGATCGGCAAGGCCGGCATCGGCAGCCTGCTGACCGACAGCTGGGAAGCCGGGGCGCAGAACTGGACCGTCGGACTGCCGGAGCGCTTCGCCAAGCTGCGCGGCTACCCGATGGCGTCCTGGCTCCCGGTGCTGACGGGCCGCGTGGTGGGCGACAGCCGGGCAAGCGATGCCTTCCTGTTCGACTTCCATTGCACGCTCAAGGACTTGCTGCTCACCAGTCACTACGCCGTGCTTGCGGACGCCGCGCGGGCCAAAGGCATCACGTACTACACCGAGGCCCAGGGCGATGCGCCGCGTGCGATCGGGGACGGGCTCGCGGCAAAGGCGCTGTCGGACATCCCCACTGCCGAATACTGGTACCGCCAGTTCTCCACCGATCCCGGCCAGCCGCCGCTGATCGCCGATCTGGCCGAAGCCGCGTCGGCCGCGCATCTCCACGGCAAGCCGCTGGTCGCGGCCGAGGCCTTGACGGTGGCGGCCGGGCAGGACCCCTGGTCGTTCTCACCCGCGATGCTGAAGCCGGTGGCGGACGAGATCTTCGCGCGCGGCGTCAACCGCATGCTGCTGCATGACTCGCACCACCAGCCCGATCCGGCCCGCAAGCCTGGTCTGGCGCTGGGCTTCTTCGGGCAATACTTCAATCGCAACGAGACGTGGGCGGAGCAGGCGCGGCCCTGGGTCGATTATCTGGCGCGCACGTCCTTCCTGCTGCAGCAGGGGCGTGCGGTGGCCGATGTGCTGTACTTCTACGGCGAGGAGCAGAACCTCACCCAGCGCTTCGAGCATGGCTTCAACATCGACGTGCCGCAGGGCACGCCGTTCGACTATGTCGATGCGGGCTCGCTCGCGTCTGTCGTGACAGTCGAGGATGGGCGCCTGGTCACCCCCTCGGGCATGAACTACCGCCTGCTCTTCCTGCCCGCTTTCGTCGACCGGCTCACTCTGCCCACTCTGGAGCGCATCGCCCAGCTGGTGCGCGACGGCGCAGTGCTGGTCGGCAAGAGGCCCGTCGGCGGCCTTGGGGTGACCAGCACGGACGCGAAAGTGCGCGCAGCAGTCGATCGCCTGTGGGGTGAGGGCGACACGCCGGTTCACGCGTTCGGCAAGGGTAGGGTGCTCGCAACGTCCGACTTGCGTTCGGTCCTGGTGTCCGAAGGTATCGCTCCGGACATCGACATCCCCGCCGGCGCGCGACTGATGGGAACGCATCGCCGGGTGGGCGAGGGCGATGTCTACTTCCTGTCGAACCGCTCCGACCAGCCGCTGCGCGCATCGGTCGGCCTGCGTGCCACCGGAACACCGCAGTGGTGGTCGGCCGAGGACGGGCGTGCGCGCCCGCTGTCCTACGTCCGGGATGGCGCATTCACCCGCGTCGACCTCGATCTGGAGGGCCACGGCGCGGGCTTCGTCGTGTTCCGGCCGGGCGGGCCCGAGCGGCTCGAGGTGGCGCCCGCCAGGACCGTGGCGACCGCAACCATCGCCGGACCCTGGCAGGTCAGCTTCGAACCGGGCCGAGGCGCGCCGGCGACGGCGCGGTTTCCCACGCTGACCGACTGGAGCGGCAATGCCGATACCGGGATCCGCTACTTCTCGGGCGGGGCAACATATTCGCGTCGGATAACCGTCGATAGCACAATGGTGGCGCCCGGGCGTAAGCTCCTGCTGGACCTTGGCCAGGTGCACGAACTCGCGGTGGTGTCGCTGGACGGCCGCGAGATCGCGACGGCCTGGAAGGCGCCGTACCGGATCGACCTGACGGGCAAGGTCACGCCCGGTGCGCACCGGCTGGAGATCAAGGTCGTGAACCTGTGGGTCAACCGGCTGATCGGCGATCGCCAGCCCGGTGCGAAGCCGGTCACCTGGGCGCCGCAATCGCCCTACAAGGCCGACTCGCCGTTGCTGCCGTCCGGGCTGATCGGACCGGTCATGCTGGTCGCCCAAGAGGAGGGAGTGCCCGCACGCTGATGTCAGCGCGCGGGTCTTGCGGCGACCGCGTTAGCGGGGGCAAGCCTTGTCCGTGGCTTTGCGCGGGGCCTTCATGAACTCGCGCGGAGACAGGGCGCGTTCGCTGAAGCGCAGGCGTGCGATCGCGCCCTTGAAGTAGCTTTCCTTGTTCAACCGGCTGCCGATGCCGACGTTGCCCGGCCCCTGCGGCAGGAACGGCGTCGTCACCTCGCCCTGCAGCACGCCGTCGACATAAGTGCGGTAGACGGCGCCGTCGTAGGTCTGGCTGAGCACATACCAGGCGCCGTTGGGATGGATCTTGGCCGGAACCGCCAGCGCGACATCGCCGGCGCGGCTCTTGAGGTAGCCGTCGATGAAGAAACCGGCCGGGCTGGAGCGCAGCTCGAACATGATGCGGTTGTTGGTATCGTGCGTGGTTTCGGTGTGCGTGACGTCGGCGCCGGTCTGCGGATTGGTCTCTGCGAGGTGGAGGAAGCGCTGTTCGGTCACGCCGCCTTCCGGACGGATCAGCGCCTCGATGGTGAAGCGTGTGACGCCGACCAGCGGACGGCCTTTCACCACAAGACGATCATCGACGCCATCGAAGGCGATCGCCTTGCCGCCGGTCCAGCAGATCACTTGCGGCGTGCTCTCGACCGTCACGGGCCTTCCGCCGATCCGGTCGAGGTTGTCGAGCGTCCAGCTCTCCGCCTGCCTGGGCGAAGCAGCCGGGAGCACGAGGAGGGCCAGCGGCAGCATGCCGCGCGAGATCAGCCAGGCGGCGCTACGCTTCATCGTTCGTCCTCTCTTGTCAAACCAGCGCGTTGCGCGCGATCAATTCGCGGAACCACTCCGCGCTCAGCTTGGGCACGCGCTGCTGCGTCGCGAAGTCGGTGTAGAAGATACCGAACCTGGCGGCGAAGCCTTCGGCCCACTCGAAGTTGTCCAGCAGCGACCACAGCATATAGCCCGCGACCGGGTATCCCTCCGCCGTCGCACGCTGCAGCTCTCCCAGGTAGCTGTGCAGGTACATGATGCGCTCGGCATCGTCGACCTGACGGTTTCGCACGAGTTCGTCCTGCGCCAGCGTGCCGTTCTCGGCGACGTAGATGGCGCGCGGCTTGGCGATCTCCGTCAGCAGGCGCGGGCCCCAGTAGGCGGCCGCGGGAGCGACGCGCAGGAACTTCAGGCCCATGTTGGGATAGCTGGGGCTGCCCTTCACCAGGCGATAGCCCTGCGGTCCCTCGTCGGGCGCGACGTAGTCGCCGGTGTAGATGTTGAGGCCGATGAAATCGAGCGGACTGCCGATCGCCTCCATGTCGCCCGGCTGCGTCCTTGCCGCGTTCTCGCCTTCCAGGGCGTGGTACTCGTCCGAGTAGCGCCCTTCGAGCATCGGCATCAGGTGCCGCGCATTCATCCAGCGGAACGCCTTGCGCGCGGCCTCGATGAACGCAGGCGTCTCGATCGCGGGTATGGGGTTGTAGTTGTTCTCCGCCATGCCGATCCGCACCGGCTTCCTGGCCGTGGCGCGGATCGCCTGCGTGCCCAGGCCATGCGCGAGCAGGCCGTGGTGACGCGCCTGGTTGAGCTCACGCGCGCCGAGCTGCTCGCCCGGAGCGTGGCGGCCCTGGCCATAGCCGATGTCGATGAACGAACGGACTTCGTTCACCGTGATGTAGTCGTGGACCCGGTCCGAGAATTCCTTGGCCACGAACCCGGCGTAGTCGGCGAAGGCAAGCGCCGTGTCGCGCGAGTGCCAGGCGCCCTTAAGACCGGTGGGCAGGTCCCAGTGGAACAGGGTGACGAACGGGGTGATGCCGGCTTCGAGCAGGTCGTCGATCACCCGCTTGTAGTGATCGACGCCTTTCTGGTTGGGCTTGCCCTTGCCGCTCGGGAAGATACGCGACCAGGCGAAGGACAGTCGGTAGATGTTCGCGCCGACCGCCTGCAGGCATTTGCGGTCGTCCGTGAAGCGATGGTAGCTGTCGCAGGCGATGTCGCCGTTGGTGCCGTCCTTGATCCGGCCCGGCGTATGCGAGAACACGTCCCAGATCGTCTCGCCGCGGCCGTCTTCCTTGACCGCGCCTTCGATCTGGTAGGATGCCGTCGCGCAGCCCCATTGGAAGTTCTTCGGAAATGGCCGGTCCTGCACGGCGGCCTGCGCCAGCGTCGCACCGGAACCCAGCGCGGGCACCAGCCCCAGCAGCTTGGCGGCGTCGCGCCGTGTTACCTTGACCATTGGTACTCCTAAGCAAGGTCCTCCGGCACGATCCCGAAAACGGGCAGCGCCGGAGGAGAGGGAATCAGAACTTGGTCGTTACACCCAGGTTGATGGTCCGGCCCAGGGTCGCGCCGTTGGCATAGCCTGCGGGGCGGTTGGCGTTCATCGCACCGAGGTACACCGGCGGGTCCTGGTCGAACAGGTTGGCGACGGTCAAGTCGATGCGGGTATTCTTTGCCTGCGTGAAGTCGCCCAGATCGACGCCGGCGTAGATGTCGACGACGGTGTAGGAGTTCACGCGGCGCTGCGGCGGTGCGTTGTTGACCGGGATGTCATAGCCGCCCGAACGGCGCACGTTGGCGCGCAGCGTGGCCGGTCCTGAAATCGCACCGAAGGACACGACCGCGTTGTAGCGCGGCGAGCCGACCACGGCCTCACCATCGAGATAGTCGATGAAGGGACCGCCCTGACGCGAGGAGATGTCGCGCTTCAGGTTGTACGTCGCCGCGATCGAGCCGAACACGCGGCCGAACGAAACGTCCGAGCTGTAGGACAGGCTCGCGTCTATGCCCGAAAGCTTGGCCGTGCCGAAGTTGTTGCGGCGCGCGTCGATCACGTCCGCCACGATGGCGCCGGGAGCGACGAGATCGGCGATCGAACGGATCGAAGGCGCCGCACCGTTGTCGATGCGCAGCCACAGGGGCTGGATGCTGTTGAGGTAGTCGGCCGTGCAGGCGCCGTTCGCCGAAGCGGACTTCTGCTGCGGGGCGTAGCCGACGCCGCACAAGTTGTAGGCCGTGGCCGACGCTCCGGTCGAGCCGCCGAACGCCGTCAACGCCTGGCTGATCAGCTTGTCGACCTTGGTGTTCCAGTACGTCACGCTGGCGCGCAGGTTCGGAACGGCTTCCGGCGTCCAGTCGGCGCCGATCGAGTAGGTGCGACCTTCCTGCGGATCGAGGTTCACGCCAGCGCCGGCGATGAAGATCTGGTAGACGTTGGTGGCCAGCGTCTGGATCTGCAGGCGCGTGTCGATCTGGTTGCCCGAGTCCGCCAGGCTCGGCGCCACGAACGTGGTCTGGTAGTTGGCGCGGATCAGCAGGTCGCGCACCGGGCGGTAGTCCACGGCGATGCGCGGGTTGGTCGTGCCGCCGAAGTCGCTGTAGTGATCGTAGCGGACGGCCCCGTTCAGCGCCAAAGCGTAGACGCCCGGGATCGAGTTGCCCTCTCCCACGATGGGCACGTACAGTTCCGCGAAGGCCGCCTTGATGGTGCGATCGGAATCGAAGCTGCGCAGGCCGGTGCGGTCGCCGATCGGGCCGGTGACCGTCTGGTTGTCCAGCGTCTGGCGACGGATCTCGCCACCGCCGGCAAGCTTCACTTCACCGCCGGGCAGCTCGAACAGCGTGCCGTTGGCGACGAGCGTGCCGCTGGTGATCGAGTTCACGCCGCGCGAGTAGAGCTCGTAATCCGCCAGAGCACTGCGCACCGAAGCATCGGTGAGTGCCGGGTCGTAGGGGTTGAAGTTCGTGGCGGTGAGCGCCGCGCCGTTCACGCCCGTGCGATCCTGAACCTTGGAAACGCTGCGGCCGTAGAGGAAGTCGGCGCGAACGTCCCAGGCGTCGCTGACCTTCCAGGTCAGGCTCGGCGAGAACTGGTACTGGCTGTAGGTCTGGGGCGAGACACGGCTGTTGCCGATGGCGCGGCCATAGTTCAGCGCCACCGTCTGCCGGGTCGATCCGCCGACCGGCCGGAAGAACGGGTTTGCCGGCGTGATGACGTAGGAGCTCGTGATGTTGGCGATGTCGGAGTAGATCTTCGTGGAGCGCTTGGACCAGAGCGCATCCATGCTGAACTTCACGCTGTCCGAGATCTCCTGCTGGATGAAGCCGAAGACGTTGCCGCGCTCTTCGCTGGGCACGAGGCTGGTGTTGTCGGTCGCGTCGCAGCGCGGTGCGGTGCCGATCGGAGCCAGCCCATTGCCGCTGTAGAGCTGGCCGTTGACCGTGAACGTGCCGTACTCGCACGAGGTGCGGCGGGTGTCCTGGCCGCCATAGCGGCGGAAGTCGGTGGTGATGTAGTCGCGGTCGCGGCCGAAGATCGCGTCGTGCTTGTTGTAGGTCCCGCTGACGAAGGCCGAGCCGGTACTCCAGCTCTTGCCGATCACGCCGGTGATCGTGTTCTCGTGATAGTCGTCGCCGAAGATGTGCTGCCCGTGCACCTGCACGCCGTCGATCTCCTTGCGGGTCACGAAGTTCACGACGCCGCCGATGGCGTCCGAACCGTAAGTCGCCGAACCGCCGTCGGGCAGGACCTGGACCGTCTCCAGGATGTCGGACGGGATGAGGTCCGGATCGGCGTCGGTCGAAAGGATACCGACGGGAACGACGCGGTGGCCGTTGATGAGGACCAGCGTCGCATTCGTGCCGGACGCCAGACCCGTGGCGGACCCGATGCCGCGCAAGCTGATCTTGTTCACCGCTGCGCCAAAGTCGGCGCTGCCGGTGGGCAGTGCGTTGAAGGACGAAAGCTGGGGAACTGTCTGGTTCAGCAGATCCTTGGCCGCGGTCACGCCGGTCGACGCGATCGTGTCACGGCCCACGTTGACCAGTGCCGCGCCGGTCGGTTGAGCAACACCGCGGATCAGCGTTCCGGTAACGACGATGTCCTCACCTGCGCTCGCTGTCTCGTCGCCAGTGGTGTCGGTCGGCTGGGCTTGTGCAGCGGTCGGCGTGCCGGTCGCGTTGGGGTCCTGTGCAGCAGGATCCTGCGCGAACGCCGGGCCGGATGCGAGCGCGAAGCACAGGGCGGTTCCGCCCAACAGTGCAAGGCGCTGGAACCGATAAGCGTTGAGATTTGTTGCAGGCATGTTTCCCCCCAGTTTCAACGACCGTAATCGGTCTGCTGAGTACAATTAAATTGGCCTGTCCAAATTGTCAACGAAGGGTGTTTGACGATCAATCCGTGGAGCATGAGCGCCAGAGATACACTATGCGACACAAAGGCGCATTGTGCCATGCCACGGCCTTGCTTAGTAAGGGACTGACCAAAAAATAGGGGGATGAACGATGCGAGCTCTTCGGCCGAATATACAGCGCACGGCGCGAGCGATGGCGTGGACCGCCGGTGTGGTGCTCTGCACCGGTCTGACCACGGCGTTGCAGGCGGGGGTGGTGGAGGATGCACCACCTCCGAAGCCTGAACCCGTCACCATCAGCGAACTTCCCCTGCCTCCCACCGCTCCGGCCGACACTCCGGGCTCATGCACCCGCGCCGTCAACCCACGCGGGACCGGCTGCATCTCCGCCAGCGAGTACGGCCTGCAAGAAGGCCCGGGTGCGATGTGGGACAACCGCCATGTCCTGATGACCGTGACCTTCACGGGGGCGCCTGCAGCGCCTGCTCCCGCAAGCATCTACAGCGGCGAGCAGGTCATCGCCATTCGCCTGGATGGTACGAAGTTTCCCAACGGCGATCCCTGGAAGTGCCTGACCTGCGGCGTGCCGGAGCAGAACCGCAGGGGAACCCTGATCACCGCTAACCCGATGGGCGAGAGCGATGCCCACGGCGACAAGGAAGCGCTCGCACCTCGCATGCCGCTCGACCATCCGCAGGCGTTTCCCGATGGCAAGCGTGTCCTTGCCGGGCCCAACGTGATCGACTGCGGCCCGCATGAACTGACTTCCACGGCGTGCACGCCGGACAAAGTCCGCATCTTCCCCGTGCGGTGGGGCCGGACCCCGGACGGATCGGGCCCGGGCAGCGTCTTTCGCGAGCAACGGCTGAACCCGGACGGCGTACACATGAACTGGAGCGCGTTCGCGCCCAGCCCCGGCGGGGTCGAGCAATTCGGCTACCTGGGCAAACTGGTGTTCAATCCCAAGCCGAAGATGGGCGAACCGAACGTTCCTCGCTACGATATCGAGAACGTCTATCTGCTCCTCAACAACACAGACCCCACATTCAACCAGTTCTCTATCGATCCCAAGAACCCGAAGAAGCTGGTCCACAACGAGCCGCGTGGGCAGATCGGCGAGATGCGGGGCTGGACCCGCGATGGCCGCAACGTCATCGGCATGGGCTTCCCCGAAGCGGGAAATCCTGACTTGTTCATCACGAACCTGACCGATGGCGCGTCACATCGCCTGACCCGCGATCCGGCTTATACCGATCCGATGATGATGTCGCCGGACGACAAATGGTTTGTCGCCATGGATACGCGCACGACCACGCGGCACCTCTACTATTCGGCGATGCAGGGCATCCCCCCGCTGACCGACACGCTTACGCTCCCGATCGCGGTGTGCTGCTACAACGATGGCAACCGGCGCTTCTTCCAGCCCATCCTGATCGATGCCAAGGGCGACCGGGGCCGCTATCGGGGCCAGCAGCTCAATGCCGGACCGGGCACGCCGGGCAGCTTCAGCGATCCCGACTGGAACGGCCGTGCCGATCCGGCCTGGTCCCCGGACGGGACCCGGGTGATCTACTGGCAGGCGCTGGTCACTGCGCCTGCCTGTGGAGAGGGGCGCAAGCAGCCTTGCCCCACTTCGACGGCGCCAGGCGGACGCCGCACGCGGTTGATGATGGCGCACCTGACCAGCCGCAAGCCGATGCCGACTCGCAAGGTCACGCCCAAGCCCATCAATGTCGACTGGGCCATCGCGCTGCGACCCGGCGATCCCCTCCCCAAGCGGCCGTTGGAACTGCCCGCGGGAACGTTCGTGCTGAACGGCAAGGTGGCCGGAACCGCCAACGTACGGGTCGAGTACCATCCCGCAGGCGGGATCAAGACGGTCGATGTGCGCTACACCGGCTACACCGATGACGGCCAGCACATCATCGACGGGACGGAATCGGCCACCCGCGCAAAGCCCGGCTTCCTCAGCCCGGTCGTATGGCAGGCGGATCTGCGCGCGTCCGGGGTGCAGACCGGCACCAAGAAGACGAGCCCGGGCGGCTTCGTGCTCAGCTTCCGCGGCCCTGAGAAGGGCGAACTGGTCACGACCATCGACGGGCGCGAGTATCGCTCGCCTCCCGTCAGCCGCTGAGGACGACCCATCCCGCACGCTCGTAACGCGTGCAACGACACGACTGCCGCCATACTGCCCGCCCACTTGCGACAACGGCCGCAAGGGGCGGGCACGCCATCGGCGCCCCCCCCAGCCGATCCACTTGCACACCATTGCCCTCAAGCTGGCTCGACAAGAGCGCGATTTGGTGGTGACGCTGGCCCGGGCTCGTGATCCCCTCGCGCCTTTATCGAACGAGAGTGAGCGCGAAGCGTGGCATCGGTCTGCGTGACCCAGTTGAGCAAGCGGTTCGATACGTTCGATGCGCTGTGCCCTAGCGATCTGGAGATCGCCGAGGGCGAGTTCGTGGTGATCGTGGGGCCGTCCGGCTGTGGCAAGTCCACCCTGCTGCGCCTGATCGCCGGCTTGGAGGAGCCGTCCGGCGGCCAGGTATTCATCGATGGCCGCGATGTCACCGACGTCGCGCCGGCGCAGCGCGGCTTGGCGATGGTGTTCCAGTCCTATGCGCTGTACCCGCACTTGACCGTCGAGGAGAACATCGCCTTTCCGCTCAAGGTGCAGCGCTTTGGCAAGACCGAGGTTCGCGCGCGGGTGGCTGCCGCCGCCGAGGCGCTGGACCTTGCCCCGCTGCTGAAGCGGCGACCGGCGGCGCTATCGGGAGGGCAGCGCCAGCGGGTGTCGATCGCGCGCGCCATCGTGCGCGAACCGCGCGTGCTGCTGCTCGACGAGCCGTTGTCCAATCTGGATGCCGAGTTGCGGGTCCGCATGCGCCATGAATTCGCACGGCTGCATGGCCGGCTGGGCGCCACGATGATCTACGTGACGCACGACCAGCTCGAGGCGATGACGCTGGCCAATCGCATTGTCGTCATGAGCGAGGGCCGGATCGAGCAGGTCGGCGCTCCGCTCGAGCTCTATGCCGCACCGGCGACGCTCGCCGTGGCGCGAGCCATCGGCTCGCCCGGTATGAACCTGATCCCGGCCATTATCGACGCCGCCGACGAGCAAGGCGTCACCCTGCGCCTCCCCGAAGACAAGACGCTGCGCGCCCACGTTCGAGCTGCCGCCGATCGTGTCGGCGAGCCGGTCACCGTCGGTTTGCGGCCCGAGCACCTGGTGGCGGACGCTGAGGGACCCCTGGGCGGCGAGGTAGAGCTGTTCGAACGGCTGGGGCCGCTTTCCTTCGCGCATCTGGGCGCCCGCGGCGGCATCGGCACGGTGGTGGCGCAGCTGCCCGGCGACCGGCAGGTCACGCTGGGCGAGACCCTGCGTTTCAGCTTGCCGCCATCACAGGTCCACGTCTTCGATGCGCAGGGACAGGCATTGGCTCGGCTCAGCCCTTGATGCTGCCACCAAGCAATCCGCTGATGTAGTAGCGCTGCAGCGGCAGGAAGATCAGCAGCACCGGCAGCGTCGTCACCACGGAGGCGGCCATCATCAGCTCGCCGTCCTGGGCATGCTCGCGCACGATGGCGGCGACGGCGACCGGCAGCGTGTACTTGTGCTGATCGGTGAGCACGATCAGCGGCCACAGGAAGTCGTTCCAGCTGCCCAGAAACAGGAACAGCGCCAGCGTCACGGTGATCGGGGCCAGCAGCGGCAGCACGATCGAGCGGAAGATACGCGCCTCGCTCGCGCCATCGAGCCGGGCGGCGTCGAGCATCTCGTCGGGGATCGCCAGCGCGGCCTGACGCACGAACAGGACCGAGAAGATGCCGGCCAGCCCCGGCAGGATCACGCCGGCATAGCTGTTGACCAGCCCCAGCTCCTTGAACAGCAGGAACAGCGGCAGCATCGCCACCTGCCCCGGCACGACCAGCCCGGCGATCAGTAGCTTGAGCAGCCGCTCGCGTCCGGTGAAGCGCAGCTTGGCGAAGGCATAGCCGGCCGGGATCGTCAGCAGCAGCCCCAGCACGGTGGCAAGGACGGCGATGAGCAGGCTGTTGCCCAGCGCGGGCAAGACGCGATAGTCGAACCACGCACCATCGATCTCGCGGCGGACCAGCAACTCGTAATAGTTCTCCCACGACCAGCGCTCGGGCCAGAACGGCGGCGGGAACTGGCTGGAGGCACCACGCGGCATGAACGAGACGGTGACCATCCACACCAGCGGGACCAGCGTCACGGCAGTCAGCAGCGCCACCAGCGAATTGGCGACGATCGCGCGGGTGCGACGCCGCCCCATCACAGCCACTGGTTCCGCTTGCCGATGCGCGTCTCGACGAAAGTGATTGTCAGGATCAGCACGAACAGGATCAGCGCCACCGCCGACGCCTGCCCCAGGTTCCACCATTTGAAGCCTTCGTCGAACATGAAGTAGAGCACGGTGACGGTGCTCTGCGCCGGGCCGCCCAGCGTCATTACGTAAGGCTCGGCGAAGATCTGGAGGAACCCGGCGACGCTCATCACCGAGGCAAGCAGCAGCGTCGGCCCGATCGCGGGCAAGGTGACGTGGCGGAAGCGGCCCCAGCGCGAGGCGCCGTCCAGCCGTGCGGCTTCCATCAGGTCCTGCGGCACGGCCGACAAGGCGGCGGTGAACACGATCATGTTGTAGCCAAAGATCTTCCAGGTCACGAACAGCAGGATCGCGGGGATCGAGGCATGAGGATCGCCCAGCCAGTCGACCGGCGGCAGGCCAAGCCAGCTAAGAGCGTAGTTGATCAGGCCGAAGCGCGTGTTGAGCAGGAAGCGCCAGACCACCGCGGTCGCCACCACGCTCGTCACATAAGGCGCGAACAGCGCCACGCGCCACAGCGCCTTCCAACGCACGGTTGTGTCGTGCAGCAGCAGCGCCGCGCCCAGCGAGGCGCCGATCGCCATCGGCACGCCGAGCACGGCGAACAGCGCGGTGTTCGCCAGCGCGCGCCAGAAGAGGGCGGTGCGCAGCAGCTCCTGGAAGTTGCCCAAACCCACGAAGCGCACGTTGTCCCAGTCGGCCAGCGCGTAGATGCTGTAGTCGGTCAGGCTCAGCGCCAGCGCCAAAGTGACCGGCAGCACCAGCACCGCCACGATGATCGCCAGCACCGGCGCGGTGAACAGCCAGGCGGTGCGTTCCTGAGAAGACATGGCCTGCCTCCTCATGCGATGCGACCCGCCTCGACCAGCGCGCGGCGCTTGGCGAGGATCTGGTCGACGCGGCCGTCGATGGCGGCGAGCGCGTGCGGGATCGTCAGCAATCCGCGCACGACGCGTTCGGCGACCAGCTGGACCTCGATCTGGATACGCTCCCACTCGACGATCTTGGGCGCCATCGCCGGTTGCCGCATCTGCTCGGCGAAGGGGCGCAGCACCGGCATCTGCAGCTGCGGCGAGGCCCAGGCACTCGCGCGCGCCGGCAGGTTGCCGATCAGCTGCTGGAAGCGCAGCTCGGTGGCAGTGGAGGTCAGGTGGCGAACCAGCGCCCAGGCTGCCTGTGGCTGCGCCGTGCGCGCGCTGACGACCACGTTCGAGGCGATCATCGCTGTTGGCCCCGGACCCTTCGGCCCGGCAAGCCGCGCCACGCCCCAGCGCTCGCGCGGGATCTCGGCACGGCGGCGATGGAGGTCGAGCAGCAGCGAAGGCCAGCTCGGCCATACGGCATAGCGCCCTTGCGCGAACGCGGCGAAGGCGTCCTGCACTTCGGTGGAGAGTGCACGCGGCGCCAGGTTTTCGGTGAATAGCGAAAGGTAGAAGGCAAAGGCGGATTCCGCCTCGGGCGAGCGGAAGTTGCCGCGCGTGTCCTGGTCGCGCAGCATCGTCATGCCGGTCTGGTACAGCATCGAGAACAGCGTGTCGGGCCAGTTCAGCAGGGTGAGGAACACGAACTCGTCGGGGCGGCGACGCTTGATCGTCCGGCCCATCTCACGCCACGCTTCCCAGGTGTCGGGCGGCGTTTCGTAGCCCGCATCACGCAGCAGGTCGCGCCGGTAGAACTGCACTTGCGGCGCAGCGGACCAGGGCACCGCGAAGTTCCTGCCCTTCACTTGCGCCAGCGCGAGCGCCGGTGGCAACACGTCCGCCACGTAGTCGGGCGAAGGCACCGGCGCCAGCGCGCCGATCATCTGGAACTCGCCGATCCATCCCGACGGCAGCGCGAAGACATCGGGCAGAGCGTCGCCGGCAAACGCGGTGAGCATCTTTTCGTGCGCCGCGGTCGAGGGGATGGACTGCACGTCGACCTCGATGCCGGTCGCGGCGGTGAAGGCGGTCATCAGGTGCGGCGCGTAGTCGCCTTCATAGCTGGTCGCCCAAAACCGCAGCGGTGGACTGGCGGACCGCGGCCCGCAGGATGTCGCCGCCAGAGCCGCCGCGCCCGCCAGCACGCTCCTGCGCGTGACGCGATCTGCGCGCCTGCACCCCTTGTCTCCCATCAGCATGTATTGGCCAACCCATGGCCCGCGCGCCAGTTGCCCGCGAGGGCGATCGTAACAAATTGAATGTTGGGCTGTTCCCCTTCAAACGGCGGATCCGAGAAAAGCCGGCCAAGCAGGGGTGCTCAGGGCATGATCAAGACATTCACGATGCGCAGCGTGCTGCTCGCAGGTTCCGCGATGATGCTGGCCGGCTCACCCGCCATGGCGCAAGAGGCAGCACCGCCCGCGCCCGGCGACAGCGATGCGAGTGCGAACGACATGATCGTCGTGACCGGCTCGCGCATCCGCCGGCCCGACTATGCCGCGCCAAACCCAGTGGTCTCGTTCGATGCGGCCGCGATCGCGCAGTCGGGCAACACCAACGTCACCACCTTCCTGCAGCGCGTGCCGGCGCTGACCAACTCGCTCGACAACACCCGCACCGCAGGGAACGCGCAGGTCGACGGCGCGCTGGGCCAGGTCGGCCTGAACCTGCTCGATCTGCGGGGACTGGGCGTCGCCCGCACGCTGGTGCTGGTCAACGGCCGCCGCCACGTCGCCAGCCAGCCGAACAGCGCCGCGGTGGACATCAACACCATTCCGACCGACCTGATCGAGCGGGTCGACGTACTGACCGGCGCGGCCTCGGCGGTCTACGGTGCGGACGGTGTCTCGGGCGTGGTCAACTTCGTGCTGCGCCGCGACTTCGACGGCGTGGCCGCACGCGCGCAGGTCGGCATCTCGCAGGAAGGCGATGCCGGCAACCGCTTCGCCTCGATCATCGCCGGCCGCAACTTTGCCGATGGCCGCGCCAACCTGACGCTCGCCTACGAGTACAATGCCGAGGACCCGCTGGCCAACGACGACCGCGAATACCTGCGCAGCGTCAACCGCGCGAACTTCGTCAACCTCAACGGCTACGATCCCGCGGTGGCGGGCAGCTACCAGAAAGGCCCGCTGCGCGACATCCGCTATCCGGACAGCTCGACGTACGGCATCGTCGACATCGGCGGCGTGCGCTACCGCGGTGATGGACGGATCTACACGCCCGGCACCGTGCTCGAAAACGATGGCTACTCGACCGGCGGCGACGATACCCCGGTCGCAGGCTACATCGGTGACATCTTCCCGAAGACCGAGCGGCATGCCGTCAACCTGCTTGGCCGGTTCGAGGCGTCGGAGGCCTTCAAGATCAGCCTCGAGGGCAAGTTCGTCCAGAGCACCGCGCGCACCTTCAGCGGCTATGGCGGCAACTATCCGGCCACGGTCACGCTGGACAATCCGTTCATCCCGCCCACGATCCTGGCTGCGGCACAGCAGGCGGGGCTGACGTCGATCGACATCAACCGCAACAACTTCGACATTCCCCGTCGCGGCGAGGAGAACCGTCGCCGCACCTGGCGCGGGGTGGTGGATCTTTCCGGCCGGATCTCCGACCATGCCACCTACGACGCCTACTACACCTACGGCCGTACCGACGTGCGCGCGACCAAGCTGAACGATCGGCTGAGCGACCGCTTCACCGCCGCGTTGGATGCCGTGCGCGACCCGGCCACCGGGCAGATCGTGTGCCGCTCCGCCTCCGCCAGGGCCGCCGGATGCGTGCCGGTCAACACCTTCGGCGCCAACACCGTCGACCCCGCCTCCTACGACTACTACCTGTTCGATCCGGTCAGCAATGCACGGCTGGAGCAGCACGTCGTCAATGCCTCGCTCAGCGGCGACTTCGGCGCATTGTTCGAGCTGCCCGGTGGTCCGGTCCAGTTCGCCTTCGGCGGCGAGTACCGGCGCGAGTCCAGCCGGTTCCGGCCTGCCCGGGAGCTGGTCGACAACGTCTTCTACCAGTTCGACGAGTACGTCATTCCGACCGCGTCGAGCGGTAAGTTCGACGTCTGGGAAGCTTTCGGCGAGATCAACCTGCCGTTGCTGAAGGACCGGCCCTTCGCGCACTTGCTCTCGGTCGGCGCGGCAGGCCGCTATTCGGACTACTCGACGGTGGGCAGCACGAAGACCTATCAGTTCAACGGCGTCTGGGCGCCGGTCGAGGCGGTGACTCTGCGCGGCTCGTACGGCCAGTCGGTGCGCGCGCCCAACATCGCCGAGGTGTTCCGCCCCCGCACCGGCGACAGCGGTTTCATCTCCGATCCTTGCTACCTCGGAGCGCGAGGCGATGGTACGCAATTCCGCGCGGCCAACTGCGCGGCGCTGATCACCGCGGCCGGAGGCAATCCAGCCACTTTCACCAACGCCAACAATCCCAACGCCAACGTCAACATTCCCGGCGCCGTGCAGGGTAACGCCAACCTCAGGGCGGAGACCGCCCGCACCTGGACCGCCGGCCTGGTGCTGCGGCCCTTGCCGCGCCTGCAGGTCGCAGTCGACTGGTACGACATCCGCATCAAGGATGCGATCAACACGGCCGGCGCATCGACGATCGCGGAGCTCTGCGTCGACCAGCCGACGACGGATAACCCGTTCTGTGACGCGATCAGCCGCCAGGCCGGCAGCGGCTATATCGATGGCTACATCGTGCAGCCCGAGAACGTCGCCGCGTTCCGCACGGCCGGCCTGGAGTTCAACGCCTCCTACCAGATCCCGACGGCCCGGATCGGCACTTTCGACGTGCGCCTGGTCGGCGGCTATCTCCACCGGCTGGAGCAGATCCCCACCATCGGCGCCGATGTCGAGGATAATCGGGATCGTCCGTTCCGGCCCAAGTACAACCTGACGTTCTCGCCCACCTGGACGCTGGGAGAGCTGACGGTGAACTACAACCTGCGCTGGCAGAACGGCGTGCGCCGCTTCCCTCGTGTCGATACGGCCGACAACCCCAGTTATGTCGCGCCCGAGTATTTCCGCTTCAAGGAGCTGTGGCAGCACGACATCCGCGCACAGTATCAGGTCGGCGAAGCTTTCGCCTTCTACGCCGGCGTGAACAATTTCACGAACCAGAAGCCGGACATCGGGTTCGAGACCAACGTGCCGATCTCTCCGGTTGGCCGCTACGTCTACGCAGGTGCGAAGATGACTCTGTGAACCTGCTGATCAGCCAGCCAAAACGGTCTTGCTCGGGCATGCTGCAGCGCACATAGCTGCGGCATGCACGCGATCACCGATGTTTTCCCGACCGACTTTTCCCTGCCTGCTTACGATGTCGTCATCCCCTGCCACAACCGCGCTCACGTGGTGGCCGATGCGGTCGCCAGCGTGTTGGCGCAGGAACACGCACCGACCCGCGTGATCGTGGTCGACGACGGCAGCACCGATGCCAGCGCCGCAGCGATCCACGCCCTTGCCGATGCACAGCCCGGCCGGGTGCTTGCCGCGATCCTGGCGCGCAACGCCGGCGCTTCGAACGCCCGCAACGTCGGCCTAGCGCTGTGCCGTTCGCCTTGGGTGGCGTTCCTCGACAGCGACGACGTCTGGCTCCCGGGAGCGGCGGGCGCCCTCCTCAGCGCGACGCTGATGCGCGAGACGGACTTGGTCGTCGGCCACTTCCTCCGCATGGAGGAAGACGGGGTTGCCCAGCCTGCGGAGTGCGGCTGGGACGGTGGCGATTTGCGCGCCGCGCTCGCGAGCGGCGGCGTGATCGGTCCCTCGTGGTCGATCGTCCGCCGCGAGGCCGCAGCAGCCGTGCAGGGCTTCGATCCCAGCTTCCACAACTGCAACGATTGGGACTTCTACACGCGATTGGCCGCGAGCGGCGCGCGCTTCAAGCGCATCGAGGCTGCTGTCGCGGTCTACCGCACCGTGGCAGGCGCACGGCTCATGAACGATGCCACAGTGGGACGCCGCAATGCCGAACGTGTCCTCGCACACCCGTACTTCCAAGGTGGCTAGCGCCGGGGGGTAAGAAGGACACTTGCACCCCCCGCTCTCCGCATCGGGGCGAAGCTCCTCCTCGAAGGGGCTCGCCAGTCTCGTCCCAGGATAGCCCTGCAATACAGGCGCCCACCGACCTCGACTTGGTCGCGCTCGATCCTCGACGTAACCCTAGGCAGCGACGAGGTTCCGATCGTCCACCTGGGCACGACGTATGTCGATCGATGGCGGTGAGCCGAACAGGCGCCTGTACTCACGGCTGAACTGCGATGGACTTTCGTAGCCGACGGCGAAGGCGGCGGCCGATGCGCCGACGCCTTCGCCCAGCATCAAGCGACGGGCCTCCTGCAGGCGCAGCTGTTTCTGGTACTCCAGCGGGGTCAGCCGCGTCATGGCCTTGAAGTGGTGATGGAACGAGGACTGGCTCATTCCGGCGACCTCGGCGATCTCCGCCACGCGCAGTGGCCGGTCCAGGCGCTCGCGGATGTGGGCGGCGGCACGTGCGACGCGAGCGAGGTGGCCGTCGGCGGCCGCCATCCGCCGCATCATGGGGCCGCACGGCCCCTGCAGCAGACGGTACAGGATTTCGCGCTCCACAAGTGGGGCAAGGACCGCGGCATCGCCGGGTAGGTCCAGCAGGCCGACGAGGCGGCAGGCCGCATCGATCAACTCAGGATCTTTCGGATAAGCGGCGAGAACGGGTGCCGACGCGATCGCCACCTCGTTTCCGGCTGCCAGCACCAGATCGCTGAGTACACTCAGATCGAAGTCGATCTTGCAGCACAAGTATGGCGCGTCCTGGCTGGCCTGGACGACGTGGCCGACGAGCGGGAGGTCCAGCGACACCACGAGATGATGGGCCGCATCGTACAGGATGACCTGGTCACCGAGCGCCACGCGCTTGGCGCCTTGTGCTATCAGGCAAACCGATGCTTCGTAGACGGCAGGCAGGGGTGCGCTGGGCGCATCGGCGCGGAACAGCGAAAGACCGGGCAGGGAAGTCGCAACCATGCCTGTCGACGGCAGATGTCTTGCGATCAGGTCGGCGAGATGGGTGGCGTTGCGCATAGCGGCTTATTGCCTCATCGCATGCAGGGCTGGCAAGGCGTCGACACTCAACTTCGTAGGATCGGGCAAGTCTGCCGGACGATCGGCCTAACGTCTCCGCCTCGCCGTGCTCCATATCGCCGTTGCTCCTGAAACCCTGAGCAGTGGAGACGACACATGCCTACCATCGACAAGACCATCCTCATCACCGGCGCCTCCAGCGGCATCGGCGAGGCCGCCGTGCGCGAGCTTGCCGGAACCGGCGCCCGGCTGTTCATAGGCGCCCGCCGAACCGAGCGGCTCGAGGCGCTCGCGCAGGAACTCGGCGACAACGTCGCGTGGCGCGCACTGGACGTGACGGACGCAGCCGACTTCCAGGCCTTTGCAGACGCCGCGGTCGAGCGGTTCGGCCAGGTCGATGCGCTGGTCAACAACGCCGGCGTGATGCCACTGTCCGCGCTCGCAGCAGTCAAGCTGGACGAGTGGAATCGCATGATCGACGTGAACGTGCGCGGCGTGCTGCATGGCATCGCCGCCGTGCTTCCGCGCTTCGTGGCGCAAGGATCCGGTCATGTCGTCAACGTGGCCTCGGTCGGCGCGCACATGGTCATGCCGACGGCCGCGGTCTACTGCGCCACCAAGCACGCCGTGAAGGTGATCACCGAGGGCCTGCGCCAGGAACATGACGAGGTGCGAACCACGCTGATCTCGCCCGGAGTCGTGGCGACCGAGCTTGGCCATGACATCAGCGTGCCCGAGATCGCGGACGGCCTGCTCACCTGGCGCAAGAAATCGCTGACGCCGGACGCGATCGCGCGCGCCATCCGGTACGCGATCGAGCAGCCCGACGGCGTGGACGTCAACGAGATCATCGTGCGACCCACCGCCGCCGACATGTAAGCTCGTGAGGCAAGGCGGCGTGTCTTGCCTCACGACCTGTGCTCGGCTCCAGCTACCCCGCGCAACCGGGGCCGAGCGCTTTGTCATCGAGCTTCGATCCGACCTTGTGCGAGTTCCGGGCATTCATCAGGCAGCTTCGCGCCGGCGCGGGCACGCTACGAGATATCGCCGCCAAAACGGGGTGCGCGATCGAAGTCGGTCCTGTCGAAGGGGCGATCCGTGAAAAGATAGCCGTAGTAGAAGGTCCGCAAGCGTCGGTGGAACGAGCGGATGCGATCCTGATAGCGCAACTGTGCAGCCAGATCCGTTTGCGCCAGGCGCATCAACAGGGCCTGGACGCCCACGGATGGGAGTATCCAACCTGTCGCTCGCGCCGCCGCATCCCGGGCTTCCAGTCCCGCGCGGTAGGCACGTACGCGCCCGGCCACGCTCTCGTCGCCGTTCTGGTGGAAGGCCAGGTACCACTTGTAGTGAAACTCGGGGCCAAGAGGCGCCGAAGGGCTCCACTCGGGATGACGGGCGTAGAAGCGCCGCATCGTATCCTCCCGCGGGATGTCCCACGCCCGGTTCACCTCCTCGCGGTGAGCCAGCGCGATCTCGGCGCCCTGGTCGATCGGCAGCGCCGCGTTGATCGCGACGTTCGCCAGGGTCGGGACGATCAAGACAAGAAGCAGCCAGGCCGACGCCAGCACCGCCGCGTTGGTGACCGAACTGCAGCGCAAGCGGCTGACGAGAGCCGCTACCCCTGCCCAGAACAGCAGGTAAGCCATGGCCACGGCGAGCACGGCCAGGATCGCGCCGACCGCCACTTGCTCCCATGCAGCCGCAAGCATGAACGGGAGCGCCAGGGCCGCCCACAGCAGCGACAGGCGCAGGGCACTGCGCCGCCGCCACAGGCTCCGGCCACCGCGCGGAAGGGCGTCCAGAGTGCGCTGGCGCCCAGCCTCGCGTTCGCCCGAGACAAGATCGTGGAACAGCGCGATCACGAACAGAGGCGCCAGAAACACGAGCACGAAGGCGAAATCGAACCTGCCCGGTAGCGCCAGTTCCGGATTGAACGTGTCCCCGTCGTAGATCTGCGCCTCGAGCCCCAGCGCCCGGACTCGCAGGATGTAGGGCGAGACGTCGCGCATCCCGAGCGCGGCGAAGGCCAGCGCGGAAGGGGCGTCCCAGGTCGGGTGGAAGCTGTAGTAAGCGGCGCTGCCGGCGTCCTTGGTGCGATCGACGTAGTCCGCGACGGCGGCGATGTCCTCGGCCTGCGCGGCAGGGATCGCTGCGATCGCGTCACGTTGCCGCTGCACCTCGCTCATGCCCAGGATCAATGAGGCTGCGGAAAGTGTCGCCAGCAAGGCAAGCGCCATTACCGAGAGGCGTTGGCGCAGCAACAGTCGAAGCTCATGCGCAAGCAGGATCATCGGCGTGCCCCCAATCGGCGGGTGACGAGGCCCAGCGCAGCCAAGGCAAGGACCAGCCAGCCCAGCACCACGGCAAGGCCGGGCAGGGCCGCCCCCGCCAGTGTCGCACCGTCCGGCGCGACGAAACGGAAGTCTGGCGCCGCCTGCCAGTGAGAGGCCGAGACGCGCTTGCGGCGATCGGCGTCGGCATCCGTGGCGGTGTCGTCGGCGAACCTGACGGCTTGCGCCTGCATCGCGTTCAAGCGCTGCACCAGGGCGTAACGGTACGCTTCGGCCTGGTCGAGGAAGCGGCGATGCCCTTCAAGGTCCGTGCCCGCTGCCGCCATCGACAAGGAGCGCAGCGCGATTGCGGGGCTCAGCAAGCCGATCCGGTCGACGTAGGCATTCTGCCGTGCCTGCGCGGCGTGACTCGCGGCGGCGTAGCGATTGAACAGAGACGACGTCATGCGCTCGCCCTCGATGGCGACGATGCCCTTGTAGTTGAGCGGCAGGTCTTCGACCCGGCTGACGCCATGACGATCCAGCACCGATTGCTTGAAGGCGGCGAAGTGCGGGTCGTCCGGGTTGTGGCTATCGCCCATCGCCCGCAGATCGCGGGCGATGGCGACGTCTGATTGCAGGCGGTTCGCCAGCGGTACCGCGGCGCTCGCCAGGTCGGCCGCGGCACGCGGCAGCAGGATGGTCGAGACCGTCCACAAGGCGGTCAGCGCCAGCAGGGCATCGCGGCCGCGGCGAACGAAGCCCGAGACCACGACGATCAGGATCGTCCAAAGCGCCAGATAGGCGGCGTAGCCGGCTGCGATCGCCAGCATCGGCAGGGTGAGAGCTCCAGGCTGGCGCGCCATGGCGACCAAGCCGATCATCGCCGGCGCACCTGCGATCAGCGCCACCAGGCCCAGCGCCAGCAGCTTGCCGCCAACGACCTGCCAGCGCCTCGCCCCTTGCAGCATCAGCACCCGCAGCGTGCCCTGCTCGGTTTCGCGGGCGAGTACGCCATAGCCCAGGAAGATCAGCAGCAGCGGCGCGATCACCTGCAGCACGAAGGCAGGCGTCAGCTGGCCGAAACGGATCAGCAGCGAGCTTTGCCGCACGTCGCCGAAGTTGGCGGTATTCTGGCGGTGGCCTTCCAGGAACATGCTGTTGCCGGTGAACGCGTCCACGCCCGGGTCGAAAGCGGCGAGCGGGCCGAGCGGGCGGAAGATGAAGGTGCCGTAGTGCACCATGCGATGTGGGTGACGATCCGGCTGGGCGTCGAACGCCGCTTCGGCAGCTTGGGCATGGCGCGCGCGCAATTCGGCGATGCCGCGCTGGTGGGCCCAGGCACTGACCACGGCGGTCAAGGTGAGAAGGAGGAGCAACCCCATGCCGATCATGGCGAGCCGGTTGCGAACCATCATGCGCAACTCGTCGCGCGCGATGAGCCAAGCCGTGCTCATGCCGCGAGGCGTCCGGCGCCGAGCTGGAAGCGCGCATGCAGCTTCCGTACGTCGAACCGCTCCTCACCACTGGCGGCGACCTCGTGTTCGACACGGCCGGCTTCGAGGAATGCGATGCGATCCGCGATATCCGCAGCGGAGAGCAGGTCGTGCGTGACCATCAGCACGGCGGTGCCACGCGCTCGGACCTCGGCCAGCAACGCGTTGAAATCCGCCGTGGCGCGCGGGTCCAGTCCCGAAGTCGGCTCGTCGAGCAGCAGAACCGGGACTTGCCGCAGCAGCGCGACGGCTATGGCGACTTTCTGCCGCATGCCCTTGGAGAAGCCGCCGAGCCGCCGATGCCATGCCCGGTCCTGAAGTCCTGCGGCCGACAAGGCATCCTCGATCGTGCCGCGCTTCGGACGCTCTCCGGAGAGCGCCAGCAGATAGTCTGCGTTCTCGAATGCCGAGAGATGATCGTACAGTGCCACGTTCTCGGGCAGATAGGCGATGAGACGGCGCGCTTCGTCAGGGTCGGCAGCAGGATCGATCCCGCACACCGTGATCGTCCCAGTCCGTGCACGCGCAAAGCCGAGGAGAGCCGACAACGTGGTCGACTTGCCGGCTCCGTTGCCACCCAGCAGCGCGGTGATGCTGCCCGCCGGCACGGCGAGCGACAGACCATCCAGAACCGTATGCGTGCCGTAACCGAGCGTCAGGTCGCTGATCAGGATCGGGTCTGTCGTCGGCATCGGTACCTCGCGTTGCTCGCCTGCGGCAGGGTCATGGTCGTGACTCATGGCGACCCCTGTGCCGGATCCCTCTGGCGGATCTCAGGCGATGTAACAAGATATCATTGACGATGTTATATCATCACGAGCATAGGCGCGTCGCGGCACCCGGCGTCGCTGCTCAATTCCATCGCCGAAAGGAAGCACCTTGCGATCGTCACCTCGCACCGGCCCGGCCACCGTGGCCATTCCGTTGTTCCTCGCACTCACCGGCTCGCCCGCGCAGGCCGAGGCAGAGGAAGCGGAGCAAGCCGATCGCGGCGAAATCATCGTCAGCGGCGTGCGCCAGCCCTATCGCGGGAACTTCGAATTGCGTGAGATCCCGCAGGCCATCGCCACCATCGACGGCGCCGAGATCGAGAAGAACGCCATCCTGCGCCTGACCGACGCGCTGGACCTCAACGCCTCGGTCGTGCGGCAGAACACGCTGGGCGACCTCTGGGACAGCTTCGCCGTGCGCGGCTTCGCGGGCGACGAGAACCTGCCGAGCGGTTACCTGGTCAACGGGTTCAACGCCGGGCGCGGCTTCAGCGGACAGCGCGACGTTGCCGGGATCGAGCGGGTCGAGGTGCTCAAAGGTCCCGCAGCCGCCGTGCTCGGCCGGGGCGAACCGGGGGGATCGATCAACCTGGTCACCAAGCAGGCCCAACTGGGCAGCACCTTCGGCAGCGCATCCCTCCAGTTTCGCAGCTTTGACACTGTCCGCGCCGAGGCCGACGCGAACCTGGCGGTGACCGGCAAGCTCAGCGCCCGGCTGATCGGCTATGCCGAAGCAGGCGATACGTTCCGCGACACCGTGCAGCAAAGGCGCTGGGGCATTCTGCCGTCAATCGGCGTGTCGCTGGGCACCGCGACCCGGCTGACGTACGATTTCGAATGGACGCGGGTGGAAGTGCCGTTCGACCGCGGCATCGTGGCGCTGAACGGCGATTTGCGAGCCGTTCCCCGGTCGCGGTTCCTGGGCGAGCCTGCCGACGGAGACACCGTAGCACGGGCGACCGGGCACCAGCTGCGTTTGCAGCATGATTTCAGCGATCGCTGGAGCCTCCTGGTAGGCGCCAGCCACCGCGACACGCTGCTGACCGGCGCATCGTCCGATGCCGAGACGGCGCGGGCTCGCCAGAAGCTCTATGTCGATGGCCGCTCGCTGTCTCGCCAACGGCGGACCCGGCGCTATACGTCGGAACACAGCGTCCTACGCGCCGAGCTCACGGGCGAGTTCGCGACCGGCCCCTTGCGCCATCGCGTTCTCGTGGGGGCCGACTTCGATGACTTCGCCACCGACCAGTTCTTCACCCGCTATCGTGGTCCGGTGGTCACGCCGACGACGAGCGACCAGGCCGGCTACGTGCTCGATCTGCAGAACCCCGTGTACGGGCGCTATCCGGTGCCTGTCACTGCCCCGATCACCAACCGCCTCGACGTACAGCGCGCGATAGGCGCTTACGTGCAGGACCAGATCAGCCTGACCGACCGCTTGCAGGTCCGCATCGGTGGACGCTTCGACGACTTCCTGCTGCGTGTCGACAATCGGCTGACGAACGTACAGGGCCGTCGCAAGCGCAGCCGGTTCAGTCCGCAAGCCGGGATCGTCTATGAGCTGAGCAAGCCGCTTTCGCTCTACGCGGCCTATGGCGAAGGTTTCCGCGCGAACATCGGCGCCGATGCGTTCGGGGAGGTGTTCGAGCCCGAGACGAGCAAGTCGATCGAGGCGGGCGTGAAGCTGACCGCGCTTGGTGGACGGCTGACGGGCACGCTGGCGGTCTATCAGCTGGAAAAATCGAACGTGCTTGCCACCGACACGCTCAACCCCGGCTTCTCGGTCGCCATCGGCAAGGCGCGCAGCCGCGGCATCGAACTCGACGTCATGGGCAAGCTGCCCGGCGGCTTCGATGTGCTGCTGAGCTATGCCTATACCGATGCCGAGGCCCGATCGCGCGTTCTGGACCCGAACTTCTCGTTCCAGATCGAGCCGGGCGATCCCCTGATCAACATTCCCGATCATAACCTCAACGTCCAGGCCACCAAGGGCTTCTCGATCGGCAACCGCAAGGCGATGCTGGGCGCCGGCGTCCAGTACGTGGGAGAGCGCAACGGCGAGACCGGGACCGATTTCCAGCTTCCCTCGCACACGCTGGTGCGCGTTTTCGGGCAAATCGATTTGATCGAGGATGTCGCGCTGTTCGGTTCGGTAACGAACCTGTTCGACACGCATTGGTATGCCAACAGTTATTCACCCGTCTGGGTTCAACCCGGCGCGCCGCGCACCGCCTCCTTCGGTGTGCGCGCCAGCTTCTGAAGCAAGGACCTCATGCGATTTCTACATTCCCTGAGTATGGTGGCTTTGCTCACCGCGTCCGGCGCCATCGGCCAGGCGACCACGATGCTGCCGGACATGCCCGCTGCGGCACTGCCGCCCGCGTTGCCTTGGTCCGGTGCGAGCGAGCGGTTGATCGCTGCACCGGAAGATCCTTGGATCACGCCGGCCGAACGGGCCGGGTTCGTCACCACCCCTCGCTATGACGAGACGCGCGCCTGGCTCGAGCGCCTCGATACCGCGTCGCCGCTCATCACGATGGAAACCTTCGGCTCCAGCGGAGAGGGCCGCGATCTGCTGATGGTGCGCGCCAGCAAGGGGGGAGCGGCCAAGCCCGTCGTGCTGATCCAGGCCGGCATCCATTCGGGCGAGATCGACGGCAAGGATGCCGGGCTCATGCTGCTGCGCGATATCGCCATGCGGGGCAAGCACGCCCTGCTCGACCGGGTCGATCTGGTCTTCGTGCCGATCTACAACGTCGACGGGCACGAGCGGATGAGCCGCTGGAACTTCCCGGCCCTGCGCGGCCCGTCTGAAAAGGGCACCATCGGCAACGCCCGCAACATCAATCTCAACCGCGACTACGCCAAGGCGGACGCGCCGGAGACGCGTGCGATGATCGGCCTCCTGCGCCGCCTCGACCCCATTCTCTATATCGACTGCCACGTCAGCGACGGCTTCGACATGCAGTACGATGTGACCTTCACCTACGCCGGATGGGGCCGCTACGCCTACCATCGCGCCACGGCCGACTGGCTGATGGAGCGCTTCGGGCCGCACGTCTCGAAGGCCTTGGCAGGCGCGGGCCACGTTCCGACCATCTACCCCAGTCCGATCGACACGCGCGCACCCGGGAAGGGCATCCGTCAGGCTCCCGAAGGCCCGCGCTACTCCACCGGCTACGGCGACTTCATCGCGGTCCCGACCGTGCTGGTCGAGAACCACATGCTCAAGCCATACCGCCAGCGCGTGCTTGGCACTTACGTGCTGATGGAAGCGGCCCTCAAGCTGGCAGCGCAGGATCGGGATCGAATCCAGGCGGCAAAAGCTCGCGATCGTGGCAGCCGGCCCACGACGATGCTCGCGAGCTGGAAGCCGTCGCCCAAGCCGATCGGCTGGATCGATGACTTCAAGGGCATCGCTTTCGAGACATACCGCTCCCCCGCAAGCGGCCGCCTGGAACAGCGCTGGACCGGCAAGCCGATCAGCATGCGCATGCCGATCATGGGGCAGGATCCGGTTACGACCGTCGCGCTCCCGAAGGCATGGTGGGTGCCCCAAGAGCAAGCCGAGGTCGTCGATCGCTTGCGTCTGCACGGGATCCGCTTCGACACGCTGGCGGCGCCACGAACCATGACGCTCGATCGCGTCCGCCTGCGCGATGCGACGGTGCAGCGCGCGCAGGACGGCCGGATGCCGCTGAAGGCATCCTTCGTGCACGAGACCGTGCGCCGGACGCTACCGGCCGGAACCATCCGGGTGGAGTCGGACCAACCCCTCGGCCTGCTGGCGGCGGCGCTGCTCGAGCCCGAGGCGCCGGACTCGTTCCTCGCATGGGGCTTCTTCCCGGAGTTGCTCTCTGCGCCATCCTCGGCCGAGGACTTCGTGCGGGCGCCGACGGCGGACGCTCTGCTGGCGAGCGATGGAGCGATCCGCAGCGCCTTCGAGGCGAAATTGGCAGCCGAGCCCGCGTTCGAGGCAGACGCGCAAGCGCGGCTCGCCTGGCTTCTCGCTCATGTGCCCGGCGATCAGGGGCATGCCGCGACCTATCCCATCCTGCGAGAGACAGAGACCGACCGCTGAGATGTAACGGCTACGATCCGGGTCCTCCGCTGCGGCAAGATCGAGAAGGTGGCGCACGGGGCCCATGCCCGCTAATCACGCCGCCATGTCTCAGATCGTTCCCGACACCCAGCATCGCGGGCTGGTCGCCGCGCTGCCGCCGACCTTGCGGGATCTGGCGCTGCTCGCGCGGTTCGATCGGCCGATCGGGTGGTGGCTGCTGTTCTGGCCGGGCGCATGGGGCGTGCTGCTGGCTGGCGGCGAGGGACGCTGGGGCCTGATCGCCTGGCTGCTGCTGGGCGCCATCGTCATGCGCGGGGCGGGCTGCGTCTACAACGACATCGTCGATGCCGACATCGACCGGCAAGTGGCGCGCACCGCCGCCAGACCGGTGGCGAGTGGCCGGGTGAGCGGCAAGACGGCCTGGGCCTGGCTGGTCGCGCTGTGCCTGGTCGGGCTCGTGGTGCTGCTGCAGCTGCGATGGCAGGCGCAGCTGGTGGCGCTGGGGAGCCTGGCGCCGGTCGCAGCCTACCCCTTCATGAAGCGGATCACCTGGTGGCCTCAGGCCTGGCTGGGGCTGGTGTTTTCCTGGGCGGCGCTGGTCGGATGGGTGGAAATGCGCGGCGATGCCTTGGCCACGCTGGCGCTGCTCTATGCCGGCTCGATCGCCTGGGTCGTGGGGTACGACACCATCTACGCGCTGCAGGACCGCGAGGACGATGCGCTGGTAGGTGTGCGCTCCTCTGCGCTGCGGATGGGCTCGCACGTGCGCGGCGGCGTCGGCGCGTTCTACGTGCTGGCGGTGCTCTGCTGGGCCGGCGCGTTCTGGCTGCTGCGGCCGGATTGGCTCGCTCTCGCGGCACTGCTGCCGATGGCGCTGCATCTGCTGTGGCAGGTGGCGACCCTGAACCTGAGCGGCGAAGGCAACGCGCTCGATCGGTTCCGCTCCAACCGCTTTGCAGGCTTGCTGATGACGCTGGCGTGCTGGGTGGTCGGGAACGCCTGACCGCCGGCACGAGCCAGGGCGGACGATAGCCGGGATCAGCCGACCGGCACTTTCCGGCGGTTCCATGCGTTGCTCCTGCTCAACACCAGGAGTGAAGCATGCTCGTCAAACTCGCTGCCCTCGGGGCACTCGGTTATGCCGGATACCGTTACCTGCAGAAGAACCAGGCCGTACAAGGCGGCGGTTCCGGCAGTACGGGCCATGTCGCCCTGGCCGGCGGCCCGCTGAGCGACCAGGCCCGCATTCAGTCGGATCCGGACGCGCCGCCCGCCAGCTCATCCGCCGCAGCCGATGTCCTGCGTACGATGCCCTGACGGCGAAAGGCCAGGAACAACGCAATGGCGCAAGACAAGCCCAGCGACGGGGCGCCTCAAGAACCGACCGCGGCACCGGACGACTTGCCCGAGCACGTAAGCGACGATCTTGGCGGTGTGCAGGGCGAAGGGCCCGACGAACGCTCCGAAGATAGCATCGTCGCCAGGCCTCCGGTCGGCGAACCCACTTCCGAGCCCGTGCCGGATGCAGGCGAGATCGAGTGGGCGGGGCAGGTCGTCAAGAAGCCGCCGACGCCCTCGACGTGATGGAACCGCCGCCTCGGAGTTGATCCGGGGCGGCGACCTATCCGGTCGTTCCGCTTGCGATCATGCGACCGCGTTGGTGAACTTGTTGCAGGTCATCGACGGGCTCGCAGGCGTGGTCTGGTACAGCTGGCTGATGTCGCGGCTGGCGCGCACCGTGAACGAGGAAATCGAAACGAGCTTGGGCGTGCCGATGAAGGTCGCGCTGACGAGCGGCAGGTAATCGTACTGCACCTCTACGAACATCACCGCTTCCTTGTCGTCGAGCGCGTAGACCTCGTTACCCATCGGACCCATGCCGACCGCACGCGTGTCGCCCTGGACACCATAGCTTGAGGTGACGTTCTTCTTGCCCAGGCACCGCTGCCAGTGAATGTACTGCTGGCCGGTCGTCTTCTTTTCCAGACTGCTGATGATGATCCGGCCGCGATTGAACAGGTCCATCTGCGTTCCCGCCTGCAGCCCGGCGCCGATCAACAGGTCGTCGATGTCGCTTTCATAGACCTTGCGGTTCTGTAGCTTCGAGTAGTCGCCGATGCGCGAGGCGTTGTCGGCGATCTGGGCCGCGAGCTGGCCCACGCGCATGTTCATGTACGAATAGTTGGCCAGCTCCACGCCCCACAGTCCGGCGGTGAGGAAGAACGGCATGATCAGCGCGAACTCGGTCATGGCGAGGCCGCCGCGGTCGCCGCGCAGCGCTTGCAGGCGGCGCTTGATGGTGCGCAGACGGCTCACGTGCAATTCCTGACTGGCGGCGCCTTGACCACGTTGGTCCAGGGCTGGTTGGTGAGCACGGTCTTGGACGCGAGAGTGTACGTGGACGGCGCGCCGAGCATGCTGGCGATGGGGAATGGGCGCGGGTAGGTGACGGTCACCAGATAGACGACCACGTCCCGCGCGCCGCCCAGGCCGACGCTGCCCTGGTCGGCATCCCATCTCGAATTTTCGTTGACGTCCTCGTATGGTTCGCCGTTGTCGCATTTGTTGTTGTGGTTGTTGTCGTCGTAGTCCTCGGGCTTGCCGGTGGACGAGAACGAGGGATAGGCGGTCCGCTGGAAGGCGATCGTCGCCTTGGGCGCGATGTCCTGCACCGCCTTCGTCACCGCATCGTCGATCGCAGTCGCTTTGGACGAGGCGTTCTCCAGCGTGGAGCTGCGTGCGGCGGCCTGGATCGCGCCTTCCAGGATGGACGCGGTGTACATGTTGTAACCCAGGTCCAGCAGCCCGAGCAGCGCGATCAGCAGCACGGGTGTCAGCAGCGCGAACTCCACCGCGCTGACGCCGCGCCGGTCACGCTGGAGATTGCTCAGCCGGCGGATCATTTGATGATCCGCAAGTCGCCGATCGAAGCGGCGATGGCTGCGAAGGCATTGCTCAGCTGTGTTGAATTGGCCGCCTGGAACCAGTGTCCCGAGCCGGCGCAATCCTTCATCAGAGTAGGAACCGTTGTGCCGAAGCCGATCACCCAGACGGTAACGTTCTTGTTCTTCACCTGATTGCAGGCGTAGCTGAAGCGCTTCTCGACCGTCTGCGTCAGGTTGTACGGTGAACTGGAGTTCCAGCGCCTCTGCGACAGAGGCTCGATGCCGTATGTGCCGTAAGAGAAATCCGAGGGTGCAGTCTGTCCGTCCGTCAGAAAGATCAGGTGGCGGCTGGACGGGCGGCCATTCACATCGCCGTTCTCGGATGCGAAGATGCCCGTCGGCGAGATCAGGCGACCTCCCCAGATCATGCCGATGTCGTGGTAGGTGCTGCCGGCGGGAACCAAGCCATCGACATATGTCGCCACTTGGCTCGCAGTCATCTCGGCGAGCTTGCGTGACTCGGCCGGGCAGGCGGCAAAGCCGTAATCAGCGGCGTTCACGTAGTCGGAGCTCGATTCAACGGCGCTGGGCGACCAGTATCCACCCCAGGAGTTGACTGCCCGTAGATAAGACACGTCACGAAGCATAATGTGCCACTGTGTATCGGGTTTGCTGCTATCGGGAACCGCATCGATATCGAGATCGCGAGCCTTCGTCAGGTCGACGTTGTTGTAATCATTAATGACGTAAGTCTTGCGCTCTTCGATGCAGCCCTCGAACGGGACGGCCACTTGGGAAGGGGATGCAGCCGTGCCGCCGATCTTCATGTTCAGCGATGTACCTTTGGGCAGGTTACTGCTGGCGCCGGACTTGAGGCTGCTCACGTTGACGGTTTCGGTTTGGTAGCGCCACTTCGCATTCCAACCCGAGTTTACCGCCGTGCGGCTCTCCAGATCGGTTGAGTCCGCTATCCAACCCGACTTGAGCAGGTAGCCGACATTGACGTTGGTCGAGTAGGGCACGAAGCCCCAACGGATTCGCGTGCCTTGCGTCTTGTTGCTCTCGATCGAGGCGTAGAAGTCCTTCACCGTCTGGCGCAGAACCGAGATCTTGGGGCTGGTGTCGCCAGTGTTGGTTTCGTTCATCGAGCCGGTGACGTCGAGCACCATCATGATGTCCGTGTTGGCGTAGTGAAACTGGGCCGAGCACTGGACGGTGACCGGCAGGGCATCCACGGCGAACAGCTTCATCACCGAAGTGGGCACGCTGACGCTGGCTGTACCGTTGATCGTGTAGTCCGGCGACAAGGTCATCGCGAAGGTGCGGCCCGAGGTGCCGTAGGCCCCATCCTGAAAGTTCAGGTTGAAGAACCGCGTGCCCACGGCATTGGCATCGGTCGGGATGACCTGATTGGTGATGACGGTGCCGCCGATCTTCTTGCGCGTCGCCAGCACGCCCGCGTCGCAGGCCTGCTGCAGGCGTGTGCGCGACAGGTACCCGCGGCTGATATCGACGCCGCCGCCCACAACCGCCAGCATCGGGATGATCGCGGCCGCCACGATCAGGAACGTGTTGCCGCGCTGGTCTCGCGCCAGCCGGCGCAGCCATCCGCCGATCCGGAATGCGGAACGGGCGCGGCGTGCGGAAACAGGGTTGGTCACGCGAGGCATGAGGGGGGGTGCGACTCCGATTTTTCTATGGCACTGCAATACGCGCTCAGGCGTAACCGGCAGTGCAACGGCGATGGTAAATTTCGGCCAACCATCGACCTGCGCAAGAGCCGCAAGGCACTGCGATTTCCAGGGAGAGCCTGCCCCGCTATACCGCTCGTCCCGTTGCCTTTTCCCGGCACAAGCGCGAAAGATGGATCGCTGGCGTTGAGGTCCGCGATAAGCGGCTCGCGCGAGTGCGTGGGCGACAGGGTCTACGTAGTCGACATGACGGATCAAGCGCTGCTGGCTGCGATCGCGGAGGGTCAACCGGCGAGTGCCCGGTTGCTCGTCGATGTGATCCGTGCAGCGCCGATGCCGTTGTTCGTATTGCTGAGGGCGCCCGGCTCAGCCTTCCTTTAATCTAGGTCAATCATCGATTGATAAGCCTAGTCAATTCGCGAGACGCATCTCGATCATCTCGCCGCCTTTGCGGGCGATCCCCCACAAGTGCCACGGTGCGCTCTCGTCCCAATCGATTGCCTGGCCTTCCGCGGCCATGGCATATGTGCCGCGATAATCGAGCGTGGCACCGCCCTTGGGCAGGGTCACGGCGTAAAGCTCGGGCAAGTCGTGGCCGCTCAGATACAGCCTTCCATCGGTCCCCCAGCCACCACCGGAAATGCTCATGGGTGCGATACGCTCGAGGATCTGGCGCGGCAGCGCCCAACTTTCGGTGCGTCGCCAGGCATCGTCGAAGCGGACGAGCTGGGTATGGCGATGGTCGCGCGGCGGCTCGCCGCCCTTGCCGTCGTAGTTGGCGAACATCGCCCACCAGGCGCCGTCGCGGCGGTCGACCCAGGTCAGCGAGCCGATCTGCATGCCGAGCGAGACCGAGCGCTTGTGTACCAGGGACTGCGGATCGAAGATCTCGACCGAGCTGGTCTGCGGGACTTGCGGGAAGTTGGAGGCGGCGCAAACCAGCTCCCTGGCGATCAGGGCGCAGCTGTTGATGTGGGGGAAGCGTTGCGGATCGCCGGCCCAGGCTGCGCGCTTTTCGCCCGTGCGCTTGTCGTAGCGAGCGATCCGGTAATTGGCGATGGCCCAGACATCGTTCGGCCCTACCGCCACGCCTTGCCGGGCTTCCGGAGCGGGAATGCGACGCAGGGTTTCGGCGGTGCCGGCGACCATGGGCATGGAGCTAGGGGGTTTGGCAGGGGCAGCGGCCGATGGCGCCGCCGCGAGCATGAGCAGGAGCGCGCCGAACATCAGAAGCTCGCCGTCACGCCGAAGAAGAAGGTGCGTCCGTACTCCGCCGATTCCTGCAGGAAGTCCTG
The DNA here is from genome assembly GCF_014204535.1 of Novosphingobium chloroacetimidivorans. Classification (GTDB taxonomy): domain Bacteria; phylum Pseudomonadota; class Alphaproteobacteria; order Sphingomonadales; family Sphingomonadaceae; genus Novosphingobium; species Novosphingobium chloroacetimidivorans. Next base: position 128,591 of record NZ_JACHLR010000007.1, read on the forward strand.
GTTAGGCCCTACCAGCTCACGCCGGCCGGCATCGGACAGGTTCTGGCCTTCCGCGTAGATCGTCAGCTGCGGCGTGATGCGATAGCTGATGTTGGCGTCGAAAGTCGTGCGTCCCTTCCAGTACTGGTCGGCGTTGGGGATCGTGTCGTTGATCGTCTCGAGAAAGCCGCCGATGTAGTTGTACGACACCCGACCTTCGAACTTGCCGCGCTGGTAGTAGATCGAGGCGTTACCGGTCACGTCCGGTTGCAGGTACAGTCCGGTGACACGTGGCCCGGCCGAGGTCAGGAAGGTGAACCTGGAATCGATCAGCGTCACGTTGCCGCTGACGCCAAAACCGTTGAGAGGGTCGGGCAGGAAGGTGAGGGCCTGCTGCACGCCCAGCTCGATGCCCCGAATGCGTGCGGTCTCGGCGTTGCGCGGGGTGGTGACGAAGACCTGCTCGGCACCGCGACCCACGTCCAGCGTCTCGACCGCGGTGATCGAGAAGATCTCGTTGCTGATCGACTTGGAGAACACGGCCACCGAGACCAGGCCGTCCGGCGGATAAGCCTCGAAGCTGAGGTCGAAGCCTTCGCTCTTGCGGGGGCGCAGGCCGGGGTTGCCGCGGGTCAGACGAGCCTGGCTGCCGTCGAACGTCAGGCTCTCCGAAGCCGCGAGCGAGCCGTAATCCGGTCGGCCGATCGTGTTGGTCCAGGCGGCACGGACCAGGAACTGCGGGTTCACGTCCCACCGCAAGTGCACGCCGGGAAGCCAATTGTCGTAGCTGCCGCCATTCTCGACCGGCGTCAGCGTGGCGCCTTGCGCGCGGATGCCGGTGGAATCGATCTTGGTATGCTCGTAGCGCAGACCGCCCAGCAGGGTCAGATCGCCGAACTTGACGCTGCCTTGCAGGTAGCCCGCGTAGACGTCCTCCTCCACGCGATAGGCGCCGCTATCGGGTCGCACCGTGGTGGTGAAGCGGCCCTGGTTGGCGGCGAAGAAATCCTGATACTCCTCAACGCCGATGCGCGGATTGATCCGGTAGCGGCCGCGGATCAGCTTTTCGGGACCGGGTACGTCGACGGCGTCGAGCGAGTAGGCAAAGCCGCTGCCGGCGGTGTAGTCGGTCTGCAGGTTGCTGAACGTGCGCCGCGTGGTGCGATACACGCCGCCCGTCTTGAGCTTGAGCGCAGCGCCATCATCCCACGCCACGTTGAGGCGGAACTGGTTGCTCTTCTCCAGCGTGCGCAGTTCCTGGCTGCGCTGCTGCTGCAGGAAGAAGTTGGCTGGGTTGCGATTGGCCGCCTCGTTCGCCGGCGTGAACACCGGGTAGAAGCCGGACGTGTCGTAGCTGAAGGCGTAGTTGCCCGCCTGCGCGTCGCGCGTGCGAAACTCGATCGACTCGTTGGGCACTCGCAGCCGCCCTTGCGAATAGATTGCGTCGCCATCGATGGTGAACTGGTCCTTCGGCTTCCACTCCGCCTCGGTGCGACCGATCAGGATACGGCGCTTGGTGATCGGCTGGTTCAGCTGAATGATGTTGCGACCGCCGGTGAAGCTGCCACTTGTCGGCGTCTGATTGCGCACAGTGCCGAACGCGCCCGAGGTGAGCGGCTCGGTGCGGAACTCGATGCGCTCCTCGTCGTCCTCGGTGCGCGCGAAGATACCGCTGGCACCCCAGCGGAAGGTGTCACCGCGATACTCGATCTTGGCGTTGGCGCCCGCGCGTTGCTTGGTGTTGTTATAATAGAACAGGCGCAGCTGCGTGGGCACCTGGATGTCGTTGCCACGCGGATCGCCCGAGTTCACCGGCGCACCCGCGGCCGTGTATTCGCGGACGGAGGGACTGGCGACCTCGATCTGCGGGATGTCGTAGTCGAGCTGCTCGAAGCTGGCGCCGATCACCACGCCCCATTCGCGATCCGCGCCGAAGCGGCCGCCGCTGGCGAAGGCGAAGCGCATCGACGGCTTATCGTTGCGGACGTCGCCATGCTGCTCGTAGATGCCGTAAGAGCCGATACCGTTGAAGAAGAAGTCCTTCTTCGCGTCGAAGGCGGAGCGGGTTTCGATGTTGATGATGCCGCCGATTGCGTTGGCGTCGTTCTCGGGCGTTACTGTCTTGATGACTTCGACCCGGCCGGCCATCACCGATGGCACGATGTCGAGCGGCACCGTGCGCCCGCTCTCGTCCACGCCGGAGACGATCGCGCCATCGACAGTGGTGCGGTTGTAGGTGGAGGACAGACCACGCAGGACCGGGAAGCGTGGCTCGCCCTGGTCTTCCTGCACCGAGACGCCCGGGATACGGCGCAGGGCGGCGGCGGTGTTGTGATCGGGCAGCTTGCCGATGTCGTCCGACGAGATCACGTCGGAGACGACGAAGGCGTCGCGCTTGGCTGCACGGGCGGCGCGCTGCGCCTCGCGCTGGCCGGTGACGACGATATCCTCGGCCGGCAGGTCCTTGTCTGCACCCGGTACCGCGTCCGGCGACATCGCATCTTGCGCGTGCGCCTGGCTGGCGAGCATCGGCGCATGGCAGACACCGGCCATCATCAGCGCCATCGCGCTGCGGACATATGCAGATTTCATCGGATCGCCCCCTGTCGTGGGGCGCCTCTAAAAGCAGGCTGTGACGGGATCGCGTCATCTTGATGGCAGATCGATGACCGGCACGCTGCTGCAAGCGTCACGATCCTGAAATGCCGTTCGGCCAGGCAGTCCGGCATGCTCATCCAACGCCGCACCACTCTTGCCGGGCTTGCCGCCGCGCCAGCCCTCCTTGCGTTCGGACGCGCTTTCGCGCTGGGCAACGAGGCGCTGTTCAGCTTCGGCGTCGCCTCAGGCGAACCTGGGCCGGATGGCATGGTGCTATGGACGCGGCTGGCGGCAAGGCCGCTCCAGGCGGACGGAGGCATGCCGCATCGCCGGGTGCCGGTCCGCTGGCAAGTCTACGCCGACGAGACCGCGCGCCGCGTCGTGCAGGCAGGTGAGGGCTATGCCGAGCCGGAGTGGGGCCATTCGGTTCATGTAGAGGTCTCCGGCCTCGAACCCGACAGGCACTACTGGTACCGTTTCTTCGTTGAGGGACAGGCCAGCGCGATCGGCCGCACCCGGACAGCACCGGCGCCTGGAGCCGCGGTCGATCGGCTGCGTTTCTGCTTCGGCTCGTGCCAGAAGTACGAGAACGGCTTCTATGGTGCCTGGGCCAATGCTGTCGCCGAAGATCCCGACCTTATCTTCTTCCTCGGTGACTATATCTACGAGGCCAAGCCATCTGTCGGCACGATCCGGGTGCACATCAATCCTGAGTGCATGGACCTTCCGGGCTATCGCATCCGCTACGCCACGTACCGGCTCGATCCGCAGCTGCAGGCCGCGCATGCGATCGCGCCATGGCTGGTGACCTGGGACGATCACGAGGTAGCCAACGACTATGCCGACCTGCTGGACCAGGACAATGGCGATCCTGCCCAGTTCGCACGGCGGCGCGCCGCTGCCTATCATGCCTATTACGAGTTCATGCCGCTGCGCCGCGCGTCGCGTCCCGATAGGGCGGCCATGCGTTTGTACCGGCAACTCGATTGGGGGAGGCTGGCGCGGTTTCAGATCCTCGATGATCGGCAATATCGCTCCGCGCGCGCCTGCCACCCGCTCGGGCTGCTCACCGCGCATCGCCGCGGGCCCAGCATCGTCGCGCCATGCCCCGAACTGGGCGATCCGAGCCGCACGATGCTGGGCAAGGCGCAGGAACAATGGCTGGACGCCTCGCTGGCAGGTTCGCCCGCCACTTGGAATGTGCTGGCACAGCAGACCCAGATGACACCCTATCCGCGCCGCGATCCGGAAGCGCCTTCGTCCCCCCGCCGCCTGCAGACGGTGGACACCTGGGACGGCTACGACGCCACCCGCGACCGCATCCTTGACGCGTGGCAACGCCACCGGACCAGCAACCCTCTGGTGATCGGCGGCGACATACACGCCTTTGTGGCAAGCGAGCTGCAGCATCAGGGCCGACCGATCGCGCCAAGTTTCATCGGCGGCTCAATCACAACCTTCGCCGGCGACACGTTGCTGAAGGCCAACACCGCCGAGAACCCCCTCTACCGGTTCGCCGACAACACCGTGCGCGGCTACGGCCGGGTCGACTTGACAGCGAAAGCCGCGGACGTGACCTTCAGGGCCATCGTCGATCCCAACGATCCCATGACGTCAGCGTACGATCTGGCTAGGTTCCATGTCGGTGCCGGCACACCGACGCTATCCATGACATAGCGAACGGGTGTCCTGGAAGCACACCTTGCCGAGATCCTGCACGGTGCCGGCGATGGCGGGCAAACCGAACCACCATCAAAACCTGGCGCTCACGCCGAAGTCGGCGTTGATACCATAGGTTTCGCGCGAGTACTTTTGCCGCCGGGTGGTCTGGTAGTAGGCCAACGGCGCATCGGCGATGTTGGAGACCGAGCCGAATACCTCAACCCCTTCCAGCAGCTGATAGCCTAGCCGCGCATCCAGTCCGGTGCGGCCCGCCTCGTAGATATCGCCGGCCGTACCCTGCGCCGGGCTGCCGACGTTCTCGATGTAGCCGGTGCGGCAGGCCACGGCAATTCGAGCGGCGAACGGGCTTTTCTCGTCAGGTGGTCATTCAGCTGATCTCGGTCCGAGATCGGACTGGGGGGTGTGATGCTGCCAGGATATCGAACTAACGAGAGTCGCGGATGACAGTCAGCGTTGCGCATACCGGCGGCAAAGTGCCTTTGCCGACCGTTGCCGGGTACGGTGTCGGACAGCTCGGCGCGCAGATCTTTCGTGATACGCCTGCAGTGCTGCTGCCGGTGTTCATGACGACGATGCTGGGCGTGCCGGCGTGGTTGTCGGGGATCGTCATCCTGATCCCCAAGCTATGGCTGATCGTCTGCGATCCGCTGGTCGGGGTGTGGTCGGATCGCGTAAAGGATCGGCGCGGGCGCACGCCGTTCCTGCTATGGGGAGCGATCCTGACGAGCCTGGGCTTCCTGGCGCTGTTCACCATCACCGACTATGGTGGTCCATACCTCGCCGCGGCGGGCGTGTGCGTGCTGTTCTGGATCGCCTCGACCGCGTTCAGCCTCTACTCCGTGCCCTACCTTGCTGTTGCCGCCGAACTGTCGCCCGACACGCATGAGCGGACCCGTATCCTGACCTTCCGCATGATCGCGACCATCGGCGGCGTGATCCTGGGGGTGGGCGTAGCGCAACCGCTGGTGCTCTCGCTGGGCGGCGGTGCGAGCGCTTGGCACACCATGGGCGCGATCTTCGCGGCTGTGTGCCTGGTCTCGATGATCATCCCCGCTCTCGCTCTGCGCAACCAGCGCCTGCTCCCCAGTGGCGAACCCGCGACCGCGCTCATGGCCCAGTTTGGGCCCGTGTTCGCCAATCGGCCGTTCCGCATCCTGCTGACGACCGCGTTCGTGCAGGGGATCGGCCAGGCTTCGGGCTATACCGTGATCGGGTACTTCTACCTGTATGCGCTGGGTGACGTGACGATCATTCCCAAGTTTATCGTCGTCATGGCGGCGGCGAGCCTCGTCAGCCAGCCGATCTACTATTACCTGTCGCAACGCTTCGGAAAGGTCCGCGTCTACTGGGCGGCGTCGATCGCGTGGACCCTGATCACAGTCACATGGATCTTCGTGAAACCGGGAAGTCCCGTGCTGGTATCCCTGCCGCTGCTGGGCACGCTGACGGAGCAGGGAGCGCTAGTGCTGGTGCGTGCCGTGCTGATCGGGTTCACCAACACCGGGTTCCTGCTGCTCGGCCTATCGATGCTGACCGATGCGGTCGAGCATCAGCGCCGATTGACCGGCATCGCAAACGAGGGCGTGTTCTCGGGCATCTGGTCGGCGGCGGAGAAGCTGGCCTTCGCCATGGGACCGCTCATCGGCGGCTTCGTCATGAGTGCGTTCGGCTATCGCTCGTCGCAGGGTGGCGCGGTGGCGCAGAGTCCCAACGCGGTGCTGGGCATCATGCTGCTCTATTCGCTGATCCCGGCCGCCACGCAGGTGCTGAGCCTGGTCGTATTCTCCCGCTACAAGCTCGACAGCGGCAGCGGCGTGGCGCAGGATGGGGCGCTGGCGGTCGAGGGTTCGGAGGCCGGACTGCACGCCTGAGGCGTTGTCCGGCCCGGCGCCGCAGCATCTGCCGAAGGGTCAGGCCTTTACCAGCGCCCCCACGCCTACCGCGTTCAGGAAGCCGGCGACGATGTCCGCCCAGGCTTCGGGCTGCTGGTCGACGATATCGACACCGCCGCCCTCCAGTGCCGCGAAGGCGAAGTCCGGTCGAATGCCGTGTGCCGCTTCGGCGTGCGGATAGATCTCGTCTCCGGTGTTGGAGAATATCAGCGTCGGCTGCGTGATCAACGGCAGGCGCTCCGCCTGGTCGTACATGTAGGCGGCGTGATGGCCATGCCAGAACGCGCCGCGGCCGATCATGGCCTGGACCACATAGTCGCTGAGGCGGTCGTATCCAATCGAGCCGGCTGCCATGTGGTCGCGGATATCGAACAACTGGACGAGGTGAGCAGCGTGTTCCTGCCCTCTGAAGCCCTGTTCCCAGTCGTTCATGCCGCCTGGTGCCAGGAACTTTGCCCGGTCCTCGGACGAAACCAGCAACGGACCGTTGAGGATGAGAGCAGTGATCCGCTCGGGAAAGGCGATGGCTGCCTCGTTCGCCGCGAGCGCGCCAGTGTGGTGGCCGAGCAGCGCCGCACGTTCGATCCCCAAGGCGTCGAGCACGGCAGGTACGACTTGGGCGAAGTCGGTGACGGTGGGCACGCCCGGCGCCGGGTCTGACATGCCGAAGCCGAGCATGTCGATGCCGATCGCCATCAACCCGCGCTCCGCGAGCGGGGCATAGCCGCTATCGAACTGCCCGGATGTCATCGGTGCCTGGTGCAGCAGCACCAGCGGCACGCCTTTTCCCAGCACCTGGAAGTGCACCTGCCCGAACGGCCCGTCGGCATAGTGGCGGCGCGGGTAGGGTGGATGGCTTGGCGAGATGGCATTCATCGGGCGTCTCCTGTGGCGGCTTGATCGAGCGACTTGCAACCGTGGCTCGGCCGCCATGTCCTTGGTTCGATGTAATTCCGGGGTGAGAGCAGAATCATGCTGCTCCCCCGTACTTGATGCTCAACGCGTCCCACTCGGCGGTTCGTACGAGCCGCTGCCGCTCGTCAAAGGTGGCGAGGTGGTCCTCGATGCCGGACAGCACACCTTGGTCACGCAAAGCGGTGAGCACCGTCTGCATTCCCGCGATCGCCGCCTGTAACGCGGCATTGGCGTAGAGCACCAGGGCATAGCCCATCACTCCGAACTGGCTGGCCGTCAGAGGAGGTGTCTTGCCCCCGTGCACCACGTTCACGAGGTGCGGCAGTCGGTTGCGCGTCGGTGCGTCGCGAAGCTCCGTCTCTCTCGTCAGCGCTTCGACGAAGAGAATGTCGGCTCCGGCCTCGGCATAGAGCCCGGCGCGCTCAATGGCCGCTTCGTAGCCGTCGATCGCGCAGGCATCCGTGCGCGCCATGATCAGGGTGTCCTGGTCGCGACGGGCATCGACCGCGGCTCATGGGGCGAAGGTATTCGGCCGACTTTCGAGCGATGGCCAATCCGGTGCGCGTCGAGCCGGTGAACGAGACTTTGTCGAAGCCGGGATGGGCCACCATCGCGGAGCCGATCGCCCCGCCTCCGCCAATGATGTTGAGCACGCCATCGGGCAGGATTCCGCGCGAGATGCGGCCAAGCTCCATGGTGCCAAGCGGCGTCAGTTCGGATGGCTTGAGCACGACTGCGTTGCCCGCGATCAGCGCGGTCGCGATCTTGATCGTGCCGAGTATCAGCGGGCCGTTCCATGGGGCGATCGCGGCGACCACGCCCAGCGCGTGCCACCGCTCGGTGACCTTGCGTCCGGGCTCGTCGATCAACACGCAGTCCTGCGCGCGCGACGCCGCGATCGCCCGGATGCGCGGCGCGAGCCCGGAGACGAACAGGTCCGAGGTCGTGAGCGGCATGCCCTGTTCCATCGTCTGCAGCGTCGCCAGCCAGCCTCGCTCCCGCTCGACCGCGTCGGCGAAGGCGCCGAGGAGCCGCTCACGCTCATCCCAGCCAAGCGCCTCCCAGCCGGGCTGGGCCCGCCGGGCGGCGGCGACCGCCCTGTCCAGTTCGTCCGGCGTCGCGACAGGGGAGCGCTGAAAGGGGGTGCCGATCGAGGGATCGATGACGTTCTCGAACGCGCTGGCAACCGGCTGGCCGTCGATGGTCTGGGTGAAGTGTGCGGCGCGCGCGGCCGCGACGTGATCCGTCGACATGGTGCTCGATCTCCTGAAAAAGCGGCCGGGAGGGGAGACGGTCAGAGCGGCACGGTGGCCGGATCGTACCGCATGCGCTCGCCATGCGTGGTCTGCGTGCGCGGCACGGCACCGCCGGGCCCCTCGCTGAAGGCTTGGCCCTGCCGGCGCGATTCCAGCAGCATGAGCCCAGCGCGATCGGCTCGGGCATGCTCGTAGATCGCTAGCGCCTCGGGCACCTCTGTGCTCTGGCCGAAGGCGCGGCCCAGTACGACGGCATCCTCGATGGCCATCGCCGCGCCAAGCCCCAGGAACGGCAGCATGGGATGCGCCGCATCGCCCAGCAGCGCGACCCGCCCCTGGACCCAGCTGTCGAGTGGATCGCGGTCATAAAGCGCCCACTTGGCCGTGCCTTCCGCCGGTGCGTTGCGCGCAAGACCCTGCACGTCGGGGTGCCATCCATCGAACAGCGCCTGCAATTCCTCGACCGAGCAGCGCTCCGACCAGCTCTCCCCGGTCCATGCATCGGTCGTCACGAAGGCGGCGCAGTTCACCAGCGTCTCGTGACGAATGGGGTAGCGCGTCATCAACCGGCCCGGTCCGACGTAGGGGCCCGATGGGCTCGCCGTCATGTAGGGGCGGGCCTGCTCCATCGGCACCAGGAACCGGTAGGCGACCTGACCGGTAAAGCGCGGGCTCTCCGCCCCGAACATCTGTGCGCGGACGGCCGAGCGCACGCCATCGCAGCCTATCAACGCCGATCCGTGCGCCACATGGCCGTCCGCGAACCGCACGGTGACCTTTCCGTCTTGCTGCTCGAAGGCCTCGAACCGGCGGTTCAAATGCAGGGCATCGGGCGCAAGGTCGAGCACGGCCCGGCTCAGGATGGTGAAGAGATCGGCGCGGTGGATCATGTGGGTGGGGCCGAAATCCTCAGCCTTCCACTGGCGGTCCTTGAATGCGCCGCCCAGCACCTCGCCGGTCTGGTAGTGCAACGCCGCGGAAGCACCCTGCGGCCTGTCTCCGGCAGTCTCCAGCGCCGTCTGGAGCCCCAGCGAGTAGAGACCGCCGCTTGCGGTCGGGCCGATGCTGATGCCGGCGCCGACCTCGCCCGCGATCCGCGCCGCTTCGTGCACCTCGACCTCGCAGCCCTGGCGCAGCAGCGCCAGTGCCGCGGTCAGGCCGCCGATGCCGCCGCCGACGATGATGATCTTGGTCATGGATTCATTCTCCCGAACGCAACGCCGCTCGCCGCGCCAGAGCAAACAGGATCGAGGACAGGACCAGCGCCGGGATCGTGACGATGGCGATGGAATAGCCCACCATCGCCGGGTCGGCCTTGTTGGTCTCGGTGATGGTGGCGACGAGTACGGGGCCGAGCGCCGCGCCCAGCAACGTGTTGAGCAGGCCTGCGAGCGCGATGGAGGTGCCTCGCATGTCCGCCGGCATGATCGTCTGGAACATGGCGAAGACCGTCGTGCCGACGATCGGGAACACGCCGCTGCTCCACGCGACCAGCAGCATTGCGATGCCGGGCGAGGGAGAGAATACCGCGAGGCTGGACGGGATCACGAACAAGGGCGCGACGATCAGCATCGTGTACTTGGCCTCGGGCCGACCGCGCCGTGCGAAGCCATCGATCAGCGCCCCGCCGATCAGCGGGCCGGCAATGGAGAACGCCATCGAGAACGGGCCCAGCCATGTTCCGAGTGCAGCGGGCGTCAGCTTGAAGCTGCGCAACAGCATCGTCGGCGTCCAGGCGGCAGCGCCGTAAGCCGCCATGAAGCAGATCGCAAAGCCAAGGTACAGCGGCACCAACAGCGCGGCGTTGCGCCGCAGGAATGCCAGTTTGTCGCCGATCCGCGGCATGGCTGTCGCGCTGCCGGCGTTCGCCTTTCGCGAGGGCTCGGTGGTCGTGAGCATGAGCACCGCCACCAGCAAACCCAGAAAGCCGCAGCCGATGAACGCCACTCGCCAGGGTGCCGCTCCCGACAGCAACGGCACGCCCGCGAAGCGCCCTTGCGCCGCCGCCGTCACGAGAAAGCTCGTGATAGAGATCGCCAAGCCGTTCGAGATCGCATTGCCTGCAAGATAGATGCTCAAGGGGCGGCCACGCCGGTCCGGCGGGAACAGGTCGGCGATCAGCGAGATCGCCGCGGGCCCAAGCGCGGCTTCGCCCAGACCGACCAGCAGGCGAGCGGCGAAGAGTTCGCCGAAGCTCTCGGCCAGACCGCCGCCGATGGTCGCCAGGCTCCAGATCAGCGCACCGCCGGCAATCAGCAGCCGCCGCGAGGCGCGGTCGGCCAGGAGGCCAAGGGGAATACCGACGATGGCATAGAACAGCCCGAATGCGAGCCCTTGAAGCAAGCCGATCTGGATGTCGCTGAGTCCGAGGTCATGTCGGACTGGATCGACCACAACGTTGAGAATGCCACGGTCGACGATGGAGACCACCGACGCGACGAACAGGGCGGCAATCGACCACCATGCCGTACCCGATCTCGGATACCCTGGCGCCGGGGTGGGCTCGACGGGGGGCATGACCCGGACAGTGTCACGTGCTGAGGAGGAAAGAAGAGGCAGGCGCACCTAATCTTGCCTCCCAGAGTCTACCTGAGATCCAGGCATCTTGTGCGAACGCTTCATCGGGTATGTCATTACCCTTGCCCTTCCATGGTCAGCAGCAGTCAGGCTGCAAGACGCCGAGACGATCGCGCCCGGATCTGGGCTGGAGGATTTCGGTACGACCATCCGGGTTCGGCCGCTCGATGGAACACGAGCGCTGACTACCACGCGAGTACCGTCGGCTCAGCCGATCAGCCAACACAGCGCTGCCTGTCGACGCCACTCTTGTGCAAAGGGAGCATGACCGCGCGCTGGGCGGTACATCCGACGCCGTGCGTGAGCGCGACGAGTTCGAGCTCTGGCGGGCGATGCTGCCGCCTATACCGGCAGCCTTGCTCACCGCACTGGCGGCGGGGCATGTTCGGCAGCGCCTCTGCAACAGCGGATTGCAAAGCGGTGACGATCGGCGACGACGCCGACGATGTGCGCAGCCGGGTCTTGGTCATCCGGATCGCGACCGGTGCAAGATGCGTCTGGGTTCTCGGGCATTCGGAAGGGGCCCTGGTCGCTCTCACAGCGGTGCCGCGCTCGCGAAAGCACCGGGCTGTGCATCACACCCCGCGCCGTCTCGCAACTGCTCCGATCCATGATTGTCTGCACGGCCTACAAGCTGTCACGGCCCTCGCGCCCACGGGAGGCCTGCCTGGCGGCCAGGATAGCCTCTCGATTCCGCAACGACCAATCCAGAATGCCGCTCGTATGTGGTTCCAGCGAGGCGCCCAGTGGCGTGACTTCGTACACAACGGCGACGGGCGCGGTGCTCACGACGGTACGCAGGATCAGCCCGGCCGCCTCGAGCCGGCGCAGGCACTGCGTCAGCGCCTTTTGCGAGATGCCCGGATTCGCGCGCTTCAATGCGTTGAAGCGCGCAGGACCGTCGCACAGGACATTGAGCACCAGCAGCGCCCATTTTGCGGTCAGTTCCTCCAGCACCGAGCGGATGAGTTCGAGGTCTTCAGTCTTCTTGGCAGACATGCCGGGATACTCCGGGTGACTTGGTAGCTTCCAGGTGCCTTATTGCATGCAGGTATAATTTGTATACCTGCATCTGCATCGTGATGGATGAAGGTAGCATGATGCAGAACAACGATGATCGGGATGGTGTAAAGAACGAGCGGATGGTGCTTGTCCTCGGGGCCACGGGCAAGCAGGGTGGCGCTGTCGCACGCGCGCTCCTTTCCCGATCGCGCGGTTCCCGATCGCGAGGTGTTCGCGCCATGGTTCGCGATCCCGCATCCGCTGCCGCCAAGGCGCTGGCGGCGAGCGGCGTGGCCGTGGTCCCGGGCGATCTCGGCGATGCGGCGGCGCTCCGCTCGGCCATGATCGGCGCTGACGGCGTCTTCAGCATGCAACCAAACTCCGGCGATCCAACGTCGGGAATCACCGATGCAGAGGAGGTGCGGATCGGCCGGCTGGTGGCGGACAGCGCGGTGGAAGCCGGCGTGACCCACCTCGTGTACTCCTCGGCCAGCGTTATCAGCCGGGGGCCAACGGGGATCGCCAATCTCGACTGCAAGCTCGAGATCGAGGATCATGTCCGCAGCCTTGCCATCCCGACGACGATCGTGCGGCCGGCAACCTTCATGGAATTGCTGGCACAACCGGCGTTCTGGTCGGATGCGGACGAGCTGGTGTTCTTCACCAGCCCAGACCAGCCTGTCGAGCTGATCGCGGCGCAGGACATCGGCACGATTGTCGCAGCGGTTCTTGCCGATCGTGATCGCTTTGCAGGACTGTCGATCGACATTGCCGGGGAAGAGCTTGCCGGTGCGGATATCGGTTCCGCAATCAGCCGGGCACTGGGCCGACCAATCAGCTATCGGCGCTTTCCCGATGCGTTGCTGAAGCAGCAGCCTGCTCTCGACAGGACGGTGCGGATGTTCGCATCGGGCGTCGCAGCCGGCAATGCCGATATCGCCGCGCTCTCACGGGAGTTCGGTCCGCTGACGGGGCTTGATGCGTGGCTGGCTGGAAGCGGACATGCCCTGATCCGATCCGCGGCGCGGGGCACCAAGACATAAGACCCCCGACCCAACCTTCAGGCACTTACCAAATGGTGCGTACTGGACAAGAAGACAGTAAGCATCATGATGGTCCGCGCCTGACAACGAGGTTGTGGAATGACCGGAAGACCCCTGCGCGGTATCAATCATGTCGGCGTCACCGTCCCTGACATCGAGGCCGCCACCACCTTCCTGATTGAGGGACTGGGTGCCCGGGTGATCTACGAATCCTTTTCTCCGGATCAGCCTCCGCAAGGTAACCCGGACCTGGATCGCGAGCTGAACCTTGCGCCCGGCACGCAACTGGTGGCGACGCGCATGATCCAGGTGGGCACCGGCCCCGACATCGAACTGTTCCAGCTGAAAGCCGACGACCAGCGCCCGGCTGCCCGACCGAGTGACTTCGGCCTGCAGCACCTCGCCTTCTACGCCGATGATATGGACGAGGCGATCAGGCGCTTCGAGACTGCCGGCGGCACGATGCTGTCCCGACCGAAGCCGTTCCTGTTTCCCATGGAACAGGGGGAAGGCAACCTGTTCTGCTACGGCCAGACCCCGTGGAGAATGATGATCGAGTTGATCACCGTCGGCTCCCCGATGGCTTACGAGCACGAGACGCCGCTGCGCCGCTGGCATGCGCACAGCTAGTCAGGGCCGGACCGACTGTCGCCTTCGATGCGGCGCAGCAAAGCGCATTCACCGGCACTTGAGCACACCAAGGTGCGAAGCATAAAGGGCATGACATGACGACGAACGAAGACATCATCAGGGAGCTTTATGCGGCGGCCGAGGCGAACGGTCAGGACGTGGACCGGTTCGCCGCGTTCTTCCATGAAGACGGCTACTTTCAGGACGAGGCGTCCGGCCAGCAATGGTATGGAGACAATGTCCGCCAGCCGATCGAGGCTTTGGGCGTCGCCTTCCCCGACATGCACCGCGAGCTGCTGCGCTTCTATGCCACCGGCGACACCGTCATCGTGGAGCTGAAGCTGCAGGGCACGCACAAGGGCGATTTTCCCTCCCCGATCGGCACGCTCCCGGCCACCGGCAAGATTTTCGATGTCCCCTGCTGCGACGTGTTTCACCTTCGCGACGGCAAGGTCACTGCGTTTCACTGCTACAACGAGGCATTCGTCTGGTTGCGGCAGCTCGGCGCGTTCGATGATGTGAAAGGCGGCAGCTAGGCTTGCGTGGTCCGCCGGGTCCGGGCCCCGGCGAGCCCCTCGATTGCCTGCATGTGCCGTTCGCCCCATTCGCACATCGGTTGCATGGTGTCGCACAGATCGGCGCCAAAGCTGGTTGTCTCGTATTCGACATGCGGCGGGACGGTCTGATGATCGATACGCCGCAGCAGGCCGTCCGCGACCATCTCCTTCAGCTGCTGGCTCAGCATCTTCTCGCTGACATTGCCGACCATCCGGCGCAACTCGCCGAACCGCAGCCTGGCACCGCGCAGATGGTACAGGATCAGCATCTTCCATTTGCCGCCGACCAGATCGAGCGCGGCTTCCATCCCGCAACGATAGCGAACATCAGACATCAGGGCACCACCATCCAAGCTTACCTTAGTTCGGGTACCGGCTGATATGATTGCGCCATCAGTCTGACGCAATGTCCGCTCTCCAGCAGCACACGCCAGGCGACTGCCGCTTCATGGCATTGCCGGCTCAGAGTGGACATGATGACGGACAATGACGCTGACGGCCCGGCATGGCCGGAACTCCTGACCGGATCAGGCACCGCTTGTCAGGACCAGCACCGGGACGGTCGGCAGATTGCAGATCACATGCACGATCACGCCCGGCCAGAGCGATCCGGACCGACGGTAGAGCTCACCTGCCACCAGCCCTTGCAGCACGGCGACGGGGAACACGATGCTGATCCCATGCAACAGCGCGAACAGCAGCGCACCGCCACCAACGCCGATCCGGGCGCCGTAGCGAAGCAGGACGGTGGTCACCAAACCCCTGAACAGCAGCTCCTCTCCCAGCGGAACGAAGATGCCGATCAGGAACGTGGCCGTGACCAGCGAGAGCCACCCGCCGCTACCGCCATCCGCATAGACGCCCTGCGGGCTGTCACCGATACCCGTGACAGCGGTAAATGCCATGACGACAAGGCCCTTCGCCACGAAGGTGAGCACACCGGCGCCGACGCCAAGGAACAGCCATCGGCGCGTGGTCGCCAACACCCCGAAGGTTGCCAACGGTCGTCGCCAAACCATCCAGGCGGCGCCGAACCCTGCCAGACAGGCTAGGCCCGACCATCCGGCAAGCACCAGGCCATGGGCCATGGGATCTAGCCCAAGCCGCTGGATCTGCGATCCGACCCCGAAGCCGACGAGCGCGAGCACGATGATGCCGACCGCCAGCTCAGTCCAGCCGGGTCGGCCGGATGGATGCCCTTGCGTTGCCTCGATGCTCATCGGCCAACCTCAGCGAGCCCGCTTGTGCTGCAGGCTGATCCCGTGCCTGACGGGATGGCGGCGATCATCGTATCGATGTCGGCAATTTCGGCAGCGGTGAAGCCGGCGGCGACCAGACAGGTCGGAGGAATCTCGTGGCCCGACGGTAGCATCACGCGCCGCAGTTCGGCATAGGCGCGCAGTGCCTTCAGCCTGGGTGCGGCCGTATGCGACCGCCGCACGTCCATGAACAGCGTGAGCACGCCAAACGGACCGGATCGTGCAAGCGCGGTGTCACCCGCCCGCACTCCGGCGTGGATCGCCTGGCGCTCGGACAAAGGCAGCGCGGTGGCGGCCAAGTGTCGCCTGAACCGTGCGTTCGGCATTAAAGCCGGGAGAATGGGATCGTTCATCGGTCGGTCCTTTGCTTTGGAGGCGAGGGTTCACCGACCGGAAAGCAGGCCTGCATTGCGCGAACATGGGCCCGAACGGCATGTCAGGGCCGTGGCAGTTCGACGCGGACGACCGTGCCGCCGCCAAATGCGCCATGGATCGACACCCGCCCGCCATGCCGCTCCACCACCTGCTGCACCAGGTTCAGCCCAAGACCGCTTCCGGTGGAGCGCGGACGCAGCCGGTGGAATGGCTCGAACACGCGCTCCCGCTCCTCCGGCGGGATGCCGGGGCCATCGTCCTCCACTTCGAACCCGGCGCCGATCACACGGACGGTAACATGGCGCCCGCCGTGCTCGATCGCGTTCTGGACCAGGTTGGTCACCACCCGCTCCAGCGCGGCACCGTCCCCCCGACAAGGCTGCACGTCGTCGACCTGCACCTCGATCGTCCGGTCGGAGGCGATCAGCAATGGCGCAAGGTCGCCGACGACCCGCCGCACGAGAGCGGGAAGATCCAGTTCCTGGTCGGTCCGGTCCGTGTCGAGCCGCTGCAGGTCGAGTAGCTGTTCGGCCAGGGTCCCCAGCCGCTGCACGTCACTGCCGAGCCTGCGGGTCGACGCCTCGGGTGCGGCTTCGACCTTGGCGCGCAGGATGGCGATCGGTGTGCGCAGTTCGTGCGCTGCGGAGGCGATGAACCGCCGTTGTCGTTCGTAGCCTTCGTCAAGCCGGCGCAAGGCATCGTTCACGGCGCTGACGAGCGGCGCGATCTCCGATGGAACATGCTCCTCGCTCAGCCGCCGTCCACGTCGGTCGGTATCGATCTGCTCAGCCTCGCGCGCGATGCGGGAGACGCCGGACAATGAGCGCCGCACGATCCACGGAGTGACGATCAGGGAGGTAAGCGCGAGCAGCAGAAAGATCGGGAGAATGGTTACATTGGAGGCCATGACCATCATGAAGCTCAATTCGGTCGGACTGCCGTGGCCTAAAATCGTTACCGGCCCGGCAGGCGCGGTTTCCCGCCGGATCACCGCAGCGAGATCGAACGGAGCCTCACGATCACGGATCTGAGCATAGGCGAAGTCGCCCAGTCTGCCGACCAGCGACACATATTGCGGCGGCACGCGCCCAAACGAAATGCTGCGGCCGGCGTCGTCCTCGGCCACGAACCACAGGTTCGATGCCTCTGCACGCATCTCCGGCGTCATGCGTACCGCCAGGCTGCCATCGCCTTGCCGCACGATCGCGGGCGCGATGATGCGGGTGATCCGTTCATCGGTGTACACGCCGCCGCTGTCGAGGCGCAGCGCCACGGCGAGGATGATCCCGAAGGTCACCAGCAACGTCGCGAAATGGAAGATCATCGGCAGGATGATCAGCGGACGCTTGAGAGACGACTGCCGCTTCACATCGCTTCGCGCAGCAGATAGCCTACGCCCCTGATCGGGTGGATCTCGACACCGGCCCCGGCGTCGGCGAGCTTGCGGCGCAGCCGGGAGACATGCGAGTCCAGCGCGTTGGACTGCACCTCGTCATCGAACCCGTAGACCGCCTGTTCCAGCGTCTCGCGCAGCACTGTCCGCCCACGGCGCTTCACCAGTGCCGCCAGCACCCGCAGCTCCCGGCGCGGCAGGTCCAGCCGGTGGCCTGCAATCGACGCCTCGTCACCCGCAAGATCGTAGACGAGCGCGCCGGCGCGGATTTCTTCCCCGGCAAGTTCGGTCGGCCGCCGGCGGATCGCGCGGATGCGGGCGAACATCTCGTCGAGCGAAAATGGCTTGATGAGGTAATCATCGGCCCCTTCGTCCAGCCCGGCGATCCGGTCGGAGATGTCGCCGCGCGCGCTCAGCACGATGACGGGAAGCCCCGGGTTACGGGCACGCAGGTCCGGAAGGAGCGACAGCCCATCCCCGTCGAGCAGGGTGCGGTCCAGCAGGACGAGGTCGAAGCGGCCCTGCATCGCCGCCTCCCGCGCGATCGTCAGTCGATCGGCATGGTCGACGATAAATCTCTCTCGCTCCAGCGCGCCGCGCAGCGTCTCGGCAAGCTGGAGTTCGTCCTCGATCAGCAGAACTCTCATCGATGCACCTTCTGTCGGCAGGGCAATTGAGATCCCGAACCGTTCGATCTGCGCAGGGACACACGCTTTGACGCGCATACCGGCGCCATGCCTGCACGCGGCAGCTTGCCGCGATCACGCATAGCGGCCGAGGTACAGCATGCCGATGCCATAGGTGTCGACCAGCGCATGGGCGAGGATCAACGCCCACAGGTTCCGGCCTGACCGGAACCAGGCCCATCCGAAGATGATGCCGACCAGACCGGTGTTGAGCACGCCCAGCGGCCCCTGGATTGCATGGGCCAATCCGAAGATAACGCCGCCTGTCACAATCGTGATCCACCGGGCGGCGCTTCCGTCACCCAGGACTCCAGATAGCTGGTGCAGCAGGAAACCCCGGAACAGGATCTCCTCCCCGATTGCAGCGCTGACCAGCGCAAAGGCGAGCAGACGCAGCGCTGCTTCGGCGTTGCCGGCCAGCGCGCCATATCCGCTATAGTCGCTCTGCATGCCGAATGCCCGTTCGATCACTGGCTGGACGATCTCGCCAAAGGCAGTCACCGCCACCGCAATCCCGACGCCCCAAAGCAGAGTCAGGCCTGGTCGTTTCCGCCCCAGACCGATGGGCTTCAGGTTGCGGGCTTCCAGCCAGGTCCAGACCAGCGCCCCGCCAGCCAGCAGCACGACGCGAAAGGGGATCGAGGCCGGCAGGACAAGAAGGCCGAGGAACAGCATGATCACCATGCAGCGGCTCAGGGGGCGCTCCAGCAAGGTCTTGGGCGCATTCCCGGCCTTGCGGTTCTGCCCGCGATACGTGACAGCTGACATGGCACTCCCCAGGCACTGCGGCCTCTTCGTTCCCGGTTGCAGGTGAGGGGCGGACATTGCGGCGACATGGCGTCACCGCATCGAGCCCGCGGTTAGGCCGCCGGAATGCGCGCTATCACCTTGATCTCGAAATCGAACCCGGCAAGCCAGTTCACGCCGACGGCTGTCCAGTTCGGGTATGGCGCCTTTGCGAAGATCTCCTGCTTGACGGCCATCACCGTGGGGAACTGGGTTTCGGGATCGATGTGAAACGTCGTCACGTCGACGATGTCGTCGAAACCGCACCCGGCGGCGGCCAGAGTCGCTTTCAGGTTGGCGAATGCCAGGCGGACCTGCGCCTCGAAGTCGGGCTCGGGCGAACCGTCTTCCCGGCTGCCGACCTGTCCGGACACGAACAGCAGGTCGCCGGACCTGATCGCGGCCGAATAGGTGTACGTCTCATACAGGTCCTGTCGACCGGCGGGGAAAACAGCATCATGGCTGGCCATGGCAAACCTCCACTTCAAACGCCTCGGCGGATCGGCGATCCATAACATACGAGGCGTATGTGAAATATGTCATACGTGGCGTATGTCAATGGGCCGGGATCGGTCTATATGAAGAGAGTGAAACGCGCAGAGCTCATCAAGCAGACCCGCGACAAGCTGCTCGCCGCCGGCCGCAAGGCCTTCGCGCGCGATGGCTATCACGCCGCCTCGATGGATCAGCTGACGGCGGATGTCGGCCTGACGCGGGGTGCCCTGTATCACCACTTCGGCAGCAAGCGGGGGCTGATGGAGGCCGTGGTCGAGCAGATCGACACCGAAATGGCGGGCCGGCTGCGCGATGCGCTGAAGGATGCGACCGATCGGCGCCAGGCGCTGATCGACGAAGGAGTCGCCTACATCAAGCTCGCGCTGGAGCCTGAATTCCAGCGGATCGTGCTGCGCGACGGTCCTGCGGTGCTGGGCGCACCGATGCACTGGCCCAGCCAGAACGCATGTCTGGCTGGCACCATCGAGCGGATCCAGCACCTAGTGGACACCGGCGAGATCGCGCCAGTCGACGCAGAAGCGGCGGCCCGGTTGCTGGACGGCGCGGTTCTGGATGCCGCCATGTGGATCGCCGCGGCGGACGATCCGGCGGCCGTGGCGCAACGCGCGATCGACGCATTCACCCGCCTCGCAAGCGGACTGGTCGCCCGCTAGTCTCGCGAAATCTCGGGAGAAGCGGCGTCTCATCCCCTGGGAGGCCAAGGTTGGTGCTGGATGCGGGGTGCTGGACGATTTGCGTCGCCACCTCGCATGACGAGCCACCCGTCGCGGGATCATCCGCGCAGGCCGGACACGGCTACCGACGTCGGCGGGGAAGCACCACGGTGTCTCCCGCCACGTCGATCGCGACCTTGCCGCGAAGTTCGTAAGCGCTGCCGTTCTCGAGCAGTTCGTGCGCTTCGCCCATTCTCGCGAGCGGCAGCGTCGCGCCGATCACCGGCTTGACGAGGCCGCGCTCGATCAGATTGGTGAGTGCGTCGAGCTTGCCCCGGTTCTGGCGGGTGAAAACGAAATGATAGGCGGCGTTCTTGCCCCACGCCGCGGCCAGGTTCTGCGGCTGCGCTATGTCGACCAGGCTGACGACGCGCCCCAGATCGGCCAGCGCCAGCGGGCTCCGGGTCAACGTGTCGCCACCGATCGTATCGAAGATGACGTTGGCGCCGGTCCCGCCGGTCAGCCGCGCGACTGCATCGACATAGTCCTCTGCGGCGAAGTCGATCACGTCGTCCGCGCCGAGCGAGCGCACGAAGTCATGATCGTGCCGGCGCGCCGTGGTGATCACGCGCGCACCGATTGCCTTGGCGACCTGGATCGCGATAGTCCCGACGCCGCCCGCGCCGCCATGGATCAGGATCGTCTCGCCGACCAGGAGTTGCGCCCGGGTGACGAAGGCTTCCCAGACCGTCCCGCCGACCAGGGTCAGGCTTGCGGCTTCCAGATGGCTGATATTCGCGGGCTTGCGGCCGACCACGTCGACATCGACCACGTGCTGTTCGGCATAGGAACCCGGGCCCTGGAAGATCTGCGGCGTGTAGTAGACTTCATCGCCGATCCCGAATTCGGAAACGTGCGAACCCACCTCCGCCACGACGCCGGACACGTCGTGCCCGATGATCGCGGGCAGCGGCACGTGGTCGGTATAGTCCCCGCGGCGGATCTGATAGTCGAGCGGATTGACCGCCGTGGCGTGAACCTGCACCCGTACCTGTCGCGGCCCGACAGGCGGGACGGGAACGTCACGCAACTCGAAGGCGTCGGCGCCGCCGAAGCGGGTGAGTACAATGGCTTTCATCGTGTCGGTCATGTCGGTTCTCTCCATGATCGCGTCGCCTTGGAGGCATTGTGGCGAAGCGAGTGTTGTACGTCTGCGATGATCTGGTTTTCTCTCCGTCAAGGCGGTAGTCACGCCTCGACAGGATAAGTTTCAAGAATGTCTTGAAAGTCGCCTGGCGTGCCTGGCGCTTTTACTGTCACGCTGCGGGTGCATGGGGGTCCATGCGCGCTTCCTGGAATTGGTGAGATGATGGATATCAGCGACCTGACCCTGTTCGTGCGGATCGCCCAGCTGAGCAGTATCAGCGCCGCCGCCCGCGATCTTGGGATCACGCCCGCTGGCGCAAGCGCGCGGCTCGCATCCTTCGAGCGGGAACTCGGCGCGCGTCTCCTGCATCGCACGACGCGGGCGGCGACATTGACCGAGGATGGGCGCGCTTTCCTGCCCCATGCCGAGCACCTGCTTGATGCCGCTGCGGTCGCGCGCGCGGCATTGGGACGCGAGCAGGCCGCACCACGCGGCACGCTCCGCATCGCCGCGCCCGCATCATTTGCACGCATGCATATCGTGCCGGGAATGCCCGACTTCATGAGCCGCTACCCCGATCTCACGCTCGACATGCGCATCTCGGACAATGTTGTCGACCTTGTCGAGGGTGCCTTCGACATCGCCGTCCGCTATACCGATCTTGGTGACTCATCCTTTGTGGCGCGGCGGATCGCACCCGACCGCCGTGTCCTGGTCGCGTCGCCCGATTACATTGACCGATGCGGCCATCCCGCCGGGCCGGATGACCTCGACGGGCACACCTGCCTCGTCGTCGGGACGCTTGACCTGTGGACCTTTGCGGGACCTGACGGGAAGGATATCGTAAAGCGCATCACCCCGGCGCTGCGGATCAACGATGGCGGGGCGGTGCGCGATGCAGCATGCGCCGGACTGGGGATCGCGCTGATGGCAACGTGGTGCGCGGCCGACGAGCTTCGCTCCGGAGTGCTCATCCCCGTGCTGGGCGATCATTCTCTGGTGTCGACGCAAACGCTGTGGGCGATGTATCCAAGCTCACGCGAACTGGCGCCGAAGGTCCGCGTCTTCATCGACTGGCTGGTCGCGCGCATCGGACCCGTTCCCTACTGGGATCAGGGCTTGCCGATCTGAAGACAAGCGCCCGATGCGGTTGGAGGAGCGTCCACCGGCTTCACGGATATCAACGCAGAGGATTCCCGTCGTCTCATGACCATCCTTCAGCAGCTCGGCATGACATGTCCGATCGTACAGGCGCCCATGGCAGGCGTCTCCACACCAGAAATGGCAGCGGCTGTTTCCAATGCAGGAGGGCTGGGCTCGATCGGGGTCGGCGCCACGGACGCGGTCGGCGCTCTCGCGATGATCGAGGCAGTCCGTGTCCGAACCGATCGCGCCTTCAATGTGAATGTCTTCGTCCACGCGACGGCGCGCAGCGACGCCGCCCGCGAGGCGCAATGGCTCGAGGCACTACAACCCTTGTTCGCGAGATACGGAGCCACGCCGCCTTCGTCGCTACGCACCATCTATACTAGCTTCGCCGACGACGATGACATGCTTGCCATGCTGGTGAGCACCGCTCCGCCGGTCGTCAGCTTCCACTTCGGTCTGCCGGCGGCCGATCGCATCGCCGCCCTGAAAGCGGCCGGTTGCGTCCTGCTGGCGTCCGCCACCAGCCTGTCCGAAGCGCGGCTGATCGAAGCGGCAGGCCTGGACGCGATCGTGGCGCAGGGATGGGAGGCCGGAGGGCATCGCGGCGTCTTCGACCCGGCGGCACCTGACGACGAACTTGGCACGATCGCGCTGACACGGCTGTTGGTGACGGAAACGCGATTGCCGGTAATCGCGGCCGGCGGGATCATGGACGGAGCAGGCATCCGGGCGGTGCTGGCGCTTGGAGCAAGCGCGGCACAACTCGGGACGGCGTTCATTGCTTGCCCGGAGAGTAGCGCGGACGAGGCATATAGAAGCGCGCTTGCTGGACCCGCCGCCCATCACACGGTGATGACCCGCGCGATTTCCGGCCGTCCGGCGCGCTGCCTAGCCAACCGTTTCACCCGATGGGGTGCCGACACGCCTTGCGATGCGCCCGACTACCCCATCGCCTACGATGCGGGAAAGGCGCTGAACGCGGCGGCAAAGGCGGCTGGGGAAGGTGGGTACGGCGCGCAATGGGCCGGGCAGGGTGCGCCGCTTCACCGGGTCATGCCCGCCGGCAGACTGGTGGAGCTTCTATGGCAGGAAGCGTCTTTCGACGTCTAGCATGGGCGACTTCAGAATATGACGGATGACAACGACATGAGCGATCGGAAGCATGGTGTAGCAATACCGGCCCGCCTGGTTCCATTCCCTGCGTCCGTAAGCCCGGAAGCGCGGGCCAGTCTTGCTCGCTTGGTGAGCGAGGAGGGCGAACCGCTGAACGCGTCTTACACGATGCCCCTGCCAGAAGACCATGCCGGTTGGATGGCGGTGAAGGCGGTGGCCGATGGGCAATATGCGACGGCCGTGAAAGGCCTTGCTGGAACGCTGCGATCGAGCGTCGAGACGATCCAAAACGGCGACGTCACCATCCACGTCGCCACGCCCGAAACCATGCTGAAGGCGGATTTCGCCTATATCGATTTCCATGGCGGAGCGCTGGTGTTCGGCGGAGGGGATGCCTGTCGCGCCCAGGCGCGGATGCAGGCAGACCAGCACGGGGCGGTCTGCTACGGCGTCGATTACAGAATGCCGCCCGAGCATCCTTATCCGGCAGCACTGGACGATGCGATGGCGGCATATCGCCATGTTCTGAAGAGCCATGTCCCGTCGCGCATCATCGTCGGTGGTCGATCGGCGGGCGGCAACCTGGCAGCTGCCATGCTGCTGCGCGCAAAGGCCGAGGCGCTTCCGATGCCTGCGGGGTTGATCTTGTTATCTCCCCAGGTCGATCTGACCGAGTCCGGTGACAGCTTCCAGGTGAACCGGACGGTCGATGTGGTGCTGCCCGGCTCGCTGATGCGCAACAATTTGCTTTATGCCGGCGGGGCTGACCTGTCGCATCCCTATCTCTCGCCACTGTTCGGGGATCTGACCGGCCTTCCGCCCACATTCCTGCAATCGGGCACTCGTGACCTGTTTCTATCGAACACGGTGCGAATGCACCGCGCCCTTCGTCGAGACGGCGTCGATGCCGAACTGCATGTATTCGAAGGAATGCCCCATGGAGGGTTCATGGGCAACACGCCCGAGGACCGTGACCTCGCCGAAGAGATATTTCGGTTCGTCAGCAGAATTTCAGGCGAGGCAAGCCGGTAAGAGCTTTCCATCGATGCTGAGCGAGCGTCCGAAGTTGGGGGGCTGGGAGTGTGCCCTGAACGTCCGAGACTGGGTCGGGTCTGCCGCGACTCTGTTGCGACCTTGAATGCTCCCACCAAGGGCCGTCAGCCGGTCCATTAGACTAAAGAGAGGACGGGGTTCCTGCATGAACGGATGGCAGAAGTCGGGAAGCGAGGAGGGCTGTCTGAGTGGCCGGTTGTCGGTCGTGCGACATGCTGCAAGGGACGGCTATCCTCTGCGGTCGATCCTGACGGCCCTCATCTATTGCCGTCGACTGCGAACATCCGTGCCACTGTGGAAGACCTTTCGGCAAGATCGGTAGGATAGAAGACGTCCTGCTGCGCTACGACCTCGGGCATGGCCATTGCTACGGCTTCGATCGAGTCTTCGTGGCTCATGGCTCCCCGGCTTTCTCCAAGGACCACGCGTGCGATCCGTCCGCCACCAATTGCGAGTATCTCACCGTTGATCGCGCACGTGTCGTGCATCAGATACGCTACCGCTGCGGCGACCTTTTCGGGTTGCATCGTCTGGTGGAACCACTGGGCATAGTCGCTGACCAGATGACGTTCGGTCATGCGTGTACTGGCCGAAGGTGCGACGGCGTTCACCATGATGCCCGCCGCGCGCCCTTCTACCGCAAGGCAGCGCATCATCCCGATACTGGCTGCCTTTGCCGCGGCGTACGACATGTTGCCTTCCGCCCCATAGATCGCCGCCGACGAAGTAAGGACCATGCGGCCGTAGCCGCGCTTAACGAAATGTGGCCAGGCTGCGCGTGCCAGCCAAAGCCCGGCGTGCACGTTTATGCGTAGCACGAAATCCAGGTCCGGGGTCGAGAGCCGGTCGGGTCCGGCGAGCTCCGGTACAGTGCTCGCATTGTGGATGATGCCGTCGATCCTGCCGAAAGCATCGAGAGCTGTGGTGATCGCTTCGCCAGCGCCGGCTTCCTGCGCCAGATCTGCGGTACAGGATATGGCGCGGCCGCCGGCAGCCCGGATCGCGGCCGCGACATCGTCGGCCGGCGCCGTGGCCGTGCTCTCCCCTCCCATCGTCGAGCCGTTGTCGGCGACGATCACGCTGGCGCCGCGCTCTGCCAGCAGCGTGGCATACGCCTTGCCCAACCCGCGTCCGGCGCCGGTGACCAGGATCACGCGATCGTCAAAGAGCAAGCGTTTCTCAGGCATGCGTGGCCCCTCTTCGTTCTGGTCGGATCAAGCCTGACGTCACGTGCCGTGGATGACTTGCACGCGCGTCGGCTCGCCGCCTGGGCCCATCGGCGAGTCTCCCTCGTACAGGATCGAGCAGACGGGATTGGCATGGCTGGCGAACAGCCGGGCTTCATCCGCCTTGGTGAACGGCAGCCGCTCGGGATCGGCGATGACGCGCTGCGAGGCCTCGAAATCCTCGCGGCTGTTCCACCATATTTCCATGATGCAGTCGAATCCGGGGTCGTGGACTTCGCCGGTCACCCAATTGCGCTCCGGCTGCAGATAGCGGCGCACGTAGCGCTCGGCATTCGCGATCGCGGGCTTGAGGTTGGCCTTCCTGGCTACTTGCGAGTGCTGCTTCTCGTAGTAATCGAGGAACTCGTCGAGCGTCATGTCCTCGCGCTTCCTAAAGAAGAAGATCTGCTTGAACATCGGTCTTTCCTCTACCCTGCCCCAGTGGCCGGATCAGCTCGGCTTGCCCATCAGGCTTGCCCTGGCGAAATCTTCGCCGCCGAGCAGCACCGGGGTGCCGTAAAAGCCGTGGACACGCCACACGCCGTCCGCTTCGCGCCGGCAGTCCATGCGCGTGTCCGAGATAGCGACGGGAAGTGTGGCGTCGAGTACGGGAGGACGACCGCCCCCGCCGAAGGTGACGATCAGGAACGAGAGCGTGGCGCTGGCAGTATCATGCAAGACGATCTGGAGGTTATGGTAGACATGACGTGTGGTGCGCACGCCGTCCTTCTGGTCCCGCGCGATCTTGGCTGCCCGATCGGCATAGAACTGCCGCACACCATCGTGCCCGGTGAACTTGATGGCGCCGAAATCACCGATCACGTCCTGGGTGAAGTAGTCGACTGCCCCAGCGGCACCATTGAAGTCCACTTCGCGCCAGTAATCGACCAGCATCTGTTCGAGCACAACCATCGTCAGCGCGGCGTCGGCATCAATGTTTCGCATGGTTGAGAACTTCCGTGTCGGGCCGTTCGGGCCGGGGATCAGCTTGGGAGCGAAGAACGTCGTCGATGACGCGGTCGAAATCGTTACGGGACCACAGGTCGAGGAACATGGTCAGAATATGCAGCTGATTGCGCGCGCTATCGTGTTGGCCGAATGCCGGATCGCGTGGGCCGCTCGCATCCGCGATCGTCGGGAACTGACGCAGGATACGGTCGGGGCTCTGGAGAAAATAACCAAGCCCCATCAAACCGACGTAGCTCAGCAGATGCAGGCGCAATGCCTCTCGCTTCAGCAAGGGACCGCCGCTTTCGTGCAGCACGGTCATGAACCGCTCTATCAGACTATCGAGATGGATCTGCCAAACATCCTGGTGCGCGGCGCTGATCGAGCCCCACAGCGCGAAGGCGACGTTCATCTGGCCCGCGTGTCCCCAGTCCAGCAGCCCGCATTTCAGCTCGCCGGAAGGGTCGCGCCAGAACCATGCGTTGTCGATATTCGCGTTCCAGTGGCACATCGCTACGAACTGCGGATCGCTCTGCAGGAAGCGGGCAATCGCATCCTGGTGAGCATGGAAGCGAAGGGCCTGCCGTGCAAACCTGGACAGGAACATCGGTGAGCGCAAGTGTGTCGGCACAAGCCGCGGATGCTCCAGGACAAAACTCTTGAGCGCGACGATGTCCCGCGCGAGTTCCGAACTGTCTCGGCCGATGCGCGTGGCGGCAATGGACGCTTCGCGATCGTACGGAAAGAGTGCTTCAACCTGCGGGGAGAGGAGCCCGGCGCGATGCGTGCCAGAAAGTCGCGCGAGGTTGGTCACGATGGTGTGGTAGTAGGCCTCGGGCGATTCCAGTCGGTGATCCATGCACTTGGGATAGTGCGGCTCCACCTCGCCTTCGCCGAATGGGATGCATTGCGTGATCAGCAGGCCGGTCTTGCTGGTTGCCTGATAATCGGCGAAGTACGGGCGGGGCACGGCGATCGGGAATGCGTCCAGCCGAGAGAGCTCCGCAAGGCGGATTTCCGTCTGCATCTCGTACTTGCCCCGCGTGTCTCGTACGAGGTCGGTGAAGTCACGAGAGAACTTGACGAACAGGTTCTGGTGCAGGTGAGCACCCGGATGCAGGTATTCGACATCTAGCAGCAGCTTCTGCCCGGTGCTTCCTCCGGGGCACGCCCGGGCGGAAAGGCGGGTCACGCGGTTGTCGGCCTCCAGCGCGCCGAACGCTTGGAAGCCGCGCGTGAGAAAGTCGACGCCCATGTCCAGCAAGGCTTGCGGATGAGCGGGGATGACAAGCCCGGTCTCGTCTCCCCGCACGGTATCGATCCAGGATGAGGTGTCAGCGGTCATGAGGGGTGATCTTGGTCCACAGCGTGAAATGGAGGGCAATCGCCATGAGCCCAGGCCATGCGTCCGCTGTCAAACAGGAACGGCCGTAACTCGACGATCTTGCCATCGCGCAGCCGCCATAACTCAAGCACCTGCATCCCGAAGCTGCGCCCGGTACGCGCGCCAGCGCCGCTCAGGTAGATGTGCACGATGACCTCGTCTCCCCCGGCGGCATAATTGACGATGGTGAAATCAAGGTCTGCCCAGGTGGCCAGAACGCGCACCAGTGCCTTGCGGAATGCCGCTTTGCCACGATAGACGCCGCCGTAGGGCAGAGACTGCGGCTCGTGCAAAGTGCAGTCCTCGGCCAGGAGTTCGTCATAGTAGCGACACCCAGTCGCGCGATGAAGAGCTGCGCGAAGCTTTGCGCGACGCCGCCCAGCGCGGCCAAGATTTGCCTGATCGAGTATGTCAAAGACCAAGGTGACGAAATGTTGCGCCGCAGCATAAAGGGATTGTTCGAAGGAGCACCTTGTTTGTAGGTGTAACTGTCGAATTCATGGGGTCGCAAGATTGGCGGGAGAACGTTCGGGCTTGCGGCATGCCGCCGCATGGCTGGGTGAGATAATCGGGCCCGACAAGGGCTATATCAAGGTTGGCATCGTCTATACGACTGCCATAACGCTCCTCTCGCTGGCGACACCGATTTCGGTTCAGTTGCTGATCAACTCAGTCGCACGCACAGCGCTCGCCGCCCCGCTGTGGATTCTTTCGGGGGTGCTGCTCGCCCTGCTGCTGCTGGTTGCCGGCCTGAGTGCCTTGCGCATCTATCTGCTGGCGATGTTCGAGCGTCGGATCTTCGCGCGGGTGGTCGCCGAGGTCACCGTGCGGGCAGTCCACGCGCAAAACCCGTTTTTCGCCGATGACAGCAGGGGCAGCCTGTTCAATCGCTATTTCGACATGGTCATCGTCCAGAAGGCGGTGCCGAGCCTGGTGATCAACGGCTTCACCATCATCCTGCAAGGGGCGGTCGGCCTGATCGTCACCAGCTTCTATCATCCCTTTTTCCTGGCATTCAATCTTGTCCTGATCACAATCTGCCTGCTGATCTGGATCGTCTGGCGCCGCGGCGCGATCACGGGTGCGGTAGGACTCTCGCATGCCAAGCATGAGGCGGCGCAATGGCTGGAAAGCGTCGGTGCGTCGAACGGCTTCTACAAATCGGCGCGTCATCTCGATTTCGCCATGGACAGATCGGAGGCGGTAACCGCCAACTACATCCGAGCCCATCGCCGTTACTTCCGCTACAGCTTTGCGCAAGCGCTGGGATACTTCCTGGTTTACGCCTTCGCCGCAGCGGCGTTGCTTGCCCTGGGCGGCAGCCTCATTCTGGCCGGACAGTTGTCGATCGGTCAGCTGGTCGCGGCCGAACTGATCATGTCCGGCGTCTTCTACGGGATCTTTCAGCTGGGCTGGTACCTCGATACGTTTTACGATCTGGTGGCAAGCTCCGAGGAGCTGTCGCAGATCTTCGCCATTCCCCAGGAACCGGTCGGCCTCAGCGGGCAGGCGCCGCCCGACGGATCGGTCCGTTTTCGTGGTGTACACCGCGGCACATCGCGCTTCGACTTCGCGGTGGGCGACGGCGAGCAGACTGCCATCGTCGCCGATGCCGGCGTCGAAGGCGAAGTGGCACTGCTGCTCAAACGCCATGCCCATCCCGACAGGGGGCTGGTGACGATCGGCGGGAGCGACCTGGGCAGCTTCGATATGTACCTGCTGCGGTCCGCCGTGATGGTGCTGAACCGGCCGACGATCGTCGACATCACGATCCGCGAGTATCTGAAGCTTGCGGCGGGAGGAAACGACGATGGTGCCAGCATCATCAGGGTGCTGGAACAAGTCGGCCTCGGAGCGCGCATCTCCAGCCTGCCGGAAGGTCTGGACACGCAACTGGCAAGCTCGGGGTCTCCGCTTTCGATCGTGGAGGTCATGCAGCTGAAAGTAGCGGCTGCCCTGCTCAGCCGGCCAAAGGTGCTGTTGCTCTCCCAACTCTATGACATGGTGCCCGCCGCGCCGCTGCAAGACACGCTGAAGGCATTGCGCAACCACGGAACGACCGTCCTACTGTTCACTGCCCGCCCGGATGCCCTGGAGGTCGACAGCTGCATGTGGCTGGGGGCACAGGCGCAGCATCGCTTCAAGGACCACGCCGAATTTGTGCGCTTCCTCGAAGCGCAGGAGGGCAAGGCGTGACGATCAGCCAGACGCAGCTCACGCATTTCCCGTCTCTGGCCGGGCTGAGGCCGCCGCGGGTCGTCATCGTCGTGACGTGGCTGATCGTGATCGGCCTGTGCCTGGTGATCGCCATCCTCTTCGTCCCATGGCGGCAAACGGCGCAGGGCGGTGGTCAGGTCATCTCGCTCGACCCGGAGGACCGGCCCCAGCAGGTCACCTCACTGATCGAGGGCCGCATCCAGCGGTTCTTCGTGCGTGACGGCCAACTCGTGGAAGCCGGCCAGCCGATCGTTCAGGTCGTGGATGTCGATCCGAATTTCTTGGAGCGCATCGCCGCTGAAAAGGCCGAGCTCGTGGCGCAGATCGCCGCGATCGAACAGGCGCGGGCGGTTGCCTCCATCGACGTCGGCCGTACCGCCCAGCTCTACGCCGAAGGGCTCGCCGCGCGCAGGGATTACGAGCAGACGCAGATCAAGGTCGCCGACGCGAATGCGAAACTGGCCGAGGCGCGCGCGAAACTGAAGCAGCTCGAGGTGCGCCAGAGGCGGGAATCGGCCCAGTTGGTGACGGCTCCTCGCAGTGGCCGGGTGCAGAACCTAAACGCCGCCGCGGGCGGTGCGCTGATTTCTGCAGGGACCGTGCTGGCGACGATCGCACCCGAACAGATCGAGCGTGCGGTGGAACTCTATGTCGATGGCCGCGACTTGCCGCTGGTCGATCAGGGACGACCGGTGCGGCTGGAGTTCGAAGGCTTCCCGGCCTTTCAGTTCAGCGGCTGGCCCGCCTTCGCTGTGGGCATCTACGATGGCCAGGTGCGATCGGTCGATCCGACGCCGCGACCCGACGGGCTGTTCCGCGTGCTGGTCGAGCCCAGACCCGGCACTCCAGCCTGGCCAGAGCGGCGCTTCGTGCGCCAGGGCGGCAAGGTGCTCGGCTGGATTCAGGGCGACAACGTTACCGTTGGGTATGAACTGTGGCGCCAACTCAACGATTTTCCCTTGAACTACGGCCAGGACGAAGTTGCCCAGAAACCCCAGGAAAAGGCCGAGAAAAGCTCGATAGAAAAGAAGAAGAAATAGCCATGCGCATCGCGTCGGGATTGGCAGCGCTGCTGATCGCCGCCACGCCCATGGTGGCGTGGGGGCAGCAGGGCACCGCATCGTCACGAGTGGCGGACGCCGATGGTCCGCTGACGTTGCAGGCGGTGCTGCGATCGTCGGCCCGCTCGGCGCCGGACATCATCGCCGCGCTGGCGCGCACGCGTCAGGCCGAAGCCAGGGCATTGACCGCGCAAGGGGCATTCGACACCGTTTTCGCGTTGGAGGGACGCAGCCGTGTCGCTGGCTACTATGATGGTACGGAGCTGGCCGGCAAGGCCGAGCAGCCGCTCATGGGCAACGGCGGCTATGTCTACAGCCAGTATCGCGCCTCTCGCGGCGATTTCCCGATCTACGAGGACAAGGCTTACACCAACCGGTTGGGCGAAGTGAAGATCGGCGCCCTCTATTCGCTGCTGCGCGATCGGGTTATCGATGCGCGCCGATCAGAGTTTCAACTTGCCGCTAACGATATCGATATTGCCCGCTTCGAGACGAAGGCGACCGGCATCGGCGTTCAGGCCCGGGCTGTGGACGCCTATCAGAAATGGGTCGCCGCCGGCTTGAAGCTGAGCGCATACGAGGCGCTGCTGTCGCTTGCACAGGAGCGGACTTACGGCATCGAACGCCAGGTCAGGCTGGGCGCCAAGGCATCGATCCTGCTGACCGAGAACGAGGCCAACCTCGTCAAGCGCGAAGCCCTCGTCATCGAAGCCAGGCAGAGTTTCGACGCAGCGGCGGTAAAGCTTTCGCTCTATTATCGCGATGCCGCAGGAACCCCGATCGTCGTCGATGAATCCCGCTTGCCCGATGACGCGACCGCGCTCGATGGGATCCGGATCGATCCCGCCTTCAATCTGGAAGGCCGCCCCGATTTCGCGATCCTGCTGGAAGAGATCGACAAGGCCACCATCAAGTTGGCGCTTGCGCGCAACGATCTGAAGCCGCGGCTGGATCTGAGCGGTGAGGTGGCCAAGGATGTCGGGCGTGAGGGGCTTGGCGGCCCCAGTCGCACGCCGCTTGAGATGATTGTCGGCGTGACGTTCAAGGTCCCGCTGCAGAACCGCAAGGCGAAGGGCAAGCTGGCCGAAAGCCAGGCCAAGATCGAAGAGCTGACGGTCAAGCAGCAGTTCCTGGCGGAAAAGATACGGGTGGAGGTTATGGCCATCGGCATCGAAGTGGAAACTGCGAACCAGCTTGTGGACACAAGCGCCCGGGAGCAGGTTCTTGCGCAACGACTGGCAGTCGCCGAACGCCGCCGCTTCGAGCTGGGCTCGAGCGATTTCTTCCTGGTCAACCAGCGCGAGGAGAACGCCACTAACGCGGAAGTGAAGCTGATCGAGGCGCAGGCGCGGATTGCCGCCGCGAAAGCCGAGCTCGCCGCCGTGACAGCAGACGAGGACGCTCTGGGTTTGGCCTTCCTCGCCCCTTCCGAGTAAGCAGGACAAAACGTCCTCCCGGGGCTGCCACACCGTTCCCGGCATCGGCAGGGACCTTGGCTCGGCTGGCCCGTGGCGGGAGCCCGGGCGACGCTCCAAATATATCAAGCAGAATCAAGCCGATACGAGCGCCGCTGGCGGAGACGCCGTAATGCAAATAGCATTGAAACTTGAGAAGATATCAGAGATAGAGCAAGCGTGTCATAGATTTAGCCGCAATGTAGATCACGCACTCCGGCGATCGCTGGTGAACCTTCGCGTTGGTTGCTGTCGATCTAGCCGATCAGAGCCTATTTGGTGTTTCTTATGTGCGCCGAGTTGAGCAAGCTGCCGTTCGTTGACGAAACAGCGTCGGAACTGATCGCCCTTCATTCCAATCATCCAGGTGGCACGACGGCGTGCCCGAACGCCGCCGCTCGTTCATCTCAATCTAGTGTGCACAGTTGGCGGTAGCGCGCCGCAGTGGTCAAGGATGCGCGAGCGTACACCTGCTTCACGAGTACGCAACCGACTATTGGATTGCAGAGGAGGCTGATGTCCCTGGGTTTGACGATCCGTGTAGGCCCATGCGGCAGCTTAGTTATCTCAGGTGTGCAAAGTGCTTTAAGGTCGCTGACGCTGGATCGCCCTGACCCGCTCGAGCCGTCGATCAGTTTTATTGGTGCCTTGTTGCGGTTGCTCTCTTGCTTAATAGGCTCACCAGTGCGCACCCGGTCCGCCAATCACAATTGGCCTCTGGTAAGAAAGGTCCTCGCGGTCACGCGTGCCCTTGAGAAAGCCCTTGACCGACTGCGTGTGTAGCCAGGAGGCATCGCCCTGCATAGCGGTCTCGACGGTTGAACGGCGCCACATGATGCGCCATTCGCCGCTCCGTTTCTCCAGCTGATCCATATAGCGGCCGGCCGCGATCGTGCAGGTCAGGCCATCATGTGACAGCATCGTGCCAACGACGTAAGTCTCGCAGTATGCGATTTCGCCGTCGATCTCGCAGGTATGATTGGCCAGGTTGTGTTGGTTCATTCCGAAAGCCGCCGCGTGGCCCTTGTTGGCGATCTCAGGGTATGCAGTTGCGGGAAACGGAACCGGGCCATGCTCGTCCGCGCCCTCGGGCCAGTAGCAGCTCGCGGTGAGTTCGGCATCGTGGCGGTCGCGCCCTCGGGATTCGCGCACGATGACATCCAGGATGTCTTGGCGATCCTTCAGAAGCCGAACGGTCGCCTTCAGCTCAGCTATGTCGATGTCTTCGCTCATGTTCCCTCTCCGATCAGCGCGCCGCCAAGCCCGCATTGTTTGCTTCAAGCCGTAAGCGCAGCGAGTTCTGGAAATAAGCTGTAGCGGTGAATTGCCCAATCAAGATCAGGAGTTCGAACATCTGCTGCTCGTCGAAGCGCTGAGCGAGCCTGTTCCATGTCCGGTCGCTGACCATCGCATTTTCGTGCAGTTCCTCGACCGCTTTCAGGATCGCGCGCTCATGCTCGTCCCATCGCGCAGCGATCGAGCCAGTTGTGGTAGCTTCAATCTCGTCTTCGCTGAAGCCGAGGCGTTTGGCCTGCGCGACATGCTCGCCGAACTCGTAGGGAGCCGCACAAAGCCAACCCGTGCGCAAGATGGCCAGCTTGCGGTCACGCGGCGGCAGGGTACTCGCTGGCCCTTGTAGTGGCACGGTCACGTCCATCACCGCCTGCCACAGCGTGGGAAAGCGGCAAAGCGTGAACATGATTTCCGGGATGGCGTCGACCGGCGGTAGCGGCATGTCGGCGGGGCCGCCAACGCCGACGATCAGCTGCCGGGTGGTCTCCTGGACCTGAGCGGCTGCGACTTGGCGGTCTACGGGAGCAATGCGAGGTGGCTGGCCGAGCACGTCATCGTGACGTGTCTCGATTTGGCGGCGCGTGTCAGTGTCTATGGGCATAATATCAGCGGATGATCGTCGGCTGATAGGTGAACGGCACAGAGCCATGGGTGTCGCGATAGGAGGGCTGCTGGCGGCCCTGATCGGTGACGCCGTACTCCCGGCCCAGTTCGGCACCGATGAAGGTCTTGCCCGACTTCTGCGCCAGTGCAGGATCGTTGAATAGCGCCCAGATGAGATCTCCGGTGAACCCAGGGCTTTCCGATATGCCTTCCAACGATCCAAACTTTTCGCGATCGGAGGCAATGACCATCTTAAGTCTTTCGGTGAGCACGGCACCCATCCAGATGGAAACCGCAGCAACATGGCTTTTGGCCTCGGCGAAATCGACCGACATGTCATGAGCCATTTTGTCGAGACTGGCCTTGTGCGCGCCGTAAGCCGCGCCGAACGAGTAGTGCACCGCGCCTGAGGCTGAGGTGAAGACAATCAGTGCCTTGTCCTGCTTCGTCATGATCGGCGCGGCATACCAGGAGGCGACGTAGCTGCTGCGAATGCCGACATCGATCATGTCGGCAAGCTTCAGCGGCTTTTCCCAGAAATTACCGGGCATGGTCAGCTCGTCATACACCGCCGCCGCATTGTTCACGAGCACGTCAAGACGGCCCTGCTCGTTCTTGATCTGGGCGAATAGCGCTGCGACCTGCGCATCGTCGGCGTGATCGCAAGCCACGCCGATGCCTTTACCGCCGGCTTGGGTCACGGCATCGGCGGTCTCGTAGATCGTTCCCGGTAGAGGGTGGTCGCCTGACGCTTTCGACCGGCCAGTGACGTAGACCGTGCAGCCATGCGCGCCGAGCGCGACGGCAATACCTCTACCCGCACCGCGACTTGCGCCGGTAACGAGAACAACGGGAGCTTGCTCGGACATGGGTTATCCTTTCGACAGATCAAAGCGGGCAGGTGGGATGGGAAGCCCGGGGAAGTCGGACCGGCCGCGCAAGAGGAAGGAGTTTTGCGCGGTGATCTCACCGCCCTCCTTCAAGGTGTCGCCGCCGTCTGCCGGCACCGAGTTGAGATAGAGATCACGCACGTCCGTGCCACCGAAACGCAGCTGGGTAATGGACCCGGCAGGCGTCTCAAAGCGGTCGAGCGTGGTCCCATCGGGCGCAATGCGAGTGCAGAAGTCTGAGCGGAAACCGGTCACCCACAGGTTGCCCTTTGCATCGAGTGCCATGCCGTCGGCATCTTCCTTTGCAAGGAACAGCTGGCGATTGTGCAGCGTCAGGTCGTCCGCCACATCGAACGCCCAGGTGCCAAGGAAAGTATCATTGCAGTAGAACCGGCGCCGTTCGGCATCGTAAGCCATGCCGTTCGTGAAGCCGATCCCGTCGGCGAGTTTGATGGCTCGGCGGTCCGCGGTCAGTCGCCAAATTTCGGTGGGGCGGGTCGGTTGCCCTTCGATTACCATCTCAATGTCGTTGGTGCCGAAGAATATGCCTCCTGTACCGTCGGGGATCATCTCGTTGATGCCGTTGATCGGCTGACCATCTAGGCGGTCGAGCAGCCAGCCGGCTTTGCCGGTCTCGGGGTGGTTCCACATGATCCCGCCTGCGCCCGTCGACAAGACCGCGCCGTCATGGTTCATCATCACGCCGCCGGTCCACATGCGACCTTCGTTGAACGAGCTGACCTTTGTGCCGTCCGGCTTTGCGCCATGGATGCCGCCGGCGATCACGTCGCTGTACCATATGACATCCCGCGCGAGGTCTATTGCCAGTCCCTCAAGATAGAGGCCCGACGCCACTTTATGGAACGCGCTCGTCGCCGCTTCGCTCATGACGTCCTCCCACTCGCCTCGGCATTTACAACCGTGCTAGCTGCCTGCTAACATAATGACGAGCACGGTTGCAACAGGGCATTCCGTGAATAAGAGCCGGGTTTACCCATGATCACATCAGCGCCCGATTTCTTCAGCGATCCAGATGTGATCACTGATTCGAAAAGCTATTTCGACCTCATGCGCTCGCAAGGGCCAATCAAGCGCGAGGTCTATCACGGTACGCTGATGGTCACTGGCTTTGCCGAGGCTCTTGAAATCCTCAACGACAAGACGGGCCTGTTCTCAAACGCCTGCTCGGTGGTCGGTCCGATTCCAGGGCTGCCGTTCACCCCGCAGGGCAGCGACATCCGTAGCCAGTTGGACGCGCATCGAGGCGAACTGCCATGGTCCGATCATCTCGTCTGCATGGACGGTAAGCGCCACCAGGAGCATCGCATGCTGCTGGGAAGCTTACTTACGTACAAGCGCCTGAAGCAGAACGAGGAGTATCTGAACAGCCTGGCCGACCGGCTGATCGATCGGTTCATCAGCACAGGCCAGTGCTCCGTCGTGTCCCAGTATGCGCACGCTACGACCATCTACGCCATCTCCGATCTTATGGGCATTCCTGAGGACGACCGGGCCGAACTGCTCGAGTTAATCGGCGCGCCGCCGAGCCAGATCGACGGCGATGCCGTTCACAAGGTCGGCCCAGATCCGTTGATCTTCATGAAGCCGCGCTTTGATGAATACCTGCGCGATCGGCTCGACAATCCACGAGGCGATCTCATGTCAGATCTCATCCATGCGAAGTTCAAAGACGGGTCGACACCGGATTTCGATATCGTGTCGGGTCTCGCACGCTTCCTGTTCGGCGCGGGTCAGGATACGACATCGCGGCTGATCGCGATGGCAATCCTGATCTTGGGTGAGAACAAGTCGCTGCAGCAGCGCTTGCAGGCGGAGCCCGCGCGCATACCGGACTTCATCGAGGAAGTGCTGCGCTACGATGCGCCAGTGAAGGTCGCCTATCGCCTCGCGCTTGCGGACACGAGGTTGGGTGAGGTCGAGGTGTCCGCAGGCACGATCCTCACCGTCTGCTACAACGCCGCCAGCAACGACCCAACGCACTTCGAGCATCCCGAATGCTTCGACATCGACCGGCCACACGTGCGCGACCACATGGGCTTTGGTCGCGGTGTTCATGGCTGTTTGGGGGCGCCGCTCGGTCGCATGGAAGCACGGATCGCCATTGAGCGCCTGCTGGCGCGGGTAACGGACATTCGCATTTCCGAGGACCATCACGGGCCCGAAGCCGAGCGTCGCTATCGCTTCGAGCCGACCTACACCTTTCGCAGTCTTGCCGAATTGCACATTCAGTTCACGCCGTTTTAGCGCGCCTCTTCGAGACGCAGGTGCAGCTCCGAAAGGCCGCGTAGGACGTAGCTGTTTTCGTAGTGGAACACCCGCGCGCCTTCGGGCCCATGCCTGCCCTCATCGACGGTGATGGTGGCGAATCGTTCAAGAAGAAGTTCAAGGCTCAGCCGCGTCTCGGCGCGAGCGAGCGGGGCGCCGGCGCAAGTGTGCGTGCCACGTCCAAATGCAAGGTGTTCCCGCAGCTTAGGCCTGTCCATGTCAAAGGTGTTCGGGTCTGCGAAACGCCGAGGGTCTCGGTTGACGGCAAGATTCGCGATCCAGACCGTCGTGCCGGCCTGAATAGGATAGCCGCAAACCTCGGTCGAGCGCTGACACAACCGGTGGCTTGCGCGGATCGACCCTTCGTAGCGCAGCATCTCCTCAACGAAATCAGGTACACGCGTCGGCTCAGCGCGTACCTTCGCCTGAAGGTCTTGCCGCTCGGCCAGCAAGCGCAAGGAATTGCCGAGCAGTTTGACGGTGGTGTCTTGA
Organism: Novosphingobium chloroacetimidivorans; assembly: GCF_014204535.1. GTDB lineage: Bacteria > Pseudomonadota > Alphaproteobacteria > Sphingomonadales > Sphingomonadaceae > Novosphingobium > Novosphingobium chloroacetimidivorans. The sequence continues at coordinate 166,707 of NZ_JACHLR010000007.1, forward strand.
CCCGCGCCGAACAGGAAGCATGCGACGCGCGCCGCTTCTTCGAGAGTCGGCTCCGATCCGTCAGGAAAGCGCGACAGAGCAAGCTGGGTGAGCAGATCCTCGCGTGGCTCGGCCCGGCGTTCTGCGATGTAGCCTGCAATCCGCATGCCCATCGCCACTAGTGGATTGTTTGCGATGTCCGCTACCGAGGCGCCGATTTCTGCGGGCGTTCCCTGGCCGAACGCCTCCAGGAAGATCGGCCGATCCTCAGCCGGAATACCGAGCAGTTCGGTGATGATCAGCGTCGCAAGTGGATTGGCGTAGTCGCCGATAAACTCCACCGAGCCGGACGCAGGGAAGCGACCGATCAGTTCGTCTGCCACGGCGCGAAACTTGGGCGCCATCGCCTTGAGCCTGGCCGGTGTAAACAGCGGCATCAGAAGCGATCGCATCGGGCCATGAAGCGGTGCGTCTAGCCCGGCAACCTCCAGCCCGAAGGGGATCTGCGGGCGATAATCGGCGACAGCTCGCGCGATGTCATCGCCGTTGGGTGAGAAGGGCAGGTCGGGGAGGGGGCCGGTCACCGCGTTGACTGACGAGAAGCTCGCCGTGTCGGCGTAGATTGCCAGCGCCTCCTCGAAGCCCGTAACCGCCAGCACGTTTCGATGCGGAAGTCGCGCGATGGGCCCTTGGTCACGCAGATATTCGAAGTAGGCCCAGGGATCGTCGACGAGCGAAACGTCGGTGTAGATATCGGTTTGTGAGAAGTCGGTCATTGGTTCAGGCCACCTCACCAGCATCGGCGAGCAGGGTGCTGCCGGTCATGAAAGCCGCCATGTCTGAGGCGGCAAAGAGGACAACACGGGCGATGTCGTCCGGAACGCCGACGCGACCCAGCTTGGACATTAAGGTCGCGGAGATTTCCTGACGCACACGCTCGGGCAGGGCGGCTAGCGCCGCCGTATTGCCCTCGGTCTCGCAAAAGGTCGGAGCCACGCCGAGCACGCGGATGTCGTGGGGGGCGAGCTCGATCGCCAGTTGACGCACGAGCCCGCGGACCCCGTGCTTCGATGCGACGTAGGCTGCTACGCCTGGTGCCACACCGCTGAAGCCGGCGGTCGATACGATGTTGATCAGGACGCCGCCATTGCCGGCGTCGATCATGCGACGCGCCGCCTCGCGGCAGGAGGCGAACACTCCGCGCAGGTTCACCGCCATTACCTGGTCCCAAGCCTCGTCCGTCATCTCGAACAAGCTGACGTTGGGGTACAGCCCAGCGTTGTTCACCCAGATGTCGACGCCGCCCAGTTCCTGGACGGCCAGCGCGCCCATGGCGGCAATCGAGGCGCTGTCTGTCACGTCGAGCCCGGCTGCGATCACTTTGGTGCCGTAACTCGCACTGAGTTCAACGGCAGCGGTTTCGGCCTGCCCGACCTTGAGGTCGCCAATTAGCACCGAAGCGCCGGCTTCCGCGAGCCTCCGAGCTATTGCCTTGCCCAGCCCCTGTGCACCACCGGTAACGACGGCGCTGCGGCCTCTGAGCGAGATGAGGTCTGCAAGCGGGTGGCTCGAAACATCGGTGACAGCCATCGGCTTAGCCTCCTTGAGCCGAGACGAACGGTTTGACGCGTTTCATATCGGCGATCTGGCCCAGGATATTCTTGGGGCGCCGGATCCCGCGCACGCAGCACACGTGATCGATGAACTTCTTCATGCGTGTTTCTCTCTTGATACTCGCGGTCAAAAGGCGGTGCCGCCGTTCACGCCGAGTAGCTGGCCCGTGACATAGCCGGCGTCGTCCGAGGCGAAGAACGCGCATGCGGCGGCTATCTCTTCTGGGCGCCCGAGGCGGGGGATCGGATAGCTGGCGATGATCTGTTCGTAGGGGACCGGGAACAGATCACCATCGATCGCGCGTCGAGCCATCGGCGTGTCGATGAAGCCGGGTGATACCGAATTGACCGTGATGCCTTGCCGGCCAAGTTCGACCGCCATCGAGCGCGTCATCGAGATCACGCCGCCCTTGGTTGCGGTATAAAGTGCCATATTCGGCGCCCCGACTTGCGCGCCAAAGGCCGACACATTGATGATCCGACCCCATCCGGCAGCGACCATGTCCGACAGGACCGTTTGGATCAGGAGAAAGGCGCCCTTGAGGTTGACGTTCATCAGCTTGTCCCACTCGGCGTCGACAATGTCGGCGACGGGCGCAAAACTTTCGAGCGCAGCGTTGTTCACGATGATCGTGACGGGACCGAGCGTGGCGCGTGCCTTGGCCACCGCTTCCTCGATTTGCCCTCGATCTGCCAAATCGGCCTTCAAGGTGACGGCCTTGCCGCCCGCCCCAATGATATCGGCGGTGACGGCATCTGCGCCATCACCGTCGATGTCGAGGAGGCCCACCGCGTGACCGTCGCGGGCAAAGCGCAGTGCTGTCGCCTTCCCCATTCCGGATGCGGCGCCCGTAACGATGGCAACCCTTGCCTCCATGCTCATGACGGTCAAAGCATCGTCGTCCCGCCTTCGACGCCGATCGTCTGACCGGTCACAAAGGCGGAGTCGTCGCTAGCGAGGAAGATCGCTGTCGGTGCGATATCCTGAGGCTCGCCGAAACGGCCCAGAGCGACCTTGGCCAGTTCCTGGTCATAGGTGCCGCTGTCTTCCAGGTACCAGATCGACTTGGGTGTCAGTGCAGACGGGAGCACCGTATTCACCCGGATCTTGTGTTTGCCCCACTCCTTCGCGGCGGTCTTCGTCAACACGCGGACCGCTTCCTTGGTAGCGGCATAGGCGAGAAAGCCGGGTTCGCAGCGGATCGAAAACCCAGTGCCCATGTTGATAATCGAGCCGCCGCCTTGCTTGACCATGTGTGGCTGGCAAAGCTGCATAAGTTGCAAAGAGCCAAAGAAGGCCGACTGAATGTCGACCATGCAGTTCTCTTCCATTCGGGGATCCTCGATAGGCAGGTAGTCGGTGAAGGTGTGTGCATTGTTGACCAAAACGTCGACGCGGCCCCATTCGGCAATTGCGCGCTCGACTGTAAGCGCTGCATGCTCCTTGTTGCCTGCGAGAGCCGCTACGCCGATCGCTGTGCCGCGGCTGGCTGAGATCTTCGCGACGACCTCGTCCAATTTGCTCTCGGTGCGGCCGGTGACGATCACCTTCGCCCCCGCCGCCGCGAAACCAATCGCAATCGCTTCGCCGATGCCTTGACCTGCGCCAGTGACGATCGCGACCTTGCCGGCAAGGCGCTCCGAATCGTTGCCCATCGCTTTCTCCCATCTTTGTTCGTCATATTGTTAGCAAGCTGGTCGTAGTGTCAAGTGGGGTGGATGTCGCGACCTTTACGCTCGGATGCAGGCAGGTTAGGTCGATGTTCAAGGTAGGGATTGATGACGACGACGAAGCCAGGACCAGCTAGACGTATGGGCCCGCCAGGCTCAGAGGTTTGGAACACGATGCTCGACGGCGCGGAGAATATCCTCCGCGAGGAAGGCCATGCAGAGTTGACCTCGCGCCGCATCGCCGAGCGGATTGGTGTGAAGCAGCGCCTCGTCTATTACTATTTTCACACCATGGATGATCTTGTCGTCGCACTGTTCAAGCGCTCGTCAGAGCGAGACTTGCAGCGGCTGCGCGACGCAAGTGCGTCGCAGCGATCTGTGCGGGAGCTATGGCAGCTTTGCTATAACTCCCACGATGCTCGCCTTATCTCCGAATATACAGCACTTGCGCACCGCATTCCGGATCTCCGGAGTGAAGTCATTAACTTCATCGAGATGTCCCGCCGTATTCAGGTGGATGCGATTACCGCCGCCCTCCCGCCTGCGACAAATGATCAGCGCTTGGCACCGGTAGTTATCGCCACCATCGCGAGCAGCCTCGGTCTATCCCTCAATCGCGAAGAACACTTGGGTGTGCAAATGGGCCATGCGGAGACTATGGCTGTCGTGGACGTATTTCTCGGAGCGCTAGAAGCAATGTGAGTGCTTCCTGTGCGCATTTAGCGCGCGATTGGAGCGGGGCGCATGAACTGGCGAGCCTTGAGCTTGCATGTGCCGGCTTTGCTTTATCGGGACTTTAGCGTCTGTAATCAGCCATCAAAGCAGCTCATGTTTTCTCATACTCCCATTTGGTAGGTCATGAAGCGACGCGTAGCTGTAATGAGCGCCTCGACCGAACAGATCGGAAGAGGCACATGACAACACTGACGCACCTCGATCGTCTCGAAGCCGAGGCGATCCACATTCTTCGCGAGGTCGTTGCCGAAGCTGAAAAGCCGGTGATGATGTACTCGGTGGGCAAGGACAGCGCCGTGATGCTGCACCTTGCGCGCAAGGCGTTCTATCCCTCGCCGCCGCCATTCCCGCTGCTCCACGTCGACACGACCTGGAAGTTCAAGGAAATGTACAAGCTGCGCGACACGATGGCGCGCGAGAGCGGCATGGAACTGATCGTCTACCAGAATCAGGAAGCCAAGGATAAGGGCATCAACCCCTTCGACCACGGCGCGCTCCACACCGACATGTGGAAGACCGAGGGCCTGAAGCAGGCGCTCGACAAGTACGGCTTCGATGCCGCCTTCGGCGGCGCCCGTCGCGACGAGGAAAAGAGCCGCGCCAAGGAGCGCATCTTCTCGTTCCGCACCACGTCGCATGGCTGGGACCCCAAGAACCAGCGCCCGGAACTGTGGAACCTCTACAATGCCCGCAAGGCGAAGGGCGAGTCGATCCGCGTGTTCCCGATCTCGAACTGGACCGAGCTCGACATCTGGCAGTACATCCACCTCAACGACATCCCGATCGTGCCGCTGTACTTCGCCGACAAGCGCCCCACTGTGGAGCGCGACGGCATGCTGCTGATGGTCGACGACGATCGCTTCCCGCTGCGTCCCGGCGAAGTGCCGGTCGAGCGCTCGATCCGCTTCCGCACGCTGGGCTGCTACCCGCTGACCGGCGCGGTGGAGAGCACCGCCAAGACCCTCCCCGAGGTGATCCAGGAAACCCTGCTCACCACCACGTCCGAGCGGCAGGGCCGCGCCATCGACAAGGATGCCGGCGGCGCTGGCATGGAAGTCAAGAAGCAGCAGGGGTACTTCTGATGTCCGATATCGCAACCAAGGATGCTGTCTACGTCACCGACAGCCTGATCGCCGAGGACATCGACGCATACCTCGAGAGCCACGAACACAAGACGATGCTGCGCTTCATCACCTGCGGCAGCGTCGACGACGGCAAGTCCACGCTGATCGGGCGCATGCTGTATGATTCGAAGATGATCTTCGAGGACCAGCTCGATGCGCTGACCGCCGATTCCAAGAAGGTCGGCACGCAAGGCCAGGACATCGACTTCGCGCTGCTGGTCGACGGCCTCGCCGCCGAGCGCGAGCAGGGCATAACCATCGACGTCGCCTATCGCTTCTTCAACACCGAAAAGCGCAAGTTCATCGTCGCCGATTGCCCGGGTCACGAACAGTACACCCGCAACATGGTCACCGGCGCCTCGACCGCCGACCTGGCCGTGATCCTGATCGATGCGCGCAAGGGCGTGCTGGTGCAGACGCGCCGGCACTCGTACTTGTGTCACCTGATCGGCATCAAGAACATTGTCCTGGCCGTCAACAAGATGGACCTGGTCGATTACGATCACGCCGTGTTCGATGCGATCGTCAAGGACTACACCGAGTTCGCGCACTCGATCGGGATCGACACGTTCACCGCGATGCCGATCTCCGGCTTCAAGGGTGACAACATCACCACGAAGTCCGACAATACGCCCTGGTACACCGGGCCAACGCTGATCGAGCATCTCGAGACCGTCGAGGTCTTGAGCTCGGTCGATGCCGACAAGCCGTTCCGCCTGCCGGTGCAGTGGGTCAACCGCCCGAACCTAGACTTCCGTGGCTTCTCGGGCCTGATCGCGACGGGTTCGGTCAAGCCGGGCGACAAGATTCGCGTTCTGCCCTCGGGCAAGACCAGCACGATCACCCGCATCGTCACCATGCCTACCCTCGGCGGGGTCGAGGGGGATGGCGACCTGGAAGAGGCGACCGCCGGCCAGTCGATCACCGTCACCTTTGCCGACGAGATCGATTGCTCGCGCGGCTCGGTGATCTCCACCGCCGACAATCCGCCGCAGACCGCCGACCAATTCGAGTCCACCTTCGTGTGGCTGGCGGACGAGGCGATGACCGCTGGTCGCGCCTACTGGCTCAAGCTCGGCACGCAGATGGTCTCGGCCACCGTCCATGAGCCCAAGTACACGGTCAACGTGAACACCATGGAGCACATGGCGGCCAAGACGCTCGAGCTCAACGCCATCGGCGTGGCCGAGCTGACCACCGACAAGGCGGTGGTGTTCGAGCCCTACGCCGACAACCGCACGCTGGGCGGCTTCATCCTGATCGACAAGATGACCAACGCCACCGTGGCTGCGGGCATGATCAACTTCTCGCTCCGTCGCTCGCAGAACGTGCACTGGCAGGCGACCGACATCGGCCGCAAGCAGCACGCCGATCTCAAGAACCAGAAGCCGGCGCTGCTGTGGTTCACCGGCCTCTCTGGTTCGGGCAAGTCGACGATCGCCAACCTGGTCGAGAAGAAGCTGTACCGGATGAACCGGCACACCTTCCTGCTCGACGGCGACAACGTGCGCCACGGTCTCAACAAGGACCTTGGCTTCACCGAGGCCGACCGGATCGAGAACATCCGCCGCGTCGGCGAAGTCGCCAAGTTGATGACCGACTCCGGCTTGATCGTGATCACCGCGTTCATCTCGCCGTTCCAGGCCGAGCGCGACATGGTGCGCGGGATGCTGCCCGAAGGCGAGTTCATCGAGGTGTTCATCGACACCCCGCTGCGCGTTGCCGAGAGCCGCGACGTCAAGGGTCTCTACAAAAAGGCGCGTGCGGGTGAGCTGAAGAACTTCACCGGCATCGACAGCCCCTACGAGGCACCGCGCAACCCCGAGATCCGGATCGACACCACCGCGATCACGCCTGAGGAGGCGGCGGACCTGATCGTCAACACGCTGCTGGGCGACGCCTGATGGGAATCGCACACGATGGTGACCTCGCCGCCAAGCTGGCGGTCGAGGCTGGCAAGATCCTCCTGCAGGTCCGAGCATCGGGCCTGTTCGAGGGCAAGTCGCTGGGCAAGGCGGGGGACCAGACCGCCAACCAGTTCCTCGTCCATGCCTTGCGTGAGCAGCGGCCAGAGGATGGCCTGCTCTCCGAAGAGGAGAAGGACAATGCCGAGCGCCTGAACCAAAGCCGCGTGTGGATCGTCGACCCGGTCGACGGCACGCGCGAGTATGGTGAGGAGCGCGCCGACTGGGCGGTCCACGTCGCAATAGCGGTCGACGGTGCGCCGGTGCTGGGCGCCGTGGCGCTCCCGGGCTGCGACCAGGTGCTGCGTTCGGATCAGCCGGGCGAAGTGCCGCCTGCGCCCGAGGTGCTACGCATGGTGGTGAGCCGTACGCGTCCTGCACGCGAGGCGACCGAAGTTGCGACCAAGCTGGGCGCCGAGCTGGTGCCGATGGGCTCGGCCGGGGCCAAGGCCATGGCAATCCTGCGCGGCGAGGCGGATATCTACCTGCACTCGGGCGGGCAGTACGAGTGGGATTCGTGTGCGCCGGTGGCGGTCGCGCTGGGCTGGGGGCTGCATTGCTCGCGCATCGACGGGAGCCCGCTGGTGTACAACCAGCAGGACGTCTACATGCCCGACTTGCTGATCTGCCGGAAGGAACACGCCGAGCGGGTACTGGCCGAAGTCACCGCGCTAAGCTGAAATAAACGGAAGCGGCGGCCTTCAGGAGGTCGCCGCTTCTTCCTGCTCCGGGAAGGGGGGCAGCGTAAGGACGATCAATCCACCCACTGCACAGCCGATCGTGCCCATGATCAGGAATGGGCCATAGCCTCCCGAATAGTCGTAGACCATGCCGGCTATCAGCGGGCCGAGCCCCGCAGCTAGAGCCATAAGTGCCGACATGAAGCTGTATACCGTTCCGAAGTTGCGCATACCGGCGTAACCTGCCGTAAGATAGCCGGTGATCTGCGTCTTGGTGCCCTGGGCATATCCGTTGACGATCATGGCAACGATGATGAACGGGTATGTTCGTACGCCGTCCAGCAGCAGAAGAAATACCAGAGCGGCAATTCCCAGCGTGATCCCGCCGATCCAGTTCGGTTTGAAGCGGTCGGTGAGAACGCCGGTAATCACTTTCCCGATGATCGCCGAGATGCCGCCCAGGGCGACCAGCCACGCTGCGTTCGATCGCGATACGCCAGCCTCGGTCAAGATCGGGAACAGATGAACCGACAAGCCCATGGTCAGTAGCATGACGATGAAGTTCGATAAGGCGACGCGTAACAAGGCGGAGTGGCGCAGCGCTTGCTTGACCGTCAGGCCGGACAGGGTGCTGACAATAGGCTCGCCTTTCCGGCGCTTAGACCGCGCTAGTACACGCGCATTGTCGTTCTGGTCGTGGAAAAACAGCGCGCAAAGTAACAAAGTTATGCCGCCCCAGCCGAGACCAAGCCAGACGAACGCGGCGCGCCAACCGAAGTCGGTGATCAGCCAATTGCCGATGGGAGGCACCAGGGTTTGGGATAGAGCCGTGCCACCCAGCGTCAAAGCCAGGGCGAGCCCGCGTGATGCAGCGAAGTTACCTACGACGGCCGTCGTCCAGCCGGTAGACTTAATGCTGACCGACACGATGCCAAAGCACAGCCACAGGCCGATCCACATCGCCGAGGATCCATCCAGCAGCCCGAAGCAGGCGATCGTGGCCGTCGTCAGCGCCACTCCGGGAAGTGCCAGCCGTCGTGTGCCCAGGCGATCGACAAGTAGTCCGAAAAACGGGCCGAGAAGCGCCTGACTGGCCGACGCGATCGAGGGACCCGAAGACAGCAGAGTCCGGCTCCACCCGAACGCCTGGCTGAGCGGCTCCATGAACAGGCCGGTCGCGGACATCATGACCGAGAAGAATGAAAATCCGAGCGAGGAGGCCAGAACGAGCCGCCAGCCCTTGCGCCATTCCTCCGCAGCCAAACCTGTGGTGGGCTCACGCAAAGCTAGTTCTCCAGTTCTTGATGGGCATCGCGGTGGCCGATCTGACTATTCGGCGAGTTGCTTTAGCTCGGTCGAAATCCACATCCGCTCCCACAGGTTCTTGCCGCCGGTCTGCTGGTCCAGCAGCATGAGTGCGTCGCGCTTGGCGGCGCGGACGGTCTCGTCCTGCGGCGCGGCCGCGCTTGCCACTTCCAGGATGTGCAACGCTTCGAGCGGCTTGCCTTGTTGCACATACTCCTGCGCGCGGCGGGCGAGGGGGGCAGCGCCGCCAGCAAGCTCCACTAGGTCGCAAGCGACAGTGGAGGCTGGCACTCCGTAAAGGCCCGTCGTGCCGGAGCTGGGATCGAACCAACCCGTATATTCATGCCAGATCGCTCGGACGTTCCACGCGACTTTGCCGTACTCTTCAGTCAGCCGGAGATCGTCGGGCGTCTGGATCTCGCGCATCAATGTGCGCAAGTCCGTCCCTTCGTTCATCCCGGCGACCACCTGATCGTGGACCCATTGGACCGAATCGATGATCCGGGTGGTCTCTTGCTGGATGTGCTCCTCGCCGCGAATGTCCTCATGCCCGGTCAGGATCTGCACAGGCTTGAGCGCACGAAGCTTCTGCACCGACGCGACGAACTCGGCAGCGGAACGGGGCTTATCGCCCCGCACCGTATTGAGGTTGGGATGGTTGCCGAAAAGGGGGCCGAAAAGATTGCCGACGATCGCGACCCGATCGTCCGGCAACCAGACGACGACCGCCGAACGGGTTTCGCCGCCTGGCGTCCAGATGATCTCGAACCGCCGGTTGCCAAGCGTGAAGGGATGCCCTTCATCGCCGATCAACACGTCGGGAGCGACTTCACGGGTTGGCACCATCTCGTCGGTGCGACCGGTGATGGTACCGAAAAACCGACGCGATCCGCGGCGATAGTGCGCGCTTAGCATTTCATTGTAGGACCGCTCAGCGGGATAGAACCGATGAGTCATGACGGTGTTGTCCGGCGTCTTGAAGATCTCCAGGCCGCCATACTGGTTGGCATGGCTCTGGGTCAGGATGATCTTCGCCACCGGGTTGCTCGAAACGGCTGCGAACAGCTCCTTTGAGCGTCGGGCATCGGAAAGCGTGCCGGCATTGATGATCACGTCACCGTCGGGCGTCACGACGAGGTAGCTGTTGCCGACACCGCGGCTCTCCCAGATACCGGGGCCGCGCTCGATCGCTGCGGCCTGACCCTCGCCCGAGCGGATCATCTGCGCCGTCCGCAATCCCTTGTCCGAAAGCGTGTCTGGATCCGCCATGCTATTCTCCCGTCGCCGTTCGCGGCTTTCCAGCGCGGGAAGGGCGGGGCTGCAACCACTGACGAGCGAGCCGAAGCATCGGTGAGGTGATTGCGTCCAACCCGCGATCAGGATGTCCCGATCCCGCAACGGCGCTGGCACTGCCGATCGTCAGCTGTGTCACGGGGTGCGTTTACCGGAACGATCGCCGGAAGGTCGCAGGGCTGATCCCCACGTCGCGGCGGAAGGCCGAGGTGAAGCTCGACACGCTGGAGAAGCCGAGCCTCGGCGCAAGAACCTTGATGCTTTCGCCGGCGATCAGATCGGACTTCGCCCGTTCCATACGGATGCGTGACAAGTAGCTGCCGATCGAGCAACCTTGGCTCACTCGGAAAGCACGCGTCAGATGTCGCACCGAAATCCCGCAGAGCGAGGCAACGTCCTTCAAGGCAACGTCATGAATCTGATCGTTGAAGCGCTCCTCGATCAAACGCATTTGCCAGGGCGCCAATCCGCCGCTGCACACTTGCACAGCGGCCTGCCGCGAGCGGTGCAGCTCGATCATGAGTTGTCCCGCGATGAGTTCGATCATCAGATCGCCAGCCAGTCCCGGATTGCGCAACTCCACCGCCAGCCGCGTCATGAGCGATTTTACGTTGTCGTTCGTGACATCGAGCAGCGCGACAAGCTGATCGTCGGTCCAGTCGTCGACTTCAGGCATCCAGCGGCTGGCGGCTTCGGGCTCTATCCGGCACACGACCGACGTGCCGGTACCGGGACCGCTGACGCCATAGATGGGTTCGCGGCCACACAAGGCCATGATCGAGCCGATCTTCTCCATGCGATGAGGTTGCCACCGATCCTGATAGCGCACGCGGGGATCTCCCGTGCGGCCAGTGAGGCTCATGTCGATCCAGTAGCCTCGTCCCGTGTGGATCCTCGTGCTGATGGGCCGAGTCAGATGAAGCTTGCGCAATTCGGCGGTTACCGAGGCGACTGACACCCTGGCCTCCACTGTCGAGATATCCGCCGACCGAGGCGCATCGTCATGCCGACCGTGCGAGTAGGCGTTATGCGAAGCAGGGTTGCCGATGGCGCAAGGCGCAGGCGCCGATCTATCACGATTATTCTCGACCTTCGTCATGCAGATCATGGCATTCACCTCTCGACCATAGCCGCTCTTTGGCGGGTTCGGGTTGAGAATAGCGGGGTGCCCTGATATCCGTCCAATTCATCAAAGGAGCGTTCTTGATGAGCCTGACGAATATCGATCTTCGGGCGGCCCGCCATATCACCGGCCTTGCCCGGCACCTGAACTTTACCCGCGCGGCGCGTGAACTCGAACTCACGCAGTCGGCCCTTTCCCGCAGTATCCAGCAAGTAGAGGCGGCGCTGGGCGTGACGCTTTTCGATCGAGACAGGACCAAGGTTCAACTCACCGCCATGGGGCGCATCGTCGTCGATGGCGCCAATGCGTTACTGCAGCAGTCGCAATCATTCGACGAGTTGCTGGGACGTCTCAAGGCGGGCGCTCAGACCAGCGTAAGGTTTGGGATGGCACGAACAGCAGCGGCGGCGCTGTTGCCCCAGGCACTGCAAGCGGAACTCGAACTCGCTCCGGGCCTGCAGCATCAGGTCGTCGTGCGCAGTTTCGACAATCTTCGGGATATGTTGCTGGCCAGGGAGATCGAGTTCTTCGTTAGTGCAGAACATCGGCGCGAGGGGAGCGCTGCCAATGATACGCTGCAAGTTCATCCCATCGCCAACTTTCCGATCGTCCCGTTGGTGCGGGCGGGGCATCCCCTGCTGGCGCCCCATACAGGCAAGAGGCCGGATGACTTCCCCTGGATGATCTCCAGCACCGAAGCCCCCGCCACGACGGCGCAAGACATGGGCTATCCGCAGCTTCGGCCAACACCGGAGATCATGCTGGAAGACCTCGGCTGCGCCGCAAGGCTCACTGCAACCACCGACCTCATCTGGGTCACATCGACTTTCTCTGCCGCGCGTGAGCTGCAAGAGGGACGCCTACGCCAGCTAACGTCGGCCCGGCAGCATCGTACACCCGCTCGCCCTCCCTACAAGCTCATGATCTTCCAACTGCATGGGTGTACGCTGTCACCCGCGGCATTGCGGGTGGGTCGGCGCTTCGCGGTGCTCGCTTCCCGTTTGCAGGAGACGATCTGAAGCGAGTTGCGTCGTCGGCGAAGGTCTTCCTACTCATGATCTCTTGGGCGGGTTGCGGCTCGACCGCGTAAGCCACGGCCACTCGGCAACAACGAAGCGCCTTGCGCGAGGGGCACCCGCACGGTGTTAACAGGCGTTCTGATCTGACCGTAGACACCTGGACCCAATCATGGACCTAAGCTTCGAAGACATCGTGGATGCCGCCCGGGCCAAGACTGGCGGATTGCCGGACCCGGACAGCGATTCCTGGCGGGAGGGTCTCGAGATCCTCGTCAAGGATCACAACAAGGCTGGCCGGCTGACCGAACGCGGCTACCAAACGGTTCGTGCGCGCTATGTCGGCCTGCTCGCCAACCGCATGGAGGTGGACGAGTTCATGCGCGTCCATCCGCAAGTGGCGCAAAGCGAGATCAAGCGGCCCGTATTCATTCTCGGCCTGCCACGCACCGGCACCACCATGCTGAGCTACCTGATGGAGGCGGACCCTGCGAACCGCACGCCTCTGCGTTGGGAAGCCGCCAACGTGGTTCCGCCTGCCGAGCCAGGCGCGTTGCGCACGGACCCACGGTGCCTTGCGGCGCTGGAGCAGGACGTGGAGATCCTGAAATTTGCCGGCAAGGTGGCGGCGGCGCACTTCGAGCCGGGCGATGGTCCCACGGAATGCGTCCATGCGTTGGCACAGGATTTCCGCTCGCTGATGCTGGCGGTGACCAACACCACCCCGGTCTACCACGACTGGCTGATGCTGACGGACATGAGTTCCGCCTTTGCGCACCGCAAGCGCGTGCTGCAGATACTGCAGACCACGAACCCAGGCCGCTGGGTGCTCAAGATGCCATCGGATTCGCTGTTCATCCGCCAGCTGTTCAAGACTTTCCCGGACGCACGCGTAATCTGGACACATCGCGATCCCTACAAGGTGTTCGGCTCTTCGATGCAGATGCGCGCCGGCGGGCGTCCCTTCAGCGAGATCGACGAAAACCGCGAATACATGCGTCAGTACTTCCCGCTGCAGCTCGGGCTGCATGCGGCGAGGGCGCTGGAAGTCAGCAAGGAGCGGCCGGACGACTTTTACCACTGCTACTACAAGGACATGGTCCGCGATCCCCTTGCTGAGGCGCGGCGGATCTATGACTGGCTAGGCGACGAATGGACGCCTGACAGTCAGTCGGCGATGGAGGATTGGATGCGTAACAATCCTCAGAACAAGCACGGCAAACACGAGTATTCGCTGGAGGATTGGGGCTACACCAAGCAGGATCTTGCCCCCTACTTCTCCGACTATCTACGTGCACACCCGGTTGCGGAGTAATTAGCGATGAGCGATCTTTTCGATCTTACAGGCCGAGTGGTTCTGGCAGCTGGCGCCAACAGCGGTATCGGCCTCGGTTTCCTGATGGGATGTGCCAAGCAGGGCGCGGATGTCGTGGTCTGGGGCCGGCGTGGTGACCGCAACGAGCAGGCGCTGGAACAGCTACGCGAAGCCGGTGCCGGGCGAACCCATCACGAAGTCGTCGACGTTGCCGACGAGGCCGCGGTAATCGCGGCTTTCAAGTCGACGGTCGAGACGATGGGCCGGGTGGACTGCCTGTTCGCCAACGCCGGCTACTCGCAAGTCGCGCCGTCTTTCCCGGACATGACCAGCGAGATGTACCACGCGCTCATGGACGTGAACCTGCACGGCGCGTTCTACACCTTGCGCGAGGCGACCCGTCACATGCGTGATCGCGCGCAAGCGGGTGACCCCGGCGGCTCGATCGTCGTATGCGGCAGCCTTTCCATTTTTCACGGCATCAAGGGCATGGAGCACTACGCCGGCGCCAAGGGCGCACTCGCGGCCATGGTGAAGGGGCTTGCGGTCGAAATGGGTGAGTACAACGTGCGTGTGAACATGATCGCACCGGGCTTCATCATGACTGAAATGACCAGCGGCAGCGACAAGGCGCAGCAGATCATCGAGCGGTTCTCTGCCATCACCCCGCTCAAGCGTCCGGGATACCCCAGCGATATAGAGGGCCCAGGCGCTTACTTGGCATCGGACGCGTCCAAATTCCACACCGGTGACATCCTTGTCGTCGATGGCGGCAGGACCGTTAAGTCGCTTTGAGATTTTGTGAGAGGGCCGAGGGCAAGCAAAATGGAAGATATCAGCCACCCAATTAGCTGTGGCTTCATCGGCCTTGGCAGCCAAGGCGCACCCATAGCGCGGCGGATGATCGACGCTGGCTTTCCCACGATGCTCTGGGCGCGTCGGGAAGCCGCGTTCGAGCCTTATCGAAACACCACAGCCCTCTTTGTGACATCGCTGGAGGAAGTAGGTGCACACTCGGATCATGTCGGCATTTGTGTGGTCAATGACGACGATGTGCGTGAGGTCTGTGCAACCTTGATCCCGTCGATGAGGCCTGGAGCACGCCTAGCGATCCACTCGACCATTCATCCGCAGACTTGCCGCGAGATGGAGACTCTTGGCGCCAAACACGGGGTAGAGGTGATCGACGCGCCCGTCAGCGGCGGCTCACCCGCGGCGGAAGCGGGTACACTGACGTTGATGCTTGGGGGTGAGCCTGCCGCGATCGCGAAGTCGATGCCGGTCTTCGAGACGTTTGGGCGGCTAATCGTCCGACTGGGGGATGTTGGCGCCGGCCAGCACGTCAAGCTGTTGAATAACTCGCTTCTGCTAGCGAACCTTGGGCTTGTGGAGGCGGTTCTCAATGGCGGTGACAAACTTGGTGTGGATCGCTCCGCGCTGTTGAACTTACTCCTCAACAGCAGCGGCAAAAGCTTCGCTCTGGAAGTCCGTTCGAGGATGGCCGACCCGGGCAGCTTTCGCCATGGCGGGGCTTTGTTGCGCAAGGACCTGCGCCTTCTCGGCGAAGTTCTGGGCGAGAGCGATGAAGCCGCAAAGATTCTTCGAGACGCCTCGAAGCCGTTCGTAAGCGTTTCTGATCGGATAGATGGGGCCGCGCCTCGAGACGAGCATGCGTCGGAGTAACCATCCGGCTTGAGCCACCGATAATCTGTCCCGCAAACGACATTTTAGTCCAGATGGCGGGAAAGCCACCGCCTGATCTCAGACCTATCGTGCGCTCTATTGGTCTGGCCGGCAATGACCGGAGGCCACACGAAGACATCGAGAAGATAAATTGGGGAGAGTTTGATGAACGTGACTTCGGTCCGCAGCCTGCGGTGTGGCCTTTTGGCCGGGATCGCGGCCGCAGCACTTTCGCCCGGCATCTCGCTAGCGCAACAAGCGTCGCAGAGACCGCAGGGCGAGGAAGCCGCCAAGGCAAAAGCTAAAAGCGATGCGGCGTCAGTCGATGACATCGTTGTGACCGGAACGCTGCTGCGCGGTGCGGCTCCAGTGGGATCGAACCTCATCAGCGTCGGCCAGGATGCCGTCCAATCACAAGGCGCCACCAGTACCAACGAATTGCTGGCAACGGTTCCGCAAGTCACCAACTTCTTCAACACTGTCCCGACCCAGACCTTAGCGGGCAACCCTAACCAGTTGCAGGTTGCCCGGCCCAACCTTCGCAACCTGCTCGCGACGAATGCCTCGACCTCCGCAACGTTGGTTCTGGTCGATGGACGCCGACTGGCCGGCGTTGGCGTCAACCAGGCGACCCTCGATCCGGACCTTATACCTACCGGCGCGATCGAGCGGGTCGAGATCGTCACCGATGGCGGATCATCGACTTATGGCGCCGATGCGGTTGGTGGCGTGATCAACTTCATCACCCGGCGGAGGTTCAATGGCCTGGAGGTCAATGCCAGGCACGGCATAGCCGATAACTACCGCTCCACGGATGCCAACGTCATCGCGGGCAAGGATTGGGGTTCGGGCTCGTTCTACGTCGCTTACAACTTTGCACGCAACGACGCTCTGTTTGGCCGTGACCGGAAATTTATTCGCGCGCTTGACTACTCTCGTGATCCCGCTGTGCCGAACTCGATCCAGTGCGATCCCGGCAACGTCTTGCTCAATGGCGTGACCTACCCGCTTCCTTCGCTGGCAGCGGCCCAGGGCGCTAACCGCTGCGATGCCAGCGACAATGCAACGTTCGTACCGCGCAACAAGCGCCATAGTGCTCTGGCGAGTCTTTCCCAGGAACTAAACGACTTCATAAGTGTCGATCTTCGTGCCTTTTATGGCAAGCGTGACACGCTGTCAGAAAACGAACTGCGCAACTCGGTCACCATCACCAGCGCCAATCCCTATTATCGTCGGATTGCTGCAAATCCGGTCGGCAATCAGACCGTCAATTTCAGCTTCGCGCCGGTGCTTGGTACGGACTCTATCAAGCTCGGCTCGGGTTTCCAGGAGTGGGGTGCCAATGCCGAGGTGAAGGCAAAGCTCGGCAGCAACTGGCAGCTTCGCACTCTGTTCAATTACAGCCGCAGCTCGAGCTACTTCTTCATCCGCGGGCAGGCTAACCCTGGTCGGCTATCGGCGGCAGGGCGTGGGACGACGCTGGCGACCGCCATCAACCCCTATGATTTGGCGGCGACAAGCAATCAGGCGCTCATCGCGGACATCGTCGATAACGAGAACGTCGGACAAGCAAAGGACCAGTTGCTGGATCTGCGCGCGATCGTCGATGGCAGCTTGCTAACGCTTCCTGGAGGTGATGTGCGCGTGGCAATTGGCTACGAGTACATGCAGCAGGATTTCCGCCAGCGCTTCGCCTCCGACATTCGCGTAGGCGTGCTCGCTACTCGGCCTTATGCGGCCTATAACCGAGACACTCATTCGGTTTTCGGCGAAATACTCGTTCCCATTTTTGGTACCGACAATGCAGTGGGCGGGATCAACTCGCTTACGCTGTCCGCATCCGCGCGGTACGACAAGTACAGCGATTTCGGAGACACCTTCAATCCCAAGATCGGCGTCACGTACGAGCCGGTGGACTGGCTCACGATCCGTGGAAACTGGAGCACATCTTTCACCGCGCCTACCCCTGTCGATCAGCTAGGATCGCTGCGAAACAACATCCAGGTGTTCCCAATCGCCGCAGCCGTGCCATCAGGCGATACCGCACCTGCGGGATCCAACACGATCGCATTGCAGGGCGCCCGTCCGAACCTGCAGCCGCAGACGGCAGAGACGTGGTCAGTGGGAGCTGAGATCAACCCGCCATTCGTCGACGGGCTCCGCCTGAGTGCCAACTACTATCACGTCAACTTTGAAGATATTCTGCTGGCACCGCCGGTCCAGACACCATCACAGTTGTTCCAGAGCTACTCTGACGTCGTCACGATCCGCCCAACGGCTGCGCAGATCGCCGCTTTTGGCGCGCAGGTTCCAGGTGGTGCTGCCGCCGTGGCGCCGTTCCTGCTGCCGGGCGCCCCGGTCGTATACCAGCTGATCGACTTCCGTACCGGCAACTTCAAGAGCCTGGAGGTCAGCGGTATCGACTTCCAAGCGAACTATTCCCGGCCGACCGGGTTTGGCAGCATCGATGCCAATGTTTCCGGCAACTATCAGCTTACCCGTAAGAGCAAGGGGTCCGTCGGACCGACCTTGACCGAACTGAATGCCAATAACCCGCGTCTGACGCTGCAAGGGCTTTTGGGTGCCAACCTTGGAAACCTTCGCGCTCAGGTGACGTGGAACCATACCAGCGGTTTCGATGTGGTTCGTACCACGCAGTTGATCCAGGATCGGATCGGCGCCTTCGATACGATCAACTTGTTCTTCAAGTACGATGTGCCGGGTGAGAGCGCGCTGCTTAAGGATCTGAGCTTCACGCTCAACATCAACAACGTCTTCGACACCGATCCGCCCGCGTTTCGCCAGACGGGCCTCAATGGCTTCGCGACTGCGCCAAACGAGTTCACACTTGGACGGCTCTTCATGCTCGGCGCAAGCAAGAAGTTCTAAGGATGGCATTGATGGCAAGTCTTCAGCAACGGGGCCGCGCGACGGATCGAAACTTTGAGCTAAAGGCGAGAGCCGAGGCGGTTAAGCTGAAGATGGCGCCTTGCCGAGCCCAAATGGCAGTGGCGATGCTGGCCGGGAGCATTGCGCTGCCAAGCTTGGCGCTTGGTCAATCGACTACGGCACCGACATCCATCGCCCGGTCTCCACCGCCGAGTGAACCGGCATTGTACCGCACTGAAGGCGATCGCGAGTTCGCGCAGCCTTACATCGACGTCGACGAATGGCGTACCCAGCCGGTGCGCCATCGTTACGTCCATGGAGGCTTTACCGGCACGGAAACGCGCTTCTCGTATTATTTTCCGGACGAGGCTGACTACAAGAACCGCTTCTTCCAGCACATCACGCCCGTACCGGATGACGAGAACGCCAGCCAGAAACTGCCTGCCGGCGAGGACAACAAAATCGCCTTCGCCATCGCGAGCGGCGCCTACTTCGTCGAGACTAACGGCGGCGGCAAGCTGGACCTCGGCAAGGCACATACGTCCAAGGCTGATCCTACCATCGGCGGCTATCGCGCGAACGCCAACGCGGCGGCTTACTCCCGTATCGTCGCGCAGAAGATGTACGGCGGCAAGCGTCCCTTCGGATACGCGTATGGCGGCAGCGGCGGCGCGTTCCGGACGATTGGCTTGATGGAGAACACGCGCGGCGTATGGGACGGCGCGGTTCCGTACGTGGTTGGGTCGACCCAAGCCATTCCGAACATGTTCACCGGGCGAATCCGAGTGATGCGTCTGCTTGGCGACAAGCTAGACCAGGTCGTATCTGCCGCCGATCCGGGCGGTAGCGGCGACATCTACGCCGGGCTGACTTCGTTGCAGGCCGAGGCACTTCGCGAGATGACCCGCCTCGGGTTCTTGCCGCAGTCCTGGTACGCCTGGCGAGACATGGGGATACACGGCTTTGCCGCGCTCTATCCGGGCATTGCGGCGGCCGATCCCACGTATTTCACCGATTTCTGGACGAAGCCGGGGTACCTGGGGTTCGACGATCCGGCACAGTTTAAAGGCGCACGGCTGCAGTTTAAGAGCAAGGTCGCGCACGTTCTGACCGCGGCCGAAGCGGCGAGGGCGGGGATCAATCTCGATGCCTCCAGCGAACGGCAGCGTGGCGGCGTGGATACCGCTTTCAAGATTCCGGAGGGCGCCGAGGGCCGACGCGTCGTCGCCTACCGCCTGACAGCTGCTCCACCGAAGATACCGTTTCTGGGTGGCGACTTGATCATCGGCACCGGAGCTGCTCGTGACAAACGCCTCCCGCTGGCGAGGATCGTGGGCGACGTCGTCGTGCTGGGCGTCGCCAACGGCGATGTCGCGGCACTGCTGAAGGATAGTGACGAAGTCACCGTCGACAACTCCAACTTTCTGGCGATGGAGACCTACCACCGCCATCAGGTGCCTGGCCCCGAGTTCAAGGTGTGGGATCAGTTTCGCAACGCCGATGGCACGCCTAAGTACCCGCAGCGGCCCAAGCTCCTCGGTCCGATGTTCATACCGACCGTCGGCCGCAAGCAGACTGGCGAGATCGAGGGCAAGATGATCGTCGCCTCGTCGCTATGGGACCGGGAGGCGCTGCCCTGGCAAGCCGACTGGTACGCGAACCGCGTAAAGCAGCATCTTGGGGCTCGTTTCGATCAGAACTTCAGGCTCTGGTACACCGATCATGCGGTCCATGGTGACTTCTCGCCCAAGGGTTTGGGCGAAGACGCGACGAGGATCGTCAGCTACGTCCCGGTCCTGCAGCAAGCCCTGCGCGACTTGGCAGATTGGGTCGAGAAGGGTGTGCCCGCGCCGACCAGCACGCAATACAAGATTTTGGACGGCCAGGTGATCGTCCCGCCATCGGCGGAGGCGAGAAAGGGCGTCCAGCCCGTCTTATCCCTAAGCGTCAACGGTTCCGATCGTGTCGAGGTGAAGGCCGGCCAGCCTGTGTCGTTCGACGGTGCGATCACGGTGCCGACAGGGGCCGGCTCGGTGATCGCGGCGGACTGGGATTTCGATGGCAGCGGTACTTTCCCGATCAGCGCGAAGGTGCCGGCAAAGGCGAAAACCGTGAAGGTATCGACCTCCCACACGTTCACGCGTCCCGGCACTTACTTCGCCGTGCTGCGCGGGACGGCGAACCGGCAAGGTGACCGAACGGCTACATTTGCGCGCATCCAGAACCTCGCCCGGGTTCGCGTAGTCGTGAAATAGCCCTAGGCCCGAATACCTCATGACCCCGGATTGGATGACCGCATGAACATTCGTATCGCGCACAAGCGCCTGATCTACGCTGTCACTATCGGGACGGCTCTCACCAGCGGTGTGATCACGCCGGCCATCAGCAAGCAGGATGCGGTTGCTGCCAGGCGCATCGATCCGGCAGCGCTGCGTAAAGTGGGGCAGGTCGACCCACGCTTCCTGGCCTACAACGTCGAGAGCGTGGAAGTGACCGGCGGCAACTTCTGGGCGCCCTATCCCAAGCCCGGCGAGGCCCCACCCAAGGCCATGGAAGGTCCGCATGGCACCGGCTTCGCCACTGGCGCGTACCGGTATCGCAAGCCCATCGACCTTATCGGCAACAAGCGCCTGCGCATGCTGACCAAGGAGCTTGGCCCCTCGTACATGCGCGTGAGCGGCAGCTGGGCGAACAGCGTCTACTTCCAGGACGACGACCAGCCCGCCAGAGAGCCTCCCGCTGGCTACAAGGCCGTGATGACGCGCGCGCAATGGGCCGGCGTGGTCGATTTCGGCCGAGCGGTCGATGCCAAGATCCTGACGTCCTTCGCCACCAGCCCCGGAGCGCGTCCGAACGGCGTGTGGAATGCGGAGCAGGCTCGGCGCCTCTTCGCCTATACCCGCTCGCTCGGAGGGCGGATCGATGCGGTCGAGCTGACCAACGAACCCAATGCCTCGCAGATTCAGTACAAGGCGGAAGACTACGCCCGTGACATGGATACGCTCAATCGGCTGGTGAAGGAGGTCTCGCCCGAAACCAAGGTTGTCGGCCCCGGTTCCACCGGCGAGGCCGGGTTCAAGCTGTTCGACAAGCCGCCGGAAGCCATGAGCACGGCAAGGCTTCTGGCCGGTGCGCCCAAGCCTCATTTCGACGCGTTTTCGTGGCACTTCTACGGTTCGGTGTCCGAGCGGTGCAAGTCGCTCGGCGGCCTCGGCGGGCGCAACCAGGAGGTCACGACGTCCCAGGCCGACGCGCTTACCGAGAAGTGGCTTGGCGCGGCGGACCAAGGGCAGAACTTCTACAAGGGCGTGCGTGACCGGTTTGCGCCCGGCGCTCCGATCTGGATCAGCGAAACCGCGCAAGCCGCCTGCGGTGGCGATCGCTGGGCTGCGACCTTCATCGACACCTTTCGTTTCATCGACCAACTCGGCCGTTTCGCGCGAAACGATGTGTCGATCGTGTTCCACAACACGCTTGCCGCCAGCGATTACTCGCTGATCGAGGAGGACACTTGGTTGCCGCGACCCAATTATTGGGCGGCAGTGCTGTGGCGCAGGCTTGTCGGCGATGTCGTGCTTGACGCCGGTTCCGGCCAAGGTGATCTTCGCGTTTATTCGCAGTGCATGCGTGGAACGCCGGGCGGCGTGACGCTGATCGCGCTGAATCTGAACCAGACCAACAGCGCCGCAATCGACTTGCCGATGGGTGGCTCGCGTTACGGTCTGACCGCTGACGCGCTTACCGCAAAGTCGGTCAAGCTCAACGGGCGCGAACTGCGCCTTTCTGGCGACACGCTGCCAACCCTTGGCGGCACCGCTTTCCGCAAGGGTTCCGTGAAGCTCATGCCCGCGAGTGTCACGTTCCTGACGGTGCCCACCGCCAACAACTCTGCCTGCAAGTAAGCATCTGGTGTCTCGATCCGCTACGGGCATGCAAAGCGTAAGCCGCCGTGCTGCTTTGGCAGGATCGCTGGCGCTTGTGAGCGGATGTGCCACCAGGCCGCTCACCAAAATGCCCGAGCGCCTCGCTCTGGCGGACATCACGGTCATGCGGGAGCTGATGGTGGATTATCCCGGCACCTTGGCCAAGGTTGCCACGCTGGGATACACCACCTTCGGGTTCCGCCTTTACGGCTATGCAGGGCCGTCCCCTGCCGAGCCCGCACCCCAGCTGAAGGCCGCGATGGTTCGTGCTGCCGGACTGGAGATCGGCGCGACGAGGCTGAGCGTTCGCAATGCAGATTACGACCGGGAACTCGACATCGCCGCCGAAATGGGTTCCCGCATCGTTGTCATCACGACGGCCCCGCCGTTCATTGCGGGCCCGGAACTCTTCAAAACCACGCGCGCAGCGTTCGAAGTCTGGCTCCCGCAACTGGCGAAGGTAGGCGAGAAAGCCCGCGATCGAGGCCTGCTTCTGGCCTACCACAACCATCCCTATGACTTTCTGCCGCTCGACGGCGAGCAGCCGTTCGACCTCATCGCAAGGTCCATCTCACCCGAACTTGTGTCCTTCGAACTGGATCTCGCCTGGCTCTGGCTGGCCGGGATCGATCCCTTGCAGATGCTGCGCCGGCTGGGTCCACGAGTGGTGACGATGCACTGGAAGGACGTGGATCGCAGGCGTGGCACGGAGCGGGCCGATCAAGCCGTCGCACCCGGCCTTGGTGAGATGGACTACGCCGCCTTGCTGCCTGCGGTGCGCCGGTTGACCACCGCGACCGGCTACATCGAGGTCGACAAGCCCGAGGACGGGATTGCTGCTGCACGCATTGGCGCGGAGCTGGTCAGGCGAGTGCTTGCATAGTGCCACACCTGCGCACGGGTCGCGCCCGTACAGCGGATAACGGAGAGCTTACGGCATGATCTCGAACGGTCACAGGCGTTTCAAGGTGGCTCTTGCCTGTGTGGGACTTTCACTCGCCTGGGCGGTCCCGCTTTCAGCAAACTCGGCCTCGGCGGATAGTGCCTCTGATGATGCAGCCATCCAGGCTCGCGCCGACGCGCTACTCAAGCAGATGACGCCGGAGGAGAAGGCCGCGCAGCTCACGCAGTACTTCTATCTCCAGCCGATCCCGGCCGCGAACAAACCTGCGCTCGAGGCGCTGCGCACGACTGGTCTGGGTTCGCTATTGTTCGTGACCGATCCGGCGGAAGTGAACCGCTTGCAGCGCATCGCGGTCGAACAATCCCGCCTCAAGATCCCGCTGCTCTTCGGGTTCGATGTCATCCACGGACTGCGGACGATCTTCCCTGTCCCCATCGGCATGGCTGCGAGTTGGGACCCGGCGCTGGTCGAAGCCACGCAGGCGGTTGCCGCGAAGGAGGCGAGGGCCGTCGGAGTGCATTGGACCTTCGCGCCCAACGTCGATATCGCGCGTGACCCCCGCTGGGGCCGGATAGTCGAGACCGCGGGCGAGGATCCCTATCTCACCTCCGCCATGGCGCGCGCTCAGGTTCACGGCTTCCAAGGACCACGACTGGGAGCGCCGGGGCACGTCATCGCAGGGCCCAAGCACTTCGCCGGATACGGTGCCTCCCTGGGCGGCCGCGATTGGGATGAGGTCGAATTGTCGGACTCCGACTTGTGGAACGTTCACCTTCCCCCGTTCCAGGCCGCGATCAATGCCGGCGCCGGCGCGATGATGGCGGCCTATATGCATCTCAACGGCGTTCCTGCGGCGGCGAACAGGAACCTCCTGACCACGATCCTGCGTGACAAGCTCGGCTTCAAGGGCTTCATCGGCAGTGACTCCGGTTCGGTGAACAAGCTGGTCACGCAAAACCTCACACGTGACACGCAGGACGCGGCCGCGCGCGCCATCGCGGCCGGTCTGGACATCGAGATGGTCGATCCGGGCAAGCTGGCCGCGATGAGCAAGTTGCCGGCCGCGATGGCGGCGGGACAAGTACCGCAAGCGCGCGTCGACGAGGCGGTCGGACGTATTCTCAAAGCCAAGCTGCGGATGGGCCTGTTCGAACGGCCCTATATCGATGAGAAGGCTGTTGAGAAGACGTTGAACGACCCTGCACATCGGCGCTTGGCGCGCATCGCTGCCGAGCGCTCGGCGGTGCTGTTGCGCAACGAAAATGGCGTTCTTCCGTTCGACAAGCGCCGGATCAAGTCGCTTGCCGTGATCGGTCCCATGGCTGCTTCGGCAAAGGATACCCTCGGCCCATGGGTTTTCGAGCAGAACGGTGCGAGCGCCGTGACTGTCCTGGCCGGCCTTCAACAGAAGTTGGGCAAGAAGGTGCGCATCTCCTACTCCGAAGGCGTGAGGATGCCCGCACGGATGTTCCCCTCGCCATCGGCGACGGCTGACAAAGTGCCCGAACGCCCACCCCTAGACGAAACGACCGAAATCGCCCGAGCAGCGGCCTTGGCTCGCGACGCGGATGCCGCAGTTGTAGTGGTCGGAGAGGCCATGAACATGATCAGCGAAGGCGGTTCACGATCGTCCTTCACACTGCCTGGCCGCCAGCAGGAATTGCTCGATGCCGTCGTCGCCACCGGCAAGCCGGTCGTAGTCGTCATCTTCAGCGCGCGCCCGCTGCATCTCGGTGAAACCCGGGCGCAAGCAATTCTGGATGCATGGTATCCCGGCTCCGAAGGGGGCACAGCCATCGCCAACCTGTTATTTGGCGATGCGGTTCCAGCAGGTAAGCTGCCCTTCAGCTGGACCCGCAGCCCGGCGCATGCGCCAAACTACTACGCACAGCTGATCTCGCACAAGCCCAATCCGGTGAACGGCCGCTATTGGAACGAGACGAGCGCTCCAACGTACCCGTTTGGGTATGGCCTAAGCTACTCCACTTTCGAGTACACCAACTTGCGCTTGCAACAGCCGAGCGTTCCTAAAAGCGCCCTTGTTGTCCTCAACGTCGATCTTAAGAATCTCGGCGACAGAACTGCCGACGAGGTGCCGCAGCTCTACATACACCAACGGTTTGGGACATCCGCTAGGCCCGCTCGTGAGCTCAAGGGCTTTCAACGCGTGACGTTAAAGCCAGGTGAGACACGCTCTCTTCGCTTCGTCCTTAGTCCCGATGACCTGCGGTATTGGAGCTCGGCGACAAACGGCTGGGTTAATAATGCAAGCGCATTTGACGTTTGGGTTGGAGGAAACTCTGAAGCGACGCTGCACGGTATCTTCGAACTGACAGGCTGACTGGTGCTACAATCCCAGCCTCGCTCAGGTGGTAGCCATAAGAGCACCAGGTCAGATTGTCTCAAAACAACCTCCAAAATGCGCCCCTCAATATCTCGGTGGAGCAGAGCAACGCGGGCAGCAGACGAGAGAATTGGTTTCATTAAATGGTTGTGTCAGGCGGCGAACTCGACAATCTCAGAAGTGCAGGCCGCTCCTGGCTAAGCCGACCACAGCGAACCACAGCTTCGTCCCTAGATGCGCCAAAACCGCGATGTCCAATTCTAACTGCAACTGATCCGTTGAATCGCCGATCTACTGACTGCGAACTGCTTAGCAAGATCTCCTAGAGATGCGCCTTCAGCGAGACGGCGCCTGACTGAATTTTGCTGCTCAGCGGTCAAACTGCTGGGACGGCCAAGCTTCTTTCCTTCAGCTTTAGCTCGCGACAAGCCGGCTTGTGTTCGCTCAACGAGCAGGTCGCGTTCGAATTCGGCTACGGCCGCAATCACCGCCATCGTCATCTTGCCGGCAGCGCTGGTGAGGTCCACGCCTCCAAGCGCCAAGCAGTGGACACGCACACGCATCTCAGCCAGCCGCTCCACTGTTGCCCTAACATCCATGGCATTGCGGCCGAGCCGGTCAAGCTTCGTGACAACAAGCACGTCCTCCCAGTCGAGCTTGTCGACCAACTTTCGGAAGCCTTCGCGCTCCATCGCTGCCGTCGATCCCGAGACTGTCTCGGCAAACACGCGGCGTTCCTCTATGTTGAAGCCGGCGGCCTTTATCTCGTGCAGCTGGTTCTCGTGTGCCTGCTCACTTGTGCTGACGCGACAATAGGCGAATACGCGTGCCATAGTGGACCTGTATCGATAACGTGTTTCGAATGATGCGCTGTATCGAAAGTCAGGTCAAGCTAACTTTCGCAACAGCGAGAAAGCATGTATCGAAAACGCTCGATTTCGATCCAGCCTCCTACAACTCGCCCGAATGCCTCATGTAGAGCTGATGGGTTGCGCCTCTGATGCTATTTGGCGGAGTCTCCGGGTTCGCGGCCGTGAGCGACTTGAGCAGCTCGCTCCAGCGGATCCCGCCTGGCGCGGCGTGCAGGCTGCGCAACCTGCTTTCCATCGAGATGGGGCTACTTGGCACCGTGGGATTGGAACGGCCCGAGGGGAGCTCCCCTCGTATGGCTCGTGAGGAGGTGGCCATGCGCGCGGATGACTATTGGTCATCATCGCCCAAAGTCGGCGCATGCAGATGTTCCAGGATTTGACCGGATGTGAACGGATCGATCTTGTCAGCCTCACGGAGAGCCTAGGACTGCCAGGCGGCGAAGCTCGCCTCGTCGATGTCGGGGTTTGTAGCCATGCTCTCGCCCAGTTGCAGGACCAGCGCCCGGATGTCCGAAGCCTCGCGCATGCGCCGCCCGCTCTCGCGCAGGGCCACAACGCGCTTTTGACGCTGCTCTTCGAGTTTCTCCAGCCGGCGGCGTTCGCGATCGTTCCTTGCCTGTTCCTCTTTGGCCTCTCGCTCGATGCGCGCCCGTTCTGCCTCTTCCTCGTCCTTGCGCAAGCCTTCCCGGAACTCCTGCTCGCCGCTGACGATGAGTGCGGCGGCGATCTCGGCCAGCTTGCTCTCGAGCTTGCCAGCCTCGTCGTCCTGCCAGGTGTGCAGCACCAGGCCGCGCTCCTGGATGGACTGGACCTGCAGGATCAGCGGCGTGCTGGCTGGAAGATCCGGGGCGGCCCGCGTGTAGCCGCTCCGCAGAACCGAGCGGTGTTTGCCGGCGATGGCTAGGTCGAGCCGAAGCGCTTTGCTGCCGATCGTCGCGCTGATCTGCAGATCTTCATCGCGTTCATAGACGCTGCCCCAGTGTCCGCGTCGGGCCAAGGTCAGGAACAGCGCGTTGAGGAGCCTGAGCTTGCGCTGATCGAGTGGCCCGTCGAATTTGGGTGCATCCCAATTCCAGCGGCTCGCCTCGTGCTTGGCGCGCCGCTTGGCTTCATTTTTCATGAGGTCGCTGAGGCCAGGATGGTAGCGCTCCAGTGACTTGGGGACCGCGACCTTGCCGATCGCCTTCAGTTCGTTGGCGCGCAGCTCTTCCAGATCTTCGGGTACGTACTTGCTGGCAAACGGTCCGGCCGAAGACATCGGCTTGGCTGCGGTCAGCCAGGGGGCGAGGCGTGCATCGACATATAGCCGGCCGGTCTGGCCGGGCCGGCGCGGCTCGGGCTTGGGCGTATTAGGGACGGGCTTGCCGGCGCGCACCTTGTTCCAATAGCCTTGTGGCGGCGGGCTGACGCCGCAGCCGGCCAGCAACTTCCTCAAGCCCACATCGGACATGTCCAGCTTCTGTGCGAGATCGCGCATGGGAGTCGACCAGGCGTAGGCAATGAGATCCTCGGGCATGACGCAGGTGGTGTTCCGGCCATAGTAGTACATGCGGTGCCTCATTCGGTTTGGCGCTGAAGGAAGTAGCTGCTCCTTGTGGCAGGTGCGAGAGGGCAGGGCGTCTCAGCCCTGGCGGCCTGACCGCGCTCTACCTGCGCTTGCGCTCCGGCCAAGCCGCCTTGCGAGCGTCTCGTCGGCAAAGCCGTTGCGATCGCTGACGCGTTTCCGAGCCGCCTTAAGCGGCACGGGTGGCGGGATGCAGGTGTGCATCCCTTGGGTGGACGCCCGCGTGAAGCGCGGGCGGCGCTGAGCCTTCGGCTCCAAGGTGGCGGGGGGCGTCGCTGCCCTGTAGCCCCGCCTCGACGGCGCGCAACCCGTCCTCTGCGCTCCCGGGTCCTCCACTCCGTTTCTGCCCTTCGGGTGCGCCCCGCCTTCAGCCGGCGGGGCTGTCGGTCCGCTCCTGCCGCCCCCCGCCACCCTGGCGCCGGTCCATGGCGGTTGAAGAAAGGAGTGAAGGAGCGTGGCCAAGACCGAACGTAGCAGTCTCTATGGTGAAGTCACTGCCAGGATCATCGCCGAGCTGGAAGAAGGCCGCTTGCCGTGGGTGCAACCGTGGGACGCGGCGAAGTGCCCGTGCACGATGCCGCATAATGCTGTCTCGACGCGCAACTACTCAGGCATCAACGTGCTGATCCTGTGGGCGGCCGGTCTAGGGCAGGGCTTTGGTTCGCAGCGCTGGCTGACTTACAAGCAGGCGGAGAAGGCGGGCGGTCACGTGCGTCGCGGTGAGCTGGGAACGGTCATCTGCTATGCCGATCGCTTCACGCCTAGAGACGAGGCCGAGAGGGCAGGCAACGAGGATCGGGAGGCGCGTACGGTTGCGTTCCTCAAGCGCTTCACCGTCTTCAACGTCGACCAGTGCGAAGGCTTGCCAGACGATCTGACCGGCACACAGGCACCGATCGATCCTGTGCTGGCGGTGGAACAAGCCGATGCCGTCATCCGCAACTCGGACGCCGAATTCCGGGTTGGAGGCGGTGAGGCCTACTACGCGCCCGGGCAGGACTTCGTGGCGGTGCCGCACCAGATTGCCTTTCATGCCGGCATAGACTGGTACCGGACTGCCTTGCATGAACTCGGGCATTGGACCGGGCACTCCAGCCGCCTCAATCGCGACCAGACTGGTGCTTTTCGGTCGGCTGCCTATGCCCGCGAAGAGCTGGTGGCAGAGATGGCGAGTGCCTTCACGTGTGCCTCGCTCGGCATCCAGCCGACGGTACGCCACGCAGATTACATCGGTGCCTGGCTTGAGGTGCTCCGCGCCGATGAAAAGGCGATCTTTCGCGCCGCCAGTGCAGCGAGCAAGGCGGCCGATTACCTGCTCGGGAGCGGGGAGGGCGAGGCATGATCCGGCACCTTGCCTTTCTTCACCAGCACGTGCGCGAGCTGTTCCTCAAGAACTGCTCGCCCGACATCGCCGATCCCAATCTGCGGCGGCTGGCGCGTGCTCTGGCCTCGTTGCCGGATCGTCAGCACGAGGTGTTCCGCCTGGCTCGCTATGAGGGCTTGCGACGGGACGCTATCGCCAGCCGTCTTGGCATCTCCGAAGACGCGGCCAACGAGGAGCTGGTGCTCGCACTGCAGATGATCGGCCGCTCGGTGCGGCGGCAGAAGCGAAAAGGATGGTGATCACGGCGCGGCCGATCCCTCGCGGGATGGCCGTGTCACTTTGCGCTTGGCAGCAGGCGTGCGAAGGGCGATTCTGACGCTATGAAGACCAGCCTCGATCATCTTCCTGCGGCCAAGCAGCGCGAGCTCGAACGCGTGGTGCAGATCGTGTTCGAAGAGTTCGGAGCCGCGCACGAGAACGCCACGTCGCGGCGCAAGCGCGGACGCATCCTCAAGGTAATACTGTACGGCAGCCATGCACGCGGTGGCTGGGTCGACGAGCCGCATACTGCCAAGGGCTATGTTTCCGACTTCGACCTGCTGATCATCGTCAACCAGAAGGAACTGACCGACAAAGCCGCCTACTGGACGGCGGCCGAGCAGCGGCTGATCGAGGAGAAGCTCGCCGGGCGCCTGCGCACGCCGACCAACTTCGTGGTGCATACCTGGCAGGAAGTTGGCGACGGCATGGCGCACGGCCGGTTCTTCTTCATGGACATCGCACATGACGGAATTGCGCTGTTCGAGGGCGACGACAGACCGCTACCCGAGGCCAAGCCCAAGACGCCCGCACAGGCGCTGGCGATGGCCGAGGAATACTTCGATGAGTGGTTCCCTGCGGCAATGCGAAAGTTCAAGCTTTCACAAGATGCTATCGAGCAGGGCTTTACGAAGGAGGCGGCCTTTCTCCTGCATCAGACTGCGGAAACCCTCTTGCACTGTGTGCTTCTCGTCAACACCTTCTACACACCTCACAACCACAATCTGAGCTTCCTGCGTACCCAGGCAGAGCGGCTGGACTTGCGCCTCGTCTACGTCTGGCCCCGCGATACTCGTAATGAGCGGGCGATGTTCGAGAAGCTCAAGGACGCTTACGTCAAGGCACGTTACTCCAAGCATTACAGCATCTCGACAGAGGAACTGACGTGGTTGACGGCGCAGGTCGAGAGGCTTGGTCAGGTCGTCCAGGAAGTCTGCCAGGACCGTCTTGCACTACTCGCTTCGAACGTTCGGGAGGCAGGCTGATCCTGTCGGGCATAGGAGCGATCCAACCCGATAACGCGCCCAGGATCGCTGTATCGTAGCCGCGCTCTCGTCTCTTCAGGCGTCCTCCCGCACCTCGATATCGAGCGTTAGCTGCAGCACATCGTCGCTCTCCACGGCAGCATCCGGTCGCAGCGTCTGAGTGCCGCAAGCGAGCGTGATCCAGTCAAATCGCCAGTCCAGTTGACGTGCTCCCCTGAAATGTGACCGATTTTGAGTAGAGTCCGACGCGAAGGAGTCGGACGGAATGAAGCGCAGCAGGTTCAGCGAAGAGCAGATCATCGCGATTTTGAAGGAGCAGGAGGCCGGGATGGCGACAGCGGA
>NZ_JACHLR010000008.1 GCF_014204535.1 Novosphingobium chloroacetimidivorans
CAACCGCATCGCCGACCACCCCAACCGTCAAATCGACGATCTCTTGCCTTGGAACTACCGCGCCGCCTGAGCAGAACCGCTCACCGGACGCTTACGATCGAGACCATGTTCACCTTGCGGCACACGGCATTGATTATGGCCGTCTCCGCTGCGCCGGTCTCCCGCCGTCGTCATGCTGCGCGCTCAGCGAAGCCCCGCCCGTATGGCCAAGTTTCTCGTCACGCCGACGACGCTTGACCCATTCGCTGACCACACGCAACGAGCCAGCAAAGCCACATGCCTTATCACCGCTACAGTTCGGCGCCCACCCGGCATCCTGCAGCCCACTCGGCCTCGAGCGTTAGCGACCAGGCATCCAGCGAGCTCTGGCGGCAGCGGCAAGTATTATGACGCTGGCCGCATAGAACCTTCCGGATTGTCTGACGCGAAACGCTAGTGATGCGGGCCACGGCCTTGATCGGTACGCCTTGCGCGCTGAGGTTCTCAATGCGCCGGTTGAGCGCCTCGCGCACCTCGGCGCCGTCCCACTGAATGCGTTCGGCACGGGTCAGGGTCGCCGGATTGACTGGGCCGCTGGGTCCAAGCGCTTGGCGCAAACTTGGCATTTCGGAACGGACAGCCGCCACGAACGCTGCCGACGCGTTTTCGGACAGTTGCCAGCGATCGGCCACCTGCCGCGCCTGAGGTGCCGCTTCGGTGGCGGCAGCACCATAGCCCAGCCCGCGATGCCGGCAGATGATCTCGACCTGTGGGTTGTTACGAAGCCTGGCCACTACGGTCTCACGCTGCCTGTCGGGCAAAAGTTCGATGGCTTGGCGACGTTCGAGATCGACGACGATGCTGCCGTAGCTGTCCACGCCGCCAGGCGAAATCATCGATGCCGATCACCCGCGCCGCGGGCGGGGTCTGTGCTGTCGGCTCTCCGCGTCGCAGAACACGCAGCATCGTGTCCCGGGACCATGGCACCGCCAGTCGTAGATACCGCGCGCGCAACGTGGGAGAGCGCCTCGGCACACGGCAAGCCGAAATGGAAGCTAATCACAGGAGGCTTCAGCGCCAGCAGTGTCGCGACATGTCGGGATCCTCGGCATTGGGCACACACGTGGGTTCGATTGCTAGGCGCGGATTCGCACTCATCGCATTTGACCCAGGAATCAAAAGAGAAAATTTAAAGAGGTCTAAGCCGAGGCACCCGACCAGAAACATGGACATAAAGATCTTATCCCTCATGATGTTAGGCGCACAATTCGAATCCCACCCTCTCTGCCAGACGCTGCTTTCGTGATCCCGTGATCTAAATATAAGACTGTGGTTTGGATCCGATTGTGTAGACGTGTGTCGGGCGGCGAAGGTCGGCGGCATGATCGCATAATAGTGCGTCAACGGCACGCGTTGAGCTGCTGCTGTATCGCAAGAGCGTCGAGGAGAAAGTTTTGCTCGATGAAGCGGCCGTCCCGTATTTTGTGGAACACGTGTTCGACGTATTCGACAGTCGCTCCGCTCGGAGGTGACCCGAGCCATTCTTTGACAGGGGTGCCCTTATTAAAGAAGCGAGCTGCGACCCGATCGCCGTCGATTGCAAGATCCTGAGGACGCCAGATCAAATCAGGAACCGCTTCGACGTGACCTTCGAGCACTGTAACCATTTGCTCCCGGGTCATCGGCTGTCCGTTTACGATCATGTCGTCATGCATGAACTCGCTGAGGTGCTCAAAGTCATGCGAATTAAGCGCGGCGATGTAGCGTTCAAATAAATCGCGCAGAACGACTTCTTTCATCGGCTTTTCCTCTCGATTGGTGAGTTCATGTGTGCCAGTCACGTCGAGTGCAGCTGGAGAAACATGGTCGAATAACATTCATTCCGCCGCGAGAGGGTGGATTGAGGCAACGAGGTTCATCGCTAGCCGCGATGCCGAATAGCACCTAGCTGGGTTCCGCTGCCGCATAGGCGTCCGTTGTCCGGATGATCTCATCGAGTATCTTGGGTTCAGACCAGGCATGGCCGGCGCCCTCAACCATTCGAAGTCTCGCCTGCGGCCAAGCGCGATGCAACTCCCAGGCGGTACGCGGCGGGCAAACCATATCGTATCGACCTTGAATGATCGTGCCGGGTATTGCCCGCAATCGGGCTCCCTCGCGGATTAATTGCCCATCTTCAAGCCAGCCGCCGTGAACGAAAAAGTGGTTCTCGATGCGTGCAAACGCGAGCGCGAAGCGTGGATCGGCAAAGCCAGCACTGGTGTCTGGATCCGGCATCAGCGTTAGCGTCTTCCCTTCCCACATCGCCCAGGCCTGAGCGGCCTGTGCCTGAACGGCCGGATCGCTGCTCGTCAGTCTGCGACGATAGGCAGCGCGAAGATCTTGACGTTCCGCTGCTGGGATGGGCGCCACAAACGACTCCCAGTGATCCGGGAAAATCTCCGAAGCACCCTGCTGATAGTACCAGTCCAATTCCCGCCGACGGACAGTGAAGACCCCGCGCAGCACAAGCTCGCTCACTCGGTCCGGGTGCTTCTGCGCATAGGTCAGCGCTAGCGCCGAGCCCCAGGAGCCCCCGAACACAAGCCACCGCCTAGCGCCGATGAGAGTACGCAACTGCTCCATGTCGGCCACCAGATGCCAGGTCGTATTCGCTTCCAGGCTGGCGTAAGGAGTAGACTTTCCGCATCCACGCTGATCGAACAGCAACAGATCATATCGTGCCGGATCAAACAGGCGGCGGTGGCGCGGCGAGATGCCGCCGCCCGGTCCGCCGTGAAGGAACACAGCTGGCTTGCCCCCTGGAGTTCCACAGCGCTCATAGTAGAGGACGTGGCCATCGCCGACATCGAGGAACCCCGCTGCGTAGGGCTCGACCGGGGGGTACAACGAGCGCAGATCAGGCATCGGCTACGCGTCGCATTCGACGAGGAACAAGGTCGAGCGGTGCATCGACAGCGGCAGCGACCGCCTCGGCCATCAGCGCGTGATCGGGCGATTGGGCGCACGCCGGATCGGTAGCCGTGGCATCACCTGCCAGGGCCAGCGCCTGACAGCGGCAGCCGCCCCAGTCGATCTCCCGCCGGTCGCAGCTCCGGCATGGTGCTGGCATCCACTCGGTGCCTCTGAAACGCCGGAACGCCTCCGAGTCAGTCCAGATGTCTTTAAGCGACATGTCTCGCACCGACGGGAACGCGAGATCGGTCAGCGTTTCCGCCGCATGGCATGGTAGCGCTTTGCCGGAAGGCGATATGTTGATGAAGCGTTTGCCCCATCCCCCCATGCAGGCCTTGGGACGCGCAGCGTAGTAATCGGGAACAACATAGTCGATGGCAATGCGACCAGCGAGCCGGGTACGGGCAGTCGTAACGACCTTGTTGGTCGCCTCCAACTGCTCGCGACTGGGTAGCAGCGCGCTCCGATTCAGCAGCGCCCAGCCGTAATACTGTACATGCGCGATCTCGATACGTTCAGCCTGAAGCGCTTCACCCAAGGCGATCATCGCTTCGACCCGACCGACGTTCTGCCGATGCACAACGAAATTGGCGGTGAGCGGGAGCCCGGCTTCACGAATGCGGCGCGCGGCCTCCAGCTTACGTGCGTGGCCGCCACGGTAGCCACCGAAGCGGTCACCCTCCGCCAGAAGGGCGTCCTGGAAGGAAAGCTGTATGTGGTCGATACGGGCGTGCAGCAGATCGCTCATCGCCGCATCGGACAGCAACACGCCAGAAGTGATGATGTTGGTATATAAGCCTGCGCTCGAAGCATGCGCGACCAGCTGGACGAGGTCGGCGCGCGCCATCGGCTCGCCACCGGAAAAATGCACTTGCAGGATGCCCAGTGCCGCCGCCTGGTCGAGCACCCGCATCCAGTCGGCGGTGGTGAGCTCGCCAAGCGGTGGGTCAAGCGCGATCGGGTTGGAACAATAGGCACATTGCAAGGGGCAGCGATGCGTAAGCTCAGCAATAAGACCCATGGGAGGCTGGGTATAGTTCATAGTTCCAGCGCTCCGCGTAGTGACAGGTCTTCCAGCGCTGCTGCCGTGTCCCGAACAATGAGCTCACGCGGTGCGTCGAACCGCGAAGCGAGATCGTCGGCAATCA
This sequence comes from Novosphingobium chloroacetimidivorans, assembly GCF_014204535.1. GTDB lineage: Bacteria > Pseudomonadota > Alphaproteobacteria > Sphingomonadales > Sphingomonadaceae > Novosphingobium > Novosphingobium chloroacetimidivorans. The sequence goes on from NZ_JACHLR010000008.1 coordinate 4,083, forward strand.
ACGCGATTGAGCGCTCGCCATCCACCAACTTCAGAATTTCCACTGCAACTTCATCAGGCATGTACAGCTTCTCGGGCGCTAGAAGCACCCAAGCCCTGCGAATCTGGTCGTACCGGAACCGGACGCCCCGACGGAAGCGCGGAACGCGAGACTCACCGATCATGCGGCGTCCGGTACGAATGCGCCGGGCGGCACAAAGCCGGGAGCGACATAGGCATAGTATAGGCCGTTCAGCTGAGACCATAGCACGTCGCATTTGAACCGGAGCGCCGCTAGCACCGCCGCTTGCTTCTCTAAGGTGACTGCCTCCGACCTGACATAGGCGAGGGCCCAAGCGCTGTCCTGCGGCGCCTGGGTGAGCCGGGGCGTAAAATAGGCCAGTGTCTCGCGAGTTATGAAGTCGTAGTGCTTCAACATGCCCGAGACACGCTCTGCGATGATTGCCGGCGCGAACAACTCCGTGAGCGAAGATGCGATCGCTTCCAGCAGCGTGCGATCCCGAACGAAATGGACATAAGCGCCCACGGCAAAGCGCGTCTCGGGGAGAATGCCGCCAGCGCTTTCCACCAAGGCCCTATCGAGCCCAAGCCCTTCTGCCAGCTTCAGCCAGCGTTCTATGCCTCCCGGCGTGTCGCCATCACCGTCATGGTCCTCGATGCGGCGACGCCACTCACGGCGTTGCGCAGTAGAGGGAAGACGCGCCATCAGCATCGCATCCTTGGTTGGTATGCTTGCCTGGTAATAGTAGCGGTTGAGCGCCCACGCCTGTACCTGACCGCGGGTGAGTTTACCGGAGTGGAGCAGCTGATGGAAAGGGTGGAGGCTGTGATACCGTTCAGCGCCGATCGCGCGGAGCGCGGCTTCTAGCCCGTCAGGGGACATCACCGCACTCAAAGCGAAAACTCCATGCCGTCCTCGGCGATGATCCAGCCAGCAGCCTCCGCTTCGGCTCTCTCGGGCGAGTCCGCCAGCAGGACAGGGTTCGAGTTGTTCATGTGAATGATAATCTTGCGGCGCACCGTGATCGATTGGAATGCAGCCAGCGTGCCATCGGGCCCGGAGAGACTCATATGCCCCATCCTTCGGCCCGTTTTGCTACCGAGCTTCGCGGCGACCATCTCATCGTCGCGCCAGAGCGTGCCGTCGAAGAACACCATGTCCGCGCCGTTCAGCCGCGAGGCTAGCTCGTTCGTCATGGCTGCACAGCCGGGGATATAGAAGAGCCGATGCCGCCCGTCCGACACCAGCACGCCAACGGTCGTTTCGTCGACCTGGATGGTCGGCATCGTACCCGCCTCCTCCAAGAAGAGCGGCACCTTCCCCGGGACGGCAAACAGCTCGAGGGTGCAGCCGTACGCGGTTGCTGGAGCGTTCGGCTCCAACGCCTGCCTTGCCACGATGTCCCGACCAAGTACGTCGAAGATCGGGTTGGCATCGAGAAATCCGTGGACGCGCGGTGTCGCAAGAAGGGTGAATGCGTGGCGCTCTCTCAATGTCAGGAGGCCGGCAATCGCGTCCACATCGCCGCCAGACAGGACAACTGCAGCGATTGGGCTGGAGCGCATTCCGTCGCGAGGGTGCAGCTTTGGCGTGCGGTTGAGTTGCTCGCGAAGGTCTGGCGACGCGTTGAGAAGGATCCACTGATTGCCGTCCGCGCTGATGGCGAGGCCGGCCTGGGTCCTGGGGAGCGCTGCAGGATCGCCAGCGCGGGCGCGGCGGCAACCGGGAGCATCGGAATTCCACTGGGGGAATCCTCCGCCGGCAGCGGACCCCAGGATCAAAACCTGCACTGATAACTCAGGCGTTGAGCTCGGCAGAGGCGTAGCAGTTGATTTCCGCGCCCAACGCTACTTCGACGATCTTGGGGGTGTTCCAGGTCATGAGCTTGCTCCATTGGTGTTGCTGGCGCGAGATAGTGCCACTGCCATCCCACAGAATGTGGCAGCAGCTGGGGGGTGATCACTCGCACGCTGACAATGACACCTCGTAAGGTGCGGCGGTAGCGCCGCTACCGTATACTCTCTGTCACAGGTGGCGGAACGCTGGGCGGATAGCACGTGTCGCATTCGCGCCTCATCTCTGCTGGTGAGCCTCAGACTTTCACCATGGCGGATAGTGACCGAAGCCGAGGGTCCTCATTGGAAGGGCACAGGCTTCGTTGCCGCGCTTGTTCGTCCCGAAACAGGAGGAACGGTAGTAATCGTTCCCCGGGGGGATGGCTGACGCTCGGGGGGGGGGGGCGCCCTTTGCGACCGCGCTTAAGACCTGTTGGTCCGTCGCTATCGTGAATCGGCGTGGGAGCGCGCCGAGCGAAAATCTGCCGTCAGGCTCAGTCTGTTCGATCCTCAGCAGTTTATCCGCGAGACCGGCACCGCACGATCCATTCGCGCGGTGGTCGCGACGACGAGCTTCAGGTTCTGAGCTGTTGGGCGGTCACCCTTACGGTCGCGAAGCTTGAGCTCGGATCAGTAGGAGGGGAGAGTGATCGCGTAAGCTTTGAATGGAGCAGGATCGGTCTCTGGCTTGTCGCGCAGAGAGAGCTTCGATTCGAGCGCCCAGAGTGTGTTTCCTACAATCGTCACACCAGCGGGCCCGACCAGTCCCGAGCGGAGTGTCTGCACGGCGACGGTGTCGCCCTTGATGGTCAGCAGGTCGATGGTTCCCCCACCTTCAGCCAAGACCAACTGGGTCGCATTCAGGCGGCGCATCCCGTCTGGTCGTGTCAGCAGGCGCGATGTTTTCAAAACCACCGGCATGCCCGCAGACCCATCGGCCTTCAGCTCGATGCGCATAAGCTTTCCGGAAGTGAAGCTGTTCACGAACAGCAGACGGTCCTGAAAGGCGAGACCGTCGGCACCCTCAAGGTCGTTCGACCTCGACCATTCGGTTAGCTCCTGGCTGTCGGCAGCCAGGCGCAGGATGCGCCCGCCGGCAGTATCGGCGACATATGCGGCCTTGTCCGGCCCGATAGCGATATCGTTGCATAGTCCGCTGCCGCCGGGCAGCGGATGTTTGCTGCGGAAGGCGCCAGTCTTGAGATCGTATCTGAAGACCGCCGGCTTGGCTGTAACCTGTCTCGGGGCCGCAGGGTCGAGGCGCGAAGAGCAGACCCAAAGAATGTTGGAGGCTTCGTCGGCCAAAACTCCGAACGTGTCGAGAAGACCGTTGTCACCCGCCGCTATCCATTGCGTCGCAACTGCGGCTCCTGGCACCGCCCTGAAGATTCCACCTGACCCGACCGAGCCGGTGATGATGGTTCCGTCTTCGGTCGAGGTAATGTTCTCAGGAAAGGATTTCGGGCCGTCGATGACTATCTCGGAGCGCGAGGGTCCGGGCTGCGCAGCGCAACTGGAGGCTCCGGCGGCGATTGCGGCCGCCATGAGCGAGACAAATGCAATCTGACGTCTCGCGTGCTGGACGCTCATGATGTGAGGCGAGCAGATCATAGATCGTTTCGTTCGTGAGGGGGTTCGCCGAAGCGAAAGCTCGAAACCGATAGGCCCCCGAAGAAATCCGATTGGTGGTAGCTAAGGGATGCAGGTTCGGCGCCCGCCGCTCCGGCCACGACCATCAGCGGCAGGAGGTGATCCTCGCGGGGATGTACCGCGCGGGCAGAGGGAGCCCCAGTCCATTGTAGCAGTCGCCTCTCGCGCTCGTGAGGCGGCGTGTCGAGCATCGTTTCCCGCAACCACGCGTCAAACTGTCGGGAAGGTTCGTGCCCGGCTCCCGTCTGCATAGCTTGCAGATTATGGTAACTGAGCCCGCTGCCAATGATCAGAACACCCTCGTCTCGCAAGGGGGCAAGAGCCTTACCAGCGGCGATATGCAGGGCCGGGTCGAAGCTGGCATGTAGTGAAACCTGGACGACACGAACATCCTCCTCGGGATAGAGGGGCTTCATGATGCTGAAGGTGCCGTGATCGAAGCCGCGCTGAGGATCGAGATCGGTAGGGAGCCCTTGAGCCGCCAACAACCCGGCCGCCCGCTCGGCCAGTGCTGGCGAGCCGGGGGAGCGGTATGCGATTTCGTAGAGGTGGGGAGGAAAACCGTAGTAATCGTATTCCATGCCCGGTCGCGCGGCAGTCGAAAGGGTAAACGCTTCCTTTTCCCAGTGGCCCGACACCACCAGCACAGCCTTCGGAATGTTGTCGAGTTCAGCGCGCATCCGAACGAGTGAGCCCTCGAGCTCAGCGAAATGCCGCCGAAACTCGCCGTCCATGTAGGGCCAAGGGCCGCCGCCATGGCTCACGAAGTACGTTGGGAGAGGTTGGTTCGTCACGATGAGATCCTGAGGCTCGTTACTGGGCTTCGATAGTATGCAGGAAAACGGCCCACCGTCCGAATTCTTGGATGGTCGAGGTGGGTTGCAGTGGAGCATCCGCCTCGGCCACGTGAACGGTGGGCGTACCGCGCGCTACTTCAAGCCGTAGACAACGATGCTGGTGCGCGTGACAGGTGCGGGCCAGGCTCCGCCGCCGTTTCCGATTGCCGCTGCTACAAGCTGCTTGTCTCCGACGCGGTAGGTGATGATGCCGCCGCCGATCGGCTGTCCGACCTGCTCGTTCCAAAGCTTCCTGCCGCTGGTGGCATCCACGGCGAAAAAGTTGCCGGCCAGGTCAGAGGCGAAGACAAGTCCGCCGGCAGTGGGGGTGACCCCGCCGAGAACCGGCTTCGGTGCCTCAAGCTTCCAACGCACGGCACCAGTGTCCGCGTCGTAGGCGGTAAGCCAGCCGCGAGCAGTCGACCACGGCATCATCGCCTCGGTCATAGGCTCCTTGATGCCGAGCCAGATGTCGCCGGTTTTTGGCACAGGTGCGTCCTTGGGCGTCAGCGTCACGCGTGAACACCAATCCACCGCACCCACGAATATCGTATTGAGCTTGGGACTGAAGGCCGCGCCATTCCACTCATTCCCGCCGAACATACCCGGGCAGAATTCCGTGGCTCGCTCGCGCGACAGCGGCACATCCACATTCTTGCGGGTTGTTGTTGGCTGGCCGTAGAGGAGCGGGAGACCTGATTGCAGATCGCCGCGATCGAGCACTGACAGCATGCCATCCTTGTTCGCAGAGGCGACAACGCGCTTGCCCCCAGCGGTCGTGAACAGCGCCGGGGGGCCGCTCAGACCCCAGTCGTGGTAATCCTGCTTCACGACCTGGTTGTGGGCGATACGCCGGCCGGTCTTCCCGCCGATGGCAATGACTGAATTGACGTAAAGGTTATCACCCTGCCGGAGCTCGCCGTCGAAGTCCGGAGCGGGATTGCCTGTCGGAACGTAGACGACGCCGGCCGCTTCGTCATAGGTGAGCGAAGTCCAAATCCCACCGCCAGACAGAGGGTTACCTTTCGGCATCTTCCAGGTTGCACGGATCTCGGGGGTGTCGGGCACGACCTCGAAACGCCAGAGCATCTTGCCGGTCTTCGCATCGAACGCGTAGGCGTGGCCGGTCACATTCGCGCGGTCGCCGCCGGCATTGCCGATGAACACCTTACCATCAGCGGCGATCGGCGCCATCGGGATGCTGACCCCGGGCCCGGCGTCAGGGATCTGAACATCCCAGAGCGTGCGGCCGTCCTTCGGAGAGATCGCGAGGACGTGACCCTCCATCGTTCCGCGGAACAGGACACCGTCGTGGTACGCGAAACCGCGGTTAGCGGTGATGACACCTTCTCCAGTCGGCACCGGATGCGTGATGTGCCAGCGTTCCTTGCAGGTCCCGGCATCAACTGCGAACGAACCGCCGGGGGTGGTGAAGTAGAGGACCCCATCGATCGCGAGCGGGCCGGTTTGAAAAGATGACGGCTCGGACAGGGCATACTCGCACTTGCGGACGAGCGATGCGACGTTTTCCCGGGTGATATCAGCGAGAGGCGAAAATCTGTCCCCGGCCAAGGTCCGGTTGTACGACGCCCAGTTCCCATCGGATGCTGCACCCGGGTTGTCTTGGGTGGCGGCGCAAGCGGTCATTGCGAACGACGAAAGCGTAAGAGTGGCAAGGTAGCGGAAACCGCGACGCAGGTTCGCGGGCCTTTTCGGATCGAGCATCAAAGCAATGCTCGACAGCATGGAACTGGTCTGCGGGCCTCGACGTGTATCGACAGCGGTAACTTGTGTCTGAGGTTCAGTGATGACGATGTTGTGGCGCATGGGAGCCCCCTTTCGACTGCGCACGCTATCGTCGATGAGCGCCTTTCTGTAGTCGCGGCAGACAGTCAACTGTGTCGCAAAAACAGAGACGCGCGGCATTGAGAAGCATCATTCGTGTGGGTCTGCCAAACCTCATCCACGCTCGCCTCGGCTGTCAGCCTGACGGGTAATTAGACAGACTATCTGGTGCTCCAAGACGCTCGATCAAAAGCTCGGTGAGGGCTCGGACCTTGCGCAACGGGTGTTGCCCGGGTGGGCGAATAACGAAAATGCCGTACACTGGCTGCGGATAATGAGACATCACGCGCACGAGTGCTCCTGATGCCAAATGCTCGACAACCAAGCCGTCAGGCAGGCAAGCAATGCCGAGACCCGCGAGCGCTGCGGCTCTGATCGCGACTCCGTTATCAGCCTTGAAGCGACCCTGAACATTGAGCGTGACGGTCTCGTTGCCATCCACAAAGTCCCACGGCTCGGTGCCTTGGAGTAGCGCCTCATGACTCAGCAAATCTTCCAGCGTCTCTGGTGACCCACGCCTCGCGATATAGTCCGGGCTGGCCACGAGCGAAGCATAGAGCGGCGCAATGCGCCTGGCGAGAAGCGTCGATGGTGCGGGACGTCCAAACCGAATGGCGCAATCGAACCCCTCCTCTATCAGGTTCACGTGCCGGTCGCTGTAACACGTCTGAATGTGCAAAGACGGATGCAAGCGCCCAAGGTCAGCTAGGACAGGGGCCAGGTGCGTCGGTCCAAATGACAGCGGCGCCGCGATGCGAAGTCGACCCCGGAGCTCTCCGTTCGGTACGATTGTCTCTCGCGCAGTATCGAGATCCGCTATGACCTTTGCGGCGTATTCTCGGAACGTCGCGCCTGCCTCGGTCAGGGAGGCCCCCCGTGTTGTTCGGGCAAGCAGCTGGATCCCGAGATCCGCCTCCAAGCGCATTAGCTGCCGGCTGACGATCGCTTTCCCGATACCGAGGCGACGGGCAGCAGCCGTCACGCCGCCGGCATCCGCGACCTCCACGAAGGTTCGTAGGTCCTGGGTGTTCACGCTCGTCCTCGAATCTGTGACGCAAAGTAGCGAAATACGATGCTAGGGTATCGACATCAGGGATGCCAACGTCACGTAGCGGTATCTGACTGCCTCCAGCATGCTCCCCTTAGCGCGGGGCCGCGCCTCCTTGATCACTGCTGGGCTGAACGATCGGCGGCATCTGTGTCGCGGCCTCCGGAACGCCAGTGGCTAGTTTACGCTTTGGTCGGCTTTGTGCTCGCTGAAGCACTCGATCAGCATTTCGGTGAGCACGCGCACCTTTCGCGAAGGATGCTGCCCCGGGGGACGGACAACATAGATGGCGAGTTCGGGGATCGGATAGCGAGGCATCACGGGCACCAGAACGCCGGAAGCTAGATGTTCCTTGATCAGGTCGAGTGGGACACCGGCGATGCCGACGCCTGCGATCGCGGCGGCGATGAGGGCGACGGCGTTATCTGCTTTGAATCGCCCCCGCGGCCGCATCGCGATGATCTTCTCGCCGTCCACAGTCGGCCACGTCTCCGTGCCTTGCATGACCGCCTGATGAGTGACGAACTCCTCTGGGGTTTCTGGAGATCCGTACTTCTCGATGTAGGCGGGCGATGCGACGTACCCCGCGCGGATGGGGCCGATCCTCCTTGCGATCAGGTTCGAATCGGGCAACGTACCGACGCGTATCGCACAATCGTAACCCTCGGTAATGAGGTCGACGAACCGATCTGTGTAGCATGAATGGATATGAAGTTCCGGATGGCGCGCCGCCATTTCGGCAAGGACCGGCGCGAAATGCGTCGGCCCGAATGACAAGGGCGCTGCGACGCGCAGGCGGCCCCGCAGCTCGCCCGCCGGACGGATGACTTCCTTGGCGACATCGATTTCAGCGATCACCCGGGCGGCGTAGTCCCGGAACGTCGCTCCGGCCTCGGTAAGCGCGGCGCCCCGTGTGCTGCGCGCAAGTAGCTGGACGCTCAACTCCGTTTCCAGTCGGACAAGGCGCCGGCTAACCATCGACTTCGAGATGCCGAGCCGCCGCGAGGCGGGCGTGACGCCACCTGCGTCAGCGACCTCAACGAACGTCCGCAAGTCTTCAATGTCCATCCAGCGTTCCCCGTCCTGCGACACAGCATGTCACCTGACGATGCTACCGCTGCGGATACCGGAATGGCAACACTTCAACCGGGCTCGCGTCTCGTTCGATGTCCCAGCAACCAATGCAAGCACCTGCAGAAGAGAGAACCGCCATGACTTTCCGCAATGGGCTCAATTCGCTTCTTCGTCCCGAAGATTCAGTGCTCCTTTTGATCGATCACCAACCTTATCAGCTTGCCAATACGAACAGCCACGATCCGCAGGCGGTCGTGAACAACACGACCGCTCTTGCGAAGGCCGCCAAGGTGTTCAAGGTCCCAACGATCCTGACCAGCGTCATCGCCAACCGGGGTGGGCTACTCTTCAAGCAGCTCACCGACCTGTTCCCGGATCAGGAGGTGATCGACCGCACTTTGATCAATACCTGGGAAGACAAGCCCACTGTCGATGCGGTCAAGGCGACTGGCCGCAAGCAGCTCATCATTGCCGGTCTCTGGACCGAGGTCTGCGTAGCTATGCCAGCGCTTCACGCGGCCGGCGAGGGCTGGGATGTAACGGTCGTTACTGACGCCAGCGGCGGTGCATCGGTCGAGGCACACCAGGTCGCCATTCAGCGCCTGGTCGCCGGCGGAGTGAATGTGATGACCTGGATGGCCGTGGTCTCGGAGTGGCAGCGCGATTGGGCGCGGACCGACACCGCGGAACTTCTCCCGGAGATCCTGATCGACCACGCCGGAGGTGCCGGCATCGCCTATCTGTGGGAGCAGCAACTCTTGAAGACGCCCGTCGATAACGACGCGGGCTGATCGGTGTGATTGGCGAGCATCGACAAAACGCGTTGCGGCAGCCTGCGGGCATGTCGATGCTCGCCACCCACCCCTGCAAGGTCGGACATGCGCCAAGGCGGCCGACTTTCGATGAGCGCGATCGAGGTGGAGTCCCTCGGCTGGCGAACGCCGGACCTTGCCTAATCTTCGTCGCGGCCGCCTCGATATCGCCTTCCGCAGTGAGTGCGCAGGTGTCGACCAATCTGGAACGCGCTCCGACGCTCACCATCGATCGCTATTCAGAAAACTGGTCCACTCTCGCCGATCCCGCAGCCCGGACGGGCGATTGGGCCGAGCCGTTGAAGTATATCCCGCTGAACGAGGATGGCTCCATCTATCTGACCACAGGCCTGGAGGCGCGTTCACGCTACGAAGGCTATGAGAATGTGAACTGGGGAGCGTCGCCGAACGACGATTACGTCTGGAATCGGCTGATGCCTTATGCTGATCTTCATGTCGGCAAGCTGCGATTTTTCGCGATGCCGATCCTTTCGGCTATCTCCGGAACAGACCGCCGGAAGGGACCTGCGGACGCTACCGGCGTCGACATGCTACAGGCGTTTGTCGACGTAGACATCCCCGTACCGAGCGGGGATGTGCTTCGACTGTCTGCTGGGCGAAAGCTGATTTCGCTCGGTTCGGGACGGTTTATCGACAGGCGCTATGGAACCGGCGTTCCGCTGCCGTTTGACGGTTTCGAGGGTATCGCCACCGGTAAAAGCCGCCAGTTGACTGGCTTCTACCTTCAGCCGGTCGACACGAAGCTGGGCGCGTTCAACGACCGACGCTCGCGCAGTAAAGCAGTCTGGGGCGTCTACGCCACACAATGGCTCAACGCGAAGCACACATATGGTGTCGATATCTACTATATCGGTCTGCGAGACCGAAACGCCGTTTTCGACCAGGGCGCCGGGAGGCAGCTGGCGCACACCATCGGCACAAGGTTCTTCGGAGACAATGGTGCCTGGTATTGGAACGCCGAGGCAGCGGTGCAGCGCGGCACATTTGCCGGTTACCGCTCGGCGGCCTGGGGCGTCGGGGCAGAGGCAGGGTACCGCTTCCGGAACTCGTCACTCCGACCAGAGATCGCGCTTACTGCCGATGTTGTGTCTGGCGACGGTAACCCGAACGACCGGAAGCTGGGGACGCTGAATCCGCTCTTCCCGAACGGCAAGTATTTCGGAGCCCTTTCACCTATCGGTCCGCGGAACCTCATTCATCTTCGACCTTCGACCACGATTCATCCGCGCAAGGACATCGCCGTATCGCTGACCGGAGTCGCCTATTGGCGTGAGAGTGTACACGACGGGATCTACGCCATCCCAGGGTTTCTGGTACGAAGCGGCAAGACCAGCGACGCGCGCTTCATCGGAAAGCAGATCGAGCTTGCCGCCAGCTGGCAGGCGACACCGAAGCTGAACCTCGCCGCATCGCTGAGCGCTTTCGACCCCGGCTCATTCATTCGTGATACCGGCCCGGCGCGCACCATCAAGATGGTCGGCGCCCAGACCACCTTTAGGTTCTGACCATGCCGCTATCGGCCTCTCACTGCGCGCTGCCCCGTGCAGCAACCGAGAAGAAGCCGGGATTGGCCGCCGCCACATCGGCGCGGCCGAGCGGCCTGCGAGTTCGAAACCTCCATCCTCAATTCAACGGACAACGCCTGTACCTGACCCCACTCCGCCCGACTTTCGTGTGGTCGCCCAATGGGACTACGACGACCAGAGGCTCGGATATCTCGCTTGTCAATCGCCGGTTCCGAAGCCAGTCTTGCCGAGGGATAAGCTGCCCGGTTGGAGCAGATGGTCGCGTCTTGGGGACGTCGCTCTCATGCAGGATCAGCCGTTCCGTCTTGGAGCGCACTCGGACTCGCGGTCGGCCTCATCTGCCATATCGTGGCGCAGGCGTTGGCGGAGGAGATGATCGCGCTCATCATCTCGGGTCTATCGTTCGTGCTGCTCGCGCCGCTCTGGCTCCCAGCTCAGAGCGCGCGCTGATCGCTACGATAGCTGCAGATGCGAGCGCAGATGTTCGTCCCGACGAGGCACCTTCCTCCCTATCGATGATCGCCGCGGACGCGCCCAGGCCTGGAGACTAGCCGGGCGAGTTCGAAGTTTGACCGAACTGAACGCCATTTGCCCAATCGAATTTAAAACGAACGCCTGCGGGGAAGTTTCGCCCGAAGCACTCGATCAGCATCTCGGTGAGAATTCGGATCTTGCGCGCCGGATGCAGCCCAGGCGGTCGGACGACGTATATACCAGCAGGGGGGAGTGGAAACCTGGCCATGACGTGCACGAGGCGCCCAGCGGCGATATGCTCGTCGACGAACTCGTTCGGCAACCGGCCGATCCCGATGCCCGCCAATGCAGCAGCAATCAACGCGTTCCCGTTGTCACTCTTGAAGCGCCCTTGCGGCCGTAAGGTGACCATCTTCTGTCCGTCCAAGCACTGCCATGACTCTGTCCGCAGCATCAGGGCTTCGTGGCTCGCAAGATCTTCTGGTGTTTCCGGTGAGCCGTGCTTGGCAATGTATTCGGGGCTGGCCACGAGCTTGCCGTGCAGGGGAGCTACCTGCCTGACGACCAGGTTGGAGTTTTCAAGATAGCCGAACCGAATGCCGCAGTCGAAACCTTCGCCGATGAGATCCACGAAATGATCGTTATAGCTGGTGTGGATCTGGAGCCGCGGATGACGTCGCGCCATCTCAGCGAGAATCGGGGCAATGTGGGTAGGACCGTAAACGTACGGCGCAGCGATGCGAAGGCGACCGCGTAGCTCACCTTGAGGAAGAATGGTTTCCTTCGCGATGTCGATGGACGAGCAGGCCTGGGCGGCACAATCCCGGAATGTCACGCCGGCCTCCGTGAGGTTGGCACCTCGTGTATTGCGCGAGAGCAATTGAATGCCCAGCTCATCCTCAAGGCGCATGAGGCGACGACTTACGATCGACTTGGACACGCCCAATCGACGCGCCGCTGCCGAGATACCCCCTGAGTCCGCGACCTCGACGAACGTGCGCAATTCTTCGATTTCCACTCAGCACCTCACTTTTTCAATTCCCATGCAGTGCCCAGTTATTCTTCGGTCACTGTCGGATATTCGCGCCTGCGGGAAGCAGCGGCTCCGGAACAGGTTGAAGAATGAGACGATCGCTGCCTGAGAAGAAGTGTCCCTGCGTCTGTTCCGAGAGGCGTTCAGTATCCCGGCGGCGAATGTCTTCGTCCGCTTCTGCGATGTCGGCTTCGGCAAATCCTAGGGCGCGCAAGCCTTCGGCCCCCATCAGATACGCAGACTCTACGGTTTCCCTGATCTGGTAATCGACACCTGCGCGGATCAGTTCGATCGCATGTCCTCTATCGCGGCTGCGGATCAGAAGTCGGGCCTGAGGCGCTGCGGCCTGAGCCAACGTGACGATCTGCATGGCCGCCTTCGCGTCATCGATGCAGACCATGATCGCGTCAGCTTCGCCGGCCCCTGAATGGTGCAACGTATCGAGCCTTGCACCGTCACCAAAGAAGACCTTGAACCCGTATCGGGCCGCGTCGCGGATCCGGTCGGGATCGTTGTCGATGACGCTCAGGTCGACCCCGCGGAGCAGCAGCAGCTGTGATGCAATCTGGCCGAAACGTCCGAAGCCGATGAGGAGAACCCGCCCCCTGAGACCTTGTGCGGCCTCCACGCCGTCCATCGTCGGCTTCGACCTTTGCAGCCGCGCCATGGCAGCGGCAAGAGCCGGAATCAGCGACATGGACAAGATTACCAAGGTGGCGAAGATCGCGTTCTCCCGTGCGTCGATCACGCCGCTCGAAACCGCCGAGGTGTAAAGCACGAAGGCAAACTCTCCCCCCGGCAGGAAGAGCGACGTGCGGTGCAGCGCCTGATGATTGTCGCCGCCGAACAGGCGGGCGACCGCGTAGACGACCACCGCCTTGGTGAGCATGAATGCTGCCAGCATCGCCAGCAGGAGCCGCCATTCTGCCGCGACCACGGAGAGATCGAGCGACATGCCGACCGCAAGGAGGAACAGCCCCATCAGCAGTCCGCGGAATGGCTCGATATCGCTCTCTATCTGATGCCGGTAGCTCGAACTGGACAGCATCACGCCGGCGATAAAGGCGCCCATCGCCATCGAGAGTCCGGCCAGGTCCATGAGCAAGGCGGCGCCGAGCACCACCAGCAGCGCGCCAGCCGTAAGCACCTCACGCGTCCGCGCCCGAGCGAGCAGCGCGAAGAAAGGGTTTAGGGCCCAGCGCGCTATGCCCACCAATAGCAGCAATGCGCCAACCGCGGTCAGGGCGCCGGTCCACCCCGCCGCCTCGCGCGCAAGCGGCGACATGAAGGCCACTGCCGCCAACAGGGGCACGATCGTCAGATCCTCGAACAGCAGAATCGCGACCGCTTTCTGTCCTCCCGCGCCGGATATCTCGCCGCGATCCTGCAGCACCGACATGATGACGGCGGTGGAGGACAGAACCATACCTGCAGCCGCGACGAATGCGATCTGGAGTGGCAGGCCGAAGACCAGCGCTCCGGTGGCCGTGAGCGCGGCGATCGCGAGCAGCACCTGCGCTAATCCAAGGCCGAAGATCTCACCGCGCATCGCCCACAGCTTGATCGGTCGTAGTTCCAGCCCGATCACGAACAGGAACATGACGACGCCGAGCTCGGAAAAGTGCAGGATCGACTGAGTGTCGCGGAACAGGGCCAAGCCGGAAGGGCCGACCAGCACGCCGGCCGCGAAATAACCAAGTACCGATCCGAGACCTAACCGCCGGAATAGCGGCACCGCGATAACGGCGGCACCCATAAGCGCTACCGCTGGCCCGATCGTCTGTCCCAAGCTGGCATCGGACATTACTTCACTTCCCCAAGAATTCTGTCCGCCACTTGACCCGGTCGGGACAACCGCGTTTGCCGACGTCACGCGTCCGACCTTAGGGGAAGCTCGCAGTGGCCCCAGAACATCTCACAGGCCTTACGCGCGCGGTAGGTTCGACATTTGATGAGCTGTGTCGCAGTTTGTGGAACGCCGACTAGGAGAACGCCCGACCCAATCGAGGGCAAGGGGGCTGTCACCCCTTCCAACACCGGTCCAAACTCTTCTGTGTCCTGCGGATCGTGGTCTGGGTTGGCGTTGCCGTTCGGGCGACAGAGATTACCAGTAGGTGACGCTATCGCGGCTCTGTCCAAGATGGCAGTTGAGCGGGCACATGATGCCTTGTCGGCTGAGCCCTCGCGAACACAATCCGGTTCAGGGCGGAAGGAGGATGGGCTGTGATTTTCCCTTGGCCGGAGCTCGGCTGGATTAAATCTTGCAGACGCGAGGAAGTTTACCCTCAGACCGAACGGGGCGCCGATGTCCGAAGATCGGGGCAGGGCGATCCGATCGGAACCAGATCGGCGACATGGAAAGAGAGAGGCGTTTCCTCGGAGCCGCAGACGCCGAGGCGGCTGATGCCTTCTACCCGGGTTGGGCGCATCTAATGGCCATCGTAGGTCGCGAGCGCGGATGGGCGCCACCGACGCGCGCGAAGTTCGCAGACATGGCGGGTCCTGAAGGCGCGTACCTGGTAGGCGCGCCCGAGACTGTGGCCGACAAGGTACTGCGGGCGAACGAAGCGCTGGGCGGCATTTCTCGGATCACGTTCCAGATGAGCACCGCGTCGGTTGAGCCGCCAGCAATGCAACGCTCGATTGAGCTACTGGGCGGAGAGGTCGCTCCGACGGTGCGAGAACGCTCTTTCACCAAATGATCTTTGCCTCTGCGAACAAGGGTGTCCGACATGCGTCCGCTTCTTAGAACATCTGGCCGACCGGTCGTCGTTACCAACGCAGGTCACGGCCTCGGCCGCGAGATCGCGCTAATGCTTGCGAAGAGGCGATCCATTGTATTCGGCACCGCCGGCTCGGCGCAGGAGGTGGAAGATCTACGCAGTGCCTCCAGCGGCCGTGTCAGTCTTATCGCCTGCGATATGCAACAGACGCAGATGGTGAATGCCTGGGCCGCCGGTGTATCGGAGGCGATCGGTAGATCCGGGCTCGATCTTCTCATCAATACGGCAGTGCATCTGCCCTCCGGTCCCCTCGAATTGCTGCCTCTCGAAGAGGTGCGGCGTGGCTTCGAGGCAAATGTCTTCGGCGGACTGGCGGTCATCAACGCTTTCCTACCCGCGCTACGGATGGCTCAAGGCCGCATCGTTCAGATCAGCTCCTCCGGGCGGGACGAGCCGCCGCCTTGTGTCGGCCCGTCGGATGCCTCGCAGGCAGCCGTGGAAGCTTTTTCCGCCGCATACCGGGCCGAGCTCAAGCCATTCGGCATCGACGTGGTCATCGCATCATTGTGTGATCTCGAGGCGACCTCAACAGGTCCGGCCAACGATTTAACACGGCTCGACGACAGCATGACGGCGGCCCAGCGCAAGCTCTATGGAAAGCTACTACGTGTCTGGATGAAGAAGCTTTCCGAGGGCGAGGCGAGGGGGGATCCCGCCACAGCTGCGGCGCGCGTGCTCGATCTCGCTTTCCAAGGCCAGGTGCCGGTCAAAGCAGCGATCGACACTCGAGCCTGACGGCAGGGGGGGTGTTCGCTGAGACCATAGGTGGCTTCGGCTAGGAGCGTGGCTTGAGCTGCGGCCGCTGAGCATCGCAAGCGCGGCATAGGATGCGATCGGCCAAGAGTTGCTCTTTCTGCGACACAGCTTGTCACGTTGCGCCGCTACTTAGCCCGTCGCCGAGATGTTACGCAGGGTTCTGCAATCGAGGTGGGGCGCCGGGTGAACCAAATTCTTGCGATCAACAGCAGCATCTCACAGCGTCTGCTAGCGACGATCCCTGACTTGCTGGTCAACCGGAGCGACCTCAGCGACGTTCCGGTTCCGCATCTGACCCCGGACACCGTCGCCGGCATTCGTGCTGTTGCAACAACAAAAGACGAGCTTTCTGCGCAGGGGCTGTCGGACGATCTGAGCGCGGAGCTGCAGGAGGCGACGATCCTCGTGATCGGGGCACAGATGTACAATTTCAGCATCTCAACGACGCTGCGCAGCTGGCTCGATCATGTGCTGCGACCGCGCGTAACGTTCTCGTTCAGTGAATTATGCCCGCTGGGACTGCTCAGAGGCATCCGGGCCATTGTGATCCAGGCGCGGGGCGGCCTCTATGGCGAAGGGCCGAGCAAGGTCCTGGACTTCCAGGAGCCGTATCTGAAGCTGCTTCTCGGCTTCGTCAACGCCGACCTTTTGGCTTTTATCAAGGGGGAGAACCTCGCGTGAACGTCGTCGAAGACAATCCTGCTCAGCATCGCTTCGAACTGCCGATCGATGAGAGCTACGAAGTTGCCGCTGCTTATTACCGCATGGACGGTGATCAGGTCGTCCTGACCCACACGATCGTGCCGGAGCGGTTCTCCGGACAGGGTCTGGGCTCACAGCTCGCCCGCGGCACCTTCGACGCCATCCGTTCGTCCGGGCGCAAGGCGGTGCTGCTCTGCCCCTTCATGGCGGCCTTCTACGCGCGCCATCTCGAATATGCCGATATCGTCGCGACGGAGACCCAGAATGATTGAACTCGTCATCGATCAGCGACGCCGCGATCTAGGCGGTGGCTTCGAGGTCGGCCGCGTCCTGCCCTTCGCCAAGCGGCGCATGGTCGGACCCTTCATATTCTTCGATCACTTCGGGCCCATCGATCTGGCCCCCGGCCTCGGCCCCGAGTTCGATGTCCGGGCGCATCCGCACGTTGGCCTGTCGACGGTCAGTTACCTGTTCTCGGGCGAGATCATGCACCGCGACAGCCTCGGCTACGAAATGCCGATCCGGCCGAAAGAAGTGAATTGGATGACGGCCGGCCGCGGCATCACGCATAGCGAGCGCTTCGAACATGCCCGCGCCGTCGGCGACCAGCTGCATGGCATACAGGCCTGGGTCGCGCTACCGCAGGAATTCGAGGAAAGCGCCCCGTCCTTCACCCACCACTCGGGCACCGACCTGCCGCAATGGGAAAGCGGTGGAGTGGTCGGTCATCTCATCGCGGGCAGCGCCTACGGCCTCACCGCAAGTGCCAAGACCCACTCGCCGCTCTTCTACGCGCACCTCGAAATGGAGCCTGGCGCGGTTGCAGAAGTCCCCGCGGATCACAAAGAGCGAGCGCTCTACATCGCGGCGGGCGCGATCGAAATCCACGGCAATTGCTACGAGGCGGGACAGATGCTGGTTCTGGGCGCGGGCTCATCGCATTTTACGGCCAAGAAGGCTTCGACCGTCATGGTTCTTGGCGGCGAGCCGATCGGAGAGCGTTTCATCTACTGGAACTTCGTCTCCTCATCCAAGGACCGGCTCGCTCAGGCGGCGGCCGACTGGAAGGCGGGGCGCATGAAGCTGCCCGATGCCGACGATGCCGAGTTCATTCCGCTGCCGGACAAGCCCGTTCCGCCTCGGCCAGCGGCGTCATGAAGCCTTCTGTGATCTGCAGCATCGCTTTGCGAGGAGATGTCGCGATTGGCCTTGCAAGCACACGGCCCGCCTCGTGGTTTTTGCAAAGCCAGGCCTCTGCAGCACCCGCCCCCCGGATCTCGTGATGGCGGCCCTTCGCACCTGAGTATCGGCGATCGAAACCGGGAAGAGCCCGTTTGCGGTCCGCATCGCTAGCCGAATGCACCGTCATGACCGTGCGCTGGTTTGCGCTCCAGCAAGGCTGGCCGGTCGAGCATATCGAGGTTGTGGTGGATCATGTGAAGACGGTGATCACCGGTGCCGCTGCACCAATCGATATATTCGACAAGACCGTCTCAATCAGCGCTCCGCTACTCGGCGCCGATCAACTGGCCCGGTTGATGGAGATCGCGGGCAAGTGCCCGATCCAGCGCGTCCTGGAGGGCGCGCCCCTGATCCGGACGAAGGCTGGAGTGTCGATGCCGGAGCACTGATGGCGCAGATCGCAATGATGATGAGATCGCCCCGGGCGCTCTAAAGCCTTCAGCCTTGCGAGCGCCCTGCGGACCGCGCTCCAATTCATGCGACGCCGTGGCGCGTCCGGCGTGCCGCGTTGCGGAGACGGCGACACAGCTTCGCAGACCAGGAGCTTGATGCCGAAGTACGTTGCTTCGTTCGAACCAGCCGGGCCGAGTAATAGCGTGCGAGGCGCTTGCCGCGAAGCCTGATCTCCATCGCCAAACTCCCGCAATGTTCGAGGGCGACCGACACCGGCAGCCGGCGCGCTGAGGTTCGGCCGATGATGAGCGAGGCGACGATGACGGACGGGGTTAGAACAATGCGGCCGGGCTGGCCCGAGATCGTGGCCGGTCTCGTGACGTTCGCCGTGCTGCTGTTCGCCTTCGCGCTGGGTTTCAGCCAGCTGCCCGCCGATCGGCCGGTTCTTCTGGGAGTTGTCGGTTCGACCGTGGGCGGCTTCGCCGGCGTGGGCGCATTCGTCGCCGCCTGTGGATTGAGGATCCGGACCCTTCCGCCGTTCGGTTTCCGGCGGGTTGCGTCGCGCTGGCTGGTCATAGCGGCCGGCATGGGAGTGGCCGGATATGGCCTCAACTACATCATCCAAATGGTCTATGCGGCGTCCTTCGGATACGACGATCCTCAAGGCATTCTCCACGCAGCCGCACGTGGCGGCGCGCTCCCGTTCTTCGCATCGCTGCTTGGAGGTGCCACGTTCACGCCTTTCGGAGAGGAGATCCTTTTCCGGGGCGTCGTCGCAAACGCCCTGAACCGCTACGGAGCATGGGCAGGCATTGGCGTTAGCTCGGTCATTTTCGGGCTCGCTCACGGGATCAGCGTAGTCCTGCCTGTCGCGATCATGGTGGGCGTGCTTGCCGCGATACTGTTCCGCCATACCGGCTCGGTCTGGCCGGGGATCATTCTGCATTGTGTCTACAACGGCTCGAACAGCGTCGCTTCGGTTTCGGGCATCAGTCCGGTTTCCTGAGGCGGACCTGGCGGGTCCTGCCGATGTCAGCCGAACACTGTGAGCCGTAGGCGTTCCCCGACGCGCGACACGGCATCTCATCGCGCGGAGCTACCCGCTCGATCGTTGAAGTGGCAAACCGTCACCATTCGCTAGCTGTCAATTTGACCAGGACCATCGGAGACGGGCGTGGAGAAGATCGGCCGAGACCTTTCAGAAATGCAGCGGGTTCAGCACCGGGGCTTGCGTATGCCGTCTGCATGCGCTCGTTACCTCTCGATGCACAATGTTCTTGCCGGATAGTCGAACGTGACCCGGCCCTCTTTCCAAAATGGAACGCCCAAGGATCCGTCAGCCGCACCGGATTCGAAGACCGACGCACCGGAGGATAGCGCGACGTCCAAATCCTGAATTTCCAACATGCCGATCTTAACGTGCGCGACTTTAGCGATGCTTCCCTGGATCTCACCACCCGTCCCGTGTCCGATCTTTTGTGCCTGACCGGACTGCACCAGCGCCTTTCCCGCGTCGCTCCTGACGAATGGCCCACCAATGATCATCGCCTGGTGCCTCGTCCCAAGATCCACCACAAGCTTGAGACGTGCCGGTTCGGAGGACGGGGTCGCACGCAGCTCTACCTCGACGACCGGCACATCATGGACCAACGACATGGGGATGGGCGCTGCGCATTTGGGCGAGCTTCCGGTCGGACCAAATGTGACACGCTGCCGCTTGTAGTCGAACGTGATCGTTCCGTACTTGAACGCTGGCGCGCCGATCAGCAACCTCACTGGAAAGCCGGCGGACGAAGACAATTGCTCAAGGTTCACGGAATAGGCGTCGATACCGTCGAACGCGATTGGCCCAACGATCAGGCTGGAGATATTAACCGGGAGAAGCTGTTGAGCCTGAGCTCCCCCTCCGGCCACCTCGCCGACCGAATGGCCGGCCCTCAAGCCGAGGGCGCGCGTGAATTCTCGGTCGATGACGATCGCACCCGCGCCGCTGTCCAGGACCGCAATTTCGCTCTGGCCGTTTATCGTCGCCGAGACGGTTACAAGGTTGTCCCGCAGGTGAAACGGAATGCTGGTTGGCCTCGATGGCCTTCTCGAAGGCATATCGGCGCCTGTTGCAGGGGACTGGGCAGGCGCAGCCGACTTTTCCTGAGCCGCTAGTCCCTGGACGGCCGCGGAAGCGAGGACAATGACGCCGAGCGAGAGAATACACCGCATTCTGAAAAGACCTTCTTGGTTATAATTTGGCGTCACGGTGAGGGCGACTTCGGTTCAGTCGGAAAGAGGGCATTTGCGGCCAGAAGTGCCGTCGCCTGGCACCAGCTCAGGTCGCCTTTCCTGCACGGCGCGTGCCGACCCCGATCGTCACGGTTGTTTTTAGGATGAGCCTTCCGTGCAACGACCTTCGATCGACCGCCTCCAGAATGGATGCGTCTAGTAGCGCGCGGGCATCTGCGTCGAGAAGTGCATATGGCCCCATGAACCGATGGAAGCCTTGCAGTTCCTCGAGGTAGGCCGCGCCTGCAAGCCCTTCCCAGACTGCCTCGATCTCGTCGACCGACACATCCTTGAGACCTGCCGCGGCGAGTTCCTCTCGCGGAACATGTGGCTCGCAAGCGGAAAGCCGTGGAGGAGAAGCAGCACCGGAGCGTCGGCGGGACCAGCCTCCCGATAAGAGATCTCGACGTTGCCCACCGTCTGCCTGCGATAATGAATGGCTGCCATGCGGCTCCTCGCTTGAAGTGCGTTGTCCGTCGGCCTGCCCCGGCGTCACGCCGGGCTTTTGCTTCTATGCAACGTGCCGGCCGGTCCCTGGAGGCCACCGAGCTCGCTGCTCTGATCAGGCGTTAGGCGATCGCGCCGCCATCGACGGTAAGAGCCGCGCCCGTGATCATGCTCGCGGCCGGGCTGGCGAGATAAGCTACCGCATTGCCAATCTCGCGGGGCTCTGCGTAACGTCCGAGAGACGTGAGACTGCGTTGGAAATCGGCCGCCTCACCGTCGGCAGGGTTCGAGTCCGTGTTGGTGGCCCCCGGCTGAATGAGATTGACGGTGATGCCCGTTGGGCCGAGCTCTCGCGACAGGCCGCGGGTAAAGGATGTCAGCGCTGCTTTCGACATCGCGTAGATCGTGATTCCGGGAAAGGGCACTCTCTCGCCCAGTGCCGACCCGATCGTGATGATGCGGCCACCATCTTTGAGGTGGGGAATGACAGCCTTCGCAAACAGGACCGGTGCCCGCACGTTGACGTCCATCACGCGCTGATAGTCGGCGAGGTCCAGATCCGCGATCATGCCTGAGTGGCCGATCGCTGCGCTGTTGACGAGAATGTCGACTCCGCCGAGCTTCGAAACGACTTCATCCACCGAGCGGGCGATCGCCTGCGGATCTGCGCTATCAGCTTGGATCGCGATCGCACGGCATCCCGCGCCCTCGATGGACTTCACGACTTTTTGCGCCTCTTCAGCTGCGCTTTGATAGGTGAAGGCAACGTCGGCGCCGTTTTCAGCCAACACCAGAGCGATCGCCGCACCAATTCCTCGAGAACCGCCAGTTACGAGGGCTCGTTTTCCATTCAGATCAATCATCAATCGGTCCTACAGTACCATGTCTGGTTCAAACCACCCGCGGTGGGCCGCGGGATCGGAAAGGCCCAAGACTTTCTTCTCCGCAGACTTAGCATTTGCGAACAGCATTATTAGCACCGGGAAGTGCCAAACTGTGTTGCGTAGGGAGGAACGCTGCGCCTTCCCCGATTGTACTCCAGATTTCCCTGTTCCTGACAAACGCTATGTTGGGACGACGTCCGATGTTCAGAGCACGGTCTGTCGGGATCCCGCCGGAAGAACGCGAACGGGTTAAGCATCTTGCGGAACATACTTGCCGCTTCAGCAATGCGATTTGGCGTCTGACTCCAGCCGCAACGCCGCGGATGATCACGCTTCAATTAAGTGGAATTGGAAGCAGACGGGATCATCAGCCGCACTATCTTTCCCCGAAGTTTCGCCAAAGGTGGAGTACGAGCTGACGGAGCTTGGAAGAACCCTGGAGCCTGTGCAGATGGGGTGAGCGGCTGAAGGAGCTTAGCGGTATGCCGCTTGAAAATGGTAGCTGCAGAAGCACCTTTCGCCAACGAGAGCTGAAAGCCGGCTCATCATCCGAGCGCGCCTCAGAATCGTCGTGAACCTATCGTCGCAGCCCAGATGCGGCAGCGCCCGCCAGCCTTCACACATGAATGATGCCGCTGATCACCCGACGATCGTCGACCTGGGCCACACCGCGCACCTTGTCCGGCAGCAGTGTCCGAAGCCGCTCAAACTGTGCCTCACGCAACCAGAACTCGCTTGAATTGACGATTCTGCCGCCGCAGAGCCTGAGTCGCATCCGCGCCGCTATGGCAACCTCGTTTATGGGTCTTGACCCGAGGCGCAGGCAGAGGGGGCATCGGGTGGTCCTGTGCCGGCTATCCATGTGTCGCCGGGTCGTGGTGGCCATGTTCGCGCAATCTTCAGCTGCTTTCTAGGCGACAGCCGGCACTGCGCTGGATCGATGTCGGGCGGCTCGCCCGATCCCATCGGAAGATTCAGAACTTTCGGAAGAGGAATAGAGATGATCAAAAGCCATTTCGCTAGGACGCGCCCGGCGCTGATGTCGATCGGCCTGCTCGCGATCACAGCCCTTTGCGTTGCCGAAGGTCCCGCGCATGCTCAGAGCCGCAAGCATCGCGAGGACGCGCGCACCTGCGCCAGCTTCGGGTCGAGCTATGGCACGCCCGAATACAGCAACTGCATGCTGGAGCAGCAGCGCCGACGGGACTTCAAGCAGCAGAAAACGCTGGAAGAGATGGCGCTCACCTCACAGATCGCCAAGGACGGCCAAATCATGGCCGAGCGCGCGCGGCGGCAGCGTTGTGACCGCAAACCGGATCGTCGGGAGTGTCGCCGTTGACTGCGGCCGTATCGACGCACAACTGAACAGGCGGTCGCGCTGTGGCCCGTGTCAGGGGCTCCCGCGCGACCGCCCAGGGCGCTCCAGGCGGTCCTCATCGTAACGTTGGGGTCGGATCTTCTAGTCCACGCGGCTTGCGTAAAACGAACACAATCTACCAATTTGCAAGGATCGATAAGTAGAGCCGAGATGCGCTAGGGTCCCTCGACGATAAAGCCGCGATAGCGCGCGCCCCGGAAGCGATGCTGTGCGGTCGCCTGATATTCGGGACTGCGATACCATGTCCGGGCCGCGTCCATATCCGGGAATTCAAGGATGACCGCACCCTCGATCCCGGCGCCTTCCAACGTCTCGATCGTGCCGTAGTCGGCGAGGAACTTCACGTCATGCCCTTCGAAGCTCGCATCGACCTTGGCGGCGTATTCTTCGAACTCAACGCGATCGAGCATCTCGTCTCGCATAAAAACGACATAAGCTGGCATGGCAACTATCCTTGCTCGGGTCTGTGAAGGGCACAGTTCATCTGAATGGTTTTGTCTTAGCCAGTTGCGGCCATCTTTCGCTTGAAGGCACGCCACGTCATGGACCGACTGGAGGGATCGTCGATCATACCAGGCTTCAGGCGGTGGACTGCTTGATTATGAGGCGAAGTCTTGACGAGTTCCGGATCCGAGTAGGCCTCGTCGGAAATGCGAGCGATCACGGCGATCCATCGATCGAGCGCCTCCTTGCCGTACATCTCGCCGGCTTCCGGCGTGAAAGGTTCGGGCAACAACCAGGGCTCGTGGCTCGCCCACAACGGATCGATCCCGAAGTCGGACATCCGGTTCTGTACGTCGTGGATGTCGACCCCCGTCTCCTCCTTCATCTGCTGGAACGAGTAACGCGTCATCTCCATCCTCGGCGTCGTGGCTTCGGGATGGGAGCGGGTCACGCCACGGATGGCGAGCAGGCCTTTCTCCATGTAGTTGTTGGACAGGACCGAGATGTCGGATGCTTGCGCAATGCCTTCCGCGCCCATCGAGCGGGTCCATGCGTAGGCCTTCAGCACAACTTGAACATTGCCCAGGAACTCCCGGATCTTGCCGACGCTTTGGGGCCGGTCGGCGTCGAGGCGATAGCGGTCGCCATCGCGCACGACCAAAGGTGACGGCAGGAACGGCGCCAGTTCGGAGGAGACCCCATAAGCGCCGGTCGCCGGGCCGCCGACGCCGCTCTTCGGCGCGCCGAAGGTCTTGTGCAGCATGAACATGCAGGCGTCGAAGCCGATCTCGCGAGCGCGCAACTTGGACATGGTGCCGTTGAAGTTGGCGGCGTCGTAGAAGGCCAGACCGCCCGCTTCGTGAACGATGCGCACCCATTCCTTCATGTCGGGATTGTAGACGCCCATGTCGTCAGGATTGTTGACCATGATTGCAGCGGTGCGGTTGGACACCACCGCTTTGAGCGCGTCGAGCGACGGGTAGCCGCTCTCATCGAGCATCAGGGTGATGACCTTGAACCCGGCCGCTGCGGCAGTTGCCGGATTGCAGGGGTGGGTCTGGATCGTCACGATGACTTCGTCGCGCTGTTCGAGCTCGCCCTTCGAAGCGTGATAGGCGCGTGTCACCGCGCAGTTCGTAAAGGCTGCCTCGGAGCCGCCGCCGGCCTGGAACACGAACTGGTCCATCCCCGACAGTTCGCGCAGCATCAGATCCATGTTGTGCACGATCTCGAGCGCGCCCTGCATGGTGTCTTCATGCTGCAGCGGATGGAGCTCCGTGATCTCGGGGCGCCAGGCCATCGCTTCGTTGATCTGGGGGTTGTACTTCATGGTGCAGGTGCCGAAGAGGCTTATGCCCATCATGCCGAGCGTCTGCTGGGAGAGGCGCAGATAGTGGTAGAGAACTTCGGGTTCCGACAGCTCGGGCAGGGCCGGCCTGTCCTGCCTGCGCATGGCGAAGGGGATCAGGTCCGACGCGTCGCCGACATGCTGCCGGATCTCGGGTTCCACTGCCGCGAAGAGCACGCCGCGGCGACCGGGATACCCCATGTCAAGGATCACGGGCTCGTTCCAGACGGGTGCCTGGTATTGCTTGAGTTCGACGCTCATCGTGCGATCACCTTCTGAACGGCGCCGACCAGGCGCTCGATATCGGCATGGGTGTGGACCTCGGTGACGCAGTAGAGTGCGCTCTGGCCGAGTTCCGGGAAGTCGGAGGAAAGGTCGTGGCCGCCGAAGATGCCTTCGGCGCGCAGCGCGTCATTGATCTCGGAGACGCTCTTTTTGGTGTCGTCGAAGTTGACGACGAACTCCTTGAAGAAGCCCGAGGGGAAGGAGATCCGGACGCCTTCGAGATCGCCGAGGCGACTCGCGGCATGGTGGGCGCGCTGCAGGATGATCTCGCCGATCTCGACGAAACCCTGCGGCCCCATCGTCGCCATGTAGGCGGTCGCGGCGACCGCCCACATATAGACGGAGTGACCGATCCAGTCCTTGCCGTTTTCGCGTTGATCGTAGGATGACTGCTCGAGCAAGGCGCGCCCGAACCCGTACTCGCCCGGCTTGATGGTCTCGGCGATATTGATGAACAGCGTCGGATACTCCGCGGCGTAGCGAGGTTCGTCGCGCGTCGCGATGAATCCGCCGACCCCGCCGCCGGCATGGAGGTGGATGCCGAGGGGCTGAATGGTGCCGACGACTATGTCGGCGCCGTAGGCCGAAGGCGCGGACAGCACGCCCAGAGAGATCGGGTCGACCCCCACGATGGTCTGTGCACCGGCCACGCGGGCGATGGCGGCGATCTCGGCGGCCTGATGCTCGATCACGCCAAGGTAGCACGGCACTTCGAAATAGACGGCTGCTGTCTGCTGGCCGAGCGCGGCCCGCAGATCGTCTAGATCGATCAGCCCAGTCGCTGGATCGTAGTCTACGAGCCGTATCGCTATGTGGTTCGCCATCTCCGGCGGTTCGCAATAGTTGCGGATGATCGACAGCCGCTCCGGGTCGATCGCGCGAACGACCGCCACTTCGTTACGGCCGGTAAGCCGAGCTGCCATTCGAAGGGCGTGGCCGGCGGCGGTGCCCCAACTACGCACGGGCATGCCGACCAGATCGAGGTTCAGCAACTCGCCAAGCTGGCTGCAGAACTCGAACCATGCCTGGTAGAGACCATGGTCGGAACTGGGCTCGCCATAAATGGAGGTAAGCCATTCGTTGCGGCGGACGATCTCGTCCACCGCCGCCGGAACGTGATGCTGCCAGATGCCAGCGCCAAGGAAGCTTAGGTTGTCCTCGGTAGTGCTGTTCTTCGAAAGGATATCGAGGAGGTGCCGGCGCAGTTCCCGCTCGCTTAAAGCTGGAGGAAGGTGGAGCGGGCGCGATAGACGGTGGTCCTCGGGGATCTGGACAAACAGTTCCTCGACGGTGGCAACCCCTATTGAATCCAGCATCTCCTGCTGAATCGCGGGGACCGAATTGGCCATATAGGGGTGGGCTGAAACGTCTCGCATGGACGAAGCTCCTTCATGAGGGATTGGTCAGGCTTGAACTCGAACGAGCGTGGTGCGGCCGGGGCCGGTGAGAACGGGAAGGTGGCCCGCAAGCATCGCGTCCATCTCCGGATCGCCGGTGTCGACCTGCAGTGCGCCGGTGGACAAGGCGATCAACTTCTGGACGGTCGAGATCACCTGGATTCGATGCCTCCCGACGCGCCTGATCACTTCCGCGCTGATTTGCTGATTGCCGCGTCCAAACAGGCTGCCCTGGCCACCGAGCACCCCGACGATGATCTCGGTCTCGCGCCCTTCCATCGCGCGCAGCAGCGCCTGCTCGTCGAGGTCGAGGCCGATCGACTCGCCGTTCAGGACGGCATCGACGCCGAGCAGTGTCGAGGGGATGCCCAGCGCGTCCGCGACGCGACGCGTGGTGGTGCCCGGACCCAGGATGTAGAGATGGTCGGGCCGCATTTGCGCTGCCACTTGCCGGGCCACCGCGTCGAGTGATTCAGTCTCGCCAGGCACGGAGCCGGCCTTGGCATTCTGAACGAGGCGGCGCTCATATGGGCTGCGCGCATGGCCATGGAGATGCGCCGATACCCGGCCGGCTCGGATCGCGTCCTCGTCGAGGTCCATCACCTCTGCGTCGCGCAGTCGCGCGCTTGGGTGGCGGGCAAGGAACAGTGCCGCGAGATGCCCGGCATTGGCCGGCGTCGTGCCGAACACCGCGGAGTGCATCTTCACGCCTGCCGGTACGCCAAGTAGCGGCACGCGATCACTGGTTGCGCTGAGCACATCACGCGCGGTGCCATCGCCGCCGACGAACAGGATCAGGCTGACACCACGATCTGCCATTGTCGCTGCGGCACTGGCGGTGTCGGTCGCGCTTGTCTGTTCCTGATCCGCGTGGTGGATCACCGTGACATCGAGCCCGGTAGCGCGCGCCGCTGCTTCGCCCATTTCACCTGCGGCAGTCAGGATGCGCAGTCCTGATATCTCCCTTAGGCGCGCCAGCGCTGCAAGCGCGCGATCCTGTGCTGCGGGTCTCGCACAGCGGCGTCGTGCTTCTTGAAGGATGTTGAGTCCATCCGTACCCTTCAGGCCAACTCGCCCGCCCATCCCTGCGACTGGGTTGATAATAAGACCAAGCTCGGGCCCAGACATCAGAGATGACACCGGCGAGGTTGGCTAGAGGATCGACCGAGATCAGCCCCTTGATGATATGCTGACATGGCAACTAGTCCTTGCTGGGGGTTTTCAGTCGGACAGGAACCGTCCTTTTGTAGTTGACGCAGGCCGATGGCAGGCACTAGTCGGCCAAAGCGTTCCAAAGCGTCGCAGAATTAGCAACGCGGTGTCGCGCCGACCCGGCGGTTGATCTGCTCGTCGATGAGCGGGTCGTGTCGGGCATCCGGGTGCGTCGTTCAGAAGCCCTCGACGACGATCTTGCCTCGCGCCTTGCCGCTCTCGAGCAGAGAGTGAATGTGCTTGAGAACGGCGGCATTGATCGGCGACAGGCGCTCGGTCAGCGTGGTGCGCAGCTTGCCCGCATGGAACGACTTCGCTTCCGATCTCGTCGAGAACATCGGTGACGGGTCGCCGGCTGAACTTCATCTCTCGTTCCTTGGTTGTGGATGGCCGGGGTAGGGGGGCGGCCGTCCACGCGACGTCTCAGGCGGCGAGTTAGGCGCCCGCCTCACCTGACACGTCGATCACGACCTTACCGCGCAGGCCTCGCGCCGAGCCGTTTTCCAGCAGCTCGTGCGCTTCGCCCATGCGCGCGAGCGGCAGGGTGGCGCCGATCACGGGCTTGACCAGGCCGCGCTCGACAAGGTCAGTGAGCGCGTCGAGCTTGCCGCGGTTCTGGCGAGTGAACACGAAGTGATAAGCCGCGTTCTTGCCCCAAGCCTCGATCAGGTTCTGCGGCTGCGCGATATCGACCAGGCTGACCACCCGCCCGGCATCGGCCAGGGCAAGCGGGCTCTGCGTGAGCGTGTCGCCGCCGATCGTATCGAAGATGACGTTCACGCCCGCACCGTCGGTCACCCGGGCAACCGCTTCCACATAGTCTTCCGCGGTAAAGTCGATCGCCTCGTCCGCGCCGAGCGAACCGCCAGCGCCGCCGTGTATCAGGATCGTCTCCCCGGCCTGCAGTTGCGCGCGCTGGACGAACGCTTCCCAGACCGTGCCGCCGACCAGCGTCAGGCTCGCCGCCTCGAGGTGTGTGAGATTCCTGGGCTTGCGGCCGACCAATTCAACATCGGCGACATGCTGCTCGGCATAAGAGCCCGCCTCACCGAAGATCTTTGGTGTGTAATAGACTTCATCGCCCACCGCGAACTCGTGAACGTCCGAGCCAAGCTCTTCGATGACGCCCGAGATGTCATGGCCGATGATCGCGGGCAACGGGACATAGTTTGTATAGTCGCCGCGGCGGATCTGGTAATCGAGCGGATTGACGGCGGTTGCGTGCACTCGCACCCGCACTTGGCGCGGGCCGACTTCAGGCACGGCGACATCGCGGAGCTCGAACGAGTGAGGGCCGCCAAAGCGGGTGAGGACAGCTGCCTTCATGGTCTTGGCCACCACGAAATCCTTTCGAGTAGATGTTGCCGGGCTTCATGGCCCGGGAATCATTCTGGATGTCGCCTATTTGCGTTAGTCGGGATGCTCCCGGTAGTCGGTCTGATTCAGGATCAGTTTCAATAAAACTTTGAAAGCGACGCGATGGACGTGAACGGCCCCGCGTGCGCGACTTGTCTCGCGGTCGTTTGCCCTTTGTTGCGGACCATCACTCCGCCTTGTAGCAGTATCACTACCGTGATTGTCGAACCGCCCCGAGCCGGCCTGGAAGCCGCCTTCCTTGATAACCGGGACAAGCTGCTGCGGTTCTTGCGTGCACGTGGGGCAGGGGATAGCGCCGAAGATCTGGTTCAGGAGGTCTGGCTTAAGATCGCCGCTGGTCCGCCGGGACCCGTAGCCGCGCCGCTTTCCTATCTTTTTCGCACCGCAGACCTGCTGATGATCGACCGCTTTCGCTCGTCCCGTCAGTCTGGCGTGCGCGATCGGGATTGGGGTGAGTTGAACGCTGGCGACCCGCCGGGGGTCGCCAACGAGCCCTCGGCCGAGCGCTCGATCGCCGCCGCGCAGGAGGCAGCAAGCGTGCTGGCCATGCTCGAACGACTTGGCCCGCGCGTTGCCGCGATCTTCCGCCGTCATCGCATCGAAGGCGAGGCTCAGAAAGTCGTTGCAGAGAAGCTGGGCATCAGCGTCAGCACGGTCGAGGCAGACCTTCGCACGGCCTATCGCGCCTTGGCGGAGTGGAAGGACAAGTCAGGATGAGCCATTTCTCATCAAGGTTGATGGCGCTCGTCTCCGTCTTCTGCGCAGAAGGAGCGCGCAATGGCGAGTGACGAAGTCCGGGAACAGGCGCTGGCCTGGGCGGTGCGCGCGGGCGATCCCGCGTTCGCCGACTGGAACGGGTTCATGCTCTGGCTGGAGACCGACCCGGAACACGCGCGCGCCTATGACGAGGTCGCCGCCGGAGTAGTGGATGCGACAGACCTGATCGCGGCGGCGGCGCCCGCGAATGACGACGTGGCGGAAGCGGTTCCAGGGCGCCGGCGTCCCTGGTTCTTGGGCGGCATCGCGGCACTCTTGGCGGTGGTCGCAGCAACCTGGGTTCTGCAAGCCGAGCGCCGGGACCTCTATACGATCGAGACGGCGACGGGCGAGACGCGCGTCGTCGCGCTCGACAGTGGCACACACGTCACGCTCGCCGGTGGTTCCGCGCTCGCGTTCGACCGCAAGGACACGCGTTTTGCCCGGCTCGACCATGGGCAGGCGCTGTTCACCGTGCGCCATGACGCAGCACATCCGTTCCAGGTCGCCGTCGGAGACGAGCGGCTGGTGGACGTCGGTACCGTTTTCGATGTCCGGCACGATGGCAAGGAACTGATCGTCGCAGTCTCGGAAGGGGCGGTGCAGTTCAACCCTGGTGACGCCGACGTACGCATATCTGCCGGCGAGATGCTGCGTCACACGCAGGGTTCGGCCAATGCCGTGCTCTCGCGCGTCCCGGTCGAGCAAATCGGCGAATGGCGCGAGGGTCGCCTTACCTTCGAGACCGCATCGCTCGACGAGGTCGCCGCGCAGCTGAAGCGCGCGACCGGGATCGACTATGCCGCGCACGGCAGTGGCACGGTCTCAGGCTCGATCCTTACCGCCCCCTTGCGCAAGGATCCCGCCCAGCTAGGCCCGCTACTAGGCGTGTCCGTCCGTGCCGAGGGTGGGCGCTGGGTGATCGGCGCGCGCTGAGCCAGTGCGTTGTGCTGCAGCCTCCCTGATGGCCACGGCTGTCATGTTTTCGGCCATTGCCTCCCCGGCGCTGGCCAGGGAGGTCGTGGTATCGACCGATGCGGGAACCGTTGCCCAGGTGGCGATCGTGCTGGCGCGGCAGACCCGCACGAGCATCGTCATCGCCGATCCTCATGTCGCGCGGCGGACGGTGCAACCTCTGCGCGGTCGCATGGAGCCGCTGGAGGCGGTGAGGCGGCTGGCCCGCTCGGCCGATGGGCGAGCTGTCCTGGTGGCCCCGGGTGCTTGGCGCATCGAGGCCGCTCGCGTGGTCCAGCGGGTTGCGCGCGAAGCTGCGCCGGCGCGGCACCCAGCCCCGCCGAGCGAAACCGTCGCTGCCGCGCCGATCATCGTGATCGGCTCGAAGCGCGACCTCACGATTGCTCAGGTGCCCGGCCAGATCACCATTCTCGATGGCGCCTCGTTGGAGGCGGGCGGCATCGGTGGCACCGAGAAGATCACCCAACGCCTCGCCACGGTGACGTCGACACATTTGGGCAGCGGCCGCAACAAGCTGTTCATTCGCGG
Organism: Novosphingobium chloroacetimidivorans; assembly: GCF_014204535.1. Taxonomy (GTDB): domain Bacteria; phylum Pseudomonadota; class Alphaproteobacteria; order Sphingomonadales; family Sphingomonadaceae; genus Novosphingobium; species Novosphingobium chloroacetimidivorans. Next base: position 35,421 of record NZ_JACHLR010000008.1, read on the forward strand.
CATTGCCGATTCCAGCTTCACCGGACCGACCCAGGCCACTGTCGGACAGTACCTGGGCGACTTGCGCCTCACCTACAACGCGCCGGATCCGGACTTGCGGCTGTCGGACATGGCACGCGTCGAAGTGCTCGAGGGACCACAGGGTACGCTCTATGGAGCCGGATCGTTGGGCGGAATCATCCGCCTGGTGCCCAACCCGCCGATCATGGGCGAGGCCAGCGGGTCGATCGCAATTGGCGGCTCGCTGACACAGAGCGGATCCGGTGGCGGGGATGCGGCCGCGACGGTGAACCTGCCGGTGGCCGGTGCGATCGCCTTTCGGGCGACGGTCGATGCCGCATCGGCAGGTGGCTACATCGACAAGCCGATGTTGAAGCAGAGCGACGTCAACCGCACCCGCATCCTCGGCGGCCGGGCAAGCCTGCGGGCCGAGATCGCGCCCGAGTGGGCCCTGGATCTGATCGGCGTCGGCCAGTCTACCGATGCGCGCGACAGCCAGTACGCCGCGCGCGATGGTGACCCGCTCACCAGCAATGCGGCGCTGCGTGAAGGCGCCGATAGCGATTACGCGATGGGGCAGTTTGTCGTGTCCGGGCGGCTCGGCGACGTACGCCTACGCTCGACGACCGGACTCGTTCGTCAGCACTTGTCCGAGCGTTACGACGCCAGCCTGCCAGATGGGACGCCGCGCCTTTTTGCGCAGGAAAATCGCACGCGCATGTTCGCGCACGAAACCCGTGCATGGCAGCCCGAAACAGATGGGTTCGGTTGGCTGGTCGGTGCAAGCTTCACGCACAACCGCACCGTCCTTTCCAGACGCTTCGAGGTCGAGGATCAACGCCGCGATGCCACCGGTGTGCGCAACACGATCGACGAGGCGACGCTCTATGCCGAGGCTAGCCTGCGCATCCGTCCCGGCCTCACCGCCACCGCCGGTGGACGTATCACCCATTCTCGGCTTGGCGGCGCGGGCGAGGACGTGCCGCCATCGATCGCCTTCGCGCGTGCGCAAGTCACGGCCGGCCGCTCGATCATGACGGTGCTACCGTCCTTCGCCCTCGTGGGGCAGGTCCTGCCGGAAACCAGCCTCTACATGCGCTATCAGGAGGGTTTCCGGCCAGGAGGCCTTGCCATCGAAAGCGATTTCGTCCGCCGCTTCCGCCACGACCACACCGCGACATGGGAGTTCGGCGCGCGCCATGGCCGACCGGGATCCAGCCCCGTCGACCTGGCGGTGAGCGTATCGTTCACCAAGTGGCGCGACATCCAGGCCGACTTCATCGACGGATCGGGCCTGCCCAGCACCGCCAACATCGGTAACGGCACGGTCTGGTCCGCCAGCATGACCGGTGGGGTCGCACTGGCTCCCGGGCTCAGGCTGGAGGCGGGCGCAACCTGGAACCGCAGCGAGATCGACGAGCCGTCTGCCCAGATCGCCGAACTGGTTGCGCGATCGATACCGTTTCCTCTTTCCAGCGTCGCCGTTTCCGATGCGATCGCCGCCCGCTCGATGCAGGTGCCCAACATCGCCCAGTTCTCCGGGCGGGCCGGACTGAACTGGAGCCGAGAGATCGGCCCGGATCTGCGCCTCGCCGCAAACACCTGGGTAAGCTATGTCGGCAAGTCGCGCCTCGGTATCGGTCCCAGGCTGGGCGACGCGCAAGGCGACTACCTCGACAGCGGTGCGGACATGCGGATCGGCACTGAGCGCTACGGCGTGACGCTGGGGCTTAGCAACATCGCCAATACGCTGGGAAACCGCTTCTCGCTTGGCACCCCGTTCGGCAATGGGCGCGATCAGGTGACGCCCCTGCGCCCGCGCACGCTGCGCCTCGGAGTGGACGCCCGCTTCTAAGGAACTTTTTTCAAGGCTGACCGCGAAGGTCTCCGTCTGAGGTGTCGATACGCACCGCAAAGGGACGAAGATGCCGCGCTACTTGCCCAAGACCTTTCCCTATACTCTCCTGGCGACGACGGCGATGATGGCCGTTGCCACCGCTGCCCACGCCGAAGACGTGACCAACGCACGCACCACATCGCTGCGTACCTCGACGATCAAGAGCGGCGCCGCCGATACGATCAACGTCACGACTGCGGGATCGGTGGTCCTGTCTGGCGGCACGGCGATCACGCAGGACAGCAATCACGCCGTGACCAATGCCGGCGCACTGACCATCGCGAACGCGAACGGGGCCAGCGGTATCGTCTCGGTGGCAAACTCCAGCGGCGACATCGTCAATACCGGTACGATCACGATCGACGAGCCTTACACTCCGACCGACACCGACAACGATGGCGACATCGATGGGCCTTTCGCACTCGGCTCCAACCGAACAGGCATCCGCACCCAGGGCGCGCACGCCGGCAAAATCACGCAGAGCGGCACGATTTCAGTTGAAGGCAATGATTCCGCCGGCATCGCGCTGGACGGCAAGCTGACGGGCACCTTCACCCACGATGGCACCACCAAGGTGCTAGGCGACCGCTCGGTCGGCGTCTCCGCACAGGCGATCGATGGCAATGTACGTCTGGCGGGTACGGTTTCGGCACAAGGCAAGGATGCGATCGGCGCCCGCTTTGCCGGAGACGTGGCTGGCGCCATGGTGGTGCAAGGCACCGTCACTTCGACCGGCTATCGCTATACCGCCGCTCCTGCCGATGCCACCAAGTTGGACGCGGACGATCTGTTGCAGGGCGGCCCGGCGCTGCTGGTGGAGGGCAACGTCAGCGGCGGCATCGTGCTCGCTGTCGCGCCAAAGGACACCGACACCACCAAGCCCGACGAGGACAATGACGGCATCGAAGATGCCAAGGAAGGCGCCGCCAAGGTCGTGTCCTACGGCGCCGCGCCGGCCATGCAGATCGGCGCCACCGATCGCGCGATTACCCTTGGCCCGGTCGCCAGCACAGCGAGCAAGTTCGGGCTGATCGTCGATGGGTCGATCGAAGGTATCGGTGTCTACTCCGGCGTCAATGCCAGTGGACTGGTCGTCGGCGGGCGCGGCGGCGCGGTTGGTATCGACAACGGCATCGGCGTCTCGGGGACCATCACTGCCGCTTCGAATGGCGCGAGTGCCACCGCGTTGCGGATCGGCTCGGGAGCCACGACGCCCTTGCTGCAGAACGCCGGCACGATTGCGGCGAGCGGCGGAAACGCCACGAACGCGCTCGCGACAGCAATCCGCATAGACGCGGGTGGCAGCCTGCCGGTCATCCGCAACAGTGGCACGATCAAGTCGGTGGCCGGGGAGAACGGCTCGGCAACCGCAATCTCCGACGCCAGCGGATCGGTCACTTCGATCGAGAACGCCGGCACGATCTCGGCAACCGGGGCGAAGGCCGGCGCAGGGCGCAACATCGCGATCGACCTTACAGGCGCCACCGGCAAGGTCACCCTCAAGCAAACCCAGGTCGCCGCTGGCTTCGCTGCACCCTCGATCGTCGGTGACGTGCGCCTCGGCGCGGGCGACGACCTGCTCGACCTTGCCGACGGCACGCTGACCGGCGACGTCCGGTTCGGCACCGGCGCGAACACGCTGAGCCTCTCGGGCGATGCGGTTCAGACAGGCGCGGTGACCTTCGGCACCGGCAACGACACCATGTCGCTTGCGGGAAGCAGTGCCTACAGCGGCGCGGTCGATTTCGGCGGCGGCTTGGACGTGCTCACTCTTGCCGGAACGTCGCGCTTCAGCGGCTCGTTCGCGAATTCGAACAACCTGGCCGTCAGGATCGCGGGCGGAACTCTCGACATCAACAAGCCGGTTTCGATCGCCTCGCTCGATGTCGGCGCAACCGGCGTGCTGGTGGTCACCCTCGACAAGTCAGCGGGCGCGGGATCGGGCTACAATGTCGCAGGCAATGCCAATTTCGCCGAGGGCGCCAAGCTCGGTATCCGGCTCGCCGACATCTCGACCGCAGAGGGCAGCTACCAGGTCCTGACAGCCGGCAGTCTGACCGGCCGCGAAAAGCTGACGACCATGACCGACCTGGTTCCCTTCATGTTCAAGGCCGAGCTGAACAAGAATGCGGCGGCGAACACGATCGTGGTGGATGTCGCGCGGCGCACCGCCACCGAACTCGGCCTCAACCGCTCGGCGACGGCGGCCTACGACGCGGTCTACGCGGTGTTGGGCAAGGACCAGAAGATCGAGGACGTGTTCCTGGGCATCACCAACGGCGAGCAATTCCGCGGTGCCGTGGCTCAGTTGCTGCCCGATCACGCGGGCGGCGCCTTCGAAGGGGTCAGTCTGGGCGCGCGCGCTCTGGCGCGACAGATGCAGGATCCGACCGGACCAATCGTCGGCTCTGGCCGGTTCAGCACTACGGTCAACATGACGTTCTGGGACAGCGACCGCAAAGCCGGAGAGAGCGCCGCATACAAGCTGAAAGGCTATGCCTGGTCCGCGACAGGCGAGTACCAGACCGCAGTAGGACGCTTCGGCGCGACGCTCGCGTACGTGAACAACGATCACGCGAATGGCGATGTGTCGGACGTGGAGTCCACCGGCTTCGAAGTGGCGGCGCACTGGCGCGGCAAGCTCGGCCCGGTCAGCGCATTCGCCCGCGGCGCCGTCGGCAAGATGAACTTCGATGGCAAGCGGACATTCACCGGCAAGGCCGGTGCCGAGACCATCAGTCGCACCATGGATGCGGACTGGGACGGCAACTACGTGACGGCCTCGGGCGGCGTCTTTGTCGAGGGCGGCTCGCAGTTCTTTTTCTTCCGGCCCGGCGTAACCGTGGATTACACTCGGCTGAAGGAAGACGGCTACGCGGAAACCGGCGGCGAGACGCTGAACCTGATCGTGGATGCGCGCACCAGCGACGAACTGGCCGTGAACCCCAGCCTTACCGTGGGCGTGGACTTCCTCGGCATGCGCGCGAGAGACGAAAATTGGTTCCGCGTCGAGACCGAAGGCGGCTGGCGCGAGATCGTCGGAGGCGGCCTCGGTTCGACGACCGCACACTTCGACGGTGGCAACAACTTTACCCTCGACGGCAGCGAAGCGGACAGCGGCTGGTTTGCTCGCCTGCGCGCGATTGGCGGCTCCGCAGGCTTCACGATGGGCGGTGAACTTTCCGGTGAAGACCGCCACGGCCGTGTCGGCCTGGCCGTGCGTGGCTCTGTCACGATCGGCTGGTGAACCCTTGAGGACGGCGGTATCCCCTCATCGCACCGTCGTCCCAGGCACCGGGGTACCGTCCTTTGCCCCCCGCACGCGTACTCCGGTGCCGAAATTCCAATCAGCATGGTAACAATGCAAGTGCCGCCTACCATGCTGGCGTTAGGTAAGTGAAATTAGTAAGGAGAGTATCGTTGAACCGGCTCGGCTGAACATACCGGACGATCTCGCGCTGCCGGCAAGCCTCAGACTTCTTTTGACCGCACGTACTGCGGTGCTGGTCCGACGATCTGCGATTGAAAGGCGAGGCTCTATGTATTGGCCGCGCCGTTCGCCAGGATTTGACCGCCTGTCACCCAGCTGGCTTCCTCCGACGCCAGGAACGAGACGATGGACGCGATCTCGGTCGCCTTGCCGATCCGGCCGAAGGGCGATGCGGCGATCATATGCGGAAGGTACTGCGGTGAGGCATCCATCATGCCGGGGCTGACGGCACCTGGCACGATGGCGTTCACCGTGATGTTCCGCGGGGCGAGGGCACGGGCCCAGCTTTCGGTAAAGCTCTCCAGCGCCTTCTTGGCGGCCGAGTAGATGCCCGCGCTCGCCAGCGGGTACTTCGCGACGCTGGAGCTGAAGTTGATGATCCGTCCGCCGTCGCGAATGCGTTTGATCGCCTCGTCGACGATGTAGAGCGGACCGAAGACGTTCACGCCGAAGACCAGGTCCACCTGCTCGGTCGAGAGATCGCCGAAGTTCGACGTCGTCATCACGCCGCTGTTGTTGACGACGATGTCGAGCACGCCGGGCCGTTCGTCGATCTGCTGGAACATGCGGACGATCTCGTCGCGCTTGCAGATGTCGGCCTGATAGGCGACCGCCGTGCCGCCATTCGCCTGGATCTGCTGCACAACCTCCTCCGCGCCGGCTTTGGTGCCGGAGTAGTGCGCGATGATCGAGGCCCCGTCTTCCGCAAGCCGCAGCGCGACCTCTCTGCCGATGCCGCGTCCGCTGCCGGTGACCAGCGCCACCTTGCCCGTGAGATTGCCCATGTCCGTGATGTCGCTTTCGATAATGAGTTCAAGTGGATGGTGGGGGTCGTTATGTGTCAGGTTGCGGCGAGCATCTCGCGATTGCCGAGGCTCTCGCCGATGCCCAGGTCGGTGGGGTACTGGTCGGCATAGCCCAGCCTGGTGATCGTCACGCGCTGCAGCGTGCGCACGCCGGTGCCCGCCTTGCCCCGCGCGTGCTGCACCGCCAGATTGTCCCACAGCACGATGTCGCCTTCGGCCCAGGCGTGTTTGTAGACGTTGTCCTGCGCGTAAAAGTGATCGTGCAGCTCGAGCATGAGCGCATTCTCGTCCACCTCGGAGAGGCCGATGATCTGGGCCGTCCAGGCCTGGTTGACGAACAGGTACTTGCGGCCCGTCGCCGCAGCTTCGCGCACCACCGCATGGACCGTGCACATGTCGCCTTCCTCCAGGTCGGTTAGGCGGTTCCGGCGATCGTACACGCGCTCGCGCACATGCAGCGCCTTGAGGCCGGCGATCCGCTGCTTCAGCGCCTCGGGCAGCTTCTCGTACGCGCGATATCCGCTGGCGAACCGCGTGCCGACGGCCTCGGGGTCGACGCGCAGGCCGTGGAGGCAGCCCGCGAGATAGGGCGAGGGAAGGTAGGGCACATCGTTATGCCACAGCAGCTCGCGCGTGCCGAGGTGACCGTCGGCCTCCACGTTCGATACGATGAAGTTCTCGTACGGCGTAGGCAGCACCGGCCCGAACAGCCGGCAGAAATCCACTTGCCTGTCGTGATCCAGCTTCAGACCACGCACAACCAGCAGGCCATCCTCCTGGTACAGCTCAAGCAGACGCGCGGCATCGGCCGAGCCTTCGGAGGGCAATGCGGTGAGTTCCACTGCATTGCCGAACGGTGCGATCTTCTCGACATCGACGATCATCGTCATTCCCTCCCGCCAGCTTCAGGTTTGCGACACGAAGTCCATGAAGTCGTTATAGGCCTGCGCCGTGCCGGCGCAGGTGATCTTGTCGTCACCGCCTTCCATCTCGGAATAGCGGCGGATTCCCGGCCCGACATAAGGCTGCTTCCAGCCGCAGCGGCAGTCCTCGTCCCAGTGCAGGGTGACTTCGTCGCCCGAGATGAAGCCTCCCCAATACGTCTGCGCCATCAGGTCGAAGAAGGCATAGCGCCCGGTCTGAGCCCCTTCGCGCGGCAGCAGCTTCATGTCGCGGTCGAACAGCAGGGGGATGGTGACGGGCAGGATATGGAAGTTGCCCTGGCTGCAGCGCGGCGACATGCTCATGACTTCGGACATGCCATAGAACATGCCGATGTTGTCGATGCCGAAGTAATCCCCGACGTAGCCTTCCCAGTCGTCGGGTGCGCCGGCAAAGCCCTTCATGCCGCCGCCGGTCATGATGAACGATCCCTCGCCGAAGTCGGGTTTCAGCCCCTTTTCGATACCGCTGGTCGCGGTCCGGATCAGGTCGGCGAAGGAGCCGCCCAGCTTCACGCGTCGACCGCGAAACTCTTCGAACAGCTTGAAGAACCAGGCCTCGATATCCTGCTCGCGCCGCTTGCCCTGAGCGATCATGTCCTCGCGGGCCTTCAGCAGCGCCGGTTCCAGACCGAGCTGCGCAAGCTCGCCGCGATCCTCGGCCACCTGCATCCGGCCCGCCAGCGACATCAGGTCGGCGGGAATATGGGTCTGGTAGAGCGTATGATAGTGCTCGGGACCGCCGGCCGCAGGGATGTTGAACAGGCTCAGCATCTTGAGCAGCATGTGATGGCCGCCCCGATAGCCTGGAAAGAAGGTGTCGACGTGATCGGTATAGGCATCGACGCCGGTGGTCGCGCGCTGCGCCTCGAAATAGGAATGCTTCCACGATGGCAGTTCGACCTTGGAACGAGGCACGAAGCTGAGCTTGCCGGTGGTGCCCGATGAAGTGCCAACCAGCATCCCGAAATCGTCCAGCCGGTCGAGCCACTGGTCGATCATGGTCAGCCCGGTCAGGTCGAGCTTGGTCAGGTCATGCGTCGTCAGCCGATCGAGCCACGCGTTGAGCTTGCCGATCTGGCGCTTTTCGATGATCGAGAGCGGGTAGCTCTTGTAGATGCGATGATCGAACAGCAGCGGCAGCGCATCCTCCACGCTGTCGACCGAGCTGATGCCCTCACGCTTGGCGAGCTTCTCGAGCGCCGCGACCTGGCCGCTCATCTTGTCGAACTGCAGTTTGAGCGCGGCAAGCTGCGCGTCCTCGCACTCGCGCCAACTCATTGCGTACAGGGGTTCGAAACCGTCGTCGATCCAGGTCCACGGGCGCTCCGGGGCAAGCGGCTTGTTCAGTACCTCGGTCATGCATCTCTCCCACGATAGCCGGATTGTCGACGGTTCAGCCGTTCACCGCATCCGCAGTTTGCGCGATGCCGGCGGGTGCGTGCGGCATTGCGAGTGCTGCGGCTGCTCCAAGGAAAATGCGACTCCCCGCTCGGGTTGTTGATCACATTGTTAGCATTCGTTCGATGGCCATGTAAGCGCCTTTCGACGGCGCAGGTGTCGCATCGCCGGAGCGACCGCCCCCGCCAAAGCCCGCTGCGGCCTTTCGGCCCGATGGCGGTAGACACGCCGGCTCGGGTGGCGCCGAGGCGCGCGGCTTGAAATCGGGCTCGCTCCCGAGGATAGAAGACGGCCGCCCTCAGGACAGGAGAATGGAAGTGACGCCGCCGCGCCGAAGAATGGGATCGCCCGACTCCGCGGTTTCGAACCAGTTGCTCGATGCGACGGAGCGGGTCATGCGTGAGGAAGGCTATGCGGCCGCAACGTCACGGCGGATCGCGGAGGAAGCCGGCCTCAAGCAGCAGCTGGTGTACTACTATTTCGAGACGATGGATGATCTCCTGCTCGCGGCCTTCAAGCGGCGTACCAGCCGCGCGCTCGAACGGATCGACGAAGAAGCCGCATCGCGGCAGCCGATCCAGACGATCTGGGAGAGTTGGAACAGCACGGTGGACGCCAAGCTGGTGTTCGAGTTCTTCGCATTGGCCAACCACCATGACGGGGTGCGTGAAGAGGTGAACCGCTTCATGGCTGCCGCGCGGCGCAAGCATGCGGAGGCCATCGCCCGGCAAGTCGATGAGCATGGCCTGGACCTGGGGCCTTTCTCGCCCGAAGCGCTGTCATTCATGCTGTTCAGCACCGCGCTCCTGCTGGGCCGCGAGGAAGCCATGGGGCTGACGATCGGTCACACGGATGTGCGCAAGCTGTTCGACTGGGGCATCGCACGCATCGGCTGAGCCGTCGTCCATGCGCGAGACAGACGTGCGCCGTCCCGACAGTCCGCTGCTAACAAGATGACAAAAATTGGTTTGCTCCTGGCACGCGTTTGACGCAGACTGGCGTCCAAACGGTGGCCATGGCCGGCGTCGCACGTATCGTCGGACCGCTGGCCCGACCGACGGTCTTACGCCGGCATCCAGGAAGCAGATCATGACAGACGCTTACGAGATCCCGATCATCGCGCGCGGCCGCATCATCGTGCCGGGCGAGGATGCCATCGCGTTCAAGGGCCGCGGGGGCGCCACGTTCCGCGCGCCCGATCCTCACAAGCACATCCACGACCTGGTGCTCGGCAATCCTTTGCTGCTCGCCGATCTGCAGCAAGTCCCCGTCCGCGAGATCGTCGACTTTCTTGCGGAACTCGGCAAGCGGCTGGTCCTGGTGGACAACCCCTATCTTCAGGAGAGCTTCGCACTGGCGCTGAAGGCAGGTGGGCTGGCAGAGCCAATCCTCAAGGGCGTGTATGACGACCTGCCGCTGATGTTCGATCCCGACTCCCTGTTCGCGCAAGTCGACAGCACCATCGGTGCCGATTACCTCGACGGCTGGATTCCGGCGCCGAGCGGACCCTATTGCCGCGTCCGGGCGATCGGCACGCGCCAGTTGCATATCACCGCCGGCAACGTGCCCGTGGTCGCCGCGCTCACCATCGTGCGCGGCGCGTTGACCAAGTCCGACATCCTGATCAAGGCGCCGTCCAACGATCCGCTGACCGCCAATGCGATCGTGCGCACGCTGCTCGATCTCGATGCGTCGCATCCGGTCAGCAAGCACATCGCGGTCGCCTACTGGAAGGGCGGCGACGAGTTCATGGAATCGCAGATCGTGCGCACCACGCGGATCGACAAGATCACCGCGTGGGGCGGGGTGAGTTCGGTCAAGCACATCCAGAAATTCCTCACGCCCGGCATCGACCTGACCGCTCTCAATCCCAAGTTCTCGGTTTCGGTCATCGGCAAGGAAGCGCTCGCGACCGAAACCGCGATGGCCGAGGCTGCGACCGGAGTCGCGGTGATCTCGGGCTTCTACAACCAGACGGCCTGCGTGAATTCGCGCCTCGTCTATGTCGAGAGCGGCACCGAGGAGCCCGATATCGAGCGCCTGGTGGCATTCGGGCGGCGAATCGTGGCTGCATACCAGACGCTGCCGGCGATCCTGTCGACACCGGCACTAGCGCCCAACCGCGAACTGGAAGCCGAGATGGAAGCGGTCGCGTTCGAGGACGACTTCTACCATGTCGAGGGCGACACCGTGAATGGCGGAGTCGTGATCTCGAAGTTTCCCGACCGCGTCGACTTCTACGATCAACTCAACAACCGCGTCGTCAACATCGTGCCGGTCGAGAACCTGCTCGATATCGTGCAATGGTGCGACGACACCACCCAGACGGTCGGCGTCTACCCGGAAAGCCTGCGCGACCGCCTGCTCGATCCGCTGGCCCTCGCCGGCGTCCAGCGGCTGGTCCCGCTTGGCGGAGGCGATGTCTGGCGGATCTATCGCGAGATACAAAGCATGCCTCCGGGCATGCCGCACGACGGCATCGAGCCGCTGCGCCGGAACGTGCGGTGGGTCATCGATCAGCGACCCACGGGTGAGCAAGTGCCGCTCAGCATCGCGGCCGAGTGAACTCGGCAGGCGGTGGGCGCCACAAGCCCATCGCCCTCCGACCCCAGCGCGCTGTCAGGCCGCGCGGCGTAACCGCCCTTAGCGCTGGAAGCGGTCGCAATCGCCTGAAGCGGACGACTCAGGCGAAGGGCGTGGCGAACTCGATGCGAATGCCGCCTGGAATGAAGATCAGGAAGTGGCGCGTGGCCGAGCCCGGCCGCATCGCGGACGGAGGGGCATCGACCACGACTTGCGGATGTGCGCTGACCTTCGCCCACAGCGCGTCGAGGGCGTCATCGTCCGCGACTGCCAACGAGAGGTGGTGCAGGCCGATGTTCGCGCGCCGATCGAAGGCCCGTGCGGTGTCGGGATCGGCAGCCCGCCACAAGGTGAGCAGGATCGCGCCGTCGGACACGAAGATCGCCGGGTAGCTCGGCACGCCGCCGACTTCGTCGAAGCCCAGGACCCCGCAGAAGAAGGCGCGCGCCTGATCGAGGTCGGGCACGGTGAGGCCGACATGGTGCACACCGCGGGTCAGCTTTTGCGTCATGATGTCGGTCCTTCCAGTTCGGCGATGCGAGCGCGCAGCCGGGCGAGTTCCTCACGCATGGCTTCGGTGCCTTGCTGGATCTCGGCTTCGGTGAAGCGCGGAACGATATGCTGTGGGCAGTTCCAATCGAAGCCGACCACATCGATCAGAAACATCCGCTCGGGCTGGGCCGTGTAGCCGGGGATCATCAGCGCGGCGATGTGCGCGGGATCGTCGCTGGCATGCGCATGGCCGATCAGTTTGAGCCGGCGCCGATTGGGATAATCCATCAGGAACAGCGAGACGCGATCGTCCGCGGCGATGTTCGCCGTCGAGAGATACTGCCGGTTACCCGTGAAATCCGCGAACCCGATCCGATTGCCGCCGATCGGTCGCAGGAAGCCCGGCGGACCGCCGCGATGCTGGATGTAAGGCCAACCGTGTTCGCTCACCGTCGCCATGTAGAAGCTGTCACGCGCACGGATGAAGTCGGTTTCGCGCGCGCTCAGCATGTCCCGCTCGCCCGCATGCGCCTCCATCCGGGCGTAGGATGCGCGCGATCCTGCCGCTTCCTGCAGGATGCGGGATCGAGGACCGAACATGGTCTTGAGATAGGTCGCTGCCATGCCCGGTTAACTAGCGCTTTCCCGTCGTTATGATAATCCAGCCTCAGAGACATTCACTATTTCACCTGGGCGAATGATGGACCGGTTCGAGACGTTGACTGCGTTCGTCGCGGTCGCCGATCAGCGGGGCTTCGCGGCGGCGGCCCGCGCGCTCGCGGTGTCGCCGCCGGCCGTGACCCGCGCAGTGGCTGCGCTGGAGCGGCACCTGGGCGTCACGCTGTTCCATCGCTCGACCCGAGCCGTCTCGCTCACCGACGAAGGAGCGGCCTTCCTGGATCGAGCACGGCGGGTGCTGCACGACTTGCGCGAAGCCGAGCAGGTCGTGATGGGCGGGAGGTCCGTACCGCGTGGACAGCTGTACGTCACCGCGCCGGTCGTGTTCGGGCGTTTGCATGTGCTTCCCACCATCGGCGCGCTGCTTGCCAGGCACGAAGGACTGAGCGCGCGCATGATGCTGCTCGATCGCAACGTCCGTATAGTCGAGGAGGGGATCGACGTGGCAGTGCGGATCGGTGCGCTTGCGAACAGCGCCCTGCGCATGGTGACGATCGGGTCGGTGCGGCAGACGATCGTGGCGAGCCCGGACTACCTGGCTGCACATGGGGTACCCGCCGACCCAGAGGATATGACCGGGCACCACTGCATAGCGGGCAGCAGCGTGCGTGGCGGCAACGCCTGGTCATTCGCGGGCAGAGGCTCCCCTGTCGAAGTCGTGCCCCGCCTGACCATCAACACGATCGATGGAGCGATCGCGGCGGCCGAGGCGGGCATGGGGCTGGCCAACGTGCTCAGCTATCAATCCGCCGACGCGATAGCGAGTGGGAGACTGGTGCAAGTGCTGGAGGAGCACGCGCCGCCGCCGATGCCGGTAAGCCTCCTTTACGATGCGGGTCGCGCCGCGATGCCGGCGGTGCGCGCGTTCATAGACGCGATGCGAGAACGGGCACGCGGTTCCGCGTGGTGCTGAACGACAGGGGCGAACAACGCTGAACGCACACCGCCAGTCGGCAGGAGCGTTCGTGCGGCGGGTGGCCGCCACAGGCGCCATCGTTGTCGAGGCTACAGCGCTCGTCCTGGTGCGGTTCAACCGGCGGAACATCGTGCCGGATGAACGGACTTCAGCTTGTCGGAATTTCAGAGTGGCGTGGCGTCCCGATTGGTAGCCCCTCCGTCTCCGGCTCCGGGTGCGATCGCCTCGCGCTACCCTGGCGTTCCATCGAGATAGGCGCGGACCTGCGCGTGCAGGCGTCGCGCGGCCTCGGCGGCGGGATCGGCGCTCTTGCCCAGGTCCTCCAGCGCTCGCAGGGCTGCGGCGCCGTGGCGTTTGCTGGCGAAGAGGGCCAGCCCGTTCTCGACCACGACCGGGTCGTAGTCGGTCGCGCCGGCCACGCAGGCCAGGTACCGCACGACGTTGTCGAGCGCCGCCGCGTCGAGCGGCATGGCCTCGACGCTCTGCTCTCCGGCCAGGCTCTTGGGGTAACGCGCGTAGAACGCGTCGGCGAGCGCGCTGCCGACCTTGCCTTCGGCATGGAGCTGCGCACAGGTCGGCAGGGGCAGGCCGCTGGCCGGGGCGGGTCTGGTCATGGCGGCCTCCTTCGCCGGGGTGTCGAGAAGCGCAAGCAGCGCATCGTAGCGGGCCGCGCATCGCGGCACCGGGTGTTCACGGCAGCTGAGGTCGCGGCTGCGGGACCATGCCGGGTGCGGCGTCCCGGATGAGGGGAGGGGCGCCTTGCCGGTGACCGCGCCTGCAAGCAATTCGGCCCTGCGGCGTGCCAGGCGGACGGCGCGGTCGGCGAAGGTCACTTGCGCGGCCTGTCCGCCGTCCGGCCCGGCGTACGCATCGCCAAGCTGCTGGAGCGCGGCCTGGAACGCGGCGGCCGCCTCCGGGCTATCGACAGCGCTGCCGACGCGGGCGATCTCGGCATCGGCGCAGGCGATCATGGCGGAAGGCGTTCCGCCCGCCGCGTCTCGGCAAGCGGCGTAATCCGGAGCCGCTTGCTCCTGGTCCGCCACCGGTGCTTGCGAGGCCGTTGCGCCCGGGGATCCCCCGCCGCACGCAGCGAGGGCAAGACCGAGCAGGCTGACGTATCGGCGCAGGCGCATGCCGTCAGCCTAGCGCCTCTCAGCGATAAAGCGAGCGGACCGGCGGCACGGAGACGCCCTGCGCGTCGCCCATGAAGCGCGTCACGTCGATATTCCGGTCGATGTAGTCGGACAGCCAGTTGCGATAGGCGTTCCCCTGGTCGCCGCCGGCCGCGCCCATGTAGTCGTCGCGCTGGCGAGCGGGCACGTTGGCCTCGAAGGTGCCGGGCCGCAGGTACGACATGTCGCCGCTCAGGAACCCGCGCGCGCCGGCCAGGCCCTCGTGATGCGCGATGTAGGCGTACTTGGCGACTGCCGCGGGGGAGGCGTCCGCCGCGATGTGCCCGCTCTCGCGCAAGGCGGAGAGGTTGTGCCTGGCGTAGTCCGCGCCCGCGAGCACCGACAGACGCGGGTCGTTGCGCGCGGACAGCAAGGCGCTGCGGTCCACCACTTGGTTGCGCTCATTCACCAGACCGAGCGCTTTGGCTTCCTGGTTGAGCAGGCTGCCGGGCCGGGTCGCCTCGCCCATCCAGGTGCCCGAGAGGAACTGCGTCAGCCCGGTGGCGGAGGAGGTGCCCGCCCGGGCGTTGGCCTGCCACACCCCGCCGACCTTCGAGGCCTCGGCATCGATGATCGCGGCAACAGTCTGCGGCGCCATGCCGGTGCGGTCGGCGGCCTCGAGGATCGCCGTGCGATAGCCTTCGTTCCTGCCCAGCGAGAGGTTGCCGGCGGCATAGGCTTGTCCGGCAGGAAGGGCTTGTCCAGCTGGAACGTTCGGCGGGGCTTGCGTCGGCGCCGTGCCCTGCGCGCCCGCATCGGGCTTGACGTAGACGCCGATCAGCGTCCGGCCACGCCCGGTAAGGCCATTGGCCGCCGCGCCGGTCCGCGCGTTGGCGGAGGCGTAGTCGCTGGCGAAGCCGCCGTCGGTGCGGATCTCGATATGGCCGTACCGGGCGTTGCGGTCGGTCGCGCCCGGGGCCGCGCCATAGACCAGCACCGCACCCTTGGGAGCATCGTAGGCCGAGCGGATCGCGGTGCCGGGGCGGCCCAGGATGTTGACGAAGCCGCGTTGCTCCAGCGCCGGTCCCGCGTCCTTGGCCGCGACCCCGGGAATGTAGTCGTTCACCGCGCCGGATTTCTGCAGCGCCGTCTTCACCCAGGCATAGCAGCGCCCGATCGAAGAGCGCCCCGCCGCCCGCTGTGCCGCGATGTCGGCGGCTTCGACCGAGGCGGCGCCCGGCTGCGGTACGCCTGCCTGCTCCGGGCGGGCGGAGGCGGGGGCGGCGGGTGCCGGTGCTTGCGCTCGGGCAGGGGCGGAAGGTGATGGACCGCCGAGATTGAGCGCTTGTCCGGGATAGATCCGGTCCGGATCGGCGATCCGGTTGCGGCCCGCGATCGCGGCGACAGTCGTGCCGCTGGCCTGCGCGATGGCCGAGAGCGTTTCGCCCGGCTTCACCACATGGGTGGTGGAGGCAGGGCTCGGCAGGCGGATGTGCTGGCCGACCTGGATGCGGTCCGGATCGGCGATGCCGTTGATGTCGGCCAGCCGCTGCCACGTGGTGCCGCTGCGCGCCGCGATCCGCGACAGGGTCTCGCCGCGCTGGACCACATGCACGTTCGCGCCGGGGCCCAGGTGCGAGAGCGTGTCGGGCGCACTCAGCAGGCGGTCGAGGGCCGAGCCGCCGAGCGACCTCTCACCACCCGCGCCCGCCAGCAAACCTTCGAGGGTCAGGTTGGTGCGCGTTCCCGACGCGGAAAGATTGGTCTGCATGTTCATGGATCGCTCCATCTACCGATGTGGGCAGTTTCGACCTTGCGGGGGCAAGTGTCTGTAATCGATGCGACTACGAGGACGTCAGCGCGGCCTCGTACCCTGCGCTCGCATGGCTTGCGCCAGCGGATCGTTGCGCAGGACCAGCACCGGCACCACCGACGTGTCGCCGGGCTCGACGATGACCGCCGCGAACAGCTTGTCGCCGTTCGAGAAGGCGATCAGTCGCGCATGGCGGAGCGCACCGCCCACGGCCTCCTCCTTCCAGCCCGCCGGCATCGCGGCGCGCAGGGCTTGCGGTATCTGCGCCTGCTGCGAGGCTGCGGTGGTGTAGATCGCGGGGCTGAACTTGCCCCACTGCGGCTCCAGCCGTTCGAGCGCCTGGGCCGATGCCTGGACCAGCCGGCCGTTCAGCTCCGTGCCGAGCGGCGGCTCGGGGTGCTGCACCAGCAGCGCGGGCACTTGCGGCAGCGGGGCGTCTTCGTGCCCGCAGCCGTTGGCAAGTAGCAGCACCATCGATGCCAAGAGCGCCAGCCGCCGCGTCATTCAGGGACGGGCGAACTGCGACACGAACGAAAGCGTGTCCTCGAAGTCGCTCATGACGGCCGAACCCACGCCGGTCTCCCCCGTGCTTGCATCGATCGGCAGCGCGGCGCGCGCGAGCGTCACCGCGGCGTCCGCGTTGGGGTTCTCGATAGCCGAGTTCACCGCGAACTGCACCCACTCCTTGGCGACGCTCGCCGCGGTTCCGACCGCCAGCGCAGCCGGTCCGCCGACCCGCGCCTTGTCGACGACGGTGAGGGCGGACTTGAGCACGGCGGTAGTGCTCGCCTGCTGGCTCGCGACATCGGCGTCGATCGACTTGACCGCAGCGGAGACGCCGCCGACGAAGTAGCCGAGCGCGGCTGCGTTGGGCAGCCGGGTCTGGCGATCGGTGTTGGGCACCACTTCGCTGCGATACAGCCGGTCGACGGCGTTCTCGGTGCCGTCGTTGCCCACTTGCAGGCGGCCCATCTGCGTGCCCAGTTCCGCCTCGCGACCCTGGTTCAGCATTTCCTTGGCGTAGGCGGCGAAGTCGCTGCCATCACGCGTGGTGCCGTTCATCGTCAGCTCGCGCATGACGCCGGTGGTGTCACTGTCGACGATCGCGGTCAGGCCATCGGTCATCGTGCGCAGGGCGTCGTCCTTGCCGACGACGGTGAGCCCGCCGATGATCGTGTTGGTGTCGCGGACCGAGCGCAGCGTGTCGACGCCGGCATCGAAGACCTGGGCCTTCAGATCGGCATCGCCGGTGCTGGCCGCCGCGCCCATGATCGCCTCGAAGTTGTCCGCGTTCCAGCTTACCGTCGTGGCCGAGCCGCCCATTCCTGCGACCGTGGTCATGTCGCCATCGATGGCGGAGGTGAGCACGTCGGGCAAGCGGCTGCCCAGCGCCTGGAAGCCGCTTTGCGCGAAGCTGCCTTGCAGCGAGCCGAGCACTTCGCCCGCCGCGCGCGCCTCGGCATCGACCAGGTTGACGCCGCTGTAGCCGAAGCCAACGTCGCTATGGCTCCCGGTTCCGGCGCCGCCCGCGATCTGCCCCAGGTAGTCCACTCTGGTCTGCGGCGCGGCATGGGTCGCGATCGCCGATCCCAACTCGGTCACCGGCGTGTAGCCTTGCGAATCGCCGCCTGTCTTGGCGAAGGCGTTGCTCAGCGTGGCCAGGCTGGCGCCGTCCAGCTTGTCCGCCATGTCGGCGAAGAAGCTCTGCCGCTCGTCGGTGCTGAGCCCGCCCATGCCCAGGATCGAGCCGTCCATCGCCTCCTCGGCGATGCGGTCGAGCCTGCCTTCGGCGGCGAGCTGATCGACCAACCGGTCCGCGTCGGCTGCGGGTAGGGCGGAGATCTGGTCGGTGACCGCGCGGATGTCGTCGTGGGTGACCGGGTTCAGGAACCCGCTGGACATGCGGCAGTCGATGACCTGGGTGGCGCTCTGGATGGGATCGGTCATGGCTAAGGCACCTGGTTGTGGCGTTCGCAGGGCGGATCATGGCCGATCGCGGCGGGGAAGTGGCTGCGCGATCCGATTAGAGGGCGTAGTCGGATCGATTAGGGTGAGGTGGATGGGTTTGAACGCTCCCCTTCCTCGTGCTGGTCGCGGTACTTCTTATGTTGGTCATCCCGGCGAAGGCGGGGGTCCATCTCCCGAGGTGGCGTAAAAGGATTCACCTGGAGATGGATTCCCGCTTTCGCGGGAATGACGAAAAGAAAGTGCGGCAAGAAAGCTTGACAGAAAGTGCCAATCGGGTTACAAGCCGCAGCGTTGGAGCGATCCGACACACGGCGGGTGCGGGTGAGCGAAGACGTTCTCTCTCCAGACCCGCACCATGCGGACGGCGCTCCAGACGGGCGCCTGCACCCGATGCGAAGCTATATCCATCCCGGCCCGCCCATCTTCCGCTGAAGATACGCCGCCCGGGAAAAGGGCCGGCGCTATCTTGCGAGCCTCTCACGCCGGCGCTTCGCGAACAGAGGTCGAGCTGACGGTCCGCTTTCGCGTTCCCCCGTCGGCCGGTCGCGAGATGGAACGCGAGCCAAGCCTGTCGTGCCAGGCCAGCGCCGGCCGCACGTCCGTCGTGTTTTCCCATTGGCGTAAGATCCGCGCTCGCCAGCGGAGACGGAGCCGTGCCCAGACCCCTCCTCTGAAGATGAGGGAGCGGATATCAACCGCGCTTGGCGGGCTTCAGCCCCATTGCGAAAGCACCGGGATCGGCCATGTCCGGCACCCACTTGGAGCCATCGTAGTCGAAGTCGATGTCGATCTTCGCGCTCGCGCGGTCGATGGTGACAAGGCACTTCTTCCAGGGCGCCTTGCCTTGCAGCTGCATGGCCTCGCGCAGCTTGCCCGCCGTCTCGAGCGGCTCGATCCCGTCGGGCCCGGCGGCTTCCCAGTCGCCCGCGCTGTATACGTAGCCGAACATGCGCTTGCGCCCGTCCAGCTCGATCACCAGCGAAAGCTGGTCCCACGGCTCCGACTGGTAGAACGGATCGCGCACGATCTGGCCGCCCAATTGGGTGACGAGCGCGCTGGCGGCTTCGGAATCGAACTGAACGGTCATGGCTTCAGCCTGTACCGGAGTCATCGGCTCTGCAACAGGCTGGCGATGTTGTCGGTCGGCACCCGGTCGAAGCTCTGGCCCGCGGCGTTGTCGAATACGTCCGTGTTGCGGAAGACGCGCTTGCCGGCATCGTTGAACACTTCGTAGGTCACCTTGACCTGGTCGGGCCGCTCGGCCGTGCCGCCCAGCAGGTCGACTTTGGCCTTCACCGTGCCGCCATGGTCGATCCAGGCGGCCCACTCGTTCTCCATCGTCTTGTAGGCGCCCCGGTTGAAGTTGAATTGCTGCGGGAACATGTTGCGCGTGCCCTGGTCGCCCAGGAAGCGGTGGCCAATGACATGGCCGGCATCGTCGCCGTCGATCCCGCGCCCGCGCACCTGGTCCTGCGCCGTGGTCTCGGCCGAGGAGCGCGGCGTGCCCGAAGGCTGCAACTCTGACAGCGTCGCCTCGACATGCTTGGGATAGCCGTTGGCATCGACGGTCCACTCGACGCTGTTGGCACCGACCTTCGCGGTGTGGACGCCCGCCTGCGCCACGTCGGCGGCGCGTGCCGAGGTCGTGCCCGAAGTCGTCGAGGCAGGCGGCGCGAAGTGGTCGTCCAGCTGGCGCTTCATGCCTTCGATCGACTCGCGCGCGCTGGAGGGGAGGGCATCGAGCGCGGACTGCGGGATCTTGTCGATCGCATCCCTGATGGTGCGCAGCGCCGGTTCGAGCGCGGCGCGAGCCGCCGGGTTGTGGGCGATGGCGCTGACGCTGTCGGCCACGGTCTGCGCCCACTTGCCGATCTTGCCCGCCTTGGCGACATCGCCCAGCGCCGGAACGATCGCCACGGCCGAGATGCCGGCGTTCAGCAAGTGACCGCCCGCTTCGCCGAAGTCGCCCGAGAACAGCGAGCCGATCGACCGGCCGACCGAGATCACCGCATTGCTGCCGTCCGAAACCGGAGTGGGATCGACGATGCCGGTGATGTCGAGCGCCATCTGCCCGAGGTCGAGCCCGAGCTGTACCGGATCGGGGCCCGCCGGCGCCGCAGTGGGCGCAGGAGCCGGCGTGCTGCCCACGTTGTCGTTGGCCGCATCGACCGCGGCGGCGAACTGGCCGCGCTCGACCGGGGTCATCAGCCCCTCGAGCTGCGCCATCGTGCGCGCGGCGCCGGCCGGATCGCTCTGCTGCTGCTGCGAGAGGTTGGAGGCGAGACCCGCCATGTCGTAGCCGCCCGGCCCGGAATACTGCGCCGCAAGGTGCTGCGCGGTGTTGCTCGTGCTCGAAGCGCCGGTGGCCGAGGCGTTGGCCGCACTATCGGTGGCTGAAATCATGGCAGGTCTCGCTTGTATCAAGTCGGGTTCAGGCGAACAGGGCCTGGAAGTTCAGCTGGTCCGACGGGCGGCCGCTGCCGCGCACCGCATCGCCCAGATCCGCGGCGAAGCCGAAGAACAGGAAGGTGGAGAGCACGTCGCTCAGCTCGCCGAGGCCTGGCGTGTCGCTGCCCGGGCCATAGAGCGCGCCCGGCTTGGTCGCGTTGAGATCGGCCTGGGTGGCGACTTGGCCGGTCAGCTCCGAACGCCAGCCCGAACCGCTGGCGTTCTCGTGCAGGACGAAGCCATCGCCCGTCGCTGCATCGAGCGCCTGGCCGTTGTTCGACAGCGAGACCGAGAGGTCGCCCTTGGTCTGCTGGCTGACCCCGTCGATCACCAGCGCCTGGTCGCCCTTGGTGACGGTCAGCTTCGAGGCGAAGTAGACGTCCGGGTTGCCGTGGCCCTGCTCGGTGTCGATGGTGATCTTGGTGCCGTTCTCCAGCGTGAAGGTGGTCTTGCCCCAGAAATCGTAGACGTGCTTGCCGTCCACATCGACATGCGGGTCGCCCCAGATGCGGGTGGTCTCGCCGGTCTCGGCATTGGTGATCAGGATCTGCGAGTTGGACTCGTCGATGTCGAGCGAGTAGCCATCGCCCAGGTCGATCGCGGCCTGGCCTTCGCCTTGCAGCGAGGCGGTCCACTGCGCGTCGGGCGCCGGCTGGAAGACGGGCGCCTGGTTCTGCGCCGCCTGCGCGAACATGCCGCCGACGATAGAGAACAGGCTGGGCAGCATGGGGCTGGCGAATGGCCCGGACGCGAGCTTGGCGGCGAACAGCGCGTTGATGCCGTTGCCCAGCGCGGTCTGGAAGCCCTCGACCGGGCGGCCGCCGAAGAGGCCGGCGCCGGCTTGCGCGCCGAAGAATGCGTTCACGGTGATGTTGGTGTTGAACTGGATGTCGGTCATTGTCCTGGTCCTTTGCCGTGAGGGGCCGGATGGCCGGCGGGTCGTGCGGGGGTGGTCAGCGGGCTTGCGCGATGTGCGACGCAAGGTCTTCGAAGCCTTGCGCGAGCGTGCTCGCATCGGCGGGAAGCGCGGCGTCGCCGAGCGCGACAAGCGCGGCATCGAGGCGATCGAGGGTGCGGCCATCGGCGAGCGAGGCCATGTCCGAAGCGAGCGCACCGGCGAGGGCGCCAAGGCCGCGTTCGAGCTCCAGCGTCTGCAACGGCGTCGCGCCGAGCTGGCCGCCGAGCGCCTCGGCCCAATCGCCGATCGGGTAGGGCTGGCCAGCGATGCCCGGCCCTTGCGCAGCGGCTTGCAGGAACTGGTCGCCCAGCCGGCCGAGCACCTCGAACGCGACCGCCTTGGCTGTAGCCCCCACCAGCGCGCCGGACGAAGCGATGCCGGTCGCGGCGATGGGGTTGATGGCGGAGAGGGAAAGGCGCTCGATGCTCATGGTCGGTATCCGTTGGTTCGACCAGGATAAGAGCACAGCCGCAGCGGCAGCGCGCTCCGCGATCCGATTAGGCGGCTAGTCGGATCGATTAGAGAGCCTATCCAGTTCCTCCCCGAGCTCGTCTCGGGGAGGGGGACCGCCCCGCACTGCGGGGTGGTGGAGGGGCAATCGCGCAACGCAGGCGGCAAGAACCCCGGTTATCGCGCCCTCCAAGTCGCCAAGCACATCCCGCGCCGCGATCCGCAAGGTTGCGATTCCGGCGCGCGCAAACCACGCGTCGCGAGCAGCGTCGCGTTGCGGGCGATCGCCATAGTCATGCGCACCACCGTCCACCTCTATCGCCAGCCTCGCATCCGCGCAGTAGAAGTCGAGGATATAGGCCCCGCTGGGATGCTGCCGACGGAACTTCAGCCCCTGAGGACGCTTGCGTAGTTCCTGCCAGAGCAGCACTTCAGGGAGCGACAGGGTCCTGCGGTGTTTTCGCGCTTTCGGGATCGCGCCGCAATGCGGCTTCGGCGCCTGGTCCTTCAGCATCGCTCGATTTCCCCCTCCACCACCCGCTACGCGTGCGGTCCCCCTCCCCGAGACAAGCTCGGGGAGGATCAGAAGGAGGACCGCTCAGCCGGCGGAGAGTCAGTACCCGTTCTGCTCGCAGAGCCGCAGCATGCGGCCAAGATCGGGAAGGTCGCGCCCTTCAGCCGCCCAGCCGCGGATACGTCTGCACGAAGAACGTGCCTGCGCGCGCGACTGCGAGGTGCCGCTGGTGGCGACCCGGCTGCGCGCGCGGGGACGGGAGGAGGCACGCGATCCTTCGCGGCCGGCTTCGGCGATGGCGCTGCCCATGGCTTCGGACTGGATCATCGAGCCCCAGTCCACTTGCGCGGACGCGGGGGTGAACGGAGCCGTGGTCACGAGGGCGGCTGCTGCGAGCAATGGGATGGTGCGCATCGATCGATCTCCAGCGCTGAGGCGCGGACCGCGTCGTCGGGCCGCTTCATCGGGAGCTTATCACCACGAATTGTCGCGGCTTTGTGAACCTAGGCCGAGTGTGTCGTCGCGCAGCAATTCGTCAAGCGGAGAGGGGGTTCCGATCAGGCGGTCGAGCGTTCCTTCGCGACGAGTGGAGGGCGAAGGCCGCCCCGCATCGCGCACGACGTCACCCGAATCGTGCACCTGCTGCACGGCACGGTCGCTGTCCGCCGCGTGCGGGCTCATGTTCGTGACCCCGACACCGAGGTTCACGACCGGGACGTTGACGCCGAGATAGAACAGCATGGGTCTTCCTCCAGTTGCAATGGCAGCATGGCCGCTTCGCCGGGCGCCAGCCATAATCGCTTCGACTATGCGGCCATGGCTGCGGGCCGGTCAGCCCTTCTTGCGGAAGCCGGCCTCGGTGAGCTCGATCGTCGTCGGGTCCATCGTAAAGATGCGCACGCCGCCCTTGCGGGCAAGCTGGGCCGCGCGCGCGGCGGTGGCCTCGTCGCCCTTCTGCACTGCCGTCTCATGCACGCCGGACATCGCCATGCCCTGGACGACCAGCATCTCGCCGAATTCCTGCCGCAGCGCATCGGTGGCAAGCTGGTCCGCCACGCCGGCATAGGCATTCGCGGCCTGGCGGCGGACGCCCGCGACCTGGGCTCGCGTGAACATCTCGCGATAGTCGTTCGCCACGCCCCATTGCGCCAGCATGTAGAACGCGAAGGCATCGACGGCATCGTTCGCGCGCAGTCCCATCGATGGCGCCATGCTTCCATACCGCTTCACCGCCTCGCCCGAGAGGACGAGCTTGCGCATATCCGCGCCCGCGGCCGCATCCTGCTTGGCGGCAGCATCGCCCATGATCTGCGCGAGCTTCTGCCGCACGGCGGGGCTGGGCGTATATCGGCCAGATACCTCGGCCATGGCCGGAGTTGTACCGGGCCCGGTCTGCGCCGCGAAACTTTGGGCAAGACCCGACATCAGCGAGGTACCCGTGCTGCCAGCCGGACGGTGTGCGCGCGATCCGCCGCCGCGTGATGCGTCTTCGATGGCGCTGTTCATCGCCTCGGTCTGGATCATGCCGCTCCAGTCTACCTGGGCATGGGCCGAACTCACGCCGGCGACAATCGACGCGCCCAGCATCAGGATCTTGAAGGCTTTGGTCACTGTCTGTCCTCCTTGGTGAAAACGCGAGAAGCCGCCCCGGGGGTGATCCCCGGAGCGGCGTTCCCTTGGCTTTGCAGCGGTTACTGCTTGCGAGCACCCGAAGCGAGCGCTTCGCCGATGGCCTTGATGACCGTGTTGGCCGAGCTGAAGAACTGCGAGAATTCCTGCGACTTCGCGCCGAACAGCAGGTTCTGCGACGACTTGTTCTCGCCTTCGCCCAGCGTGCGGCTCAGATCCTCGAGCTCGCCGGCGAGCTTGTCGGAGGTTTCGCCAAGCGTGGCGGCGAGCGCCATCAGCCAGCTCTGGCCGCCGGTCGCACGGGCTTCCTTGGCGTCCTTGCCTTCGGCCAGCGAGGTAGCGGCCTCGTTGACGTAGTCGGCGAGCTGACGCTCCACGTCGCCCTTCTCGGTCGGCGAGGCGCCGTAGAAGTCACCGAGCTGATCGACGGCTTCGGTCAGGTTGAGCTTGGCGCCCTGCGCATCGCCGATCGAGCCGGCGAACACGCCCTGGGCAAGGTCGATGGTCGACTGGGGCAGACCCAGCTTCTCGCCGACCGATTGGAGAATCTGCTGGCCGACGCTCGAGGCGAGCTGCGTCAGGAGCTGCGAGGCGATGCCGCCCAGCGGGCCGAGCGCGGTGGTGGCGAGGATGCTGATCGGGTTGAAGCCGCCGATGCCGAACATAACTGTGTCTCCTTGGCGATTGCGAACCCTGGATCTCACCAGAGGTTCTTTGAGAAAACGAGCCGACGTCCGAACAGGGGGGCGACATCGACAACGACTGTATGGCGCATCCCGAATTCCGCCGCCCTCACCGATCCGACTAGCGGCCTAGTCGGATCGCTTAGGGAGGAGGGCATCATGTCAGCGGGTGGAAGAGCAGGCCGGCGAGCGCGTTCAGTTCGCGCACCCCATCGAGCTGCAGCTTGCCGCACATGTTGTTCAGGTGGACGCGGACGGTGTTCTCGCTGATCGCCAGCAAGGTCGCGATGTCGGCATTGGCGCGGCCCCAGCCGAGGAACCGCAGCACCGCGACCTCTGTCTTCGTCAGCGATCCGATCGTGCCGGAGTGGCGCGCGGGGATGCGCGAGCGCGGGATGCGGAACTCGCCCAGCACCTGCTCCTCGCCCGCGGCCTCGTCGGCCTTGCGCAGCAGCCGCATCAGTTCACGGACGCGGGCCTCGTCCTCGGGCATCTCGCCTGGCGTGTCTGAAGTCATCGTGCGAGCGCTCCAATGACGCGGCGCACGATCGTGTCGCGAGACGCGAGTTCCTGCACCACGGCCTGCGCGAATAGCGGCAGCAGCATGACCAGCAGCAGCGTCGCCGCCCAATTCTTGATCGAGAGCGAGAGCGAGAACACGTTCAGCTGCTGGGCGAAGCGGTTGAGCAGTCCCAGCCCCGCGTCGATGACATAGAGGAACACCAGCACCGGCGCCGAGAACAGCGCGATCAGCGCCATCAGGCGACCGAACTCGTTCTCGAAAACGGCAAGGCCGCGAGCGTCGAGGCTGGGCCAGTCGGCGGTCATCGGCCAGATCGCGAAGCTTTCCATCACCGTTCCGACAAGCAGGATGATGCCGCCCGCCGCGGCGAAGATGACATTGGCGAGACGGCCGAGCAGCGCGCCGTTGAGCGAGGTCATGTTGCCGCCCAGCGGCTCGAGAACCTGGCCGATTGTTGCACCGATCTTGGCGTCGATCACTTCGCCCGCCGCCTCCATGGCCCACAGGATGGTGCCGAAGAAGAAGCCGATCACCAGCCCCGTGGCCGCTTCCTTGAGCAGCAGCCTCGCCCAGCCGAATGCGCCCAGTGCGGCGGGGTCGATCGGCGGGTGCGAGTAATAGACCAGCCCGCCCAGCACCAGGATCACGCTGTTGCGCACCATCGCCGGGATCGTCTGTTGCGCAAAGATCGGCACCAGCACGAAGGCCGCGCCGAACCGCGCCGAGCACAGCGCGATCAGCAGCGCGCCGTCCATCCAGGATCCGGTCTGCTCCACCTCAGCGATGCACCATCGCCGGGAAGCCGGTGAAGATCCGGTCCGTGTACTGGTAGAGACTGCCGCCTACCAGCGAGGCGGTGACGAACAGCGTCGCCACGATCGCAAAAAATTTGAGCGTGAACTGCAGCGTCTGCTCCTGCAACTGCGTCGCCGCCTGCACCACCGCCACCAGCAGGCCGACGGCGGATGCGGCGATGATCGGTGGCGCGGAGAGCAGCAGCACCAGCCACAAGGCCTCGGTGGTGATGCCGACGATGTCCTGGTTCATGGGGCGGTCCTCATGTTGCTCGGCTTCATTCTGGTTCCCGCTTCGTCATCCCCGCGGAGGCCGGGATCCATCTCCTGACCTCGCGTCAAAGGGACCACCTGGAGATGGATTCCCGCGTTCGCGGGAATGACGAAAAAGGGATGTGCGAGACGCCACGTGTGCTGCGGATCACGTATAACTCAGCACCAACCCGTGACTGAGCTTCACCCAACCATCCACCAGCACGAACAACAGCAGCTTGAACGGCAGCGATATCGTCACGGGACTGAGCATCATCATGCCCATCGCCAGCAGGATGTTCGATATGACCAGGTCGATTACCAGGAACGGCAGGAAGATCAGGAACCCGATCTGAAAGGCGACGGTCAGCTCGCGGACCACGAAGGCCGGGATCACCACCACGAAGTCGTTGGCCGAAGCTGCCGGCGTGCCCGATTTCGCCGCCACCTTGGCCTGCACGCGTTGCAGGAACTGGCGCTCGTCCGGGTCGCTGTGGTCGACCAGGAACTTGCGCAAGGGTTCCTTGGCGCGGTCGGCGGAGGTGAAAAGCTCCGCGGTCTGCGCCGGAATGCCTTGCGCGCCTGAAGCCGCCTGCATCTGCTGCACGGTGGGGTACATGACATAAAGCGACAGGATCAGCGCCAGCCCGTTGAGGACGATGTTGGGCGGGACCTGCTGCAGGCCCAGGGCATTGCGCACCAGGCTGAGCACGACGACGATCTTGGTGAAGGAGGTCACCATCACCGCGAAGAACGGCGCCAGCGCCAGCAGGATGACGACGACGAGGGCGGAACCGGGGGAGAAGCTGGCAAGATCCATCGCGTCAGCCCTCCTCGGGTCCGATGAGCACGCCGTAGCCCGGCCCCACGTTCACCAGCGTGCCGCGCGCGATCGTGCGCCCTCCGGCGACGACGCGAACCGGGATCGGTCCCTCGCTGGCGTCGAGCGGCAGGACGGCGCCTTCACGCAGCGCTTGCAAGCGATTGAGCGGCACGTGCATGGTTTCGAGCTCCAGCGTCAGCGCGACGCTGAAGCCGCTGTCCTGGCCAGGGCGGACTGAGGTTTGGGCCTCGCCGGGACTGGTTTCGGGCGAGGTGTCGGGCGCGTGCTCCGCTGCCTCGCGGGGATCGCTGATGAACGCATCGGTCATGGCTTACTCCTGGATGGAGAGTGGGGTGAAGCGGCGCGCGGCCGGTTCGAACAGGCCGGCGATCGCTGGCCGATCGAGAAAGCGGATGGCGCCCGTGAGCGGCGCTTCGCCAAGCAGCAGGACGTCCCCCTCCGCCAGCTGCGCCGCTTCCATTGGCGCGAGGCGCGGCCCCGAAAGCGTGAGCTGCGCGGAGATGGGCACGTCCTCGATCAGCTGCGGCGCGAGCGGCGCCGGTGTCACGATCAGGCGCATGTCGCGCGGAATGGCGAGATGGATGCGATCGCTTGCGTCGCCTGTCTCCACGCATAGCCAGAGCGAGCCTGCCCCGGGTGAACCGTCGCCGATAGTCTCGGGCTCGAGTTCAACGTCCAGCGCCCATTCGATGGCGCGCAGCAGGGGCTCGGCCGCTTCCAGGCACTCGGCTGCGCGCACGCCATCGTCGGCGCGCAGATGGAGCGGCTGGCCCCCCAGGCGCTCGATCGCGAAGGCCAGTGCGTCGCGGCAGGTAAACCAGCTCACCCGAGGGGGCAGGGTGCGTATGGTGGCGCAAAGCAGGGCGCCGCCCGCTTCGATCCCGTTCAGCGCGGCGAGGAGGTCGCTGCGAAGCTGCGCCTCGGCAGGCTCCAAGTAGGGCAGCCCGGTGAGCGCGCTCATGCCGGATCTCCCGGATAGGGCCGCAGCGGCGGGCGCATGTCGCGCGCAACGGGTGCATCGTCGGGCCATCGCGCAAGCAGGGTGATCGAGCCGCTGGTGACGCCCACCAGCATGACCTCGCCTTGCGCTTCGATCAGCGCGACACGCTCGTTCTGGCCGAGCGGCATGGCGCGCAAGAAGCGGATCGGCTCGCCGCCTTCCTCGCCGCGCGACTGGAACTTGTCCTGCCAGGTGCGCAGCAGCTTGATCGCACCCCAGGCCAGCGCCAGCACCAGGACCAGCGCGAAGACGACCGCCAGCAAGCTGGAGAATACCGCGCCGAAGCTCATGTCCCGTTCTCCGTCATGCCCTGTTCTCCATCATTCCGCGTCCTCCCGTTCGCGCGGCGCCTTGCCGTCGCGTGCTTGCTTCGCCCACAGGATGATTTCGGCGATCGCGTCGAAGTGTTCCTGCGGCACCAGTTCGTTCACGCCCGAGGTCGACCAGATCGTCCGAGCCAGCGGCACGTTGCGCACGATCGGCACGCCTTCCTCTTCCGCCCGCGCCCGCATCGCGGCAGCGAGCGGGCCTTCGCCCTTGGCCGCGATCACCGGCACCGGGCACTCGGCCGGATCGTAGTCGAGCGCGATGGCGAGGTGGGTCGGGTTGGTCAGCAGCACGTTGGCGGTTCCCGCTGCGGCAACCGCGTTCTGGTTCGCCCACTCCTCATGCATCTGCTTACGCTGACCCTTGAGCATCGGGTCGCCCTCGTTGTCCTTGTGCTCCTGGCGGATGTCGCGTCGGCTCATCATCAGCTTCTTGATGAAGCGCTGCTGCGTCCACACGCGGTCCGCGAAGGCGACGAGCAGAAACACGCCGAAGGTGCCCGCGATCAGCTGCATCGTCAGCGACTGCATGAGGTCGAACGAGGCGGCGGCAACGGAGGGCCCGATGGATGTCAGCGGGCTCCACCCGGCCGCGCCCAGGATCTCGGCATACCTGTCCATGGCCCCGGCCATGACCACGCCGGTGATGGCTAAAATCAGCAGGGCCTTGAACAGCGTCTTCAGCAGCTCGAACAAGTTGTCGAGGCTGAACATCTTCTGGATGCCGGCGACCGGGTTCAGCTTGTCGAGGCCCGGCTTCAGCTTCTCGGTCGTCAGCATCGCGCCGACCTGGAAGAACTCGCCCGCCAGGCCCACGAGCGCGGCGGGGATCAGCGTGAGCGCGCCGGCGAGCAGCACCAGCCACAGGCCGCTCCAGCCCAGCGCCGTCGCGGTGCTCTCGAACGAGCCCTGGGTCGCGCCGGTCAGCGCGTCCTGCAGGTATCCCGCGATCCGCCCGCCGATGAAGCCGGTGCCGGCGAGCGCCAGCACGAACCACGCGACCATGCCGATCGCGCTGGACAAGTCCTTGGATTTGGCGACGTCGCCCTTCTTGCGGGCGTCCAGCAGCCGCTTGGCTGTCGGCTTCTCCGTCTTGTCACCACCATCATTCTTCTCGGCCATTCCAGACTCCAGAGCCGGCAGGATGCCGACGCAGAAATGGCGATGAGGACGTTGCGAGCGTCACCAACATGGGATGGTGAGCGGCGCCAGTAGAAGGAGCGGGCGACTCCGAATGCGGCCTTTATAAGGTTGCGGAGACATATCAAGTCAAGTGTCAATAATCGGTTCGATGATTCTTCGTCGGATTGTGCACGAATGCACACTTAAGGGCCGTAAGTGGATAGATTTCCGACACAATCCTTTCGCTAAACTGACATGGTTCCTGTCGTTTCGCCAACTCGTCGCATCAAACGGCTCGTCTTGTCGCTAAGATGTTTCCAGGCGGCAACAGTCACGACAGACCTCGGCTCGTCGCAAATATCCCGGCGACACAATAATCAGAAAACATCCATGGCAATGAAGACGCAGTAGAAGGTCGGGCGACCTGTCTAGGTGGGTACTTGTGATTGTACGGAGGGTATAGGATGCGTGCTCAGCCACGTTTGACTGGTTCAACAAGGCTTATGGCTGGTTCGATATTCTGCGTCGCCACCATGGCACCGTCAGGATATGCGAAAGATGACGATCGTCAGCCTGCGCGTATCGCCTGTCCGGTCGACGTGCAGATGCGTGTCGGCAATCCGAACACATTGCAGCGATTTGAGTCTTTAAGCGACTGTACTGCCTATGTCGTTCCGACGACGGGGACAACAGCGTCGCAGCCTATTCCCGACAGTACGGCCGTGGTGCGCATCATCGGCGTCAAGGAGAAGTCCGGCACCGACAAGAAGGCGGGCGCCCGGACGCGCACGCCCAAGGTGTCGCAGATCAGGTCCCCTGCGGCGCGGCAGGCTTACGACCGCGAGATCCGGACCGTGGCCGCCAGCTACAAGATTGATCCCCTGTTCCTGCATGCCCTGGTCGATGCGGAGTCCGGCTATCGCCCGACCGCCCGCTCGCGGGTCGGCGCCCTGGGGCTGATGCAGATCATGCCCGCGACCGGGGCCGGGCTCGGCGTGACTACGACCGCGCTGCTCAACCCCGCGACCAATCTCGACGCGGGCGCGCGCCACCTCAAGCAGTTGCAGAAGCGCTATGGCCAGAACTTCGACCTGATCCTGAGTGCCTACAACGCCGGCGCCGGCGCGGTGCAGCGCTACGGCAACAGGATCCCGCCCTTCGCCGAGACGCAGGCCTACGTGGTCAAGGTCATGAACCGCTACACGTCGCTGCGCTCGGCACGCACCGGCCTTCCACTGGCCGGCATCCAGATGGCGGCCGGCCGTTGAAGCTGCGAGCGGCCCTGTCCGGCCTGCCGGCGGCGGGTGCGTTGCGCTTCGCCGACGTGATGCTCGTCGGCGTGGTGATGGCGGTGGTCGGCCTGCTGATCCTGCCGCTGCCCACGCTGGTGCTCGACATCCTCATCGCCATCAACATCACGCTGGGCGTGCTGCTGCTGCTGAGCACGCTCTATGTCGCCAAGCCTCTCGACTTCTCGACATTCCCCACTGTGCTGCTGTTGAGCACGCTGTTCCGCTTGTCGCTGTCGATCGCCACCACGCGCATGATCCTGACGCAGGCCGAGGCAGGGCACATCGTCCACCAGTTCGGCATGATGGTGGCTGGCGGTAACCTGATCGTCGGGCTGGTGGTGTTCCTCATCATCACCGTGGTGCAGTTCATCGTCATTTCCAAGGGCGCCGAGCGCGTCGCCGAAGTGGCAGCCCGGTTCAGCCTCGACGCCATGCCCGGCAAGCAGCTTTCGATCGACAGTGACTTGCGCTCCGGCCTGATCGGCAAGGACGAGGCCCGGTCGCGCCGCCGTACGCTGGAGCTGGAAAGCAAGCTTCACGGCAGCCTCGATGGCGCGATGAAGTTCGTGAAGGGCGATGCCATCGCCTCGATCATCATCGTTCTGGTCAACCTGATCGGCGGCCTGGGCATGGGTGTCCTTTCGCACGGCATGTCCGCCGGCGAGGCGATCGAGACCTATTCGATCCTGACCATCGGCGACGGCCTGGTGGCGCAGCTGCCGGCGCTGCTCGCAGCGATGGCGGCCGGTCTGCTGGTCACCCGCACGACCGACGAGGAGAACGATCGCGATCTGGCGCCGGCGATCGCGCGCCAGATCGCCAGCAAGCCGCGGGTCCTGTTCACCGCAGCGGGACTTTGCACGCTGATCGGCTTCATCCCGGGCTTCCCGACCCTGGTGTTCCTGGGCATAGCCGCCGCGCTCGGCTTCAGCGGCGCCCTGCGCACGCCTGTCAGCAAAGCCTGGATCGATGGCAAGTTCGCGCGCTTCGATACCCGCATCGAGGCCGTGCCCGAGCGGGTGGCGATCGCGCCCGAGCCGCTCGGCCCGGTGCGTCCGCTGGTAATCGAGATCGCGCGCCATCCGCTGCCGGCAGATGAGATGCACCGCCTGCGCACCGCCGTCGGCGCCATGCTGCAGCGCCTGCAGCACCGCATCGGCCTGCCGTTGCCGGCCGCCGAGATCGTCCACGTGCCTTCGCAGGACAGCGCGAGCGTCTGGGCGCTCTACCTCTACGACGCGCCGGCCGGCTCCGGACGCATCGACGGCGACGATCTGGAGCACGCGGTGTGCGAGCCCGTCGAGGCGATCCTGCGGCGCAACTTGGGGCAGTTCCTCGGGCTGCAGGAAGTCACCGCGATGCTCAACGCGCTGGGCGTCGACTATCCCGATGTCGTCAAGGAAGCGGTGCGCGCGGTCTCCGCCGCGAAGATCGCCGAAGTGCTTCGTCTTCTTGCCGAGGAGGAAGTGTCCTTGCGCAACATGCGCGACGTGCTCGAAGCCATCGCCGAGGCCGGCCAGTCAGATCGCAACGCGCTGCCGATCGCCGACCGCACTCGCCTGGCGATGAAGCGCTACCTGAGTCCGCCGCTCTGCGTGAACGGACGGATGAAGGTGCTGATCATCGGCCTGACCCTCGAACACTTCCTGCGCGACAACGTGCGCCAGCTCGACGGTATCGGCCGCCTGGCGATGAACCCGGAGCATGCCCGCACGCTGATCGACATGATCCGGCGCGAAGTGAACACCAGCCACGCGCGCGCCGTCGTGGTGGCGCAGGATTTGCGGCGGCCGCTGCGCCGCCTGCTGGGCCCGGACTTGTTCGAAGTGCCCGTGCTCTCGTTCAACGAACTATCGCCTTCGATCCCGCTCGATGTCGTCGGGCAGCTCGATCGAACCCCCTTAGCCGTGGAGGATGAATCGCGAATGGAAGCTGCCGAATGACGCTTGCCCACATCCGTTCCGCCCTGGCCGCGACGGCAACCGTCGCCGCCGTGATGGCCCCGCAAACCGGGTTCGCCGCCGAGCCCCCGTTTTCCGCCGCGAACGTCAATCTCGTTGCGCGCGACCAGGAGATCGGCGAATTCCTCAACCGGTTCTTCGCGGCGGCCGGCGTGCCGGTCAACGTCGATCCCGGAGTGCGCGGCAAGATCAATGGCCAGTTCTCCGGCTCCCCGGCCGAGACCTGGCGCAAGCTGACGGAGGCGTTCAACCTTGTCGGCTATTTCGATGGCTCGGTCGTCACCGTCTACGCCGCGTCGCAAGTGCAGAGCCGGCCGATCACCGTCCCTACCGGCCGTGCCGCCGACGTGATCGCCAATGCCCGGCGCGCCGGTCTCGACGACGCGCACAACAACAGTCGCGCCACGAGTTCCGAGATGATCATGGCCACGGGGGTGCCGCGCTACCTCGACCAGGTGCAGCAGCTTGCCGGCGCCATCCAGCGGCCGAGCGGATCGCCGCTGCGCAATGCCGCGATCTCGCCCACGCCGATGCGCGCGCCCGGACGCGCAGAGTACGAGCCGCCGGCGATCGAGCCCTACGAGCTTCGGGTGTTCTACCTGCGCTATGCCCGCGCGGACGATACGCCGCTCAACGCCGGCGGACGTGAGATCCGCGTGCCCGGCGTCGGTGCCACGCTCTCGCGCATCATGGGTGACGGCGGGCCGGTCGCGGGCGGTGTTGCTGCCGGATACGGCGACAAGGTCGTCCGCCAGTCGCAGCCGCGCTTGCTGGGTCGAGGCCTCGACGCCGTGGCGCCCAATCCCAACCAGGCGACGCCCTATGACGACGAGTACCTCGGCCTGCCGCCGGTCGCCGCGGCCGCGCCGATCGTCGATGCGCCCAAGGCGACGGGCGGCGGCCCGCGCATTGCCATCGATCCTTCGCTCAACGCCATCGTCGTGCGCGACCGGCCCGAGAACATGTCCGCTTACGAGGGCCTGGTCCAGGCGCTCGACGTCAGGCCGCAGATCGTCGAACTGGAAGCCACGATCATCGACATCAACGTCGACAAGCTGCGCGAGATCGGGATCAACTGGCGCTTGCAGAGCGAGGGCTTCAGCTCGCTGTTCGGCAGCGACATCGTGCGCCGAACCGGCGTGCCCAACACCGACATCCTCAACAACGGCGCGATCAATCGCGGGCTGTCGCTGGGCGGGATCATCGGCTCCAACAACGAGTTCATCGGCCGCATCCAGGCGCTGGCGGAGAAGGGCGCCGCCCGCATCGTCTCGCGCCCGCAGCTGGTCACGCTGTCCAACGTGGAAGCGGTGTTCGACCGCACCCGGACCTTCTACGTGCGCGTGGCGGGCGACCGCCAGGTGGACTTGTTCAACGTGACCGCCGGCACGGTGCTCCGGGTCAACCCGCATGTGCTGAACGACGATGGCAAGGTGCGGATGCGCATGGTCATTGGCGTCGAGGATGGCTCGGTCACCAACAATGAGGTGGACGACATTCCGGTCGTCGATCGCTCCAGCGTCAACACCCAGACCCTGATCAACGAAGGCGAAGGCGTGCTGCTGGGCGGCATGACAGTGAACGCGGACTACGATTCCGAAAGCGGCATCCCGTTCCTCAAGGACATTCCGGTGGTCGGCAATCTGTTCAAGTCGCAGAGCAAGCGCCGCCAGCACATCGAGCGCCTGTTCCTGATCACGCCGCGTCTGGTCCGGCTGGACGATGCGGCAAGCCCGGCCTCGGCCAGTGGCGTCAACTTCGGGGTCGAGCGCGCAACCAGCGCGCCCAAGAACGCCCGCCCGTCCGGAGTGCAGTGATGGCCACGCTGGCTGCCGAGAAGTTCGCCTTCCAGGAACCCGTCGCGCCGGCCCGCACGGCCCATGTTCTGCGGATCGTCGACGGCCGCCTCGCGGGCAAGGAATTCTCGCTCGAGGCCGGACAGCGCGTCTGCATCGGCCATGCGCTCGCCAACGACGTCGTCCTGCGCGGCTCGGGCACGCGCAACACGGTGGTCGAGCTGCGCTTGCAGGGCGATGTGGCGCATTTGCGCGTGCTGGGCGGCAGTGCCGAACTGCTCGGCCGCTCGCTGGCGGAGGGAGATGACGCGCAGCTTCCCGCATACCTGCCATTCCGGATCGGCGAGTTCGTCCTTGCGCACGGAGCCAGCGGATCGGCGCGGTGGGACGGCGCGGTGCAAGTCGCCGCCTCGCCGTGCCTCACGCCGGTTTCGCCGCTGCCGGCACCGAACCTGGGCGACCGCCTGGTGCGGGTCGGGCGCGAACAGATCGCCGCGCTGCAGGGTCGCTTCGATACCACCCGGCTGGCGATCGTCGCCGTGTCGGTCGTGCTTTTGGGCGGGGCCGCGCTGACACTCAGCCAGTCGATCACCGCCAGTCGCACCGATCCGGTCGGTTTCGAGGAGCGGCTCGCGGCCGAGAACCTTCCCGACCTCAAGGTCACCCGCAACGCCGCCGGCGGCCTGATCGTCAGCGGCGTGGTGGCCGGCGAGGCGCAGATGACGAAGCTCCAGGCGCTTGTCGCCGATGCCGGGGTTCCGGTCGCGCTCGACGTCACGCCCACCGCCGCGCTTGCCGCCGCCGTCTCCGACGTTCTCGAGGCGCAAGGCGTGCCCGGCAAGGCGGAGCCGATGCCAGGCGATACCCATGGTGTGCTGGTGGCAGCGCCCTTCATGCCGCAGGACCGTCAGCAGGACTTGCGCGAGGTGCTCCAGCGCGACGTGCCCGGGCTCACCCACGTGACCTTCCGGATCGACGACAGCCGCGGCGGCAATCCGCTGCAGGCGTTCTTCGGCACCGGCGCGACCGGCATCGCCACACTGGTCGAGAACCCCGCGCACATCGTCACCGCCGATGGCACCCGGTGGTTCCCGGGCGCGGTGCTGCCCACCGGCCATCGGTTGGTCTCGGTCGGCGCGGACACGGTCCGCCTCGAAAAGGACGGCCGCATGGAGGACGTCCACCTCTGATTTCCGCCAGCCCCAGCAAGTACCCCGAAGGAGAAGTCCCCATGAACATCAACGCCGATACAAGCGCTCTTGCGGCCACCCCGCTCACCGGCAACCGCATGCAGCGCGACAGCAATGCCTCTTCCAGCTGGTTCGAGGCTTTCGCGCAGGCCTGGGGCAAGGCCCTCGACAACCAGGCCGCGGTCATCGAACAGCGCTCCGATACCTTGGGAGACGGTGGCGACAACCCCAGCGCCATCACCCAGCTGACGGCGGAATCGCTCAAGATGAGCTTCCTGTCGAACAGCTCGCACAGCTCGCTCGACAGTGTCGGCAAGGCGCTCGAAACCATGGCGCGCAAGGGCTGATCATGGCCATCGAAAGCATCGCGGCGGCTTCGGCCGCCGCGTCCGCCGCTCCGCCGCCGCGCTCGGTCGATCTCGGATCGGCCGTGCCGCAGCAGCCGACGCCGCAGATGGCGGGGCAGTTCGACAATGCACTGGCCCAGTCGGGTGCGGTCGCACCAGCGGGCGAAGTGCCGGCCGCGATCAAGACCATGCTGTCGCAGCTCGACAAGGTGAACGGCGAGGCCAAGTCGGTCACCGACTACGCCAAGACCGCCGAGGCCTCGGGCGGCGAACTCACTCCGGGCGAAGTCGTCCAGCTGACGATGCGCTGCCAGGAGTTCATGTTCCACTGCCAGCTCACGTCCAACATCGCCAACCGCAGCTCGGACGGCATCCAGCAGTTGTTCAAGCAACAGGGCTGACCATCATGCGCGCATTCCGCCTCGCCTTCCGCCGCCTCGGGCTCGTGCTCGCGGTGCTCGCCATGCCTCTCGCGCTTGCCGGGTGCGGGGAGCAGGACCTCTACAGCAAGCTGTCCGAAAGCGAGGCGAACGAAATGGTCGCCGCGCTGGGCCAGGCCGACATCGCCGCCAGCAAACGCGAGGCGGGCAAGGAAGGTTGGAGCGTCGCGGTGGATCAGGAACAGTTCCCCCGCGCCGTCGACGTTCTGCGCGCCAAGGGCCTGCCGCGTGACAAGTACGCCTCGCTCGGCCAGATCTTCGAGAAGAAGGGCTTCGTCTCCTCTCCCATCGAAGAGCGCGCGCGGCTGAACTACGGCTTGTCGCAGGAGTTGAGCCACACCGTCAGCGAGATCGACGGGGTGGTGGAAGCGCGCGTGCACCTGGCGATCCCCGAAGCCGATCCCCTGTCCGACAAGGTAAAGCCCTCGTCAGCGGCGGTCTTCGTGAAGTACCAGCCCGGCTTCGACCTGCGCGGCGAAACTGGCGCGATCAAGGCGCTGCTGACCAACAGCGTCGAGGGGCTCGCCTACGATCGCGTCTCGGTGGTCATGGTCGCCAGCCAGGCGGCGGCGCAGGACACGGCGATGTCGCTGTCGAACACCGGCTCGTTCGCGACTGCCGGGATCCTGGGCGCGCTGGGGCTGGGCGGTCTGGCCGCGGTGTTCCTGCGCGGCCGCAAGCTGCAGCCGCGCCGACACTCCAACCTTCCGGAGCCGGCCGAATGAAGGGTGCCGCCGCGCGGGCGCGGCTGGCGAGTGCCGCTGGCCTCGCCCGCTCGCTCGACCTTGCACCGACGCGGGCGCGCCGCCTTGCCGGAGCCTCTGCGCAAATCCGGCTGTCGCTCGCCGAGCTGGGCAGCTGGCCGCAATGGCCGCGCGAGCCCGAGGCGGAGCAGCGGCGCATCTTTGCCGTCACTGCCCTGCGTGCCAGCGACGACGCGCTGCGCACGGTGATCTCGGGCGACACCTTGCGCGCGTACGCCGCCCAGATCGGTGAAGCGCTGCTTGAAGACGTGCTCGCGAAGCCGGGGCAGGGCGCTGCGCCCTTGCCTCCTCCCGCCATGCTGGCCGCCGCCGGGCAGGCGACCGCGCACAAGGCCTTGCCACCCCGGTTGGCGGAGCGCCTTGGCGCATCGGGCCTGCACGACCGCGAAGCCGCGCGCCACGTGGCGGAGGCCGAAGCGCTCGTACGCATGGCACCGGAACCTGCGGCATGACCTTCTACCTTGTCCACCGGGACAGCCAGGCGCTTGTCGCCACCGACCGTCCGCTGCTCAAGGCGCGAGAGGCGGATCGGCTCACACAGGCCGCGGCCTTGCTCTCTCGGGCAGAAGCGCTCCAGGCCCAGTCGCACCAGCGCTGCGAGGCTGCCGAGCACGAGGCTTTCCGGAAAGGCCATGCCGAGGGTCTGGAAGAAGGACGACGCGCCTTCCTTGCCGCCGTCGCGGACCTGACCGAGCAGGTCGAGACCTGGCGTCAGACGCAGGAGCGCGAGGTCGGAGCTCTTGCCTTGGCAGCGCTGCGGCGGATGGTCGACGACATTGGCGACGAGGCAATGATGGCCGGCATTGCACGCCGCGCGGTCGCTGCGGTGGCCAGCGGATCGGACGTGCAAGTCCACGTTGCGCCCGAACTGGTCGAGGCGGTCGGCGATGCCTTCGCCGATGAGGAGACCTTGCGCGCCGTCGCCATCCGCCCCGACCCAAACCTCACCGCGCATCAATGCCGCGTCGTGACCGGAGAGGGGCGGATCATCGCCGACCTTTCGGTGCAATTGGCCGAGATCGAGAAGCGCTGGAGCCTGGCCCATGTCGATTGAATCGCAAGTCAGCGTCCTGTTCGGCCAGCTCGACGAAGCGCCGCCCTTCGAGCAGCGCGGCCGCGTCAAGGCGGCGGTCGGCACTGCGATCCGCGTGGGCGGCATCACCGCGCGCGTCGGCCAGACTTGCGCCTTGCTCGACCGTTCGGGCGAACCGAGCCTCTACGCCGAGGTGGTGGGCCTGGTCGATGGCGAGGTTTTGCTCGCCCCCATGGGGGACTTGCGCGGGCTTTCCAGCGAAACCGAGGTGACGGTCCGGGTCGGCGAGGATCATGTGCCGGTGGCGGAATCGCTGCTCGGCCGTGTCGTCG
Organism: Novosphingobium chloroacetimidivorans; assembly: GCF_014204535.1. Lineage (GTDB taxonomy): Bacteria > Pseudomonadota > Alphaproteobacteria > Sphingomonadales > Sphingomonadaceae > Novosphingobium > Novosphingobium chloroacetimidivorans. The sequence goes on from NZ_JACHLR010000008.1 coordinate 74,216, forward strand.
ATTCGCGCATGCGTCCGCTCGACTTCGGCGAGCCGATTGCGGGCGATGCGCATCAGCCGCTCCATGCGCCTGCGCCCAATCCGATGGCGCGACAGCGGATCGAACACCAGGTGCAGACCGGCGTGCGCGCGATCGACGGCTTGCTGCCGATCGGCCGAGGCCAGCGCATGGGCGTCTTCGCTGCGGCCGGCGGGGGCAAGTCGACGCTTCTGGCGACGCTCGCTCGCCACTCCCAAGCCGACGTGATTGTGATCGCGCTGATCGGCGAACGCGGGCGCGAGGTGCGCGAGTTCGTCGAGGATACGCTCGGCCCCGAGGGCTTGGCGCGCTCGGTGGTGATCGTCGCCACTTCGGACCGCCCGGCGCTCGAACGCGCGCGCGCCGCGCATGCCGCCACCGCCGTCGCCGAGGGGTTCCGCCGCGCCGGCAAGCACGTGATGCTGCTGATGGATTCGGTCACCCGCTTCAGCCGCGCCTTGCGCGAGATCGGGCTGTCGGCCGGCGAGCCCCCAGTACGGCGCGGTTATCCACCCTCTGTGTTCGCCGAGTTGCCACGTCTGTTCGAGCGCGCCGGTTCCGACGAGCATGGCGCGATCACCGGCATCTACACCGTGCTGCTCGAAGACGAGGAAGATGATCCGATCGGCGAGGAAGTGCGCTCGCTGCTGGATGGACACATCTATCTGTCACGCAAGCTGGCCGCCAAGGGGCACTATCCCGCCATCGACGTGCTCGCCAGCCAAAGCCGCTTGCTGGGGCAGCTCACCACGCCGGAGCAACGCCGCGCCGCGATCGGGCTGCGAACCAGCCTGGCCAAGCTCGACGAGATGGAGCTGATCGTGCAACTCGGCGAGTACAAGCCCGGCCACGATGCCGCCGCCGATCGCGCCATGGCGGCGCGCGATGGCATCGAGAGTTTCCTGCGCCAATCCAGCGGCGAACATACGCCGCTGGGCACCACCCAAGCCCTGTTGAGAGGATTTGACTGATGGGACAATCGGCAGAGCAGTTCGTTCCGATCATTGGCATCCGCCGCCGCGAGCGCGACCGTCGCGAAACCCAGGCCCGGAATGCCCACGAGGCGTTCGACCATGCAGAGCGCGCGCTTGAGGAGGCTCGGCGCGCGGTCGAGAGCGCTTGCCGCAGCTGCGAGGCCGCCGAGCGCGCCCGCGCTGCAGCGCCCTGCGACGCACTCGTGGCGGACTACCTGCGGGCCGAGCAGCAGAAGCTCGCAACCTGCAAGCAGGATGCAGCCCTGCGCGCCGACGCCCTGCATGGCCTCCGGCGCGATCTGGCCGCGGCTCAGCACGAACGCCAGCGCGCGCAAGTTCGTCTCGATGTGCTCGAAAGCGAGCACGCCACGGCCCAGAGCCGCGAGCGGCGTCGCAGCGAGCGCAAACGCGAGGGCGCCTTGCCGACCGCGCTGCCGATCGCACTGGCGGGTTCGCCGTGCTGAACGCCGCTGCCGCGAGCGCGCCGCAGCGTTCGGCCGGCGCCGCGCCTGCGCGGCCCGACCGTCTGGCTCCAAAGCAGGATCACGGGAGCGAAGCGGCAGAGGCCTTCCGCGACAAGCTGCAGGCGCTCGGCAAGGATAAGGCCGAGGGTCCGCGCACCTTGCGCAAGCGCGAGATGCACAAGCCAGACGAGCTTGCACTTGCCGCACCGCCAATGGAGGCGACGACCCACCATCTCGCACGGGGTCAGCAGGACGGGCGGGCGGTTGCCGAAGCGAGCGTCGCCCCGTCGCCGCAGCCGCTCGGACACCATGCCGAGGGCGCGGTCGCGGACATGGGCGCGCGCTCCGGCGATCCCGCCAGCGCATCCCTGACGGCACGGTTCGCCGAGCGCCTGGGTCTGCCGTCCCACACAGCGGGCGAGACGCACGTGCAACTCGATTCCTCGCGTTATGGGGTGAGCAACGTCACCATGTCCGGTCGGTCGGAAGAGGGAATGTCCCTCCTTTATGACGGCGGGTCAGCCGATGGAAACGGGAGGCAGCACGACGAGGAAGCGCTTCGGCAGCGGCTGGAGGCGAGGGGATTGAAGGTGGCAGGGATCCATCGCAAGTCGTAGCCGCCTGCGTCGCGGGTGATCGACGATCCTCGATCTATCATCTCGCTTGGGGAGGGGCGCTCGGTCCGCTCTGAAAACGCACTGCTGTGAGATAGATCACTTAGTTTAGACCCGGATCTATCCAGACCTTGCACGTCGAGATCGGGGATGATCCAAGCAGAGCGCGCCTTCAAACGTCTTGGACCGCCACTGACACCCCGTGTGTGCGGTTGCACGCGGTGGAGATGCGACGCGCGCAGTTCCGCATGCCAGGATGGCGCGCATGATAACGATCTCTGGCCGGCGGCTATCTTCACGATCGAGGGCTTCGGGCTCGTCTCGCCGGTGACGTGAACTATGCTTCGTAAATCTCTCGCAACGCTGGTCGGAGCGTCAGCCGATCGAGAAGGGAGACGATGGCTGCCTCAGGCGGAGCATCGCTCTGGCTTAGCCACCAGGACAGGATCTCGAAGGTACCGTTGACACTCCACGCGGCACAGTGATCGGATGGTAGCTCAGGTTGAAGATACTCCGCGATGTCCCGGCTTCGGGATAGTGCGCGTGCCGCCATTTCCTTTTGAACGACGCTTTTGACGTGCGTGGTGAGCAGTATCTGCCACAGCTTTGGATTTTCCATGATCATTTCGATGATCGCGCCGCTCGACGAAGGCGGATCTGCAAGCGCAAACCGTCCCAGCACCAAATCCACCAGGCGCTCGATCGGGCGATCTATGATGCCCTGAAGGACATCCGTGAGCGATCGGAAGTGTCGATAGAATGTGGCCCTGCTTACGCCTGCCTCGCCAATCAGTCGGTTCACGGTGATATGCTGCGGCTCTATCGTCTCGAGTAGCGACAGATACGCTCTTTGCAGATCGACGATGACATATTCACGCCTCGTGTCGACATCGGAAGCCGTTTTGTAAATTGCTTGTCTCCAATCTCGTTTATCTGGGGCCGAACAGCGCGGAAGCAGGGATGACGAGCGCATCCGACTTGACCGGCGCAATGCCACTCCGCCTGGATCGACAACGCGACGCGCAATCGATTTGTATCTCTCTTTTGCCTTCGCGTTTCCGATCTCGGTCCAAGCATGACGTTGGCCCACGCCCGGCCCGGCAAGTCTTGCGAGCCTGCATCCACTGTGGTTGACTGCACTCCGTTTGAACGACTATGCGAGTTGTGATCGCATAGATGCTTAGCAACGTCGAGGCGCGTCGATAGGAAGTCGCTCGATCTGGTCTCGACGGGGCCAGAGGATGCAAACTAGGTGGATGATGATGAGCACGGATCGGGTAGTTGTTGTCACGGGCGGCGCATCTGGGATCGGCTTGGGGGTCGTCGAGCGGTTCGCAGCCAACGGTCACCCGGTCGCGATGCTGGACGTCCAGGATGCTGCGCTTAAAACCGAGAGCGAGCGGCTGAGGAGCCAGGGCTTCCAGGTCCTGTCCTACAAGGTCGACGTCTCGAGCCGTGAACAGGTCGAAGCGGCATACGCGTCCGTTCGCGAGCAGCTCGGGCCGATCGCCATCGTCGTTGCCAACGCGGGTATTTCGGAAGGCATCGCCTTCGCCGATGTCAGCGTGTCCACGTGGCAGCGGATGATCGACATCAACCTGACCGGTGTTTTCCACACCGTCCAGGCCGCCCTGCCGGACATGGTTGCGGCCAAGTGGGGACGGATCATCACCATCTCGTCGCACGCGGCGCAGTCAGGCGCGGCCGACCGAGCCCACTACTCGGCAGCCAAGGCCGGTGTGATCGGCCTGACCCGGGGATTGGCGCGTGAGTACGCGGCCCAAGGCATCACCGTGAACACGATCCCGCCTTCGGTGGTGGCGACGCCCATGGCGGAGCAGGGCATCCAGCTGGGAACCTTCCCGCCGCTTGAGGTCATCGCGCAGCATATCCCGATCCCGCGGCCAGGCACGCCAGAGGACATCGCGGCGGCCTGCGAGTATCTCGCATCCGATGGCGCCAGTTACGTGACCGGCGTCGTTCTTCCCGTGAATGGTGGCATGTTCATCGGCTAACCGCTGCTATCAAGCCATAACAAAGCAAAAGTCTGGAGAGGTATGATGAATCAGCACGTGGGCGAGCCCCTTCGCGTCGTTCAATGGGCAACCGGAACTGTCGGTGCCGCCGCAATGCGGGCGGTCATCGATCATCCCGAACTCGAACTCGTAGGCGCAAAGGTCTATTCCGAGAGCAAGGAAGGCCGGGATATCGGCGAGCTGTGCGGTCGTCCGCCGCTCGGCATCAAGGCGACACGCGACTTGCAGGCGATCATCGCGCTCAAGCCGGACTGCGTGCTGTACATGCCCGAAAGCACGATCCTGGACGACGTCTGCGCGCTGCTAGAGGCCGGCATCAATATCTCGACCACTCGGGCCGAGTTCTTCTTCGCCGATCGCATGGACCCGGCCGTGCGTGAGCGCGTCGAGGCTGCTTGCAAGGCGGGCAACAGCTCGATCCATGCATCCGGCAGCAGCCCCGGCTTCATCACCGAGGCACTGCCGATCGCGGTGCTGTCGTTGTCCCGGAGATTGGACCTGCTGGTAATCGACGAGTTCGCCAACTGCGTGGACGGCTGCTCGGAGGAGATGCTCGTGGGGATCATGGGCTTCGGAGAGGCTCCGGAAGTCTTCGCCAAGCGTGTGCACGAGGACCGTGATGAGGTCTTCAAGCATTCGCTGGCGGCTCTCGCCGCAGGGCTCAAGATCGATCTCGAGGACGACTTCGATTTCGAGACCGAGGTCGCTCTAGCAACCGAAGACACCAAGCTACACACGAGCACCATTCCGGCCGGCTCCGTAGCCGGGCAGCGGGTGACGGTAACCGGAAAGCGCAACGGCGAGCCGATCATGCGCTTTCGCTCGAACTGGTTCGTCACGACGGCGCTCGAGCCGCGCTGGGACGTGCTGCCGGACGGTTGGCGGGTGAACATCCATGGTGACACGCCGGTGCAGCTCGACATCAGCTTCCCAATGCCGATCGAGGAACGCCAGGCGACGCTGCCGAACCTGACGGCGCACCGTCCGGTGAACTCCGTCCCGTATATCTGCGCCGCAGGTCCCGGGCTGCTCACCACGGCGCAGTTGCCGCAGGTCGTGCCCAATCTCGGATAAGCTCGCCCGCATCGCGCTACCCCATCAATGATCGAAGGAGGCCCGCAGTGGCTGTAAAAGACGTAGCTTCGCATACACTGCAACAGCTGATCTCGCTTGAGGGGCGCGGTGCGGTCGTCACCGGTGCAGCCTGGGGGCTGGGCCGTGCCACCGCCAGGCGCCTGGCCGAAGCGGGGGCATCGGTCCTGATCGCCGATCTCGATCAGGAGAAGGCCGCTGCGACAGCGCAGGAACTGGCGCAGGAATACGGCGCCAAGGTCCTGTCGATAGCGATGGACGCCAGCGATCCCGCCGCGATCACAGCCGCGGCGGACTTTGCCCTGAGCGAGTTCGGCAAGCTCGACATCTGGGTCAACAACGCCGGCGTGCCGTCGCACGTCCCCTTGCTCGATCTCACCGACGAAGAGTTCGACAAAGTGCAAGCGATCAACCTTCGCGGCACGTTCGTCGGTGCGCGTGAGGCGGCCAGGAGGATGATTGCCGCGGGACATGGGGGTGTGATCGTCAACGTGGCGTCGCTGGCGGGCCTCGCCGGCATCTCGACGGGCCAGACCGCCTACGTCGGTTCCAAGCACGGGGTCGTCGGGCTGACACGGCAGATGTCGATCGAACTGGCCCCGCACGACATTCGCGTGATGGGCGTCGCTCCGGGTGTTTCGCTGACGGAGAAGACCATGTTCCTCGCGGATTGGGACGAGGAAACCGCGCGAAAGAGCGGCATCCCCGGGATCGGCGGCAGCCGCCTTGGCCGCCATGGTGTCGCGGACGATATCGCGCGGTCCATCCTGTTCTGCGCTTCGGACATGTCGATGTTCATGACCGGTTCCACCCTGGTTCTGGATGGCGGCATTCTCGCCTGAATGGGTCAAGGCAGCTCGTGGCGGCCGAAACCGCTGCGAGCTGAGACCTCAGGCCGCGCGCGGCGGCGTAGAGGCGATGTTGTCGACCAGTTGGTACAGCATGTGGGCGATTTCTTCGCTGCTGTAAGCGTGCTCGTCCTGCGCCAGCCACCACGATATCGTCTCGATGATGAGCATGGTGCTGCAAGTCACCGCGAGTTCTTCCGGTATCCAGCTCTTCGCGCCGGTATGTCTGATGGCGACATCCATTGATAGACGCAGATACTCCTCTCGCATTGCCAGCCTCGCGCCGCCGTTCAGCAGCGCCTTCCACAACGAGCGGTGACTGCTGACGTATTCACATAGCGCCAAGTTGCCTTCCAGGCTCAAGCCCGCAGGCAGCGAGATCGCCACCAGACGATTGATCTCCTCTGCCGCAACCTTGTCGAGCAGGGACTCTTTGTCGGCATGATGGCGGAAGAAGGTCGCGTTGTGGACGCCCGCTTCTCTGGCGATCTCCCGCACGGTGATCTGGTCGAAATCCTTGCGCTCGAGCAACCGGAGCAAGGCTTTGCGCAAGGCTGTCGCGCTGCGGATCTGGCGGGGATCCCGGGCGCTCTGGGCATAGAGGCGCCGCACCCGGTGCGAGGCGCCGTGCTCTACGTCCGCCGCGTCGACCTTCCTCGTTACGAGTAGATCATCCACCAGATCTCGCGCCCGCGTCTTACCTTCGATGCCCATCACCGCTTAGATGTACAAGCTCACGAATTAGTCAAACACAAGATGCGTGTAGTCTGGTGGGCGAAGCGCCATGAAACGATGTCAGCTGGTCCAGAACAGTCGCGACAAGGGGGAAGCGCAGCGGAGCCGCGCTTCCCCCTTGTTATGCGTCTCAGGCGTGGGACAGCGATGCCAGGTCGGCGTCTACCGCATCGAGTATCTCAGTGGTGAGCTGTCCCGGAGCGAACGCCTGGATGGCCCGAAGCGTCATGCCGGACGCCATGGCAAGCTGCTTGTCGCTGCTCATGCCGGGAAGGTGCTTGTCGAGGACGGCCTTGGCGGCGTCGTTCGCAAGCAAGTCGCCGATCTTGGTCTCCTGCGTCGACAGCGCCTTGGCGGGCGCTGCGGCCGGCGCGGCCTCAGGCTCTACCGGCTTGAAGTTCGCGGAGGGCGTCAGCTTCACCTGCAATTCGGACAGGCCGCGGATGATGAAGCTCGGCTCGAAGTCGAGATCGCGCTGACCCTTGGGGCCGTGCTTGTTCTCGTCGATCTCGATGTTGCTGGTGTGCTCCAGGAACTTCTCCAGGATCACGCGAACCTCGACGCGGGCGAGGGGGGCGCCGGCGCAGGTGTGGGCGCTGCGTCCGAAGGCGACATGCTCCTTGATGCGCGGGCGCTTCAGCACAAACGCGTTGGGATCTTCCCAGCGGCGTGGGTCACGATTGGCTGCCGCGATCGCCAGAAGGATCTTGGTGCCGGCGGGAACCTCCAGGTCGCCGACCTTGGTGTCTCGGCGGGCGAGGCGGGCCGTCTGCTTGGTCGAACCTTCCAGTCGCAGCACTTCCTCGATCAGTGCAGGCACGAGCGAGGGATCCGCACGAAGCTCTTCCTGCAAACCGGGCACGTCGACGATATAGCGCATGGCGTTACCCAGCAGCTTGGCGCTGGTATCCTGACCCGCGCCGAACATGAACATGCCCAGCTTCACGATGTCGGTGGGTTCCGGCTTGGTGCCATCCGGATACGTGCCCTGGACCAGCTCGGTCAGCACGTCATCGCGCGGATTGGCGACGCGATCGAACACGTAACCGGCAAAGTACGATCCCATGATCGCGAACGGATGGTTCTCCTCGTCGAGAGCCATGTCGCCCTCGAGGTTGCCCGGGCAAGGCGCTTGGGCAATGACGTCCATGAACTTCTGCCGATCTTCCATCGGAACGCCGAGAAGGTCAGCGATGACCATGGTCACGAACGGGGTTGCGATCTCCTTGACCAGATCGATCTGCCCCTTGGCAACCGCCTTGCGCACCATGCGGTCGGCAAAGTCGTCGAAGAAGGCTTCGTTCGCCTTCAGACGCGAAGGCGTGAACAGCGTGTTGACCAGCGCGCGCATGTTGGTGTGCGGCTTGTCATCGAGGTTCACCAGCAGGTCGCCGCCGTGAAAGTCGAGACGGTGAGCCTCGATCTGGTCGGTGATGTCCGAGCCTTCCGGGGTGAAGGGAAGCGGAAGCGCCGCGCCCTGCAGGCCGATGATGGCGGAGAAATCATTGGTGTTGCGCATGATCTCCAGCGTCTCGGCAAAGCCAGTGACGACGAGATAATCGCGACCTTCCGGCTGGTAGATTGGGCCATGCTCGCGCACGGCTTCGAACCATGCATACGGGTCTTTCAGGACCTCGTAGTCGGTGAAATAGTCGCGGTTCACGAGCTCGTTCATTGATGGTAGGCCTTCTCTATGCGATAGTATGTCGCTTAAATCCCGCGCCTCCAAACGTCAAGTCGATGGCGGCCCGAGGATGAAAACGAGTGGGTGGGAGAGCGCCGATGGACCTGACGTTGAAGCTGCGACAGGCTTACGCCAACAGGATCGCGCATGCCGGCTTCGATCTGAGAGCGGCGCTCGACGAGGTGCTCGGCGCGGCCGCGCTGCACGTGGACGATGCGGGAGGCACGGTGACCCACGTCGGGGCCGACCCCGTCATCGCAAGTCCGATGCGCATCGGGGGAGCGGCAACGATTGCGCTTCTCGGCAAGTCGATCGCGGCGGCCGCTCTGCACCGCTGGCGGGGTGGTCCGGGCCAGGACATCTCCGTCGATCTACGGCCGACGCCACACCGTCTCTGCCCTTTCTATGACGGCAAATGGGAATTGCTCGGCCGCTTTCCCGCGGTCCCCACGGTGGAAACGGGCAACGTCCTGGGCGCCACCCTGTTCCGGACGCGTGACAACCGCTGGGTGCTGCCGCAGGCGATGTACCCCGGCCTCCGTTTGCGGGCGCAGAAGCTGCTGGGAGTGCCGCTCACCTATGAGCCGGTGGCAGAGGCGATCGGCCAGTGGGACGCACTTGCGCTGGAGCAGGCTGGCGAAGAGGCGGGGCTCGTCTTGCCGATGGTCCGCAGTCTTCCGGAGTTTTTGGCCGAGGATCAGTACCAGGATGTGCTGGCCGAGATGCCCTTGATCGAGATCAGCCGGATCGGCGATGCGCCGTGCGAGCCACTGCTGCCCTTGGGCGAGCAGCCGTTCTCCGGGTATCGCGCGCTCGGTATGGGCCATGTCATTGCCGGGGCGGGGCTTGGCCGCTCGCTCGCGCTCCACGGCGCGGATGTGCTCAACTTGTGGAAGCTGGGCGAGGCCGAGCTTGAGCCGATCTATGCCAGCGCGAATGTCGGCCTGCGATCGTCCTGGATCGTACCGCGCCACGATCGCGCCCGGATCGTCGACCTGCTGCGCGACGCCGATATCTTCTTCCACAACCGGCGTCCCGCGTTCCTGCGTGAGGCCGGTCTGACGCCCGAAGACGTCGCCCGCGAACGGCCCGGCATCATCTACGTCTCGGTTTCCCTGCACGGCCTGACCGGGCCATGGGTGCAGCGGCCGGGGTTCGACCAGTCCGCTGGCGCGGTGACCGGCTTCCTGGCGCTTCAGGGCTCGGACGAGGCGCCGGAACTACCTCCGATCGGCGTGGTCAACGATTACCTGACGGCATGGCTCGCGCAGATTGGCATCGTCGCGGCCTTGCGCAGACGGGCCGAGGAAGGGGGTTCCTATCACGTCCATGTCTCTTTGACGCGGGTTGCGCTGTGGATACTCTCCCTCGGCATCTTCGACCGCGAGTGGGCGCTACGCACCGCAGGATCATCGCCCGAACACGAGTACCGCGATCCCGAAACCTTCCGCGCCCAGACACCCATGGGGATCTACCAGGGAGTGACCGATCAGGTCTCCATGTCCCTCACGCCCGGGCGCTACGATCCGGTCCTGGTACCGCGCGGATCGTCAGACCTGCAGTGGCTTTAGCCGCGGTTGGCGCTCGCCATGCGGAAGGCGCGGGCCAGTGCCTGGGTGCGCAGCTGTTCGATCTGCTGCACTTGCGGAGTGCCCGATGCGAGCGAGAAGCCATGGTAGGCACCGGGGATGACGTGAAGCTCCACCGGCACCCCCGCAAGCGCCAGGCGCCGCGTCCATTCGAGACTCTCGTCCAAAAGCAGGTCCAGCGCCCCGACCGTGATGAAGGTCGGCGCCAGCCCGGCGAGGTCGGTGGCTCTGGCGGGTACCGCCGCGGCCGGCACATCAGGTCCGCCCGCGTCCTGCCCCAGCAGCGCGCTCCAGCCGAAGCGGTTCGTTTCTGCCTTCCAGACGAACTGGCCGCAATGCGGATGAGGCTCACCGGTCACACCCGTGCGATCGTCCAGCATGGGCGCGTCAAGCACCTGAAGCCGGATATCGGGCCCGCCTTGATCGCGCGCGTGGAGCGCGAGCGCGACGGCATGACCTCCGCCGGCACTCTCGCCCGCTACCGCGATGCGGGAGGGGTCGACGCCGATCTGCGCGGCATTGTCGTGCAGCCAGCACAGGGCCGCGTAGCAGTCGTGGAGTGCACCCGGCCAAGCCACCTCGGGCGCCAGGCGGTACTCCACCGAGACGACGAGAGCGCCAAGCTCGAGTGCCATTGCCCGGTTTGCGACATCGTTTAGTTCGGGCGTTCCGAGAACGAAGCCGCCGCCGTGGATGTGCAAGACAGCCGGCCTTGGCTCTGTCGTATCGCCGGGCGGCGAGTAGAGCAGCACCCGCACGTCCGGGCTGTCCGCACCCCCCGGCACGAAGCGCTCCTCGCGGTCTACGGACGCGAGTGGCCCCTCCGGAGGCGGCACCACTAGTCCGCGAAGGGGCTGGCGGTAAGCCTCCAGACCCTGGCTGAAGTCCAGCGGAGGGAAGGACGACAGGGCCTGTCGCAATTCGGGGGCGACGGCGTCGAGAGGTGATTTGGTCATCGCTTGTCCCCGTTTGATGGACGCCGAGCGTCTCAGGCGCCCGCCCGTTCCTCTCGCCGCGCTGCCCTTCTCGGGGCGAGGATCAGGGACGCATGACCCATCCACCGTCGACATGGATGGTCTGGCCAGAGATCCAGGCGCCAGCTTCGGAGCACAGCAGCAAGGCGGTGCCGACGAGCTCTTCAGGCGCACCGCGGGCGCGAAGGGCGCAGGTCATGTTGAGGAACTGGATGAACGGCGAATCATCCGGCACCAGCATCTTGCCGGCATCCGACGTCACGTTGCCCGGAGCGATCGCATTGCAGGTGATCTTGTCCTTGCCGAACTGCTTGGCGAGCGTCGTCGTCAGGCCGACCAGCGCCAGCTTGGAGATGCCGTAAAGGCCGGTGGCCGGGAACGCTCCGCCCGAGGTCTGGTTGATGATGCGGCCACCGCCACGCTCACGCATGGAAGGGATTACTGCGCGGGCGCAGAGCAGGGCGCCGTTGAGATTGACCGCGAAAGCCTTGTTCCACGCTTCCAGGCTGATCGTCTCGCAATTGTCGTAGCTGATGTCGACCATCAGGGCTGCGTTGTTGATCAGGATGTCGACACCGCCGAATTCGGCAGTTGCCGCCTTGCCCATCGCCAGCGTCGAAGCCTCGTCGGCGACATCGACCTGGACACCCAGGGCCTTGCCGCCGCTTGCCTTGATCTCGTCGGCCACGGCTTGCGCTCCGTCTCCGTTGAGATCGGCAACGACGATCGCCGCTCCGGCGGCAGCAAGGCCCATCGCATAGGCGCGGCCGATCGAATTGCCCCGGCCGCCGGCGCCGGTGATCACGGCCACTTTGCCGTCCAGGCGGAATTGATCGAGTGAGAAGGTCATTGTTGGTTCCTTAAGCGGGATGATAGGCGGATCAGCCGGCGGTGATGCCGGCATCGATCGAGATGCAGGCGCCGTGGAAGCCGCGGCCCGCATCGGAGGCGAGCAGGACGATCATGTCGGCCACGTCCTCGGTCTCGACCGTGCCGCGCATGCCTGAGAAGCGCTTGAGCAGTTCGAAGTCGCAGTTCTCGGGCGGGACGAAGTTGGTCGCGATGTTCGTGATCATGCCACCGGGAGCCACCGCATTGATGCGGATCGGCTTCTTCTGGAATTCCATGGCCATCGCCTTGGTCATGCCCACGATCCCCCACTTGCTGGCGCAATAGGCAGCGGCATAGGCCTCGCCGATGTAGCTTGCGGAAGACGCCACGTTCACGATGGCGCCATTGTTCTCCAGCAAGTGCGGGATGGCTGCCTGCGAGAGGATGAAGGGCGCCATCAGGTTGACGTCGATGGTGCGCTGCAGCTGAGCCAGCGGCATGTCCGGCGTGTTCGCAAGATAGATGAGGCCCGCGACGTTGCAGAGCGCGTCGAGGCGCCCGAACTTCTGCACGGCAGCATCGACGACCGCCTGGCAAGCGGCAGGATCGGACAGGTCGGCGACTTGCGTCGCGACTTTTTCGGTCCCGATGCCAAGCAGCGAAGCCGTCTCGGCAAGCGCCTCCTCGTTGACGTCGACAAGGAACACGCTGGCGCCGACTGACGCAAGCTTCAACGCGGTCGTGCGGCCAAGGCCCGACGCGGCGCCGGTGACCAGCGCTGCCTTGCCTTGGAGATCGGTGTTCTGGAAAATGGTCATCGATCGGTCTTCCTGGTAGCGCCCGTGGCGTCGAGGAATGGAAGGGCGGCCGTTGCCAGCGCGTTCGCGCCTGCGTCCGGGCCCAGCATGGAGCCGAGGAGTTCGACATCCTTGAGCAGCAACTTCGCGCCATGCGCGAATGCGTCGGGCGTCGGCAGCCGCGCGAAGACCTCGAAGCCGAAGCTGCGGCCGCTCGAATGCTTGATCAGGTCGCTCAGCGCGGCGCGGTCGACGCCGACCTTATCGGCGATGTCGAGCGCACTGAACGCAAGACCCATGTTGGCGGCCATCAGCGAGTTGTTGATGATCTTTGCCTGCTGGGCCGACCCGGCGGGACCAAGATGCACGATCTTGCTGCCGAAAGTCTGCAGTACGGGAAGGGCGTGCTCGAAGGTTTCGGGCGTGCCGCCGCACATGACCGTCAACGTTCCCGCCGACGCAGCCGGCGAGCCGCCGCTGACCGGCGCATCCAGGAACTGGATCCCCGCCTCCGCGCAGCGACGGGCCAGATCCTCGCACGTCGAGGGCAGGATGGTGGAGTGGATCACGAGCACGCTACCCGCCGCGAGCGCGGGGATAAGCTTGCTGCAGACATCTTCGACGCCGGCATCGTCAACCACGCAGACACCGACATAGTCGCAAGTCTTCGCCAGGTCCTCGACGGACTGGGCCAGAACCGCGCCCTTGCCGACCAGATCCTGAGCGGACTCGGGCCGCCTGGCCCAGACTGTCAGGGAGTGACCTGCCAGCAGCATCCGCTCGGCGATCGGTGCACCCTGCGATCCCAGGCCGATGAAGCCGGTTCGTCTTTGCTTGATTTCAGCCATGTCCCGGCATGCCCCCGTTCGCTGGATCGCGGATCAGCCGTGCCATGGCAGTCCCTTCTTCACTTTCTCGATCATCTCCAGGATGACCATTTGCATGCGCGAGGCCTTGGGCCAGCCAGCGTGCGTGCCATACTGCAGCACGAACTCGAGCATCTCTTCCGGCTGGCAGTTGCCGCTCGCCATCGCGGCGTGGATGTGGCTGCGGATCGGGATCTCCGCACCGGATTCGCAAACGCCGACGAGGGTGATCCACCGGCGCGAAGCCTCATCCAGGCCACGGCGGCACCACATCTCGCCGAAGACGAAGTTGTTGATGCCTTCCAGGTAGGGGGTGTTGGGCGGTCCCGGCGGGAAGGTCATGACCTTGTCGAATTCGTTGTGACCGTTGCGGCTGCGGACTTCGGGGTCCCAGGCTTCGGCACGGATGGGCGGCACTTCGGCCGGCGGCAGCCCGAGCTCAGCCGCGACCCGGCTCACTGAGCGGTCCAGGCGCCCGCCGTTGCCCCAGCCAGCATATACCGCCAAGTGGAGAGCGGCCTCCCGCAACTCGGCAAGCGAGATGTGCTTGCCGACAAGGGCACCGCGCACGAAATCGTCGATGCGGCTGTCCTCGAAGTTGCAGGTCACCGCCGTGGCGATGGCGACGAGGAACCGTGGGCGACGCGGCAGGCCGGGCCGTGACCACACTTCGGCGTAGACGAAGTCCCGCCATGATTCCTCCAGCAACGTCGAAGGTTCGTTCGCTGTTCGCGCAGTGACTTCGGCTTCAGTCGCAAGGCCTCTGGCCGTGCGATCCTCAGGGGTCAGCATAGTCATTGTCTCTCTCCCGGTCGGCCGTTGTTCAGCCGTTTAGATTGACCCACACATTGCGCACTTGCTGGAATTCGCGAAGACCCTCGATACCGCCGAGCCGGCCGTGACCGGAATGCTTCATGCCGCCGAACGGAACGCAAGGCGTCATCGCCTCGCCACTTCCGTTCACCTGCACCTGGCCCGCTTGCATCTGGTTCGCGACCCGGTGCGCGCGCGCGAGATTGGTGGTGTGGATGTAGGCTCCCAGACCGTAGTCGGTGCCGTTGGCAAGCGCGATCGCCTCCTCCTCGCTGTCAAAGGGAGTGATGGCCAGAACCGGCCCGAACACTTCCTGCTGCGCGAGTTCGGTGCCGTGTTCGACATCGGCCAGGACAGTGATGGGATAGTAGTAACCCTCGGCATGATCGCCGCCAAGGCGCTCACCGCCGGTAAGGACGCGACCGCCGAGTGACGCCGCTTTCTGCACCATGCCGTGGATGCGGTTGAGCGAAGTCTCCGAGATGATGGGGCCCATGAAGGTGTCCATCTGGAATGGATCGCCGATCTTCACGTGGGCCGACATCGCGGTGACCATCTGGATGTAGGGCTCATAGATCGACCGCTCGACCAGCAGTCGCGTGCCGTTGACGCAGCCCTGGCCGTGCGCACTGACCGCACCGGAAAGACCGCGCTTCGCCGCATCCTGCAAGTTCGCGTCGGCGAACACCAGCACCGCCGACTTGCCGCCCAGTTCGAGGCCGACCGGCTTGAGCGTCTCGGCCGCGCTTGCCAGGATCTTGCGCGCGGTGGCACCGCTGCCGATGAACTCGATCTTGTCGATGCCGGGATGCGACACCATCGCCTCACCCACTTCGGGGCCGCCGGTGACGAGGTTCACGACGCCGGCGGGAAAGCCTGCCGCCTGGACATGTTCCATCAGCTTCATGATCGACCATGGCGCCAGTTCCGGCGCCTTGAGGACGATGCAGTTGCCGACCGCGAGGGCGGGCGCCATCACCATCGTCGCCGCGAACAGCGGGCCATTCCACGGCACGATGATGCCGATCGTGCCGAACGGCTCGTATGCGACGTAGTCGTGAGCCGGCCCACCCCAGGTAGAGACGGTACGGCCGTCGATCTTGTCGGCCCAGCCACCATAGTACCGGAACTTCTGCGCGGCATCGGCGCTCATGTGTCCGCCGGCGATCAGGATCGATCCGTTCTCGGCGGTGAGCAGCGGCGACATCGCGCTCGCCTCGGCCTCGATGATGGCGGCGAGCCGGAACATCAGGTCGCGACGCTTGTCTCCGGGGAGGGCGCGCCATGCCGGCTGCGCGGCCTTGGCCGCCGCGACCGCACGATCGACATCCTCGGCGCTCGCGCCGCGAAACTCGCGAGTGACCTTGCCGGTGGCGGGATAGACGTGCGCGAAAGTCTCGCCGTTGCCTGCACTGGCGCGGCTGTCGCCGATGACGAGCGAGTGTTCCGGGAATTGCGAGATGTCGGGGTGCTGGAAGCCCATCTCATTCTCTCCTGTATGGCGCGCTGAACGCGCTTTCTTGCAATCTTGGCCCAGAGCCTAGTTGACCTTGAGACATGCAGTCAATTGACTTGATTTGCGCCATCACGGCGTGGAATAGCTCTCCTACGAGCAATTATGTGCATGTAATAAGGAGCAGGCATGCCCCGCGATCGAACGTCTGCCTCTACCCGCAACCTGGTGGCGAAAACCACCGACATCCTTCGCGAGCGCATCTTCGCGGCGGAGCCGGGAGCACTCATCGGATCCCTTCACGAGCTGGCACGCTCGCTCGACGTCGGCATCGTCACGCTGCAGCAGGTGGCCCGGGTGCTCGAGCACGAAGGCCTGCTGGAGGTGCGGCGAGGACCCGGAGGAGGCTATTTCGGAGCGCGCCCGGACGAGGCGGCGCTCGAACGGGCGCTTCACTCCTACATGCGGCTGAACCCGGCGACTTTCGAAGAGGCGCTGGACATGACCTCGTTGCTGTTCAACGAGTTGGCGACGGCCGCTGCATCGTGTCGGGATGAAGCTCTGCGCGAGGAGTTGCGGGTCCTGTCGACGCGATTGCCTGTGGGCGCGAGCCAGGAAATCGCGACGTTCGAAGTCGAGTTTCAGGAACTGCTGTTCCGCATGGTCCGCAGACCGCTCTTCGAGATGCTGACGCGCGTCACCCTGCAGTACTCGACATCGCAAGAGGGTAGGCGTATCCATCGATACGGCAATGGCCTGACGCACTGGAGCGAGGGTCGGGCCCGTATCATTAACGCCATCCTGGCAAACGATCCCGAACTGACCAAATTCGAGGCAAACCGCCAGAACCGTGCAATGGTTCTGGCGCATCTGCATGGCGCTCGTGGAGAGGCATGACGGATCGGTGATCTCGACCAAGTCATGACCACCGCGAGCCTCTCGTGCGACTGTCAGACGCGTGACGAGCGCCCGAGGGGAGCCGTCGGCTTCCCTCGGGATCACGTGCGATGTTCCTATTCGCCGAATTTCACTCGCAGGCGGAGGCCGTACATCCGCGGCTGACCCAGGATCAGGCCTTCGGCTCCCGTCGAGGGATACGAATAGCTGATATAGACCGGGTACTTTTCATTGAACGCGTTGGTGATGAAGGCCGATGCATCGATCGGGCTTCCCGCGACGTTGTTCCAGTTGAGGTTGAAGTTGACGATCTGATTGGACGGCAGCACGCCGAGCGGAGACTGTTCGAAGGTCACCTGCTTCGAGGTGTAGACATAGGTCGCACTCAGCGCGATCTTGCCGATGCTGTCGTCCAGCGGCAGCGTGTAGGATGGCGTGACGATCACCTTGTGCTTCGGCGATTGGGGCAGCACACCACCGACGCGGGCTCCTGACGAGGCCGGCAGATAACCCGGGAAAACCGGTGCCGAGTAGGACTTCAGCTTGGTGTCGAGGTAGGTGTAGCCCACGGCGAGTCCGAGACCGTCGCGATTGATGGCAGTATCGACCTCGATACCCTGTATCCGCGACTTTCCTGCGTTCACGATCGCCTGAGAAGGTGAGGCCGTGTTGCCCGGGATCGTCAGGTCCGGGAAGAGATTCGCAGTGAGCTGCTGGTTCGAGAAGTCGTTATAGAAGGCCGCGAGATTGAAGTAGCCGTTCACCGCGCCGCGGAAAGAGGCCTTGGCGCCCAACTCGTACGAATCGACTTTCTCCGGTCCCCAGGAGATCGGCGTGGTGTTCGATGCGTTCACGTTGCCCTGGCGATATCCCCGCGCGTACTTGGCGTAGAACAGCAGGTCCGAGTTCGGCTTGTAGTCGACATCGATCAGCCATGTCGGCTTGTTGGAACTTTGCGTGATCCGCTGGAGGCAGCTTTCGCCGCCGGGAGCCGGCCGCGTGGGATCGACGGCGCAGACGAACGCAGGGGCGTTTGGCGCGAAGAAGAGCGCTTGACGCGTCCCGCCTTCACCCACGACCTTGTCCATCGTGTAACGCAGGCCGCCCGTGACCGAGAACTGATCGGTGAACTTGTAGGTAGCCTGTCCGAAGAAACCGGCATTGCGATAGCGGTAGCGCGTCAGCGAGTTCTGGATCAGGCCGGGGATGATCCCTGCCGGCAGGCCGAGGCCATTGATCGGGTTACACTGATAAGCCGCGACATTGGTGCAGCTCAGCGACGAATAGGTCGCCCCGACATCATAGGTGATCGGCGAGACGGCACCCTGGAACGGATCGGAAGGTCCACTCTTCTCGTAATACCCGCCCAGCACGTATGTCAGCGTGCCGTCTGTCGTGCGGCCCTGAAGTTGCAACTCCTCGGTAGCCGTCCACTGAGCGATACCGGCGTACGTGGGATCGTCGTAGAGGCCGACCCAGGTGAAGGGCTGGCCTGCATAAGGGTTCGGCGTGCCGAACGGAGTGGTCGCCGGGGCGGTCAGATTGTCTGAGGCGATGTTGAAGGCCTGCGACTGGCGAAATTCCTGGTAGCTGGCCGTGTTCTTGATCGTCACGTTGTCGCTGACGTTCCATGTGGTCGTGTTCGACACGCCCCACTGGTCGATCTCGAGGAACGGGTTGGGGTGGTTGGTGTCCACGTCCCAATAGCCGTCGCCACGCGCTTGCGCACGCTGGAGAGTCTGGCAATTGAGCGGCGCGAGGTATGTGGCCGTGCCGGGGGCCGGCTGAAGGTTGTTGCCGCAGCCGGCGACCAGCGCCACGCGGCTGGCGATGCCGTTGGTCTTGGAATGGCTGTAGCGGGCAAGCGTGTAGCTCTCGAGGTCGGGCGTCAGCTCGGCCAGGACACCCAGGCGCACCGCCCAGTAGTCGACATCCGCAAAGTCGCTGGCGCCGATACCGCTGCGGTTCTTGAGGTAGCCGTCGCGCTTCATCCGGTCGAAGCCGGCGCGTACCTTGAACGTGTCGCTCAGCGGGACGTTGATGACGCCCTGCACACGGTACATGTCATAGTTGCCGTAAGAGCCCTCGACATAACCTTCGAGATTGCTCGTCGGGCGTTGCGGGGTGATCAACACGGCGCCGCCCGTGGTGTTGCGGCCGAACAGCGTGCCTTGGGGACCCTTGAGGACCTGAACGTTCTGCAGGTCGAAGAACTGGCCGACACCGGCGCCGTTGCCACCCGGCGTACCACCTTGTGCACGCGGCCCGATCACGTCGGCGAAGTAGATCGCCACGGACGGAGAGGTGAAGCTTTCCTGAGTGAAGCCGCGAATGGCGAACGTGGCCGTCTCCTCGCCGTAGCGCGAGTTTGCTGACAGCGACGGAGTATAGGTGGCGAGATCGGCGCCCGATACGACGTTGCGATTGCTGATCTGTTCCTGGTTGAAGACCGAGATCGAGATCGGAACGTCTTGCAGGCGCTCCTCGGTACGGCGAGCGGTCACGACGATATCACCGCCGGCGCTCTGAGCCATAGCCGGAACTGCCCATGCAACCGATGTCGTCACGAACAGCGTGAGCCTGATTGGCATACGAGTCACTTAAACCCTCTCCTTGAACATGATTGTCGGACCAACGCCATGGATCGCAGCTGCCCCGGGCAGCTACGAGCAACAACGCCGCGACCTATGCGATTGCCAGTCTCATAGTCAGGTGCACGGAGGCGCGTCAACGTCTCTGCGGCGAGAAACGCTGCGGCGTCATTTTCGCGTTGGCAGCCGCTTCAAGCCTGCGTCGAACAACCGCCCGAAGGCCTCAACAAACGCTTTAGCACGTGCTCAATCCGTCCGACTCCCGCCTCCTCGGAGCAGGTCGCCAACATGAACGAAGGCGGCCGACGCCTGCACCATCAGCCGCCCAAATCTGGTGAGTCGGTTGCGTCAGCACTTGCAGTGCGCGGCTTGCTAACGTCGAGGAGGCAGCCGGTGAGGGCACTTGCCTGACGCGTCGATCGCTAGGCAGCGATCATGAGCCGGATGCCGGCCGATCGCACGAGCTCCCTGCTTGCCTCGTCGATGTCGGCGTCCGTGATCAAGACGTCGACCTCTGCCAGGCCGCAGACGATCGCACCCGAACTTCGGCGGAACTTGCTGCTGTCGACCAGCAGTATGACTTCCTCCGCGCGATCGATCAGCCGTCGCTCGGCCGCTACCAGGATGACGTCGGGCTGCATCACGCCGCGCGAACCGACCGCGGCCGAACCCATGAACAGCTTGGGAGCGTGGAAGGCGGGCATCGAATCCTCGCCGGCGGGTGCAAGGATGATGTTCTGCTCGCGGAAGACCGATCCCGAGGGCAGCAGGATCCGGGTGCTTGCCTGGGGCAGCAAGGCATCGACGATGTGGAGCGAGTTGGTGAGCACCTGCAAGTTCAGGCCGGCCAGGTGAGGGCACATCTGCAACGTCGTGGTGCCGCCGTCGATCATGATGCCCTCGCCGGGGCGGCACAACGAGGCGGCCATCTTGCCGATCGCCTGCTTGCGCGCAAGGTTCTGCGCAAGTGACAGGGAGAAGGGCGTCCCGGCGAGGCTCCCAGGATCGGTCTTGTCGGGGCTGTCCGCTGCGACGAGCTTGGCGCCTCCGTGAACGCGCAGGATGCGGCCACGTTCTTCAAGGCGGGTCAGGTCGCGCCGGATCGTGGCGGGGGAAGCATCGAGGCTTCCCTCCAGATCGCGGTAGGACACGAAGCCGCTTTGACCCATGGCATCCAGGATCAGGCGTTCACGTTCCTCGGCATGCATGGTGCTGGCGATACCCCCTTAGGCCGCGCGCTGTTCGGCCTCGAGCTGTTCGAGCGACTTGCCTTGGTTCCGCGGCGCCCAGAAAGCACCGACCAGGCCACTCACTACCAGGAACCCGGTAAGTATCCACGCCAGGTTCGTAAAGCCCGTCGCATTGAGCATCGGCACAAAGAAGCTGAAGATGCCCAGCGCAATCCGGACGACGGCAAAGCAGACGCCTTGAGCAGTCGCCCGCAGCGCGGTCGGGAACTGCTCCGAGCTCCAGAGCTGGAAAAAGCTTTGCGCGCCGAAGCCGCCGCCGAACTGCAGCAGGAACACATGGAGCAAGGCGATCGGGATCGTCAGCGGGAACAGCGCCAGAAGCGCCATGCCGATCACCTGGATCACGGCCGAAACGATGAACAGCGTGCGCTGGTTGACCTTGTCCGACAGCCGCATGAAGACGAAGTAGATCGAGACCATGCCGACGAAGAACGACACCGCCTGGATCGCGACCGACTGCGCCTGCGTGGCGGCTCCCACGGTGCGCAGGATGTAGGGGAAGAAGAAGCCGTTCGTGCCCGACCACAGGTTCCAGAAGCCATACATGCCAACGAGACCGAGGATCGATGTGAGATAGCGGCCGCGGAAAAGCTCCGAGACTTTCAGACGCGGCGCGTCGGAGCGCTGCGACTCTTCCCAGCGCCTGGATTCATGCATCTTGCTGCGCAACAGCGTCAGCCCGAGCGCGATCACGAGGAGGTGTGCGAAGACCAGGCGTGCGCCAAGGATGCCCAGTGACGTCAGCGCAAGACTCATCAGCAGGACGACGACCGGCCCCAGATACCAAAGCACCTGAGCGACACCGGAATGCTTGCCGCGGGCATCGTCAGGCGCCTGCTCCGCGATCAGCGACCAGCTGGCCGGAATGTCCGCACCCACGGCAAGGCCGACGATCAGGAAGCCGGTGACGATCATCCAGGGCGCCACCGCGAATACAAGCAGCGACATGCCCGCCGCGTAGAGCAGCATGTCCCACTGGTAGATCTTCTTGCGGCCGATCTTGTCGCACAACCAGCCGCCGACGAGCGCGCCCACACCGGCGCCGATTGCATTGGGGCCGAAGGCGGCAATCAGGCCGACCGAGGAATTCGTGAGGTGGTAGCTCTCCTGCCATAGCGCCAGCGCGGCCGACCCGGCCACGATCGACCCGGCATCGATGTAGTTCGCCAGCCCCGCAAGGATGGTATCGCGCCAGTTCTGTTGTTTGCCGCCCGCACTCATCGCCCGATTTCCCCCGCGAGAATTGTTCTATCTATGTCTTCGATCCTGGCCGTGCCGGTGAGCGCCATGGCAACGCGCATCTCCGCCTCAATCAACTTGAGCAGCTTGGCGATACCGGCTTCACCCCCCGCTGCGAGGGCCCAGGCCCAGGCACGGCCGAGCAGGACACCCTTCGCGCCGAGTGCCAGCATGCGCACGACGTCCAGGCCCGAGCGGATGCCGCCGTCCGCCAGAACGGTAAGCCGATCCCCCACCACATCGGCGATCGGGGGCAGCGCGCGCGCGCTCGAGAGGACGCCGTCCAGCTGTCGACCGCCATGGTTCGACACCACCACGCCATCGGCGCCGAGTTCCGCTGCCTCGCGCGCGTCCTCGGGATCGAGGATCCCCTTGATGATCAGCGGGCCCTTCCACTCGGCGCGGATGAAATCGAGATCGCGCCAGTTGATGGTCGGATCGAAGTTATTGCGCATCCAGGCGAAGAAGTCCTCTATCCCCGTCTTTCCCTGCAGCACCGGGGCGACGTTGCCCAGGGTGTGCGGGCGACCGCGCAAGCCGACGTCCCATGCCCAGGCCGGCTTCGAGGCCGCTTGTGCGAAGCGCCACAGCGCGCCCTTCAGGCCGCTCGATCCGGCAAGACCGGTATGGTAATCGCGATAGCGGCTGCCGGGTACGGGCATGTCCACCGTGAACACCAAGGTCGAGCATCCCGCCTCGCGCGCCTGTGCGAGCAGTTCCTTCATGAACGCACGGTCGCGGATCATGTATAGCTGGAACCAGAAGGGCTTCTGCGCCGCGCGCGCGACTTCGCCGATCGGACAGGCTCCCACGGTCGACAACGTGAACGGCACGCCGGCTTGCTCCGCAGCGCGCACTGCCTGCGCCTCGCCGCGCCGGGCGTTCAGGCCTGCGAGCCCAATCGGCGCGAGCGCGAGAGGCATCGCCATGGTCTGGCCGAACAGCGTGGTCGACAGATCGATCTGCGACACGTCCCGCAGCACGCGCTGCCGCAAGGGCAGCCCGGCCAGGTCGGACACGTTGCGGCGAAGCGTCTCCTCTGCGTAGGAGCCGCCGTCGATGTACTCGAACAGGAAACGCGGCAGCCTTCGGCGAGCGGCCTCCCGAAAGTCGGGGACAGAGGCGATGATCATGCGGTGACCCGCTCCACCTGTTGCTGCCACTTGGCGCGATAGGCGGCAAGGTCGCCTTCCAGCGACGCGACCCGGCGCAGCCCGCCCTTGGCTTCCAGCAGCGAATTGACGAGCCGCAGCGCTCCGAAAGAGACATCGTTGTGCGCGTTGGCGACAAACACCTGCGTGTCGGGCCTCAGCGCGGCAAGCGCCCGTACGAACACATCGGCCTCGGCAAAGCGTCCTTCGATCAGCAACCGCTCCTTCGAGCCAATGAGGTCGAGGCAGGTATCGGCAACCAAGGCGGCGTAAAGGCATATTCCGGCGCGGCGGGCGTGCCAGTCATCGGCCCAATCGTCGGGCGTGCCGATCCAGCGAGCCTCGCCATCGGGGAAGGGGCCGAAACCGGGGGCGAGCGTCGGCAGCATCATCGTGCCGCGCTCCAGCAAGGCCGGAACCGCGGCGAGCAGCTTGGGCTGGTCGGGTTTGATGTCGACGCGCCGGGTGTCGAATTCGATCACAGTCTCGATCTCGCGCCCGCCCATGAAGCGGGCCGAAGGCACCGGCCAGCCATGCGCGCTGACGTTCACCAGGGTGTCGCGCGCTTCCGGCAGGGTTCCGGCGGTGAGGCTTTCCTGTGCAAGCCGCATGGCCACGAACCAGGTTCCGGTGGAGAGAATCGTCGCTTCCTTGCGGGCGATCTCCATGAAGCCCTGTGCGGCCAGCAGCGCCGCATTGGAATCGTGCAGTCCTGCCAGCACCCGGACCGTTTCGGGCAAGCCGGTTACCCGCGCAAGATCCGGGCGAAGCATACCGACGATCTCACTGGCAGGCACCACCGGCGCGAACTTTCTCGCCCAACCCATGCGCTCCGCCAAGGGCGAGAAGCTCGCACGTGACGGGTTCCACAGATCGGTATGGCAGCCCAGGCTGGTCACTTCGCTGACGGCGCGGCCGCTCAGGAACCAGCTCCAGTACTGCGCCCATGGCAGCAGCGTTGCGCGGGCCATTTCTGCCTGGTGAAGGCGTTCGAGCCAGAACAGCTGCGCCCCCAGATTGAGCCCGTCGGGCAGGGCGGGGGAGCCAGTGACGGCGAACGGATCGCGCTCGTCGCGGTACGCTGCCATGACATCCGATGGGATCGGCTGCTCGTAGTCGAGCGGCGCGAAGGCCAGATGATCT
Organism: Novosphingobium chloroacetimidivorans; assembly: GCF_014204535.1. Lineage (GTDB taxonomy): Bacteria > Pseudomonadota > Alphaproteobacteria > Sphingomonadales > Sphingomonadaceae > Novosphingobium > Novosphingobium chloroacetimidivorans. The sequence goes on from NZ_JACHLR010000008.1 coordinate 98,275, forward strand.
CCGTCCAGAGCGACGACGCCGGCGCCATGCGCCACGGGGATGATCATCTCGATCGGTTCGGCCGCGTAGCTTGCCAGCGCGTCTTGCAGCCAGGTGCCCGTTCCGGCGACATCCAGCCGGCGGACGCCGTCCTGCACGATCGACTGATTGCTGCGGACCTTGCGGTCGAGCAGCCGCCCGTCGCGGTTCCAGAGGGTCACCTTGCTGAGCGTCTTGCCCACATCGACGACGATGTATGATCCCGTTCCTGCCATGCTCTCCGAAGCTTCGTCACTAAATTCGCGATTGGTTATGATCGATTAGTATCGAAAGCGATTGAACATTGAAAGCGCGAATGTTACCTCGCGGCTCATGAACACCACCGTCGCACCCCCCCGCAGCGCCGCCATTCCCTTCGCCGTTCCAGCGAGTCGCTGGGACGATCAGGTGGCGGCAACGCTCTCGCCTCCCGAGTTGCTGCTCTATCGCTCCAATCTTCTCGGCTCGGACCTGACCGTCACCAACTTTGGTGGCGGCAACACCTCGGCAAAGCTGCCGGGTGTGGATCCGCTGACCGGCGAAACGGTGGAAGTGCTCTGGGTCAAGGGTTCGGGCGGCGACATCGGCTCGATGAAGCTGGACGGCTTCGCGACACTGTACCAAGACAAGCTGCTCGCCCTGGCCGCTCACTACGAGGGCCCCGAGGACGATGACAAGATGGTCGGCTACCTGCCGCACTGCACGTTCAACCTCAATGGTCGCGCGGCCTCGATCGACACGCCGCTGCATTCGCTTCTTCCGTTCGCCCATGTCGATCATGTCCATCCCGACGCGATCATCGCGCTTGCGGCAAGCTCGGGCGGCGAGGCGGCAACGCAGGCGATCTGGGGCGATCGCATCGGCTGGCTTCCCTGGAAGCGGCCGGGCTATACTCTTGGCGTCATGCTGCGCGACTATGTCGCTGCGAACCCGCAGGTCGAAGGCGTGATGCTTGCCGGCCACGGCATCATCTGCTGGGCCGACGATGCCAAGGCCTGCTACGAGCACACGGTACGTCTGATCGCCGATGCCGCCGGCTACTTAAACGACAAGCTTGCCGCGGGCCCGTCCTTCGGCGGCGAGGTCCACGGCGCTTTGTCGCCGGAGATGCGCGCTGCCGCTGCCGCCGATCTCATGCCGCGCCTGCGCGGTCTGATGACGGGCGCGCGTCGCAAGGTCGGCCATTTTTCGGACGACGCCGAGGCGCTGGAGTTCACCAATTCGGCGCAGTTCGAGCGGTTGGCAGCGCTCGGCACCTCGTGTCCCGACCACTTCCTGCGCACCAAGATCGCACCGCTGACGCTCGATCCCGCACGCCTGGCCGACGATGCCTATCTCGCGCAGAAGATCGACGACTATCGCGCGATGTACGAGGCTTATTACGAGCGGTGCAAGCGTCCTAATTCGCCGGCGATGCGCGATCCCAACCCGATCGTGGTGCTGGTGCCCGGCATCGGGCGCATGACCTTCGCGGCGGACAAGACCACGGCGCGGCTTGCCGGCGAGTTCTATGGCAACGCGATCAACGTGATGCGTGGGGCCGAGGCGATCGGCGACTACATCGCGCTGGACGAGCAGGAAGCGTTCGATATCGAGTACTGGCTGCTCGAAGAGGCCAAGCTGCAACGCATGCCTGCGCCCAAGCCCCTGGTCGGCCGCATCGCGCTGGTCACCGGTGGAGCCGGCGGCATCGGCGCGGCGACCGCGGCACGCCTCATGGCGGATGGTGCCTGCGTGATGCTGGCCGATCGCGATGCCGGTTCGGTCGGCGAGGTCGAAAGCGGTTTCGCCAAGCAGTTCGGCAAGGATGTGGTCAAGTCGGTCGTGTGCGACGTGACGGACGAGGCGCAGGTCGCCGCGGCCGTGGCGGCCACCGCGCGTGAGTTCGGGGGGCTCGACGTCATCGTCGCCAACGCCGGCATCGCGTCGTCCGCGCCGATCGAGGAAACCACCATCGAGTTGTGGAACCGCAACTACGACGTTCTGGCACAAGGCTATTTCCTCACCGCGCGTGCGGCCTGGCCGCTGCTCAAGGGCATGGCAGCGCAAGGCGGCACCAGCGTGGTGTTCATCGGCTCCAAGAACGGCGTCGCCGCCGCGACCAACGCAAGCGCCTATGCCTCGGCCAAGGCAGCCGCCAATCATCTGGCGCGCTGCCTGGCGCTCGAGGGCGCGCCGCACGGCATCCGCGTCAACGTCGTCAATCCGGATGCCGTGATCCGCGGCAGCCGCATCTGGGACGGCGATTGGCGCAAGGAGCGCGCCAGCGCCCACGGCATCGACTCCGGCAAGGAGCTGGAGGAGCACTACCGCCAGCGCTCCATGTTGAAGCGCGACGTGCTGCCGTCGGATATCGCGGAAGCCGTGTACTTCTTCGCAGGCGACCAGTCCGCCAAGTCGACCGGCAACATGCTCAACGTTGACGCGGGCAACGCACAGGCTTTCACGCGGTAGGGGAACCGCGTGTCAAGCTCGGGTCGGGGGGTGAGTCAAGGCGCTCCCCGACCCGGCATCAGCAAGCCTCGCCCCGGTGCGAGCGTACGATACGGACCAGAACAATGACAAAACCGATTTCAGATGAACTGATCGCCGAAGCCAATGCTCGCGAGCTGGTGGCGCTGGAAGAGGACTATACCGCGCTGGGCCGCAAGCTCGCGCGCACCGGCATCGACATCGACCGGGTGAAGGATCGGATCGCCGGCTTCTCGGTCGCGGTTCCGAGCTGGGGCGCCGGCCGTGGCGGCACGCGCTTCGCCAAGTTCCCGATCCCGGGTGAACCGACCAACATCCACGAAAAGCTGGAAGACTGCGCCGTCATCAACCAGCTGTCGCGCCTGACGCCGCGCGTGTCCCCGCATTTCCCCTGGGACAAGGTGAGCGACTACAAGGCACTGCGCGAGGAAGCGGCCGATCTCGGCCTGGGGTTCGATGCCGTGAACTCGAACACCTTCCAGGACCAGCCCGGGCAGGCGCAGACTTATGCCACCGGATCGCTGTCCTCGACCGTGGAGGCAACCCGGGCGCAGGCCGTCGAGCACAACATCGAGTGCATCGAGATCGGCCGTCAGCTGGGTTCCACCGACCTGACCGTCTGGGTGGGCGATGGCACCAACTTCCCCGGCCAGCAGGATTTTGCCCGCAGCCTGGACCGCTATCTCGAGGCGGCGAGCGAGGTCTATTCCGCTCTGCCGGATGACTGGCGCATGTTGCTCGAACACAAGATGTTCGAGCCTGCCTTCTACTCGACCGTGATCAACGACTGGGGTTCCTCGATCCTCGCCGCGCAGGAGCTTGGTCCCAAGGCCAAGTGCCTCGTCGACCTTGGCCATCATGCGCCGAACGTGAACATCGAGCAGATCGTGGCGCGGCTCCATCGCTTCGGAAAGTTGGGCGGCTTCCACTTCAACGACAGCAAGTATGGCGACGACGACCTCGATTCCGGCTCGATCAATCCGCACCAGCTCTTCCTGGTGTTTAACGAACTGGTCGAGGCCGAGCTGAACCCGCGCGAGGGCTTCAAGCCCAGCTACATGATCGATCAGTCGCACAACGTGACCGATCCGATCGAATCGATGCTGTCCTCGGCCGAAGCGATCGGCCAGTGCTTCGCCAAGGCGCTGCTGGTCGACCGCGATGCGCTTCATGCCGCGCAGGAAGCCAACGACACGATGATGGCGTTCCAGGCCTTGCGCCGCGCCTACAACGTCGACGTCGCGCCCATTCTGGCCAAGGCGCGAGTGGAGGCGGGCGGGGCCATCGATGTCCTGGCGACTTATCGCGCAAGCCGCTGGCGCGACCGCAAGGCGCAGGAGCGCAAGGCGGTTGGCCTGGGGGCAGGCATCGTCTGATCGTCACCGCATGTCGTGCGACAGCCATCGGCACTCGCAAACGCGTTGCTGGCGCTTCGACGGTGAAGGGTATGCGGTTTTGCAAAGCCTGGCGGTGATCTTGTGAGCGACGCTTTCATCGCGGTCGATTGGGGGACAACCAATCGCCGGGCCTACCACATCGACAATGGGCACGTAGTATCCTCGGAACGGGACGAGATGGGGGTGCTCTCGGTGCCTCCCGGCGGCTTTCCCGCTCAAGTGGCTGCCTTGCGTGACCGGTTCGGCAGCCTGCCCGTGCTCATGGCAGGAATGGTGGGATCGAACCGCGGCTGGTACGATGCGGGCTATGTCGCGTGCCCGGCGACGATCGAGATCCTGGCGGCGGCGGTGGTGGAGTCCGAGCCCGGCGTATCGATCGTCCCGGGCGTTAGCGTCGACACGTCGAGCCGGGTGGACGTCATGCGGGGCGAGGAAGTGCAGTTGCTGGGGGCCGTGGCCGCCGGACTTGCGCCGATGGATGCGATGATCTGCCAGCCGGGTACGCACAACAAGTGGGCTACGCTGCAGCAAGGTGCCCTGATCGATTTCACGACCGCCATGACGGGCGAGATGTTCGCCGTGCTCAAAGCCCACGCCCTGATCGGCAGCGAGATGGGCGGCGAGGTCGATGCCGACGCATCGTTCGATGCAGGCGTTGCCGCCAGCGCCGACGAGGATCTGCTTGCCGCGCTCTTCGGAGTGCGTGCAGCATCCGTGCTGGGAAGGCGCAAGCCGGGCGAGGCCGCCGCCTATGTCAGCGGTCTGTTGATCGGTAGCGACTGTCGCGCGCGTCTCCGTCAGTCGCGACAGACGGTGCATCTTCTTGCTGACGGCCTGCTCTCGCGCCTCTACACCGCCGCGATCACCAGTGTTGGCGGACAAGCCGTGGTCGTCGACAGCCATGCCTCGTTCGTTGCGGGCATCACTCGAATCAGAGACCTCATGCGATGACCGATTTCGCCTCCGCCTTCGCCGCCCTGCCGCTCGTGGCCATTCTTCGGGGTATTCGCCCCGACGAGGTCGACGCAGCGGGCGACGCCCTGGTCGAGGCGGGCTTCACGCTCATCGAAGTTCCGCTCAATTCACCCGAGCCGCTGGTCAGCATTGAGCGTCTGGCGCGCAGGCTGGGCGACGTCGCGATCGTGGGCGGGGGCACGGTGCTGAGCGTGGAGCAGGTCGCCGACGTGCAGGGCGCGGGCGGCACCCTGATCGTTTCGCCCAACACCAACGTCTCCGTGATCGGCGAGAGCGCCGCACGGGGCCTTGTCTCCCTGCCGGGCTACTTCACGCCGAGCGAGGCGTTCGCGGCGCTGGCCGCAGGCGCGAGCGGCCTGAAGCTGTTCCCGGCCGAGGCTGCATCGCCGGCCGTGGTGAAGGCCCAGCGCGCCGTTCTTCCCAAGGACGTTCCCCTGCTCGTGGTCGGTGGCGTCACGCCCGACACGATGCGGCCCTGGCGCGTGGCAGGGGCCAACGGCTACGGCCTTGGCTCGGCGCTCTACACGGCCGGGATCACCGCGCAGGAGATCTCCACCAGAGCGCGCGCCTTCATCGCCGCCTGGAAGGAGTTGGCTGCGTCAGAATGATCAAGCTCTGCTCTTTCGCGCATTGATCAGCCGTTCCTCCTCGCCATGGCTCGGAGGAGGAGCGTCGCGGGCATGAGCTGGTCTTTCCACGAGCCTCGGGCACATCATCGAGTCACGCGGCGGCGGGCCAGCCCATCAAGGCCCAACCGTCCGGACTCGCTGCCACGAATTCGAGGTAGTGGCCGATACGGCCCCTGGCATCGATGAAGGCCGACGTTATGCCGTTGCCGCCCGTCTCGAACACGATCGGCAACCCGAGTTGCTCGATCTCCCGACGCATGGCCTGCGGATCGTCGCGTCGTACCGCGACGTGGTGGAAGCGCGGCGTCGCATCGTCGGGATCCACCGGCAGGACGGCGGTATAGGTACCGACGTGTCCGGCCACTGGCTGGATGAATTCGACCTGCAGCAAACCGTTCCAGGCCGTCGCGACACGGACCTGCATGGTTCTCTCGCCCTCTGGCGTGGCGAGTGGCAGTTCCACATCCAGCGTCGCGAATTTGGCGCTGCCAAGAAGCGGCGTCGTGGCGGCGATCGCTCTGTCGAGATCATGGGTGACGTAGCCCATCTGGAAGAAGCCGCTCAGAGTCATTCGCCGTGTCCTCTAGTCATAGTTCAGGTGTTGGTTTGGCTCACGCGGGGCCGATGTTCAGGGGACATGGCACACACCGGATCGACGATCCTGCATGCTAGCCTTGGGAGGCCGTTCATCGGTAGGGTCGTGAGCCAGCGACGATCCACCCCGCTCAGATCGTCTCGCCGGCGTCCGCCAGGAGCGTGCTGCCGGTCATGAATATGGACATGTCCGAGGCACAGAACAGCACGGCACGGGCGATGTCGTCAGGCACTCCGACCCGCCCCAGCCGGCTGTTCGCGATCGCGGGAATGTCTGCGGCGGTGTTCGCGCGGTCGGGGTTTTGGGATGCAGCGATCTGGTTGCCTTCAGTGACGCAGTAAGTCGGTGCGACGCCAAGCACGCGAATACCGTGAGGCGCGAGTTCAAGCGCCATCTGCTTGGTAAGGCCGCAGACCGCGTGTTTCGAGCTGACATAGGCGGAGAGCCCTGGCGCAACGCCCCGGAAGCCGGCGGTCGAGACGATGTTGACGATGACACCGCCGTGCCCCGCAGCCATCATGCGCACGGATGCCTCGCGCGAGCCGACGAACACGCCGCGCGTATTGATGTCGAGCACTTGATCCCATACCTGGTCGGTCATCTCGGCAACACGCAAGCTGGGAAAGATGCCGGCGTTGTTCACCCAGATGTCGAGCGATCCGTAAGTGCTCACGGCCAGATCCGCGGCAGCCCGGACGGATGCGGTGTCCGCAACATCCATGAAGATACCGGTCGCCCGGCGCTGCCCGCGGGCAACGATGTCGGCGGCGGCAGCGCGGGCAAGTTCGAGGTCGATGTCGGCGACCAAGACCGCTGCTCCTGCCTCGGCGAGCCGCAGCGCGATCGCCTTGCCGAGCCCCCGTCCAGCGCCGGTCACGACAGCGGTGCGGCCGGCGAGCGAAACGAGATCGCTGATCGACCTGTCGGTCACGTCCGCGACGGCAAACATCGGCAATCTCCCCCTGATCTTTGGACTCGAGAAATTCCTCGAAGTTGCAGGCGCCGGTCAGAACTGGCTCTTCGGAACGGCCACTCTGACGCCGGTGAGATCGTCGGCCAGTGTGATCTGGCAGCACAGCCTCTCGCCGTCCTGCCGCTCCTCATGCATTTCGAGCATGTCGAGCTCCAGCTCGCTCGCAGTGCCGGTCCGGGCCCGCCATTCAGGCGCGACGAAGACCCGGCAGGTTCCGCACGAACAATTCCCGCCGCAGTCGGCCACGATACCGCGAATACCCGAGGCCTGCGCTGCTTCCATCATCGACTGGCCGGGTGCCGCATCGATCGTCTCTTCGCTTCCGTCCGGCTGGACGAACGTCACTTTCACCATGAGTGTGTCCCCGCTCGCTCGCGGCCCTCAGGCCGGCTCTGGCGTCTTGTCGGTGGGAGTGAAGGCAATCGGCAGCCCCTTGAGGCCCCAGGCGCCGGGGTAGGGGCGCCAGCCGTATTCGCCCGCCAGCTGGGGATCGTGCAGACGTTGGGCGATCTGATGGAGGGCTTCCTGCAATTGCGCCCGGGCGATATGCTGGCCGAGACACATGTGCTTGCCCAGGCTGAACGGGATCGGGCGAGTGGCCGGGTCGATCTCACGATCCGGATCGAAGGTGTCCGCATCCTCGAACGCGGTCTCGTCCCGCCCGGAAATGTTCAGGGTGAACCAGATCATCGTGTCCTTGGGGATGAGCACGTCGCGATAAACGACGTCCTGATCCGTGAAGCGCGGCACCGAGCCTGGATTGAACAGTCGCAGGCTTTCGTCGAGGACCTTGCGGCAGTACTCGTGATCACGCGCGCAACGCTCGTAGAGGTCGGGCCGGTCGAGCAGCAGTCGCAGGGTGTAAGTGAGAACGTTCTTCGACGTGTCGTACCCGGCGACGAAGAAGAAGATCACAAGGTCTTGCAGCTGGCGCTCAGGCACGTTGCCTTCGTCGCCGGTTTCGATGAGCAGATCCAGCAAGTCGCCCCGCGTGCCCTTGTCAGGGCTGGCGCGACGTTCGGCGATGATGCGCTGGACCAGCCGCTCGAGCCGCTCGTACCCTTCGTGGATTTCCGGAATGCGGCTCTTGTCCATGCTGAAAGCCAGGCCCAGCGTCTCGAGGCTGGACCGGATACCCGGGATCTCCTCGACCGGCGCTCCGACGAGAGTGAACATGATGGTGATCGGGAAGTTGGCCGCGAACTCTTCGAAGTCGAACCGTTCCCTGGGAGCCCACTCGTCCAGCATGCGGGTGATGGTCTCGCGCATCATCGGCCGCAACTGATTGGCGAAGCGCGGGGTAAATTTCCTGGCGAACGTCGTGCGCAGGGCGGCGTGTTGTTCTGGAGGCAGGGAGATCAGCTGCTCTTCGGTGAAACGGCCCCAGGGCGTGCCGCGCGCCCCCATGATCTCGACAATGCCGTCATAGGCCGGGCGGAATTTATCGTCCTGGGACAGCAGGTCGCGGATCGCCTGATAGTCATGCACCCAATAGCCGATGTCCGAAGCGGCGATCCAGGGGTTCGTCTTGCGCGCTTCCCGAAAGTGGCTGACCGGATCGGCGGCGAAGGCCGCGTCCTCGACTGCGAGATGCGGCAGGTTCAGCTGCGCTAGAGTCTGCATGATCCTCTCCTCCACGGCGCGTTGACCGTGTCTTTTGCTTGTCGTCACCTTCGGCCTTGCACCGCAGGTGACCCGCTGACCACTTGGTTAGCATCGAGCGCAAACCGCCGTCAACACGGTTCAGCCGTTGCAAGCGGGCTTGTGCAGCGGAGCGCCGCGGCGGAAAGGAGCTGACGGGCAGGCACGGGAGAACGGCATGGCGGCAAATCGGAGAATGGGGCTGGAGAGCTCCGCAACACGATCGCTATTGATCGACGCCGTCGAGACGGTGATGATGGAACAGGGCTATGCGGCCCTGTCGGCGCGCAGCATCGCCGAGGCGGCCGGCCTCAAGCACCAACTGGTGTTCTACTACTTTCCCAACATGGATGACCTGTTGCTGGCCGCCTATCGCAAGCGGATCGATCAGGTGAGCGGCCGGATCGACGAAGCACTGCAATCGGATCGACCGCTTCAGGCTCTTTGGGAGGTCCACTCAGAACCATCCCAGGCAGCGCTGACGGTCGAGTACATGGCGCTCGCCAACCACAACGCGGCCATCCGTGCGGAGACGGTTGCATTCGGCGAACGCATCCGGCGCGAAGGGCTGGCGCGAGTAGGCGCCGCCCTGCGTACCGATGATGAAGCGGCCGGTGTCCTCAACCCGTTTGCGCTCACCATGGTGATTTCCTGCGTCGGAGCCATCCTGGGGATGGAAACGTCCCTTGGCATAACCGGCGGTCACAGCGAGACGCGGGCACTCGTTCAATGGTGCCTCGACCAGTTGCAGGCGCGCGATTGAAGGCCCTATGGGGTCGCGATGCCTTGTAACGACACCGGACCGATCAGACCGGAGCGACGCAACGGAGCCTTGGCGGTGTAAGTCGGCGAGGCGGTCCAAGTGACTTTCTCCGCCCCGGGCTGTCTGTCGCCGATCATGCGGTTGACCCACAGGTTCGCGACGCGGATCTCCAGCTTGTTGCGCCCCGGCTTCGCCAAGGCCGCGATATCGACGCGATAGGGCGCATGCCACGCATATCCGGCTGGCTGCCCGTTGAGCTTGACCTCGGCCACTTCCCTCGCCTCGCCCAGGTTGAGCCAGAGCGGCTGCCCGCGCTTCCAACCTCGCGGCGTGGTGAAAGTGTTGGTGTAAGTGGCGATACCCGAGAAGTACTTGATGGCAGGGTCCGTGTTCTCGTCGAGGGGCGCGAGTTTGGCGAACCGCGCCTGTGCGGGTGCGCCTCGGCCGCTCTGGAAACGGACCGTCCACGGTGTCTCGATGCGGCCGATCTCGACAGGGGCGACCTTCTTGATCGCTAGTGCCGGGGCGTTGGCCGGCTTGCGGAACACGACATGCACGGCCTCGTCCGCCGCGAGCGACAGGGGGACGATCGTCTCGCCGCCTTCGCTGCGATAGCTGAGTGGTTCCGAGGTGCCGGTTTCGGGATGCCACAGCTCGGGCACGCGGCCGCTGACCCGGAAGTGCGCCGAGAAGGTTTCTGCGCGGTCCTTTCGGTTCGACAGGAAGTAGCTATCGCCATCGGCCAGCCGGCGGTGCACAAACAGCACCTGGGTGTCTGCCTGTCCGCCCTCGATGCGGAAGTCCGGCTTCACTCCGGCCTGAACCAGCGCGGCTTCGATGTCGTTGGAGGCGATGACCTGCCCGCGCCCGATGTGGGCGACACCACCGGCCGGCCACAGCTTTTCCGTCAGCGCCGAGAACTCGTCCGCGGTGCCTGCCAGGCTGGGGTTCGTTGATGGCTTGAGGCCGACGATCGTCGCGCCACCTTCCGCGAGCGCGGCGATCCTGCGCAGCACCGGCAAGGTCATGTGACGCGACGTGCCGCCCAGATAAAGCACCCGGTATCGCGCACCGCCAGGGGTCACAAGGTCCGCGCCATCGTTGGTCAAGATCTGGGTCAGCGCGTCCGCGTTGATGAAGTCATAGGCGACGGAGCGTGGCGCGTCGGCCACTTCCTTGTCCTGGTAAAGCGCCGAAAGCGGCGCCTCCTCGCCGTAGAAGTAGGCGACATCGGCGACGTTCTTGCCCTGCTGCAGCATGAAGGAGTTCCGGGCGATGTAGTCCACCCACGGACGCGCCAGTTCCGCCCAGCTTTCGTTGCGGTTGAAATACTGACCGAAGATCGAGAGCGCCAAGCCAGGTTGCTTGTCGTCGACCGGCACGTGAACCGATGTGTGCACGACCGGACGATTGATGCCCGTCGCGAACTCTAGGTCGACGATCCGCTTGAGATCGGCCGGGCCATGAGCCCAAGGTGCCAGCAGCGAGGTCATGGACTCCGCCGCCACTGCGGCCCTGCCGTACAAATGCCCCACCGAGGCGGCACCCTTCATGTCGGCGATGTAGGCAGGGCGAGGGCCGCTCTTGCGTGGATACGTCCACAAGGCGCCCATGGGCACATCTGCATGGGCCCGCATCGCCAGGTCGTCCCCAAGCGACGGTCGGCCGTTCTCGAGTGCCTCGCCATAGACCGTGAGCCCGTTCTCATGCGCGACTTGTGCCAGCGTGCCGTAGTGTTCGCTCGCCAGGAGGTCGGCCAGCGTGCGCCGGAAATCGTAGAGGAACTGGTCGCTGCGCGCGCGCGAGCCGATGATCGTGCCGGTGAGCGCGGGCAGCCATGGAAGCGGATCGTAGCCGCGCAGGCGTCGGAACTGCTCCACAAGACGGGGCGTCCAATTGGAAGCCCCGACCTCGATGCTGTCGGTCAGCAGCGCGTTCAGGCCATGCCGGCCGACCAACTCGGCGCCGGCGGCGTCCTTGAACATGCCTATGTAGTGATCGAGGTACCTGCGGACCGCCGGACCGTCGTACTTGTCCACTTCCAGGCCGGTCGCCTCCAGCGTTGCCGGATGGTTCATGGTGCCCACCAGCGAGGAACCGAGGCGCAGGACCGTCCAGCGGCCAGGTGGCGGCGTCCAGTCCAGGGTGCCGTCGGGCTTGAGGCGGCCGGTCAGATCGATGACCTGTGCGGGGGCGATGCCCGGGCCATCGGGTACGTCCCGACTGAGGGCATAATAATCGGGGACGACTGCGAAGCCGGCCTTGGCTTCGAAGCGATCGACGCTGTCCTTCGCCGACAGCCGCAGATCGGCCACCAGTAGCGGCTTGGGCTTCAACATGCTGGCGCCGGCGCCGGCCATCACCGCCAGGTCGACCCCCGGTGCCGGAGGTGCGAAGCTGAGCGCTCCACTCGGCGCGCGTTCGAAGACGATCCGGAAGTGCCGCGCGGTCACCGCGGGGAAGCTCACCGTCGTCGGGACAAGCTGCGTCGGCAGCGTCGCGACGCGGCTCCATGTGCTCCCGTCCGCGCTGCTTTCGAGCTCGGGCAGCATGGAGCCACCGAAGAACAGGTTGCCCGTGCCCGGCATGAACACCGACGCGGAGCGGATCGTCTGCGGCTTGGCATAAGTGACCTGGAGCACCGGCGATCCGCTCGTGGGCCTGGCGATCTCGATGGCGCTTTCGAGACTGTCGTCCGTCAGCGCGGAGCCATCGAGCGGCTTGCCGGCGCCATCGGCGTAAACCGGGATGGCTGCCGTCGAGGGCGTCCGACCTCGACCACTCATCTCAGGCACCGCGAGCAGGGCCACGTCTGTGTAAGTCGGCGCGGGAAGCGGCAGCGCCTCGCCTCCGCTCAATTCCCGTCCGCCCGTGGTATCGGCCTTGAGGGAGAGGTACGGCCCGGTGACCGAAGGCGGCTGCGCGATCTTGCCGCGGAAGGGCCTGCCGCCTTGCAGCGCCGTTTCGCTCCACACCAGCTTCTTCAGCGCGTCCTGCGGGGGCACCCATGGGCCGCCCGTTTCGGAATAGCCCGGCGACGACGCCACGGCCAATTCGAGGTCGAGCCTGTGCGCTTCCTGTGCGGCGAAGCGAAACGCGTCCTTCCACTCTGGCGACATATAGACGAGCCGCTTGTCCACGATCTGCGGCGTCTTGAGGTTGGCATCGAAGGCCTGCGCGCCGCCGATGCCGACGCGCTTCATCCACGCGAGATCCTTGGTGATCCCGTCCTTGGTGATGTTCCCGTTCATCCAGTGCCACCAGACGCGTGGACGCGCAGAACTCGGCGGGTCGCGGAACTGCGCTTCGAGCGTCGGCTGCGCGGCGGACGTTGGACTGTCTGACCCGCCGGCGCTCGCCACGGATTGCGCATGCAAGGGTGGCGCGGTGAGCGCGGTGGCGATGGCGAGCGACACGCGAAGGCGCCTCAGGGGCGGGTTCTTGATCAATATCCTATCCTCGTCTGTCGAACGGCACCTGGCGGCGCGCAAAGAGGGGGCGGTGGCGAGTGCTTTCCAACCCATGCGACCGCCTGGTCGTCACGGTCGCGACCGAGCCGATCGACGCCTGCGACCGTCTCGCAGTGCCTCCTCGCGCGCACCGACGCAAACTCATGCCTCCACTCCCGAACACGTGCTCCTGACTGCGGCGATCACTATGCGACCACCGGACTCCACACGCAAGACGATTGGCCTGACCGAAGCGCACGGAAGCATAATTCAGGACGCAGCCATCCTTTCGTAGCAGGAGAGTACCGGTGTCGGGATGGATTTGCCCAGCTTGCTTGTAGATCTCATGTTCTGCATGGGCATGGCTCTCTACGGGATGCCGCGTATCGACGCGCTGCGCTCGCGCGGTCACCCGAGTGCTCTCTCGTCGAAGATCTAACCGGACAGGCGCAAGAAGGTGATTCACAATCCGGCTGTGACGGCGTTGGAGTGGCGACAGAGGCGCCAGGCAATGCGCGTCTGGCTGGCACCGAGTGGATCATGGTCGACCTGGTCACTGCCATGTGCGGCAATGAAGGCAGCACACTCCTGCACGTTTCCGACATCACCTCGCCACACGACACACGTGGCGCGACGATGGACGAGCGCACCACCGATCCGCGCATCTCTTCCGAGCTGCTATCTCAGCTGGGAACCCGATGCGGACGCGCATGCCAGCTCGATAGTCCGTTCGCGAGAGGCTATGTTGTGCAGAAGCCGGTAAGATAGCTTCAGCGTCGGCAGCGTTCTATTCTGGCGCAGCGTGTCCGTCAGGAAAACAGATTATGGGGCGCAAGGCAAATTGACGGCCCGTCCATATGGCGCTAGCAGACTGGTATGGCCAATAATTGGCGCTGGTTTGACGGCTCCGACAATCACGAGAGCATGTCGGAATAAATGGGGGATCCGGATATGAGGAAGGTTTACAACCGTTTGCTGCTTGCGTCGGTCGCAAGCGCATGGCTAGGCTATGCGCCCGCGCCGGCAATGGCTCAGGAAACCGTCGAGACGGGTGCCGAAGCAGACATCTCCGCCGATAACTCGATCATCGTCACGGCCCGCCGACGCGGTGAGGCGCTTCAGGACGTGCCGCAGACGATCAACGCGGTGACCAGCGAAACCATCCAGAAGCTGCGCCTCAACAACGCTGCTGACCTGACGCAAGTCGTTCCGGGTATCGGTATCGAGGGCGGCACCTCGACCGCCGGTGCATTCGGTTCCAGCTCGTCGATCCGTGGCGTTCCGACCTTCCAGGTTTCCAACGCCAACCCGGTCGTGCAGTTCTACCTGAACGACGCTCCGACCGGCGTGGGCCTTGGCGCGACGCAGGCATTGTTCGATATCGGCCAGGTCGAGGTCCTCAAGGGGCCCCAAGGCACCTTGCGCGGGCGCTCCGCTCCCACTGGCGCGATCACCATCACGACCCGGCGTCCCGATCTCAGCGAGGCCGGCGGCTACGCCAGCTTGAGCGGCACCGACCGGGGCAATGTCAACTTCCAGGGCGGCGTCGGCGTGCCGCTGATCACGGACGTGCTTGCGGTCCGCATCGCTGGCTCGCTCGACCACAATCGCGCCAATGCCGTGACCAGCGCCAGCATCCCGATCGATCCGTTCACGCGGACCGAGGCGGTGCGCGGGTCGATCCTGTTCCAACCCAACGAAGATCTGACGATTTCCTTGGTCGGCCAGAAGCTCTGGTCCAAGACACGCACCTTCACGCAGGTTGTCGGCTTGGGCAATGGCCTGAACGGACCGGCGATCGATGGCGACGACCGACTGGCGATCACGGATCGCCCGAACAACGGCAAGATCGAGCAGTCCATGATCATCGGGCAAATCGATTGGACGATCGGCGCCTCGAAGCTGAGCTACGTAGGTTCGTACCGCAAGGGCTCGCAGGTTTCCATCTCGCCTCAGGACGTGGCGAATGTCGTGCGCGGGGGGGAGTATTTCCAGACCGCCACCAACAGCGACAAGGGGCATTCGCACGAGCTTCGTCTCAGTTCGCAAGAGCGTATTTTCGGCATGTTCGACTACGTCGTGGGTGGGTTCTACTCGCGCCGTCCTTCGGTCTCGGACGTCAACGCGCCGGCACGCTTGCTGAGCGGCTCCTTCGGCGCTCCCGGTACCGCGCCGCGCGCTGGGGATCCGGTCCGGCGCTACCTGCTGCAAACCGCCATCAATCTCGATGCGGTCGAAAGCGAGCGTTCGGTGTTCGGTAACATCACCGCGCACTTGGGAGAGAAAACCGAACTCTCGGTCGGCGGACGCTACATCGACTTCAAGCGCCACGATGCTTTCACCATCGACCTGTTGCCTGCGTTCAACGCGATCGCCAATCCGACCCGTGGCCTTCTGCCATGCGCAGCTTTGGGCGCCCTGAGCCCGGCGCTTGCTGGGGCGGTGGCGAGCCCCGTCTATCCGGGTGCTTGCGATATCACCATTCCCGGTGCGTCGCTGCAAGACCTCGATCGACGCGCTCGCTACAAGCCGTTCGTTTACAACGTCTCGCTCTCGCACAAGTTCACGCCGGACTTCATGGTCTACGGCAATATCGGCACCGCATTCCGAAGTGCCGGTCCGCGCATCGGCTTGACCAGCCTGCTGTCGTGCTGCACGCAAGCGGGCGGACGGGATCTGGGTTCGATCGAGGACCTGGTGTTCCAGAACGACGAGCGTTCCACCACTTACGAAGCGGGCTTCAAGGCCAGCTTGCTCGATCGTCGCGTCCGTCTGAACGTCGCCGTCTTCAAGCAGGACTTCGATAACTTCTTCTACTACACGCAGCCGGTGCAGTTCCTGAGCGTGACCGATGCGGCCAATCCGGGGACGAGCACCATCAGTTCGGCCGAATTCACGACCGGCGCGGACGCTACTGTGAAGGGCATCGATGTCGAAGCCAACGTGAAGATCACGTCGCGGTGGGACGTCAACCTCGGCTTTACGTGGTCCAAGGCGAACCTCAAGAACGCAGTCGTGCCTTGCAACGACAGCAACTTCGACGGGACGCCCGACAACGGCGTGGCCACCGTGCAAGGTTTCATCAACGCCGGACGGCTTGTCGCCCGCTGCGAATCCAACGGATCGATCTCGCGCAGCGCGCGCTGGAACCTGACCGTTCAGTCGGAATACGTCGCACCGATCTCGGATCGTCTCGAAGGCTTCGTACGTGGTAGCTTCAACTACTACCCGGACAATCCATACGCGAGCGATGCCGTGGTCATCGACAAGTATGGCTTGCTCAACATGTTCTTGGGTGTGCGCGGCGACGACGGCAGCTGGGAAGTGTCGGCTTTCGCCAACAACCTCCTGAACACGAAGCAGATCACGTCGTTCAACGCGGTGGCTCCGGTCTCCGCAGCGAGCGCCAACAGCTTCTTCCCGCAGCCGGCGTCCGGTTACAACCAGGTGGGCTACACCCCGCAGCGTGAGTTCGGTCTCCTCGTGCGCTACGCATTCGGAGCGCGCTAGAACCAACACCCGAGCGTAAACAAAATGAAGGCCGGCTACGCACCTTGCGTGGCCGGCCTTTCTTGTGCTGGATGCTGCACGAGACGGGCGAAAGCCATCGGGATGAGCTAACGGGCGTGAGCAGGCAGCACAGCGCGCTCAGCTAGGCTATGGTTCAGTATTGCTGGATCGGGTGCGGCATCCGCAGGCTTGACCCTGCGTTCAGCGTGAGGGCGCTTGATGCAAGGTCCGGCGCGGGCTTCGCATCCACGCAACTCGAGTAAGCTCCAGAGGAGCGGTTACTCCCCCACCAAACGCTGAAAAGTGAAGCGAAGCCGGCAATCACGGCGTCTGGTCTACCGGACCGACCACCGATCTATGTGGGTACCGGGCAGAGCGGTTCTTCAAGGCCGATCGAGCACGGCGGGACCAGGTCACTAACCGCTTCACGCCCCTGCGGCCTTCACCGAGCATACTCTCATGGAAGGTTGCGCAAGGGCGCGGACGGTTGCCGCAAGGACGTGAGTGGATCAACCGCTAGAGCGGTTTCAAGTTGACCATTTACGGTCAATGGCGCGGAAAATGCGGCATCCAAAACCTAGAGCGTCTTCGCTCAATGTGAGGACGCTCTAGAAGGCGATCGAGCCTGCGAGTTGCAGATCATCTTCCGATGAGGACGTGCCGACCCAGATCTTGTGAGATCCCGGGACCGCGACCCAGCTCTTGCGCGCTTCGCTCCATACCTCGAAGGGATGGTTGCTGGCCTTCGGGTCGAGGCGGACGGTGACCGAGCGGCTGGCGCCTGGCTTCAGCTCGGCGCGTCCGAAGCCGACGAGGCGGCGGGGCGGTTGCTTTGCGCCGAGCGTCGAGGCTTCTGCGGGAAGCTGGACATAGACCTGCAGGACTTGCGCGCCCGCCCGCTTGCCGCGGTTGGTGAGCTTGGTGGTGACGGTCCACCCTGTCGACGGTCCGCCGCGTGAAAGTTTTGGCTTACCGACGGCGAAGTCGGTGTAGCTGAGGCCGTGGCCGAACGGGAACGCCACGCAAGGATTGATCCCGCCGACGACGGCGCAACGGCCGCTCACATTGGCATCGTACCAACGATAGCCGATGTGCAGCTTCTCGGCATAGTCGACCGTCTGATCCTTCGAGGCGCCTGCGGTGGTGCCCGGGAACTGCACGGCGTCGATCGCATCAAGGAAACCGGTGCCCTCGTAGGGAATCGTCACCGGCAGCTTGCCCGACGGGTTCGTGCGCCCGAACAGGACATCGGCCACGATGTTGCCGTCCTCTTGTCCCGGGAACCAGGTCTCGAGAATGGCGGGTCCCGTCTTCCCGACCAGCTTCCGTGGCAGGGACGGGCCAGCGTTGTCCTTCAGCACCAGGACCGTCTTCCCGGCCATCGATCGGCCAGTCGCCGTCTGCGCAGCCAGGATGCGGTCGACCATCGCCACGGTGCCGCTGTTCTGTGCCGGATTGGTCTTCGGATCGTTGGTGGCGATGAGGTTCGGCTTGGCGGCATACCAGTCGAGGCTGCTTCCGGCCGCGGCGCTGGCTGCCAGGACCTTGCCATTGCCGCTGGTGAAAGTGGCCCGGTCCGCACCTTCCTCGGAGATCGTGCCGGCCATGATCACGACGCTGTCGGCCTTCGCGATCTCCTGCAAGGCCGCGTCGAAGGTGGTCTGCGCGCCATCGATGGAGGCCGAGCTGTTGGCGTCGTCTACCAGGACAAGGCGGACCTTGGCGTCGGCATTGCCGAGTTCGCCAAGAGCCTTGCGCAATCCCTCGGCAGGAGTGACCGTGTAGTTCGGTACCACGTCGGAGCTTCCCCCGCCGGCTCCGAGCGGCTGGCCCGTCAGGGCGCCGCCGGCAACTGCCTGTTGCGCGTAGACTTGCGTTGCCTTGCCGACGAGGACGATGGACTTCACATCGCTCGCAATCGGCAGCGCGCCGTTGTTCTGCAGAAGCACGGCCGATCGACTGCCGATCTCGCGCGCGACCTTGCCGCCGGCTGCGAAGTCGATCGGTTGCTGGCGCAGCTTGCGGTCGAAGATGCCGGCCTTGAACATCTGCGTGTAGCGGCGCAGCAGCGCGCGATCGATGTCGGCGACTTGGATCTGCCCGGCCGCGAGCGCCTTGGTCAGCTTGTCCTTCGACCACAGCTGCGGCAGCGGCATCTCGTGGTCCATGCCCGCGGTGAGGGTGGGGACGGTGCTTTTCATCGCGAAGAAATCGGACTGAACGTACCCCGTGAAGCCCCAGTCCTTGCGCAGGACATCGGTCAGCAGCGCCTTGTTCTCGCACGAAGACACGCCGTTCACGTAGTTGTAGGCGCACATCACCGCGCCGACCTTCGCAGTCTTGATCGCCATCTCGAACGGCAGGAGATAGATTTCGCGCAGCGTCTGCTGGTCGATCGTTTCGCGGATCGTCTGGCGGTTCGTCTCTTGCTCGTTCGCGATGTAGTGCTTGGCCATCGCGATCAGACCCGCATCCTGGATGGCGCCGATCTCAGCCACCGCCATCGAACCGGACAGGAACGGGTCCTCGCCGAAATATTCGAAATTGCGCCCGGCGATCGGCAGGCGCGCGATGTTGACGCCGGGTGCCTCGAAGACATGAAGCGCCAGGTCGTTCATCTCGCGCGCGATGCGCTTGCCGAATAGCGCCGCGACCTGGGGATCGAACGAGGCCGCCACGCCGATGGCGGATGGCATTGCCGTCGCCTGTGCCGAGCTCGGGTGGGTGTAGGCGACGTACTTCGCATAAGGGCTCGGATCGTCCTTGACCTTATCGTAAACGCTGCGCGCGACGCAGTCGTTCTGGCCGACGCCGACAGGGCCGTTGCTGATGCGGAACGTCGGAATGGCGAGATCCGCGATGCCGGAAACGTGGCGCGCGCCAAAGCATTCGGGAAGCTCCGGCAGCAGCTCGGGCGCGGCACCGGTCAGCTGCTGCATCTTCTGATCCAGCGTGAGGGCCGCAAGAAGCAGCCTGGCTCTGCGGTCGGCCAGCGCTTCACGAGCGGCGTCCTCGCGGGCAGAATTCTGACGAGCGACCAGCGACTGGTCCATCCACGGCAGTGGCGATCCAGGCGTCGCCGCGATGCCCGGAGTGGCGCCGAATGCCGACAACAAGGCCAGCGCGCTCACGGCACGGGGAAGGCCCTTCAGTCGTCCTTGAGCTCGCAGCATCTCTCATCCCTTTTTTGGCCTGACCAACGACCGCGCGGACTTAACGATGGCGTGCAAGCCCCGTCAAGCACGTCTGTTCCTTAGGCCAACCTTTCCCGTCGCTTGACCAATTTATCGGGGGTGATATGCGTCACCCTAGCGCTGAGGAGCGTTCCGAGTTGCAGTTCAGATAGAGTTCACGCGATCGTGGGCATTTGTCGCCCCTCGGAAATCGAGGTTTTTTGGTCGGGCAGGGCGCCTTGACTGGCATGATCAGCCTCGGCTGCGACGCTGTTTGTACCCATGTACTCAATGGAAAGAAGACAGAGATGAAGATCCGCAAGAATGCCGCTTTCGCCGTACTCGGCGCGATGCTCGTCACGATCACGGCAAGCCCCGTCTTGGCTGAAACCGCCAAGTCCGCCGCGACTGCGGCTGCAAAGTACAACACCACCGATACGACGATCGGCGCTCTGATGGACGATCCCGCCAGCAAGGCCGTGCTCGTCAAGCATGTGCCCGGCATGGCGAACAATCCACAGATGGACATGGCTCGCTCGATGACGCTTCGGCAAGTGCAGGGCTACGCCAGCGACATGCTGACCGACGACGTTCTGGCGGCGATCGACAAGGATCTGGCGGCGCTCCCCGCCAAGTGACGGGCAAGCGGCCTCGGTTCTTCAGGGCCGGGGCGCCGCTACTTATCCGATGCCTGATTGAGCGACGTCAAGTGAGGGCTAAGGCTGCCCGGATGCGTCAGGCTTTTAGCCGCGATGCTCCGCTCGATCTCGCCACAGTCATACGCATCGGGCGTCCACTCGGATGCCAGCACGCCCGATCGTCCGAATACCGCGCCAACAATCCCAGACATTCCTGCCTCGCTCCAGAGCCGGGCGAGCGTCCCGGCCAGCGGATCGTCGACTGGTCCATTGTCCCCGCGCACGTGGCTTAGCCAGGCGCCGAGGGCGGTCAGGATGGCGGGGCACCTGCGACCTTCTACCGATGCAGCCGCCAACGTCTCCAGCCAACGCTGGGGTATCTTCTGGCTGCCATCCATCGCGATCTGCGCAAGACGATGGTTCAGTGCCGAGTTGGCGAAGCGCAGGAGCAGTGAGTCGGCATAGCCGCTCAGGTCTTGCCCAGGCGCGGCTGCCACGGTCGGTGCGGCCTCCCGGCGCATCAGTTCCTCCACCAGCGGACGAATGGCAGGATCGCCGATCGCCTCGTGGACGAACGTGTGTCCGCGACGCAGGCCCAGGTAGGCGAGCGCGGAGTGCGCGCCGTTGAGCAACCGCAGCTTCGCGCTTTCATATGGGGCCACGTCTGCCACCATCTGAGCGCCGACCACGTCCCAGCGTGGCCGTCCGGCTGCAAAGCGATCCTCGACAACCCACTGCGTGAAGGGTTCGGTGAACACCGCCGCTTCGTCGCTCACTCCGATGCGGGCTGCGAGCGCGGCGCGGTCATCGGCGGTCGTCGCCGGGACGATGCGGTCGACCATGGTCGAAGGGCAAGTGCAGGCGTCCTCGAACCACTGCAGCAGTTCGGGGCGTTCCTGAGCGAGATATTCGGTCATCAGCTGCTGCAGCTGCAGGCCGTTCGCCGCCAGGTTGTCACAGCTCATCAGCGTGAGGCCGGGCTGACCAGCGTTGCGCCGGCGCTCGAGAGCTTCGGCCACGAGCGGGTAGAAGCCGCCAGCCGCAAGATCGAAGTCCAGCCTGCCATCCGCTTTCCGGGCGTATCCCTTCTCGGTCACGGTGAGGCTGACGATCCGCGTCCCGGGCGCGGCGAGTGCAGCGAAGACGTCCTCCCGTTGCCGGGGCGCGACGAGCACGTTGCGTATGGACCCGATCACGCGGTTGCGCTCGCCTGCGCCGTCGCGTTCGGTGACCGTGAACAGCCCATTCTGCGGGTTCATCTGATCGGCAACGTCGCCCGAGCGTAGCGAAACGCCGGTAATCGCCCAATCGCAATCGCCGCGGTCTAGCGCCAGATCGGTATACCAGGCCTGATGGGCGCGATGGAACGCGCCGATTCCGAGGTGCACGATACCGACCGCCTGCGCATCGCGGTCATAGGCAAACCGTTCGGCGCTGCCTGCCAGAATGCTCAAAGTTTCGGAACTCAGCCTCACAGTCGATAGGCTTTCTTTGCGAGGTCGTAGGACAGCGCCGTGGCGAGCTCTGCCGCTTCCCAATCCTCGATCCGATGCTCCATCACCAGTTCGGCAAGGAACCCACAGTCGATCCGCCGCGCGACATCGTGGCGAGCAGGGATAGACAGAAAGGCGCGCGTATCGTCGTTGAAGCCCACCGTGTTGTAGAAGCCCGCAGTCTCGGTGGTCATCCGGCGGAACCGGCGCATGCCCTCCGGACTGTCATGGAACCACCAGGCCGGGCCCAGCTTCAGGCATGGGTAATGCCCGGCAAGGGGCGCCAGTTCGCGCGCGTATGTGCTCTCGTCCAAGGTGAACAGGATGATCGACAAGTCGCGCTCGTTCCCGAAGCGTGCGAGCAGAGGCTGCAGGGCAGTCACGTACTCGGTGCGAACCGGTATGTCGGCGCCCTTGTCGCGACCAAGGCGCGCGAACAGCTCACGATTGTGGTTGCGGTAGCTGCCGGGATGGATCTGCATCACGAGCCCGTCGTCCAGGCTCATCGCCGCCATCTCGGTCAGCATCTGGGCGCGGAAGAGCTCGGCATCCTGGGGCGATACCTCGTCCGCCAGAACGCGGGAGAACAACGCGCGTGCCTCGTCCACCGGCAGATCGGCGGTACGTGCGGTGGGATGGCCATGATCGGTGCTGGTGGCGCCCATCTGCGCGAAGAAGGCTCGCCGCTGGCGGTGCGCGGCAAGGTAGCCTGACCAGGTGTGGCAATCCTCGTCCGTCAGTCCGGCCAAGCGGTCCAGGTTGTCGCGAAAGCCTTCGAACTCCGGATCTATGACGGGATCGGGGCGATAAGCGGTGATGACGCGGCCGCTCCAACCGCTCTGGCGGATCGTGTTATGATGCTCCAGCGTATCGACCGGGCTCTCGGTGGTGGCAATCACATCAATGTTGAAGCGCTCGAACAGCGTGCGCGGCCTGAACGCCTCGGTCGCGAGCGCATCGGTGATGGTGTCGTAGTAAAGGTCCGCCGTTTCGTCGCTCAGGCGCACCTTCATGCCGAAGACCTCCGCGAAGACCCAGTCGAGCCACATGCGCGAAGGCGTGCCGCGGAACAGGTGATAGTTCTGCGCCAGGATCCGCCACGATCGCCGCGGGTCCGCGCCGCTCCCGCCGATGCCCAGGTCCTCCAGCTGCACGCCTTGCGAGTACAGCATCCGGAACAGATAGTGGTCGGGCCGCAACAGCAGCGCGGTCGCATCCTGGAAGAGGTCGTTCGATGCGAACCAGGCCGGATCGGTATGCCCGTGGGGGCTGATGATCGGCAGGTCAGCTACGGTTGCGTAAAGCTGGCGGGCCAAGGCACGGGTCGGCCCGTCGGCCGGCAACAGCCGGTCGGGATGCAGTTCAAGTGCTGTCGTCATGATCTCAGCCCGTCGCTCTCATATACCGTGATCGCTTTGCCTGCACTTCGGCGCGCGCGGCCTTGAGCGCGCGCTCCTCAGTGGCGAACAGCAGGCTTTCGAGAACGGCGGACAAGTGGTTGCGCATGGCCGCCCTCGCGGCGGCAGGATCGCGCTGGCGCAGTGCCTCAAGGACCGCAGTGTGCTCGTCCACGACGGGCTTCACGTTCGCGGTGCGGGCTTTCTCGTGCAGCAGAGCCGCTTCTGGCGAGTTGTGGCGCAAGTACCAGAGCCGCTCGATTGTCTCGTAGACCGCCTGGTTGCGGGTTGCCCGACCGATCGCCAGGTGAAAGGCATGGTCGGCCTTGTCGGTACCTCCCGGATCCTGGTTCTCGCGAGCGATCTCCGCGACCAGCGCCTCGATCTCGGCAATCTCCTCGTCGGTAATCTGCGCCGCTGCCAGGGCAGCCGCCTCGCTCTCGAACAGGAAACGCGCCTCCGTCAGTTCGAAGGCCGATACGTCGAAGCCGGTGGCCGGCTCATGATCCGGCAGACGCACGACGTACGTGCCCGATCCCAGACGTACCTCGACAAGCCCGCGCACTTCGAGCGCGATGGTCGCCTCGCGCACCGTTGGGCGACTGACACCGTAGGCGAGCGCCAGCTCGCGCTCGGCGGGCAGGCGCGAGCCGACGGGGTACTGTCCGCTCGCGAGCTCATCCACCAGCTTGCGCGCCAGGTCCTGATACAGGCGCTCGCTCATTGTCTCAAAACTCCCGCAGATGAAGGCTTGCCTTTAACTGGCCTGACCAATAAGCTGACCGGTAGATGGCAGCCGTCACGATGGCCGTCAATACATGGCGATCCAGCTGAGGGAAAACACAATAAGATGAAGATCGAGCGGGCGAGGGTCATCGTCACGTGCCCAGGGCGCAATTTCGTCACGCTGAAAATCGAGACGGACCAGGGCGTTTACGGGATCGGCGATGCGACGCTGAACGGCCGTGAACTTGCGGTTGTCTCGTACCTCGAAGAGCATGTCATTCCGTGCCTGATCGGCAGCGATCCGCGACGGATCGAGGACATCTGGCAGTTCCTCTATCGTGGTGCTTACTGGCGCCGCGGGCCCGTGACCATGCGGGCGATCGCGGCGGTCGACGTCGCGCTGTGGGACATCAAGGCCAAGATGGCGGGCATGCCGCTGTACCAGCTGCTCGGCGGCCGCAGCCGCGATGGCGTCATGGTCTACGGTCACGCCAGCGGCGAGGACATCGAGGCCACGGTCGATGCGGTGGGGCACTACATCGACATGGGCTACAAGGCCATTCGCGCGCAGACCGGCGTTCCAGGCGTGAAGGATGCCTATGGCGTCGGACGCGGCAAGCTCTACTATGAGCCGGCGGACGCGGCGCTGCCCTCCGTCACGGGTTGGGACACGAGCAAGGCCCTCAACTACGTTCCCAAGCTCTTCGCCAAGCTGCGCGACACTTACGGGTTCGACCATCACCTTCTGCACGACGGCCATCACCGGTATACCCCGATCGAGGCGGCTACCCTCGGCAAGCGGCTGGAGCCTTTCCAGCTGTTCTGGCTGGAGGACTGCACCCCGGCGGAGAACCAGGAGGCGTTCCGCCTCGTGCGCCAGCACACCACGACGCCGCTGGCTGTGGGTGAGATCTTCAACACGATCTGGGACGCCAAGGACCTGATCGAGAACCAGCTGATCGACTACATCCGCGCAACGATCGTCGGGGCCGGCGGGGTGACGCACTTGCGCCGTATCGCCGACCTTGCCAGCCTCTATCAGGTCCGCACCGGCTGCCACGGCGCCACAGACTTGTCGCCGGTGACCATGGGTACCGCGCTGCACTTTGACACCTGGGTGCCGAACTTCGGC
Source organism: Novosphingobium chloroacetimidivorans (assembly GCF_014204535.1). Taxonomy (GTDB): domain Bacteria; phylum Pseudomonadota; class Alphaproteobacteria; order Sphingomonadales; family Sphingomonadaceae; genus Novosphingobium; species Novosphingobium chloroacetimidivorans. The sequence continues at coordinate 123,256 of NZ_JACHLR010000008.1, forward strand.
GTGCAGGAATACATGCGCCACTCCGAGGAGACCGATGCGGTCTTCCCGCACGATTATCACTTCGCCGATGGTCTCCTGTACTGCGGCGAGACACCGGGGCACGGCGTGGACATCGACGAGGACCTTGCCGCCAAGTACCCCTACAAGCGCGCCTACCTGCCCGTTGCACGGCTGGAAGACGGCACGATGTGGAACTGGTGAGGCGGCCGCGAGATGGTCGGTAAGCGCATCACCATCGTAGGTGAGGGCATGCTCGAGCTCGCGCCGCGGGCTCGAGGCGGTTGGGACCTCGGCCACGGCGGGGATACGCTGAATTCCGCCATCCACCTGGCGAGGCTCGGCGGCGACGTGGCGTTTGCCAGCGCGCTCGGCACCGATGCGTTCAGTGCTCGCTTGCGTGCCGGTTGGGAGGCCGAGGGCCTGGATTGCTCGCTGTTGCTCAGCGATCCAACCCGTGAGCCAGGGCTTTACGCGATCCAGGTCGACGAAGCCGGTGAACGCAGCTTTGCCTACTGGCGAGGACAGAGTGCCGCGCGCCGCCTGTTCGAGCTGCCGGAGAGTGGCCGGTTGGCGGCGGCTGCGGCGCGCAGCGACCTGCTGTACTTCTCGCTCATCACGCTCGCGATCCTGCCGGAGAGTGGTCGCCGGATGCTGCTCGACATTGCAAGCCAGGTTCGTGCGGCAGGAGGGCGCGTCGCGTTCGACGGCAACTATCGGCCGCGGCTGTGGGCTTCGCGCGAGGAGGCCATGGCAACGCGCGACGAGGCCATCGCCCACGCGGACATCGGCCTACCCACTTACGACGACGAAGCGCAGCTTTCGGGCGAGCGTGACGCGGACGCAGTGGCGGCGCATTGGTCGGGTCTGGGATGCGGCGAGGTCGTCGTGAAGCAAGGTGGCGACGGCTGCCGCTTGCCCGACGGATCGTGGTCGGTCCCACCCAAGGTGCTGGCACCTGTCGACACGAGTGGTGCGGGCGACGCGTTCAATGCTGCCTACCTCCAGGCTCGTCTGGATGGCTCCAGCCCGGATGTGGCGGCTGAGCAGGGGCATCGGCTTGCCGGATGGGTCATCACCCGCTTCGGCGCCATCCCTCCCCGGGACGACGAAGCTCCCTACTGACGCACGCGCGATCAGGCAGGAAGCCGTCGTCGCGCCGGCTCAGTCGAACTCGACCAGCGCCAAGCCTTCAGGAGGCAGCACGAGGCTCAAGGTCGACTGGCGGCTCAGCCTCAGGCGTTCCGAGACGGGTTGCGAGGCGCGGCGCAATGCCGCGATCTGATCCGGCTTGGGATACTGCGGCGATCCCATCGCGCGCCATGCCGGCAGGGGCGAGCCGCGCTCCCAATCGACATAGCTGACAGTGACGGGCTTGCCGGCGCTGACGCCGCTGAAGGTGAGATCAATGGTCTTGGTCTCGCCCCGTACGTTGCGGTCCGCCGTCATCCCCGGGATGCCGCCGGGCTGGGCGACCTCGGCAAGGTTCCATACCAGCACCGATGTCTTGCCCTGGGCCGTTCGCGACGCGAGCGCGGGGCCCTTGGCGGCGAGGCGCTGCATGCCAAGTCGGTGCAGCAGTCGATAGGTGTTGAAGGACGGGCGCGCGATGCCGCTGATCATCATCGGCCACCCCATGCTGCCTTCCTTGAGCATGTAGTTGTCGACGCCTAGCTCTTCGTACATGCCGCTCAGCGTCCATTGTGACAGGCCTGCGCAGTGTTGCATCGTATTGGCGATCGTATGCACGATCATGGCCGGGCTGTCGGAAGACCACTCGGACAGCCAGAGCGGCTTGTTCGCCAAAGGACCGCTGTCGATGAGCCGGCGGGCCTGGGCGATGGCATCGGGGATGACGTCGTTGATCGAACGCGTGGGGCCGTCGCCGAAGACCTCCTTCTGGTTGTCGCCCGCGTAGACGTGGGTGGCGACGAAATCGACCGGCACATTGTTGGCCGAGGACCAGGCGGCGAAGTCGCCCAGCCAGGCCGTCTTCGACGTCGCTGGCCCGCCGACCTTCAGGCGCGGATCGACCGACTTGATCGCTGTCGCCGCCGCCTTGTACATATCAAAGTAGCGCTGTTTGTCGCCGCTCCAGAAGAAGGCGAGATTGGGCTCGTTCCACACCTCGAACGGCCACTCGCGAACGGCCTCGATGCCATAGCGATCGACGAGCGCGGCGGTGAAGCCTTTGATGAACGCGCCGTATTCGACATCGGACTTCGGTGGCGTGATGTTGGCGTTATAGAAGCCGAAGGTGCGGGTGCCCGATGCGAGGCGCGAGGGCATGAATCCGAGTTCGATGAATGGCGCGACCTTGTTGGCGATCAGGCCATCGTAGACGCGGAACAGGTTGAGCCAGTTGGGGCCGGTGTCCTTGCGCTGCATCGCCATGATGTCGCGACCGAAGACGCCGAGCTCGTCGTTGAAGATGCCGTGGAAGCGCACGCGCTTGAAGCCGGCTTCGGCGACGCCCCGGCGCAAGTCGTCGCGCCACTCTTCGCGCAGTGTGATCGCCGCGCGGTCCGATCCGACGCATTCTTCCCAGACGTGGGGAAGATCTCCGATCCGCTCGCGTGTGTTGACCTCAACGGCAACGCGGGCCATCGTCGCGGCGGAGGCGCCTCGCGCCGAAGCCAAGGCCGCACCCGCCGCGGTCGTGGCAAGAAAAGTCCGACGATCAAACATGCTTTGGCTCCTTGGAGCTGCGTTGGACGAGAAGCGACCAGAGGGCCGCCGCCGCGATGAGGTCGAGCATGGCAAGCGCCACGAACAACGGATTGTAGCCGAACCGGTCGGCGCTTTGGCCGATGATGAAGGTGAACATCATGCCGCCCACCCATGCGACCGTTCCGGCCATGCCGCTCGCCGTCGCCACCGTACGGTTGTCGAAGAGGTCGGAGCACAAGGTGATAAGCGCTCCATTCAGCATCTGGTGCGCAAATCCGCCGACGCAGAACAGGGCGATGGCGACGGCCGGCGAGGTGGCGAAGCCGATGCAGGCGGGCCCGATCATGCAGATCGCACCTACCGTCATCGTCACCTTGCGCGATGCGATCATGCCAACCCCGCGACGCATCAGTGCCGGAGGCAAGAGGCCGGCGGCCAGCGACCCCGCATCGGCAGCCAGGAAGGGCAGCCATGCCCATAGCGCGATGCTTTTGAGGTCGAGCTTCCATACCGCCACGAGATAGAGCGGTATGAAGAAGTTGAATGTCTGCCACGCCGGCTCCGCCAGGAAGCGGGGTAGCGCGATCGACCAGAACACGCGCGACCGCAGCACCTCCTTGCGGCTTGCCGGTTGCGCCGGCGCATCCTGGTCAGAACGTCCTGCCTCGATCTTGGCTTTCTCGGCGGCGGAGAGGCGTGGATGGTCCTCGGGCGCTCGGTATCCGAACCACCACAAGGCCGCCCAGACCAGGCTCAGCAGCCCGGTGACGAAGAAAGCCGACTGCCAGCCCCATTGCAGGATGCAGAAGACGACAAGGGGCGGGGCGACCATGTTGCCCACGCTGGTGCCCATCTGGAATGCGCTGGTCGCGAGAGGGCGTTCGCTGGCTGGAAACCATTCCGCCACCGTCTTCGTCCCTGCGGGAATGGCGGCGGCCTCGGTCGCGCCCAGCATCCCCCGGAAGAACGCCATGCTCTGCCATCCGGTCGCCAGTCCATGCGCCATGTTGGATACCGACCAGCCGACCGCGAACAGGAAAAAGCCAAGCCGGTTGCCCAGGGCGTCGAGAATGGCGCCGGCCACGCTCTGCATGATGGTGTAGGATGCCTGGAAAGCGAGAATAATCCAGCTGTACTGTTCCGTGTTCATCGAGAACTCGGCCTTCAAGCTGGGCGCTGCCACGGACAGTGTCGACCGGGCGAGATAGTTCAGGATGGTGCCAAGCGTGACTAGGCCGATGATCCACCAGCGTAGATTTCGGATCGTTTTCTTCACGCCAAGCTTCCGCGATCTGATCTATGCAGGACTAACGAATTCAAAGCACTGATCCTGCGGCCGAGTACGGGCTCTGCTGTTCTCGGACTTGCGTCGCTAGCACCAGGCGCCCTCCCATGCGCACCCTTTTGTGCGTCATCGTCGACCCTATGGGTGGGACTTCGGGCTGTCAACACGGGGCTGACCAATCTGGACAGGCCAATCCTTAGCTTCTTCGACAATAGCTTGGAACCGACGTTCTCGGAGGTCGGCATCGGCGAGGCGATCCGGTAGAGTTGAACGCGCTGTAAGTTGGAAGCTCGGGTTCGCCGCCAAGTCTTACCGACGCTCCGAGCCGTGTTGCATCTACCCTCAGGGGCGAAGCGGCGGCCTTGTGGAACCTCCGGCCCTGCATTCGGCTATGTCGGCATGACGGACAGTAGAGATCCCAGGTCACGTGCGGTGCCTAGCGGGCGTTTGGCGCGCCTCGGCAGTTTCGGGCGGCTCGCCGGCGGAGTGGCCGGCGGTATCATGGTGGAAGGTGCCAGGAGGCTGGTCCAAGGCGAGCGGCCGCGGCTTGGCGACCTGATCCTGACGCCAGCCAATGCTGCCCGATTGGCCGATCGCCTGGCCCACCTGCGCGGCGCGGCGATGAAGCTGGGGCAGATGATCTCGATGGATGCGGGCGACGTGCTGCCGGCCGAGCTCTCCACCATCCTCGCGCGCTTGCGCGACCAAGCGCAGCGCATGCCGCCGGCTCAGCTCGACCGCGTGCTCAAGCGTGAGTGGGGGGCCGACTGGCGCCGGCGGTTCCAACGTTTCGAGGCGACGCCGATCGCGGCCGCATCGATTGGCCAGGTCCACCGGGCGACACTGCCCGACGGGCGTGTGCTGGCGATCAAGGTCCAATACCCCGGCGTGGCGGACAGCATCGATGCCGATGTCGATAATGTCGCGACCTTGCTCCGTCTCTCCAATCTGCTGCCCGCGACTATCGACCTGTCGCCGCTGCTCGCCGAGGCCAAGCGCCAGCTGGTGGAGGAGACGGACTATCTGCGGGAAGGGCGCGAGTTGCAGCGCTTTGGGGCGCTGCTCGCAGGCGATCGGCGCTATGTCGTGCCCGAGCTGGAAGAGGCCCTCACGACATCGCGCGTGCTGGCGATGAGCTTCGTCGAGGGCAGTGCGATCGAGACACTGGGCGAAGCGCCGCAGGACGATCGCGATGCGGCGATGACGTCGCTGATCGAGCTCGTCCTGCGCGAGCTGTTCGTGTTCGGCGTCATGCAAACCGATCCGAATTTCGCCAACTATCGCTGGCAGCCCGAGGCGAAGAGGCTGGTGCTGCTGGACTTCGGCGCCGCACGACCCGTCGCCCCAGACACCGCGGACGCTTACCGGGCGCTGCTCGAGGCGGGCCTCGCGCGCGATCTGGACCGGGTGCGTGAAACCGCGGTGACCGCCGGCTTCATCGGCCAAGGTGCCGTCGCTGCGCACCGACCGGCGCTGGACCGGATCATCGTCGCCATCGACGCTGCCATGAACCGACCCGGTCCCTTCGACTTTGGCGACCGCGCCTTCGTACCGGTAGTGCGCCAGGAGGCCGAGCGCCTTCTCGCCGACAAGGGCGCCTGGCACGTTCCGCCCGCAGAAACCTTGTTCGTGCAGCGCAAGGTGAGCGGCACCGCGCTTCTTGCGGCACGGCTGAAGGCGCGCGTCCCGGTTCGCGAGCTGGCCGCGAGCGCAATCGCCTCGGAAGGCCCGTCTTCAAGTGTGTGAGCGCGCAATGGCATGTCGAGGTTTACCCACAGTTGCTGTCGGTCGATCCGAAACCGCTGCGGGGCGGCTCTAATCCATGACGACGTAGACACGGTCGCCGATGAACATCATGTCCGTATCGAGCGCGGGAGGATTATGGTGCGAGCCGAAGGCGAAGAACTTGCGTTCGGTTCGTCCGTCCGCCTGGGTCATGGTGATGGTATAGTTCTTGATCCGGTAACGGCCGGCGCTGGCGTTCTTGCCGTGGACGCTGACGCCCACCCCGGTCGATGCGCCGGTGTTCAGCCCGCCCCTGCTGCCTTTTCGGCCGAAGCTGCCATCGGCCGCAAAGGAGATGTCGGTGCGACCGCCAACGATCACGTCGCCGCCCAGCGCGGTATTGCCACCGCCTGACACGCGCGAGTACGTGGCGGCGAGCTTGCCGCCGCTTGCCTCCGCGGGAAAGGCCTTGAAGAACTGGCCGTCCTGCAACGCGACCGGGTCCGACTTGCCGTCCTTGTCGTCATCGTCGATCAGGGTGAAGCGCGTGCCCGCCTTCTGCCACTTGCCGAAGCGGCCCGGCTTTCTCGCGTGCTCGGCGGCCAGATCCACGTCCTCCAGCGCCGCGTCGTCGACAGCGTAGTAGGTACCGTCGCGGAACAGCACGAGCGGCTCGAAGTCCTGCACCATCATCCCGCCCACGCCGGAGATGAAGGCAGAGCGGAAATAGACGCCTTCGACTTTCGTCCAGTTCTCCGCGTGAGCCGGTGCGGCACCTGATGGCATGAGCGCTGGATTACGGGCTGCCGGAGTGGCGCTTGCGGCGCTCTTGGGCTTGAAGCCCTGGGGGGTGAGGGTGACCGCGCGCAAGTCGGTCTTGAGCAACTGCTGCGCCTCGCCGGCGATCGTGTCGCTCATCTGCTGGCGCTGGCCGGCAGGCTGCTTGGCGACGGCCTGCATGCGCGCATCGACCAGCAGGCCCTGGATAAGCATGGTGTCGGCCACATCCTGCTTCTGTGCGTCGGTCATCTGCGCAAGGCGGGCGTCGCTGGCGAGCACCCCGGCGATCTGGCGGCGTGCACCCTGGACCAGAGCCCGATCGGGCTGGCTGCCGATCACGCCGTTTGCAGCTTCCCAGGCATTCACCCAGTAGATCGTCGTCATGTCCGCCATGTCATCAGGGTCGAGGCCTACGGTCTTCAGCTGCGGAGCGATCTGGGCGACGATGTCCTGACTGAAGGCTTTCTGCAGCGCATCGGCCATGGCGGGATTCTGCGCGCGTGTGGCCGCGATCAGCTGCTGCTCCTTGGCTTCGAGCAGCGCCGGGTCACGGCTGAAGTGCGTGGGCGAGGGCGCCTGCGCCGCCACGCTTGCCGGCAGCGCCAGCACTCCGGCGAGCGGAAGGAGGCTGAGGACCAGCGGCGCGCTGAAGGCATTTCGGACGTTCAACGGCGTATCTCCTCGGCTGCCACGTGGAGGAACAGGTGATTATGCCACCGTGCTTGCGGGCGAACCGATCTGCGACGAACCGTGCCCGGATGCAGGTAAAGAAGCCGGGCGCACCGCTCAAGACAACCGGCAGGTCGAAAACTTCGTGCAGCGATCCGCGGGCTTTGCAGCTAATCCAGTCATGCATCTCCGCGGCATGAGAGCAACTAAGTAGTTATGCTAAGTCATTAGACTTTAGTCTAAAAACGCCGCATTTACCGCGCCCCGCTGCACATCATTAACCGTGCTCCCGTCATCTGGTCTTAACCAGCAGGGGTGCGAATTGGTGGCGAGCAAGACAGTCAGTAGCAAGCAGGAGACATGGCTCGGCGCCCTGGCCGCTGCCTTGCTGTCGCTGCCCGTGCCGCACGCCCAAGCGGCAACGCTCGCAGGTACAGCCGTGTCCAACACGGCCTCCGCCTCGTACCAGATGGAAGGCGCAAGCGGCTCCACGACCTCGAACACCGTGGCTACCGAAGTCGACGAGATCCTGGATATCACCCTGCGCAACACCGGGACTGAGACGGTGCGGCTCGATGGCCGCGATGCAGCGACTTTCGCGATACCCTTCGTGTTGACGAACACCGGCAATGGCGACGAGGCCTTCCAATTGGAAGCCGCCGATCCAAGCCAGGAAGTCGCCCCGACGGTCGCAATCGATGTCGACGGAAACGGGGCGTACGACCCTGCCGTCGACATCACCCTTTCCGGTCAGCCCACTCCGCTGCTGGCACCTGGCGCGCAGCTCAATCTGCTGCTGCGGTTCGCCCGATTGCCGACCGGCGCGGGCGGGGCGACGATCACGGCGCGCGCGGAGACGGGCAGCGGAGCGCCGGGCACGTTCTTCGCCGGCAAAGGCGACCGCGGCAGCGATGCCGTGGTCGGTCGCACCCGTGCGGAAGCGACGCTGCCGATCGCTTATGGCGTCGGCTCCGGCGGATCGGTGGCGCAGCTGATCAAGTCCCAGACGGTGCGTGCGCCCGATGGAACCGCCGCGCCCGTCTCTGGCGCGGTCGTCACTTATCGCCTGGCGCTGACCGCCGGCGGGGGGACGGTCCTGTCCGACGCCGAAATCGTCGACCCCATTCCGGTCGGCACGGCCTTCGTGCCCGGTTCCATCCAGATCGAGGACATCGCCGTCAGCGACGTCGCCGATGCCGACGCCGCCTTTTTCGACGGCGCGGCCATACACATCGCCCTGGGCGAGATCAGCCAACCCACGACCCGCGTCGTGACCTTCCAGGTGACCATCTTATGATCAAGATCCATTCCCTTGCGATCGGGAGCAGTGCGCTGGCTGCTCTTGCGAGCATCGTCATCCTTGCGCCCGCGCAAGCCAAGACTACCGGCGTGACGCTGACCAACAGCGTCCTGGTGCAACACAAGAGCGCCGCGGCCGATGGCACAACGCGCATCACGCTGGTGCCGGCCAACCACGTCGTTCCCGGCGATCGCGTCGTCTTTCGTACCGTATACAAGAACCACCTGGCCCAGCCGGTCAGCGGCATGGTCGTCAGCAACCCGGTGCCCGCGAACATTTCCTACCATGGTCCGGCTGAGGGCTCACCCGCTCCCGAGGTGTCGATCGACGGCGCGCACTTCGCCCCGCTTGCCGCGCTGACCGTCGCCGGGCGACCGGCGCGCGCCGATCAGGTCCGCGCCGTGCGGTGGCTGGTGCACGGCCAGGTGCCTGCGGGAGCAGCGGCTCGGTACTCGTACGAGGCATCGGTCAAATAACGAAGTCGACATCAACTCAGCACGAACCCTCCAACTCATCGGAACCATCGAGATATGCGCAACATCGTCATCAAATCCGCGCTGCTGTGCGGCAGTGCAACGCTCGCGGCTTGGTCGGGCACCGCGCAGGCTGCCGGCACGGAAGCGGGCACCAGCATCCCCAACCAGGCCAGCGTCAGCTACTCGGTCGGCGGCACGCAGCAGAGCGTCGATTCCAACGTGGCCACCTTCGTGGTCGACAAGAAGGTCAACCTGACCGTCACCGGCGGCGTGATCACGCAAACGGCCATCGGTACGAATGACCAGGTGACGGCGTTCCAGGTGACCAATCTCACCAACGCCACGCAGGACTTCCACCTGACCCCCGATCAGCAGAACCTGTCGATCCCGATCCTGGGCGCGGACAACTTCGACATGTCCAACTTGCGGGTCTTCGTCGACGTGAACGGCAACGGCACGTACGAAGCCGGCATCGACACCGCGACCTATATCGACGAGCTGCGTCCGGATACCTCGGTAACGGTCTTCCTGGTCGGCAACGTGCCGAACGTGCCGGGCGAGGACATCGCCATCGTTTCGCTCTCCGCACAAGCGGCCGCGGGTGGGCAGGCAGGTACCGAGGGTACGACGCTGGTCGCCACTTCTCTGCTGCAGGCGGATTCTCCCTCGACCATGGACATCGTGTTTGCCGACGCAAGCGGCACGTTTGACCTGGCGCGCGACGGTATCGGTCGAGCATTCAACGCCTACAAGATCGGCACCGCTGCCGTTTCGATGACGAAAACGGCGCGCGTCATATCCGATCCCATCAATCTCCTGGTCAATCCCCGCGCCATTCCCGGTGCAGTGGTGGAATACTGCCTGACGGTCAGCAATGCCGGTCCGGGGATCGCCACGTCCGTCAGCGTCACCGACCAGCTGCCGGCCGGCACCACCTACATTCCGAACTCGCTGGCCGTCGGCGGCGTCGGGTCCGGCGGACATTGCGTGTTGAACGGTACAACCGAAGACGACGACACCACCGGCACGGACGAGTCCGACCTTTATGGCGGTTCGTTCAACGGCAGTGTCGTGCGCGGCGACATCCCGAGCCTGGCGGTGGGCGTATCGCTCACGGCCGCATTCCGCGTCACCGTCAACTGACCTCGCCGCAGCGCTGAAGACCAACTCCGGCGGGCAGGGTGCTCGCCGGAGCAGGGGAAAGTCGTGCTCCAACTCCGTCGCATCCTGTGCCAAGCCGCAGCCCTGCTGGGTTTGACGAGCATCATCGCCGCGCCTGCGGATGCACAGACGCGCGTGGAGAACACGGCTGTGTTCAGGTACCGCGTGCCGACGAGTGCGGAGGTGAAGACGATCGCGTCCAACACCACGACGCTGGATGTTGTACCGGTGGGCCGCCGTGCCAAGCGCCCGACGAAGCTGAGCTTCCGCCGCATCGATCCGACTTATACTTTCGGCGAGGACTTGAAGGACGCCTGCGTCTCGGGATCGCCGCCGACCTTCAAGACGTTCGCGGTGAACCAGCAGGAAGTCGACAGTGCAGCTCCGCTCGGGTCGCTCGATATTGCCAAGGCCTATGTCATCGTCCTCGAGAATGAAGGCGGCAATCGGGATCCCGCTGTTCGCGAGACCGCCTGGATCATGGCCACGGCGCATACGACCAATCGCGTGATCCTGACCGAGACCGGCCCGGACACAGGCGTGTTCGCCGGCGCGGTTCCGGGTCTGGCAGAGATCGAGCGGACCGAACTTGTCGACAGCCCGTGCAACTTCCACTTCGAACTCGCACGCGTTTTCACGCTGAGCTTTTCCGAAGACGAGCACAGTCTGGCTTCGTCCAGCTCCATGCTGATCGACCCGCTTGGTTTCGTCTTCGACAGCACTACCGGCGCGATTATCGAGGGGGCGCGCGTCAGTGTGGTCGAGGACGCCACCGGGCTGCCGGCGACCGTCATCGGGGACGATGGCGTCAGTGCCTATCCATCGACATTGCTGACGGGGTCGCGCGTCAAGGACTCGAGCGGGTTCGAGTACCAGTTGGAGCGTGGACAGTTTCGGTTCCCGTTGATGAACGCGGGGGCTTATCGCCTCATTGTCACCCCGCCCCCCGGATACCGCGGACCATCGACCGCGACCGCTCAGCAGCTTGCATCCTACAACGGCCCGAATGGGCGCTATCACATCAGCGATGCCTCGTTCAGCCGCAGGTTCGTGCTCGACTCTCCCGAGCCGCTGAGCGTGGACATCCCGCTCGACCCCGATCTCAGCAGCGAGCTTCTGCTCGACAAGACCGCATCGGCCCGCGCCGCTTCGCCCGGCGATCTTGTCGAGTACCGACTGCGGCTGACCAACCGCGATGCAAGACGCACGCTGCCGGCTTCCACGATCCGGGACAGCCTGCCGCCGGGCCTGCGTTATCGCCGCGGCAGCACACGCGGCACGGTCGAACCTCGGATCTCAAGTGACGGCTCCAAGCTGACCTTCACGGCCGGCGCCCTTGCCGGTGCAGCCACGCTCGACATCCGCTACGTCGTCGAAGTGAGCCCCGGCGCACGCCAGGGCGAAGCCGTCAACCGCGCGCAAGCCTTCTCGGGCGGGGCGACGAGCAACGAGGCGATCGCCGCGATCCGTATCAAGCCGCTGCTGTTCAGCGATGCGGCGACGCTTGTCGGCCGCGTGACCGAAGGCGATTGCGGCGATCCGTTGCGCGACCGCAAGGGCGTGGCGGGCGTGCGCATCATGCTGGAGGATGGCGCTCAGACCGTCACCGATCGCGACGGACTGTACCACTTCGAAGGCGTGAAGGCCGGAACGCACGTCGTCCAGCTTGACCGCCACAGCATCGCCGCGACGCATGAGCCGGTCGCTTGCGACCGCGACACGCGCCAGGCCGGCAGTGCGATCTCGCGCTTCGTCGAGGCGAGCGGGGGAAGCCTGCCCCGCGTCGACTTCCAGCTTCGTCGGACAGGGGCGGTCGCTGCGGACAAGGATGCTCTGCCGATCACCCTAATGAGCGACGCCGACGCCGCCGGCGGTGGTCGCGAGTGGCTGCAGGAGGCGACGCCCGGTGTCGACTGGCTGTTCCCCGCGATGGACCACAACCCGCGCGCCCCGGCGCAGCGCGTGGTCGTAAAGCACAAGCCCGGGCAACGCATCGCGCTGCAGGTGAACGGCCATGCGGTCGATCCCGTCACCTTCGATGGCACCAGCGCCGACGAGGCGCGGGGCGTCGCGGTGTCGGTCTGGACCGGCGTTCCACTTGGCCCGCGCGACAACCTGCTCGAAGCGCGCGTGCTCGAAGCCGATGGCAGCCTTGCCACCACGCTGACCCGCATCGTCCACTTCGCCACCGAGCCGGTGCGCGCAGAGTACGTGGCCGAGCAGTCGCGCCTGATCGCCGACGGCTTGTCGCGCCCGCTTGTCGCAGTGCGAGTGACCGACCGTGACGGCAAGCCGGTCCGCGCCGGCACCACGATCGGCTTTCGCGTCGACCAGCCCTACGAGGCGGCGATCGAGAGCGACGTTCAGGCGCAGCGCCAGCTCGCCGGCCTGGACGGCGCGCCCGCTTTCGCCCGCGTGGCGGGTGACCAGGGCCTGGCGTTCCTTGCTCTGGCACCGACGATGCAGGCCGGCGCCGTCAAGATCACCACGCTGCTGGACGAAAGCGGCAAGACGAAGGAAGTGCCGATCGCCTCCTGGCTGACCGCCGCGGCGCAAGGCTGGACGGTCGTCGGCTTCGGCAAGGGCACGCTGGGATACGATACGCTGCGTACCCACGCCTCGGCCCTGAACACCACGGGCAAGCACGAGGTGGTGACCGACGGCGAGCTGCGCTTCTACGCCAAGGGGCGGATCAAGGGTAGCTGGCTGCTGACGATGGCCTATGACAGCGACCGCAAATACGATCCCGACCGCGGCCTGCTCGGCACCATCGATCCCGACCGCTACTACACCGTCTACGGCGACGGCTCGCGCCAGATCTTCGACGCGGCGACCACCCGCAAGCTCTACCTGCGCCTGGAGCGCCAGGAGTTCCGCGCCCTGTTCGGCGACTTCGAAACCGGCATGACCGAGACCAACCTGATGCGCTACAATCGCACCCTCAACGGCGTTCGCGCCGAATACCACGGCAACCGTGTGACTTTCACCGGCTTCGCGGCCGAGAACCGCCAGGTTTACGGTCGTGACGAGATCCAGGGCAACGGCCTATCCGGTCCCTATCGCCTGAGCGGCGAAGGCATCGTGCCCAACAGCGACAAGGTGCGGCTGGAGACGCGCGATCGCTACCGCTCGGAACGGATCGTCGGCACCCAGCAGCTGACCCGCCACATCGATTACGACATCGACCCCGATGCCGGCACGCTGCGCTTCCGCGAACCGGTGCTGAGCCGAGATGCAGACCTGAACCCGATCTTCATCGTCGCCGAGTACGAGACGGCACTAGGTCGCTCCAGGTCCAAGGTCATGGGCGCCCGCGCCGCGGTGCGCGTGGCCGAGAACCGCGTCGAAGTGGGCGCGAGCGTGCTGCGGGATGAGAGCGCGCCTGCCGCGACTGTCGCGGGTGTCGACCTCAAGGCCAGGCTGGGCAGGGGCACCGAAGTGCACGCCGAAGCGGCCACGGGCGGTCGCCGCGGCTTCTCGCAGGATCGTGCCTTCGAAGCGGAAGTTATCCACCAGAGCCGTGACCTCGATGCCAGCGCCTACATCCGCCAGCAGGACAGCGGCTTCGGTCTCGGCCAGCAGAACGGCGTGGAAGCGGGCACGCGCAAGATCGGCGTGGATGGCAAGGTGCGCTTTACCGATCGCCTGTCGCTTGCCGGCTCGGCCTGGCACCAGACCAATCTGGAAGATGCCGGGCGCCGCATCGCCGCCGATGCGCGCCTTGAGTATCGCACCCGCACCGGCACCGTCTACGCCGGCGCGCAGATCGCCTCGGACACCGGCATCGGTGGTCAGAAGCGCGATTCCCGGCTGCTGACCCTTGGTGGAAGCCAGCGCCCGTTCGGCCAGGATCTTGAGATTTTCGGCGAAACCCAGCTTGCCCTCGGCGGCAAGGACGAGAGCATCGATTTTCCGGTACGTCATAAGCTTGGCGTGGCGTATCAGGTGAAGCAGGGCGTGCGCCTGATCGCCGAGCACGAGATCGCCGCCAGCGACGTGAAGGCGCACCAGACCCGCCTGGGCTTCAATGTCGCGCCATGGTCAGGCGGCAAGCTGTTGGGCTCCGTGGCGCAGGAAGCGATCGGCGAGAACGGCGCGCGCACTTTCGCGCAATACGGGCTTAACCAGTCTGTCCCGCTGGGCAAGCACTGGACGGTGGACGCGACCGTCGACGCCACCACCACCGTCAGTGGCACGCTTGCACCCGATGGCGTGATCAACCCGCTGCATCCGCGTGCGATCGGCGGCATGCTCGACCGCGATGGCGGCGATGGTGATCACCGGGCCTTCACACTTGGCGCCACGTATCGCCGCGAGACCTGGAGCTGGAACGGTCGCGCCGAGTATCGCCGGGGCTCGCGTTCGAACCGCTGGGGCGTGACCACCAGCGCGTTGCGCAGCCTGGGCGAGGGCAAGACCCTCGCTGCGGGCCTGCGTGCCTACGAGGTCACGGAGCGCGACGGCGGGGTCGCGGCCTTTCTCTCGGCCGACGTCGCACTCGCCTTGCGGCCACTCGACAGCCGCTGGTCGGTCCTGGAACGGCTGGAACTTCGCCGCGAGCGGGCAGACGCAGATGTGCGGTCGAGCAATCTCGTGGGTTCAATCAATGCGATCGGCGGCGGGCAGATCTCGACCCGCCTCGTCAACAACCTGGCGGTCAACTACCGCACCGGCGCCGAAGGCGATGGTCATGGGTGGGAGGCGAGTTTCTACCATGGTGCCAAGTACGTTATCGGCCGCTTCGGTGACGACGGCTATACCGGCTTCATCGACGTGATCGGCTTCGACTTGCGCCGCGATCTTGGCCCGCGCTTCGACATCGGCATCCAGGCCAGCCGCCAGCACAGCTGGTCGAGCCACGCGACCAGCTATAGCCTGGGGCCGTCGCTCGGCTTCTCGCCCGGCAACGGGGTCTGGATGAGCGCCGGCTATAACCTGCGCGGCTTCCACGATCGTGACTTCGCGGAAGCGCGCTATACGCGGCAGGGACCGTTCGTGACGATGCGGATGAAGTTCGATCAGCTATCGTTGAGCGCGGCAGCGCGGCAGATCATGGGAGCAGCCAAGTGAGCCGGACCATGTCCCGCGTTTTAGCGCTGCTGCTCGCCACCTTGCTCGCCTTCAGCGCCGGGTCGGCACAGGCGTGCACCGCGACACCCTCGCTCGCGACGGATTTCGGCACATTCTCGGCTCAGTCGGTCAAGCAGGCGGCCATCCCTTCGCAGTTCAGTCGAGCGGGCCTGACCTGTCCGACCAGCGCCATCGTCCTCCTCGGCATCAACTACATACGCGCCAAGTTCCAGAGCAAGAACGGCATGAAGCTGATGAACGGGACGAACGCCATCGCCTATGCCGCGTCGGCCGATCCCGGTGGCGCCGCCGCGTTCACGCA
The DNA here is from genome assembly GCF_014204535.1 of Novosphingobium chloroacetimidivorans. GTDB lineage: Bacteria > Pseudomonadota > Alphaproteobacteria > Sphingomonadales > Sphingomonadaceae > Novosphingobium > Novosphingobium chloroacetimidivorans. The sequence continues at coordinate 138,711 of NZ_JACHLR010000008.1, forward strand.
GAACGGCACGATCGACTACATGCAGAACAACCTGCTGAACGTGCTCGGCTTGCTAGGTGGCAGCAACGCGGATCTGCCCATCTACGTGAAGCCGTCGGGTGGCGCGCTGCCTCCGCCGGGCATCTACACCGACCGGATCACGATGACCTGGAACTGGTACTTGTGTCCGGGCGTCAACGCGCTGCTGATCTGCCTGGGCACTCCGGTTCAGGGTACCAACGTGATCACGGTCGTCGAAGTGACCATGACCGTCGGCGCCAAATCGGTCCTGCTCACTACCAGTACCGGCACGACTTGGGACCCAGTGAACGGCACCAGCAATCCCAAGGCGCTTCCCGGCGGCAAGCGCCGCATGATCGTCGGCGTGACCAACCCGGACCTGGTGCCGGTGGACAGCAACACGCTTTGGCTCAACCTGGCCGTCCCCAGCGGGACCTCAGTCGCGCTGGATGGCGATGGTACCGGGACGGGCTCGTTCCTGCTCTTCACCGATGGCACGCCGGCCTCGACCCTTGCCTTGAGCTACACCGCGCCCGGCAGCACTACGGACGACGTCGATTTCTCGTCAGATAGTGGGGCAAGCTGGAACTATGTACCGGTCCAAGGTGACTCCGTCTCGCAAGCAGCGGTGACGAATGTCCGCGTGCGGCCCAAGGGCGGGATGGCAGCGGGTTCTCGCTTCAGTCTTTCCGTTGCCCTGAAAACGAAATGAGGCTGCAAAAACCTCTTACAGCAATGTGGGTGAGCGCGTGCGCGGATTTCACGTGATTTACCTTGTGGAACCTGCGGGCATGCTGGGCAGTTTAATCCTCACTAAGTCTAGGGAGAACTGCTGTGACACTCATCCTCGCAATCATCGTCGGCGGCATCATCGGCTGGCTCGCCAGCATCATCATGCGCCGTGATGCTCAACAAGGTATCATTCTGAACATCGTCGTCGGGATTGTCGGTGCGGTGCTGGCCGGCTTCCTGCTCAACCCGCTGATCGGCGGCGGCAACATCATGAACGGTGACTTCAGCCTCAGCTCGCTGCTGGTGTCGCTGCTTGGCGCTGTGATCCTGCTGGCGATCGTGAACCTGTTTACCCGCCGTTCGGTGCGGTAACTCCAGAGGCCGGCGCCGGGAGCAGGTTCGTCCTGCTCGTGGCGTCAGGTCGCTGTACCGGAACGGGCGTGTTGCCAGAACGGCGGCACGCCCGTTTTTCGTTGCATGTGCTGCGTGCGCGTTTTCGAACGTTCAAGAGTGTAAATGCGAAGGGCCGCCCCTTGCGAGGCGGCCCTTCCATTGTCCTGCATGACGCAGCAGCTCAGTCGAGCCGTGCCCCCGGGACGGAGGCCGAACTCATCTGATCCGCTGCGCGCGGCATATGACAATGAGACATCAGACCACCTCCTTTCCGTTGTTGAACGATGCATAGGAGGTGGGCGGGCAGCAGAGTGCTTTCAAGATGCAAGTGGCTGTTCCGGAACATTATCTCGGCTTGCGCGCAGGCGGCGGCCGCTTGGGCTGCCGTCCTGCTCGCTCATCCGGTGAGCAGTCATCTCACACAATCGTCTTGATCCACTTCAATCGTTCACGATTTCAAGGAACGCTGCGCCTCCTGGCGCATTTTCGCGACTGCCGACCGGCACACCACTCCGCCAAACTATAAGGACGCGATCGATGTCAGACCCGGCCGGCACCCAGCTGGAGGCCAAGAACTTCGTCAACCCCGCGATTTTGCTGTCCGGATCCGTCGATTACCAGATGTACGCTGACTTTCGGCAGCAATTGAGCAACGCCCCGCAGTCGGGCCTCATCGTTGTGGAGCTGACGACCTTGGGCGGCGATCCGGAAGTCGCGCGGATCATGGGCGAAGACGTGCGCTTTCACAGCGAGGTCATGCCGGAATGCCGCTTCGTGTTCCTCGGCAAGGCGGCGGTCTATTCGGCCGGGACCACGTTCATGAGCTTCTTCGCGTCCGAGAACCGCTATCTCACACGCGGCACGCGGCTGATGATCCACGAGCGCAAGATGAGCACGCAGTTGAACGTCGAAGGTCCGTTGACGACATGCATCGCAGGACTGCAGGCCACGCTCAACGAGATCAACGAGTCCATCGCGATCCAGAACGAAGGCTTCCAGAACCTGATCCGGAACTCCAGCGTCACCATGGAAGAGGTGCTCGAGAAAGCTCCTGCCAACTGGTACGTGGAAGCACGCGAGGCCCTCGACTGTGGCCTCATCGCGGGCATTATCTGACCCGGTCGCGCGCTGGTCCGGACTCCTGTTTTTCTATGGTAATCAGGGAATTGACCTAAGTGTGTTCAGGAACCTTCGCCGCGTAGCGTGGTTGTAGCTGCAAGGACGAAGAGGAGCCTGAGACCATGCACGCCGTGACGGACGCCGATCGGGAAGCCGCCGAGGAACTGCGGGTGCTGCTGGCCGAGGTGTCGGGCTTCTGGCATACGCATGGAGACACCGGTCCGATCTGCATGGCGCTTGCCCGCCATCGCGAGCTTGCGGAGCGTCGTTTGCTGGAGAACATGGAGCAGCCGGCTCAGCGTCCCTCGGTAATATCCGTGCTCCAGCCCGCCCGCGAACCCGCCGTGGGCGTGAGAGAAGCGCCACTCCGGCGTCAGGTGCGCTCCGTCGCCATCGACCGCCACGCGGTCGCGGCGGGCTAAATTCAACGCTGCATCGCCGATGGCTCGGCGCATTTGAGTTGCAGCGGCAAACCGGCGGTGACCAGGACGACCTCACCAGCCACCGAGGCCAATTGCTGGTGCAGCCAGCCCGCATGATCGCGAAACCGTCGCGCGAGTGCGTTCATGGGGACGATACCGCCACCCACTTCGTTTGAGACGATCGTCAGCGGCGCTGAGCATACCCGAATCGCGGCCATCAAATCTGCCGTTGCCGCGGCGATGTCCGCATCGGCATGCATCAGGTTCGAGAGCCACAAGGTCATGCAATCGATCAGAATGGCTTCGCACTCGCGGCTGGCGTGCTCGATGGCGTCGCACAGCGCGATTGGCGCCTCGTAGGCCGTCCAGCGCGGCCCTCTATCGGCGCGATGGCGCGCGATGCGATCGGCCAACTCGTCGTCTTGGGCCTGCGCCGTCGCGATGAAGGCGAGCTTGCCGGGCAGCACCTCGACGCGCTGCTGCGCATACCGGCTCTTGCCAGAGCGTGCGCCGCCGATGACGAAGAGTGATCGCATCAGCCAGCTTGCCTCGCCAGAGCAATCAGTGCGTCGATGTCCAGGCACTCCTCCAGATTGCATGCCAGTTCATCGAGCGCTTCGTCCACGATGCGGTGGTGATCGTTCGCGTCGCTCGCCGCACCGATCCGGCTCAGCAAGGCGCGCCTCAATTCGCCCGAGGCCAACAAGCCGTGGCAGTAGGTCCCCACCACAAGCCCATCAGCGGTAATCGTGCCGTCACGTCGCCCGCCGTCGAGCGCTGCGAAGGACGGTGCCTGCGCGGGAAGAACCGTCGTACCCATATGCATCTCGTACCCGTCGAAGGCCGCGCCGAGTGCCATGCCGGTCACACGCTGCAGCGTCTTGCGCTCACCCAGCACGGTTTCTCCATCCAGCAAGGCGAGCCCCCGAACGCTGCTCGGCACACCTTCGATGCCCAGCGGATCGGAGATCGTCTGCCCCAGCATCTGGTACCCGGCGCAGATCCCCAGGATCATGCCACCGCGCCGATGGTGCGACAGGATGTCGATGTCCCACCCTTGCGCCCGCACGAAGTGCATGTCGGCGATCGTGGCCTTGGAGCCGGGCAGCACGATCAGCGCTGCTTCGGCAGGGATGGCCTGGCCGGGTGGCACCATGACGAGGTCGACTTCGGGCTCGGCCTTCAGCGGGTCGAGGTCGTCGAAGTTGGCGATGCGCGGCAGCATCGGGCAGGCGACGACGATCCGTCCGCTGTTGCGCCGCAGGCCGCGATCGAGCACCACCGCGTCTTCGCTGGGCAGGCGAGCGATGGCGGATAGCCAGGGCACCAGTCCGAAACCGCGCCAGCCGGTGCGCTGTTCTATGGCGGCATAGCCATCGGTGAAGAGGGCCGGATCGCCCCGGAACTTGTTGACGATGAAGCCGTGGATCATGGCTGCGTCTTCCGGATCGACGACGGCGCGGGTGCCGACCAGCGAGGCGATCACTCCACCCCGATCGATGTCGCCGACCAGCACGACCGGCACTTGTGCGGCCCGCGCAAAGCCCATGTTGGCGATGTCGCCCTCGCGCAAGTTGATCTCGGCCGGCGAGCCGGCACCCTCGACCACCACGATATCGCACCGGGTCCGCAACCGCTCCCAGCTTTGCAGCACGTCGGCCAGGAGGTTGCGGCGGCCTTCGCGGAAGTTGGCCGAACCCAGCGTGCCGCGCACCTGGCCGTGGACGATCAACTGGGAGGTGCGATCCGCTTGCGGCTTGAGCAGGACGGGGTTCATGTCGGTATGCGGCTCGACCCGCGCGGCCAGAGCCTGCAGCGCCTGCGCGCGCCCGATCTCGCCGCCATCGACGGTGACCGCCGCGTTGTTCGACATGTTCTGTGGCTTGAACGGGAGGACACTCAGGCCGCGATTAGCGAGCGCGCGGCACAAGCCGGCGACCAGCACCGACTTGCCGACGTCCGAGCCGGTCCCCTGCAGCATCACGGCAGCCATTTGACATCTCCTGTCACGATTGGGGCCGCCACGATCGAGGCCGTCGCGAACCAGGCCAGGCCGCACGCGCGAACGAAGATGTGGCGCGCTCGCCGCATCGCACCAAGGTCCGCCTCGACACCATCGCCGATCCACGGCTTGTCGGCCAGCACATCGTCGTAAAGCAAGGGGCCGGCCAGGCGCACGTTCAGCGCTCCGGCCATGGCTGCCTCGGGCCAGCCGGCGTTGGGTGAGGCATGCCGGGCGTGGTCGCCCCAGAGCGTGCGCCAGCCGCCTGCGCCAGCCAGACAGATCAGCGCTCCCGACAGGCGAGCCGGCACCAGGTTTGCCACGTCGTCGATGCGCGCGGCAGCCCAGCCATAGGCACGCAGCGACTCTTCGGGGTGGCCGATGAGGCTGTCCGCGGTGTTGATCGCCTTGTAGGCCCACGCACCCGGAAGCCCAACCACGAGGAGCCAGAACAGCGGCGCGATGACGCCGTCGCAGAAGCTTTCGGCCAGGCTCTCGATGGCTGCGCGGGCGATGCCGGGTTCGTCCAGCCCTGCCGTGTCGCGCCCGACGATCATGCTGACGGCCGCGCGCGCAGCCGGCAGGTCATGGTGCGCCAGCGCGTGCTCGATCGGGCGATAGTGGTCGAACAAGCTACGCTGTGCGAGCGCTGGCCAAGCGGCCAGAGCCACCAACGGCCAAGCCCAGCGGCCGGCGAGTTGACGGATCCCGCACTCCAGCAGCATGGCGGCGGCGGCGCTGAACGCGACCAGGATCGCCACGGACGCGAGGCCGAGCAGCCTGCGCGTTCGCGTGCTGTTGCCCGGCTTGTTCCATCGCTTCTCCAGGCACCCGATGACGCGAGCGAATGCGCCCACGGGATGGCCGATCCGTCGGTACAGCCTTGCCGGCCAGCCCAGCGCGGCGTCGATCGCCAGCGCGACGAGGGCAATGGGTTCAGCCACGAGCAAGCGCTCTATCCAGCCTTGCGAGGGCATCCGTGCCGCCGGGCAAGCCGAAGCGGAGAAGGCATGGCTGATCGGCGAACGGGCGCGTGAGGATTTGTTGCCGGGCCAGCGCGGTGAACAGTTCCTGCGCGTTCGGCGTCTCCACCAGCCTGAACAGCGGACAGGCGCCCCGCGCGTGGAGGCCGTGCCGCTCCAGCATCGCGTCGAGGTTGTCTGCTGTCGTCGTTAGCAACGCCCGGGTGCGTGCGATCCAGGCGTCATCCCCGTAGGCCGGCGTACCGAAGCTCAGCGCCGCGGCGCACACCGGCCACTCGCCCTGCAAGCGGCGCGTTTCGTCGAGCACCTGCCCTGGAGCCAGGACGAAGCCGAGCCGCACGCCGGCGAGGCCAAAGAACTTGCCGAAGGATCGGGTGACGATCAGCCGGCGCCCGTCCGTGACAAGGTCGGCCACGCTCCGGTCCGGTGCGCAGTCGACGAAGGCTTCGTCGACAATGAGCCAGCCGCCTCTCTCTTCCTGCTGCGCCAGCGCGGCCATCAGGTCCTGCCGGGACGTGAGCGCACCATCGGGATTGTTGGGATTGCCAATCACGAGCACACTCGCCTCGCGATCGGCTGCGCCCGGCCTGAAAGCGTCGATGTGCGTGCTGTAGCAAGGCCGGCGGTGCTCGCCCGGCAAGCGCAGGATGTGACCCAGTGCCCGCAAGCCCGCTTCGCTGCCCGGCACGGCTAGGCAAAGTTGGGGGGCTACACCGAAGTGGCGCGCAGCCGTCCGCTCGAGTTCTGCCAGAGCGGAAGGATCGGGCAGGGCTTGCCAGTCTATGGTGGCGTTCGCAGGCGGCGACCACGCATCCGGGTTGATGCCGGTCGACAGATCCAGCCAGTCCCCCGGCGCACCACCGAATCGCGCGCGTGCATCGGACAGGCGTCCGCCGTGATGCGTGTGCATCGAGGTCATGCCGCGAACGCCAGCGCGGCAAGCATGGCGGTTTCCACCAGCTCGATCCCGGCGCCATGACCATCACCCGAGATGCCGCCGATCCGCTGGCGCAACCACCACCCCCACAGCGCGAAGGCTGGCAGCGCCAAGAGGGAGGCGGGCGCCAGGGCGGCTCCCATGGCTCCCAGAACGAGCAGCCAGGAGCCGGCGGCGCTCCAACTCGCACCGGCGCCGAACGTGCTGCCCAGGCCCTGGTGCAAGGGTGGCAGGGTCAGCGTCCAGAGCAGGGGACCGACCCGGGCGGTCGTGGGGATCAGGATCAGCGGCAGGAGCGGCCCCTCGAGCGCAAGGCGGCACAGCACCAGCTTGGAAACGAGTTGCAATGCGATGGCGACCACGCCGAAGCTGCCGATGTGAGGGTCGGCGAGGACCGTGGAAATGCGGCTGCGGTCACCGTGCGCAGCGCCAGCGGCGTCGGCGATGTCGCCCAGCCCGTCGAGGTGCAGCGCGCCCGTGATCGCCACCCAGGCCAGCAGTGCGAGCAGGGCGCCGGCCCAGGAGTCACTTTGCAGGCCGATCCACCCGGCCGCAGCCACGCAGGCGCCGATAACGATGCCGGCTGCTGGAAACCATCGGATCGCCGCAGCCATGTGACGCGGCTCTGCGGCGAATTGCGGCAGGGGCAGGCGCGTCATGAACTGGAGGGCAAGAACGAGCGCCTTCATGCTGCCGGTCCGTGCAACGCGATGACTTGCCCCGACCCATCCGGCCAGATGCGCACGGTCAAAAGTGCGCGGTAGGGCAGGTCGATTGCCCAGACGCCGCGATGATCGAGGCCGGTCAGCGCCGACACGGCGGCGCGCATCGCCCCCGCATGGGTGACGACGAGAGTCTGGCTGGCAAGTGTCTCAAGTGCGGCGGCTATTCGCGCTCGCAGGCAGGACCAACGCTCGCCGCCCGGCGGAGCATGGGCTTCCGGGTCGGCCCAGAAGCGCTGGAGAGCTTCCCTGTCGACATCTTCGGGCACAAGCCCGTCCCAGGCCCCGAAGTCCAACTCGCGCCAGCGTGGATCGAGGGTGAGCGGCAAGTCCAGCCGCTGGGCGAGCGTGGCCGCCTGATGTGCCGCGCGGCTGAGGTCCGAGGTGACGATCTCCGTCAGCGGCAGCGCGCAGGCGAGCGCAAGCATGCGCGGGCAGTCCGCGGTCATCGCGGGCTCGTCGCTGTGGCCGAGGAGCAACCCGGTGCGCGCCGGCGGGCCATGGCGCAGGAGATGGAGGATGCGTTCGCTCACCCGGCTCTCGCCACGGCGGCTTGCGCGAAAGTGGCCATGCGATCGTGGGTCGCCAATGCTGCACGGACGAGCGGCACGGCAAGTGCAGCACCGCTGCCTTCGCCCAGACGCATGTCGAGACGTAGCAGGGGTTCCAGTCCAAGGCAGTCCAGCAGCAGCTGGTGCGCCGCTTCGGCCGAACAATGGGCGGCGAGGCAGTGCCAGGTGAACTGCGGATGCTGCGCAGCAATCGGGGCGATCGCGGCGCAAGTGATGAAGCCGTCGAGCAGAACGGGAATCCGCCTCAGCCGGGCTGCGAGCATGGCTCCGGCCATGGCCGCGATCTCCCGCCCGCCGAGCCGGCGCAGCATCTCGAACGGATCGGAACAATGTGGCCGATGCAGAGCCAGAGCCTGGTCGACGGCATCGATCTTGCGCGCAAGTCCTGCGCCATCCACGCCCGTGCCCTGGCCGCACCATTGCGCCGCATCGCCCCCGAAGGCTGCGGCACACAGGGCGGCAGCGGGCGTGGTACTGCCGATACCCATCTCGCCGACGACGAGCAGCTGCGTGTCGGAAGACACCACTGCCGCGCCGGCGTTGAGCGCATCGAGGCACTCGGCCTCGCTCATGGCCGCCTCGCTCGCGATGTCGCCGGTGGGGCGATCGAGATCGAGGGGAACGATCGTCAGCTTCGCGCCGGCCGCCTGCGACAACACATTGATCGCCGCGCCGCCGCTCCGGAAATTGTCGACCATCTGCGCCGTGACCTCGGCAGGGAAGGCGCTGACGCCTCTGGCCGCTACGCCATGGTTGCCCGCGAACACGGTGGCGCACACGCGATCGAGCTTCGGTCTGGGATCGTCCTGCCAGCCCGCCATGAAGACGGCGATCTCCTCCAGCCGTCCGAGCGAACCGGCAGGCTTGGTGAGTTCCGCCTGCCGCTCTCGCGCGGCGCGCGCTGCCGCATCGGATGCAATCGGCATGTTCGAGATCGCATGGAGGAACGCGGAGCGGTCGGCGAAGGCAATCATGTGCACAGGTATCCATCCGGAGGCGTGCGCACGATGAAGTGGCCCTTCACGCCCTCGGGCCATTCGGCGTAGCGCACCACGCCTTCCTCGCTGGCGGCATGGCGGGACGCGTAAGTGAGAATGGCCTGGGCCGAGGCCCGGTCGGGCACGAAGTCGCCCAGCACGTAGCCGACCTTGCCCGGAGCGCGAATGTGCACCGAGCAATGGCGCTGGCACGAGAACAGGCAGGGCATTTCCTGCACCGCAACACCGGCAAGCTCCGGCTCCTCCGCCTGCACCGCGCGCATCGCGGTTGCAAGCAGCGCGCCGCCGCGCTGCCCGCCTTCGTCCTCGCGCGCTTCGGCCGAGAAGCGGCAAGTGGAGCAGACCACGACGGCCGCTCCGGGTTCGACCGGTTCCAGCATCTAGAAGCGGCTCCTCACCCCGAAGTAGATCGTCCGGCCCAGCGAGCCGTAGCCGCTGGTGGTCTGGTAATCCTCATCGGCTACGTTCTCGACGCGTGCCTGGAGCGTCAGCGCCTCGGCCACGCGCCATTGCGCGCGCAAGTCTATGAGCCAGTAATCATCCAGCACTTCGGTAGTGCTGGCGCTGTTGAAGGTCTTGCCCGAATACCGCGCGGCGACGCTGGCACGCAGGCCCGCCGGAAGCTCCACTCCGCCCTCCACGTTGGCCAGGTGGCGCGGTACGCGGGCGAGCTGGCGACCGTAGAACGCGGCGTTGTCGCTGCGGTCCTCGGCCTTGATCCAGCTGTAGTTGCCCTCGACGAACAGCACGTTCCAGCGCGCCGAGCCGGTCAGTTCCAGGCCGCGGGCGCGTGCCTCCTTGACGTTGGCGTAGTAGCCGATGCGGCTGGTGGTGGTGCCGGGCACGAAGCACGCTGCGGGCAGCGTACCCCGGGTCGGGCAGTTGGCGAAGTCGATCAGGTTGTCGGTATCGCGCTGGAACCACGCGGCCGAGGCACGCAAGATCTGGCCGAAGCGGTGCTCGGCGCCGACTTCCCATCCCTTCGCCTTTTCGGGCGCGAGGTCGGGTGTGCCGTAGAGGCTGAACAGCTGATAGAGCGACGGTGCCTTGTAGCCCTCGTCGTAGCTGGCGCGCAGTACGGTCGCGCCCTGGTTGGGCGTGTAGGCCGCGCCGGCGCTGAACACGGTGTTGCCGCCGAAGCGTGACTGGTGGTCGTAGCGCGCACCGGCATTCAGCGTCAGCCCGGTCAGCGGGGTCACGCGGGCCTGTCCGTAGATGCTGTCCGTGTCGGCCTTGGTCGGCGTCAGCGTGTAGGGCGTCAGCGTGTTGGCGGGCGAGGCGGTGGTCATCCGCTGCTCCTCGCGCTCGGCGCCGAACACGAGGTCCAGCATCTCGGCGGCGTGGTAAGTGCCCTGGTACTCGTAGCGGCGGACGCGGCCATGCGCATCGAAGTTGATCTGGCGGATGCGGCGTGCGGGATCGAAGTTCTGCCGGTCGGTCTCGGTCTGCAGCACGGCCAGGCGGTTGACCAGCTTGCCGTCGAGCAGCGCGAAGTTGAGCCCGGCGTAGGCGGACCACTCCTCGGTGGTGCCATAGACGCGGCTGTCCCCGCTGGTGCCGTCGAACTCGTTGCGAGCGTCGGCCCAGTAGCCGCGCAAGTCGAGACTGACGTTGGGTGCCAGGCGCACGGTGGCGGTGCCGCTCGCGGCCTGTCGGGTGAAGCCGTCGTCCTCGGTGCCGTTCGCGCGCGCCGAGATGCCGTCGGTGGTGAAAGTCGAGCCGGCGACGCGCCAGTCCACGCGCTCGCTGGTGCCGCCGATGCCGGCGCGGGCGGAAACCGTCTCGTGCGTGCCGGCCTCGATGGCCATGCTGCCCTCGAGCGGCTTCTCGGGCTTGCGGGTCGAGACGTTGACGACGCCTCCGATCGCATCGCTGCCCCACAGGATCGACTGTGGCCCGCGCAGGATCTCGATCCGCTCGATATCGTCGAGCATCAGGTTGGAGAAGGCGTAGCCGCCGGCAGTGGACGAGGGATCCGCAAGGCGCATGCCGTCGATGACCATGACGGTCTGGCCCGCATCGGCGCCGCGGATGCGCAGCGAGGTGGCGGTGCCGTAGCCACCGTTGCGCGAGAGGCTGATGCCGGGTGTGCGCAGGAGGATGTCGCCGACCGCGATCGGCTGGGCCTTCACGATCGCTTCTTCGTCCAGCACCGTGACACTTGAGGAATTGCGAGCTTGTGCGACCGGCGTGCGAAATGCGGTGACGACGATGCTCTGGTCTGGAGCCTCGTCAGCGAGGGCAGGGGAGGCGGCAAGGGTCGAAAGTGCCGACAGGACGGCGAGTGGTACGGTACGGGGCAAGACGTGTGTCCCTTCTTGCAAACGGCTTCGGACCCGGCCGGTCGATCCGTTGCAAGAAGGCGTGCGCGCGAGAGCCGACGCAGCAAGGCGAGGGCACGACATGACGCCTCCTTGCGCGGGATCACCCGGCAAGGCGGTTGCTGTCGTTGCGCGAGGGATGACCCTTGCCGAAAGGCAAGGGACCTCGAACACCCGGTGCACCCTGCCCGGATGAAGAACGACTGCGTCAGGCAGGTCTCCTGGCTTGCGGGTCAGCGCCGTTCCGGCCGCCTTCTCAGGACTGATGGTCCCAATGGCATAGTGGCCGGATGGCTCGCCGCTTACAGTTGCAGGGGCAGCCCAGGGCTTTCACCCGAGTTCCCTTTTGATCCCCTCGCGGGGAACCTGTCGCGGCGCGGCCGATACTGTGCGTATGAGGCGAGTGCAAGAGTGGTTGTATGCTCCTCCTTCACGTCATCCCCCCGTTGGGCCGGGATCCCGCTTCCTTCTTGATCTCAAGCGAGGCAACCGAAGAAGCGGGGCGCCGAATCAAGACCGAGGCGACGAGTTCGGTTTGTCGGTGTCGATGACGCCATGAGCAGCCCGCTTGCAGCGCCGCGCGACTTCGCTTATCCCCTCGCTTGTATCGGGTGCTCGAGAGAGCTTAATCGGGAAGTCCGGGCTGGCGCCTGCAAAGCGCCACAAGCCGGCACTGCTCCCGCAACTGTAACCGGTGAGCGCATCGCCACTATGCCATTGGGGGCTCGTCCCTCGAGAAGGCGGCGACCAGCGCGTTCGATCCGGCAAGTCAGGAAACCGGCCCGATGCCGTCGTTTCTCTGCGCGGGCGGGATGTACCGGGCGGACGAGGGGCTCGCATGTGCGGGCAGGACCCTTGACGGACGACATCCGTGTGTCGCGTCGAAGGGGAGCGTAAAGTCATGTCGAACCACTGACCTTCCGGAGGCGAAGCTTCGTTCGTCCCGGCTCGCATGCTATCGCACCCTTTCGCGTGATCGGCCCGGCGCCTTGCAGCCGCGTCGCCTTTCAACGATCCCAAACGGAGTCCTCCTCATGGACCGTCGTCTTTCGCTGACATCGCCCCGCTTCGACCTTCTCGCCTTCGCACTCCTTGCCGCGGTCATGCTCGTCACCCGCACCCATTCGCTCAGCCATGTCGTGCATCTCCCCGACACCAGCCTCGCGAGCTTCTTCGTGCTTGGCTACCTCGTGCGTCGCGTCGCAGCCTTTGCCGGCCTGTTCGCACTCGGGTTCGTGATCGACGTGTGGCGGATCTACGTCCTGGGCGGCTCGGGCTTCTGCTTCACGCCCGCTTACTGGATGCTCCTGCCTGCCTACGGCACGATGTGGCTTGCCGGTCGCATGGTCGCGGAGCGCCTCGGCGAGCGTCTGTCGGCGCTGCTGCCCGCTGCCGTCGTGCTGCTGGTAGCGACCTTCGTCTCCAACCTGTTCTCCAGCGGGGGCTTCTACTTCCTGGGTGGTCGCTACCCAGACCCGACGCTGGCCGAGTTCCTGCCGCGCTTGCAGAAGTACTTTCCCGGCACGCTGCTCGCCACGTTGCTGTGGTCGGGCGTCGGCGCTGCGGCGTACATCGCGCTGCTCGTCGCCCGCCCCGAACTGCGCCGGGTCTCGGCACGGTGATCGAGGAAGCTCGCGAAGAGGGATGCCGCCGCGCGGAGCCGGACAAAGGGCCTGCTGAGCCCGCCGACTGCGGCAATCAGCGCGCGCACGGTGGCCTTGTTCCAAGTCGACAAGGGCGGCCGAAGCTTGGGTGAGCGCGCCTCGCACGCAGGTGTGAAAGACCCATTCGGGATCGACCTGTGAGCAGTGCAGCCTCTTGCGCGGCTTTCATGATCTCGGCGCCGGCATCCGGGCAGGGCAAGACGACGGTTACCGCCGCGCTCGCCCGCTTGCATCGCGATGCCGACCGTCGGGTCCGCGTGTTCAAGTGCGGGCCCGACTTCCTCGATCCCATGATCCTGGAGCAGGCCAGCGGTGCGCCGGTCTGCCAGCTCGACTTGTTCATGGTCGGCGATGCGGAGTGCCGCCGCTTGCTGCATGAGGCAGCCTGCGAGGCGGACCTGATTTTGGTCGAAGGTGTCATGGGTCTGTTCGATGGCGAACCTTCCGCCGCCGACCTCGCGGTTCGCTTCGGGTTGCCGGTCCTCGCGGTGATCGATGCGTCCGCCATGGCGCAGACGTTTGGCGCGATGGTCCAGGGACTGGCGACATACCGGACCGAGTTGCATCTCGCCGCGGTGCTTGCCAATCGCGTCGGCAGCGCGAGGCATGCTGCCATGCTGGAGGCGAGTGTGCCGACAGATGTACAATGGCTTGGCGCCTTGCCGCGCGATGCGGAGGCGGCGCTCCCCGAACGTCACCTGGGCCTGGTACAGGCGAGCGAAGTTGATGACATCGACGCGCGGATCGCCAGGTCGGCAGCAGCGCTGCCACCAGGCGCGAACTGGCTGCCGCCTCCGGTCCGCTTCGATCCTCCGATGGCTTCGGAACCTCTCGCGCGGCTGTTGCAGGGCACCCGCATCGCCGTTGCGCGCGACGCGGCGTTCGGCTTCATCTATCCGGCGAACCTGGCATGGCTGCGCGACATGGGGGCGGAGCCTTGCTTCTTCTCGCCGCTGCACGATGCGGACCTGCCCGCGTGCGAGGCCCTGTGGCTTCCCGGAGGCTACCCCGAGCTGCACCTCCAGGCGCTGGCCGACAACCGGTCAATGATCGCTGCGATCCGGGAACATCACCAGGCAGGTAAGCCGATCCTGGCCGAGTGCGGCGGTATGCTCTACGCTCTAGACGAGCTGGACGACGGTCAAGGTCGGCGCGTCCCGCTTGCCGGGCTGCTTCCGGGCGTGGCGACGATGCAGCCGCGCCTCGCCGCGCTGGGGCTGCAGCAAGCCTCCATGCCGAAGGGCATCTTGCGCGGGCATACCTTTCACTACTCGAAGCTGGAAACGCCTGTCGCGGCAACCTGGCAAGCCGTGAGGCCGGATGGCCGACCGGGCGAGGGGATCTACCGGCAGGGTGCGCTCACCGCGACGTACATGCACCTCTACTTCGCGTCCGCCCCCCGCGCCGTCGCCGAGATCTTCGGCCGCTGAGACGTCACGCCCGGAGGCTTCGCAGCTGGGGGAGGTAAAACGTCTCTGCCCGCCATCGCTTTTTTCCACCTTGCCAACGGGCTGAGGCGGCGATCAACACGCTGTTGAAGAAGCGTGGGATTGTCGACGCGGTTTGCTGCACCTAACTACGGCCTGTCCGAAAAATTCATGGCGATCTTGCGGACGCATCACAGAAGGCCGCCGATGGGCTCCGCTCCGACCCATTGCCGGAGCTCCTGCCCGAAGGGGCACTCATGCTGCCGCAACCGTGCCAGGCGTGAGCCGCTTTCTCGCTGAACGAGATTCCAAGGCACTTCATCGTGTCTGCCGAGTTTGTCTCATGCCGCGACCGGGATCGCGGCTGCCGAAGGAATACGTAATGCCCGAATTGCCTGAATTCGAAACATCGCGCCGCGGTGTGCTCGCGGTCGGTGCCGGGGGAGCAGTGGTCGCGTCCACCCCGGCGATCGCCGCCCCATCGGCCGTAACCCGCGGCGCGGTGCCAAGCTCGCAAGTCGCATTTCGGGTGAACGGCAAGGCTCAGGCGCTGAGGCTCGATCCGCGCACCACCTTGCTCGATGCCCTGCGCGAGCATCTGCATCTCACCGGCACCAAGAAGGGCTGCGACCATGGGCAATGCGGCGCCTGCACGGTGATCGTGAACGGCCAGCGGATCAACTCGTGCCTCAGCCTCGCGCTCCAGCATGAAGGCGACGAGATCACCACCATCGAAGGCCTGGGAACTCCGGATAACCTCCACCCCATGCAGGCTGCCTTCGTGAAGCACGATGGCTTCCAGTGCGGCTACTGCACGCCTGGCCAGATCTGCTCGGCCGTGGGCGTCCTCGACGAGATCCGGCAGGGCATTCCCAGCCACGTGCAGGCGGATATTTCCCAGGCACCACAAGTGACGAACATGGAATTGCGTGAGCGCATGAGCGGCAACATCTGCCGCTGTGGTGCTTACTCGAACATCGCCGAGGCTATGGCCGAAGTCGCAGGAGCCAAGGCATGAAGGCTTTCACGTACGAGCGCGCGAAGGATCCGGTCGCCGCTGCACGCGCCGCGGCCAGGCCGGGCGCCAAGTTCCTGGCCGGTGGCACCAATTTGCTCGACTTGATGAAGATCGAGATCGAGGCGCCCACGCACCTGATCGACGTGCAGGACCTGGGTTTCGACAAGATCGAGCCCACGCCGGACGGCGGCCTGCGCATCGGCGCTCTGGTCACCAACACCGCCATGGCGGCCGATCAGCGCGTGCGGCGCGACTATCCGCTGCTCACCCGAGCGACAGTCGCGGGCGCAAGCGGACAACTGCGCAACAAGGCGACCACGGCGGGCAATCTGCTCCAGCGCACGCGATGCCCTTATTTCTACGACCCGAACATGCCGTGCAACAAGCGCAAGCCGGGTTCGGGCTGCGGCGCGCTGGGCGGATACTCGCGCCAACTTGCGGTCGTCGGCTCCAGCGAGGCTTGCATCGCCACGCACCCGTCCGACATGGCGGTCGCCATGCGCGCGCTCGATGCCGTGGTCGAGACGGTGAACCCGCAAGGCCGGACGCGTGCGATCCCCATCGCCGAGTTCCACCGCCTGCCCGGCGACACACCGCATATCGAGACGACACTGACCGCGGGCGAATTGATCACTGCCGTGACCTTGCCCAAGCCGATCGGTGGCACGCAGATCTACGAGAAGGTGCGTGACCGCGCGTCCTATGCCTTCGCCGTCGTCTCGGTCGCCGCGGTGATCCAGAGCGATGGCAGTGGCCGAGTGGCCGTGGGCGGCGTTGCCCACAAGCCCTGGCGGGTCGACGCTGCCGATGCTGCGATGTCGCGCGGCGCGAAGGCCGCGGCCGGCGAGCTGCTGGCAGGCGCGAAGCCGACACAGGACAATGCATTCAAAATCCCGCTCGTCGAAAGAACGCTGGCGGGCGTCATGGCACAGGCGAGGGCCGCATGAAGTTCGAGACACCCGCACAGACCAATCCCATCGATCGCCTGAAGGTCGTTGGGCAAGCGCACGATCGCATCGACGGGCCGCTCAAGACCAGCGGCCTGGCGACGTACGCCTACGAGCACCATCGTGAGGTGCCGAACGTCGCCTACGGCTATGTCGTGGGTTCGGCGGTCGGCAAGGGGCGCATCAAGTCGCTAGGGCTGGACGAAGCGCGGCGCGCGCCCGGCGTAGTGACGATCGTGACTGCGCAGGACGCGGGCCCACTCGGCAAGGGCGACAGGAACACCGCCAAGCTGCTGGGTGGCCCCGAAGTCGATCACTACCACCAGGCAGTCGCCGTCGTCGTGGCGGAAACCTTCGAACAGGCGCGTGCCGCCGCCGCGCTGGTCCGTGTCGACTACGAGCGCGGCGACGGGCGCTTCGATCTCGACGAGCTGCTGAAGACGGCGCCGCTGACCGGCGGCGACAGCCAGGAGGGCAGCGGGTCTTCGCCCGAGCACCGTGTGGGCAAGTTCGAGGAGGCGTTTGGCGCAGCGCCGGTCAAGTTGGACCAGCGCTACACCACGCCCGATCAGAGCCACGCGATGATGGAGCCGCACGCCACGATCGCGGCATGGCAGGGTGACGAGCTGACGCTCTGGACCTCGAACCAGATGATTGCCTGGAACAAGGCGGACATGGCCAAGACGCTCGGCATCCCCAAGGAGAAGGTGCGCCTCATCTCGCCCTACGTCGGCGGCGGCTTTGGCGGCAAGCTGTTCCTGCGCGCCGACGCCTTGATGGCGGCTCTCGCGGCGAGGGCCGCGAAGCGGCCGGTCAAGCTGGCGCTGCAGCGTCCTTTGATGGCCAACAACACCACGCACCGCCCGGCAACGCGCCAGCGCGTGCGGATTGGGGCGACCAAGGACGGCACGATCACCGCGATCGCGCATGAGAGCGGATCGGGCGACCTCGAGAACGGCGGCCCGGAAACGGCGGTGAACCAGACCGAACTGCTCTATGCCGGCGCCAATCGGCTGACCTCGATGCGGCTGGCCGTGCTCGATCTGCCGGAAGGGAACGCGATGCGCGCGCCCGGCGAGGCGCCGGGCATGATGGCGCTAGAAATTGCGATCGACGAGATGGCCGAGCAGCTCGGCATGGATCCCATCGCGTTTCGCATCAAGAACGACACGCAGGTCGATCCCAAGACGCCGACGCGCAAGTTCTCCGAGCGCAACCTCATCCGCTGCATGCAGGAAGGCGCAGAGCGTTTCGGCTGGGACAAGCGCCGCGCCAAGCCCGCGCAGGTTCGCGATGGGCGCTGGCTGGTCGGCATGGGCGTGGCCGCGGCCTTCCGCAACCATGTTTCCCGGCCGTCCGGCGCGAGAGTGCGATTGGGCCGCGACGGTGTCGTGACCGTCGAAAGCGACATGACCGACATCGGCACGGGCAGCTACACCATCATGGCACAGACGGCTGCCGAGATGATGGGCCTGCCGCTCGACAAGGTGGTCGTGAAGCTGGGTGACTCGAGCTTCCCGGCCTCGGCCGGCTCGGGCGGACAATGGGGTGCGGCGAATGCGACTTCGGGTGTCTATGCGGCTTGCGTCAAGCTGCGCGAGGCGGTCGCCCAGCGCCTTGGCTTCAACGCGGCCGATGTCGCCTTCGAGGACGGCCAGGTCAGGAGTGGCAATCGGGCATTGCCGCTGACGCAGGCTGCACAAGACGGCGAGCTGCTGGGCGAAGACAGGATCGAGTTCGGCAAGCTGGGCAAGACCTTTCAGCAGTCCACCTTCGGCGCTCACTTCGTGGAAGTCGGTGTCGACGCCTACACCGGTGTCACGCGGGTACGTCGCATGCTGGCGGTCTGTGCAGCGGGGCGCATCCTCAACCCGCAGACCGCACGCAGTCAGGTGATCGGTGCCATGACCATGGGGGTCGGCGGCGCGCTGATGGAGGAACTGGCGGTCGACACCCGCTTCGGTTTCTTCGTCAACCACGATCTTGCCGGTTACGAAGTGCCGGTGCACGCCGACATCCCGCACCAGGAGGTCATCTTCCTGGACGAAGCGGATGCCACGGCCAATCCGCTGAAAGCCAAGGGCGTGGGAGAACTGGGCCTGTGCGGCGTCGGCGCGGCAGTGGCGAATGCGATCTACAACGCAACCGGCGTGCGCGTGCGCGACTATCCGATCACGCTGGAGAAGCACCTGGAGCGCTTGCCCTCTATCGCCTGAGCGGCTGGCTTGCTTCAAGCATGTCGTCCCCCGCCTGGCTGGTCAGGCGGGGGCCTCGTCCTCGGAACTGGGGCGAATGACCAGGTTCTGCTCGCGCGCCTGGTAGACGCGGCTGAACGGCGGCACGTCATGCGTCAGCCAGACATTGCCGCCGATCTCGGACCCCGCGCCGATCGTCACCCGGCCCAGGATCGTGGCGCCCGCGTAGATCACCACGTTGTTCTCGATCACCGGATGGCGCGGCAGCGACTTGATCAGGGCGCCCGTGGGCCCGAGCGGGAAGTTCTTCGCACCCAAAGTCACGCCTTGGTAGATGCGCACGTTGTCGCCCAGGATCGCCGTCTCGCCAATGACGACCCCGGTGCCGTGATCGATGAAGAACCCTTCGCCGATCTGCGCGCCGGGATGGATGTCGATCCCGGTCTGCCCATGCGAGATCTCCGAAATGATCCGCGCCACCAGCGGCGCGCCCAGCAGGTGCAGCTTGTGCGCGAGCCGATGGTGGATGATCGCCAGCAGGCCCGGAAAGCAGATCAGCACTTCGTCGAGGCTACGGGCGGAGGGATCGCCGCGGAACGCCGCCTCGATATCGATGTCGAGCAACCGGCGGATCTCCGGCAGCTCGCGCCCCAAGGCCAGCACGATCTGCGTCGCGCGGTCATCGTTGATGTCGCGGCCATCGTCCGGGCTGGAGTAAGTCAGCTCCAGCCGCACTTGCGCCTGCAGGCGGCTGAAGGCGATCTGCAGCGTCTGCGTGACGAATGTGTCCTCGTTGTGGAGGCGAACGAAGTCAGGGCCCAGACGCAGCGGAAAGAGCGCGCCGCACAGCTCCTCGACCACTTTGGCCAGGCGCACGCGCGAAGGAAAGCTCTCCACGCCATACTCGGCATGCTGGGCGTTGACGGTGCGCCACTTGCGCCGGATCTCCGCTAGTTGGCCGACGATCCCTTGTACGTTCCATAAGTCCGCCTCGGCCTGGGCGGATGCGTCTGCCGGCAACGGCGCACTGGATCGATCGGGCAGGTTCTCCATACGGCTTATCCTCGGTGGCTCGGCCGTGCGCGGAGTGGCTGGCTCTCTTCCACGTAGTGTCCTTGATGTTCGTGACTGACCTGTCGGCGCGGCGACGCGCTCCGGTACATCGTAGTGCGACCGGAGGCGTGGCGTCTAAATACCCCACTAATATTATAGACATTACTCGTCAACCCGCCGACCAGGCCGCTTTGCCCCGGCGAAGAGTTCCGCGTAAGGATTTCGTGTGAGCGAGGAAAGTTCCAACACGAAGCCGCGCCGGCGGACGAGGCGCAGCAGCGCGCAGCTGCGCGATCTGATCCTGACGTCTGCGCGTGCAGAATTCAGAGACGCCGGCTACTCGGGCGCGACCACCGCCGCCATCGCACGGGGCGCGGGAGTCACCGAGACGCAGCTGTTCCGGATGTTCGAATCCAAGGCGGCGTTGTTTCGCGCTGCGGTCTTCGAGCCGCTCGACGATGCGTTCGCGATCTTCAACGATACCCGCTTTCAGATGGCGCACCCGGGTAAGCACAATTCGCTCCCCGACACCCAGGCCTACATCGCCGACCTGATGACGTTCATCGAGACCAACCGTGAGATGCTGGTGCCGCTGCTGGCGGCGCAACTCGTCGACGGTGGGCAAGTGGAGGGGGTGGCTGGCGTGGCCGGCCTGCGCACCTATTTCGATCTGGGTTCCGAACACCTGGCGCGCAACACGCAGGACCTGTCCAAGCAGCGCTCAGACACGATCGTGCGGGTTTCGTTCGCGGCGGTGCTGGCCGTGGTGTTGTTTCGCGACTGGCTGTTCCCGGCGCATAGCGGTGACGAGGCGGAGATGTCGGCCGCCCTGGCGGACTTCTTCGTGAACGGCCTGGGCGGCAGCCGCTGACATGGTGCAAGCCCGTCGGACTGCTGGACCGCTCGGGACAGGTCGGTAAGGAGGCCCGATGACTCACAAGACCGCGCTCATCATCCGCCACGTGCCTTACGAGGGCGTCGCCGCCTATCGCGAGCCGATTGAGTCCGCCGGCTATCGTGTCGACCGTATCGACGTGAGCGATCCGGTGTTCGCCAGCCTTGACCTGACGCGCCATGATCTGGTGATCATGATGGGTGGACCGATGGGCGTCTATGAGCAGGATAACTATCCCTGGATCGCGACGCAGATCGAGCGGCTGGCCGAGCGTCTCGCGGCTGACCGGCCGACGCTGGGCGTGTGCCTCGGCGCGCAGATGATGGCGGCGGCGATGGGGGCTGAGGTCTATCCCGGCCCCGCCAAGGAGGTCGGCTTCCACCCGATCAGGGTGCATGACCATGCCCTTGCCAGCCCGCTGCGCCACCTGGTCGGCGTTCCCGTGCTGCACTGGCATGGCGATACGTTCACGTTGCCCGAGGGCGTCGAGCTGCTCGCCTCCAGCCACGTGTACAAGCACCAGGCCTTCCGACGCGGGCCGAACATCCTGGCGCTGCAGTTCCATGCCGAGATGGGTCTGGATCCCCGCTTCAACGACTGGATCGAGCAGTGGCCGGAGTCCGTCATAGAGGCCGGCCACGACGAAGCCAGCATGCGCGCTGCTCATGACCGGCTTGGCCCCGCGGCCGTCGCCGCGGGTCAGGCGATGATCGCCGAGTGGCTCAAGGGGCTCGCCTGATCCTCAGTGCGCCGCGTCCACCGCTTCGGGCGCGAGCGCACGACCATCGTGGCCGACGCCGAGATGCCGCAGCAAGAGGCGGCGTGTGGCGGCGGTGTGCTCCAGCTGCTCGATGTCATCGTCATGATGCGCGTTCGGCAGATCGGCCACGATAACGCCTTGATCGAGGACGATGATCCGATCGGCGAGCGCAATCGCCTCGTCCACGTCATGGGTGACGAGCAGCACCGCCGGATTGTGGATGCTCACCAGCCGCTTGACCAGCCCGTGCATCTTGATCCGGGTCAGTGCGTCCAGGGCGCCGAATGGCTCGTCGGCCAGCAGCAGTTCGGGGTCGCGCACCAGCGAGCGGGCGAGGGCGACCCGCTGCTGCTCGCCGCCGGAGAGTTCGTGCGGCCAGGCGGTTTCGCGGCCGGCGAGACCCACTTCCGCCAGTGCTTTCAACCCGCGCTCCCGGGCATCCGATCCGCGCAGGCCGAGAATGACGTTGTCGATCAGGCGGCGCCAGGGGAGCAGTCGCGAGTCCTGGAACACCACCGAGATGCGCTCCGGCACGAACAAGTCCCCACTTCCGGTGGCCTCGTGGTCGAGGTCGGCGATCGCCCGCAAAAGGGTGCTCTTGCCCGATCCGCTACGGCCAAGAAGCGCGATGAACTCGCCCGGCGCGATGTCGAGATCGAGCCCATTGAGCACGCCCTTGACAGTGAAGCGTCTAACGAGGTTTCTGACGCGCACGATCGGGCCGGTGTGCATGGTCCCGCTCATTGGCCGAGCGTCCGACGCCAGGAAAGCACCTTCCTCTCGACGAGGCGCACGGCGAAATCCGACGCTAGGCCGAGCACGGCATAGAGCAACAGGCCCACCAGCATGACGTCGGACTGCGCATAGTTGCGCGCCAGGTTGATCATGTAGCCAATGCCGCTCGTGGTGTTGATCTGCTCGACCACCACCAGGCTGACCCACGCGGCCATGACTCCGAAGCGCAGGCCCAGCATGATGCCCGGCAGGGCGCCCGGCAGCACGACGTGACGCAAGTATTCCAGATAGCTGATGCGCATCGTCTCGGCGAGTTCGACAAAGCGCAAGTCGATCCCGCGCAGGGCATTGTGGGTGTGGACGTAGATGGGCAGGAAGACGAAGACGCCGATCATCGTCACCTTCATGGTCTCGCCCACGCCGAACCACAGGATGAAGAAGGGGATCAAGGCCAGCGTAGGGATCGCCCGCTTAAGCTGGATGACGCTGTCGAACAAGTAGCCGCCGACCAGGCTGAGTCCGGAGAGAAAGGCCACAGCCACACCCAGCGTGGCGCCGAAGAACAGGCCCTGGGCTGCGCGCAAGGCGGAGACGAGCACGTTGTGGTGCAGGCGGCCGTCCTGCAGCAGGTCGATGCCTGTGGTCACTGCGACCCATGGGGCGGGCAGGATGCGGCTGTCGATGAAGCCGCTGGTGGAGCCTACCGCCCAGTAGGCCAGCAGCATTGCCGGACCCAGCAGCCAACCGTAAGTCCACGCCCTTGGCAGGCCGAGGCGGTACTTGCCTCGTTGCAGCGGGGGCACGGTCGGCATGGTCTCCAGCACCGGTCTGGGGCGGTGGTAGCCCAGTCCAGGTAGAGGGCCGGGGTGCTTGGGAAAGGGCGGGTGGAGCAGTTCTGCCGTGGATGCCATGATCGATGGTCCTTGCTCAGCCTTCGGAAGGTGCGGCGGAGGGAAGCGGGTGCACTATGACCGGCCGATCGCATCGGCGGCGACGCGCTCGAAGCGGCGGTCGAAGATGTCGGCGGCGGGGAAGGGCGTCTTGTCCATCTCGCGGGCCATGAAGTCGATCGTCTGCTGTTCCACGGTTATGGCCTGCGTCCAGTCACGCGGGATGTCGGACCGTCCGCTCTCGCGAATGATCAGGTCGGCATCGGCGCGGCTGAGGCCCTGGTCCTGGACATAGTAGAGTTCGGCCCATTCCTTGGGATGCGTGTCGATCCAGACTTGCGCAAGAGCCCAGAGCTTGACGTAGGCCTGGATGGCGGCAGCCTTGGCAGGGTCGCGCAAGGTTTCGGTCCGCACGTAGAGCACACTCGGATCGTCGCGGAAGCTGCCGTGGCCGATGACCTTCGCGCCGTCCGCGCCGTACTTCGACAAGTAGCGGCGTGCTTGCAGGCCGGCTCCGATCGGCGCGGCGTCGATCTGCCTGGCGGCGAGCGCGCCGATGTAGGTGTCCGTCGCGGCGGGAAGATCGACGAGCGTGACCTCCTCCTGCCGGATGCCTGCCTTGGCGAGCGTACTCAGCACGACGAAACCCTGCGCCTGGCCCGGGCTGTAGGCGATGCGCTTGCCCCGGAGGTCGGCCACGTCGTGGATCGAGCTGCCCGGCGCCGTGCCGATCGTGTAGAGCGGATAGCGCCAGGGTTCGGTGCGGAAGCGCCAGGCGACGATCTTTACCGGAATGCCCACCCACACGCCGTGGATCGGAGGGATGTTCGCGGCAGAGCCGATGTCGAGCGCCTTGGCCTGGAACGCCTCGGTCACGCCCGGGCCACCGGTGATCTGGGCGAACTGCACCTTGAACGGCAGTTCCTTCAACCAGCCGTTGCGTTCCAGCACCTTCTGCGTCAGCGGATCGCCCACGACGAGGGTGGTTCCGGCAGGCACCTTGTCTGGGATCGGCGCGTCGAGCGAGAGGCCGGCAGCCTGCGCCGCGTCACCGCGGAACAGATGCACTAACAGCGGAATGAACGCGAGCACGACCAAGGCAATCGAGATGATCGTTCCCAGGTCACGGCCACGTATCGATCGAAGCGCCACTCGAGACTCCTGTTTATCCTTTCATACTGAACTGATATGAATTGAATCGTCAAGCGCTGTTTGCAACAGCGGCGCGAAGCAGAAATAGGCTGCGATTGCTAGAGTCAGGAACTGGCGGTACGATCCACAAGGCGGGCTCGTACGTTGGGAAAACCTACGAGGATGCTATGAAAGCCAGCTCGCAATCCGGCACTCTGACGCTCAGGCCCTCGTGGCAGGCGAGGGCCCCGCAAGGCTCAGCCGTCGACTTGTGCCAGTCCGCTGGTGGCTTCCTCGCGCAAGGCGTCGGCGAGCGTGCGGTTGTCGAGGATGCTGGTGGTCTGTTCGCGCACTTCGGCGAAGAGTGCACGCAGCTGGCACAACTGCTCGTCGGTGCAGTCTTCGCAGCGTTGGTAGAAGTTACGGCTGACGCAAGGCAGCATCGCCAAGGGGCCGTCGGTGATGCGCACCACTTCGCCGAAGGTGATCAGGTCGGCCGGGCGTGCCAGCTGATAGCCGCCCATATTGCCGCGCGTGCTCTTGACCAGGCCGATCCGGCGCAAATCGGACATGATCGATTCCAGGAACTTGCGCGGAATCTTCTCTTGTTCGGAGATCAACGAGACCTGCCGCGTCGCTCCCTTGGCTCTGGCGATATTCAGAAGAGCCTTCAGCGCATACCGGCCGCGTTGGGAAAGCATGCGGAGTGGACACCTTGCAAGGTCTTGCACGCAACCGCTGGCGCGCCGACGACCGGATCGCGGCGGATATATGTCAAGCGCCAAGCCGTCGCAACCCGCAGAGCGCGTCCGGCAACGGAGCCCGCAAGGCGCACCCGTCAGGTCGGATGAGCGCCTGCATCGAAGCTGCCGCCGCGCTCCCAACCGGGCGGAAACCATGGCTCGCCAATGTCTTCGCGCCAGGCATGCAGGCCGCCGCGCACGTTGAAGACCCGCGTGTAGCCAAGGCTCTGCAGGCTCCACGTCGCCAGTGCGCCTCTGTTGCCTCCGGCGCAGTAGATCACCAGCGGATCGTCCTTGCTGTCCACCGCATCGGTGATCAGGTACTCGAGCCGGCCGCGGCTGAGGTGGAGAGCGCCACCAAGCGGTGGATTGCGCAGCAGTTCGTCCTCGTCGCGCACATCGATCAGCAATGCGCCTTCCGCGAGTTTGGCGCGGGCCTCGCCGGGTGAGATCTCGCGGATCCGGCGGCGCGCGCGGTCGGCGAGTTCGTGCAGGTCATGGTAGTCAGGCATCACGACCCTCCCGCTTGCAGGTCGCGAAAGGTGCGCGCGGCGGCATTGCGCATGCGGGCAGGTCGGTCGGTTCGTGCTTGTTCGCTTTCGTCATCGTTCGTCTCCCGGGTTCAGGAGCCACGAGACCTGGACGTTGTCGCCTGAGTTCGTGCATCGCATCCGAGCCGCGACCGGAGGCGAATGCCTCATGCCGCAGCTCGGTTGTTCTACCATAAAGGTAGACAAGAGCCAGGCTAGATCGACTGTTGCACGGCGTAGATCGGCTTTAGCGACCGCACGAGCTGCACGGCCACGCGGACACACAGCGCCGTGGTCCCCCTGCCGGCGAGCAAGGGGACCAGACCGATCATTGGTCGTCGAGCGTGTAGAACAAGTCGCCCGAGATCTGCTCCGAGACGTAGCCGTCCGGGCCTACCGGCGTGCTGGTGCCCACCGTAGTGCGGCGCACGATGCGCTCTTCCTCGAAGTGCTCCCAGTCGACCGGGCCCCAGTGGCTCGTCGCGCGGTTGTCCCAGACCACGATCGAGTTCGGGCTCCAGTTGAAGCGGGCCTGGATCTGCGCCTGGCCGGCAAGCTCGTTGCGCAAGTAGGTGAGCAGCGCCTCGCTTTCGCCCTCGCTGAAGCCGTCGATGTACTTGATGAAGCCGGGGCTCAGGAACAGCGACTTGTGGCCGGTCTCCGGGTGCACGCGCACCAATGGATGGCGCGAGAGGTAGGCGCCGGTCGGGCGGCCATCGTGGCGCGGCGGGGGCGGGTAGCCGCGGAAGGCATCATCGCGGCCATGCACGGCCTTGAGGTTCTCGATCACATCGCGGAACGCGGGCGAGAGGCTGTTGTACAGCGCCTCCAGGTTGACGAACAGCGTATCGCCGCCGGCCACTGGGCCTTCGAGGATGCGCAAAAAGGTGATGTCGCTGGGATTGGCGACGAAGGTGATGTCTGTGTGCCAGCCCCGGCCTTCCCGCGGACGACCGAAGGCGCGCAGGTGCTTCTTCTGGACGTCATCGAACACGCTGGGGCGGTCGCGCTGGACCGACTTCACGTTTTCCATGATCTGCACAGGCCCGCCGATGCGGCCGTTGGTGATCGGGTGCGCCGGAGTGACGCCGCCGAAGTAGCTGGAGAAGCGGATGTGCTGCTCGTCGGTGATCGGCTGATCGCGGAAGAACAGCACCTTGTAGCGCAGCAGCTTGCGCCGCAACTTGGCGACGGTCTGCTCGTCCAGTTCTTCGCGCAAGTCGATGCCGCTGACTTCGGCGCCGATCACGGGGGTAACTTGGGTGAACTTGAGATTGTCGATGGAGTTGACCGAGGTCTCCTCCCGTTCGAGCACATCTGTAGTCATGGTCTGCTCCTCTTCATCGTATTGGTACTGAAATCAGGCTGCGTCCTCACGGGCCTCGGCGGCGGCAAGCGCGTAGCTGTTGGCGGGACGCTCCAGGCCAAGGTTTTCCCGCAAGGTCGTGCCTTCGTATTCGGTGCGGAACAGGCCGCGGCGCTGCAGGATCGGCACGACCTGGTCGACGAAG
This sequence comes from Novosphingobium chloroacetimidivorans, assembly GCF_014204535.1. Taxonomy (GTDB): domain Bacteria; phylum Pseudomonadota; class Alphaproteobacteria; order Sphingomonadales; family Sphingomonadaceae; genus Novosphingobium; species Novosphingobium chloroacetimidivorans. Next base: position 165,411 of record NZ_JACHLR010000008.1, read on the forward strand.
TCGGCAAGGCAGTTGGGAAGGATCGGGGGCATGATGTTGAAGCCGTCGGCCGCGCCTTGCTCGAACCATAATTGGATCGCATCGGCGGTCTGCTCCGGCGTGCCGACGAAGACGCGATGGCCGCGTGCCGTCGCCAGAGTGCGGTAGAGTTCGAGCAAGGTCGGCTGCTCGCGCTCGACGTAGTCGGTGACGAGCTTGAGCCGGCTCTTGTTGCCGTTGGTCTCGGTGGGCAGCGGCGGCGCCGTGTCGTCGAGCGAATAGGCGCTGAGGTCGGCGCCCTGGTAGTGGCGCGTGAGGATGTTCCAGGCGGTGTCGGGATGGACGAGGGACTGGATCTCCTCGTAGTTCGCCTTGGCCTCGGCCTCGCTGCCGCCGAGCACGGGGAAGATGCCCGGCATGATCAGCAGTTGCTCCGGGCTGCGGCCGAAGCGCGGCAGGCGGCCTTTGACGTCGGCGTAGAACTCCTGTGCGTCCTCCAGTGTCAGGTTGGCGGTGAAGATCACCTCCGACGTGCGGGCGGCGAGATCGCGGCCAGCTTCGGACGCGCCGGCCTGCACGATCACCGGGTAGCCCTGCGGCGGCCGGCCGACGTTCAGCAGCCCACGGACGTTGAAGTGCGCGCCTTCGAATTCGATCGAATGCACCTTGTCCGGATCGACGTAGATGCCGCTGGCCTTGTCTCGGACGAAGGCATCGTCCTCGTACGTGTCCCAGAGCGCCTTGGTGATGGCCAGGAACTCCTCGGCGCGCTCGTAGCGGAGCGCGTGATCGGGGTGCCGGTCCAAACCGAAATTCGCCGCCACATCGGCGCCGGTGGTGACCACGTTCCACGCTGCGCGCCCGCCTGAGATCCAGTCGAGCGACGCGAACTTGCGCGCGAGGGTATAGGGATCCTCGTAAGTCGTGGAGGCGGTGGCGACGAACCCGACATGCTCTGTCACCTGGCTGAGCGCGGCCCAGAGCGTCACCGGCTCGAACTTGGCGCCTTGCGAGCTGCGCGCGAGGGCCTCGGGTTCGGCCTTGAGGCCCGCGCCGGGGCTGTCGGCGACGAAGACCATGTCGAGCTTGCCGCGCTCTGCCGTCTGCGCGAGCTCGCGATAGTGGGCGATGTTGAGCCCGGCGTCGGCCTGGGAGGCAGGGTGGCGCCAGGCGGCGGCGTGATGGCCGCTCGCCATCAGGAACGCGCCGAGGCGCAGCTTGCGGGATTGGGTCATGGGATCAGGAACCTCCTGGCGACGCGATGTCGTGCCTAGAGGTTTCATATCCTACTTAGTGAGTCAAGATTGATCGTGTGTGTGTTGATGGAGTAGCGGCGGCAGCGCTAAATGACGAAGCTTTTCAGTGTTATCCGATGTTTCCCATGGCGGCGCTCAGCGGATCGGGCGGCTGGCGCGACGGATAAGAAAATCTAGCCAAGCCCAAACCAGATTTAAACTACACCAACTCAGTAGGAATGAATATGCCTATTGTGACGACAACTTGAGGGGGAATGACCATGATCGCCGTATCGCAGCTTCGCCGAAGCCTCCATGTCGGAGCGGCGAGGCACGCCGTGATCGCCGGAACGGGACTGGCTTGCGCCGTGAGCATCATGAACCCGGTCAAGGCGGCCGAAAGCGAGGCGGAAATTGCGGCTGCGGCGGCGGCCGGCGAAGACGATGCCGGTGGCGAGGCGATCGTCGTCACGGCTCGCCATCGCGACGAGAAGCTGCAGGACGTTCCGCTCTCCATCAGCGCGCTGTCCGGGGATACCGTGCGCACCGAGAAGCTGGATCGACTGCAGGACTTCGCGCAGAAGATCCCGAACTTCAATCCCTACACGTCGAACCCACGCACTTCGGCGCTTTCGATCCGCGGCGTGGGCGGGATCAATGGCGGCAGCGATGGGTCGGAGTCCGGCGTAGGGCTGATCGTCGACAACGTGTTCTACACCTACGTCGGCTTCGCCTGGGGGCCCCTCTATGATGTCGCCGGACTCGAGGTCGCTCGCGGACCTCAGGGCACGCTGCTGGGCAAGAACACCACCGTAGGCGCGGTCATCGTGCGCAATGCGGCGCCCAGCTTCGATGCATCGAGCGAGCTGGAGGTGAGCGCGGGCAACTACAACAGCCTGCAAGTGCGAGGCTACACCACCGGCGCGCTGATCCCGGACAAGCTGGCCTACCGCGTAAGCTTCCTGCGCGACAAGCAGGACGGCTTCTTCCCCAACAACTGGCCTCCGATCAAAGACGACCGCCGCAGCACCGTCGACTTCCAGGACGTCAACCGCTGGGGCGTGCGCGGCCAGCTGCTATGGACGCCGACCGACACCATCTCCAGCCGGCTGATCGTCGACCACACGGAAACGCGCGAGTTCAACAACTACGGCGGCATCGTCGCCTCGCCGATCACGCGCTACAACAATGGCGCGCCCTATCGCACCTACGCGACCAAGCTGGCGCAGCTCTATGGCCTGACCAACCTCGACACCGACCCCTACACCGGGGAGTCGACCAATCCGTCGCAGCTGTCGTCCTATACCACGGGCGTGTCGAACGAGCTCAACATCGACCTGGGTGGTGTCGACCTGACGTCGGTGACTGCGTTCCGCAGCTTCCGGCTCTATCCGCGCAACAGCCAGGGCAGCTACGGGCTCTATCTCTACAGCCTGGGCTACGACAACGACAACAAGTTCTGGTCGCAGGAGATTCGGCTGGCATCGAAGCCGGGTGCGTTCTTCGACTGGCAGGTCGGCGCCTACGCGCTGAAGGACAAGCGCGATTCCAACAACCGAATCATCTTCGGCAAGGACGCGGCGGGGTTCTACGGAACCACTTTGCCGGCCTCGTTCACCGCGCGCGTGCCTATCACCATCAACCCCAATGTTCTGGACGGGCTCGAATACGACCAGCAGGGCCTCGCCAGCACCAAGAGCATCGCTGCCTTCGGCCAGGGGACCGTGCATATCGCACCCTGGTTCGACCTGACTGCCGGCGTGCGCTTCACCCATGAGACACGCAAGGGATCGAACACCGGCTTCTCGTTCAACAGCGCGCCGGGGCTGACCGCAGCCGAGATCGCCCAGCAGACCAACCTGCTGCGCAGCCTGTTCGGCGGCTACTTCACGCTGGCCGACAAGAAGAGCAACAACTCGTGGTCCTGGCTGGTGAACCCGAGCTTCAAGATTACGCCCGACCTGCTGCTCTACGGTTCGGTTGCGCGCGGCGTGAAATCGGGCGCGGTGAACACGGTGGCCGTGCCGGTCTACTCGGGCGCGACAGTGGTCGGAGCCACGCCTGTGATCACCGAGCCGGAAACCTCGCTGGACTTCGAGGCGGGCTTCAAGTCCAGCTGGTTCGCCAACCGTGTGACCTTGAACGTCAACGCCTACCAGAACACGATCAAGAACTACCAGGGCTCGATTACCGACACCTCGAGCTTCTTCGATGCGGCCGGGACGAATATCCCCAAGCTCTACCTCGGCAACATCGCCAAGGTGCGGCTGCGCGGGATCGAGCTCGAGGGCAACTGGCAGGTCGCGGAAGGCGTGCAGTTCCACACGGCGGCGGCGGTGCTGGAGGCCAAGTACCTGGACTACGTCAATTCGGGCGCGCCGGTGGATTACCAGTATGCGGGCGGGCCCAAGACGATCGATCTCTCCGGCCGCAAGATCCCCAACGTGCCGCCCTGGACCCTGAACTTCGGCGTCAACTTCGAGCGGCCGGTCGGCGCGGTGCAAGGCCAGGACGTGGCGGTGTTCGGTTTCGTCAATCAGGCGCTGACCGGCAAGACACGATTCAGCGACTCCGGTTCGGAGATCTGGCTGGGGCAGAAAAGCTATGGCCTCACCAATGCCAGCATCGGTGTCAAGCAGGTCGACGGGCGATTCACGCTCTCGCTATGGGTGAAGAACCTGTTCGACAAGAAGTACACCCAGAACAAGACGCTGGGCACCACCAACACCGTACCGACCTGGCTGCTGGGCGATCCGCGCACGTTCGGGGTGCGGGCCTCTTTCAAGATCGACTGAACTTGCCGGCGCGCTCACCTATACGAGGAGCGCGCCGGCAAGTTGCGGAAACGACGCGATCAGCCGCCGCGCAGCCTGCTCCACTGCGCGGCGGGCGCATGGGGCAGGCCGATATCGAGCAGGCCGAGCACGCCCGCGCGTGCGGCCTTGATCTGGTGCAGCGCGTTGACGGCGGGCAGGGCGGTCATCGTGTCCCACTCGTGATTGCCCCAGTGGCTGGGCGGCGTGTAGCGCACGCGGGTGTCCACGTTGGGCTCGCCCTCGATCAGAATGCGGTGCTGGTCGTCGTCGATGTCCCAGTTCTCGACCAGCTTGCGGGTCAGATACCAGACCACGGTGGCGGTGATCACGGTCTTGCCGCCGACCTTGCCGCGCCAGCCGCCACGCAGCGCAGCGTTGCTGCCCTTCTCCATGACGAACCAGCCGAGATCGACACGCTCGGCGGCGCTGGCGTATTCGATGAAGAACTCGACGTCGTCGAATTCGTAGCCCAGCGCCTCGCCCATGCGCACGGCGACGTCGCGGAACATGACCAGCCAGGTCTGCGCGGCCTTGCGTGTTTCGTCGGTCGCCTCGGGCTCACCCATGCCCAGGAAGCTCCAGGTTTCGACGGACTCGTAGACCGAGCAATCCGCCGACTCGATCAGCGTCAACGACTGCACGTCGCGGCACACTGCAGTTTGCGCCACGGCGATCGCGTTGATCCAGCCCGGGTTGATGCCGCTGATGTAAAGCGAGCTGTTGCCGCGCCGGCATGCGGCTTCCAAGCGCTCGCGCACCTCGCCCTGGATTCCGCCGACATGGAAGAACAAGTTGGTGCTGACGACGTCCGCGCCGCTCTCCAGCAGGCGCACCGTCTGGTCCACGTCGCCGGTGAAGGGCGTGTAGACCACGCTGTCGGGCTTGAGCGCGAGCAGGGCGTCGATGTCGTTGGTGGCGGTGATCCCCGTTTCCGGGCGCCCGCACAGAGTGCCGGCATCGACCCCCACCTTGTCCGGCGAGTGGGCGAACACACCGACCAGCTCCAGGCGCGGATCGTCGAGGATCGCTCGCAGTGCGAGCTTTCCGACCTTGCCGGTGTTCCACTGAATGACCTTCAGCCTATCCATGACGTCTCCCATCGTTCTTGCGGCCATGCGCTATTGTGGCTCACAGTGACGGAAACGGCGTCGAAGGCAATCGCCGTGGCGATATGGCTGGGGCAGAGTTGGCGCTTCGCTGGCTTGCTTACCGACAAGTCTCGGCATTGACGAGGAGGTGCTCGCTTTCGCGATCCATCCACACGCGAGCCTCTGGAGTGAGCGGCGACTGATTGCCGAATGCGCATGCCGGATCGTAGCAATCGACCGCGAAGCGCAGCAGCCAGGCTCGTCCGTCGATGATCCGAGGCAGAGTGACATCGCCATCGGGGGTAATCTCGAATTCCGGCCCGACGATCGCCTGACCGATCCGCTGATCCTGCGTGCTGAAGGTCACCAGCTCGCCGCCAAGCGCAACCGATACTTCGTAGCTCTCGACCTCGGCCGATGTCGTCAATCCCGCGGACACTGCCGCGTCGAGATCCTCGACATCAAGCAGGCGCGCCTGGATGCCTGGCTGTCGCGCGCGTGCGAAGGCGACGTGGTCGCCTGCGAGCACCAGCCCGCCGTCGAGCGAGATCCGCTCGCCCGTAGCCTCATCCACCATGTCGATCAGCCGCAGGCCAAGCAGCGGACCGATCGTCGCTTGCTGCCGCCAGTCCTCGACGTAAGCGCCCGAGGGAGCGAACTCCAACACGGCGTTCCCGATCGCGTGCAGCCGCGCCGGCTCCGGCCATTGATTGCGCGGCTGGTAGCTGCTCGCGATGTTCCACGATAGCAGCCCGGCCGCATCGTCCCACACGGTGTCGCCGATCCAGCCCTGGCGCTCGGCCACCCGAGTCCGGTCACCGTGCGGAAGGCGCAGATCAATGGTGAACCCGGCGGACTGGAACCAGTAGACGACCGTGCGCTCGTCCGTGACGCCGGTCGCGAACGTGATGCTCTTGCGGCGAAACACGCCGAGCAAGTGTGTGGGAAATGGTACGTCGGCGCGCTTGGGCGGCAGGCCCGCGCAAAGCTGCTGCAGGTTCAAGCGGCCTTCTCCGCGACCTTGGCCTCCGCCGATTTCAATCCGAAGCTGTCGAGCGCCATAGGCCGGTCAAGTACGAGCTCTCCGCTCGCGATACGGCGCTTGAGGTAGGCGAACGTCTGCGCGGTCTGGTTGAACAAGTGCTCGCCGCAATGAAGCGGTGCGTACTTCGGCGGCTCGCCCGGGATCAGCGGCGCGACGACATGGTCGTAGTCGCACGAGAAGAACATCGGGAAGGAGTAGCGCTCCTCGCGCACCTTGCGCACACGGTGGCGGGTGGCCAGATAACGGCCGTTGGACATGATCTCCATCATGTCGCCCACGTTCATGATCAGCGCGCCCTCATGCACCGGTACATCGGCCCAGATCCCATCCTTGCGCAGGATCTGCAGGCCCGGTGCGGTTGCGAAGAGCAGGGTGAAGCACTCGTAGTCGGTATGCGCGCCGATGCCGGGCCGGTCCTGCGCCACGGGATCGTGCGGGTAATGGATCAGGCGCAGCTGGCTCGGAGGCTGGCGCAAGTGTGCATCGAAGTGGCTTTCGTCGAGCCCGAGCGCCAGCGCGAAGGCGCGGAACAGCGCGTGTCCGATGCCGCTCAGATGGCGATAGTAAGCGAGCGTGTCTTCGCGAAAGCCCGGCATGAACGGCCACAGGTTCGGCCCAAGCAGGCGACGGCGGCCGCTTGACCGGGTGTAGTCGCGGTTGATGTCGTAAGCTTCCTTGAGATCCGCCGTGCCGCCGCCGAACTGTTCTTCGCCGACTGGCACGTAGCCACTGTGGTTCTCGGACAGGCCGATGTAGCTGCGCATCTTGCTCGCAGGGTCGAGCGCGAAGTAGCTGCGTGCCCTTGCCAGCAATCGATCGAACAGCGCCGGATCGAGCTGTGCGCCGGTGATCGTTAGAAAGCCGATCTCGCTGCAGGCCCGATCGAGTTCGCGCGCCACCGCCCTGCGATCCGCAAGGCACGTGCTGGTAAGGTGCGAGATGTCGATGACGGGAAGTTGCTCGATGGCGGTCACTGCACGTACCTCGATCTGGTGCTGAGGAGCACGTAGGGGCTTGCGGGGTCATAGTGATAGACGCCACAATCCTATGAATCGCATCACGATGATCTATGACCGGGATCATCGACGGCTTAGAACGAGGCAGGACCCGCATGCCCGAGCAATCCGCGCTCACCGACAAGAAGTTCGCCAGCCGCGTCGACTGGAACCTGATGCGCACGTTCGTCGACATCGTTCGCGCGGGTGGCATCGGTGCGGCGGCGCGCCAGCTGAACAAGCAGCAGCCCAGCATCAGCGCCGCGCTCAAGCGACTGGAGGAGCACGTCGGCGCGACCTTGCTCCATCGCACGGCTACTGGTGTCGAGATGACCGCGGCGGGCAAGGCAATGATGGCGCTGTGCGAGGACATGCTCGAGTCCGCGCGGCTGGTGCCGCACCAGATCGCGCAGGCGACCAAGCGCGTGGAAGGTATCGTCCGCATCCAGATCGTCTCGGCACTGGTATCGGTCGAGTTCGACGAGGCGATCGCCAGCTTCCATCGCCGCAATCCCGACATCCACATCGAGATCCGCGTGTCGCCCTGGCGCCAGGTGCTCGACGCATTGGAGCGAGGCGAGGTCGAGATCGGCGTCGGCTACGATGGCGACGTGCGCGGCAGCCTCACGTACGAGCCACTGTTCTGCGAACGCCAGCAGCTCTACTGCGCGCGCAGCCACCCCCTTTTCGGTCATCGGGTGAACCGCCTGAACGAGCTGAAGGACGAAGGCTTCGTCCTTACCGGCGAGGACGAGATCGAGACGATCACCCACCTTCGCCGCCGCTATCGCCTTGGTACGCGGGTAAGCGGGCTCGCCGAGGACATCAACGAGGCGCGCCGCCTGATCGTGCAAGGCGTCGGCCTTGGCTTCCTGCCGATCCCGGCCGTCGAGGACGATGTCGCCAAGGGCCGGCTTTGGCCGCTGCTCCACACGGAAACCGAGCCTACCTACGACATCTACCTCCTCGCCCGCGCCGAACCTTCGCGTGACACCGCCACGCAGCTTTTCCTCGACGAGGTCATGCGCCGGATCCGCGCGAAACGCTGACTTACGCAAGAGTCATAAAACTGACCTATGTCTTTCATTGTGATTTAGCGTCTGCCCGCATGGGATTGTCTCGCGCACTCTGAACGCAGTTGCAGCATTGCGACTTTCGTTCGGGTACGAGACATGACTGCGCTGAGGAAAAGCTTCGTCGACTTGCTGCCACCGTTGATGATCGCGGTAGTTCTGCTGTTCTGGGCCTACGGTCCCAAGGCCGTGCTCGACAGCCCCTGGACGCTGATGATCACCGCGCCGTCGATCACCGTCACGGTGCTCTTGCTCGAACTGGTTTTCGAGCGTCACCCGGGCTGGCGGATTAACCTGCAGGAGTTCTTCACCGACTTGTTCTACGTGGTGCTGAGCGCCACCGTGATCACCTGGACCACGGAAGCCTTGGCGGAAACGCCGCTGCGTGCGCTCAAGGCCTCGCTGGGGTTCAAGACTGAGTGGGTGCTGGCAATGCCCTGGCTGGCGCAGGTCGCCTTCGCGATCTTCATCCTCGAGTTCGGCCAGTACTGGATGCACCGGCTGATGCACAACGTCACGCCCTTCTGGCTGACACATGCGCCGCATCACCATCTCACGCAGCTCAATGCCGCCAAGGGCGCGGTCGGCAATCCCATAGAGCTGTTCCTGATCAGCCTGAGCGTGCTGGCACTGTTCGATTTCGACAAGACCGCGCTCTTCGCCGCGTTCAACACGATGGGCGTGATCTCGACATTCGCCCATGCCAACGTGCGGTCCAATCCACCGATCTGGTATTCGTTCTTCTTCACCACGATCCGCCATCACAGCCTGCATCACTCGACCGACTACGAGGCGACGCGGTGCAACTACGGCAACTCGCTGATCCTGCTGGACCGGATCTTCGGCACCTATCGCGAGGGTGAGGCGTCGGTGGTGGGGCAGGACGAGCGCAAGCGCCTCTCAATCCTGGAGCAGACGCTGTTCCCCTTCCAACCGTTGATCGACCGCGCCAAGGCACGCCGTACCACACGCGCTGACGTCGATGCTCCCACCCGGGCGGTCGGCGCCTGACCCGGTCCGCCGTCTTGGCCGCGCCTCCGCGCATCGAGACCGCCCGGGCGGCCCGCGCCGCTCTCTCGCGCGGTGACTTGGGTACGACGCATCGTCTCGCAGCCGCTTTGGCAACTGCCGATCCCGACGATGCCGAGGCGCAGTTCCTGCTCGGCGTCGTCACTTCGGGGGCAGGGCAGGTGCAGGCCGGCGTTGAGCATCTGACTCGCGCCGTGCAACTCGATCCACAGGGCGAGTACCGCGCACAATTGGCCAAGCTGCTGTCGATGGTCCGGCGCGATGGCGATGCCGCAGCGACCTTGCGTGACGCCGAGCAAGCGCCGCCCTCTGACGCCCTCAGCCGGGATACCATGGGCTGCGTCTACGCACGCCTGGGCGACCATGCCGCCGCGCTCGTTCATTTCGACGAGGCGGTACGCCTTGATCCGCAAAACATCGCATTCCGCTACAACCAGGCGACGACGCTGAACTTCCTCGGGCGCGTGGCCGAAGCCGAGGCGGCGGTCGAAGAGATCATCGCGCTCGCGCCTGCGGACGCGCGTGCGCATCATCTCCTGGCGGGCCTGCGCAAGCAGACGCCCGAGCGCAATCATGTGGAGCGACTGCTACGCACGCTCGTGCGCGCCACTGACGCGAACGAGCGCCTGCTGCTGGGTTACGCGCTGGCCAAGGAGCTGGAGGACATCGGCGAGCCGGATGCCGCGCTCGACCGGCTGCTTGCCGCCAATGCCGAACATCGCGCGACGCTGCCCTATTCCTTCGAGCGCGACGCCGCGATGTTCGATGCCATCGAGCGGCACTGGGCTCGGCCGGTCAGCGCTCCTGCCGCCAAAGTCGCGAGCGACGCGCCGATCTTCATTATCGGCATGCCGCGCACCGGCACTACGCTGGTCGACCGCATCCTCTCCTCGCACCCCGAAGTCGAGAGCGCCGGCGAACTCCAGGCAATGCCGCTGGCGGTGAAGCACGCATCGGGCACCCGTAGCCGCACCGTGCTCGATCCGGAAACCGTCGCCGCGGCAGCCGGTGCCGACCCACAGGCGATCGGCGCGCGCTACCTGGCGATGGCGAAGCACCACCGCCATGCCATGACCCCGCGCTTCATCGACAAGTTTCCCGGCAACTTCCAGTACGCCGGCATGATCGCGCGCGCCTTGCCAGAGGCACGGATCATCTGCCTGCGCCGTCATCCGCTGGACACGGTGCTGAGCAACTTCCGCAATCTGTTCGCGGTCAGCTCGCGCTACTACGACTACAGCTACGACCTGCTCGACATCGCCGCGTATTACGTGCGGTTCGATCGGCTGATGGCGACTTGGCGCGAGGCGTTGCCCGGCCGCATTCTCGAGGTGCAGTACGAGGACCTGGTCGCCGACCAGGAAGGCCAGAGCCGCCGCCTGCTGGCGCACTGCGGCCTGCAATGGTCCGACGCCTGCCTCGCGTTCCACACCAACGCCGCCCCGGTTTCCACCCCCAGCGCCGCGCAAGTGCGCCGCCCGATCTATGCCGACTCGGTCGCGCGCTGGAAGCGGCATGCCGCCGTGCTGGAGCCGGCGCGCCGCTTTCTCGAACGCGCCGGCATCGCGGTCGACTGACATGCGCGCCGCCTTCGCACCCATCTTCAAGGAGACCTCCATGCGATCGACCCGCAAGCTTGTCCTGTTCGCGGCGCTCGGTGCCGCAGCGGCAGTGGCGGCTCCGGCAGCCGCCCAGACCACGCCAAATACCCGGTTGGTGGACTGCGGCGAGGAGAGCTGCCTGCTCGTGACGGGTCACCGCGAAAGGGGATCGGACGAGGTTCGGATCAACGGGCATCGTGTTGATGTGCAAGGGCAACGCAATTGGCGCGTGCGCCTCCCGCTGGCGAAGGTGCGTGAGTGGTCTGCACCGTTTGCCCGGCGCCTCGAAGTGTCCACGCACCCCTTGGCGTCGCGCAAGGATGTGGCCCAGGCCGGGACTGCGGACACTGCGCGACTGCCCATCGGCCTGCTGGGTCATGTTCCCGACTTGGCGTCACTGGTTATTACTTTGGATTGAGCTGAATAATACTGTGCTGAAATAAGTCGGAACCTTGTTGGGTTCTTGTCATTATCGTCTCTCGGAGCTATGTGAGCTTTCCGAGCCGTCGAAGAGCGGCCTGTTGTTCCTTCGCAGGAGATGATGATGAAGTCTGGCCTCGTTGCCTTCGCCGCTCTTGCGCTTGCCACCTCGGCATCCGCAAACGCCACTGAAAACCCCCTTGCCCGTGACAAGGCCGTCCTGAACCTTCAGGGTCTGGACCTGTCCACCACCGACGGCCAGCAGCGCCTCGCCATCCGCATGGACCAGGCCGCGCGCTCGGTCTGCGGTGACCGCCTCGCCACCGTCCACCTCGACGCCGAAAACAAGGCGCGTGAGTGCCGCGCGACGGTGGTCGCCGACGTGCGCCGCCAGATCGAAGCGCGCGTTGCCCTGGCACCGACCGCTTCGCGCACGCAGGTCGCTCTGGCCGACTAATTGACGGCAGGCGCTCCCTCTTCTTTTTGAGGAGAGGGAGTGCTGCTGTTTACGTGCCGGTTTGACTTTTACTTCGGTAGTTATACTAGCTTCCAGCTGCCTTTAACTATTGCGCGCTAGTCATTCGGCTCGCGACGAAGCGTCGTGCGTTCAAGCAACCAAAGGTCGTCACGCGCGCTCTCGGCCGTGCGAAGCCACTGCCGGCTCATTTCCCGATCATACCCGGCTTCGCCCACCACGATAGCGAGTGCACGTCATGCGCGCTCGTCCACACGCCGGCTTTGGTGTAGCGCAGGGCACCGCTCCCCACGGCCTTGCCGACCTTCGCTCGGATCGCCAACGATTTGGGATCGATCACGACGAAGGTCTGGTCCTCCGTGGTGCGCAGCCAGACCTTGCCTCCACCGGTATCGATGTCACCATACTTGAGCACCGGACCGATCTTGACCCGGCCACGAAGGCTGTTGGTGGTCGGATCGATGACCGCGACCGTACCGTCGCCCTGCTCCTGGACCCACACCGCGCCCTCGCCGGCGGCCAGGAAGCCCGGCGTCTTGCCGAGCGAAACCGTCGCTGTCACCGCGTTGGTGGTGAAATCGATGCGCTGCACGGAGGATGCCTTGCTGCTCGCCGCCCATAGCGCGCCTTCTCCAAACGCCAGATAGTGCGCGCCCTCGTTGGTCGGGATCGAGGCGATGACCTGGTTGGTCGCGGGATCGACCCGCGCGATCATGCCTTTGGCCTGGCTTGCCACCCAGACCGAGCCCGCGCCTGCGACGACATTCAACTCGCCCTCGCGCTGGTTGCCGATCCCTGTGGCGATCGTCGCAACTTTCTTGGCGGTGCGCGTGTCGATGCGCTCCAGCGTGCCGTCGCCGCAGTTGGCGACCCACAGGTCATGGCCCAGGATCGCCATGCCGCCACAGGGCCGCTTCACCGGTACTTCGGCGAGCTTGCCCTTGCGCGACCATTGTTCGACCCGGCCCTTGTTGGTGGCCCACACGGTCTTGCCTTGAGGCGCCAGAAAATCGGCGGATCCGGGCACCTGGATGACTTGCTCTTCCTGCGCCGATGCGGTGATCGAAAGTGCCGCCGCGCCGAACGCCAAACCGCAAACCAGTACTCGAAGTGCACGCATCGCCATTTCCCCTTGCCGTCCTGTGTTGCGGTTCGTTTCCTCAGGCCATCTGTGCGATGTAGGCGCGCCAGCCGCCCAGATCGGTGATGTCTCGCGCGCCGGTCAGCGCACGCGGCTCTGCGACGAAGCCCTTCACGCTGGTGCCGTCCGCGAGCGTGACCGTGCCGATCGCCAGCGGTGCGGGCACTTCCACCACGAAGCTGCCGAACTCGGCCACACCCAACTCGTAGACTTCGACCTTGATCGGGGCGCCGTCCACGCTGTGGACCAGCGCGGGCTTTGGCGGCACGCTGTCGGCCATGGCGTAGAGGCGGTAGTTGGGTGCGGTCTCGAATGCGCCGACGAAGGTCGCATCGCGCGAGGTGAGCTGCCAGTGCAGCGGCATGTCCTTGAGGTGGGCGCCGACAACGGCGAGTTTCACGGTCTGCATCTTGCCCTCCAGATCGAGCGGGGGTGGTGAAGGAAGTTGCGCGGCGGCAAGGTAGGCATCCGCGACGTCGAGCAAAGCTCGGTCGGTGTCCGCCGGGCCGATCAGGGTTACGCCAAAGCCCGTCGCATTGGCGCGCACGCCTGCCGGCACGGCCAGCGCGGCCATGTCGAGCAGGTTCACGAAGTTTGTGTAGAGCCCCAGGTTGCTGTTGAGCGCTACCGGCGCGGCCAGCATCTCGCTGACGCGGTAGGTGGTGCCGGTGGTGGGAAACACCATCAGGTCGATGTCCTGCCACAGTGTATCGGCGTGGCGCTTGATCTCGGCCATGCGGTAGATGCCGTTGAACACGTCGACCGCACTGTAGTTCAGCCCTTGCTCGACCACTTCGCGCACCGTCGGGTCGATCGCGTTGGGGTTCCCGCTCAACATGGCGCTGATCGCAGCGGTGCGTTCGGCCACCCAGGGGCCGCCATAGAGCAGCAGCGCGGCTTCGAGCAGCGGCGCCATGTCGACTTCGACGAGCTCGCCCAGCTGCGCGAAAGTGTCCAGCGCCTGGTCGTACAGGTACTCGGACTCCGGATCGCCAAAGAACACGCGCTGGCCAGGGCGCGGCACGCCGATGCGGCGCGGGACAACGGGCTTGTCGGCGCGCGGCTTGGAATAAGGATCGGCGCTGTCGAACCCTGCCAGCACGCCGTCGACAAGGCGCGCATCGGCGGTGTCGTCGGTGAACACGGTGATGCAGTCGAGCGTGCGGCAGGCGGGCACCAGGCCACGCGTGCTCCAGCGGCCCTTGGTGGGTTTAAAGCCGATCAGGTGCTGGAACGCGGCCGGCACGCGGCCCGAGCCGGCGGTGTCGGTTCCGAGCGCGAATGGAACCAGCCCCGCGGCTACGGCCACCGACGATCCGGCACTCGATCCGCCACTGACGTAGGCGAGGTTATGCGCGTTGCGCGGCACGCCATAGGGACTGCGCGAGCCGTTCAGCCCGGTGGCGAACTGGTCGAGGTTGGTCTTTCCCACGCAGATCGCACCGGCGGAGAGCAGTTGCTCGATCACCGTGGCCGACGCTTCGGGCGCGTAGGCGAAGGCGGGGCAGGCGGCCGTGGTTTCGAGCCCCGCGACGTCGATATTGTCCTTCACCGCGAAGGGCACGCCGGCGAGCGGCAGCACCTCTCCGGCGGCAATACGGGCATCGACGGAGCGGGCGGCGGCAAGCACGTCTTCGCGCTCGGCGCGGCTGATCCAGATAGCGCGTTGCACCGCGTCATAGGCTTCGATGCGAGCGAGGGTTTCCTCGGCCACGTCGACCGCGGTCCTGTCGCCACTGGCGACGGCCTTGGCGATTTCCGTCGCGCTCTGGCGCTGGAGCCCGCTCATGAGTGACGCCTCAGGGCGAGCATGGCGGCGCCGGGTTGCAGCGATTGGCGTTCCTGCATGTAGAGGGCCGCGACCGTGCCCGAACCGGGGCTTTCCACGGGGAACTCCATCTTCATAGCCTCCATCACGGCGATCGTGTCGCCGGCCTTGATCTCGTCCCCGACAGAGACGAGCAGCTTCCACACACTGCCGCCGAACGGCACTTCGATCAGGTCCGCGCCCTCGGGCACTTCGATCGCGGCGGGAGGTGCGGCGTCGAGATCGTGGGCGCTGACGCGGTCGAACTCGCCGCTTTCGTGCCAGGCGGCGCGCTCGGCATCGAAGGCGGCCTGGCGCTGAGTCTCGAACCGCGTGATCGGGTCCGCATTGTCGCGGAGCATCGCCCGGTAGTCGGACAGGCGGAACTCGGAGTGCTCGACCTCTATCGAGCGGCGGCCGGCCGGAAAGTCGCGGCGCCATTCTGTCAGTTCTTCCGCGCTCACCGGGAAGAAGCGGATCTGGTCGAAGAAGCGCAGCAGCCAGGGCTTGCCTTCGACGAAGGCGTCCGTCTGGCCGTGCGTGTTCCACACCTGGATGGTGCGGCCGAACAGCTGGTAGCCGCCCGGGCCTTCCATGCCGTAGATGCACATATAGGCGCCGCCGATGCCCACGACGTTGGGCGGCGTCCAGGTGCGTGCCGGGTTGTACTTGGTGGTGACGAGACGGTGGCGCGGATCGACCGGAGTGGCAACCGGTGCGCCGAGGTACACGTCGCCCAGGCCCAGCACGAGGTAGCTGGCGTCGAACACCATCGCCTCTACGGCGGCGGCATCGGGCAAGCCATTGACGCGACGGATGAACTCGATGTTGTCGGGGCACCAGGGCGCATCGTCGCGCACGCCGCTGATGTACTTGTCGATCGTCTCGGTGATCGCGGGGTCACGCCAGCTGAGCGGCAGGTGGACGATGCGCGAGGGGATCGCGAAATCCTCGAGATCGCCCAGTTTCTCCTCGGCCGCGATCAGCGCGGCGAGTGCGGCGGCCTGGTCCATCCGCTCGCCGTCGAAGTGGAACTGCAGCGATCGGATGCCGGGGGTGATGTCGATCACGCCGGGGAGCGCCTGACGCTCAAGCTCCTGCAGCAGCGCCTGAACGCGGATGCGCAGTTCTATGTCGAGCACGATGTCGCCGTATTCGACCAGGATGTTGCGGTCACCCTGCTGGCGGTAGACGGTACGCGGGCGCAGGCCTTCCTGGACCGGGATATCGGCCAGGATGGGAGAGAGGCTGGCGATGGTGCGCGCCGTGTCCACCGGGACTGGCGTCTCGCCTGCGAGCAGCGCCTGCTGTGCCATGTCGGCGGCCGCGGCGTCCTCGATGGTGACGGGCACGAAGCGGACGCGGTCGCCGGCGGCCAGCTGTCCGATCATCCAGCGATCGGCGGCGATCACCACGAAGGGGCAGACGAAACCGCCGAGCGAAGGGCCGTCCGGGCCCAGGATGATCGGCATGTCGCCGGTGAAATCCACAGCGCCGATGGCATAGGGATTGTCGTGGATGTTGGAGGGATGGAGGCCCGCCTCGCCCCCGTCGGTCCGCGCCCATTGCGGCTTGGGGCCGATGAGGCGCACGCCGGTGCGGTTGGAGTTGTAGTGGACCTGCCACTCTGCGCCGACGATCGTGTCGATATCGTCACCGGTGAAGAAGTCGGGCGCGCCGTGCGGCCCGTAGAGGACGCGGATCGCCCAGGGCTCGGAGAGGTCGGGCAGGGAGCCGGCGGGCAGGGCCTCGCCGACCGGCTCGTCGCCGAGGTGGAGCGTATCGCCGGCAAGAAGAGGCCGCGCGGCATGGCCGCCAAACTGGCCCAGCTCGAACGTCGCCCGACTGTCGAGATAGGGCGCGATGTCGAGACCGCCGGCGAACAGCAGGTACCCGCGCATCCCACCGCCCGAGGCACGGCCAAGCGCGAGGGTCTGCCCGGCGGCGATGTCGATGGCGGTGCCGCGCATGACGGGCATGCCGTCCAGCGTGGCGCCGAAGTCCGCTCCGGTCAGGCAGATGCGGGCCGAGGCGTTGAATAGCAGCGTCGGTCCGGCAGCGGTGATCTCCAGACCGGTGGTGCCCTCGGCGTTGCCGAGCAGGCGATTGCCGAGGCGGAACGACTGGTCGTCCATCGGACCCGAGGGCGGCACGCCGATGGCCCACAAGCCCTGGCGGCCTGGCCAGTCCTGCACTGTCGTCGAGGTGCCGCCGCTGATCACGCGGATGCTGCGCGGATGGTAGCCGATGGTGTCGAGGACGCGGGTCGAGACTTCGCCGCTGACGAAGGCTTCGGTGCGCACGACGTCGCGCAGCCAGCGTAAGTTTGTCTCGATGCCGTCAACCCGGCTCTGGTCGAGCGCGGCCTGCATCGCGGTGACCGCCTGCTCGCGTGTCGGCGCGTGGACGATCAGCTTGGCGAGCATCGGATCGTACCAGGCGCTGACGGTGCTGCCGGCAAGCACCCAGGTTTCGGCGCGGATGTTGTCGGGGAACTCGACGGCGGTCAGCGTGCCCGAGGTGGGGCGGTAGTCGAGCGCCGGATCCTCCGCGTAGAGGCGGACCTGCACCGCGTGACCATTGGGACCGCTGCGCTCCTCGTCGAGGAAGGCGAAATCGCCCGCGGCGCCGCGGATCATCCACTCGACCAGATCGATGCCCATGACCTCTTCGGTCACGCCATGCTCGACCTGTAGGCGGGTGTTCATTTCCAGGAAGAAGAACTCGCGCCGGTCGGCGTCGTAGAGGAACTCGACCGTGCCGGCAGAGCGGTAGCGCGCGGCTTGCCCGAGACGGATGGCGGCATCGTACAGCGCGGCGCGCACTTCGGGGGGAAGGAGCGGTGCGGGCGCTTCTTCGACCACCTTCTGGTTGCGGCGCTGGAGCGAGCAGTCGCGTTCGCCCAGTGCGACGACGCGGCCCTGGCCATCCCCGAAGATCTGCACTTCGACATGGCGAGCGCGGCGCACGTAGCGCTCCAGGAAGACGCCGGCATCGCCGAAGTTTCCTTCGCCCAGGCGCACGACGGCGGCTAAGTTCTCGCGCACGGCGGCCTCGTCCTCGCACACGCGCATGCCGATGCCGCCGCCGCCGGCCGTCGCCTTGAGGATGACCGGGAAGTCGATCTCGCGCGCGGCCTGTGCGGCCTCTTCCTCGTCGGTGAGGAGGCCGGTGCCGGGTGCCAGCGGCACGTCATGGCTTGCGGCTAGATCGCGCGCGCTGTGCTTCAGGCCGAACACACGGATGTTCTCTGTCGTCGGCCCGATGAACGCGATGCCAGCGGCCGCGCAAGCCTCGGCAAATTCGGCGTTCTCCGCGAGGAAGCCGTAACCCGGATGGATCGCGCCGGCGCCGGTCGCCTTTGCGGCGGCGATGATCTTCGCGCCATCGAGGTAACTCTCAACGGCGGGCGCCGCGCCGATGCACACCGCCTCGTCTGCCTGCGCCACGTGGAGCGAGCCCGCGTCCGCCTCGGAATAGACGGCCACCGAGCGCAGGCCCATTCGCCGCAAGGTGCGGATGATCCGTGTGGCAATCGCGCCCCGGTTGGCGATCAGGACCGTGTCGAACTTCGTATCCTGGCTCATGCGGAAACGATCATGCGGACGGGGGTGGGATTGAAGGCATTGCAGGGGTTGTTGATCTGCGGGCAGTTGGAGACGACGACGATCACGTCCATCTCCGCCCGCAGATCAACGGTCAGGCCCGGCGCGGAGATTCCGTCGACGATGCCCAGCGACCCGTCCGGCTCGACCGGTACGTTCATGAAGAAATTGATGTTCGATACGATGTCGCGCTTGCCGCGGCCTTCCAGGAGATTGGCTTCCAGGAAGTTCTCGACACAGGCGTGTTGCGACTTGGTGTGGTGGCCATAGCGCAAGGTGTTGGATTCGCACGAGCAGGCGCCGCCGATCGTGTCGTGATATGGCACCGCGCTGGCGGCGATGGTCATCATCGGCCGGCCTTCGTTGGAGCGCAGCACGGTGCCCACGCGCAGGAACAGGTTGCCCTGCGCCGAGACGGTGTCCTGCATCGAATAGCGCTCGCTATCGTCGGCGGCGGAGTAGAGCAGGAAGTCGACCGCCTGGTTGCCCTCCAGGTCGACGATGCGCAGGGTCTGTCCCGCCTTGACGTGATGGAGCCAGGGGGCGCGGGCGGGCACGACAACGTCGTGCAGAACGGGGCCGGGCAGGCCGGCGACATGGGGATCGGCGCTCATGCTAAGGGTCCTCAGCGGCGGAAGTAATCTTCGGCGTTCTCGAAGGCGCGCAGGCCCTCGGGCGTCGCATTGCGGGCGGGGTCGTCCAGCGGCGTTATCGGACCTCTCCAAGCGGTCACGCGCAGCGGAGTGACGGTGTAGTCCTGACGCGGATCGAGCACGTGCGGGCAATTGGCGAGCACGACGATCACGTCCATCTCGGCGCGCAGCACCACTTCGCGGCCAGGCTCGAACGGGCCGACCACCGGCGTGATCGTGCCGTCCTCCTCGATGCGGGTGCCCTTGAACAGGTTCACGCAAGGGTGAACGTCGCGCCGCAGCAGGCCGTGCTTGGCAGCGCCGAGGAGGAAGCGGTCGCGACCATTGGGATAGGCCCCGCTGTTGCGGCCTTCGCCGTACTTGGCCTCGTTCGTAGCGGCGTTGGAGGTGCCGCTGAACGCGTCGTGGGTGCCGGCGCCATCCTCCATCAGAGTCATCAGCACGCGTCCCATGTCGGACAGCAGCAGCTTGCCCGCGCCGAGGTAGGCGTTCCACTGGACCTTGACCGTGTCGGCGACGTTCAGCCGCTCTGCCGGCATTTCGGCGTTGAACACCAGCAGCGAGGCGCAGGCATCGCCCTCCACGTCGATCAGCCGCAGGCGCGATCCCCGCGCGAGGCGCCGCGTGGCATAGCCGCCCGGCGCGACCGTCTCCTCCCAGAGCAAGTCATCGGAGGAGACGCCTTGCGGCAGATCCTCGGCGACCGGTGGCAGCACCGGCATGGCATCGACTTTGGTGCCGGCCATGGCGCGGGCATGGTCGCGGGCGGCGAGGGGATTGGCGAGTACCTGTGTCATGCGATCCTCGGAGTCATGCGGTCGCTCCCGCGGGCTTGCGGCTGCTGGTTTCCTGCTCGTGGAGCGGTGGCAGCAGCGCGGTGGTGGTGACGAGCTGGAGTTGCTGG
Organism: Novosphingobium chloroacetimidivorans; assembly: GCF_014204535.1. Lineage (GTDB taxonomy): Bacteria > Pseudomonadota > Alphaproteobacteria > Sphingomonadales > Sphingomonadaceae > Novosphingobium > Novosphingobium chloroacetimidivorans. The sequence continues at coordinate 185,277 of NZ_JACHLR010000008.1, forward strand.
ACGCCGCGCACCCGGCGCAAGGCGTCGCACAGATCCTTGAGGCGAATGGCCGGGCCCTGGACGAGCAGGACCTCCAGCGACTGGTCTTCCTCAAGGAAGACGTGCTGGGCCGAGATCACTTCCTTGAGGTAGTCGGCCTGGGTTTCGGCCAACTGATGACGGACCCGGCCGCGATCGGCGCGATAGACGATGGTCACGGTGCCCGCGAGCATCTCGTCCGGCCGGATCGAGGCGGCATGCTCGGCCAGGGCATGGCGGATCAGTTCGGCGATCAGCTGCGAGCGCGAGGGCAGGCCGCGCTCTTCCACCATGGCGTCGAGCTGCCGGAAGAGATCGGCCGGAAGGCTCATGCTGAGCCTGGCCAGACCGGTGCCGTCGGTGCTCATGCCGCATCCTCTCGAGTGACGAGCGTGGTCTCAGGGCCGGTGTCGACCGAGGGCTCTTCACGCTTGGTGAGCGCGAGGTCGTAGACGGCGGTGGCGCCGAAGCGGTGCGGCGCGTGCGGATCGTGGCGGCGCTTGTCGAGCGCCAGCACCCGCGTTCCCAGTTGGAAGGCTTCCTTGATGTCGTGCGTCACCATGATGATGGTCAGCGAATAGTCGCGCCATAGCCTGGTGATGAGCGCGTGCATGTCGGCCCGGATACCCGGATCGAGCGCGCCGAACGGCTCGTCGAGCAGGAGGATGCGCGGACGCTTGATCAGGGCCTGCGCGATGGCGAGGCGCTGCTGCATGCCTCCCGACATTTCGGCCGGATAGAGGTCCAGGCTATGGCCCAGGCCCACGGCACCGAGCATCTCTGCCGCCCGATCGCGCGCCGCGCGCCTGGCACTGCCGAACAGCCGGGCGGAGAACGGCGCCTGCTCCAGTTCCAGCCCCATCACGACATTGCGCAACGCGGTCAGGTGCGGGAACACAGAGTAGCGCTGGAAGACGACGCCGCGATCCGGGCCGCACTCGGGCGCGAGTGGCGTGCCGTCGAGCAGGATCGAGCCCCGTGTCGGCTGCTCCTGGCCCAGCACCACTCGCAGGAGGCTGCTCTTGCCCGCACCCGAAGGGCCCACCACGGAGACGAAGGAGCCGGCGGCGACCTCCAGGTTCACCCGCTCGAGCACGACCTTGTCACCGTACTCGACCCACAGGTCCTTGAGGCTGAGGAGCGCGCTCAATGTGCCGCTCCGTGGGCCCAGGCAAAGCCGCGGCGGCTGGCTTGCGTCAGGGCTACGTCCATCGCGATCGCGAGCAGCGCGATCCAGGCGACGTAGGGAATGATGACGTCCATCGACAGGTAGCGGCGGACGAGGAAGATGCGATAACCCAGGCCCACGTCCGATGCGATCGCCTCGGCCGAGATCAGGAACACCCAGGCCGGCCCGAGCGCCAGACGCATGGCCTGCAGCAGCCGCGGCATGGCCTGGGGCAGGGCGACGCGGATCATGATCTGCCAGCTGTTGGCGCCCAGCGTCTGCGCCTTGACGATCTGCTCGCGGGGGAGCGCCGCTACGTGCGCCACGATGTCGCGCACCATGACCGGCGTGATGCCCACGACGATCAGCGTGATCTTGGCCGTTTCGCCCAGGCCCAGCGCGATGAACAGGATCGGCAGCAGCGCGATGGGCGGGATGACCGCTATGCCGGTGACGAGCGGCCCGAGGGTGGCGCGGACCGGCGGCAGGACGCCGAGCACGAGGCCCAGGACCAGCGCGATCAAAGTCGAGATCGCCAAGCCGAGACCGAGGCGTTGCAGGCTGGCCAGGGTGTCCGCCCAGAATACGATCTGACCGGAGAGCTGGTCCGGCTGCAGCAGCAGCGCCGACATGCCCGAGACCATCGCGCCGGGCAGCGGCAGGATCTTGTCCAGCGGGTTCAGCGTGTGCCGCTGTGCCGCCAGCACGAGGTAGAGGATCAGGAGTGCCACGATCGGCAGGGCGCCCAGCAGCAGGCGATCGCCTCTCTTGGGCTGACGGTTCACCCAGCGCATGTGAGTTCCATCGTTGCGTTTGCCTGAGGGCGCATAGCGATCACAGCTTGCCGTCGGCGGCGTACTGCATGAAGCTGCTGTCGAAGCGCAGCGTCACCCGCTGCGCGTCGCCCAGCGTCTTGTTGCCGGGGAAGCTCATCCCGACCGCGTCGGCCGAAGCCGCGCCCTTGAACAGCCCCTTGGAGAAGCTGAAGTCGCGTACGCGCTTCATGTTGGTCATGATCTCGGGCGAGGCGGTTGCAGTGACGGCGGCCTTCGGATCGGAGTAGAGGTAGGTCGTCGACAGCTGGCTATCGAACGACTCCGGGGTCGCGCCGGCGAGCTTTGCCATGGCCGCGCGCGCTTCCTTGCCCTTGGCGTCCTGCTGCTTCATCAGCGCCAGCGTCTCGTACCAGATGCCCGCGAGCGCCTTGCCCAGGTTCGGGTTGGCCTTGATGGTGGCGGTATCGACCACCAGCAGGTCCAGGATTTCGCCGGGGATCTGCGCGGAGCTGAAGACTTCCCTGGCGCCGGCCTGGCCCTTCATAACAGAGAGCTGCGGGTTCCAGGCGACCGCGGCCGAGCTATCGGCGCTGGCGAAGGCCGCGACGATGTCGGCATCGGAGGTGTTCACCGTCTTCACGTCGGTCAGCGACATGCCCACGGTCGAGAGTGCGCGCGCCAGCAGGTAGTGCGAGACCGAGAGCTCGACGAGGTTGACCGACTTGCCCTTGATCGCGCTCAGCGTGTCGCCGCCCTTGATCAGGACGCCGTCGTTGCCGTTGGAATAGTCGCCGACGATGATCGCGCTGGTGTCCTTGCCGCCCGCGGCGGGGATCGTGAGCGCATCCATGTTCGTTACGGTCACTCCGTCGAACTTGCCTGCAGTGTACTGGTTTACTGACTCGACGTAATCGTTGACTTGAACGAAGTTGATCTTGAGGCCGTACTTGTCGGCCCACTTCTTCACGATACCTGCTTGTTGCGCATAGGGCCACGGCATCCAGCCGGCGTAGATCGACCAGCCGATGTTGAACTCGGTCCGCTTCTCCGGGACGCTGCTCTGGCCCGAGCATGATGCCAGCATGAGCATACCCGCAACCAGTGCGATCTTGCTCGTCTTGCCTAGCGACCTCAGAACCATGATTCGTCCCCTTTCGCAGTGCAGCATCAATCGGGATCGCTGCCTTGTCCAGTGCTGATATTACGTTTCTACCATTTTGTAATACCAGGCGCGTGAGAAGGTGTAGGACGGGTGGTCGGTGAAACAGGGCCTAACATCAGGATAACTGCCGTATCGGCACCATGCGGTTCAGAACGAAAGCTCGAATCAATCGTGCGGCGAATCACCTACCTACCCGTCAAATCATTGTCGCAGCACGGTTGGAAGCGTCCGCTCAGTATGTCGAGAGTAACGGATTTCTGCAGTGCAGCATGCGTATGACAGTTCTGTCGTTATTACGCTTGACGCTATCCGTAATATCGATACCGTACATCCAAGTCGACCGGAAAAGGACACGACGGCAGCCGCAACCGGGCTGCCATGGTGTCCTCCGGCCGATACCTCCGAGCGATCGCCGGAGGAGGACTGCGGTAATCCGAATGTGCGCTACTCGATTGGTCTGCGCGCGACAGTTTACGTTACTTTGCAGGATGCCGATCCGGCGTCCCATGAAGATTTTACATTGTGTGTCTCTCTTGAGATCGCACGCGAATACTGCTGCTTTGCTCTATTGCTTTACAGTCGAAACGCGAACAAGATCGGCAAACGATCACCGGAAAACCGGATATATCGGGAGTGAGATGTCACAACAGGCTTTTGTCCATGAGGGGGCCGACGTGACCAAACAGACATTCCGCACCAAGTTGCTCTGTGCGACCATTCTGATGAGTTCTGCCGCAACTCCGGCCTTGGCTCAGGAAGCCGCGGACGGAGCGACGGCAACCAACGCCAACGAGATCGTCGTTACCGCGACGCGCCGTTCGACGACACTGCAGGACGTGCCGATCAACATCAGCGCCGTCGGCCAGGAACAGCTCACGCGCAACCGCATCGACGACGTCCAGGACTTGGCGGCGTTCACGCCGGGCATGACGGTGCGAGACACCGGTCCAAGCTCGACCGGCAACATCGTTCTGCGCGGCATCTCATCGGACGATGCTAGCGGCGGCTCTGCCTACGAAAGTGCGGTGGGTGTGTACCTGGGCGAAGTGCCGCTCTATCTCGACTTCAAGCTGATCGATATCGCGCGCGTCGAAGTGCTTCAGGGGCCTCAGGGCACGCTCTACGGTTTGGGCACCCTGGCAGGCGCAGTGCGGTACATCCCGAACCGTCCGGATAGCAGTAAGTTCACGGTCGATGCCCATGCGCGCGTTTTCGATATGGCGCATGCCAGCGATCCCGGGTTCGTGATGGATGGCACGATCAATATCCCCATCATCGCCGATCACGTCGCGTTCCGCTCGACCACCGGCTATTACAACGTGCTGGGATTCATCGACAACAACGCCCTTCTACTTCAACCGGGGGTCTCCGATCCACAGCCCGGTCGTAGCCCGACGGGCGCCGGGGCATCGCTGGGCACAGCAGCGCAACGCGCGGCCAATTTCTACAGCAAGAAGGATGTCAACGACGAGCGGACGCTCACGACCCGCAACCAGCTGCTGCTGGAGCTCAATCCCGACATCAAGGCCTACCTGACTTACGCGCACCAGGAGACCAAGACGGGCGGCGACCAGGCCAACAGCGCGGGCGTCCTTGGGACGGGCAAGTACGAAAACGCAACTCGTTATCTAGAGCCGCGCAGCCGGAATGCTGACTTGTATGCGGCGGAGTTTAACATCGCCCTCGGCGGCTTCGCGCAGGTGGTCTCGACAAGCGCTTGGACCACACAGGATATCGATCAGGTCAGCGACAACACCGATCTGCTGCTTGATCTGAATTACGGGTATGAAGCGTTCCCGCAATTCTCATCATTTAACACCTCTGCTGTCAAATATCGACAATTCAACCAGGAAGTGCGTCTGGTTTCCACTCACGGCGGCCCCTTGAGCTGGGTTCTCGGCGGCTTCTACAACAACTTGCGTTCTGGCTCTCAATATCGTGAGTACACGCCGGGCCTGCCGGGATTCTTCGGCGTCTTTCGTCCAGACAACCTCGAATACATGTCGTTCGTGAACACCCGCACGAAAGAGATGGCAGCCTATGGTGAGGCCACCTTCCACATCACAGACGCCTGGCAGGTGACCGGCGGCTTGCGCTACTACAAGTACAAGGCGTTCGCTGAGGGTGCGACAGACACCCCGCTGACGGCGGGAGGCATTCGACGGACGCCCTATCCGCTGGTCCAGTTCACTCCCAGCCGCATTCGTTCGGGCAATACCGATGACGATGGCTTCGTGTGGAAGGCAAACACGTCTTACAAGTTCAATGACGATCTGCTGCTCTACGGCACCTACTCGACCGGCTATCGTACAGGCAACGTGAACCGGGTTGCGCCGTGTATTCAGCCACTTCCGCCTGGGCAGAATGTCTGCGCGTTGCCAAACGAGCTAGGATATGGCCCGGACAAGACCAAGAACATCGAAATCGGCTTACGCGCATCGCTGCTCGACAAGCGTCTGCAGTTTACCGTCGACGCGTTCCATGTCGACTGGACTGATCTTCAAACGCCCAGCCAGACGATCAACGGCGCAGTCGGGATCACCGTCAATGCCGGTAAAGCCCGATCGCAGGGTGTCGAGTTCTCGGGTGAGTTCAGGATCACTCCCGAACTGACGCTGCGTGGCACGTACTCGTACACGGACGCCCAACTCACCGAAGATGCGGCTGATATCGTCGTCAGCCAAGGTGTTCCCAATCCTGTGTTCGACGGCGACCGACTGCCAAGCTCGACCAAGCACCAGGGTTCGGCACAGCTGACCTATACATACCCGCTGGCGAATGGCGCGGATATCGAGGCGAGCTGGGCAGCGACCTACACCGGCAACATCTACTCGCGCATTGGTCTGCGCGGAAATGGCGAGGTCATTCCCGACTACATGATCCACCGTGCCTCAGTCACCTACCACGGCGAGCACTTCGACCTCGGCATCTTCGCGGACAACATCTTCGACAACTACGCGATCACCGGCGTCCAGAATGATGTCAGCTCGTTCAACCAGGTGCGCACCGACGTCGTCGAGCGCTACTATGGCTACAACGTCCTCACGCCGCGCCGCATCGGCGTGGACATGCGGTTCCACTACTGACGAGGGAGGGCGCCGGCAACGGTCGGCGCCCTCCCACTTTTCGGAGCACAGCCGTGATCGGGCAGCTACGCTACAAACGGGCAGTATCACGCGTGCTGCTGGCGACATCTGTGGCGCTGTTTGTCGCCGGCGCTGCCCCGCCCGCGAGGGCGCCACAGTTTGCACCGTGGATCGATGGCACGTCCAAAGGCGAGCCCGAGACGCAAGTGCAGCGGATCGATAACGACACATACGTCATCCGCCAGTCGGTGCGCACGAACTTCGAAGCGCCGTTTCTTTATCTCCTGTTCGGCCGTGATAGAGCCCTGCTGATCGATAGCGGCGCCGGCGGGCTACAAATCCGGCCCACGATCGATCGCCTGATGGAGGCGCACCAGAGGAAGCTTGGTGGAAAGGCGCTTCCGCTCATCGTGGCGCATTCGCACAGCCATGGGGACCACCATGCCGGCGATGACGAGCTTCGCAGTCGGCCGAATACGAAGGTGGTAGGTCTGAACCCTGCGGACGTCGCGACGTTCTTCGGCATTGCAGATTGGCCGCGAGGACTGGGCCGTATCGACCTGGGCGGGCGCGTGCTCGATGTGATCCCAACACCGGGGCACGAGCCGGCGCACATCATGGTCTATGATGCGCGCACGCAGCTGCTGTTCTCGGGCGACATGCTCTACCCCGGCCGTCTCTATGTACCGACCGATCGCATGGATACGTTCCACGCGAGTGCCGATCGGCTGGCGGCCTTCGCCAGCGAACATCCTGTTCGAGCTGTGCTCGGTGCGCACATCGAGATGACCGCCGTGCCCGGTCGGGATTACCCGATGAAAGCAGAGTCGCACCCCGGCGAGCATGGGCTGGCTCTACTGCCCGAAGCTATCACAGAGCTTCAGAGGGCTGCCGCGGCTCAAGGCCAAAGCCCCAGGATCGACGTGCACGACGACTTCATTCTCTACCCCGTGCCTCCGCGCCCGGCAGACTGACCCTGCGCCAGTCGGGCGACATCGGGCAGGGTTCAGACGAGCATTCTACCACCGCCTCCACATCGACCTTCTGAAGCCGCCAAACCGGACAGCCCGCAAATCCTTCTTCAGTTCAGCACCGCGAGCTGCGGCGTGTGTGCCCCCCACAGCTGCTTGCGATAGCGATCGAAGCAGCGCTTGCCGCAAGTCAATCGCATCAGCGCGCCCTCCGCGATGGCGGTCGCGCGGCGCGGATCTTCCCGCACGAGCGGAAGCAACGCCTCCTGGTTCCACGCCTCGCTGTGCTTTACGTCGAGCACCGCATGCAGATCGAAGTAGTGGCGCTCCTTGCCGCTCAGGCCGACGCGGCGTAGCCCTTGCGCGACTGCGGCCGAGCGGCCCGGCGCGGTGAGTTCGATGACGCCGAGCGCGCCGACCGAGTGCCAGGCATAGCGGCGAGACGTGGCCATGCCGGTCATCGCATTGGCCAGCGCCAGGCTCTCTCCTACAGTGCCCTCGATGGTGGGCCGAACGTCCAGAACGTCGGAGATCTTGTGCAGCATCGGGCCGTGCATGCCCTTGGCATTGCCGCGGCCCATTTCGTCCCAGTAGTTGCGGGCCAATTCCAGCTTGGCCTGGTCGGGCAGCTTGACCTGGGTGTAGGCGACCAGGTCATCGAAGCCTGCCTCGCCCGCGGCTTCCTGCTCGAAGAACCAGCGAATCTCGTCGCGCGTGGCACGCTCGGCGATCCAGGGGAACAGCGGGTCGCCTTGGCCGGGTCCGGTCTCGATCAGGCCTTCGAACCAGGCGATGAAGGCGTCGGGAGCGGTAGGCGCGCTTGCGGCCTCCGCCTGCACTTGCGCACGCAAGGCTTCGAGGAACTCGCCTTCGAGCTGCAGCATCTGTGCATCGCTCTCGAGGGTGCCACGCCAGTCCTCGTCGGGGAACTGCGGCTCGAGCCGGGTGCGGTTCCAACGCGCAAGATCCCGTTGGAACGCGTCGGAAAAGCAATCCTGCGCCGCGGGAACCGGTGCCGATCGTCGCGTCATGATATTTGTTAAGTGCCCGTTCTGCATACGAATTCCTCTTCTCTCGCAAGCAAACGCGGGGAAGGCTGGGCAGGTTCCCCCGAACATTGCCCTGGTGGGGCAAGCGTGCTTCGAAGAGGTCGGACGGGGCGCGTAAGTCTACTTGGTCTTGCCGGGGAAAAGCGTGCGCCAGCGCGCATCGAGCGCGGCTTGTGCCTGGCCGCTGCGGACGCGTGAAACCAACGAAATGCCGCGCAAGGTCAACGTGTGGCCACTCAGCCAGCGTCCGCTGATGGAGTAGCCCACGTCGTAGATCGCGACATCGTCATGCGGCTTGCCGTCGACCAGGAAGCGTGTGGCGATCGTGACCGGCAGGCGCTCATCGCCACGACTCTCGTCGGGCATGCTGGCCTTCTCGCGCGCGGTGATGAGCGCCCGGCCGAACCAGGCCGCTTCGATGCGCGGCTCGCCGGTGGTCTGGGCCGGAGGGAGGCTCAACGCCGTCGGGAAGGTGACACGTTGGCTTTGCACCGCCTGCTCTTCGGCCGCCGGCTTGAGCGTCAGTGTGTCGTCGCTGGCGACCACCGCGGTCAGCACCAGCGTCTGAACGCGCTTGGAGGCTTGCCTTGCCTCGTTCTCCCGGGCCGCTTCGCCGTCGCGGCGTTCGCTCCAGCTGTTCCAGAGAGTCAGCGCCGAGATGCTGACCGCGATGACCGTCAGCACTTCGGCCAACGTGATCCAGCGCCGCCGCACGGCCGCTGCTTCGGCTGCGCGCGTCTGGGTGCTTTCCGGTGGGTTCGGCTCTGAGAAAGGCTCGTTCACCGGGCCGTTCGATCACCTATGGCACTTGCCGTCAACGCTCATGCGATGGACGGGACAGCACTTGCCGGCCCGAACCGGGCGCGCGATACTTCGCCATATAAAGAAGCACGGGAGAGCGAGATGGCCAACGAGATGCCGCATTCCAGCCAGTTCACCGGGCTGACCCGGAAGGTCATCGCCTATAGCGAGCGGTTTGCCGAGATCATCGAAACCGTAAAGACGCGCGCTCTGACCGACGCGGATTGGGCGCCCATCGAGCAGATCGTCGATGTCGATACCTTCGAGCGGCAAGGCGTGTTCCTGGGCGCGCAGGCGGAAACCTTCGGCTGGTCCACCTACAAGTCCTACATCTCGCGATACGGCGCCGGCACCACCTGGGAAGGAACGCTGCGCCGTGTGACCGAGACGCCCGGCCTGGTGATCCTGGAACTGGAAGAGCGCAATACCCACGGCGGCGTCATGGACGTGTCGAACACCGTAACCATCTACGAGTTCGACGAGGCGGACAAGCTGCGCCACCTCGATGTCTACATCATGCCGCTGGAGAAGCGCTGACCTCGATCCGCAGCAATGGCTGGCCCATCGCGATCCGGTCGCCCTCGCGCAAGGACGCGACTGGCGGGCAGTCGGCGGAGGCAAGCACGACGATGGTGGATCCATGCTCGAACCAGCCCATCTCGTCGCCCTTGGCGAAGCGGGCGGCCGAGACGCGCACCCCTTCGCCGCCGGCACGTACGTTACGGCTCTCGTCCAGGAACGGCAGGCGAATGCTGGCAACGAGTATGGCTGCGACGGGGACCAGCGCAATCCGTGCCCCGCTTGCAAGCCGTACGGTGATCGGCGCGCGCTCGTTCTTGCAGAACAGTTGCTCGACACGCTTGAGCGCGATCGGGTTCACGTTCCAGGTGTCGCCGGAAATGTAGCGCACTTGCTCCACGGCAAGGTCGTGCGGTGCGTGGAAGCGGTGGTACATGCCTGCCGTGAGGCGCAGCGTCACGAACCATCCGTCGCGCCATTGTTCGGCATCGCTGTCGCTGCCGAGCAGGTCGGCGATCGCGTACGGGAAGCCCTTCACCTGGAACACCTGGCCATCGGCGATGCGGCCGAACGCTCCGACGATCCCGTCGCTCGGCGAGACGATCACTTGCGGATCCGGGTCCACGCTGCGCGCTCCGTCTTGCAAGCGGCGGACGAAGGCGGCGTGGAGGCTGGGGAAATGCTTTTCCGCCGCATCCGTCAAATCCACGTCACAGAACAGGCGCCATAGCGCGATCGACGCTGTTCGCACCGCCGGGTGCTCGCGCTTGCTGAACCAGCCCATGAAGCGGGTGAGGGCATGGCGCGGGATGCGGTTGGTGAGGAGGAAGTTGAGATCCTCCTGGGCAGCGGCGCGCATCACGGCGGAACGCAGGCTCATCGTGGGTCCTTCCGCCCCGGTTCAGAGCTGAACGCAGGGGACATGAGTTGAAGCAAGGCAAGTTGGCTTGGGGCATTCTGGGTGCGGCGGCCGCCATCGTGGGGGCGGAGAAGGCGCGCGAGCGGCTGCGTTTGTCGCGGGCCAAGCACCGCTCGCTCACCGGGCACGTGCGCATGGCCAAGCGGGTCGCGGGACTGGTCCCGGGCTATGCCTTGACGCCGGACGAGTTCTTCCGCGCCGACGATGCGCCCGTCGAGGTGACTGGCCGCCGCCGCGCCGCGCTCGATCGCCTGTCGGCGTTCTATGTTGAGCGGTTCGCCAAAACGCGCGCCTACACTGCCGAGATCCGCGACAGCATCCCCGACCTGGAGTTCACCGGCGCCTATCGCGTGCCGTTCCAGTTCAGCCCCGTGGTGCGCGAGCGGCTGGGCGCGGGCAGCTTCTACCAGGCGGCCGAGGGCGTGACCCTGACCGACCTCGACGGCAATCGGTTCTACGACCTGACCGGCTCTTATGGCGTGAACCTGCTGGGCGTCGACGCGTATCGCGCGATGGTGGCAGAGGGGATCGCCACTACGTCTGCGCTGGGCCCGACGCTGGCCGGGCTGCACCCGATCGTCGCCGACAATGTGCGCCGGCTGAAGGTGATCTCTGGGCTGGATGCGGTGTCGTTTCACATGTCGGGCACCGAGGCCGTCATGCAGGCGGTGCGGCTGGCGCGGTATCATACCAGACGCTCGCATCTGGTGCGGTTCGCCGGCGCCTACCATGGCTGGTGGGGCGACGTGCAGCCCGGCATCGGCAATCCGGTGCCAGCCGAGGGTACCTATACGCTGGCGGACATGAGCGAGGCGACGCTGGAGGTGCTTTCCACGCGCAAGAACATCGCCTGCGTGCTGGTGAACCCGCTGCAGGCCATGCACCCCAACGCGGGAGCGCCGGGCGACTCGACCCTGGTCGGTGGCCGCAAGGACGGTCGGGCGGATCGCGCCGCCTACTCGGCCTGGCTGCGCCGGTTGACGCAGGTCTGCCGCAAGGCGGGCATCGTGCTGATCGTCGACGAGGTGTTCACCGGCTTCCGCCTCGCAAGAAGAGGGGCCTGCGAGTACTTCGGGATCGAGGCGGACATGATCACCTATGGCAAGACGCTGGGCGGTGGCCTCCCGGTGGGCGTGCTGTGTGGCAAGGCGGCGCTGATGAAGCGCTTCAAGGAAGACCGGCCCGCCGACATCTGCTTCGCCCGGGGCACCTTCAATTCGCACCCCTACGTCATGGGCGCGATGGACGCGTTCCTGCGGCACATGGAAAGCGAAGAGGGCAGGGCGCTCTACCACGAGGTGGATGAGCGGTGGAACTTGCGCGCCGCCTCGCTCAACGCACGGCTGGAGGCGGCCGGCGTGCCAGTGAGGGTTGCCAATCTCGGCACGATCTGGACGATCTGGCATACCGTGCCCTCGCGCTATCATTGGATGTTGCAGTTCTACTTGAGAGCGGAGGGACTGGCGTTGAGCTGGGTCGGCTCGGGTCGGCTGATCTTCAGCCTGGCCTATGGCGATGCCGAGTTCGACGAGGTCGCCGACCGGTTCGTCGAGGCCGCGCGCAAGATGCAGGCGGATGGCTGGTGGTGGACGCCGGAGGGTGACGCTCGCAAGGCGCTGCGCGGTGGGCTGGTGCGCGAGTTCGCCAGGCATCTGCTGCGGTGAGGTGACGCAGGAGAAGCCCCTCCACCCCTCGCTTGGCAAGCGGTCCCCCCCCCCCCCCCCCCCCCCCCCCCCCCCCCGCGGGGGGGGGGAAGAATAGAGCCCAACCAACCCCCCCGGGGGGTGGTGGGGGGGGGGCGGCGCCCACCCCCCGCCGGGGGGGGGGCGCCGCC